>JAXLYM010000013.1:0-286958 GCA_046351455.1 Polyangiaceae bacterium
AGGGACTGACGATCGAGGGCGCGGTCGTGGGAACTCCCGCGTACATGCCTCCGGAGCAGGCCGCGGGCGAGGCGGTCGACGAGCGAGCCGACATCTACGCGCTCGGCGCGATGCTCTATCACCTGATCGCCGCCGTCCCCCCGTACCACGACACGCCCTGGGAAAAGCTGCTCTCCGCGATCGTGGAGGGCCCGCCGCGGCCGCTCGAAAAGCACGTCCCGACGGTCACGGACGAGCTCGCCGCGATCGTGAACAAGGCCATGGCGCGCGAGCGCTCTCGCCGATACACCACCGCGAAGGAGCTCGCGGACGATCTGGAGCGCCTGCAAACAGGCCAGATCGTCGCCGCGCACACGTACTCGGCCTCTCACCTGCTGCGGCGCTTCTGGCGCAGGAACCGGCCCGTCCTCTCGATGGCGCTCGCCGCGATAACGGTGCTCGCGCTCGTCATCGCCTATGCGTTCGTGCGCACGGATCAGGAGAGGCGATATGCCTTGTCCAAGAAGCGAGAGGCCGAGTCCGCCGAGCAGGCCGCGCTCACCGCCCGACGCGCCGCCGAGGACGCGAGCAAACAGGCCACCTCGCGCGCCGACGAGCTGACGCTGCTGCAAGCGCAGGACGCGCTCGGCCGCGATCCGAACCAGGCCGTCGCCTGGCTGAAGACGCTCTCCCCGGAGTTCGCCGACGTGAGCGAGATGCGCCGCATCGCCGCCGACGCGCAGACCCGCGGCCTCTCCCACGCGTACCGCGGCCACACGGGCCACGTGAACTCGATCGTGCCGTTCGAGGGCGGAAAGAGCTTCATCACCGCGAGCGACGACAAGACGCTCCGCGTGTGGGACACGGCGACCGGCGCGTCGATCGTGCTCGCGGGCCACACCGACGAAGCCTGGTTCTCCGCGGTCTCCCCCGACGAAAAACGCATCGTGTCCGTCTCGAAGGATCTGACCGCGCGCCTCTGGGATCGCAGGACGGGCAAGGAGCTCGCGAAGGTCTCCGTCCCGAACGCCTCGCGCCAGGTGCTGTTCGCGCAGGACGGCTCGGTGCTCGGCACGCCGCGCAACGCCGACGGAGGCCCGTGGATCTGGCGCAGCGGCGCCTCGTCGGTCGAGCCGCTCGCGCCCCCGGGGGAGCCGATCGTGTCGTCCGCGTTCTCGTGGAACGGGCGCTACGTCGTCGTGCTGCGGAAGGACGGCGCGGTCGAATTCGGGGAGGTCGGCGCCCCGCTGAAGACGATCGGAAAGGGCCGCGCCAGCCTGGGTCACTGGAACGTCACCAACGACGGTCGCCTCCTGCTCTGGACCAGCGACGAGAAGGATCACGAGTCGGACGCCTTCCTCCTCGACACGAAGACCGGCGCGCGCAAAGCGATCCCGGCGTCGGCGGACGCGCCGGCGCTGTTCCTCACCGAGCGAGGCGATCGCATCGTGATCCCCACGCAGCAGGAGATCGCGATCTACGACGTCGCGAAGGGCGCGGTGACGAAGCGCCTCCCCGGCCACGGCGCGCGCGTCTATGCGGCCGATTTCTCGGACGACGACGTGCTCGTCGCGACGGGCGGGTACGACCGCGCCGTGAAGACGTGGGACCTCTCGACGGGCGAGATGCACACGTTCGCGGGACTCGAGGGCGTCGCCTCGGCCGTGCGCGTCTCACCGGATCACGCGCGGCTCTACGCGGCCTCCTCCGCGGGGGACGTGCGCATCTTCGAGCCGGGCCGCGCGGGTCGGGTGCTCGTCGATCATCGCGCGCCCGCGAACGGCCTCGCGGTCTCCGCGGACGGTCTCCTCGCCACCGCGGACGATCAGGGGCGCATCGTGATCAGCGACATGGAGGGCCACAAGATCGCGGAGCACGCGATCGATCCCACGCCCTGGCTCGTGCTCCGCGCGTCGCCGGATCGGCGGCGGTTCGTCGGCTTCTCGGGCCTCCACCCGGCGCCCGGCTCCCCGGTGACGGCGGCGCAGCGCATGCTCCTGCTCGGGACGTTCGACGCCGCGAAGCCGATCGTCGTGACGGCGCCGGCCCGGCCCAGGTGCTTCGCGTTCCTTCCGAAGGGCGACGCGGCGCTGATCGGCTCCGAGGATCGATCCCTGGCCCGCTTCGACATGACGACCGGAGCGCTCTCGGAGATCGCCCGCGTCGACGTCGACGTGAGCCAGATCGCGATCTCGCCGGACGCAGCCACCGCGGCGCTCGGGACGAGCGACGGGGCCGTGCGTCTCCTCGATCTCGCGTCGGGCAAGGATCGCGAGATCGGCCGGGGCGCCGGCGCGATCACGGCGCTCACCTTCTCGCACGACGGCCATCACGTCGTCGCCGGCACGGGCGAGCACACGTTCCACATCTTCGACCTCGTGGCCGGCACGTCGATCTCGCGCGACGCGAGCGGCGCGGGCGTGCGGCGCGTCGAGCTCTCCCCCGACGATCGCATCGTCTACGTGCTCAACGGCCTCGAGGCCGTCGTGCATCGCTGGGCGATCGACGGCTCGGCGGAGCTGCCTCCGCTGGTCGGACACACCGGGCAGATCAGCTCGATGCGCTTCGCCCAGAGCGGCCGCGCGCTGCTCACGCTGAGCGGCGACGGCACCGCGCGCCTCTTCGATCTCGCCACCGGGAGGAGCCGCGCGCTCGACGCGCACGAGGGCGAGCTCTCCGCCGCCGAATTCGGCCCCGGCGATCGCGTCGTCGTGACGCTCGCGAGGCAGGGCGCGGCCCGCGCGTGGCCCGACGATCTCCCCGACACGCTCCCGGCCCTCCGCGCGTGGATCGACGCCGCGACCCCCGACACGATCAAGGCTCACTGAGGATCAAGACCTCTGAGATCGAAGCTCGCGGAGCCGAGACTCCTCCGCTTCCACCTCGACGATCCAGGCGAGGACAAAAGGCATCAGCCCCTTCGTGCGCGCAGCTCCGACATCGGCGCCTTGCGAGGAAAGCCGCGGTTTCTTCGCCGCGATCTTCCCGCGCGCAGCGTGGGTCGGCTCATTTTTCCGTTTCGCCCGAGCCGCAGGGTCGCCCACCTTGGTCGTCCATGTGCGTGCGACCCTGACAAATCGTGTGGGCTGTCAAGTGAAATCCGTTGAAAGGCAGGAAGCGGCCGTGTTTTAAGAAAATTGCATGCGAACCCCAATTTGGACCAGAGCTTCTCAGCCTGCTTTCCTCACGCTCACCGCCCTCGCCCTCATGGCGTGTGCGCCCTCCCCCTCGGTGAACGAGGATCTCGGTGAGGCCCGTCAAGCTGCCCTCTCCGAGAACGCTCTCTCCGAGAATGCCCTCTCCGAAAACGCCCTCTCCGAGAATGCGCTCTCGGAGAACGCCCTCTCCGAGAACGCTCTCGTGGGGAGCGATCTCGCTCAGAACCCGCTCGTGACGGCGGCCCTCGAGGACCCCAAAGCGAGGGAGCTGTACAAGTACATCGTGAGCTGCGCGCTCCCCGCCGACGCGCACATCGATCAGGTCGTGAACGGCGTGACGTACGGGTTCGAAGGCGGGCTCGGACTTGCGCCGGAGTGGGGTGAAATCGGCGGCTCGTGCGACGCGGAGTGCCGCTCGTGGGTCTCCGCGTGCGTGATCGCCCGGCTCGACTACCTCGGCCAACCCCTGCAGATCTCGCTCCGCGGCGACCACGAGGCGCTGGCGACGACGAAGCAGGAGCGCAAGAAGTTCGACCACGTCGAGGCGACCTACTACGGCGACATCTTCACCCAGCCGATGCAGGTGTACGGCTGCCTGCCGCCTGGCAAGATCCAGATCCCGCGCGTCTGCGGCCCGTCGATCAACGACTGCGTGGTGGATGTGCAGGGCTTCTGCCCGCTCCTCTGCGATCCGCGCGAGTCGGACGGCGCCTACCCGGGCTGCCGTGAGGCCCCGACGTTCAAGAAGAACGGCGGCATCAAGCTCGGTACGAAACACGTGGGGTCCATCACGGTCTTCCTGCAATAATCGCGGGGTGGATCCTGGTACCGTCGTCGGCGGCCGCTTCACGATCGAGCGGCGCGTCGCTTCGGGGGGAATGGGTGCTGTCTACCGGGCGCGCGATCTCCTGGACGGCACGTCGGTCGCGCTCAAGGTCCTGCACAGCTCCGATCACCTCGACGCCGAGCGCTTCGAGCGAGAGGCGCGGATCATCGCGGCCCTCGATCACCCCGGCATCGTCCGGCACGTCGCGCACGGCGTCGTCCCCACCGGCGAGCGCTACCTCGCGATGGAGTGGCTCCGCGGAGAAGATCTCGCGGTGCGGCTCTCGCGAAAGGCGCTGCTCCCGAGCGAGGTGATCGCGGTCCTGCGCGGCGCGGCCTCGGCGATGGCGTACGCGCACGCGCGCGGCATCATCCACCGCGACATCAAGCCGTCGAACCTCTTCCTCGTCGGCGGCGACGTCACGAAGCTCAAGATCCTCGACTTCGGGATCGCGCGGCCCAACCGCGAGACGTCGCGCCTCACCGCGACGGGCGGCGTCCTCGGCACGCCCGGGTACATGTCGCCCGAGCAGCTTCAGGGGCACGGCGGCCTCCCTTCCGTCGACGTGTTCTCGCTCGGCTGCGTCGCGTTCGAGAGCATCACCGGACAGCCCGCGTTCGAGGGCGCGCACCTGATGGCGGCGCTCGCGAAGGTGCTCTTCCAGGACCCGCCGAAGGTGCGGCAGGCGCGCGCGGACGTGCCCGAGGAGCTGTCGGCGCTGATCGCGCGGATGCTCTCGAAGAAGCCCGACGAGCGACCGAGCGACGGGGCCGCGGTGGTGCGCGAGCTCGATCGCATCGAAGAGATTCTGGCTGCGTGGGCGGCGGCCGCCCCCGACGCGACGCTCTCGTCCGCGCCGACTACCCTCTCCGTCCCGCCGCCGAGCGTGCGCCCCGACGATCGCGTGCTGACGATGCGCGAGCAGCGCCTCGTGAGCCTCGTGCTCGCGGGCGACGCCGACGCGGGCACCGGCCCCCACGCGGAGTCGGAGCCGATCGATCTCTCCGCCGACACGGAGCTCGCGTCGATCGTCGCGGCGTGCGGCGCCACGCTCGTGGAGCTCGGGCCGGGCTCGCTCGTCGCGGTCGTGTCCGGACCGGGCAGCGCCGTCGATCGCGCCGAGCGCGCCGCGCAGTGCGCCCTCGCGCTGCGCACCCGCTACCCGAAGCTGCCGGTGTGCGTGTCGACGGGCCGCGGCATCTCCTCCGCGCGCTTCATCGAAGGAACCGTGATCGACCGCGGCGTCCGCACGCTGCGCAGCACGGAGCAAGGGGCCGTGCAGATCGACGACGTCACCGCGCGCATGCTCGGCCCGCGCTTCGCGATCGCGCGCAGGCCGGACGGCGTGTACCTCGCGGGCGAGGCGAGCTTCGAGCACGACGCGCCGATGCTCCTCGGCAAGCCGAGCCCGTGGGTCGGCCGCAGCCGCGAGATGCGCACGCTGGAGGGCGTGTTCGAGGGCTGCGTGCAGGAGTCGCTCGCGAGCGCGGTGCTCGTCGTGGGCCCGCCCGGCTCCGGCAAGAGCCGCCTGTGCCGGGAGCTGCTCGGCCGCCTCACGACCGCGGCGCGCGAGGGCGATCGCGCGGTGACGGTGCTCACGGGGCGCGCGAGCTCCGTCGCGGCCGGATCGCCTTACGGGATGATCGCGGACGCGATCCGCCGCGCCGCGGGCATCCGCGACGGTGAGCCGCTCGACGTGCGGCGGCGCAAGCTCACGGCGCGCCTCGGCCGCTCCGTCGGCGGCGCGGAGCTCGGCGTGGTGAGCGGCTTCCTCGGCGAGCTGTGCGGCACGCCGTTCTCGGACAGCCAGGCCCGCGGCCTCCGCGCGGCGCGCGACGACGCGATGCTGATGAACGACACGACGCGCGCGGCGTGGGAGGACTGGATCGCCGCGGAGTGCGCGCTCGCGCCCGTGGTGCTCGTGCTCGAGGATCTGCACTGGGGCGACGCGGCGACGGTGCGGCTCGTGAGCTCGACGCTGCGCAACCTGCGCGACGCTCCGTTCCTCGTGATCGGCCTCGCGCGGCGCGAGGTGCACGATCATTTCCCGAATTTGTGGGCCGATCGTGACGTGCAGGTGGTGAGCCTCGGGCCGCTCCCCGCGAAGGCGAGCGAGCAGCTCGTGCGCGGCGTGCTCGGCGATCGCGTCACGTCGACGGTGCTCTCGCGCATCGTGGAGCGCGCGGACGGCAACCCGTTCTACCTCGAGGAGATCATCCGCGCGGTCGCGGCCGGCAAAGAGGACGAGCTGCCGGACTCGGTGCTCGGCACCGTGGAGGCTCGCCTCGACGCGGAGGGCGCGGAGGCGAAGCGCGTGCTGCGCGCGGCCAGCGTGTTCGGCGAGCGGTTCTCGTCGCTCGGCGTGGCGGCGCTGCTCGGCGGCGACGCGCTCCAGGCGGAGATCGACGACACGCTCTCGGCGCTCACCGCGCACGAGCTGGTCGCGCCGTTCAACCTCTCCGGCGGCATCGCGCCCGAGTACATGTTCCGCCACGCGATCGTGCGCGAGGCCGGGTACGCGATGCTCACCGAGCACGATCGCGAGCTCGGCCACCGCCTCGCGGCCGATTTCCTGGAGCGCGCGGGCCACGCCGACGCGATGGCGATCGCCGAGCATTTCCGCCGCGGCGGGGCGCCGGATCGCGCCGTGGTGTGGTACCGCCGCGCGGCCGAGCACGCGCTGGAGGCGAACGATCTCCGCGCCGCGCTGGAGAGGGCCGCGCGCGCCTCGGAGAGCGGCGCGACGGGCGACGAGCTCGGCGCGATCCGCCTCATCGAGGCCGAGGCGCACGTGTGGAGCGGCGCGCTCGCGGACGGGGAGCGCTGCGCGAGCGAGGCCATCGCGCTGCTCCCGCCGCGCTCGCCCGCGTGGTTCCGCGCGATCACGCAGGCGGCGGTCGCGAACGGTCGCCGCGGCCTCACGGATCGCGTGGCCGAGCTGGTGGAGGTCGCGCGCCCCCCCGCGGCGACGGACGAGGCGTGGCGCGCGCAGATGGTCTGCCTCAGCCGCGCGGGCAGCTACCTCGTGTTCGGCGGCCGGTACGCGCTCGCGGACGAGCTGATCGATCAGCTCAACACGGCGACCGCGAGCCGCAGCGATCTCGATCCGAAGATCTCCGCGATGCTGCACCAGCTCCACGCGTTCCGCGCCTCCGCGGCGAGCGATCCGGGCGCGTGCCTCACGCACCTGCAGGCGGCGAGCGCGGCGTTCGAGCGGACGGGCGATCTCCGCAACGCGTGCACGATGGGCTCGAACATCGGCTGCATGCTCACGGAGCTCGGCGACTTCGACGGCTCCGAGGCGACGCTCCGATCGGCGCTGGCGTCCGCGGGCCGGCTCGGTCTGCGCGACATCGAGCCGCAGATCCTCCACAACCTCGGTCACGCGCTGCTCTTCAAGGGCAGCCTCGACGAGGCGCGGGCGCTGGAGCAGCGCGCGGCGCTCGCGTTCCACTCGCAGGGCGGCACGCGGCTCGAAGGCGTGACGCGCACGTACGCGGCGAAGATCGCGCTCGCGTCGGGCGATCTCGGCCTCGCGGAGCAGGAGGCGCGCTCGGCGAAGGAGCTCTTGGCGGCGGCGCCCCCGCTGCGCGCGGCGGCGGTCGCGATCCTGTCGCGCGTGCTGCTCGCCGCGGAGCGCGCGCCGGAGGCGCTGGAGGCCGCGCGGGAGGCCTACGCGGAGCTGGAGAAGCTCGGCTCGCTGGAAGAGGGCGACGCCACGGTGCGCCTCGCCTACGCGGAGGCCCTCCGCGCGAGCGGCGACGAGGCCCGCGCGAAGGACGTCCTCGTCGAGGCGAAATCGCAGCTCCTCGCGCGCGCCGCGAAGATCAGCGACGCGAGCTGGCGCCGCAGCTTCCTCACCCAGGTCCCCGACAACGCCCTCACCTTGATGATGGCCCCCCAAGAGTCGGTCTCCTCCTGACGAGTCAGACTGGCACTCTCGCAAACAAGGCATCTCCGATCAGACTGGCACTCACGCTGGATCGAGCGCGGCTCCACGTCGGACGAGGCGTTGCGCAATTCGTGAAGGCGGGCCGTTGCGCAACTCGAGAAAGGCGGCGGTTGCGCAACTTCAGCGGGTGAGCTGCTCGGGGGGCGGGATTTCGAAGGTGCGCTCGGCTTCGGCGGCGATCTCCGCCTCCGTGAAGGGGAAGCGGAAGGACGTGCCCTCGGTCCAGCCTTCGAGCTGGTCGTTCCAGTGCGGGCTCGCGGGGTCGGCGACGTTGCCCAGCGGGAAATTGACCCACAGCTCCGGATGGCCGGCGTCGTCGAACCGCGCGGTCATTCGCTCCACCGGGCCGTAGTTGGAGACCCATTTTTCCGGCACCTTCTTGTTCTTGCGGAAGATGCCGTGCGCCACGTTCACCGTGTCCTCGCCGCCGTCCGTGGGCCACTGTCCGATCGGCATGCCGAGGCCGTAGGCGTTGTCGAAGTCGGTCACGCGCATGTCGGAGTAGCGGTATTTCTCCGGTGAAACGCCTCCGAAACGCTCCTGCAAGAAGGCCGCTGTCTTGTCGAGCGCGCGCAGGATCACGAGGTCGTTCCCGCCCTGAACCACCTTCGCGCCGTCCGGGTACGCTCCCTGCAAAGCGAGCATCGCCACCTTGAGCACGTAAAACGGCGCCTCTTGCAGGGTGCGCTCGTAGAGCAGCGTCACCATGTCGTCCTCCAGCACCTCCCCCGCGAGGAAGTGCACGAACGCGTGAAACGCCAGCGCGCCCGAGGAATCGCGCGCCATGCGACCGTCCCAACTGCCAATCAAGAGCTGCGCGAGGACGTCGAAGTCGGGCCGATCCACGTACTCCGCGAGCGCCGGGTCGGTCGCGCGGGCCGCGAGCGCGTGGTCCAGAAGTGGCAAAGCGTCGTCGGAGAGGTTCGAGTGCACGTCGTCCTGGAGCGCCTGCATGTCGGCGAGCGTCACCTTCTTCATGGTGGTGAGGCGCGAAAGCTCGGAGTCGATGCGGCCGGCGCGGTACCCCGGGTCGAAGAAGGCCCCGTAATACCAGGGATCGTCGTCCAGAATGCCATTGTCCGTGAAGCCGAAAGGATCGTTGTTCGCCGTCACGATGAAGCCGCGCTCCTCCGCGTGACCGCGCGGGAGCTGGGACGCCGGGAGCGCGCCGCCCGGCCAGAGCGCGAGCGGATCACTGCCATCCATCACGCGCCACGGCTCGCGGCCTTTGGCGATGGGGTTTCGCTTCGGCACTTCGAGGCTCACGCGGTACGTGATGCTCTGTCGGTCCGCCGCGACCCAGTTGTACGACAGCTCCGGCACGCGATCGACCGCGTCCTCGAAGTCCTTCGTCGACGTGGCGCGATCGAGCTCCAAGAAGTACTTGGAGCTGCGCGCCGAAAAGCCAGTCCACCCGATGATGGCCTCTTTTCCGGGGCCCGCGACCGAAATAGGCACGCCGGAGAAGCTGCCTTGAAAGAGGACGCCGACGCCGGGGACGTCGACGAACTCCACGGCGGTGTCGTTTCCCTCACGATCGTGGATGATCTCGTCGCGCGTCACGACGGGCACGATCTGGCCTCCGAGGTGAGCGCCCTTGTCGTCGATCTCCGCGCTCCACAGGTCCATCACGTCGCCGAACGCGGACGTCGGCGTCCACGCGATGTCCTCGTTTCGGCCCGCGAAGATGCCCATTCCGGGCACGAACGAGAAGCCGCCGACATCGAAGGTGCCGCCGCGTGACTTGGAGTCGAGGTGCACCGCGTACATGCAGCCCATCAGCGTGAACACGAGATGCGGATCGCCCGCGAGCATGGGTTTGCCGTTCTCGGTGAAGCGGCCGTCCACCACCCACGAGTTGGACCCGGGGTGCGAGCCTGTCGGTAACGACCACTTCGTCGGATCCAGCGCGCCCGGCGGGAGGCGATCCAGCCTTTTCCCCGCGGGTTTCGGTGAGGAAGGCGGCGGCGACTTCGAGCCTCCGGCGCCCGCGGGCATGTCCTCCGGCGGCACCTGGTACACCGGGCGTCCCGGCTTGAAGAGCTGAATCGCCGCGAGCGCGTCCGGCGAGAGCTGATCCAGGAGTGAGACCAGGATCTCGTACAAGATGGTCTGATCCAACCCGAGGTGGATCATCTTCATGACGATGACGGGATCGTCTTCGTCCCAAGGCTCCGGCAGGAAATCGAGCTCGTCCTCCTCGAAGCCGAACGGCCGATCCACCGCGCCCGAGCGGATCTCGCGGACGCGCGCGTTGATGCCCTCTCGCCACCTCTGGATCAGGCGCCAATGCTCGGGATCCTCCGACCGCATCTTCGCGGCGTCGAGCTTGCCCCAGGTGACCACGTCGAACATCCGCACGAGCTCGTCGTCCTGCAGCGTCGTCGCGCCGAACGATCCAGGGTAGTTGCCGCCCAGGATCTCGGAGCGGCGGCCGAGCGCAAATCGACGCCACATCTCGAGCTGGAGCATGCGATCGCTCGCGAGCTGGTAGCCGTATCCGTAGAAGAGATCGTCGTCCGTCGCCGCGGAAATGTGCGGGATTCCGTGCGTGTCGACGGTGACGCGGATGGGGGGAGAGGGGGCCTGTTCCTCCCCGCCGCAGCCCGCGGACAGGCAGGCTGCGAGGGAGGCCGCGGCGAGGAGAGTGGCTGTTCGCATGATGGTCAGTTGGTCGGGAGCGCCGCCCGGACATCCGCGCACGTCGCGCCCGCGGGGACCTGCACCATCTCGTACGTGGCGCTCACGATCGTGAACTTGGGCTGGTTGTCGTCGACGAATTTCGCTTGTTCCGCCGTGCAAGCCGCGCCGTCCTTGACGTGGCAACCGACGACGTGCGAGTCGACGTGGGCGACGTCCGCGGTGCCCTTCGCGTGGCCGCAGGAGTCCCGCGTGCCGGCCAGAGCGATCATCGTCCGCGTCGCCACGAACACCTGATCTGCGCGCGCCCCGTTCGTGTCCAGCGCGCCCGAAAGGTCGAGCGGAGGAGCCTCGAATTGTCCGTCCGTGCGCGGGATCGCGAGGATGCCGGGCTGTCCGTCGCCGTCCGGATCCGTGGTCGTGAGCTGCGCGCCGCTCGCGGGCCACGCGTCGTTCTGGGGATCCGACAGCGACGCTCCGACGACGGAGGCGACCGGATCCATGGTGATCGTGGCGCCCGCGTCGAAGCCGGAGATCGCGCCGTGGACCTCGAAGGTCGGCATCGAAGCCGCGTCCCACACCGCGTCGGGGATCTCGGTCTGGACCATGCCGCCGCCCGCGAGATCGCTCTTCGTGAGCGCGGGGATGATGCTCCCGCAGGGCGTCACTTTGCCGGTCACGTCGTCGCCGTCGAAGGTCAGATCGGCGCGCGTCCACACGTGCATGTCGCCCTCTCCGGCCTGGAGGCCCAGCGTCTCCGGCCACGAGACGTGGACGACGATGTGGTTCGCCGCCGTGCCCGTGGACTGCGCGGGACAGGCGGCGTTCGTGTCGGTGTTGCCGCCGTCGCCGGAGCCGCCGGAGCCGCCGGTGTCGTTGCCGCCGCAGCCCGCCGTCACGCCCGAGAGAACCAACGCCATCGCCACGCCGAACAGCCGAATGCTCATGGTGCCTCCAGCGACAGGCCGCCTCCTGGCCGCCGCTGGAAAGTCGCTATCGCAAACGGGATGCCAGGCGAATTGCGCAACACCGCGGCGCGGCCCCGGCGACGGACCCGGAGCGCCCTTTGGCGAGAATGGCTGTGTGGAGATAGGGAGTCAGGCGGCGGACTTCGAGGCGAACGCGTACGTCACGCCGGTGAGCTCTTCGGAGGCGGACCACAGCCGCGCGGCGTCCTCCTCGCTGCGGGCCGCCTTCGTGCAGCCCACCTTCACCGCGGGGCCGCCCATCTCGTTGAAGCCGCTCGGTCCGGTGTAGTCGCCTCCCTCGATGTCGTCGCCGACCGCCGCGTACAGCGTGGGCCACGCGCCCGCCGCCGCCGACTGCGCGAACAGCTTGTTTCCGATGCTCATGACCCAGCCGCTCAGACTGGCGTTCTCCATCTTCGGGCCCGCCGACTGGAGGTTGGTCGCCGAATAACCGGGGTGGCACGCGACGGACTTGATCGCCATGCCGGCCTTGCGAAGGCGCCTGTCGAGCTCGAACGTGAAGAGGAGGTTCGCGAGCTTGCTCTGGCCGTAGACATCCCACTTCGAATACCGCTTCTCGCTCATGAGATCGTCGAAGTCCATCTTGCCGCGGCGGTGCATCATGCTGGAGACGTTCACCACGCGGCCCGATTTCGGCTCGATTTGGTCGAGGAGGAGGCCAGTCAGCGCGAAGTGGCCGAGGTGGTTCGTGCCGAGCTGCATCTCGAAGCCGTCGGCGGTCTTGCGCTGAGGCAGCGCCATGACTCCCGCGTTGTTCACGAGCACGTCAATCCGTGGGAGGCGACTCTTGAGCTCCGCGGCCGCCGCTCGAACGGACGCGAGCGACGCGAGATCGAGGGCGACGGTCTCCACGTCGGCGCTGGGCGACGCGGCCTTCACGCGGGACAGCGCCTCTCCGGCGCGCCCGGGATCGCGGCACGCCATGACGACGCGCGCCCCCACGCCCGCGAGCGCGAGCGCCGCCTCCAGGCCGATGCCGGAGTTGGCGCCGGTGATCACGAAAATGCGGCCCTTTTGAGAGGGGAGATCCTTGCTGGTGTATCCCATGGGGCGCCGACTATAGGGCGTCCCCCGCGCGCTCGCATCCCGTAAGCCTTGCGGGCGCATACGAGAATACGTGGGCCGATGATCGGCGACGTTGCAGTGGCATGAGCGCTGCACGAGATTCTGCTCGGAAGCCGGGCGAACCATGAACGACACGAAGAAAGACGCCGTTTCCGCGGGCGGGACGGACGGCCGAGCGGTGTTCGTCGCGCGCGGGCTCACGAAGAGCTACCGCATGGGCGAAGTCGAGGTGCAAGCGCTGCGCGGCGTGGATCTCGATCTCTTCGACGGCGAGATGGCGGTGCTCCTGGGGCCGTCCGGCAGCGGGAAATCGACGCTGCTCAACATCCTCGGCGGGCTCGATACGCCGACGGCCGGCAGCGTGCATTACCGCGATCACGATCTCTTCCACGCCGACGACGACGCGCTCACCGCCTACCGCCGCCAGCACGTGGGGTTCGTGTTCCAGTTCTACAACCTCATCCCATCGCTCACCGCGCGGGAGAACGTGGCGCTCGTGACCGACATCGCCGAGCGGCCGCTCCCAGCCGAGGAGGCGCTCGCCCTCGTCGGCCTCGTCGAGCGCATGGACCACTTCCCGGTGCAGATGTCCGGCGGCGAGCAGCAGCGCGTGGCCATCGCGCGCGCCATCGCGAAGCGCCCCGACGTCCTCCTCTGCGACGAGCCGACCGGCGCGCTCGACGTGTCCACGGGCAAGATCGTCCTCGAGGCGATCGCCCGCGTGAACCGCGAGCTCAAGACGACCGTCGCCCTCATCACGCACAACGCCGCGATCGGTCAGATGGCCGACCGCGTGATCACGCTCCACGACGGCCGCATCGCGAAAGAGGAGCGGAACGCGCGCAAGGCGACGGCGCAGGAGCTCGCGTGGTGACGCCATGAGGGCCCTCACGAAGAAGCTGATCCGCGATCTGTGGGCGATGCGCGGTCAGGCGCTCGCGATCGCGATGGTCGTGGCCGCGGGCGTGGCCGTGTTCGTCGCGATGATGAGCGCGTACGACTCGCTGATGCGCTCGCGCACCTCGTTCTACGAGGAGCGCCGCTTCCCGGATGTGTTCGCGCACGCCAACCGAGCGCCCGAGCACGTGACGGATCGCGTCGCGGAGGTGCCCGGGGTCGCCAGCGTGATGGGCCGCGTCGTCACCGACGTCACGCTGGATCTGAACAACGTCGACGAGCCGATCATCGGGCGGATGATCTCGATCGTGCCCGGCCGCGAGCCGATCATGGACGATCTGCACCTGCGGCAGGGCCGCCTCCCGGAGGTGGGCCGCGATCACGAGGTCGTCGTGAACGAGGCGTTCGCGAAGGCCCGCCACTTGAAGCTCGGCGATCGCGTCGGCGCGCTCATCAACGGGCGCCACCAGGATCTCACGATCACGGGCGTCGCGCTCTCGCCCGAGTACGTCGACACGGTCGGGCCGGGGCAGCTCCTGCCCGACGACGCGCGCTTCGGCGTCGTGTGGATCGCCGAAGAGCCGCTCGCGTCCGCGCTCGACATGCGCGGCGTCGTGAACGACGTCTCGATCGGCCTCGCGTCCGGCGCCTCCGAGGCCGACGTGATTGACGCGGTGGATCGGATCCTCGCGCCGTACGGCGGATCCGGCGCGTTCGGCCGCGACAGGCACCCATCGGACTACCTGCTCACCGAGAAGCTGCGCGGCGTGAAGACGAGCGCGACGGTGATCCCGACCATCTTCCTCGCGGTCGCCGCGTTCCTCCTCAACGTGGTGATGTCGCGCATGGTCACCACCGAGCGCACGCAGATCGCGACGCTGAAGGCCTTCGGATACACGTCCGGAGAGATCGCGGCGCACTACGTCCGGTTCGCGATGGTGCTCGCCGGCATCGGGACGGCGATGGGGTTCGCGCTCGGCGCGGCGCTCGGCAAGGGGCTGCTCAGCGTGTACGCGGACTTCTACTACTTCCCGATGACGCCGCTCACGATCACGCCTCCGACGATCGCGATCGCCATCACGAGCACGCTCGCGTCCGCGGGGATCGGCGCGTTCGCCGCGGTCCGCCGCGCCGCGAGCGAGGCCCCCGCGGAGGCGATGAAGCCGGAGCCCCCCGCGCGCTTCACCCGCACGTGGATCGAGGCGCTCGGGATCGGCCGGCTCCTCTCGCCCGCGGGCCGCATGGTGCTGCGCAACATGGCGCGCCGGCCGACGCGCGCGATCCTCTCGATCGTCGGCATGGCGTTCGCCGCGGCGATCCTCGTCGTCGGCACGTTCAGCGTGGACGCGATGAAATACGCGTTCGACGTGCAGTTCTCGTCGGCGCAGAGCGAGGACGCGACGCTCCAGTTCGTGAAGGCGATCCCCGAGGACGCGGAGAACGACGTCGCGCACATGCCCGGCGTGCTCCACGTGGAGCCGGTGCGCGCCGTGCCGGTGGCGCTGCGCACGGACCGCCGCGTCCGCTACGGCGCGATCATGGGCATGCTCCGCGGCGGCGAGCTGCGGCGGCTCGTCGACGACCGCGCGCGCGTGCACCCGCTGCCGGAGTCCGGGCTCGTGCTCGGCCGCGTGCTCGCGGACAAGCTCGGCGTCGGCCTCGGCGGCCGCGTCACGATCGAGCCGCTCGAAGGCGATCGCGCCCCGCGCGAGGCCACCGTCGCGATGATCGTGGACGAGATCATCGGGGGCGGCGGCGCCTACATGGACATCGACGCGCTCTACCGCTTCTTCGGCCAGGAGCGCGTCGTGACCGGCGCCTTCGTCCGCGTGGACCCGCGCGAGGAGAACCGCTTCTTCGAGCGCACGCGCAACGTGCCGATGGTCGCGAGCGTCGCGCTGCGGCGAGCGCAGGGCCAGCTCTTCGAGAAGGTCATGGACCAGAACATGGGCACCATGCGCTCGGTGGAGATCTTGATGGCCGCGATCATCGCGTTCGCGGTCGTCTACAACAACGCGCGCATCGCCCTCGCCGAACGATCGCGCGAGCTCGCGAGCCTCCGCGTGCTCGGCTTCTCCCGCGTCGAGGTGTCGCGCATCCTCCTCGGCGAGATGCTCGTCGCGACGAGCGCGGCGATCCCGCTGGGCCTGCTCCTCGGGTACGGGATGGCGGCGGGCGTGGTGGGCGCCTACGCGACCGATCTGATGCGCATCCCCTTCGTGGTGAGCGGATCGAGCTACGCCGTCGCCTCGCTCACCGTCGCCGTCTCCGCGACGCTGTCCGCGCTCATCGTGCGGCGCCGCGTCGACCACCTGGACCTGGTCAGCGTCCTCAAGACAAGGGACTGAGCCGTGAAAATCGCAAAGACCGCCAAGATAGGCGTCGAGGTCGTCGTGGGGCTCGCGCTCCTCGCGCTCATCGTGTTCGCCTTCCTCCCGAAGCCGCAGCCGGTGCAGACCGCGACGATCTCGAAGGGCCCGCTCGTCGTCACCGTCGACGGCGACGGCCGCACGCGCATCAAGGATCGCTTCGTCGTCTCCGCGCCGGTCGCGGGCCAGATCGAGCGCGTCGCGCTGCGCCCCGGCGATCGCATCGCGCTCGGCGCGCCGATCACCGTCGTGACGCCGATCGATCCGCCGCTGCTCGACGCGCGATCGAAGGCGCAGGCCGAGGCCGAGCTGCGCCTCGCGCGGGCCGGCGAAGAGCAGGCTGCGTCGCGCGTGAAGACGGCGGAGGCCGCCGCGGAGCACGCGAAGGCCGAGCTCGCGCGCATGTCGGCGCTGGAGAAGGCCGGCGGCATCGGCAAGGCCGCGCTGGAGGACGCCCAGCTCGCGGAGCGCACCGCCTCGTCCGAGCTCGACTCCGCGCGCTTCGGCGTGGGCGTCGCGCGCTCGCAGGTGGACGTCGCGCGCACGGCCGTCACGCGCTCCGCGGGCAAGGCGGGCGACACGTCCAGCGTGGCCGTGAAATCCCCCGTCGACGGCGCGATCCTCCGCGTGCTGCACGAGAGCGCGGGCGTCGTCGCCGCGGGCGCCCCGCTCGTCGAGATCGGCGACCCCGCGGGCCTGGAGATCGTGCTCGACGTCCTCTCCGCCGACGCCGTCGCCATCCGCCCGGCCGCCGAGACGTGGATCGAGCACTGGGGCGGAGACGGCCGCCTGGACGCGCGCGTGCGCCTCGTCGAGCCGTCCGGCTTCACGAAGATCTCCGCGCTCGGCGTCGAGGAGCAGCGCGTGAACGTCGTCGCCGATTTCGCGTGCGATCCGAAGGCCCGCGCCGCCCTCGGCGACGGCTACCGCGTGCACGCGCGCGTCGTCGTGTGGCAGAAGCCCGACGCGATCCGCGTGCCCCTCTCGGCGCTGTTCCGCGACGGCGATCGCTGGGCCGTCTTCGTCCTCGCGACCGATCGCGTGAAGAAGCGCGTCATCGAGATCGGCCACCGCGGCGACCGCGACGCCGAGGTGACGAGCGGCCTCGACGAATCCGAGCAGGTCGTCGTGCACCCGAGCGATCGCCTCGTCGACGGCGCCCGCGTCCTCCCCACGAACCCCTGAATCCCCACAGGCCATCTCGGCGCGTCCGTTAAAGCGGACGTCCGGCCTGACAAATCCGTCATAGCGCTACAATTTCCGTTATCGCGTCACCAATAGTTTCGCCGCGGCGCCGGCGCGTCACGCTGCCGAGCTTCGCGGCGACTGGCATCCTCCCCATCGCGGGCCGACCGCGCCTTCGGGTCCCTGTCGTGAGGCCCAGAGTCGGCCGGAGCCCCGTTGGCGACTGCCTCTCTCGGAGATGGTCAGTCGACCTCGTCGCCTGCGCGCGCCGGACAAAAAAAAGTCGTCGGTGAGCCCATTCGCTCACCGACGACTTGCAATCGCAACTTCCACTGTCGAGAACGGCGCGAGCGCCCTCCCGACCCGAGGATCGTCACGTCGACGTGGTGCCACCCGCGCCAGCGGTCGCGGTCGAGCCACCCGTGCCGCCGCCGCCCGAGCCCGAGCCCGAGTCACCGCAGGCCGCCGTAGCAGCAGCGAGGACGGCAAAGAGGCAGGCAACGACCAGTTTCGTGAGCCGAGAATTCATCCGTGAGCTCCTTTTCCGCGGATGGCGCACACACTCTGTGCTCGACACTCGATAGGCCGAACGACGAGCAAGAATGTGAAAGCCGAGATAAGTCCGCCGGGGCAATTTCTGGGATCCTGTACACATTGTCAAGCTTGTCGCGTCATTGCGGTACCGGCGGGCCGGACACGCGCCGGACACGAGGCGAAGCGCCCCAGGTGCGCAGAGACGATCGCAGAACGAGCTCCAAATCCGCGCGATCGTGCGTTTTTGTGATCGTGAAGAGCGCTTCGCGATCGCGCGCGCGGGCGCCGCGTGCCGTCTCCCCGCGTCGAAGTCTACAGCCGTTCGCGAAACTTGTTCGTTGTGATCGAGCGGGCCACGGCCCCTGGTTGACGATGTCGCCGCGGCTCAGCGTCTCGTTCTGATTCGCGGCGTCGCCGTGCGCTCCCGACGAGGCGAAGTCGAACATCGAGGCTGCGCCCCTCCACGTCGAGAGGTGCGCGCCGGCGATGTGCCTTGTCGTGGCGGGGGGTGACGGCCGCGATTCATGTGTGGTAGTCGCCGGACATGCGCGCTCGCCTCTTCGTCCCTGTCGCCGTGCTCGCCGCCCTCTCCGCCGCGCGGACCGCCTCTGCCGATCTGCTCGCGGAGGGGGAGAAGGGCGTGAAGCAGAGCATCCTCGTCCAGGGGGAGCTGCCCGCGGGGAAGGCCGTCATCCTCGCGCACACGTTCCACGGGCTCGACGTGGTGAAGCTCGGAGAGGTCCAGCCGGTGTCGTGGCACCCCGCCGGCGGGGACATGGCGCTGGTCGTGATCGACGACTCGGATCTCCCCCGCATCGAGGCGATGCAGAAGGGCGGGAGTGAGAGCGATCGCCAGGGGCTGGAGAAGATCGCGGCGAGCGGGGCCCAGTGCCCGGAGGTGATCTCCGGGTTTCGCACGACCTCCGAGAAGGAGCCTTGGGACGAGATCCGCCGCACGTACAAGATCGCCTTCGAGGGCGGCAAATGCATCGTGAAGCTCGGTCGCGCGGAGTACTTCGACAAGGCCGGCAACGCGGTGAAGCCCCTCGTCGACCCGATGGCGTCCGCGGCCGCGCCGTCGGCCTCCGCGACCGCGACAGGCACCTCCGGCCCCGCGGCGAAGAGCGGCTGTTCGTGCTCGGTGATCGGCAGTGTGGACTCCACCTCTCCCGCGCGCGCCCCGCTCGCGGCGTCCCTCCTCGCGGCGTCCCTGATCCTCGCGGCCCGGCGTCGGCGCGGCGGATCTCCGGCCGCTCGCTAGCGATCGAAGTAGATGCCTCGGAGCCAGCGCGCGCCTCGGAAAGCCGTGCGGGCGTGCAGCATGCGGTGGTTGTCGTAGACCAGGAAATCGCCCGCTCCGAGCGTGAAGCGCACTTGGTTCTTCGGGTCCCGAACGAGGCGCGCGAAGCGGTCGTAGGCGCGATACCACTCCTCCATCTCCGCGAAAGGGACCTGGTGCGGGTCCATCGTGAAGTACGAATATCGGACGATCGGACCGGACGGGGCCTCTCCGAGGATCGGCGCCACGACGAGGCTCTCGAACGCCTTCTGTTTGCGGTGGAAGCGCACGTTCACCGTGGAGAGCAGCTCGCGCGCGCGCCGGTCGTGGGCCCCGAGCACGCGGGCCGCGGCGAAGGCGTCGACCACGTAGTTCTCGCCGCCCACCTCCGCCGGACGGACGCCCTGCAAGAGCTGGTATCGCGGCGGGGATGGAATGAACGGTTGATCGGTGTGCAGGTCGACCGGGCTGTCCGTATAGCCGAGCTGATCGGTGTTCTGGTTCGTGGTGTTGTCCGTACGCAGGTCTTCGATCCGGCCGAAATGCGTGCCGATCACGCGGAGTCCCCCCTCCGCGAAGGCGTCCACGATGGCCTCGGTCTCGTCCTCCGGAGGCACGTTGTTCGCGGGGTCGCGACGCACCACCGCGACTCCGTGCGCGTCGAGCACCGCGCGCGCGGCCCTCACGCGGGCGGCGACGTCCAACCCGCGGCCGTCCACCGTGATCTTCGCGACGTCGGACAGCGGGGGCGGCGGC
This sequence comes from Polyangiaceae bacterium, assembly GCA_046351455.1. Lineage (GTDB taxonomy): Bacteria > Myxococcota_A > Polyangia > Polyangiales > Polyangiaceae > JADJRH01. The sequence continues at coordinate 19,630 of JAXLYM010000013.1, forward strand.
TCCTCCCGGCCCTTGGCGTACGCGTGCAACCACAGCCAATCCAGCGAATACCGGGAGACTCGGTGGTCGTAAGCCCACTCGATTTGCAGCTCCGCGCCGCGCACCGTCGCGCGCTCGACCGGCAGATCGTCCGGCAGCTCCGAAGAGTCCACGGTGCGCTCGCGCGTCTTCGGGTGGCGGTCCACATCGCAGTTGTGCCGCAGCCAGCGGTGGTGGAAGTCGGCGTAGGAGCGCGCTCCCCCGAAATGGACCCGGATCCAGCCGTCGTGGAGCTCGACGTCGCCTTCATCACGTGACGCTTCAGCGGACATTCATCCGTTATAACATCATGCCCAGTCGCGGGGAAGGGACAAAAAAATAAGAGGCCCGACTGGCATGTGACCAATCGGGCCTCGGTGCGCTGGCAGCCTGTCGATCGGCGCGACAGACTGCCAGTTTGCGGGAGGGTCAGTATCGCTCGGCGGCCATCTTCCAGCGCTCGGGGGAGCGCCACAGGCTGGAGAGCTGGAGCTCACGCATGAACATGAACTCCTTCGGGAGGCGATCGTAGAGCTTCTCGAACAGCTCCTCGTGCGAGAGGACCTCTTGCTTCCACACCTCGCGATCGACCGCCATCAGCTCGGCGAACTGGTCCTCCGTGAAATCGAGGCCGGTCCAGTCGATGTCCTTGTAGCGCGGCATCCACCCGAGGGGGCTCTCGATCGCATACGCGCGGCCGCGGACGCGCTCCACGACCCACTTGAGGACGCGCGCGTTCTCGCCGAAGCCCGGCCACAGGAACTTTCCGTCCTTGCCTTTGCGGAACCAGTTCACGCAGAAGATCCGCGGCGGGTTCGGCAGGGTGCGGCCGATCTGCAGCCAGTGGTTGAAATAGTCGCCCATGTGGTAGCCGCAGAAGGGCAGCATCGCGAACGGATCGCGGCGGACCTGGCCGATCGTCCCGGCGGCGGCGGCCGTCATCTCCGAGCCGATCGTCGCGGCCATGTAGACGCCGAAGTTCCAGTTCACCGCCTGGCAGACGAGGGGCACCGCGCTCGCGCGGCGACCGCCGAAGATGAAGGCGGAGATCTTCACGCCCGCCGGGTCCTCCCAGGCCGGGTCGATCACGGGACACTGCGAGGCAGGCGACGTGAAGCGCGCGTTCGGGTGAGCGGCCTTGCGGCCCGTCTCCTTGCCGATGGCCGGAGTCCACTTCTGACCTTGCCAGTCGGTGAGCTCGGGCGGGGGCTCGTCCGTCATGTCCTCCCACCACACGTCACCGTCGGGCGTCAGCGCCACGTTGGTGAAGATGCTGTTCTTGGCGCACGAGGCCATCGCGTTCGGGTTGGACTTGTTGGACGTGCCGGGGGCGACGCCGAAGAAGCCCGCCTCCGGGTTGATGGCGTACAGGCGCCCGTCCGGACCGGGCTTGATCCACGCGATATCGTCGCCGATCGTGGTGATCTTCCAGCCTTCCATGCCCGCCGGGGGGATGAGCATGGCGAAGTTGGTCTTGCCGCACGCGCTCGGGAAGGCGGCCGCGACATAGGTCTTCTCGCCGTTCGGAGACTCGGCCCCGAGGATCAGCATGTGCTCCGCGAGCCAGCCGTCGTCCCGGCCCATCGTCGAGGCGATGCGGAGGGCGAAGCACTTCTTGCCGAGGAGCGCGTTGCCGCCGTAGCCCGATCCGAAAGACCAGATCGAGTGTTCCTCCGGGAAGTGGACGATGTACTTGTTGTCCTTGTTGCAGGGCCACGGCACGTCCTTCTGGCCCTTCGCGAGGGGCGCGCCGACCGAGTGCATGCACGGGACGAAATCGCCGTCGCCGAGCACGTCCCAGACCTTCTTGCCCATGCGCGTCATGATTCGCATGTTGACGGCGACGTAGGGAGAGTCGCTGATCTCGACTCCGATGTGGCTGATCGCGGAGCCGAGCGGTCCCATGGAGAACGGGATCACGTACATCGTGCGGCCGGCCATGCAGCCGTCGAACAGCCTGGCGAGCGTCGCCTTCATCTCGCGCGGATCGACCCAGTTGTTCGTCGGCCCGGCCTCGCCTTTGCGGCGGGAGCAGATGAAGGTGCGGTCCTCGACGCGCGCGACGTCGTTCGGGTCCGACAGGGCGAGGTAGGAGTTGGGGCGCTTCTCGGGGTTGAGGCGCTTGAAGGTGCCCGCGTCGACCATCTGCTGGCAGAGGCGGTCGTACTCTTCTTGCGTCCCGTCACAGAAGTGGACCTTGTCCGGACGGCAGAGCGCGACCATCTCTCGCACCCAGTTGCGGACTTGCTCGTTCTTCACTTCTTCCGGGAAGGCGATATCAACGACCGGAAATGGCGGGGAGCTCGTGTGCATGGGCGGCATCCTATTCACGTCTGAGCGCCGTTTCACAGGCCTTTTGACTACATTCCGCGCGAAAAATCCTCGCATGACGCCTCGCTTCCCCGGTGGCCCCGACGCGACGCGCAAGCCATTCGCCGGAAGCGCAGAGGAGACCCGTTCTTTGCACGCGCCGCCGGCGGAGCGCCGGAGGGGGTAGCACGGCGGCGATCCCCGCGCTCGTGGGCTCCGCGCGGCCGACCTCGTCGCGGGACGACACCCGCCGGACGGCGATGGCAGGCTCTCAAGGCCGTAGCGGCGGGGACGGCGCGGCGGGGGGACGGCGCGGCGAGGACGGGGCGTGGCCGGGGGGCGAGATAGGCAGTCTCCGGGACCGCGATGTCGGTTCGAGAGGTCGATGGATGGCTGTTTCAGACTACCACTCTCCTCAGGGCGCCTCCGGATGAAGGAGCCTGTTCCACGGGTCTCCGGGCGGCGAGCTTGCCCGCGGTAGGCGCGAAGGTATCGTGTGATTCGCAACGACTGACGCGTGCGGACGAAAGTCCGATACGCAGCTGGAGGGGATCATGAAAAAGTCGATGTTCATCGCCGCCGCTCTGTCCGCTCTCTCGTTCTCGACGACCGCCTCGGCGCTCGATGTGGGCAACTCGAGGACGCTGGCAGTGCAGGCGTTCGGAGGCACGTTCGCGTCGCTCGGCGAGCTGAGCTTCCTCGCCCTGGGTCGCTCGGGGAACTATTGCGAGTACCTCGCGGACTGGGAGAGCCCGTACAACCCCAATGACGTGCAGCTGTGCATCCTGGACGAGCTCCGCACGGCCTTCACGCCGAGCTGCATCGTCAACGAGACCATGGATATCACCACGATCATCTCGGCCGGTCCGGGATCCCACGCGCACCTGTGCGACGGCTTCAACCTCAAGGGAGAGGTCGTGTCGGACGTGGCGCTCGCGCTCACCGAGGGCCCCGGCGGCCTGCAGGGCGTGGTGATGGTCCAGGGCGCGATCCCGGTCATCTACCCGGTGCACGCGTACTGACCACCATCGAGATCGGCGCCGCCCGTCCGCGGCGCCGATCCCGAGGGGGCCGCGAGGCCCCGCATCCTTAGCAGCCCGTGAGAGGCCGGCCCTCCCCGGCCTCTCACGGGCATGCTGCCTTGTCCGACAGCGCAATCTCCGAAGGAGGCAATTCATGCTAAGCACGCAGCCGAGGGAGGGATCCGCGCGCAAGTGGGCCCTCGTGTCGTTCCTGGTCCTCTTCGCGATCGGGATCACGATCGCCATTTTCCTGGACCTTCGGAGGCGGAAGGACAGCGAGGTCACGCCGGCCGTCGCCACGGCCCTGCCCACGGCGCGATCCGGCTACCAGAACAGGGGATTCTGGGACGGTCCCTCGGCGGGGCGACCCGCGGCGAGGCCGAAGGTTCATGGCACCGTGTACGACACCGATGGACACCCGCTCACGGGGGCGCGCGTCGCCGCGACCACGTTCCAGATGGCGGGCAATCAGTCCTCCGTGATCGCCGCGGCGGAGAGCGACAGCGTGGGGCGCTTCGAGCTCTTCCTGCCGGACGGGACGTATTACCTCAACGTCTCGAAGAAGGGATACGGCCCCTCGATCGCGATGGCGCACGCGGGCGAGGAGGTGGGGATCGTCCTCCGCGCGAGCGGCGTCGTGGAGGGGCGCGTGCTCGACGACAAGGGGCAGCCCGTACCGAAGTTCACGATCGACGTGATCGGGCCCGGGGCCGACGACATGGCCGCGGCGGCGCCGTTCGCCACGCGCACGTTCGAGGGGCCCGACGGCTCGTACCGGCTCGACGAGATCCCGCGACAGGGTGTATTCCTGCGCGCGACCGCGCCCGGCCTCGCCCCCGCGGTCTCCAGCCTCGTGAGCGTGGCCGAGGGGAAGACCGAGAAGGTGGACCTCACCTTGACGCACGGCTGCGCGATGAGCGGGATCGTCACCGACACCGATGGGACGCCCCTCAACGAGGTGTACGTGGACGCCGAGCTGCGGCGCGCCGCGGGCGTCATCGGCGACTCGTCCGTCGACGCGCAGAGCCAGGCGGAGAGCGACGAAGGCGGGCGATTCACCCTCTCCAACGTGCCAGTCGGAGACGTGGTGATCCGCGCGTACGACGGCGCCCACGCGGCCACGAGCGTCGAGATGCACGTGGACGGCTGCGACAAGATCGGGCAGGTCACGATCCAGATGGCGCAGGGCAGCTCGCTCTCCGGCGTCGTCAAGACCAGCGACGGAAAGCCCGTCCCGCACGCCAAATTGACCTTGTCCCACCGCTCCACCGGCTTCGTCGACACGATGAGCGACGACCAGGGCCGGTATCGCTTCGACAAGCTCCCTTCCGGCGGGCTCCGCGTCGAGGCGCAGGCCGACGGACAGCGCGTGATGGCCATGGTGATGATGAACCCGGGCCAGGCCGCGAATCAGGACATGGTGCTCCCGCCCTCCGGAAAGGGCGAGATCCACGGCACGGTGACCGCCGGTGGAAAGCCGATGTCCGGCGTGCAGCTCATGATCGCCTCGAACGTGGGCAGCGGGAGCATGGGATTGCGCAGGCCGGTGACGGGGCCCGACGGCTCGTTCAAGGTCACCGATCTGCCGGACGGGCTCTACGTGGTGATCGTGTCCGCGACTGGCCAGCTCGCGCAGGCGAAGGTCGACAAGGGCGACTCGCAGGCGATCGACATCGACGTCGCGAAGCTCCCCGAGCGCGGCCAGATCCCGAAGGTCCCGCCGCGCGACAAGAGCGGAATGGACAGCGATCGAGCGGCGCCCGAAGGCCAGAGTCCCGCGGAGCCCGACAAGGCCCCAGGACAGGACGGTACACCGAACGGACAGGACGCGCCCTCGAACGGAAAGGACGCGCCGAACGAGCAGGAGTGAGGAGACGGCGGGCTAGGGAGGGGCCTATTGGAGGCAAGCGTAGTAGCCCTGATCCTGATCGTAGCCGCACTCCTGGCAATCCTCGGCGTAGAGCTGGCCGTCCTCGCACCACACGACCGTGTTGCCGTCGCACTGCCCTTCGTAGGTGACGCCGAAACAACCATCCTGGCCGGGGTCGCCGCCCTGGCCGGGGTCGCCTCCGCCGAAGCCTGCGTCGCCGCCCTGGCCGAAGTCACCGCCCTGGCCCGGATCACTGGCACCCTGGCCGCCGCCGCCCTGACCGCCGCCGCCTTGACCACCGCCCTGGCCCGCCGCCTGGATCTGCTCGTTGATGAAGTCCAGATAGGCGTCCACGCGTGTATAGACGCCGTACTCCTGGCAGTTCTGGTCGCCGTACGACGTGATGCCCACGACCACCAGCTCCCCGTTCATCTCGGCGAAGGCCGGACCCCCGGAGTCGCCGTTGCAGGCGGTCTGTCCGTTCTGCGTCGTGTAGTGCAGAGTCGTCGGCGAAAGCTCGTCGATGGTGACGTCCACCATGCGCTTGATCCCGGCGTTCGACTGCGAAGGACCGTCGTCGACCCCGTATCCGACCAGCGTCACCTGCTTGCCGATCCACGAGTCATCCATCGATGGATTGAGCGTGATCGGCTGGATGGGCGCGTCCTCCGCGAGCGTGATCACGGCCACGTCGTTCACGAGCTGCTGCATGTCGAACTGGGGATGAGCCACCCCCGAGACGACCGGGATCTCCGTGTCGAGCTGGTCCTGACTCGCGCCGATGCCGAAAGTGAACTGCGAGGCGTCCTGTCCCTCCACGCAGTGGCCGGCGGTGATCACCGTGCGCGGCGCGACGAGCGTGCCAGTGCAGAAGGCCTGTCCTTGCTGGAGGAGCACGCCCGCCGCGGGGTAGTCGCTCGTCTCCTGCCCGTTCACGATCGGCGTCCCCTTGCGACCGTCGGAGTCGCCGCCGTCGTGGCCGGAGATCGCCGAGCACGACGAGAGGGCCAGTACGGACGACAGAAGGACGAGGGCGCGGGGGATGTAGCGGATGGAGAGCGTCATCGGGATCCTCCGAGAGCGCTCTCAGCAAGCCGCGTGCTCAGGTCGCTTGAATGCACCATGAGCCTTGGAAACGCGCGGTTTTGCGGAATGGCAACCCGCCGGGTCCGCCCGTTTCGGGGGAGGTGGATCTTCACAGATCCGGTCAGTCGGCTCCCCAGCCGGAGGGTCCTCGCTCTCGCTTGTGGCGGGGACTGGCCACGTGTAGAGACAGGGGATGTCCAAGGCCATGCCCGAGACCGGACGCGACCCGGAAGAGATCCTGCGCGAGATGGAGTCGATGAAGGAGGCGGACGCGAACTGGCGCGGCGGGCGCGTGTGGAGCCTCGTCTACCACGCGGGCGAGGAGCACGAGAAGCTGCTGACGCGGGCGCACGGCCTCTTCGCGAGCGCGAACCTGTTGAACCCGATGGCCTTCAAGAGCCTGAAGCGCATGGAGGCGGAGGTCGTGCAGACGGCCGCGGGCCTGCTCCACGGCCCGGCCGGGGCGGTCGGCGCGATGACCTCCGGAGGCACGGAGTCGATCCTCCTCGCCGTGTACACGTACCGCGAGCGCGCGCGCAACGCGGGAGTCCGCGGCCCCGACGGGCGCCCGCGCAAGGTCCGCGGAACGCCGGAGATCGTGATGCCGGTGACGGCGCACCCCGCGTTCGACAAGGCCGCTCATTACTTCGGGGTGCGGCTCCGCAAGGTGGATGTCACGGGGGACTATACGGCGGACGCCCGCGCGATGGAAAAGGCCATCACGAAGCAGACGATCGCGCTCGTGGCGTCGGCGCCGCAGTATCCGCACGGCGTCGTGGACCCGATCGAGGAGGTGGGCGCGGTCGCCGAGAAGCACGGGCTGCCGCTCCACGTGGACGCTTGTGTGGGCGGGTTCGTCTTGCCTTGGGTGGAGAGGCTCGGTCGCCGACTGCCAGTCTGGGACTTCCGCGTGCCCGCCGTCACGTCGATGTCGGCGGACCTGCACAAGTACGGATACGCCGCGAAGGGCGCGAGCGTGCTTTTGTGGCGTGACATGGAGTACATGCGCCACCAGTTCTTCGTCGCGACGGACTGGCCCGGTGGCATCTACGCCTCTCCGTCGATCCCGGGGACGCGCCCCGGAGGCCCCGTCGCGGCGGCGTGGGCGGCCTTCCAGTCGATGGGGGAGCGCGGCTATCTGGACCTCACGCGCCGGGCGCTCGCGGCCGCGGACGCGCTGCGCGCCGGGATCAACGCGATGCCGGAGCTCGTCGTCCTGGGGCGATCGAACGCGACCATCGTGACGTGGGGCGCGCGGGATCGCGCGGTGGACGTGTACGCCGTCGCGGACCGCATGGAGGCGCGCGGCTGGACGATGGATCGGCAGCAAAGGCCGCCTTCGGTGCACCTCACGGTGACTGCCAATCACGAAGGCACGGTGTCGCTGTACCTCGACGATCTCCGGTCCTCCGTGGCCGAGGTCCGCTCGAATCCGAACCTCGCCGCGAGCGGCAACGCGCCGATGTACGGGATGATGGCGAAGGCGCCTCTCCGCGGCATGGTGGCGCAGAGCGTGCGCAAGGTGATGGAGGCGATGTACGCGCCGGGCGCCGTCGTGCCGGACCTCAAGGACGCTTCGAGCGGCGGCGGCGCCGTGGATCGGTGGCTGTCCAAACACCAGGGTCGCGTCAACGCCGTGCTCGACAAGGTGGAGTCGCTCAAACAGGCGCTCTCGCGGAGGGGCCGTTGACCGCGCGGATCGCGTACGCCCGCATCAACCAGGAGACGAACGCCCTCTCTCCGGTGACGACGTCGCTGGAGGATTTCCGGTCGACGCACTTCCTCGAAGGAGAGGCCTTGTCGCGGGCCGCGGGGCCGGGCGGCTTCGAGGTGGCGCAGATGTTCCGGCGCGCCGAGCTGGCCGGTTTCCTCGACGCCGCGCGGGCCCACGCGCGCGACGTCACGCCTGTGCCGCTGTTTTCGGCGTGGGCGGTGGCGTCCGGACCGCTCACGCGCGCGACGTTCGATTCGCTGCTGGAAAAGCTCGTGACGGACCTCAAAAAGGCCGGGCGCGTCGATGGTGTGTACTTGTCGCTTCACGGGGCGATGGGGGTCGTCGGCGTGCGAGATCCGGAGAAGGAGATCCTGGAGGCGACGCGCACCGTCCTCGGACAGGCCCCTCTGGTGGTGACGTACGACCTGCACGCGAACCTCACGAAAGAGCGGGTGGAGGCCTGCGACGCGCTGCAGAGCTACCAGACGAACCCGCACCGGGATCACGCGCGCGTGGGGCGGCGCGCCGGCGAGATCTTGATTGGCATGCTCCAAGGGCGACTCCATCCCACGGTCGCGTGGCGCAGCTTGCCGATGATCCTCGGCGGCGGCAGCACCATCGATTTCCTCCCGCCGATGGTGGACGTCTTTCTGCGCATGAAATGGCTGGAGCGGGACAAGCGCGTCCTCGGGACCAGCGTGAACATGTGCCATCCGTGGAACAACCACCCTTCCCTCGGGTGGTCGACGGCCGTCGTGACGGACCGCGATCCCGCGCTCGCGGAGAGCCTCGCGGACGATCTGGCCGAGCGTTGCTGGGAGAAGCGGCACAAGCAACCTCCGGTGTTCGCGTCGCCGGAGGAGGCCATTCGCAAGGCCCGGGACGCGCGGCTCGCGCGGAGGCTCGGCGTCGTGATGATCGCGGACGCCTCCGACGTGGTGACGGCCGGCGCCCCCGGCGAGAACACGGCCCTTCTGGAGCGGTTGATCGAGGACGGCAAGGGCATGATCGCGTACGTGCCCTTGCGCGATCCGGCCGCCGTGAAGGAGACATGGGACGTCCCCGAGGGCCGCGAAATCGAGGTCTCCGTCGGAGGCAAGCTGGACCCTTCCCGCGGGAGGAGCCTTGTCGTGAAGGGCCGAGTCGTCACGAAGAGGCATCTGCCGGGCTTCGAGCGGATGGTGGTGCTCGCGGTCGGGGACGTGCGTCTCGTGCTGATGGAGGGCCCCGCGATCACCATCAAGCCTTCGTTCTTCCGCGACGTCGGGCTCGATCCGTGGAAGGCCGACATCATCGTCGTGAAGAACTTCTTCCCCTTCCTCCTCTTCTTCGCGCCGATGAACCGAAAGACGATCTTCGTGCGAACGAGCGGCGTCACCGACTTCGACGCGGCCCGCGAGCTGTCGTTCGACGGGCCGGTGCACCCGTTCCAGCGCGTGGAGGACTGGCGCGCCGCGGACGCGCGCCGGCGCGGCCTCGCAACCTGAATACGTTTTGTTCCGAGAGGGTCAGTCGACGCTCTCGTTCGAGCCGCCTCCGGAAGGTGCCTTGTCGCCGCCTTCGTCGGACTTCTCCTTTTCCTTCTCTTTTTCCTTCTCCTTCTCGGGCTCTTCCTTCGCGGCGGAGGCGCGCGCGGGCATCCAGTGGTGCTCCACGATCTCCGTCACGCGGAGCTTCGCGATCTCCTGATCTCCCTTGTCGGCCGCGAGGAGGCACGGAGCCGTGAGCAGCGGGCGCGCGGCGGCGACGGCCGTCTCGATGAGCGCGGCGGTCACGTTCGGGACGCGGCAGCTCTTGTTGTTCGACGTCCGCTTGTGGATCTTGATCGCGGCCTGCGCCTCCTGCGCGGCGTCGGTGACGCGAGCCATGTAGTCGGTCATCTCCTTCACCGTCTCCGGCTCCACCTCCTTGTCCTTCAGGTAGCGATACGAGCCGAAGAGTTTGTCCTGGAAGTGCGACAGGAGCACCGGAGTGTCCTCCGCCGGGGCGGCGCTCCACTGGCCGAGCGGCTCCGTCCGCTTGTCGATGTCGTACGTGAAGACCAGATCGACCTCCCCGTCCCGCTGGCAGTCGAGGCCGAAGAGATCGCACCCCGCGACCACCGGCTGCGACGCCTGCCAGTGCGAGCCGCGGCCGAAGAATACGGTCTGACAATTTTTCGAGACCGAGGCCGGGTAGAGGTTCGACGGGCGGTACTTGTTGAGCTCCCACAAAGTCGGCGTGACGAGCACCATCGTGCGAAAATCCGGGGCGTCCTTCCCGCCGGGGAAGAGGCGCTCCATCTCCGCGAGGATCGGTATCGAGAGGTTCGCGTCGAGGTGCCACAAAAGCACGTTGCGCGGCGCCTTCTCGTTCGACACGGTCACGCCGCCCGCGCAGCTGCTGATGCCGGTCGTGACGACGTGCGCCAGGTCGAGCGGCTCCTCGAACACGCGACATTGCCAGTCTTCGCCGACGGGCAGCCGCTTGCCGGTCTCCAGATCGAAGTCCTTGATGCCCTCGACCTTGTCGGACAGGAGGATGACGCCGTCGAGGAGGACCTCCCGCTTTCGGCGCATGACGTCGGCCGCGATCCTGGCCACCACGTCCATGAACGCGTTGAGCTCGAACTTCTGGTTGATCGGCGGCATCGTCACGCGGAACGGCGCGAGCGTGAGCTCCTGGATTTGGTGCCCGACGTCCTGAATGGTCCGGACGGACTCCGGGGTCGACTCCAGCTCTCGGATCTTGGCGAGGACGGCGCCATACCGCTGCTCGAACGCCTCCAGCAGCGCGACGTCCTGGCGCTCTTCGCTGTTATACACCCACATCGCCGTGTAGCGCTCCTTCGGCAGGAGCCGTGGAAAGCGCGTCGCCGCGTCGCCGCTGTCCACGAACGAGAAGATGTCGCCGATCGCGAGCCGCAGCGAGAACAGCTTCGCCCGGAGCCTCTCCAGCTCCGCCACGCCCGGGCGCGTCCCGCGGGCCTGCGGGGCCGCGAGGTCCGCCGCGGTCGCCACATAGGCCTCCTTCGAAGAGTGCCAGTAGAGCGCCGCGAGCTTGTAACGCCCGGCTTCCTCGTCGAGCACGAGCGACGCCATGCTCGCCCACGAGGTCGACACGTACCACTTCCCCGGCGCGACCTCGATCAGGTAGTTGTGCTGGTTCCAGTTGATCTGGCCGACGCCCGTCGCCGCGAGGAGCTGCCCGAGCGCCGTCTCCTTCGCCTGCGGCACGGCGAACGCCTCGCGCGCGGCGGCCCTCGGATCGATCGTCTTGTTCTGAAGGTCCGTGAGCTTCGCCCCGACGCCGAGATCCGCGAGCGCCGTGGGGCAGTCTCCGAGCATCACGACTGGCACCTTCGCGAGGGCCTCCGCGCGCAGGAGATCCATCTCGCTCGGGACGTGCGCGTGCGTGAAGGCGCTCGAATCGAAGGGGAACGCGCGCTCGCTCGACGCCACGATCTGGAACGGCGAAGAGGGCCAGTCGAGCCAGCGGAGCGCGTCCTCCGGCAGCGCCTTCCCGGGGATCGTGTACCGCGTACGCGAAGGCCCCGAGAGCTCCTCGGCCTGGGCCTTCACCTTGTCGAGGTCGATCTCCAGCTCTCCGAGCAGCCCATTGTTCGGAGCGCCGCCCCCGATCAGGCCGAACGCCCGGCGATACACGCGCAGGTGCACCGTCGCCGGGATATCCCCGTTGTCCTTCGCGAAGTCGATCAGGAGATCGGTGTTCGAGAGATCCAGCAAGTTCAGGAATTCCCCGTCGTCCAGCCGCACGAGCGGCAGATGGAGCGGCTCTTCCACGGCGGCGGCGAGCGTCTCGGGCGCGGTCGCCGCGGAGAACGACTGCGACTCCAGCGTGGCTTTGTCCAACGCGTTGCGGAAGCGCACGCCCACGACCGGCGCCGGTCGAGCCACGGAGTTCTGCTGATTGCCGAGCGCGACGGCGACGACCTTCTTGCTCCCCTTCTGCAGGTCCTCGATCATCGAGCGGCTGTAAAAGAGCTGCCGGAGGCCGATCGCCGGGCCGAAGAGCTTCAGGCCGTCCGGATTCATGTGGTAGGCCCACGGCTCGTCCGCGGACTGCGGGACCTCCGCGCCCTTCTCCGGCGCCTCCAGGACCACGTTGTCGCCGTCGCGGGCCGCCTCGTGATCGAGCAGGTAGACGTCGTAATGGAATGGCACGTAGCCGATCATGCGAATGCACAGGATCAGCTCGTCCGCCCCGTCTTCCTTCGACGTCTCGTAGTACGGCGGGCCCGGCTCGCCGTCCTCGTCGTAGACGTAGACTCGCACGTTGTAGAGCTGCTCGATCGCGGTGATGCACGCCTCGTCGCCCCAGTTGCGCGCGCCGCGGAGGTAGGTGATGCGCCGATCGATCGCGTCCCCCTGCGCGCCGGACACCGCATCTTGCTGGTTGCCCTGGATGCCCATCCCGTCGCGGATCTTGAAGCCGAGCGCGCTCGTCGCCTTCGCGTGGGTGTTCAGGTAACCCACGACGTGCGCGCGGAGGGCCGTGTGACTGGCTAGCTCCGGCCCGCCCTTCCCGAGCACGGTGAGGCCGTGTCCCGCGGCGTGAAACAGGCAGTTTCCGTCCCCGCGCGCGCGGATCAGGTGGTACGTCGTTTCGTCGATGTCGACGGTCTTTTCGCGGCCCCGCATCTCGAAAGGCATGGCGCTCTCTCCGTTTCAGGTGCCGTGCGCGGCGAGCAGCGCGTCCCGCGTGGCGGCGTCGATCGCGTCCGTCTTCGGCAGCTTCGCGGCCGCCTGGAAATCGTTCATCGCGGCCACGAATTCCGGCGTCGCGGCCTCGTCCATCTCGCCGGGCGGATAGCCGAGGTTGCGGAGGCGCTGCTTCGCGCCGCGGAGAGTGTCAATCGGGTCGAGCTCGCGGAGGGCCAGCACATACCGCTCCTCCGGGGCGCCTTCCGGGCGGAGCACCAGCTCTCCTTCGCGCGCGTTGGGGGCCAGATAGCTCGTCACCTCGCCTGCGGAGCTGGTCTTTCCGGCCACGGTGACGCCGTCGATCGTCAGCTCGTACGGGACGCCGGCGCGCGGATTCGACGCGCTCCCGAAGCGGATGCGGAGCTGCTCGGGCACGCCCTTGCGCCGGAACGTGTGGCGACGGCCCGTCGCGGCCTGCACCTCTTTCGGGCGGATGTCCGGCACGAACACCGCGTCCCCCGCGCGGAGCACGTGCGCGTTCTTGCGCTCCGCCTTGAGCGCCGCGTTCGCGGGATCGTCCCAGATCGTGGGCCAGAAATGGCCTCGCTCGAAAGCGATGCTCGACAAGCACTCCCCCGCCTTCACGATCACCGTCACCGCCATGACTCGATGAGATTCGAGGCGGCGGGGACCGTCAAGGCTTTCTGGCTTTGCGGCGCGGAGAGGCGTTATCGGAGCTTCGCGATCGCCTGGCGCGCGGCCTCACGCCACGAGATGCGGGGCGCGCGGCTCGATTTCGGCGCGGCTTCGGCCGCGGTGGGGGGGATCGAGGACGGCTTCGCGGGCGGCTTCGACGCGGAGGACTTCGGGCGGCGCTCCGAGCGCGGGGTGGCGTCGACCTTCGCGGCTTCCTCGGCCTTCGCGGTCTCGGCGGCCTTCGCGGCTTCGGCGGCGGCCTTCATCGCGGCGCGCTTGGCGGCGGCGGCGGCGCGGGCCTTCGCGGTCTGCTGCGCGCGCTGGGCCCGATACGCACGGTCCTCTTCGGCGATGCGCTCCTCTTCCGTCATGGGCTTCGCGTCGGCGGAGGGGGCTTGTTCGGCCGCGGGGACCACCGGCGCCGCGGGGGCGCTCGCGGCCTTCGCGACTTCGGCCTTCGCGACTTCCACCTTGGCGATTTCGCTCTTCGCGACATCCACCTTGGCGACTTCGCTCTTCGCGACTTCCACCTTGGCGACTTCGGCCTTCGCGGCGCCGTTCAGCGGGGCGGGGGGCGCGGCTTCGGGCTTCGGCGCCTCCACCGGGCGGACGATCGTCACGGGCTGTCCGTCGGGGCGGCGCGCGGGGCGCTTCATCACGTAACCGACCTTCGACGCCGGCACCTCCAGCGGGCGCGTGTTCTCGGGCCTCGCGACCGGGACGACAGGCACGCTCGGCTCCGGCGCGGGGGGCGGCGGGGGGCTGCTCGGCGCGACGACAGGCTTCGGCGCGGGCTCGGGGGCGCGGGCGGCGGCCTTCGCGGTGCGCCTCTCTCCGGCCTCCACCGTGGCGCTCAGGATGCGGATGCGCGGGCCCGGCACGTGCTCCACGACGAGCGTGCGACTCCGCGCCGACAATCCTGTGACCTTGCGCACCGCGCCCGACTCCCCCGCAAGGACGCGCGCCGGATCAACGAACACGGTCGCCGCCTCTTTGAACGAGACGCCGTGCCGCGCGAGGTTCGTGGTCGCGTCCCGCATGTTCCATTCGAAGGAGTTCTCGTAAACGATCATCTGCGTGCGGGGCCCTGCCACACAAGCGCGCTGCTTACAATGAGATTTGCGGAACACACTCGCATTTTCCGTAGATCCAAGGTGTGCTGCGTAGCCCCCTCTGCGCCCGCCGGACCGTCACGAGGGGGCGCGGCGCGGCGACCGGACGCGGCGGGGAGCCCGAGAGTCCGGTGATCGCACGCAGTTTCCGCGCGCGGACACCGCCGGACCGGAGATTATGTTAAGGGCTCTTCGAGTCGGCTCTTCGACGCGCCCGCGCCCCGGAGTGGGGCGCCCTTCCTTCACTGGCCCGCATGTCCTTCACCGATGTCCTCCTGCTCGCGATCGTGACGGTCGCGTTCGCCACGGAGACGGCGATCGGGTTCGGCGCGACGCTCATCGCGGTGTCGCTCGGCTCGTTCCTGCGCCCGATCGACGAGCTTTTGTACGCGTTCGTGCCGCTCAACGTGGCGCTCTCGGCGGCGGTGGTGCTGCGGGCGCGCGGCCACATCGACGGTCGGCTCCTCGGGAGGCAGGTGCTCCCCGCGATGGCGCTCGGCCTGCCGATCGGGCTCTTCGCGTTCGCGCGGCTGCCGATCCGCATTTCGAAGACCGCTCTGGGTGTGTTCGTGCTCGGGCTCGCGGCGCTGGAGATCGTGAAGATGGTCCGGGCCCGCGAGGAGCGGAAGGAGGAGCCATTGCCGCGCCCGCTGGCGATCGCGATGCTCGTGCTCGGCGGCGTGGTGCACGGCGCGTTCGCGACGGGCGGCCCGCCGGTCGTGTACGTGTGCGGCCGCCTGGTGCGTGACAAGCGCGTATTTCGCGCGACGCTCTCGACGTTGTGGCTCGTGCTCGGGCTCGTCCTTCTTGCGGTGTATGCGCAGGGTGGACACCTCGGGACCGGGTCGCTTCGCCTGTCGGCGCTCCTGGCTCCGGGCCTCGTTCTGGGCTTGATTTTGGGGGAGATCGCGCACGGCCGGATCCCGGAGCGCGCCTTTCGAGCGACGGTGTTCGTGATGCTGGCCGCGGTCGGCGCGACGCTCGCGATCCGCGCCTGAAGGGCGGCTGCGAGCGTCGCGGGGGAATGCGGCCCTCCGCCGATCACTCCTCGTCTTCTTCGCCGCCCTCTTCGTCGTCGCCTTCCTCGTCTCCCTCGTCTTCCTCGTCCTCGTCGCCCTCTTCGTCGCCTTCCTCTTCGTCGCCTTCCTCTTCGTCTTCTTCGCCGTCGCCTTCTTCGGAGGGCTCGATTTGCCAGCGCTCGATCACGGCGTCGACGAACTCGGCCTCTTCGTTGCTGACGCCGTCGGCGCCGGCGATCTCTTCCAGCTCGGAGGCGATGGAGGCGAGCGTCTCTTGCGGCAGGTGCTCGCCGAGGAGATCGATCGACTCTTCGATGGTGTTCTGATCGTCCGCGAGGCGCATGGCGTGGCGCAGGACGCCGCGCACGTTGGAGTTGCCGCCGGTCTGTTCCAGGACGGGGGCGAGGTGCTCGGCGACCATCTCCAGCTCGTCTTCGCTGATCTCGCCGTCGGAGCCTGCGGCGGCGAGGAACAGGAGGGCGAGCCGCGTCTCGAAGTGGATGTCGCCCATCGCCTCCAGGAGCGACTGGTAGTCTTCGTCCGACATGTTCGCGAGCGTGGTCGACACGTCCTCGAGCACCGACTCCTCGTCATCGCTCCAGGTGCTGTCGTCGTGCGGCGGCATCTCGATGCGCCTCAAGATCCACGAATCGCCGAGGTTGTGGCGCTCATCCATCATGTAGCGATAAGGGATGTAGCAATACCCCTTGTCGCCCCACTCGGGCCCCCAGGAGTTGCGCACGATGAACATCTCGTCCGGGTCCGAGTAGCCGACGCACAGCATCGCGTGGGCGCCGTGGGAGGAGCGCGACGACTCTTTGGATGTGGGCATCGGCACGAGGCCGGGGCGCCGTTGCCGGTCGAACGAGTCGTAGAGCTGGATGCCGAAGATGATGGGATTGCCCGCGGCGAGGGCGGTTTTCCAGGCGTCGAGGTCGACCGGGACGAGCTCCGTGTCCTCCACGAGGAACTGGGACGCTTCGTCGTAGGCGTCGCCGTGAGGCTCGGTGTTGACGTTCTCGGGGTCGAAGGGCCAAGTCTCTTCGGAGCAGGCGCCGTGCTCGCGCAGGCCGGCGATGACGTCGGAGAGGGCGGTGCCTTGGTCCTCGACGTTCTCCGTCTCCACCTTGCGGGCGTTGTAGTAGATGAACATGCGCGAGACGTCGTACGCCTCTTCGCCGAAGTGCCGTTTGACGAGGTACTCGTAGGCGCCGGCCGTCGCGTTGGCGGCGCAGCTGTTCGTTTGCCCTTGATTCTCGACGGCCGTCATTTGCGGCCGGAGATCGACCTTCGCGGGCAGCTTGGACACGCCGGCCCTGGCCGACGTGAACCGCCGAGCCGCCGCGGGTGGTGCCTTGTACCGATAACCGCGCACGGGAAGCGCAGACCCATCCGCGCGCACGAACTGATTGCTCATGCGCGCACGCTACCCGAGAAGGGTGCCTGTTGGAAATGCCATCAGCGCGTCCGCCTGGACAAAGGCACGTTGCCCAGGCCGCCACTGGGAGGACGGAGTCCGGTCCGCGGAGGCGGAGCTCCGCTGCGGAGCGGAGACCGTAGCGGAGCGGACTCCGTCCTCGACGTTGCCCACCCCCGGTCCGTGCTCACTTCGTTGCGCGCGGCCCGCCCCTCCCAAATCGCTCACTTCGTTCGCGATGGGAGGGGAACGTCCGCGTGCTTTGGGACACCACGCTCTAACGAAGCGGGGAATTGGGCGTCTTCGCGGCGGCGGCGAGGAGCCTCTCAATGCGCGTCAAGTGGGTGGATCCCGGGTGAGCCACGCGGAGCTGCGCGGCGGCGCGGGCGGCCTCATCGAGCTTGCCGAGGCGAAGGAGCGCCTCGACGCGGAGCACCTCGCGCTCTTCGGACAGCGCTCCATCGGTGAAGGCCGCGCGGTGCGCTTCGGCCTCGCGCAAGGCCTTCGCGGGGTCACGGGCCATCACGTCGCGCGCCTTGGAGAGGAGCCGCGCCTCGGCCCCGAGCGAGCCGTCGTCAGTCGATGTCTTCGCGGAGCCGGGCTCGTCGGTGCCAGTCCGTGCTCCGGGTCCGTCGGGGCCAGTCCGCGCTTTGGCTCCGTCGGGGCCAGTCCGTGCTCCGGCTCCGTCGGGGCCAGTCGGTGTGGCGGTCTTCGGCGTGGTCGCGACGACTTCGTGGCTCGGCGCGGGGGTCTTCCGCGGCGGGACGAGCGTTTGCGCTCCGCTGTCTGCCGGCTCCGGCGACGGGCTGGTCCCTTGCAAACTGGCATTTTCCGAAGGCCCTTGCGCGGGGGGTGCGGGGGCGGAGCCCCTGCTATCCACGCTCTCCACCTGCGTCACCGAGGCTTGTATTGCTCCGGATTCGCGCGCGGAGAGCGCTCCGTGAATGAGCGCCGCGTTCGTCGCCGTCGCCGCGGCGCCCGCGATCCACACTGCCAGCTTCCACGAAAGGATCACCTTCTTCGTCGCGCCCGCGGCCGCTGCGCCCGGCAGTGGGCCCGCGCCCGCGAGCGGCAGTTTCGCGGCGAGCGAAGACAGGGCGTCCGCGCCGCCGCCGTCGTCCTCGGCGCTTCGGAGCACGCGGCGCAGGTCGTCCGGGGCGTCGGAGGCGGCGTCGAGCCAGCGGACAGGGTCACTTCGATGGTCCACGGCCTTCTCCTTTCAGGCCCGCGAGCACGAGCGCCTTCACGCGCTCCCGAGCCGCATAGAGCCGGCTGTACGCGGTCTGGAGCGGACAACCCACCGCGGCGGCGACATCGGCCATCGCCATCTGCTCCAGCTCGTACAGAATGAACACCTCGCGCTTGTCGTCGTCCAGCGCCGAGAGCGCCCGATCGAGCAGCGCGCGCTCCCTCGCGCGATCCAGATCGGCTTCATTTTGCGGGTCCACCGCCGACACCGGAGGATCCAACGTGGGTATCTCCGGCCGCCTCCGACAGGCCCTCCGGTGGTCCGCGACGGCCCGGCGCACGATCGCGAACAGCCACGCCTTCACCGACCCGCGCCCCTCGTACGAGGCGAGGTGACGGTGGACCACCAGGAATACGTTTTGTGCAATATCCTCGACGTCGCGCGGCGGGACGCCCATGCGGCGCACGGTGCGCAGCACGAAGGCCCCGTGCTCGCGGAACACCGCGGCGAAATCGAGGCGGGCGCGCGGCTCTGCGGTGCTCGCGTCCGCGGAGGTCCTCGAGGCGCCGAGGCCGAGCGGGGGAAGGAGCGCTTCTTTCACGGGGGCAGGACCACTGTGATGCCCGCGCGCCCCTGAAAGATCACGTCCTGGTGCAGAGGCCCGAACACGTCGTACGAAGGCGCCGGGCCCACGTACGAGGCGTCGTTCTGCACCTCGAAGGGCACCATCATGCCGAGGCCGACTCCCGCGCGGAGGGCCCGGACGATCTGCACGTCGAACCGCAGATCGGCGGCCGGCGACACGAGGTAAACGTCGTTGATGCCGCCGAGGTACGGATCCGGAAAGTCCATGTTCAGCTCGAGCGTGTCGGTCCGGTGCCGGAGCCGAGTCAGAGCGACGCCCGCGCACGCGCCGAAATGCAGCCGTCCGGAGTCGAGCTTCGCGGGGCACACGTCGAGCTCTGCGCTCCACGTCTCCACCTCTCGCAGGTACGACGCGACCCCGGAGTAGCCGTATTGCTGGGTCTTGCTGAAGTAGCTGAACGACCCTTCGATCGAGACCGGCCCCGGCCCGAGCCACGAGAACGACAGCCGCGCTCCAGGCAGCGGAGCCGGCGCCATCCCGGTCGCGAACACGGCGTTGAACCCGACCCCGAACTGCACCTTGTGCGTGCGCTCCGGAGGCGCACCGCCGCCGTTTTCGAGAGAGGCCTTGTCCGGAGAGGCCTTGTCCGGAGAGGCCTTGTCCGGAGAGGCCTTGTCCGGAGAGGCCTTGTCCGAAGACGCCTTGCCAGGAGATGCCTTGTCGCAAGAGACCTTGTCAGGGGAGCCCTTGTCTGGAGAATCCTTGTCTGGAGAGTCCTTGTCCGGAGACTCCTTATCGAGAGCGCCCTTGTTCGGAGGGGCCTGCGGCTCGTCCGAGGGCTCTTCGTCGCCCCAGGTGGAGCCTTTCGGCTTCGGGTCCGCGTTGGTGTCGTCGGCGTCGGGATCGAGATCGGCCTTCGGCGGGGAGGGCGGGGGTTCGTCCGGGTCCACGAGCATCGTCACGACGAGGACGATGCCGTCATCGAGCTTGGAGCAGGCGCCGCCGTTGGTGCGCACAGTGCGTTTTCCGCCGCGGCCGGCGATGGAGATGTCCGCCTGGTACCCCGCGGGATCGAGCGCCTCGATGCGCACGTCGACGGCGTCCTTCTTCGGTGCGCCGCGCACGTGCCTCTTCACGGCCGCCTCCAGCCGGGCGGCGTCGATGCAGCCTCTCCCCGAGGGCGCGTGGACGTGCACATGAACGCCGCTCCCCTCGCCCGCCGCGGCGGATCGAGCGCCGACACCGAACGTCATCGCGCCCGAGAGCGCGGCCAGGATCGAGCAGAGCGCCCCGGTTCGGGGCATATCGCGGAGGGTTCGCATGGGCTTCCTGCCGCTCTTGAGTGGCCGGCCCCCGCCCCGATTCTTAAGAAAAAGTGACCCGGCGCACGGAGCCGCCGAGATCCGCCTTTAGCGGAGCGTCGCGCTGGAGCTCCGCGAGGACGCGCGCGACGAGACTCAAAGGTTGCGCAGGACCGGATCCGAACGACGCGTGAAGAGGCCAGTCACGGGAGACTCCACCCCTTGCACTGGGCCCACCGTGGAGGGGCCGAGTCGCTCCTCCATGTCGCGGAGGAGCGCGCGCGCAAACTGGAGGTGCTCATCCGGGCATCTCCCGAGAAAGCTCCAGTCGAGGCCCGCGAGGGCTGCCCCACCGTGCTCGGACTCGCTGTACGTGGTGCAGCTCCCATCCGCGCCGTCGCGACAAAGCCACTGGATGTAGCCTTTGGGGTGCCGCGCTCGCGGTGATCGCTCCAGCAACCATTTCGGCCGGTGTTTCCTGCGGCGGTTCGGGGGCAGAGCAGACCAAGCAGGGCAGTCTTCGGCCGTCGCGGCCAGATAGGCGCCGTCTCCCGTCTCGAAGGCCTCGGGATCGCGTCCTTCGACGAGGAGAACAGGGCTCTCGCCGGGTACGCCGCAGGCTTGGAGCGCCGCTTCATGGCAGAAGAACAGCGCCTCCACCATCGGAGCCAGGAGGTGGAAAGAGACACGATCCAAGAGCGCGTCTCGGGTCTTGTCTTGAATGGTAGTCTTGCTCGATAGGTCCGTGAGGTGCTTTCGGACCGCCTTTCGAAATACCTCCGTGACCACCTCGGGCTGCCCGGAGTTACCGAGCTCCAGATCGTCCAGCACGAGGACGAGATCGGCGGCCTCCACCCTTCGATCGCCGAGGGCCGCCTGCGCCGCGATCTCCACGAGAGCGATCGCTCCTTCGGGCGGCTCCTGCAGAGCCGAGAGCGTCGTCGAAGTGAACCCGTCGTAGGGGAAGCGCTCGCCGAACGACTCCACTGCTTCCGGCGCGGGCAGCACGTGCATCTCGTGGTCGGGGAAGAGCCTGCGCATGGTCCCCGGGAGCCCGTGCCACTCCGTCCGCCCCGTGGGGATGAAGACGACCTTCAAGGGACAGGCGCCTTGATCGCGGGAGCGCCGAACGCGAGCTGATCGTACAGCGTGCCCAGCTTCGCCTGCGCGAGCCACTCCTCGGAGTGGAGATCCGTCATGGCCGCAGGCTGCGCCAGATCCGGGCGGGAACGGTCGAAGACATACACCTGCTCGGGCTCGTCTCGGAAGGAGTTGAGCACGACCGGGGAGTGCGTCGTGAGGATGACCGTCAGATTCTTCTCCTCGGCCTGCTTCCGCATGGTCTCGATCAAGGAGCGGATCGCGTGCGGGTGGAGCTGGTTCTCCATCTCGTCAATCGCGACGATCCCGCCGCTCTTCGCGCCGATGACAGCCGTGAGGTGCAAGAGGCCCGTGAGCAGGCCCTCCGCGGCGCGGCTCGGCGGCAAGCCCGAGTCCGGATCCGAGACGCCCGGTGGGTAGAGGAACGTCAGGCCGCGATCGAACTCGATGGTCGAGATGAGCTCGGGAAAGGCCTTCTTCGCGGCGGACAACACGGCTTCGAACTGCCCCTTGTAACGGAGCGGAGAGCTCTTCCAGTTGGCGAGCACCGACCACAGGTTACGCCCGTTCTCGGCGAGGTAGACGTTGCGACTGTCCGGCTGCTGGGGGTGCTGGACATGATTGAGCCAGTACGAGTCGTGGATACGGATCCCCGAGAGCACCTCTCCGAGGGGCTTGATCCACTCGTACTCTCGTCGCTCCAAGCTCATGTCGGTGACGACCTTCGCGCAACAACGCACCTCGTCGAGGGGGAGGCGCTCGGCGCCGAGGGACCACTCCTGGTCGAACATCGCACATCGGAAGACGAGATCGCCTCCGTGGTACAGCTCCTCCCCGTACGTGCCTTTCATCCCCTGCGAAGACATGGGAAGGCGGAGCTTCCAGAGGATGTCGCCGACCTCTAGCTCGAAGACGACGGGCTCGTCCCCCGGTGTTCCGAGGCGCCGGAAGAACTGCCCACCCACCGCCTGAAACGCCGCCTCGTGTCCGAACTGGAAGAGCGTGCGAAGGAACCGGAGCGCGTGGAGCGCCGTCGACTTGCCCGCGCCGTTGGGGCCGCACAACAGGCAGACGCCTTCCGGCGACCAGTCCAGTTTCTCGATGGCGCGGAAGTTCCGCGCTCGCAGGGTGAAGGACGGCACGGACTTGTGAAAGCAAGCTCGCCCCGATTTGTCAAGTGATCCCGGCGACGGTCGACGAAACGTCGACAGGCACTCTCGACAGGCACCTTCGGCCGGGGTTGCGGGGCGGAGCCCTGCTATCCAGACTCCGGGGCTACGTCACTCGCAGTCGTAATGGACGTACGTCACGCCCTCGTCCGTGCGCTGGGCGTAGAGGACGCCGCCCTCGTTCTGGACGGTGAGGTCGCGGAAGGTCTCCTCCGGGAGCGTGTTCACCGGGAGGACCGCGCCGCCGACCGGGGTGCCTTTGAGCGGCTCCAGACACGTGAGCAACACCACCTCGTTGCCGCCCTCCACCTCCACCTCGGACGCGAAATAGATGGTGCCCGCGAGGTCGGAGTCGAGCAGGACGATCGCCCGCACGAAGGAGCGCAGTCGCAGCTCGCGCGTGAATCGGTGGTTGTTCGTCGAGCGGTCGATCGCGGAGACGTACACGCGGCCGACCTGCGCGTCCGTGATGCCCGCGTTCAGGAACAACGTGCCGTCTCGGCTCGGGCGGCCGGGCAATTCGGTGCGGGGCAACGCGAGGTTTCCCGAGGTGTCGCCGAGCTTCACCAGCTCGCCGTGCTCGCGCTCCACGTAGATGTCGTTGCCGTCCGCGAAGACGCCCGTCACCTGGCCGACGTCCTCCACGCCCTCTCCCTCGATCGGGATGTCGCCGCGGAAACGGCCGGATTCGTCGTAGATCGCGACCTGCTTGTCCACGAAGCGATCCAGCACGAGCGTGGAGCCGTCCGCCGCCACCGCCATGTCCTGCGGGGCGATCAGGTTCGAGGAGATCGTCGCCTCCACCTTGCCGTCGGCGCCGCGGCGCACGATGCGGCCGTTGATCTCGTCGAGCACGTACATCCGACCCTTGGCGTCGACTGCCATGCTCATCGGGCCCATCGGATTGCCCTCGTTCGGGCGGTCGCGGCCGAGCTCGTCCGGGGCCGAGCCCCACTTCGCCTTGAAGACGGGGACTCCGGTGGTCGGGCCCTCCGCCACGGGGTCCCGCGTCGTCGCGCCCGCGAGCGTGGAGGCGGGGCGCGGGGGCGACTTCACCGTGCGGAGCGGCGCCACGGGCGACACCGCCGTGACCGCGGTCCCCGACGTGGGCTGCGGCGCCGGCCGCGTCGCGAGGAAGATCACGACGGCTAGCGCTGCGACGACGAGGCCCACAAAAGCGGTACGCTTGCGGTTCACCGTGACTCGATATCGCGATTGGGAGGGAAACTCAACCGGGGTCGTGCGGCGACCCGGCGCGAGGACGGAGGCGGGGCGAATCGACGCATCGCCGGAGCGCGACTGCCACCCTGGAGAGTGGCAGTCTGGAGAGGCTCAGTAACCGGCGCGGCGGATCGCGTGGTACGCCGACGAAGCGGTGCGGTAACCGGCCACGCAGCCGTACGAGCAGCCCTTGCACTCGTACGCGTACATCGAGCCCCAGCCGTCACCCGAGGAGTAGAGGAAGATGTGGCCCGCGCCGCCCGAGTTGTAGACCATCGCGTCGGCCTTGCGGACGTTGCTGCGCGACACGGTCTTCCACTGGCTCGTGTCGGAGTTGAAGCTCACCGTGCTGTACGGGTGCGAGTCGACGCTCAGCTTGTCGTTGCTGGAGGGGACCTGCCACGCCTTCGCGACCATGCCGGAGCAGTCGCCGCCGTAGCTTCCGCTGTGCGAGCAGCTCGGGCAGGAGCCGGAGCACGAGCCGGCCTTGCCGCCCGCCGGGCCCGCCTCGAGGAACCGACCGTGACCCCACCAGTACGAGAAGCCGACCGCCGACTTGGCGCGCGAGACGGCCGCCTCGATGGCGCTCACGTCCTCGCTCGGGGGGTTGTCGTTGCCGCCGCCGCCGGAAGAGGCCTTGTAGTACTTGCCAGAGCTCCAGCCGGTGTCGCCCTTGTACGTGATCTTGTAGAAGCCGTTCTGTGGCGCGCCGTCCGCGACGGAGACCGTCGAGCCGTTCGGCACCACGGTGATGATCGAATACGAGGTGTCCGGGCCGGTGCGGAGGTTGACGTCCGCCGTCGACACGAGCGACGAGCCGTTCGGGATCGCGTCCGCGCTGCCGCCGGAGGGTTCGAAGTACTGGCCGTAGGACCAGCCGGTCGTGCCGTTGTGCTTGATCTTGTAGAAGCCGTCCTTCGGCGAGCCGCTCACCACGGTGACCTTCGATCCGCTCGGGATCACGTGGAGGATCGTCGCGCCCGTCGACGCGGCCGTGCGGAGGTTCACGTTCGCCGTGGCCTTCAGCTCCTGGCCCGCGGCCAGGCTGCCGGACACGCCCTCTCCGTTCACGCCCACGTCCTCGGTCAGCTCCTCCGAGTCCGGGTCATGCGGAGTCGCCGAGCAACCGAACGAACCGACGGCGATCAGACCCACGAAGACGGCGAGAGACGAGGTGCGAACACTGGACCACATGGCGGGGCCTCCTGACACGGCAAAGTGCTTTTGCAGTCGGCGTGCCAGGGAACGAGTGGCCGGTGAACAGCGCCAAGTATTTGAAATTACACATAGCGACTGTCCAGACACCCCCTGAAAGTGTCCAGATCGTCCAGACACTGTCCGGACACTCTGGACACTTTTGCGAAACAGCTAGACAGTCTGTGCCCTTGTGAGAATCAGTCTTTCGAGGGCTCGGGAGACTGGGAATTGGTCCGTTCCGATGCGTTGTCCGGACTCTCGATCTGGGGGGTTCGCTTGCTCGTGGGAGCGGACGTGTGCATCGTCCCGAAAGGGGCCCACGCCCACGCGATGAGGCCGAGGCCGAAGACGAGGTAGCAGGCCGCGGCGAGGCGCATCGTGGGAGGGTAATCGATGGCGTCGGCGAGGTGGCTTATCCCGAGCGCGGCGAACGGCATGACGCCTGTCCACGCGATGCTGAAGACGCCCATCACGCGGCCGCGCAGCTCCGCCGGGGCGCGCTCCTGCACGGTCTGCGAGATGCGGCCGAGCGTGCCAGTCACCGAGAACGCGAGCACCGCGACGACCGGCGCCGCGACAGGCAACATCGGAAACAACGACAGGAGGAGCATGGCCACGCTGACGCCGAGCACGCCGCCGAAGAGCCAGTACCGCCGCGACGCCGCGCCGCCCCAGAGAATGACCGTCGCCCCGAGCAAGGAGCCGAGCCCCGACATGCTCATGATGACGCCGGCGACGGACGCGTCGTTCGTGTGCATCACCTTGCGGACGTAAATCGGCATCAGCACCGCGATGAAGGGGAACACCGTGCCTGTCGTGAGGGCCGCGAGGAGCATGAGAGGCTTGATGACGGCGTCCTTTCGGACGTGGGCCAGGCCGTCGCGGAAGCCGCCTCTCTGGGGCTTCTTCGCGGCGCCTGCCCTCTTTTCGCGGGGCGACAGGGCATAGAGGCTCCACACGACCGCGATGAAGGAGAGGCCGTTCGCGACGAAGGCGCTCTCGTTGCCGAAGCGCGCCATCAAGATGCCGGCGATCCCGGGGCCGACGAGGCGCGATCCGTGGAAGATCTGCTGCATCATCGCGACGGCGCCGCCGATCTCCTTCGGCTCCACGAGCTCCGGCGGGAGGGCCTGCGCGGCCGGAAGATCGAAGGCCGTCACGAAGCCGAGGAGCCCCGACATCAGGAAAATGAGGCCGACCGTGATCGATTCGCGGTGGAGCAGCCACGCGAAGGCGAAGGCGAGCCCCATCATCGCGATCTGCGTGACGATCAGGATCTGGCGCTTGTCGTAGCGATCCGCGAGCTCTCCGGCCTTGAGCGAGAGGAGCAGAATAGGCAAGGACGCGATGAGCTGGGAGGTGCCGAGATCGGCCGCGCTCACGGACAGGCTCGTGAGGACCCACGACTGGGCGAAGTTCTGCATCCACGTGCCGGTGAGCGAGATCGCCTGCCCTCCCCAGTAGAGGCGGAAGTCTCGGTGCCTTAACGGTGCGAGGGCTCTCGGAAGGGGCATATCGTGGTCGGCCCCCACCATGACGCATCCCCCCGGCGCGCGTCCAGCAGCGCGTTGCATTCCGCCGCGATAAGGGCCCATGATGGGCGCGTGGACGCCGAGGACGACAAGGTTCCTGAGAGCGCGCCCGAAGGCGAGGCGCGAGGCCCCGAGGCCCCGCCCGAGGAAGACGCGCCGCTCCGGCCCGAGGCGCCGAGCTACGAGATCACGAGGTTCCTGTTCCTGCGGCTGCTCGGGGTCATTTATTCGTTCGCGTTCCTCGTGCTGGTGCGGCAGGGACCGGGGCTGATCGGTGAACAGGGACTCTTGCCGGCCGCCTCGTTCGTGGCGCGCGCGACGGCCGCCTTCGGGCTGAAAGGCGCCTTCACCCGCGCTCCGTCGCTGTTCTTCCTGATCGGCGCGGGGGACGGGACGCTGTCTCTCTTCTGGTGGGTCGGATTCGCGGTGTCGGTGGCGGTCGCGCTCGGGCTCACGAACGCGGCGGCGCAGCTCGTTTTGTGGGCGATCTATCTCTCGTTCATCCACGTGGGGCAGGTGTTCTACGGATATGGGTGGGAGTCGCTCCTCGTCGAGACTGGCTTCCTCGCGATCTTCCTGTGCCCTGTCCGGACGGCGTCCCCCTTCCCGAAGGCGGCGGTGCCGAAGGTGCCAATCTGGCTGCTGCGGTGGCTGATTTTCCGGGTGATGCTGGGGGCCGGGCTCATCAAGCTGCGGGGGGATCCGTGCTGGCGGGACCTCACGTGCCTCGTCTACCATTACGAGACGCAGCCGAGCCCGAGCCCGCTGTCGTACCTGTTCCACAGCCTGCCTGTCTGGATGTTGAAGGGCGGAGTCTTGTTCAATCACCTGGCGGAGGTGGTGGCGCCGTTCTTCGTCTTCTGGCCGAGAAAAGCGCGGCTCGCGGCCGGGATCGTGATCGTCGTGTTCCAGCTCCTCCTGATCGTGAGCGGCAATCTGTCGTTCTTCAACTGGCTCACGATCGCGCCGGCGCTCGCGTGCTTCGATGACGCGTTCTTGCGGCGGGCGGTGCCGAAGCGGCTGTCCGAACGGCTGCTCCGCGTGAAGGACGTGGAGCCCCCGCTCGCGGCGCGGGTCGCGACGTACGGATATGGGATGATCGTCGCGGTGCTGTCGATCAGCCCGACGATGAACCTGCTGTCTTCGCGACAGGCCATGAACACGTCGTTCGATCCGCTGCGGCTCGTGAGCACGTACGGGGCCTTCGGGAGCGTGGGGCGCGAGCGGTTCGAGGTGATCCTGGAAGGGACCGACTCGGCCTCTCCGGGGCCGGACGCGGTGTGGAGAGAGTACCAGTTTCCGTGCAAGCCGGGCGACCCGGACAGGCGCCCTTGCGTGGCGTCACCGTACCATTACCGGCTCGACTGGCAGCTCTGGTTCGCGTCGTTCCGCGGGTACCGCGGGGAGCCGTGGATCGTGAACCTCGTGTACAAGCTGCTGCGCGGCGACCGAGGCGTGAAATCGCTCATCGCGGTGGATCCTTTTCCAGAGACGCCTCCCCGGTGGATCAAGGCGACGCTGTACCGCTACGAATTGAAGCGCGTCGGCGAGGGGCCCGGGTGGTGGCGGAGATCGCCTGTCTCCGAATTCCTGAAGCCGCTGTCGCTCCAGGATCCGAGCCTGCTGCAATTCCTCGCGGCGCACAAGTTCATCTCCGAGGACAAGGCCCCTCCCCTGCCCCGGAGTGCCCCGCCGGAGGAGGAAGAGGACGAGTGAGGGGCGAAGGGGTCGTGCTCCGGGGGCGACTCGGCCTCTCCGGCGCGGTATGCGTGCCGGCCATGCGAACGCGCGCGCTCGTCGTCCCGGGGCTCTTCGCGACATCGATTCTCGGCGCCGGTGGATGCGCCGTCCCCGCGGTGTTCCAGCCGGACGAGCCGCCGCGGCCGCCGCGCGTCGTGGAGGCGCCGCGGGAGATGGCGCCGCCGCCCGCCCCGCACAAGCGCGTCCGCCTCCTGTGGCGCGGCACCGTCCCGGTCGAACGCTGGCTCGCGACGGGGATCCCGGGGATGGGCACGACGACGCATTATCTGTCCACGCTCCTCGGCGTCGATCGCAAGAACGAGCACGCCTATTTCTTCCGCAGCCCGCTCGGCGACGAGGACTGGTACGAGATCGTGAAAGTGCCACTCTCGGAAGAGGCGCCGGATCAGGAGCCCACGGTCCGCTGGATCGGCAAACGCGGCGTGAAATACGGCGATTTCAGCGCGTTCGACGGGGACGCGCGCGAGAACCTCCTCCGCTACGCCGCCATGATCGAGGACACGGGCCCCTTCGTGACCCGCTCGCGCGGCGGAGAAGAGGGGCCGACCGTCGCCGTGTCCAGGGATGCGCTGCTCTACGAAGGAACGCACGACGAGGTGTTCGTGGCGGACCGACAAGGGGGGCACGCGCGCAAGATCATGAGCCTCGCGGCCGCGTACAACCCGCTGTTCTCGGCCGACGGGAAGACCGCGGCCTTCACGGGGTGCCACCACGTCTCGCCGCCGCCGGGGAAGATGACGCAGTGTGAATACCATCTGTACATCACCGACGTCGGCGACAAGAAGCCGGCGCGGATCGCGGAGGCGATCGACCCGCAGGCGCCCGTCTTCAGCCCGGACGGGCGGTATGTCTATACGGTGTCGCGCGACGGAAACTACCTGGAAATGCCGTTCGATCGCGCAGGGTGCCTGTTCCGGGTGGACGCCGCGCCGCCGCACGCCGCGAAGAAGCTCGCCTGTCTGGACAGGCACCATGACGTCACGTTCACCCTGGATCCGTCGGGGAAGACCGCCGTCATCGAAGGCTCGCGGATCGACTCCAAGGACTACCTGCAAGACGTCCGCTGGCTCTCTCTGCCCGAGGGAGAGGCGCTCGGGTCAGCGGAGATCGAGCGGGGCAGCGCGTACGGCACGCTCGGCGCAGGGGGCCTGTACGTGACGCGCGGAATGAGGGGCTTCGCGTTCGCGGATCTCGCGAAGGGCAAGGTCGTCGTCGGGGAGGAGCCGCGGGACACGTTCACGGTCCTGTCGCACCACTTCGCCGCGGACGGCGCGCTCTACGCGATCCGGCAGCGCAACGGGAAGAAGCCGGTCGAGGAGATCGTCGCGATCGACCTGCGCGCCGAGATCGACGCCCACGACTGACCACCTCCGAGGGGCGGTGTGCCTCGGCCCGGCGGTTGCAGACGGTCTGGCCGGACGGATCCATGAATCATCGAAACATCGTGTTTGCGGCGCTCCTCGCACTCGCGGGGTGCAGCGCCGAGGGCCGCGTCCGCGCGGTCAACGCGGGGCCCTCGCAGAGCGACCCGGACGCGGAGCGAAAGGCCGCCTCCGCCGATCCCGGGGATGCACCGGGGCTCCTCGTCACCGCGGATCGCCACCTCGGACGGCCGCTCACGGCGATAACGGTGCTCGATCTCCACATCGACGCGCGCGACGAGGCGGAGGCCTTCGCGGAGCTGCGCCGGCGGGCCGCGGACCTCGGCGCGGACGCCGTCACCAGCGCGGTGTTCGAGCCGCCGGACGGCGACGAGCCCGCGCACGTCTCGGGGATCGCCGTGCGGTTCGCGCCGGACGATACGCGGCGCTTCGATTCACTGGGCGAGATCGACATCGTCACGTCCGAGGACGCGGACGACAAGGGGTTCGAGCGATTGCTCGAAAAGGCCCGCGAGATGGGCGCGGACGAGGTGCGGTTTCTGCGATTCGAGCACTCCGCGGACGGCGGGAAGAGCCACCTCAAGGGCACCGCGGTGCGCTACCACGACTGACGAGCTCCTCGGGGGGGACGCGCCGAGACAGCACCCCCTTTGGCAAACACGATATCAGCGGCGCGCGCGCGTCCCCGTGGGTTTCGGCGGATCCGCGGCGGGCGGCGGCGCCGGCGGAGGCTGCGCGACAGCGGGTTTCGTGGCGCCGGCGGGGCTCTTCGCGTCATCGTACGTCGTCGGTGAAGAGCGGCCCATCGCGCCCGCTCCGCCGCCCATTCCGGGCGGGAACAGGTAACTCGGCAGCTTCGCCCAGTCGCCGATCAAGATGTGTGTGCCGTCGCCGCCCAGCTTGCCGAGCGCGTCGTACGCGTGCATCTGGACCTCCATCCACGTGAGGCTCTTGGCCTCGGCCTTCTTTTCGGCCTCGTGCGCCTTCGCGAGCAGCGTGCGCTCCTCGGCCTCGGCCTTCGCGTGCGTGAGCGTGACGGCGGCCTCCGTCTCGGCCTGGAGGCGCTCCACCTTGGCGTTCTCCTCGGCGAGCGTGCGCTGCGCCTGCGCCTGGCGCACGGCCTCGTCGCTCTTCAGCTTCTCTTGCTCGGCCTGGTTCTGCAGCTCCAGCTTGCGGCGGAGAGCGTCGTTCTCCAGCGCGGCTTTCTGACGGACGGCCTCTTGCTCACCCACCAGTTTGGCGCGGACGGCGGCGGCGATCTCCGGGGCATACTCGGCCCCTTCCATCGTGATCGACGACACTTCGAGGTGTTTCCGCGCGACGCGGCGGCGCAGATCGACCTCGATCTCGTCCTCGATCTTCTCGTTGTGCTTCTGCAGATCCAGGTACGAGTGCCGCGCGAACACGCCGCGGGCGGCGCTGCGGAACTCCGGGCCGATGACCTCTTCGTAGTAATTGGGCCCGATCTCGGTGTCGAGCTCGTACAGCTCCGACACGATGGGGCGGAAGATCACCGCGAGGCGCACCTCGAGCTGGAGCCCCTCCGAGGACGTGGTGCGGAGCGTCTCCTTGCGGGTGGAATACGTGATGTCGAAGTCCTCCAGCCGCCCGTACAATCCGAGCTTGTAATAGCCCGGTCCGAGCACCTCTTTCTGGATGCCGCCGGCCCGCGGGTTGAAGAACAGCGCGCGGTGGCCAGGTTCCACGACGGCGCCGGCGCAGCCCGTACACGCGATCAGCGCGACGAGGGGGAGGATCCTTCGCAACATGAGAGCTCCTTTTTTTCGACGAAACTAGGGCGCGACGGAGCCGAGCCAGCCTGCCAGATCGCGGCCGAGCTGGCTCATGCACGCGTACACGATGGGCGCGCCGTCCTTCTGCGCGACCACGCCCGCCTGGCGACAGTGCACCTGCGTCTGCGCGATGTACTGCTGCCCTTCGCGCGTGCGCAGCGTGGCGCGGACGCCGAGCGTCACCACGAGTCGGCCCTCGTGGTACGCCGCGTCCGCGTCGATCAGCTCGGCGAAGAGCTGGTATCCGGTGGTGTCCTTTCCGTGCCGGCCCTCGGCCCAGGGAACTGCCGCCGTCGAGATCGAGTATTGCAGCGCGGTCTCGACGTCTCCGTAGGCCACCTCCCCGCCGTCGACGGGGAGAGGGTCCTTGATGCCGGTGCTGCGCGTCGCGACCTCCAGCGGGATGTCCTTGCGCGGCGTGAGCGTGATGGGCGCGCCCGCGGTGCCGATCAAGGGCACCATCACCTGCGAAGAACAGCCCGTCATCCCGGCGAGAAACGCCGCCAACAGGCCGGCCGGGAGGTGCCCCCGGGAGCGACGCGCCGATGGGTCCATGGGGCTGGGCGATTGGCAATTACGGTGCCACGTCACCGCATCAAGAAATTGTAAACGAATCTTAGCGTGCTCCGGCGGAATGCCGTCCACCGCTGCGGCGGTTTGCCTCACGAAAGGCGTTTTGCCTGGGGCAGATCAGCGGCGGCGGGGCCGAGAATTCCCCTGTCTCGCGCGCGCGGGGAGACGTCCAAGGGCGATCGTCCGGAGCGCGAGCGGGGCAGTCTCGTACTGGTCCTGACACCACACCACCTCGGCGAGGAGGCGCGCGGGCAGCCGGCGGAAGAGGGGCAGTCGGCGGGCGATCTTCGCGGGCAGGTACACCGGGATGGACGGGCTCCCATCCGCGGACAGGAGCGCTCGAATCCACGTGTCGTCGAGGAGGTCGCGCTTCTGGTAGGCGCGCTGTTCGACGAGGAGCCTCTCCGTCGCGGCGGCGAGGTGATCGGCCGGCAGCGCGCGGTTCGCCTTGTTCCACGCGTCGCGGATGCGGGCGGCGAGGCTCTCGGCGAGATCGGGCATCCCGGCCATCGGCGTCTTCAGCATCTCGTTCGCGACGTCGATGGTCTCTTTGAGCTTGCGGTCCCCCGTCGCGAGCGCGGAGGCCACGAGGGCCGTCGCGCGGAGGGTCTCCACCTCGTCGAGGCACAGTTCGAGAGTGCCAGTCACGAGCGCGAGCGCCGGAGAAGGCGGGCTGTCTTCCTCCGCCGCGTCCAGCACCGACTCCAGGGCAGAGAGGGACGACGGGGCGCCGCGAGACAGGATGTCGTACACCCACCCTCGCGCGGCTTCGTCCGGATTTGCAGGGGTCTCCGGCGAGGGTGCCAGTCGGGTCTTCGCCGCGACGAAGAGGGGGTGAGCGGCGTAGTGCGTGGCCGCGGACGGGTCGATCCAGAGCAGCTCCACGACGATCGCGGGCGGCGCGTGCGGAGAGGCCACGTCGATCTCGACGCGCGGAGAGGCCGAGTCTTGCGCGGCGGCCCCGGCGGCCGCGTTGGAGGCGTCCAGCGCGCCGAGCGGGGCCGGCTCTTTCGGAGGCGCATTCACGGGAGGCGGCGGCGCCACCGGGGGCGGCGTCCCGAGGGGCGGCAGCGCGCCGCGCGACGTGAGGGTGGGAGTCTGCGACGCCCATGCTGGATTGGCCACCAGCGGAGGCGGCGGCGGAGGCGGAGGCGCGGGCTCCTTCGCGGGCAGCACCTGCGCGAGGGGCAGCGGCGGCGGAGGCTTCGGCGACGACACCTCCCAATCGGGCAGCGTGTGCCGCGCGGCCGGCGCGCCGAACGCGGGCGTCACCGTGAGATCGTGCGGCGTCCCCGGCAAGGGCGGCAGTCCCGGCCGGGAGGGCACCGCCGCGGGCGACTGCCACCCAGGAGGCGCCGGCTGGAACGGGAGCGCCGGCTGCTCGCGCTCGTGCGGCACGATCTGCGTCGTCACGGGGCGAATCGGAGGCAGCGCGGCCGTCTCGTGGAGAGGCTGCGGATCCAGCGTCACCTCCACCGAGTCGACCATCTCCACGTCGATGTCCGTCGGACTCTGCTCCACCCGAAACGGCGGCGGCGGCACGGAGATCGCCTGGGGCGGAGGCGCCGAGATGGCTTGTGGCGGCGGCGGCGTCGAGATGCTCTGCGCCGGCGGAGGCACGGAGATCGCCTGCGGCGGCGGCGTCGAGAGGCCTTGTGCGGGCGGCGCGGAGGCGCGGGGCGAAGGCGTCGAGCTCGACGAGGGCGCGGGCGGGGCCGGGGCGATCCGCGCCCACGGGATCGGCTGATCGTTCTTCGCCAGCGCGACGAGCACGCGGCCCTCCTGCTCCGGATGCTCGATGTCCACCTTCGCGCGGAACGTCACCGTGCAGATGCCACGATCGGTGTCGATCCACAGCGAGTCCGGCACCAGGGCCATCTCCCGCGGAGAGGCCCCTCGCAACTCCACCCTCGCGCGCGGCTTGTCCCCGGGGAGCGCGCTCACGAATACAGAATGATTCGGGAGCATGTTGTCGAGGGCGATCCGCTCGTTCGGCCGGAGCACATCCATCTGCTGATCCGGCGGCGCGGCCTGGAAGAAGAGCGGATCGAACCCCTCCCCGAACGGCGCGCGCGCATAGGCGTGCGCAAGGTCCGGCACGCGGCGCTTGCGGCCGGGCCACGTCGCGGCGATGGGGCCGAATCCGATCGGCGGAGGCAGCTTGTCGGGCGGCAGCGCGAGGCCCGGAGCCTGCAAGTTGGGGAGCGCCAGTTGCCCGTACCGATCGCGCGCCCCTTCGAGGTGCACGCCGACCGGGTTGTCCGTCCCGGGGCCGCCGGCCGCGCGCTCGTAAAGAAGAGGCATCTTCGTCCACCGCTTGCCCTCCCGCACCTCCCCGTCACGGGTGCGCACGCGCGGACAGAGCACCTCGATCGATTTGTCGATCTTCCCCACCTGGAGCCGCGCCGTGAGCGAGCGGGCCGGCTGCCCGTTGCGCGCGCACGCGGAGCCCACGAGCATCACGTCGGCGCGCTGCTTGAAAGGCACCATGTCCGCGGGCGCGAACAGGCTCTTTTGCGGGTCGTCGTCCCAGTGCGCGTCCTCGTCGAGGAGCGGCTCCTGCTCGCTCGCGGGCCCGACGACGCCTGGAACCAGCGCGTACGTGGCCTTGCACACCACGGTGAGGACCCACCGGGAAGGGGTCAGTTGCCAGACGAGCGGCGCGGCCGGATAAGGACAGAGCGAGAGCAGTTCCATGATCGGCGAACAACCCCTTTCGGCGACGCGCCCCGGGCGTTCCCGAGGTCGCGCCGCCGGTCATTCCGACGCTAACACGGCTTGGGAGAGATCTCGACGCTGGCTCCTTCGATCTTGATGTTGCCCTTCGCCTTGATCTCGATGTCCTCCCCCTTGAGCTCGATCGTAGCCTTTCCGGTGGTGAGGCGGATCTCGTTCGGCTTGATGGTGATGCCGGTTCCGGGGTGAATCTCGCTCATCACCTCGGAGAACATCTTCATCACCATGACGACCTTCTTGAGCGCCTTCTCCGGCCCGTCGTCCGCCTGCCCCGACGCCGACGCGCCGGGCGGAGCTGCGATGTCCGGAATCGACCCCATGAGCTTGTCGAAGATGGCCTTGATGTCCGCCATCAGGTCCTGAATGCTCACCTTGCCCGGCTGCGGCGGGAAGAGCTGCGTGAGCATGTCCACCACCGACTGGAAATCGGGCGCCGCCGCGATCACCGCGAAGATGGTCTGCAGATCGGAATAGCTGACCTTCGAGAGCAGATCGAGCAGCGGTTGCAGGATGTCGGTGAAGGCCTTTCCGAAGTCGTCCATCAGCTGCTGAAACGCGCCCTGGATGTCCGCGGGCAGGGCCGCGACCCAGCTCACGCCGGGCGGGATCTGGCCGTTTTGCAGGTTGATCCCCATCGCCGCGGCCTGCGCTTGGAGGATGGCGAAGAGGTCCGGCGGGCCGGCCGGGAACGCCGCGTCGAGCTTGCCTTTGACGATCTGGACTCCCATCATCGTGAGGATCATGGGGATGATCGGGGTCACGCCGGCCTCCCACTTTCCGCCGGTCGTCTGCGTGATCTCCATGCCTCCGGTCAGACTGACGGCCGACTGCGAGGTGAGCGACAGCTCCTTTTGCACGATGAGGTCGTATCCGCCCATCACGCCGCGCGCGTAGTTGCCGCCGACGACGTTGCCCTCGTCCGCGCGGACAGCCACCGTCTTGTTGTTGCCGATGATGTTGATCTCGTCGTGCTTCACGACGCCGAGGCGATCACGCTCCGCCTGCTCCAGGAAGCCTTCGTGATCCGGGATGTCGACGTAGAGGATGATGTTGGAGTTGGAGTCGCTCTTCCAGGCGCTCATCAGGTTCGCCTCCGGGAGGCGATAAGGCACCTGCATGGCCCCGTTGAACACGCGCCCGGTGATGATGGGGCTGTCCGGATCCCCGTCCAGGAAGGACACGAGCACCTCATTGCCGATGCGCGGGATGTTGATCATGCCGTATCCCGAGCCGGCCCAGGCCTGACTGACGCGGATCCACACGCTGGAGTGCTCGTCGAAGCGGCCCTCTCGGTCCCAGTGGAACTGCACGCGCACGCGGCCGAATTCGTCGGTGTGCACGGTCTGGCCCGCGGGGCCGACGACGACCGCGCTCTGCACGCCGAAGATCTTCGGCTTCGGCGTCGCGATGGCCGGGCGGAACGGGAAGGCCGCGAACGAGGCAGTCCCGGAGGAGCGCCACTCCTTGTCGACCTCGCCCTCGATGGTGAGCGAATTGACCAGGAGCTCCTTGTCCTCGGCCAGGTCCTTGCGCGCGTGACCGGCCATCGAGAAGACGACGCCCGGGGACAAGTCGAGCGCGTTGCTCGAGAAGCGCACGATCTGCTTCGTGGCGCGGTGCCCTTCGAGGCGCTTTTGCGCAAGGTGGTGCCCGTGCCCGTGGTGGTGCCGCGCGACGCCGCGGTCATCGGCGGCGGGCGTCTCGGCCTGGGATTTGTGGCCTTCGGTGAGGAAGGCGCCTGGCTGGTAGTGGTACTGCTCCAGCTTCGACTCGATGTCACCGTGCGCGGGCGACTCGCCGAACAGCGCGAACCCCGGCCTCCGGAAGTCGAAGTCGCGGATCGTGAGCTTGCCCGGGCGCACCTTGTTGCCCACGCGGACGTCGGTCACGTAATCGAATTCGGCCGCCTTCGCGAGCGTCGGATCATCCACGAAGCCGAGCGGGAGGCCGCCGCGCTTGTCGTTGGTGTGC
Organism: Polyangiaceae bacterium; assembly: GCA_046351455.1. Classification (GTDB taxonomy): domain Bacteria; phylum Myxococcota_A; class Polyangia; order Polyangiales; family Polyangiaceae; genus JADJRH01. The sequence continues at coordinate 56,049 of JAXLYM010000013.1, forward strand.
GGCCTGTCGTGGAAGACGAGGCGCGACTCCGAGACGTCGTCCTCGAAGTAGTACGAGATGCCCGCCTCTTCGAGCAGGCGCGCGATGAAGGCGTGATCGCTCTCGCCGTACTGGATGCGCAATTCGAGCTTCGGATACCGATCCTTCTCGATCCGGAACTCGTGCGGGACGTCCCACTCGCGGAGCATCTTCGTCACGATCTCGGGCACGCTCGCGTGCGAGAAGAGCCGGTAATTGCGGCGCTGCGTGAGGAGCCAGAAATTGGGGACGATGCAGAGCTCGTAGGTGGAGAGGCCGTCGGGCTCGACGCGGACGAGCTCCATTTCGCTGACGACGCCCGTCCAGACGCGCGTGCCCTGGTGCGCCCACGCGACGCCGCTCGCGACGCGGAACAGCGCGGGGCGGCCCACGATGGCCTCGAGATCCACATCCTCGTTCGGCGATCGCACTTCAAGCGCAACGCGGAACAAGTTGGACATCGACTCGTGGACCGAGAACTTGCGCACGGAGAGCGAGTGCTCCCCCGAAGCGAACGAGAGCTCGACAATGGCCATGCCGTGGTGCCTCCAGCGGACAAGCATATGCAACCCCCCGTCCATCGTTCCATGCTCGAATTGCGCAACGCCGCTGTTCGCGGGAGGCTGGAGTCTTCCAGCCGATCCGGAACATGCCAGTGCGCGAAGCAGGCCACGACGCGCGGCGGCAGGTTGATGCAGCGGCGGACCTGAGGCAGGGTGATCGCATGGAGTCGTCCCGCGGGCCGGACAGGGCAGAGCTGGCGTTGCGCGCGGTGGAGGTGCTGAATTACCGCCTCGCGAGCGCGCAGAAGACGCTGGTGCGCGCGACGACGGTGGCGGCGGTGGCGGCGGGCTTCGGCGCGGCGGCGTGGACGGTCACCAGGCTGGACGGGGACGTGAGCTCGGTTCGCATGCTGGTGCCGGCGTTTCTGCTCGTCGCGATCGGGACGTTCGGTGTCGGCGCGGCCGTGACGCGCGCGGTGCTCGGCGTTCTCAAGGTCCGATTGGCGCGCGAGCTCGCGGATCGTGAGGGCGCGAACGTGGAGGATGTGCTGGAGTTCGCGCTGCCGTTCGGCGGTCCGCCTGGGCGGGAGTCGTCGCAGAAGGCGGTTCGTCAGGGCGTGCTCGCGGCCGCTGGCACGTTGTTGGCGACGGCGCTGATTGGCATTTTCCTGGACTGGGTCACTGCCGCCCGCGTCCTCGCGACGGTGACAGCGTGCCTCGCGACCGCGGGATTCTGGGGGTACCTCGGGATGCGGCCGCCGCGCTGATCGGTCAGCGTCCGGCGATGCGGGCTTCCCGTTTCGCCCACTTCACTTTGGCCTTCTCGCGCTCGCCTTCGCGGGTGCGGGCCGGGCCGCGGGAAGAGAGGGCGTGAAGGAGCTTCGCCGTCGAGGTGGCCATCTCCTCCACCGCGCGCTCGAAGGCCTCTTTATCGGCCTGCGAGGGCGCGGTGAGGCCGCTCACCTTGCGCACGTACTGAAGGGCTGCGTCGCGGATTTCCCCCTCGGTCGTCGGAGGCTCGAAGTGGTGGAGGATGCGAATGTTCCGGCACATCGCCGAGGAGAATAAAAGCGTCAGGACGCCTCGTCCATCGCCGCGAGCGCCTCTTTGCCGGGGCCCACGAAATGGCGGCGCGCGGAGATCCACCATCCTGCCGCGAGGAGGACCCCGAGCGCGATCATGCTCCAGAGCACCAGCTCGTTCGGGGGCAGACAGAAGATCACCGTGATGAGGGCGACCCACACCACCGCGACCGCGTTGATGGCCTTTCCGGCGCGGCCCAGGTTCCACGGCGCCTCTCCGTTGTCGAGCGTCGCGCCCCGCTTTCGGAGGCGGTTCCGGAGCAAGAGGAGGATCGGTATCCCGTACGCCAGATAGAGGGTGATCGTGCTGATGGACGTCACCACGAAATACGCCGCTGCATAGGCGCAGATCGCGACCGACAGCACGCTCGTCACGACGATGGAGGCGATCGGGGTCCGGTACCGGGAGTGGATGAGCGACAGGTATTTCGAGCCGGGCAGTCCGCCGTCGCGGGCGAAGGCGAACCACATTCGCGCCATCGACGTGATCGAGGACAGGCCGCACAGCCACATCGCGCCGCCGATGAGCACCGCCGACACGTGCGCGGCCCACCGCGGGAGCGCCTTGTACAGCACGTAGAGCACCGGATACGGATCGTTGGCCGTCGCCGCCACGTCCCCGGCCGGGATGGTCCACGTGAGCACCACGAGCAGCAGATACCCCACCACCGCCGACACCGCGACCGACAGGAACACGCCCCACGCCGACGACAGCTTGGCCGCCCGCGTCTCCTCCGAGACGTGCGCCGACGCGTCGTACCCCGTGAAGGTCCACTGCGCCTGCAACATCCCGAGCGCGAACACGAGCACGAACGGCGCCCGCTGGTACAACGCCACGAGGCCCGGAAAGAGGCCGAACAGCGGCGACGCGAGCTTGAAGTCTCCGATCACGAGCGCCGGCACGGTCTTCCCCGCGATCTCCGCGGAAGAGGCCTCCATCGGCGTCGCCGCGCCCGCGGACGAGAGGAGGAACGACCCCGGGTTCTTGGTCCCGAATACGAGCAGTGCGATCGCGATGAACGCGACGCCCCCGATGTGCCAGTACACGCTCACCCGCGAGAGACGGGCCGTGAGCTTGATGCCGAACACGTTGATGAAGACCTGCGGGATCATGAGCAGCACCATCACGAAGAGCTGGAAATACCAGCTCGTGATGGGGCCGAAGACAGGCACCTCCGTCTTCGGGTCGATCTCGGCCGCGCGGGTGAACGCGCCGATCGCGTAGATCGCAGCGGCGATGTTCACGCCCGCGGTCACGGTGACCTGGCCCACCATGTTGAGCCACGCCACGAGCCACGCGATGCCGCGGCCCCCGAGCCGGAACGTCCAGAAATACAGGCCGCCCGCGGTCGGCCACGCGCTCGTGATCTCCGCCATGCTCGCGGCCACGGCGAGCGTGAAGACGCTGACGAGCGGCCAGCCCACCGTGTTGATGATCGGGCCGGAGAGCTTGAGTCCGTATCCGTAGAGCAACACGGCCCCTGTCAGGATCGAGATGATCGAGAAGGAGACCGCGAAGTTCTCGAATCCCCCCATCTCGCGGAGCAGCTTGCGGGAGCCTCCCCCCGAGTCAGAGTCCTTGTCCGCCGCCGAGGCGCCTTGTTCCCCCGAGGCCATCTACTTCTCGCAGATCGCCGCGTAGTCCTTGGCCAGCGGCTCGAACGTGGCGGCGGGGAGGCCGTCGTCGAGCATGTTCTTGGCCTTTCCGCAGGTCACCTTGCACTCGGTGCTCTTCGCCTTCTTCTTGCAGTCGGCGACGTCCTTGCGGAGGCCTTCGGCCGTGCTGAGGCGGTTGCACTGCGAGTCGATCGCCATCTTGTGCGTCACGGCGACGAGGCGGATCGGCTCGTCCGCCTTCTCGAATTGACGCTGCGTCGCCTCCGCCTCGCTCGCGGCGGACTGGCAGGCGGCGATCACGTCGGCCGCGGAGGCCGCGGCGTCCGTGCGCTTCGTGATGAAGGCCGTCTCCGCGGGGCCGGGGCCCTTCGCCTTGAGGAAGCCCGCGATCGCCTTCTTCGAATTCTCGGTGATCGAAGCCTCTTCGACGCGCGGGATCTTCGTCGTCGCGCCCGCGGCCGTGCGCGCGGCCTCGCCCTTCACGAGCGCGTCGTCGAGCGCCTTCACCGCGTCCTTGCACTTCGCGAGGGCCTCGGGCTCGACGGCGTCGGCGCACGCGACGGCGACGCCCTTCAGCGCGGCCTCGATGTCCTTCGTGCCGGCGGCGTTCGCGCGCTCCACGTTCTGCGCCGCGCCGTTCGCCGCGTGGCGGATCTCGTTCGCGGCCGCGGCCATCGCGCGGTCGGAGTCGTTGTGCTTCGAAGGCATGTACTTCGCCGCGAAATCCGGCGGAGTGAGGAACGGGCTGTACGCGGAGATAACGCCGACCGGCTCGACCAGGGCCGCCGCGGCGGCGTCGAGGGCCTTCTTCTCGGCCTCGGCCTTCTCGTCACCGCTGCCCTTGTTGCCGCAGCCCGCCGTCGCGAGGAGGCAGAGGGCCGCGGCCATGGGGATGCGAATTTGAACGTGGCTCACGAGACCCCGGGTACCGGACGGCGCGGCCACCGTCAAGCGGGGCTGCTACTTCGGATCGGGGATCGGCGTCGTGCCGATCTGCGTCCCCGGCTCGGCGATCCAGGTGAAGTTGTCGACGAGGCCCGTCGAATCGAGGATGCCGTCGCCCGAGTCGTACGCGACGAAGCGGATCGTCATCTCCGTCCCCGGCTCGATCGGGGCCTGCGTGAGGAGCCACGACGTGGAGCCGTGATCCGCGTACCCGCCGGCGTCGAGGCCGAAGCCCGTGCCCTGCAGCGTGGAGTCGCCGAGCGAGCACGTGAACGTCTTGCCGCCCGCCGTGCACGGAGGCCCGCCCACGCAGCCGCACGCCTCCACGAAGGCGTTGTTGACGCTGACCGGATTGCCCAGGTTGTCGAACGTGATGTTGCCGTCCGTCTGGCCCGCGGGGATCGGCGAGAGGATCGCCGTGAAGAAGTCATTGAAGGTCGAGCACACGAAGCCCGGCCACTCGTACGTGTAGAAGTTGAAGTTGAACGAGAAGCCGTGCGCGTTCGTCGGCACTCGGATCTTCAGCTCCAGACCGGTGGAGTCGTAACAACCGCCCGTCACCGCGACTCCGCAGGACGGCGACTCCTTCGGGAAGCCCATCGGGTGATTGCACGAGTATCCCTTGCTGTAGCCGCCGACGCTCTGGTAGCCGGGATCCGTGGGCTGGCGGGCCGTGCCGCTGGAGACTCCCAACATGCGCTGGCCCTTCTGAACATTGGTGTTGGGGCCGAACGCGGACAGGATGCCGTGGCCGACATCGAAGCTCGCGCCGGAGGAGGGCGCGCCGTCCGCGAGGACCCATTTGGCGTCGATGACGCCCCACTCCTTCGGCTGAACCGCTTGCTTGCAGAGGTCGATCGCCTTCGCTCCGGCCCACGCGTCGCCGTCGATCGCGAGCCCGGAGTCGCATGGCATCAAGTCCGGATCCATCTCGTCGATGAGCATGTCGCAGTCTTCGTCGACGGGAGTCCCGGGGCCGGCGCCGCCGCTGCCGCCGCCGCCCATCTTCGTCATGACCTCGACCGCGCCGGGGTTCACGTTGGGGTCGCAGTCGTTGCAGTCGCCCCCGTTGATCGAGAATCCGTCCTTGTCCTGATCCTCGTCGGGGCCGGCGTTGCACTCCTTGCTTCCGCCGCCGCCGATCGTGCCTCCGCTGCCGAACAGGTCACCGCCCGTCGCGCCGGTGCCGCTGCCCGCGGTGCCGCCGCCCGCGCCGCCCGCGGTCGTCGAGCCTCCGTCGCCGCCCGTGATGCTGCCGCCGGTCGGAGAGGCTTTGCACGCCGTGAGGCCCACCACTCCGATGATCCCGATCCAAGAAAGCGCTGTCCGCATGATCGACTCCTCGGTTCGCGAGCCCGAGGTGAGCTCACGATCGAAGAACACGATACCGGAAATGCTTGCGCGGAAAAACGCCCCACCGATTGGAGAGGCTACGATTTCTGGCCTTCGGCGCGCGCGGTCACCTCGGCGACGGCGCGGACCAGCTTCTGCCCCGCTTCCGGCTGCACCATCGCGATATAGGCGGCCGTGCCGGCCATCACGGCGGCGAGATCCGGCCGGCCCTGCTCGGCGGCGACGGCGGCGAGGCCGCGCTTGCGACAGCGGTCCACCATCGCGCGCAGCTTGCGGCGCACCTCCCGAGGCGCGGAGAGCTTGTCGTTCACGACGACGCCGGTCACGCGCTGCGCGGTCGATCGGCGCAGGACGCGGCGCTTCTTCGCGTTCTCGGTGAAGCCCTCCGACTGGCAGATCTGATCGACCCACCAGAAGAAGCGGCCCAGCTCGAGCGCGCTCTCGCCCTTGTCGTTCGCGGGGAACGAGAACGTGAGATCGTCGGCGTAGCGGGTGTACGTCGCGCCGGCCTTCTTCGCGAGGGCCGCGAGGCGCGCGTCGAGGCGGCGACACACGATGTTCGCGATCGCGGGCGACGTGGGCGCGCCTTGCGGGAGCACGCCCGGCCACGCGACGCGGCCGTCCGCGAGCTTCGATCGGTGCGTGCACAGGCCGGCGAGGAGCTGCGCCACCGCGGGCGGATATCCATAGAACGCGAAGAGGCCTCGAACGCGGCGGTAATGAATCGTCGGGAAGAAGTCGGCGAGATCCATCTTCACGACGACGCGCGCGCCCTGGTGAGGCTTTGCGTTGGTGACGATGCCGCGGCCCTTCACGAAGCCGTGGCAGGCGTCGTGCGCGGGGATGCGCGCGAGGATCTCGTCGAGGATGCGGCGCTGCGCCTTCTTCAGCGCCATCTTCGGCGCGTGGATGCGGCGCGCTCCGCCGGTGCGCTTCGGGATCTCGAACGCGACGTAGCCGGCGCCCTTCTCTTCGCCGGGGCGGAGCCACGCGGTGAGGTCCCGCGGCCACTTGAGGCCGAGGAAACGAGCCAACTCCGTCGGCGTCTCGATCTTCGGCAGATCGATCTTGGGTGGCAGTCCGGTGCGGGTGAGCTGCGCGCGGTTGCGGCTCACGGTCTTCACTTCGCGGCTGTACCGGAGCTCTCCGCCGAAGAGGCCGAAGGACCAGCCCGTGGGGTTCCACCCGCCGATCGCGAGCGGACGCTGCCATTTGGGCACTTTGTAGCGCGTGTCGGGGAGCGCCACGTCGTCCAGGAGGAGCTTGCGCATGCCGGCGCGCGCGCTCTTCCGCGTGCGCACGTCCGAGTCCTTCACGAGGCGCCGCAGCACGCGCGAGGCCACGCTGCGCCCGATCACGAGCGGCACGGCGCGCGCGGCGAGCATGCGTTCGCGCGGGTCCTCGCTCTTCGCCTGCTCCTCCACCACGGAGACGAAGCAGCGGCTCACGTAGAGGCGGGCCACCTCCATCTCGGCGAGGTCGGAGTTCTTTTCGAGCAGCTCGGTGATGCGCGCCGCGTTCGCGTGCGGATCGGCGAGGAGCGGCTCGAGCGCGCGGATCAGCTCGGCGAGCGTCATGGTCGGGTCTCGCGGGAGAGGTTGCTTCTGGAGCCCGGACGCCGAGGGGCGAGTCGCCTCACCCCTTCGCTACTTGCTCGGCAGAGATGACCGAGGACGAAAAAGCCGCAAAGCGGTCCTCGGCCCAGCTCGTTCTTCGAAAGCATGTCGGTTGCAGCCGCGACGAAACATCGCAGACAGGTGGCTAGCTCGTGCCCGAGCTCCAGAAGCGAGGCGAGGATCGCACGCCGGGCGCGCCCCTGAAAAGAGGTATTTCACGCCGGCGCGGCGCGCCGAGAGGGCGTCACTCGAGGGTGATTTGCTCGACGATGGGCGCCCCCGAGATGTGGATGTTCTTGGAGACATGCTTGGTGAGCGGGATGAAGGCCTGTGCGGCCCAGACTTGCTGTCCCCACTGGGTGGATCCCTTTTCGAAGGGTTGATCCTGGAGGATCAGATCCGAGTCGTAGTCGACCTGGAGGATGTAGTCGCCGACCGGGAAGGCGTGCGGCTCGAAGCAGGTGTTGTCCTGCGTGGTCCCGAGCTCGATGCAGGTGGCCGGATCGTAGGGCTGGAGGAGGAACCGCGAGATCGGATCGTCGAGCGTGATGCTCTGTCCGATGGGGATGGTCACGACCGAAGCGAGCCAATCCATGGCGTAGCAGCCCTTGTTGGTGCCGCAGACCGTGCAGGGGCACTCCGCGGAGATGGTCTCTTCTCCGGCGGTGTCGGAGTTCAGGATCTTGAACGGCAGCTCGATGCCCGCGCGCACGACCACGGTGCCCTCGGTGGCGTTCGCGATGGTGATCGCGGCCGGCGTCGAGGTGGGGCCGGTGTCCGAGGAGGTCGTCGGCCAGGAGGTCGTGGTGGAGTCGGAGCCGGGGTCCTCGGTGACGCCGGAGGTCTCCCCGCCTCCGCCGCCCCCGGTGCAGCCGGCGAGGAGAGTGATCGCGAACGTGGCAGTCAGGAGCACAAGCGAAGTCTTCATGACCCTCACGATACACCCCTCCTGGAGAATGCCAGTCTCGATTGCCTGTCTCGATCGCTTTTTTCGCGACCGATTCCCTTCTTTTCGTGGGCCAGACTGGGCCATTCGACAAGCGGGTTGGCGGTCACGTCGGACAAGGGAGTTGCCGACGTCGGAGTCGCGGCTCGCTACGCCCGGTGGACGAGCGACGTGAAGGCGCGGTTCTGCTCGCGGACGCGCTCGCCGTGGGCGCGGAGGCGCTCCATCGTCGCGGCGTCGAGGAGCGGATCGCGCAGGACCGCGAGGTTCTCCGAGAGCTCGCGGAAGCGACGCGGGGCCGAGAGGCAGACGGAGACGCCCGGCTGGCTGAGCGCGTACCGATAGCAATCCGGCGCGGTGATCGGCGGCGCGTCGAGATCGACGGGCGCGTCCGGAGAGGCGCCGCGCAGGTTCCCCCGCGTCACGACGAGGCGGCCGTAACAGAGCGCGCTGAAGGCGATCACGCCCGTGCTCGTCTCGACCGCCGCGGGGAGCAGCGAGCGCTCGGCGCCGGGGTGCGCTGCGCTGAGGCGACACATCACGACGTCCCACGCGCGCGATCGCACGGCGTCCTCGGCGAGCGCGCGATCGTGCGTGGACAAACCGATCGCGCGCACCTTGCCTTGCTGCTGGAGGCGCGCGAGGGCCTCGTACGCTCCCTCGGTGAGGCGCGCGGGGGAGCGCACCCAGAAGAGGAGCATCGCGCCGATCGTGTCGATCCGCAGCCTGCGGAGGGCGCGCTCCGCGTCGGCTTCGATCGAGCGGGCGTCGGCCTCGTAGCTGCCGGTCACGATCACGAGATCGTGGCGGCGCTCGGCGCGCGGCAAGAACGACGAGAGCGCGCGGTGCGTCGGCTCCCAGAAGAAGACGTTCGCGCCCGCGTCGCGCGCGGCTTCGTAGCAGGCGGCGGGCATCTCGCCGGCGCCGGAGATGCCGAGGGGCGCGACGGAGATCCCGGTGCGGCCGAGCGAGCGCGCGGGCGCGGGGATCGGCGCCGGGGCGATCGGCTGCGGCCTCGCGGAGTCGCCGCGGAGGCCGGAGATCGCGGCCCGGATCGCTCGGCGGGGGGCGCGCGCGATCTCGCTCTCCAGCTCGGCGATCTGCGCGCGCATCGCTTCGGGGTACGCGAGGGCCGTCGCGCGGAGGGCCTCTCGATCCGTCGCCGAGAGATCGCGCGCCCGCAGATCCGAGACGAGCGCCGCGAGCCCCGAAGGGCCGGGAGACGCCACGAGCCGCGCGTGCGCCGCGAGCCGCACGTCCTCCGGCGCCGCGTCCGAGCCGAGCACGCGGAGACACCGCGCGTGCACGTCGCCGTGCCGATCGATCGCGTCCGCCGCGGCCGCGCGCACCATCGGCGAGCGATCGCGCGTGAGCCGCAAAAGCAAGGCGAAACCGTCCTCCGACGACGCGTCGAGGGCGCCCGCGGCGCTCGCGCGGATCCACGCGTCGGCCGAGCGCGCGCCGATCGTCGCGGCCCGATGTCGCTCCGAAGGATCGAGCCCGCCGGAGAAGGCGGCGCGGGCAGCCGTGCGGCGCACGAACGGATCCGGATCGGACGCGAGGCGATCGGCGCCGGCGCGCGCGGACATCGCGGCCTCTCGGAGCCACGGATCCGGATCGGCCAGGATCGACGCGCGCTCCTCGTCGGTGAGCGCGCCGCGGTGCGCGCGGAGGGCGATCGCCTCGGCCTTCACGTCGGACCACGGCGCGAGCGCCGCGCGCGCGATCACCGCGTCGAGCCACTCTTCGGTGCGCGGATCGCGGGCGCGGCCGATCCACAAACGAACGGCGCCGAGCAGCGCGCGCGCGACGAACGGGCCGTCCTCCGGAGGCGGCAGCGCGGCGCGCACCGCGGGATCGTCGAGCGCCGCGGTGAGCGCGTCCACGGCCTCGGCGCGAGCGCTCTCCTCGGCGTCCTGCGTCGCATCGAGGAGCGCGCGCACGTCACCTCGTTCGGCCGCGACCACGATCGCCGCGCGGCGAACGCGCACGTCTTCGTGACGCGAGGCCGCCGCGAGCGCGGGGCGCGGCGCGCCCATGTGGAGCCGCGCCGACTCCACGAGCGCCCACGCGAGCGCGCCGGCGCACGAAGGCGGATCCGCGAACGTGCGCTCCACGAGCGCCAGCGTGGGCACCCGCCGCATGAGCCGATGCACCGCGTCCGCCGCGTAGAGCACCCGCGGATCGTCGAGCCACGCGAGCGCACCGAACAGCTCGTCCGCATCGCCGCGCGCCGCGAGGAGCCGCACGGCCGCGCGCCGCAACGACGCGTGCGAGCTTCCGAGCGCCGCAACGAGCGCCGCGCCGCCTTCGGGACCGGGCGGCGCGCGCAGGAGCCGCGCGGTCACCACCGCCGGATCCGCATCCCCGAGCGCGCCCTCGGAGGCCGCGTCGTCGGGCTGCACCATCCGAGGCTCCGCGGGCTCCACGTCGATCGCGCGCTCCCCGCGGCGCGCGGCGTCGAGGTACGCGCGCGCCGCCGCCTCGCGGGGCGACAGATCGCGCGAAGGCGCCTCCGCCGAAGGACGCGCCGCGAGCGCCTGAATCGCCGCGTAGCGCACGCGCCAGAACGGATCGTCGAGCGCGCCGAACAGCACATCGAGCGCCGACGCCTCCGCGAGCCGCGCATACGCCCGCACCGCCGCGCGCCGCACGCGCCACGCGGAGTCGCGACGGATCGCCTCCCGCAGCGCGCGCATCACGAGCGCGAACGGCCCCTTCGCAAGTGCGCCCGCCGTGCGCGCGGCCTCTTCGCGCACGAACGGCGACGGATCCAGCAGCGCGTCCGCCAGCGCGTCCGCGATCGCCGTGCGCGCGCAGAGGATCGCTTCGCCCGCGGCGCCCTCGGGGATCGCGGACCTCACGATCGGCGAGGCCCGCAGTCGTGCGGCGGCGCGCGCTCGGATCTCCGCGTCCTCGTCGCGCACCATCACGGAGCGCAGCGCGAGGGCCGCGGGCACCGTGTCCGGGATCAGGCCCGCGACCGCGAGCCGGCGGACGCCGCGGGATTCGTCGAGGATGCGCGCGGGGACGAGCGCGCCGGGGTCCGTGGACGGGCGCGCCACGCCGTCACCTCGTCCGCATCCGGGCCCGCTGCTTGCGCTCGCGGTCGAGCCGCTTGATGCGCCGGCCGAGCGACATGCGCATCGACGTCAGCGTGCTCGGATCCGCGAACAGCTCCCGCGGGGCCCAGAAATGAAGCACGCGCCCCAGGTTGCACACGAAGCTGCGCGCGAACGCGACCCCCGCCGCCGTCACCTCCGCGGGCGCCTGTGCGATGTGACGCTTGCACAAACACGGCAGATCGCCGCTGCCGTGCATGTTGAGGTGCTTCATCGCCGCGAGCAGCCGCATCGCCGCGTCCGTCGCCCCTTCGCTCACGAGCCGGTGCGCGATCTTCTCTCGCAGCGCCTCGTCGTCGGCCTTCGCGCCGAGCTCCGCGAGCAGCGCGCGCGTCGCGTCCGTCACCGAGGCCGGCAGCTCCGCGGTGAGCTTCTTCATCCGATCGCCGGGCCCCGCGAGCGCGTCGAGGATCGCGACCATGTCCTCCGCCGCGAGCGCGCGCGGCGTCTGCAAGCTCATGCCGAGCGCGCCCTTGTCCTGCGACAGCCCCTTCCCCGTCGCGAGCTTGATCGTCTTGCGCAGCGCCGTGATGTCGACGATCGGCGTCGCGTTGGGATGCGCCGCGCGCCACATGTCGATCTTCGTGGCCGGATCCGGGCCGAACGTGGGGTTGTCGAGGATCGCGACGAGCCACAGCCGCTCGTTCGGCGGGCGCACCGTCACGAGCACGAGCCGCCCGCCCTGCGCGAGCGGCGCGAGGGCTTTGTTCTTGGAGACGTAGCGATCCGTCGCGAAGACCTGACCGGGCGCGAGCAGCTTGCCCCCCTGCTTCGCCTCTTGCTCGAAGATGCCCTTCGCGACGATGGCGATCAGATCCGGCATCGCGGAACGCTCAGAAATAAGGCCGAAGCACCGCCGCGCCGAACGGCAGGTAGATCGTCGTGTCGCCGTACGTCTGGCCCGTGAACCCGGCCTCCAGCGAGACCGTCATCACGTTGCTCGCGCGGACGCGGTAGCCGATGCGCCCCGTCGCGCCGAAGCCCTGCTTGTCGGTGAGGCCGACCAGCGACGCGACGCCGGCCGTCGCGCTGATGAACAGCCCGTCGCGCCCGAGGAGCGCGTAGTCGATGCGCGGCCCGAACGTGCCGAACACGAGCTGCGTGGCGATGATCTGGCCGGCCCCCGCCTTCGGTTGGCAGTTGTTGCAGCCGCGCTGCGGCGTGGCGCCGATGTTGAACGTCTCGCCGGGGTTGTGCCGCGCGATGCCCGTCTCCACCGTGGAGAACTCGATGCCGATGCCGAGCCGCTCGCCGATCGTGTAGCCCGCGTGCAGCGAGAGGGTCGGCGTGAGGAAGCTCACGTTCTCGCCCGCGGCGAACCCGGCGTGCGCCGCGATCTGCGGGTGGTTCAGCGTCGCGTACGCGGGGCCGCCGCTGAGGCCGACGTACCAGGGAAAATCGGAGATGGGCCGGAGCGCCGACGGAGGCGGCGCCGCCTCCTGCGCGCTCGCGGAGAGCGCGATCATGGAAAGAACCGCCCCGACCCCCAACGCAAGCAAGCTTCGTTTTGCCATCGCCCTCACCGAGCTCCTTCTCGGCCGAGGCTAGCACGCTTCGGCGCACGGAATCGACCGGTGTAGACCGGCGACCTTCGCCGGGGTGCCGGGCGTGGTCTGACCTCCTCTCCCGCGGCTGCGTTCGGCTCATTTTGATACGCAGGCCGGGCCGCGGCGCCCGCAGGCGCGACTGTATACAAGCACGTTCGAACACCGATGCACCTCGGGGCGATTCGCCCCCTCGCGTCCCGTTCCGCCCGCCACGGAAGGTGCCAGTTGGGTGCGATTTCTCGGGGAGCACAGATTGAATTCGTGAGGGCACGGAGGATGCTCTACGCTTCACGCCGCGGGGCCCACTCCCCGCGTTCTACGGAGATTGACGATGCGAAAATTCATTCTTCTCACGGCCCTCCTCGGGGCCGCGTTGGCTTACGGCACGGGTTGCGGCGACGGGGGCAGCGGCTCCGGCGGCGGCGGCACGGGCGGCACGACCGCGACGGGCGGCACCACGAGCTCGGGCGGCAGCACGTCGACCGGCGGATCCACGGGCGGATCCACGTCGACGGGCGGATCGACCGGCGGCTCCACGGGCGGCACGGGCGGCACCACGACGACGAGCAGCAGCCTCGTGAACGGCTGCGATCCGGCTGCGGCGGAGGATCACACCGCGGACGCGACGACGACGGTGAACCAGTCCGGCCTCGCGTACAGCCCCAAGTGCATCAAGATCAAGGCTGGTTCGAGCGTGAAATTCGTCTCCACGTTCATGTCGCACCCGCTGGTGGGCGGCACGGTGGAGAACGGCGCGAAGGTCCCCGACGCGAACAGCCCGATCACGACGACGAACAGCGGCACCGAAGCGACCTTCACGTTCCCGGCCGCGGGCTCCTTCGGCTACTACTGCGACATCCACGCGCTGAGCGGCATGGTCGGCGCGGTCTTCGTCGAGTGACGCTTTAAATAGCGAGTTGCCCACCCCCCGGTCCGTGCTCGGCCTATCGGCCTGCGCGCGGCCCGCCCCTCCCAAAGCGCCTGCTCCGCAGGCGCAGGGAGGGGAACCTTCCTGTCATTTGAAAGAACCGCTCGGGCGCGCTGCCGCCACGGAGCGGGCCTGTTCAGGCCTCCTGTTCGATCTCGCCATTTCTCGATCGCAAACTGGCAGTCTCGATACGATCGAGCTCCTCGGCGATCCACCTCTTCACCACCTTCGGAAAAGGCCACATCCACCCGTAATCGGGCCCGGTGAAGCGCCGCACGATCATGTCGCGCAGCGCCGGAGAGCGGGCCGCCTCGATGCCTTCGGTGTCGGCGACGGCGCGCAGCGTCTCCGCGTAGGCCTCCCACTCCAGCCGCGCGCGGCCGTAGGCGAGGCCCATCGGGAGCGGCAGAATGCCATACACGATCACCATGCCGACCCATCCCCAGCGCTCGAACTGCCGCACGTGCACGAGCTCGTGGCGGAGGATCTCGTAGCGGTTCGCGACCGGCCATTCGTCGAAGTCGTCGGGCACGTAGATGGTGTGGCCGAGCGTGGTGACGTAGCTCGTGAGGTAGCTCTTCTGCCCGTTCAGCGTGACGATGCGCAGCCCCAGATCCGCGAGCCGCTGATGCCAGAAAGCGCGCTTTCGAACGACGCGCACCGGCCGATCGCGCGCGGCGAAATCGCGGAGGAGGCTGTGCAGTCGCTCGTGAATGGGCGTTCTCGAAGGCACGATCGTTACGTATCGTCCTGCCGTGCGCGCCCGCAAGCTGCTCGTTCTGCTCCTCGCCGCGATCGGGTGCGACGCGCCGGACCGGAGCGCGCAGCCGCCGCCGCGGGAGCCGGTGCGCGCGGGCGCCTTCCCCACGTCGCGCAAGACCGCGAGCCCCGCGGACACGGCCACGGACGCGCCGAGCGCCGAGCCGACCGCCGACGCGGCCGCGAGCGCCGCCGCGGAGACCGAGCCGCCCGCGAACGAGCCCGTGACGTGGATCGCGCCGGCCGACGAGAAGCGCGTCGACGCCGCGGTGAACGGGGCGATCGCGCGCGAAGAGATCCCGGGCGCGGTGGTCCTCGCGGTCGCGAAGGATCGCGTCGTGTTCCAGAAGGCGTACGGCCTCCGCGCGAAGGAGCCCGCGCCGAAGCCGATGACGCGCGACACGGTGTTCGATCTCGCGAGCCTCACGAAGCCGATCGCGACGGCGACGTCGATCGCGTGGCTCGTCGAGCACGGTCAATTGCGCTTCACCGACCCGGTGAAGATGCACCTGCCGGAGTTTGCCGCGAACGGCAAGGACGCGATCACGATCGAGCAGCTCCTGCTCCACACGTCGGGCCTCCCCGCGGACAACGCGCTCTCGGACTACGCGGGCGATCGAGCGGCGGCGATCAAGAAGACGCTCGCGGTGGCGCTGCAGTCGGCGCCCGGCGAGGCGTACCGCTACAGCGATCTCGGGTTCATCGCGCTCGGGGAGATCGTCGCGCGCGTGTCGGGATTGACGCTGGATTCGTTCGTGCGCGAGCACCTGCTGTCGCCGCTCGCGATGCGGAGCACCACGTTCGCGCCGTCCGGAGGATTGGCTGCGCGGTGCGCGCCGACGGAGCGCCTCGGCGACACGATCCTCCTCGGCAAGGTGCACGACCCGAGGGCGCGCGCGCTCGGAGGCGTCGCGGGCCACGCCGGCCTGTTCTCGACGGCCGCGGATCTGAGCCGATTCGCGCGGATGATCCTGGACGGCGGAGCGCTCGGCGGCGCGCGCGTCCTCTCGGAGGCCACCGTGCGCGCGCTCTTGCAACCGAGGCCGATCCCCGGCGGAGAGCGCGC
The DNA here is from genome assembly GCA_046351455.1 of Polyangiaceae bacterium. Lineage (GTDB taxonomy): Bacteria > Myxococcota_A > Polyangia > Polyangiales > Polyangiaceae > JADJRH01. Next base: position 71,551 of record JAXLYM010000013.1, read on the forward strand.
GTACCTCGGCGCGGTCACCGGAGGCGCCGTGAGCCACACCGGATTCACCGGCACGTCGATCTGGCTCGATGCGCGCCGCAAGATCGCCGTCGTGATCCTCTCGAACCGCGTGCACCCGGACGGCAAGGGAAGCGCGGATCGCCTTCGTCGCGAGGGGATCGACGCCGCGGTGCAGGCGGCCCTCCACGCGCCGGACGCGCCCTCCGTGACCACGGGCATCGACACGCTCGCGGCCGGAGGATTCGCGGCGCTGCGCGGCCACAGGGTCGCGCTCCTCACGCACGCGGCCGCGAGATCGCGCGAGGGAAAGAGCACGATCGACATCCTGAAGAGCGCGCCGGAGGTCACGCTGACCGCGCTGCTCGCGCCGGAGCACGGCCTGCGATCCGCCGAGGAAGGCGCCATTTCCGACGCGAAGGACGCGCGCACGGGCCTCGTGATCCACAGCCTGTACGGCGCGGAGAAGCGCCCCACGAAGGCGATGCTGGAGGGCGCCGACACGCTCGTGATCGACCTCCAGGACGCGGGCGTGCGCTTCTACACCTACGAGACGACGATGGCGTACGCGCTCGAAGCGGCGGCCGATCTGGGCGTGCGCGTGGTGCTCCTCGATCGCCCGAACCCGCTCGGCGGCGTCGTGGTGGCGGGCCCGATCCGCGACGCGGATCGATCATCGTTCGTGAGCTACCTCTCGGTGCCGGTACAACACGGCATGACGCTCGGAGAGCTGGGGCGGCTGTTCGTGGCTGAAAACAAGCTCAAAGTCGATCTCACGGTGATCCCGATGAAGGGCTGGAAGCGCGCCGAGCGATGGGACGACACGGGCCTCCCGTGGACCGCGCCGTCCCCGAACCTCACCTCCGCGCGCGCCGCGCTCCTGTATCCGGGCGTCGGTTTGCTGGAGACGACGAACCTCAGCGTGGGCCGCGGCACGAAGACGCCCTTCGAGGTGATCGGCGCGCCGTGGATCGACGCGGACGCCCTCGTGAAGGCGCTGCGAGAGGCCTCATTGACGGGCGTCGCCTTCGAAAAAACCACGTTCACCCCCACGACGAGCACGTTCGCGAACCAGGCTTGCAAGGGTATATCGATGAGAGTGACGGACGCGGCGGCGGTCGATCCGGTGCGTCTCGGATTGACGATCGCGGTCACGTTGCGTCGATTGTTCCCGGACGCGTGGCGCACGGAGAACCTCGGCACGCTGCTCGCGCACGCCGCGTCGGTGAAGGCCATTCAATCTGGGGAGCCGATCGACCGAGTGTTGGCGACGTTCGCGAAGGACACTGGCGCTTTCGTGGAGCGGCGGAAGGCGTATCTACTGTATTGAAGACCAAGCGCGACTTGCCTCTCCGGGACACCCTTAGAGGCCGTCGCGCGACTCCCCCTCCCGTCCCAAAACGGAGTTCTCGCGCTCGTCCTTCACGATTGAACGGGCGAATTTTTGAAACGTCGGCGGGCGCACGACCAAAGGCGTGGACCCCGCGGGTAACCCTGGGGTCTCCTGCAACACCATCACGCGCCGACTTCGGGCACGGCGCTACGTGGCATCGTTCGACGGGTAAAGGCGCTCGAGAACCTTGCGAAATCGATCCCCTTCGATCCGATTCAAATCTTCCTCACGAAGGCGAACGAACCGACCATGATCGCCTGCCTTGAAGGCGTGATGAGCCTCCTCGCTGATGACGTGACTTTCCAGGAATTCGAGCGGCACCGCCCCCTGGAGCAACCTCCTCATCGTCTGGACCGACTCCGGGGCAAGGAGGACGCGCGCCCCCGCCCTGCCTGAGATCTCAGGCGTCGCCATGCTGGAGCTCACGAGCTGCGCCATCGCGCGGGCGCCATGCTCAGCGAGCAGCTTGCGCGCACGGATCCGTGTGGCTTCCCGCTCGGGATGCGCGGGATCGCGCGGCGCACGGCTCGCGAGGAGCAGAGCCAAGCCACGCGCCCGGGCGTGACGGAAGTCGAAGCGCGCCAGAGGACGGCGCTGAGGCCGCTGCTTTCCAGCCATGGGGTGCAGCACCTTCCCACGTGCCAGAGAACGCGTGTCGTCCAGGAGCTGCGAAAAGCGTGACTCGCTGATCTGGCGCTGAAATATCTCGCCGTACGTCGTGAGCCATAACCAGTCACGCAGCCGGGCACGCACCCCATCATCTGGTTCCGGAACCTCACCAAATGCAGCGGCGAGGAGGACAATTTGTGGGGTGTAAGGGACGATGTTGGGGGACCGGATGCCGCAAGTCTTCCTGAGAAAGGCCGCAGTGCTACGGAGATACGCCTCGACCTCGTTGAGGACTCGCGGATTCTTCTTGAGCGCCATGGCCACGGCTTCCGCGTCCTCGTCGTAGACGTCTATGCCAAGTGCGACCTTGCAAACCCTCAGGATGGTTTGATCGTGGATGTCACCCCAGCCAAGCTCGGCGAGGCCCTCTTCCCTCATGCGTGCCAACCGCTCGAAGAGATCGAATCGCGTGGACCACGTCAACGCATTGACCATGTGGACCTCACTCATGGTCACATGCTGGCTGTTCACTCGCTTGAACGTACGTGTCACGATCTCTAGATTTTCGGATGTGACCGGAACGACCGGGAGGGTGTACTGACGAAATGCGTCTGCCACTTCGTCGGAGCGAGCGACGAGCTCATCGATCGTGCTCCCGACAGGCGATACCTGCTTGCCCTTTTCTTCCTGCGGCGTTGCAAGGCTCCGCTGGAAACCGGTGAGCCTCGGCCCCTGCAACAGGTCCGTCAGAGGCAGATGGTGGAGGAGGGGCTCATCGAGGTCGTCGTGCGAGACAAACTTCCGGCGAACCAGGTCGTAGTACACCTTGAAGGCATCTGGAGCCTCACCCGCCTCGTCGATGTGGTCGTCGACCATGACGCCGAACAACGCGAAATAAAGAGTTGTCAGTCTCTGCTCGCCATCGAGGAGGTATTGCCGAACGGGAGCGTCCTTATCAGGCCTCGGCAGATGGAAGGCGCCGAGGTGGTCCTTGATGGCGACCTCCACCTTGCGCGTCCTCCACACCATGATCGTACCGATGGGGATCCCTTCGAGGATGCTGTCCAGCAGCGCGAGCCGCATGTCTTTCGGCCAGACCAGCGGACGCTGGAATTTGGGAAACAAGATCTGACCACGATGGATCTCCTCCAGCACTTTGGGGAGATGCCGGATCTGCGGATCGCTATAAAAGGCTGCCAGTTGCTCCTGCGGACTCATCAAGACCTCATCGGACGCGCTCAACGATCTCGCGCGCGAAGGTCTGGACGGCGGTCACGGTGACCACGCGCTCCAGATCGGTGTGGCGGATGTAGTTGTCCAGGTAGAGATTCGCGATGTCCTTCCCAAACCCCTCGTCGAGTAGCCTCCGAGCCTCGGCAGGCAGCTCGGCGTAGAGGTTCCCCGCCTTCCGCGTGTTCTTCTCGTCGCCCGAAAACCCCTCCTTCATGTTGTAGTGTGCCTGCTGGTCTCCCGTCATCGCCAGATAGGCCTCGACTCGTCGTCTACGGTTCTCGCGGACTGCGCCCTGAGCCTTCCCGCACCACTTCTCGAGCGCCGCACGAGGGATGTAGTTCTCGATCGCCCTGCGCTGGAGCTGGTGATGGTGGAGGTCGGGGACGCACAGGTTCCGGAGGGTCTCCGCTTGGGGGCTCGGCTTTCCGGGACGCAAGGCGTCGCTGTCGAAGATGGCCGAGCAGCGCATTCGGGTGCTCGGGCTGCGTCGCGCGCTCTTGACACGCTTCTCCATGTGCGTGTTGCCACCGCAGTGCTCCATTTCCAACCATTCACGCCCAATACGCTCTTCGAGAAACAAGCGAGTCTCGGGATCACAGACGCACAGAAGAAAGGCAGCGTCCGAGAGCCCGTTCTCGACGAACACGCGATATGGCCTCTGGAGAAAATCTAGCGCGTCGGCCACCGTGAGCGTGGGCGAATCCCCCGACCAGCGGGAGGGCCCTGAGCCCGTGACGTAAATGTCATGATGGGATGGACTGAGCTCCCCCTGCTCGAGACCGTCCTTCGTGGTCCGTTCCCAGTCGTCTCGCGTCATCGGGTCAAGCGTCCCTAGCCAAGCGAGGTACGCGGCGTCACCCTGATCCGCGATCACGAGACGGTGGCGCAGGCTGGCCCCGAGCCACAAGAAGACCATGAGCTCCGGCGTGCGAGGCGAAGCGAAGACGTCAGGCCACAGGATCACGCTCATCCGTGCACCCTTCTTCGAGTGCTCTCCCCTCTTCGAGCCATGAAGAGATCACGTGCGATCGCCGCGGCCTCGGAGAATACGCCGGCCGGCCAATCCTTGGGCCGCCCCTGTTCGTCGAGCGCCACGTATCGGAGGTCGCCCTCCCCGTTGGCGAGCGCGCTGACCCAGACGATCGACACGTCCTCGGGTTTGATCTGACCAGTCGCGATCAAGAGCTGTACGGAAAGAAGCAGGTTCTCCGAATGGGTCTCAATCACGAGCCGCGGTTGTGCGGCGGACTGGATGACCTTGCCGAAGAGCTCCGCGAGAACGCGCTCGGCGCGGGGGTGAAGGTGCATCTCCGGCTGTTCGATCGCGAGGACGGCCCCTGGCCCGAGATCGCCCGCCGCGGCCATGGCGCTTAGGAGGAGCACCGGGAGCACCTGGCTTATCCCCTCACCGACATCAACGACGGATATCCCCACGGGCGAGCCACGGACAGGCTCCAACTCCAGCGCAAACTCGTCCCCATCGTCGCGGACTCGAAGGATTTGTCCGAACATGTTCTCGAGCGTGGAGGAGACTCCGTCCAGAAGCTTTTGCTCGCCGGCGGGCTTGCGCGCGTCGTACGCGAGCTTCACGGCGGACTCCTCTCCCGTCCCGCTCAAATGAGCCGGATCCCCACGATAGGAATCCTTCCGCCTGGGAGTCGCGCGAACTGCACCAAGCCAGTGTACCGATGCCTGGAGCGCGCCCAGGCGCTCCACACAATCCGCGAGGGCACCGCGAAGCTCCTTGGACGCATTCTGTCCATGCGCGAGGCTGGGCCGCAAGTCCCGAAAGGGTATCGTCATGGTGGACGGTTTTCCGCCGGGCATCATCGCAGTGTAACGGCCTCGCTCGCCCGGAACGTCGACTAATTTGAGGATCTGCGCCCCACCGGCGTCGCGCGCCACGAACTCGCTGACGAGATGCGCCTTGTCTTCTTCGCGGAGGCGAATCTCGATCTCATGAACCGGGTGCGCGTCATCGTCCCACGTCAGCACGAAGGCGAGCTCGTTCCGGCTCGCGAAGCGCGAGGCGACGTCTTTGTAGGTTGCCTGCCTGGCCGCCTCGGCGTCCAGCGCGAGGGGTCCAACCTTTCCGCCGCCCACGGACGCGGCCAGAAATGGAAGAGCACGCAATAGGGCGCTCTTACCAGCACTGTTGTACCCGAAGAGCAACGTGAGCGGTCGCAGCGTGACGGTGCTGCGGCGCACGAAGGACCGGTAACGCTCGACGGAGTAGGACAAAAGCGGCACGGGTCGGACCTTACCATCGGGCGGGGGGGGCAGGTGCAGGTCATTCTCGCGGCCGCAGGACATCCCAGGGTGATCACCCGACGGAAGGCCGGTCCCATGGCCCATGCTTCGGGTGGTCACCCGACGGAAGGCCGGTCCCATGGCACCTGGTTCGGGTGATCATCCAACGGAAGGCCGGTCCCATGGCACCTGGTTCGGGTGATCATCCAACGGAAGGCCGGTCCCATGGCACCTGGTTCGGGTGATCATCCAACGGAAGGCCGGTCCCATGGCACCTGGTTCGGGTGATCACCCGACGGAAGGCCGGCGCCATGGCACCTGGTTCGGGGGATCGCCCAACGAGCCGGAGAAGCTCAACGCCGATCCCAACCTCGTCCGCAAGAACGTCCAGCGCGGCATCGATGCGGTGCGACCTCACCTCGATCAAGTCCACAAAGCGCTTCCGCTCCTCGACACGAAGCGCATCCTGGAGTTGCCGTCGCTCATCCTCGGCTTTTCGTTCCTCTACAACAACATGGTCGTCGTGGCCGATCCCAACGAGGTCGCGGTGCGGCAAGCGCGCCTTCAGCCCATGCGACGGTGGACGCTGACCTTCCTCGAAGTCATGGCGGAGATGGGCATTCGCCAACCGGCCAATCGCCGCGTGGTAGTGCCGTTGCACGGTCGCCGCGCCCCTCACGACGGCGCCTTCGGGGCGCCGAAGAGGAGGCGGTTCTTCGCGGTGATCGCCTGGGGGATCGTCTGCGTGTGGACGGTAAATCCAGCCGCGCGGAGGCGGGCAGCGCGGGTCACGTCGATCGCGAGCGCGCCTTCCATCCAGCCTTCGAGGCCGCCGAGATCGCCTGTCGCCTCGTCCTGACAGCACGGTAACACAACCACCCTCGCGCGGGCCGACAGGGACTTTGACAGCACCTCGTCGGTGAGGCCGCCGCACGCGTGGGCGGACACCAGGAGATCGCCGGGGAGCGCCTCCACCTCGGAGATCGGGCGCTCGGCGAATTGAACGCGGCCTCTCAAGCGGGGCCACGCGGCGGTGAGGGCGAGAGATAGGCGCTCTGCGCTCGGAGGGATCTTCACGTCGACCGCGAGCGCCATCTCGGACGTGTCATCGAGCAGGAGCATCAAGTGCGCGACGAGCGCGTGCCCGCAGGCGAGATCGACGACGCGTCCACCGCGGAATCGGCGCCGGGCGCGGCGCGCGACCTCCCACGACTCGTACAGCTCTTTTCGAGGCAGGCAGTCGGCCCCGCAGACGACGCGCGCGACCTTGTGAAACAGCGTGTCTCCTTCGAACCTGGGCAGATCGCGCGGCCCGAGGCGAGAGCGGCTCGACAGGCGGTGTGTCAAGCGCCCTCTGCCGACAGGAGCGAACAGCGCGTGAGCGTGCCCTCGATGACGGCGCCCTCGATCGTGACGTAGAGGTGGCCCTCGTTGCGCACCAGCTCCAGCTTGGTGTTGCGGTCCACCTTCTCGCCGAGCGCGTCGAGGAACGAGGGAGTGAGCTGCCACACCTCGATGTCTGCGAGCTTGTGCACAGGGCGACTCGCAGCTTCGCGCCGGAGGGAAGGGAGGTCGGCCGCGGTGAACAAGACGACGCGGGGCGCGAGCTTGGAGGCCTTGTGGAGCCGCTCGGCCGAGGGAGAGCCGATGTCGATCCAGGCGAGGAGAGCGCCTGTGGGGTCCACCACGGAGAGCGGGGCATCCCCCGCAGAGGAGAGGCCGCCTTTGGAGAAATAGAGCCCCTCTTCATAAGAGAGGCAGTACGCGAGGAGGCGCGTGAGGAGGTAGCGCACGCTCTCCGAAGGGTGCCGCGCGAGCCGCAGATCGAGCGACTCGTAGACGCCGCGGTCCACGTCGGAGAGGGCCACCTGGAGGTGATACATCGTCGCGGTGAGGGCCATATCGAGAGGGCGGGACGATACCATCACCGGCGTTGCTGACGCGGCTTTTCGAGAGCGGATGTTCCTCGCTCGTGGAGCTCACGCCTGGGGAGCGCCCTCCACGAATGCGTCAGTCGTGCTCGGCGTCGTGCGCGTGGCCGGAGGTCGCGTGCGCTGCGTGCGCGTGCGCCGCTCCGTGGGCGTGCGCTGCACCGTGCGCGTGCGGGCGGCCCGGCACCGGCACGTTCCGCGACCGATCGTGATCGTCTTCGTGCTCGTGGTCGTGGTCGTGATCGACCGCGGGCCCCAGCTTCGCTCGCCACGCGGCCGGCGCGAATCGCACCAGGCCGAGGCCCACCACCAGCACCACGAACACGCCGCCGACCAGCGTCGCCATCTGCGGATCGTGCTCCGGCGCCGCGTGCAGCTCCGGCAAGCTCGCGGCCGGCACCAGCGCGTTCACCGCGAGGCCCACCACGAGCGATCCCACGAACACCATCACGCCGCGGCGCGTGTGCGGCGTGCGCTCGTGCGTGTGCGTCACCAGACGCAAGATCGCGCCGAGACCCACCGCGACGATGCCGTGAAACACCTCCGGCGGCGCGAGCCGCAGCACGCGCTCACCGAGCAACGCGCCGCCCACCGTCGCGCCCGCGAGCACCGTGAGCCACGCCGTCGTGCGCCGCCATCCGATCTCCGGCACGAGCGCGCGCGCGACGAAGAGCCCCTCCGGCACGCGGTGAATCAAGAGCGCCGCCGCGAGCAGCGCGCCGCCCTCCGCGACGCCTCCGGGCGCGAGCGCGACGCCGAGCGTGGCGCCGTCGATCGTCGCATGCACGAGCAGCGCAGGCAGCGCCACCGCTTGGCCGACGCGACCGAGCGATCGATGCCGCCGACGCTCCACGATCCAGAGCACGCCGTACCCGACGACGAGCAGCGCGATCGCGAGCGGACCGACCTCTTCGTACACGTGCGGCAAGAGCCGCAGCAGCACGACCGCCGGCACGAGACCGAGCGTGAGGCCCTCCATCGCCGCCGACGGGAGCGCGCGTCCGCGGCCCCACGCGAGCAGCACCGGACCCACGGCGAGCCCGAGCACGGACAGAGAGACAGCGAGGGCCAGCACAGCGAGGGGCTGTCTATGCCCGAGAGCGGACTTCTCCGCAACGTCAAGGACAACGCCTCCTCAGTGGCGGCCCGAAACTTCTTCGCACCAAGCCCCCCAGACTGCCTGTTGCGGTAGCGCCCTCGAACCCATTACCATCGTGCGATTACCCATGCTGGATTGGCTCGTCATTGGCGGCGGCGTCCACGGTACGCACCTCACGCTGCACCTCATGCGGCGCGGGCGCGTTCCTCAGGACAGGATCCGGATCCTCGACCCGCACGCGGTGCCCCTCGCGCGATGGACGTCGTGCACCAAGAACTGCGGGATGGGGTTCCTCCGCTCGCCGTTCGTGCACCACATCGACCTGCCGGCCGACTCGCTCATGCACTTCACGGACAAGGGCATCGGCAAGGCGCTGAAGAGCTTCATCGACCCGTTCTACCGGCCGTCCACTCCGCTGTTCTACGCGCACTCGGATCACGTGATCCGCAAGAACAAGATCGAGGAGATGCGCATCATCGGCCGCGCGGAAGGCCTCTCCGAAATCGAGGGCGGCTATCGCGTGGAGACCGCGCAGGGCTCGATCGAGGCGCGGAAGATCCTGCTCGCCATCAGCCCGATGGACTCTCCCCTGTGGCCGGAGTGGGCCCTCGCGCTGAAGCAGAGCGGCGCGCCGATCGACCACGTCTTTGCGATGGATTTCGATCGCCAGAAGATGCCCGACTTCGAGAGCGCGGTCGTGATCGGCGGCGGCATCACCGGCGCGCAGCTCACGATGGCCCTCGCGAAGCGGCGGCCCGGCAACGTGACGCTGGTGACGCCGCACGTGCCGCGCGTGCACCGCTTCGACTCGAACTCGGGGTGGATGGGGCCGCGCAACATGCAGCGGTTCTGCACCGAGACGGACTATTGCAACCGGCGCGCGATCATCCGCCAGGCGCGCCACAAAGGCTCGATGCCCGCGGAGGTGCGCGGCACGCTGCGGCGCGCGGCGGAGCTCGGCAAGCTCACCGTGAAGGTCACGATGGTGACGAACGGCTCGTTCGACGGGCGCGAGATGATCCTCGACTGCGAGGACGGCACGACGCTGCGCGCCTCCCGCGTGGTGCTGTCGACCGGCTTCGAACAGAAGCGACCCGGCGGCGCGTGGCTCGACCGCGCGATCGAAGAGATGGGCCTGCCCGTGTCCGCGTGCGGCTTCCCCATCGTGGACCCGAAGCTGCGCTGGCACGGCGGCATCCACTGCACCGGCGCCCTCGCGGAGCTGGAGCTCGGGCCGCCCGCGCGCAACATCGTCGGCGCCCGCCACGCGGCCGAGCGCATCCAGGCCTGATGGCGACTCGGCACCAAGACTCCGCATCTCGACTCCACCTCTGACTCGGCACCTTCCCTCCCCTCCTCCAGGAGCTCCATGTCGAACATCGTACCTGCCACGGTCATCTCCGGCTTCGTCGGCGCCGGGAAAACGAGCCTCTTGAAGGAGATCCTCGCCGCCCGCGAGGGGACGCGCGTCGCCGTGATCACGAGCGATCTGGGCGAGGGAGAGGCCTTCAGCGGCCTCGCGGAGAGCAACACGAAGGACGGGTCGATCCTCTGCAAATCGCGGGAGCACCTCGCGCTGGAGCTGCGCAAGGTCGGCCGCGCGCGGGCGTGGGATCACCTGATGGTGGAGTCGACCGGCTGGTCCGAGCCGATCGCCGTCGCCGAGACGTTCGTGACCAGCGACGGCGGCACGCCCGTGTCGCGCTACACGAAGATCGACACGGCGATCACCGTGGTGGACGCGTCGCGGTTCCTCGCCGACTACCACTCTCCGGACACGATGCGCGACCGCGGGATCGCCGCCTCCGAGAACGACGTGCGCAGCGTGGTCGACGTGCTCGTCGCGCAGGTGGAGCTCGCGGACGTGCTCGTCCTCAACAAGACGGATCTCGCGGACGCGGCCACGCTGGACGGGCTGACTGCCCTCTTGAAGAAGCTCAATCCGCGGGCCACCGTGGTGCGGGCCGTGCACGGGAAGGCGCCGCTCGAAGCCGTGAAGGACACTGGCAAGTTCCACTTCGAGGACGCGAAAGACACGGTCACGGCCGCGCGCATGGTGGAGCTGCCCGCGGGCGCGCCGGAGCACGGGTATTCGTCGCTCGGATACCGCCGCTTCCGCCCGTTCCACCCGGAGCGGTTCGAGGCGCTGGTCGGCTCCGGATTGACGGGCGTCCTCCGGTCGAAGGGCATCTACTGGCTCGCTCACAAGAACGACACCGCGGGCGAATGGTCCCAGTCCGGCGCCGTCCTCCACCGGGGCACCGCGGGCGCCTTCTGGGCCGCCACGCCCGAGGATCAATGGGAGGTCGGGGAGACGCGAAAGGCCAAGATCAAGAGCGTGTGGAGCGAGCCGTACGGCGACCGCCGCCAGGAGCTGGCCTTCGTCCTCAAGGACGTGGACGCAGCGGACTTCGAGAAGCGACTCGATGCGTGCTTGTTGACGGACGAAGAGATGGCGCTCGGCCCCGACGGGTGGAAGGCGTTCGCCTCCGCGGAGCCGGCCGGGGAGCACGCGGAGCACGACCACGAGCACCACGAGCACACGCACGATGAGGCGACGCCGTTCAAGGGCCACTCGCCCGAGGGCGGCATTCACATGAACTGACTGGCCCCCACACAGGCCCTCGGAACACCCCCTCTCGCGCGGCGTCCCCCCCAAGGAGACGCCGCGCGTTCGTTTGTCAGGGCGGGCTCGGATACCGCCGCTTCGTGAAGCAGAGGCCCTCTCCGCCGTTCAGGTGCCCCTGCGTGCTCTGCACGTACATCACGAAGTCGCGGTAATCGCGGAGCGCCTTCGCGGGGCTCGCCTTCGGATCGACAGGCACGGACCCCGTCTCGAAATACCGCTGCTTCACGGTGGGGAGACTGGACCCGTCGCAGATCCGGAAAGGCAGATCCGCGCCGTTGCCATCCGTGAACCCCTGCGGATCCAGCCCCGCGAGCGACTCCAGCGTGACCGTGCCGGAAGCCTCCCCGGCGAGCGGCGCCACGAATTGGTCGAAGTAGAGCCGCGAGTCGTGCACCACCGAAGAGAAGAGCGGATGCTCCAGGTGGAACGTCATCTGCGCGACGGACGGGCGACTGTCCCGGATCGGGACGCCGCGCTGGTACTCCTCGCCTTCGAACGGATCGCCCTGGTTGTCCTGGTTCTGGCAATTGACGTACTCGCTCGGCGACGCAAATCCGAGCTTGATGTCCACGGTCTTCGGCAGAGCATCGAAGTCGTACGACGGGTCGGAAGATTGGCAGTCGGTCCCCTTCCAGGTGGCCTTTCCGACATAATAGATCGAATACCCCTTCTCCATCATCTCGTGATAGAGGGCGAGGGCCTCCGTATCGTCCCGGAAGTTCACGATCTTGGCCGCGTCGGAGGCCGCCGCCGTCGCATACCCGAAGGCGTAGCGCTCCCCGGACGCGAGCGGCGCGCCGCCCTTCTGATTCTGGTCCTCGATCACCGCGAGCGGAATGGCCCCCGTGCCTCCCCCCGCGGCGAGCGCGTCCCCTTTCTTGTGGAGATCGACCGCCCACGGCCCTTTCGCCTCCGCGACGACATCGCCCGTGCGCGATTGATCCGAAGGCGCGGTGTCCGGATTCTCCGAAAGCCACGCTCGATCGATCACGACGAGCACGTGCGAAAACCGGATCTCCCATCCGTCCGAGATGGCGACCTCGCTCCCGGTGGGGAACGCAAACCCCTCCGAAGCAGCCTCTTCCCCGTAGATCTGGATCTGCACGGAGCTGCCCCCGGTGGATCCCGACGTGTCCCCACAACCGACGAGCGCCGACGAGAGCCCCAGCGAGAGGGCGACCATCGCGCGACGCGAAACAAGCATCTTCGACATGACTCCTCCTCTCACTCCCACGTGACCGAATACGTGCCCACGGACGCCCGGAGCCCGGAGTACAGCGCGCGGCTCGGCTGGTCCCCGTCGTCGTCCCGAAACCGGGAGAGCGGCGGATCCTCCTGCACCTCTTCCAGCTTCGAGATCTCCGCGTTCGCGAAGAGCCCCCGCGGATCGATGCGCAGCACGAGCCGCTTGCCCTTCCTGGCCGTCAGATCGACCGGAATCGGGCTCACGATCCGCTGCTTGCAGATCGGATTGGCCCCCGGCGTCGCGATCGAGGGCGCCGCGATCACCCTGTTTTGCCCGATGTGGATCGCGCCGTCGAACGCGACGGTCTCCCCGTCTTTCTCCGCGGTCCCGGCGACGTCGAGGATCACCGTATCATCGCTCGGCTCGTTGATGTCGTCCCCGAACAGCCACACTTCGGCGGTGGAGGCGTGCTCGGTCGTCGCGAACCCCTGCCCCGGAAACGGCTGCGGCGCCCCGGAGAGCAGGTCGACGTCGACTCCGGAGGTCACCTCGGCCACATAGATGCCGGGGAGCTGACAGCTCGTGTCGGAGGCGACGCTGCTCGGCCGCGATTTGTTGAGGTACACCGCGCCGACATGCACCTTCGCCCGCGTGAGCGTGACCTTGTATCCACGGCTCGTCACGAACGAATAGGGCTGTCCGGCCACGGCGTCTTCCGGCCCCGCGGCCACGGCGTCGAACGTCACGATCTCGCCGCCCGTCGTTCCGACGCACCCGCACAGGCCCGCGGCGAGGAGGAGACCGCCAATCGCAAAAAGCTTGTTCACTTGTTCCCTCCGAAGCTCGCGGAGAGCGAAAACAGGATCTGACGGGGCGGCCCCGCCGCGAAATGCCGAGCCGGCACCAGCGTGGGCGCCCCCGCCGTGTGCCAGTCGGACACGAAGTTGTACTCGGCCTGTTTGTACTGACTATCGAAAAGGTTCGTCGCGGCGACCCCGAGATCGAAGTTGCGATACCCCACCGACAGAGAGGCGTCCACGTCGAGGATGGTGTCGCTCCGCTGTCCGTACGGCAGCGCGCGCCGCCCCACGTACGAGAGCCCGAACGCGGCCGTCCCGCGCGGATGTCGCCCCGCGATCTCGAACGGCAGCTCATGGAACAGCGCCGTATCCCACCGCAGCACCGCGTCCGGCACATAAGGCACCAGGAGCCCGGTGTCGTCGTAGCTGCTCTTCGTCAGCGTGACAGCCAGATTCGTGTCGAAGAAGTCGCCCGTCCCGCGGAGCTGGCCAATCCACCCGACGCGCGTGGTGCCGCCGCCGATCACGTTCCGCCCCTCGGATTCGCTGAACACGAGGTCGCGATCCACGTGCGTCCCGAACAGGATGGTGCGCGCGGCGAGCTTCAAAACACCGAAGTCGTGCGTGTACGAAACCCCACCTTCATAAGCGTCCACCGAAGCGAACTGCGCGCTCGCGTCCTGCGTCACATAGCGCAGATCCATCGACCGCACGCCCGTGCCCCCGCTGAGCGAGAGCGTGAATCCGCGGAACGGCCCGACCAGGATGGACCCGCGCGGCATCGCCCGGAGCCCCGTCGTCGAGGTGCGTTGATACGGCTCCCGGTGCACGCCGAACCGCTGTTGATCGAGGCAGCTCGCGTCGCCCGGAGGGTTCGTCTCCGAGGGCAGCGACACGTCCTGCACGGCGCACTTGTCGAGGACATCGTACGTCAAGAGATCCGCCCGCGCGCCGCCGCGAACGGACAGCCAGCTCGCGATTCGCAGGTTGGCGTCCGCATAAAGCCCGATGTCGCCGAGCGTCGCCTCGTAGTCCGCGTCGGTCTTGTAAGGCACGTTCGAAGCCGCCGCGACGCGCGCGCGCTGGTCCTCCGCCCGGTCCCCACGCGCGAAGTAGCCGACGGTGAGCTCCTGTTTCTGGCCCCCGATCTCGCCGCGGAGAGTGGCATTCCCCCGCGCGCCGAAGGTCAATTCGTTCACCGCCAGATCGATGAGATCCCCGCGTTGTCCGTGCGGCTCCTGAATGGCCGTCTGCGTGTCGAGGAGGAACCCGGTGAAGTTCTCCCGCAGCCGCATCCCCCGCTGCACCAGGAACACCTGCTGATAATACGACACGTCCCCGGCGCGCCCGTCCACGTCCGCCGCGAGCGAGAACCTGGTCCCGGAGCCGCCCTGTCCGAAGTCGTACGTATCGTAAAACCCCTTGCGCCCGGCTACCACGTCGTCCGAGCGGAGCAGCCCCGCGCTCTTGTAGTCGTTGGCGTAGGCCGTCGCCAGAATACGGTATGTCCCGTTCTCGCCGATGTGCCCCTCGTACTGCCCCATCGCGCTCGCGGACTTGCTGCCTCGATTCTGCCCGTACCCGTCGCTCGACTCCAGCGCGACGCCGCCGAACGTGTGCACGCTCTCCGTCTGCGGCCCCCACAGCGCGAGCGCGCGGTGCGTACCCCAGGTGCCGTACGTGTACTTGAGCGTGACCCCGCGATCCGCGAGCCCCAGCTCGTAATCCGCGCTCCCCGCGACAGCATAGTTGCCTTGCCGCGGATCGAACGGCCCCTCCAGCACGCGCAGACTCTGGACCAGCTCCGGGATCACGAAATGCAGCTCCGCGAACCCGGCGCCGTGCAGATTGCCGCTCTCGTTGACCGGCACCCCGCCGACGGACAGCTCGACATCCTGCCCCTCGCGCGCGTCGAACCCGCGCAGATAGACGCGCTCCGCGTGCCCTTCGCCGCCCTCGTTCGTGAGAAAAATGCTGGGCGCGAGCTGCAGAATCTTGGTCGCGTTCTGCTGCGGCACCAGCTTGAGCGCGCCGATGTCGACGTGAAACTCCCCGGCTCCACGCCACGCCGGCGGCCGCCTCCCCGCGACGCTCACATCCAGCGGAGCCTCCGCCTTCGCCTTCTCCGAGGGAGCCTTTTCGCCCGGCGCCTTCTCCGGAGGTGCCTTGTCGCCCGGCGCCTTCTCCGGAGGCGGAGCCTTGTCCCCCGGCGCCTTCTCCGGAGGTGCCTTGTCCGGGGGGCTGTTCGGCCCGACAGGCGGGTTGGCTGTTTTTTGGGGGGCCGCAGGCGGCGGCACGTCGTTCTGCGGCGTCGGCGGCGGCGCTGTCTCGGCCGGCGGAGGCGCCGCGACGAAGTGCACCGGCACGCGGATCTTCGCGGCGAACGGCGCCCCGTCCCGCGTCGCGGGCGTGAACGTCCACTTCTTCACCGCCTCCATCGCGGCCTGATCGAATTCGGCCCCTCCCGACTGGAGGACCGCCACGTCGATCACCGCCCCGGTCGCGTCCAGCGAGACCGCCAGCACGACATCGGCGTCCCGCGGAGTCACCCCCGCGGGCAAGCTCGGCGTCACCTGCGACACCACACGAGGCATGACGAGGGTGCCCTGCGCGAGCGCGGGCCCTGAAAATAAGCCGATCGCGCACGATAGCGCGAGCCGGCACAACCGATGTTGGCGCACGACTGCTCCGAAGAAAAAAGGCCTTTCCGGAAACGCGAGATCTCCCCCTCTCTGGCGATCTCAGGCCGGCGGCGAATTCATCGGAGACAGGAACAACAGCGCTATCTGGGGCGGCGGCCCCACGTCCGGCGACGCGAACGGAGCCTCGACGGGCGGCGCGGCGGAAGGTGCCTGTCCGTCGATCAGCACCGACAGGCCCGCTCGCGCGACGTGGCTCTCGCCGGGGCGCGTCGCGCCGACGAGGCAGTGATCGTGCTCGTCCGCGGTGATCGCGCCGCCCGGGAGCGTGCTCGGCGAGCTCCGGTCCCCGCGCAGCGACGGTCCGTCCGGGGCTGCGCTCTGCACGTGAACGAAGCCGCCGTGCTCCGCGCACGTCGCGTGCGCCACGAACGCCATGTGCACGATCGACGCGACGTACGACGACGTGAGGAACGTCGCGACGAACGCGAACGCGAGGCGCACGAGCCCGCGCTGCAACGCGGTCAGGCTCGTTCGTCGGCGTTTCATGGCGGCCCGTCTCTTATTCGGACCGCTCCCCGGGCGCAACCCGGCGCGATGGGACAGGGTCAAACGAGGGTGGCGTTTCGCCTCAGCCTTTTGATAAGGAGAGAGAAGTGTTCGAGCCGTTCATGCACATCGAGGGCTGGATCAGCCTCCTCACGCTCGCAGCGATGGAGATCGTGCTCGGCATCGACAACATCGTCTTTCTCTCGCTCATGGTGGCGAAGGTCCCGCGCGAGCGTCAGGCCTTCACGCGGACGACAGGCCTCATCCTCGCGCTCGGCACGCGCCTGCTCCTCCTGCTCAGCATCTCGTGGGTGATGGGGCTCAAGCACCCGCTCTTCAGCGTGCTCGGCAAGGAATTCTCCGGCCGCGATCTCATCCTGCTCGCGGGCGGCGCGTTCCTCGTCGGCAAGGCCACGCACGAGATCTACGATAAATTGGAGGTCGCGGACGAAGGCGAGGACGAAGGCCAGACCGACTCGCAGAAGAAGCCGAAGGGCGCGCCGATCGTCTTCGTGCTGATCCAGATCGCGATCCTCGACATCGTGTTCTCGCTCGACTCGGTGATCACCGCGGTCGGCATGGCGCAGCACATCCCGATCATGATGATGGCGATGATCTGCGCGGTGGTGGTGATGGTCATCTTCGCCGGCAAGGTGGGCGATTTCGTGACGAACCACCCGAGCATGACGATCCTCGCGCTGAGCTTCCTCATCCTCATCGGCGTGATGCTCGTGGCCGACGCGCTCGGCCAGCACGTGAGCAAGGGGTACGTGTACTCGGCGATGGCGTTCTCGCTGTTCGTGGAGATCGTCAACATGCGCTTCCGCAAGAAGCGGAAGAAGCACGTCCCCGTGAAGCTGCACGTGCGCAGCCTCCCGCCGCCGCCGCAATGAACAGGCTGACCCTCGCCTCGGCGATCGCGATCTCTCTCGGCGCCGCGGCGATCGGGTGCAAGCGCGGGACGCCCTCGGGCGCCGGCAGCGGCAGCGTCGAGGCCGCGCCCGTGCACGAGCCCGGCCTCACCATGAGCCTCGGCCTCGCGGGCGACGAGCGAGCGGTGGACGTCGAGATCCACGTCGCCGGCCCCGAGGTGGCGAAGGTGCGCGAGCTGGTCGCGACGCGCGGCTGGGCCGACACGCACCCGCTCGTGGCCGTGCGCGATCTGGAGGTGCGCGACGCCGCGGGCGCGATCGAGGTGAAGCCCGCCGAGGACGCGGGCGCCTTCTCGCGCATGGAGCTGTCGCGGGCGCCTTCGGGCAGCGAGCTCACGCTGCGGTACACGGCGCGCGCGAACGCCGAGGTCTCCAGGCTCGCGCTGCACCGCGGGGTCGGGGGCGTGTCGGGCGTCGGCCACGCCTTCGTGGTGCGACCGAACATGCCCGGCGCGCTGCCGCTCACGCTCCGGTTCCACGCGGGCAACCTCGCGTCCGGCGCGGCGCTCGTGACGTCGCTCGACGGGAAGAAGAGCGCGACGGTCGAGGATCTCGCGGAGGCCGTGTACGTCGCGGGCCCCACGCGCGCCGAGGAGATGCCGACCGGCGACCGCGCGACGATCGCGTTCGGCTCGGCGATCGAAGGCCGCGCGGCGATCGACGTCACGACCTCGGTGCGCTCGTACGCGCTGCGCGCCTTCGCGGTCACGCCCGACGATCTGGGCGGCCCCGTCGCGCTGTTCGTCGTCGGCGAGCGCGACATCGGCCGCGACCACGACGGCGCCGCGACCGGATCCGCCCTCGCGGTGTGGCTCGACGCGTCGCGATCCCTCGACGGCGCGGCCAAAGTGTTGATCGCACACGAAGCCTTCCATCGCATCTTCGGCGGCGCGCTGCGCGTCGGCATCGAGGGCTACGAGGCGGCCTGGTTCGCCGAGGGTTTCGCGACGCACTACGCGCGCAAGGCCCTCTTCGATCAGGGCGCGATCGACGCGGACGCCTTCCTCGCGGACGTCGCGCGCGCGGATCAGGAGGGCGTTGCGCGCGCGGCGGATCGAAGGGCCTCGGAGTACTGGCGGGGCTCGCGGTACGCCGCGAACATCGACGCGGCGGTGCGCGCGAAATCGAGCGGCGCGCGGTCGCTCGACGACGTGGTGCGCGCGCTCGTGACGCTCGCGAAGAAGACGCCGGACGCGCCGCTGCCCGTGGAGGCGTTCCGCGCCGCCGTCACCGCGGAGGTCGGCCCGGATCGGGAGCGCGCGCTGTGGGAGGCCCTCGCGTCGAAGGAGCCGATCGATCTCGCGGACGGCGCCTTCGGCCCGTGCTTCGTGCGCACCGTGGAGACGAAGACGACCTTCGAGCTGGGCTTCGACGCCGCGAGCCTCGCCGGTTCGCCCCAGATCATCCGCGGCACGGTGCCCGGATCCGCGGCCGCGCGCGCGGGCGTGCGCGACGGCGCGCTGGTGCTGAAGACGAACCTGCGGCAGGGCAAGGAGATCGCCGCGAGCACCACGGTGCAGATGCTGCTTAGCGACGCGCGCGGAAAGAAGAACGTGAGCTACCGCCCCGCGGCCACGCGAAAGCGCACCGTATTCAAACCGCGTCCCTGCAAGCGCTGAGAGGAAGGCACGGCGCCGTCACGGCCGCGTGGAATGACAGGACGTCTCCCCTCCCTGCGCCTGAGAATCAGGCGCTTTGGGAGGGGCGGGCGGCGCGCAGCGAAGCGAGCACCGACCGGGGTGGGCATCCAAGACTAGTTGTTGAGCAGGTACTGGCAGAGCGCGTTGCCGGGGCAGCACAGATCCGTGCCGAACTGCGGCGCTTGCTCGCTGTGCGCGCACACGTGGGCGCCCTTGCTCGGGTAGTAGTAGGCCCAGAAGAAGCACATCTCGTCGTTCGCGGACTCACCGAACTTCACGTCGGACGCGCTCTTGTTGTCCCACTCGCACGTGAGCTTGAAGCCGCCCGTGGACGTGATCGAAAACTCCGGATCCGGCCGCACCGTCTCGGGCTCGCTCCAGCTCCAGTTGGCCGGGTCGTAGATGGGAGTGCCGGGGTCGTTCGCGTCGGTCACGAGGTCCACCTTCACGCGCGTGCCCCACTGGTGCTCGTGGCCGGTGATCGCGAAGAACTTCGCGTCGGGCACGAGGTCCGGGAGCAGCTTCCCGAGCGGCATGAACACGGGGCCGAGCGTGGCCTTCGAGCTCGCGGCGATCTTGATGTCGGGGTCGCCGAGGAAGAGGAAGTCCGCCTCGTACTTGAAGTCGGCGTCCGCGATCGGCACGAACGTGGTCGTCGCGGTCATGTCGATCGATTTGTCCGTCGCGTTCAGGAAGTGCACCTCGAGCCGGATCATCTGCTCCGGATCGAAGGTGAACGCGACGTTGTCCGGCAGCGTCAGCGTCTCGTCGTGCTTCTGCGTGATCATCAGCGGAGAGCCCTTCGACGGATCGAGCGTGCCGACGAATGGCTGGCAGTCGTACGGAGTGAGCTTCTCCTCCGTCTCCGCCGTGCGGTAGACGATCATGTGGTGCGAGCCCTGGCTCAGCACGTTGTGGATCTGGTGCACGCGGAGCATGTCCAGGTTCTTCAGCTTCGCCTGGATGCACTGGGTATTTTCTTCGCCCGGGGCGATCGTCTTCGGGCCGAAGGTGAGGCTCTGAGAGCCGGGGACAGGCTCGCTCCCGCCCGCGCCGCCGCCGCCCGCGGTCGTCGTGGTGGAGCCACCCTGAGCGCTCCCCGCCGCGCCGCCGGACGCCGCCACGTTGGAGCCACAACCGATCAGAAAGAGACCAAGGAATAGGGCACGCTTCATTAACGATAGTCGATATCATGACGCGCGCAGGATTTGCCTGGTTTTCTGGGCCGCGCGCGCACAATCCGGTGCTCCGTACGGGCCAGTTGTAGAATTCCGGGCGAGCCGTCCGACTCGGCCCCTCCGCTGGGGCGACTCGGGACTTCCGGAGGGGCGGAGTTGACAGAGAGGCGGGTTCGGAGAAGGGGAGTGCGCAGCTCAGATCTCGAAGGCCATCGCTTCGAGCCGGGCGCGCTCGCGCGTCGCGAGGACCTCCCGGGCGAGCTTGTTCACGCTCGTCTCGATCTTGTGGTTCGTCATCTCGACCTGGAACCGCACGAGCGATCCCGCCACCGAGAGCTGCTCCGTGAGGCGCGCGGCGATCTCTTGAAGGCGCGCGTCGAGGTCGTCGAGGTCGCCCGTCGTCAGGCCGACGAAGGCCTCCACCGTGTCCTGATAGCTCTCGTGCAGATCGCCGATCAGCGTGACCGGCAACATCCCCTGAAAGGCCCCCGCGTACGTCACGAGCCTGCGAAACAAGCCGTCGATGGCCTCGGGCTGCGGGCGCGGCGTCGTGAGGCGGCCCAGCGTCCACTCGATGTCCTGCCAGGCCGCGCGCATCTGCGCCATCTCCACCTCGACGCGCATCTCGCTCTCGCGCGGCCACAGGTGGTGCCAGAACGAGCGCTTCATGCTCGTCGCGCGGTCCGCGAGATCGCCGCTCGCCTCCGGCAGCTCCGCGAGCAGCGCCGCCGAGATCACCTTCGCGAGCCGCACCGGCGACGACTCCACGACGCGGCGATGGAGGCGTCCGCGGTGATAGTCCGCGAGCAGCTCCGCGTGCTTCGCGCCCAGCTCCACGGCCTGATCGAGCGAGCGCGTGTACCCGTCGAGCCACCGCAACAGATCGGCCTCGCGCGCGGCCTGCACCTCAGACAGGCGCTCCTTCTCGGCGGCCTTCATCTCGTCGAGCCGCTTCTGCCAGCGGAGCGACCGGCGCCGCACCACCACCGCCGCCGCGAAGTACACGAGGCTGAGCGCGAGCGTCCACACGACCACGCCCGCGATCGTCCCGAAGTGCGCGGTCACGAGCGCGCCCGCATCGCCGAACGAGCGGAGGTCCGGCGCGACGAAATTCGCTTCGATCAACGAGGAAATCTGCGCGCGGATGCCGAACGCGAGGTCGCCCATGATGAGCACGACCATCAGCACGACGAGCGACAGGCGGCGCATCAGCACGCCCGTCGGCGCGTGCGGATTCTGCGACATCACCGCGACGTGCTGCACGCTGTACACGACGTCCGCGATGCCCGCGAAGAACACGAGCGCCCGGCGAAAGAAGCCGTATCGGCTCTTCGTCTTGAGCGCGTAGAGCTGCGGATCGATCCGCCGCGTCGCGACGAGCGGGGGCACGGTGAGCTCCCACGAGATGGTGCGCGCGGAGCCATTTCCGGCGGCGGGGATCGTGAGCGCCGTCCCGCCCGCGGTGCGATCGCCGTCGCTCGCGGCCGCTTCCATCGCGAGCTCGCGGATCGACGATCGGCTCGTCCGCAGCGTCCGGCGCACGTCGCGCAGCGCGTCGTCGACGCGCGCCACGTACGTCCCGAGGCTCGTCGCGCCCATCGAATCGGCAGCGTCACGCCACACCGCGTCCGCGAAACGATCGAAGTCCTCCACCCGACGGGCCTGCGACGCGGCGACGCGCGCGGCGGCCTCCTGGATCAGCGCCGCTTGCAGGCGCTTGTACCGCAACAGCCACAAAACCTTGTGCAGAAAGAACAAGGTCGCGCCGATGTCGAGCACGTACAGGGCGTAAACGAAGAGGTCGGCGACGCTTTCCATGGCGGGAGCTGGGGGTGCTTCCGAAAGCAGTACGAATTTTGGCGAGCATGTACTAGTTTTTCGCGGAAGTTCGGATGGCACGAAGCGCAGCCCGGATCGCACGAGGCGTCACCATGGGCGCCGTGCTCGGTACGCTCGCTTTCTTCGCGGTGTCGAAGGACGCGCGTCACCGATTGCACGCGGCTGCGCAGGCTTTCCGTGATCCGTCGCTGCTCGAAGCGCAGGCCGCGCAGGCGCTCCCCGCGGCCGCGACGCTGCCCCTCGTGGCGGACGTCTCGGAGCTCAAGCTCGCGGGCGATTTCGCGAACCTCCCGGACGAGAGCGACGATCCCGACACGTCGTTCCTCCGCACCCTGGTGCTCCCGGATCTGCGCGTGCCCGTGACGCGCCGGACGATGCGCTACGTGCGCCTCTTCACGAAGACGGAGTCGGGCCGCCAGTCGTTCCTCGCGCGGTATCGACGCGCCGGCGCGTACCGCGAGATCGTCGAGCGCGCGCTGCGAGACGCCGGTTTGCCCGAGGATCTGGAGTGGGTCGCCGCGATCGAGAGCGGCTTCGATCCGCGCGCGATGTCGCCGAAGGGCGCCGCGGGCCTGTGGCAGTTCATGCCCGAGACGGGCCAGAGCTACGGCCTCTACCAGTCGCAGTTCATCGACGAGCGCATGAACCTCGTCTCGTCGACGCGCGCGGCCGTGTCGCATCTGCGCGATCTGTACGAGCGCTTCGGCCGGTGGGATCTCGCGCTCGCCTCGTACAACTACGGCTACGACGGCGTCATCAAGGCGATGGAGCGGTACCTCGCCTCTCCGGCCGCGCAGTCGCGCAGGCCGGGCGCCGCGATCGAGTTGTCGGAGCTGTCGGAGGCGAAGGTCATCCCCGAGGAGACTTCGAATTACGTGCCGCAGATCTTCGCCTTCGCGATCGTCGCGGCGAACCGATCGCGCTTCGGCCTCGACGTCGCGAGCCTCGCCCCGGCCGAGCCTCTGGAGCTCGGAGAGATCACCGTGCCCGCGGGGACGCGCCTCCGCACGCTCGCGCGCGCCGCGGGGATGTCGACGTCCTCGCTGCACGACTACAACCCGCAGCTCCTGCGAGATCGCGTCCCGCCCTCGGGCGGCGATGTGATCGTGTACGTGCCGGCGGATCGCGTGCAGCGCGTGATGCTGTCGTTCCCGGTGTTCCAGGATCACGAGATCCTCGTCGACGACGAGGGCGCGGAGCCCACGGACGAGCCGCCGGATCCGCTCGCGGGGCCGGCTGCGGCGCGGCCGCACAATCATCTGCCGGCGTTCGTGGTGCCCGGTCAGGTGCGCGGCGAGCTGGAGGGTCCGTCGCCGATGTTCGCGGCCCTCAACGTGAAGCTGCCGCGGCCCACGGGCGGATCTCCGTTCGGTGAGATCGGCTGGCGCAGGCCCGGCGGCGAGGATTCGCTCGCGCTCTTGAACGGGGGTGCGTCGCCGCGCAAGAGCCGTGAGGTCGTGCTCGACGTCGCCGCGGAGGTGCTCGGTCCGAAGGCTCTGTCGCCCCTCGCGCCCGCGGACAGCTTCGTCCTCCCGTCGGGCGTCACGGTGGAGATCGTGCAGCAGCCGTCCGCGGCGGTCGTCGCGATCACCACGCGGATCGCAGGCGATTCGGACGTGAAGACCGCGGGCCTCATCGATCTGAAGGGCCTCGCCGCGTCGGAGGAGCGCCACACGATCACGGTGCCCGCGCGCTCGCTGGAGGCCGGGATCGACGTCGCGGTGCGGCGGTTGCGCCTCGCGCTCGCGGAGAACGACGGCGCCGCGCTGCGACGCGCCGCGAGCGCTCCGTACCGACACGACCTCACGACGATGCCCGCGGGCGCCGCGTGGCTCGCGCTCGGAGATGCCTTGTTCCCGAAGGGCCACCCGCTCGAAGGCGCGGTGATCAGCGGGCGCTCCGACGCGGCGTTGTACTGCGATCTCTTCCTCGCCGATCAGATGCGGAAAGAGCGCGCGCCGCGCCGCGCGACGGTGACGATCGCGGGCGACGTGTCGCGCTCCCGCGTCGAGAAGGCCTTCGAGTCCGCGGTGCTCGCGATGCAGGCCGCCGATCAGGAGATCCCGCAGCACCCCAAAGAAGAGAGGGTGTCTCTGGAGTCGCCGACTCAACGCCTCTTGTACGGCTGGATCGGCCCCGCGGAGGGCCAGCCGGGCCACGCCGCGATGCGCGTCGCGATCGAGATCCTGGCCGGCTCGAAGAACGGCCGCCTCCGCAAAGCCCTGCTCGAAGAGAACAAGCTCGCGACCGAGATCGCGGGCCTCGTGGAGCCGAATCCGCGCAGCGCCGTGGCGGCGATCGACATCGTGCCTCTGGGGGACACCGCCGCGGCCGGGATCGAAGAGCGCCTCGACGGCGAGATTGCCAGTCTGGCCGAGGTCGGCCCCACCGCGAACGAGCTGGCCCTCGCGAGGGCCCTGATCGGCGCCCGCATCGAGAAGGCGAAGAAGGCCGCACAGCCCGCGAGCGGACCGAACGGAAAGCCCGGCACGACTCCCCTCGGGGCCGCCGCGATCCCGAGCGCGTCGCGCGCTCTTTTGGATCCGGCCGCCTACGATCGCCTCCTTTCGCAGCTCGGAGAGGTGGCGCCGACGTCCGTGAAGCTCGCCGCGAAGAAGCTCCTCGCGAAGGACCACCGCGTCGTGGTGATCGCCGCGCCCGCGAAGAAGTCGACTCCGCCGAGCCCCTGATTCGCCGCCCTCCGGCTCACGACGCGGCCATCTGCCTGTCACGGAGCTGACAAAATCCCCCGAAAAGCGTGGCTAGCCTCGCGCTCGCAAGCAACGGTGTCCGCCGGAGGCGCTCCGTGCTACCGGGCACGCGCATCCGGCAGAGAAAGGAAGCCTCATGAAGGGACGTGGGCTCACCATCGCGATCGTGGGTATTTTCCTGGCGGTCTGCGCGGTCGTCATCTGGGTCGCGAAGGGCGGCCAAAACAGCGGCTCCGGCAGCGGGGACGCGGCCACCGCGAGCTCCACCGGGACCGCGGCGCCGGGCGCTCCGGCGGGGCCAGCGGTGGAGATCGTCATCTCCTCCTCCGACGGAAAGAAGGAGTGGATCGAGGACGTCGCGAAGGCCTTCCACGACTCCAAGGCCGAAGTCTCTGGAAAGCCGATCCGCGTCCAGGTCATCCACATGAAGAGCGGGGAGAGCATGCAGAAGATCCTGGACGGAAAGGAGAAGCCCACGCTGTGGAGCCCCGCCGGACAGGCCTGGATCGACCTCCTCAATCAGACGTGGACCGGCCGAACCGGACACGGCTTCATCGACGCCTCGAAGCCCACCGTCACGAGCGGGCTCGTCATCGCGATGTGGAAGCCGATGGCCGAGGCGCTCGGCTGGCCCGGAAAGCCGATCGGCTGGGAAGAGCTGACGAAGGTCGCCTCGGATCCGAAGGGCTGGGCGTCGTACGGACACCCCGAATGGGGCCAGTTCCGGTTCGGCCACGGACACCCGGATTTCTCGACGTCCGCGATGCTGTCGGTGATCTCGACGATCTACGCGGCGGCCGGCAAGACGGCGGGCCTCACCGCCGAGGACTTCAAGAACCCGAAGGTCATCGAGAAGGTCGGCACGCTCGAAAAGGCCATCGTGCATTATGGCGAGTCGTCCTCGTGGCTCACGGAGAAGCTCTGTACGAAGGGCCCCTCGTACCTCTCGGCGGTGACGCTCTACGAGGCGAACGTCGTGAAGGCCAATGACAAGTTCAAGGACAAGATGCCTTTCAAGCTCGTGGCCGTGTACCCCAAGGAGGGCACCTTCTGGGAGAACCACCCGACCGGCATCGTGAACGCGGACTGGGTCACCGCCGAGCAGAAGCAGGCCGCGGAGAAGTTCCTCGCGTTCATGACCTCGAAGGAGCAGCAGGCGAAGGCGCCGAAGTACGGATATCGCCCCACCGACAAGAGCGTGCCAGTCACCGCCCCCATCGACGCGGAGCACGGCGCGGATCCGGCCCAGTCCACCGACAAGAGCCTCGAATACGTGAGCGACGCGCTCTTCCGCCGCGCCAACGAGATGTGGCACGACGTGAAGAAGCACTCCAGCGTGTACCTGGTCCTCGACACCTCCGGATCGATGAACGGTGACGCGATGAACGCGGCCAAGAAGGGCGCCGCCACCTTCATCCGCGGCATGCAGAAGGAGGACGAGGTCGCGGTCGTGGCCTTCTCCGACCAGCCGCGGCTCCTCAAGCCTCTGTCCAAGGTGCGCGACGTCGGCGAGGGCCTCGCGACGCAGGTGGACGGCCTCTTCGCGGACGGCGGGACTGCCCTCTACGACGCGACCCTGATGGCCTTCAACGAGATCGAGAAGAACAAGAAGGACTCGAAGGAGCAAAGGCTCTACGGCGTGGTCGTGCTCACCGACGGAAAGGACACGTCGAGCCGACAGAAGCTCTCCGACCTCCTCGACAAGATGCCTCAGACCGAGGCCGCGGACGGCACGCGCATCTTCACCGTGGCGTACGGCGAAGAGGCCGACGAGGACCTCCTGAAGCAGATCGCCAATCGCTCGAACGCCCTCTATCAGAAGGGGAATTCGGGCAACATCGACAAGATCTACCACCAGATCTCGGCGTACTTCTGAGAGGCTCCCCTCCCCTCCGATTCGCCCTTCCGACAAGGCAAGATGGCCAGCGACAAGAAGCCCGGACCGCTCGCACTCTGGTTCAACCCCGCGGGGATCGTCGTGCTCCTCGCCGCGGCGGTGACGGCCGCGGTGGCGCAGCTGCCGATCGTGCTCATCCCGGGCTTTCTGGCGTACGGGATCCTCACGTTCCTGCGGTGGCAGCGGGGCCAGCCGGCCGAGGGGGACGAGCTCGCCGCGGCCATCCCCGACACGAGCCACCTCTCGAAGCCGTACGCCGCGCGCGTGCACCGGAGCGTCGGAATACAGCAAGTGATCCTCGGCGAGATCGGGAGCGCTCAGGCCGAGCAGAAGGCGCTCCTCGCCGGGACGGGCGGCCGCGTGAGGCACCTCGTCGAGGCCGTCGCGAAGCTCACCACGCAGCTCCAGGAGCTGGACCGGCACCTCTCGCAGACGTCGCCCCACGACCTCTCGCGCGAGACGAAGGCGCTGGAGCAGCGGGCCGCGAGCGCGCACGACCCGGTCGCGAAGGAGGGCTACGAGCGCGGCCTCGCGCAGCAGAAGCAGAAGGTGAAGGCCTTCGAAGAGCTGGCCGCCCGCCGGGAGCGGCTCGACGCGCAGCTCGTGAACGTGGAGCAGGCGCTGGAGACGGTGAGCGCGCAGGTCGTCCGCATCAAGAGCACCGACACGGCCGCCGCCACGGTGGAGGGCGTGCGCATCGCGGAGTCGCTCGATCAGCTCACGGTCGACATCGACGCCGTCGCGGAGACGGTGGACGAGGCCGCGGCGGCGTACCGCAAGATGGATCGGTGAGAGTTTCGAGGGGCCGACGGGGCCCCGCGTTTCAGGAGAACAACGCACCCATGCGAAACATGGCACAACGTCAGACTGGCATCCTCCGAACAGCCCCCTTCCTCCTCCTCGTCGCGGCCGCAGGCTGCGAGCCGGCGATCCAGTCCGGCCCGACTCCGGCGTGCCCGCAGAACCCGGTCGCGACCCCGCCCGCCTCCGCGACGGCGGCAGCGACCGCAGCCCCCGCGACGTTCGCGGTGAAGCGCCCCAAGCTCGTGGTGGTGATCGCGCTCGATCAGTTCCGGGCCGATTATCTGACGCGGTTCGACTCCTACTTCGGGGACAATGGGTTCCATCGCTTGCTCCGTGACGGTGCCAGTTACACGGGGCACTACGGGCACTACGCGACGTACACCGGGCCCGGGCACGCGCTGCTCCTCTCCGGCAGCTATCCGTACGTGAACGGCATCTCGACCAACAAGTTCTACAACCCCGCGACGAGCCGCTCCGAAGCGATGGTGTTCGACGGGCAGTCGACGGTGCTCGGCGTGAAGCAGACGGACGCGGACATGGATGTGTCGCCGCGGAACTTCTACGGATCGACGGTCGGCGACGAGCTGATCCTCGCGCAGGGCCGGCAATCGAAGACGATCGCGCTCGCGACGAAGGGGCGCGGGGCCATCTTGATGGGCGGGCGCCTCGCGAAGACGTACTGGATGAACGACGACAACGGGGACATGACCACGTCGACGTATTACGCGCCGAGCCTGCCCGCGTGGGTGGAGACGTGGAACAAGAAGAAGCTCGCCGACTCCTACTTCGGCAAGAGTTGGGACCGCGCGCTCCCCGCGAACGCCTATGCGATGTCCGCGGCGGACGACACGGCCAGTGAGGGCGGCTCGAAGGGGCTCGGCAAGACGTTCCCGCACAAGGTGGACGGGAAGCTGAAGGAGCCGGGACCGGCCTATTACGAGGCGCTCACGATGACGCCTTTCGCCAACGACTGGGAGCTCGATTTCGCGAAGACGGCGGTCGAGAGCGAGCAGCTCGGGCAACGCGGGGTGACAGACATGCTCGCGATCAGCATCTCTGCCACGGACCTCGCCGGGCACGACTTCGGCCCTCTCAGCCACGAAGTTCAGGACTTGGTGGTGCGGACGGACAAGCAGATCGGCGATTTTCTCGACTGGGTCTATGGCAAGCTCGGTAAGGAGGAGGTGCTCGTCGTGGTGAGCGCGGATCACGGCGGCGTGCCGATGCCGGAGCAGATGGCGAGCTTCGGATTCAGCGCGGGGAGGCTGAAGAAGAAGACGATCGGCGACGCGGTGGAGAAGGCGCTGCACGACAAGTTCGGCGGCGACAAGTGGGTCGTCGCGCTGGAGGATCCGCACATCTTCCTCGACCGCAAGAAGATCGAAGAGAAGAAGCTGAAGGCCGAGGACGTGGAGCGCGTGGCCGGGGAGGCCGCCGCGAAGATCGACGGGTTCGGCGGCTTCTTCACGCGCACGCAGCTCATGGCGGGCCAGGTGCCGGACTCGGACCTCGGGCGCGCGATCCTGCGGACGTACTTCGTGCCTCGCGGCGGCGACGTGGTGATGTGGACGTTGCCGTTCCACTTCTGGGGCAAATACGCCGAGAAAGACGCCGGAACGACCCACGGCACCTTCTACCGCTACGACACCGACGTGCCTGTCCTCATCTCCGGCGCGGGCGTGAAGCCGGGCAAATACGGTGTCCGCGAGATGATCGATCTGGCGCCCACGCTGTCCGCGATCCTCGGAATCGCGCGGCCCGCGGCGGCGGAAGGCCAGATCGTGCCGCTCCTGCGCGACTCCAACTAACCCCCACGACTCCCGTCCTCAGATGGGGACGCGCGTGAGCTTCTCTTGCGGGCGGAACTCGTACGGGCCGCCCGCGAGGCCGATTCGCACCACCTCGTCCCAGTATTTCTCGCCGGCGGTGACCGCCTTTTGACGGACGGTCGGTGAGAGCTTCACCGCGCGGTCGCCGAGGGTGCCGGCGGTGCGGAATACGCCCATCACGCTCTCCCATGGAGTCGGGCCGAGGCCGAGCTTGTCGGCCAGCTCCACGCCGAGGAGGCTGCGCATCAGGCCGCGGCCCACGTTGTACCGCATGCGCGCGCCGCGGGCCTGCTTCGGATCCCGCACCGCCGCGAGCGGCGACCGCACGAGCGCCTGCACCAGCGCGCGCGAGTCGTCGTCGGGAGGGCCCTGCGTCGCCTGGATCAGATTGCCGAGCTGAGTCCCCTCCAGCTCCGAGCCGCACGACAGCTCCGGATCGACGCCGGACAGATACCCCACGTACCGCCACAAGTGCATGTAGCGCTCGGCCTCTTCGTGCTCGATTTCCAGGCCGAAGCGGCGCAATCCTTCGAGCAGGACTGCCGAGAACAAGAGCGTCGTCGCGGCCATGTCGTGCTGGTTGATCGGGACTCCCCACGTCGCCTCGTCCCACTTGCCGGAGCGCAGGATCATGCGCCGAACGTGGGCGTGCATGACGCGCACCTTGAGCGTGATGCGGAATCCGTCCGCCCCGCGACGCATGCCGCCCGGCAGACTGACCGCTTGCACGAACCGCGATGTCTCGCTGAGCCGGCGCGGCGCCTGATCCGTGAGCCGCCCGGAGAACACGAGCGGCTTGTTTCCGCCCGGCGCCGCGTACCCGAGCGGCAACGAGAACGCCCCCAACACGAGGCCGCCGAGGATGCCCGCGCGATGGAGCACCGAGCCCGCGCGATCCACCGTGGGCCAGTCGACCCACGCCGGCACGCGCGCCGTCTCCTCGATGAACGCGCGCATCGCCGGAGGCGCGGACGGATCCACCTCCGAGGACGCGAGCATGCGATCCAGGAGCGCGAACCCGCCGCCGCGCTCGATGCCGGCCATCGCCTCCACCGCCGCGTCGGCCAGCGGATCCGTGCGAAGGAGGAAGGGGCCGAGTCGATCGACGCGATCGCCGAACGTCGCCCGCGCTGCGTCCAGGTTGATGTAGCGAGTCGGGAACATCCGCGGCCAGGATAGCACCGCTCCCCGCGCGATCACCGTCACTCAGGCAAGTGCCCCTGCGCGATCCACGTCTCCACGAGCTGCATGTCCTCCGGAGACAGCGCCGGCAAGCCGAGCGGCATCCCGCGGATGTTCGCGTCCTCCGTGCCCGTTTCTTCGGTCCACCGCGCGAGCAGCGCCGCCAGCAGACGCGGCGTGCCGTCCGCCATCGGCTCGAAGACGCTGCGGCGCTCGCCCTTGTCGTCGAGCGATCCGGAGAGGATGCCGTCGTACGCCGCGAGGTTGAGGCCGCGCGGCACGAAGCCGAACCCGCCGGTGTTTCCCGGCCCGCCGTCGCCGATCGCGTAGTCCGCGTCGGAGTGGCAGTGCCAGCAGATCTTGTTGAAGACGCGCGCCTTCACCTCTTCGTACGTGACGTGCCGATCGAGCACGGGGAGCCGCGCGGGCGCCTTCTTCGGCTCCGGTGCGGCGAGCGGCTCACCGATGACGAAGCTCGCGATCTTCTGCGCCTCGGCCTCGCTCATCGGCGTCTCGGGCATGAGCGCGTCGGCCTTGATCGAGGAGGGCTTCTGCACCCACGCCACGATGGTCTCGAAGCTCATGCGGTCGCGCGCGTTGCGGAGATCCGGCGCGAGGCGCATCGGCGGGGTGATGTTGCGTTCGCCTTGTTTTGCAGGCGATCCCGTCTTGAACGGCGCCGCGCCGGTGATGATGTGGCACGCCACGCAGCCCTTCTTCTCGAACAGCTCGCGGCCCTCGTGGATCGCGTCGGCGGAGGGAGCGGGCGCGGTCGACGAGGCCTCTTCCGGCACCAGGAACGCGGCGATGTCGCGCGCGTCCGCCGTCGTGAGCGCGAGGCGCGGCATCGTCGGCACGAGGCGCGGTCGGAGGTCGTGCGGCTTCAACAGAAAGCCTTCGATCCACGACCTCCGGAAGCGCTTGTGCGCCCCGGTGAGCGTCGGCACGTCGCGCAGCGGCTCCACGTTCTTCTTCCACCGCGCGGTCGTCGCGGGCTTCGGCGCCTGGTAGTCGCCGTCCAGGATCGCGGCGTGGCAGTGGAAACAATGCTTGTTGTCGACCTTGGTCGCGGAGGCGGCGGTGAGGTCCTCCGGAGGCGGCGCCGGCAGCGGGATCGGGCTCGCCTTCGCGAGGCCGTCGTGGCACCGCGCGCACTCGAATTTCACGACGAGCTCCGCGCCGCGCTTCGGATCGCCGGGCGCGTTCGGATCGCGCGGGGCCGCCTGCGCCGCGGCCGTCGTGGTGGCGGAGGCGGCGGTCGTGGTGGTGGTGGTGGCGGGATTGGCGGCGCTCGAAGAGGAGCCGTGATCGCCGGAGCAGGCGCTCGTCCCCGCGATCGCGGTCGCGCCGAGGAGCGCCGCCGCGAGCAGGGACGTGAGCGAGAGTGGTTGTCGGGGAAGGTGCCTGTCGAGCGGGGATGTCACGAGGGGATTGCCACTCTACACGACAGAGGCTCTCAGGTGCTGATCACGCTCGGCTTCACGGCGGGCTTCACGTCGGCGGGCTTCGCGTCGGCCGGCTTGGCCTTCTTTGCGAGCGCCTCGTACTTCTTGAGGGCGGCCACGTGGCCCTCCTCGTCGCCCGCGGAGTGACGCAGCTCGGCGAGCGCCTGGTAGCCGCGCGCGGACGTCACGAGGTCCTTGCGAGCGAGCTTGTCGAGGATCGCGAGCGCCTCGGGTTGCGTCTCGGGGAGCTTCGCGAGCGCCTCACCGAGATCGGTCTCGGCGGAGGGCGTGTTCTTCTTCGCGGCGCTGAGGCGGCGGAGCGTGCCGACGGCCCACTCGAGGTTCTGGCGGCGCTCGTCCGACGTGGTGGCGTCGAACTCTTTGCCCGCGGTGAGCATGCCGTCGGTGCGGACGATCGACATCGCGACGATGCGCTGGGCGCGGGCGAGGAGCGGGCTCGACCCCGGCTTCGCGCTCTTGATCTTCGGGAAGACCTTCAGCGCGCTCAGGGCCGCCGCGCGGGGCTTGCCGCCGGAGAGATCCGTCTCGGCCTGCGAGAGGAGGAGGACGTTCGGGTCGACCTCGAAGGCGATGGACTCGCCGCAGGCGCGCGCCTCGTGGGGCTGGGCAGCCATCGCGACGGGGACGACGAAGCAGACAGCCACGGCGAGACGAACGAACGAGCGAGTATCCATCGAAGCCTCCGGGGGTAGAACTAAACGAGCAGAGTGGAATTGGGGCTGGCCCTGACTTGCCGTTGTCGGAAGCGGGACAGCGGGCCGCGTACGCGGTTCCCACTTTTTTCATTCCGTCGTCGTTCCGCGTCCGACGACTGTGACAAGGCCGGGCTGATTTTTTTGGGCCCCGAAATCGTCTTCTCTTGGTAACAACGTGGTGGGGACGGACGACTTTCAGGGGCGGCAGTCAGCGCCGCGTCCACCCTTCCACTGAAACCCGAGCCTCGGAGCTGCGTAGCATGCGCATGTTCAAGCCCCTCCCGTTCCTCTTTGCGTCCCTCCTCACGATCGCGGCTGTCGGCTGCGGCAGCGAGAATTCCGCGTCGACGTCGGCCGCCCCGTCCGCGTCGGCGCTCGCCCCGTCGAAGGCCGAGGAGTCGAAGACGCTGGCGCACCTCACGATCGATCCGTCGGGCACCGCGACGTTCGACATGAAGGCCCCGCTCGAGAACATCAAGGGTGTCGTGCGCGGCTTCGGGGGCGATCTCGACGTGGATCTCGCGGATCTCTCCAAGTCGCGCGGCAAGATCACGATCGACGTGACGACGCTGGAGACGCACACGTTCGGAGAGGACGCGAAGGACGAGAAGCAGACCGAGCACGCCCGCACGTGGATGGAAGTCGGCACCAAGACGACCGCCGACAAGAAGGAAAAATTCAAGACGGCCGAATTCGCGATCCGCGAGGTGGTCAATCCGTCCGCGACCAACGTGATGACGATGAGCGGCGACTCGCGCAGCGTGACGATGACGGTGAAGGGCGATTTCCTCCTGCACGGCCGCTCGGTGGCGCTCGCGCTCGATCTCGCGTGCGCGTTCCAGTTCGACGGCGATAAATTGAAGAGCGTCGCGGTGAAGAGCGCGAAGCCGGCGATGGTGAACCTGAAGGCCCACGCGATCGAGGCGCGCGACGACGCCGGAGAGGCCGTGATCGCGAAGACGCTGGAGCTGTTCGGCAGCAAGGTGGCGGACGACGCGTCGGTCACGTTCGAGGTGGTCGCGCGGCCGAAGGGGGAGAAGATGCCGATTCAGATGCCGCCCACGGCTGCGCCGACCGCGTCCGCGACTGCCACTGCCACGGCCACTGCCACGGCCGCGGCTGCGGCGAGCGGGACGCCTGCGGTGGGCGGTGCGCCTCCGCCGAGCAACGCGCCTTCCGCGGCGCCCAAGAAGTGAAAGCTCCACGACGGAGCATCGTTGTCCTCCGAAGGTCTCATGAAAAACGCGCTGTCTCTCCTCCTCGCGACACTGGCACTCTCCTCCGCGCTCGCGGGGTGCACCCCGGAGACAGCGCGTCCTGCGCAGGGGAGCGGCGACATCACGATCGGAGCGCCGGGCTCTCCTCCGAAGCAGATGGTGTGCGCGCCCGGCTCGTTTTCAGGGGGAAACGAGTGCATCCCCGTGAAGCCGGCCGAGTGCCCGTCGGGGACCATCCTGCAAGAGGGCGAGTGCGTCGCGCAGATCCCCTCCGGCGAGAAGCCCCCGCTCGAGACGCTCGCGAAAGACGTCGCTGCCGGCGCGCTGCCCCTCTCGCTCATCGATGGTGAGTACGCGGCTCGGATCGATCCTCGGGCGGCCGTGCGGCAGCCGCGCTCGCGACAGCTCCTGATCACCGAGCTGCAAGGGCTGGAGTCGCTGTTTCAGGTGGCCGTGAAAGACAGCCCGGATCGGCCGAAGATCATGTACCGGCTCGCGACGGACTACGTGGAGCTGGAGGCCTCCGTGCGGACGGGGAGACCCGGGGACGACCTCGACAAGCGGACGAAGCTCTCGCAGGCCGCGCGGCTGAACGCCCTCAAATACTATCGATTGCTCGCGGACCAATACCCGAAGTTCTGCGCCTCCGGGCCTTCGGATCACGCCTCCGACTGCATCGACCAGGTGCTTTATTTTGCGGCGCTGGAGCACATCCGCGGCAGCGACCTCGCGAGCGCGCGCAAGACGCTCCTGCTTCTGATCAAGGACTGGCCCAAATCGGACAAGCTCGGGCACGCCTACTTCTTGTTTGGAGAGCTCTTCTTGAACGAGAGCAAGAGCGACCCGACCAAGCTCCCGATGGCCGAACAGACCTACGCGAAGGCCGCAGAGCTCCAGGGCCCGATCAAGGAAGCGGCGCTGACGAGGCTCGCCGAGACGCAGGAGGCCCAGGGAAACACGAAGGCCGCCGCCGCCACGCGCGCGAAGCTCGGCGCGAGAGTGGCAGTTCCGTGAATCGAGCGCCCAGAGGACAAGAGACGGCTCCTCTGGATTGACAAAGGGGCTCCGCCCCTTCGTAGCATCCCCGGACACAGACATCGACGCTTGATGGATGAGGGCGCCGCTGTGAAGTGCAGTCGGCGCCCTCGGACGTCGCTTCGAGCGAGCCTGTCGTCAGCCTCCTTTTTCGACGGGCTTGCCCGCTTTTTCCCAGCCCGAAATGCCAGCCGGGAGGACGTACACGTTCTTGTAGCCGAGCTTCAGAGCGCTACCTGCGCCCTCATGGCACGCCATTCAATGTTCGTTGGCGCAATAGAATACGAGCGTCGCCTCCTTGTCGGCGGGCAGATCGGCCGCGGACACCTTGTCGGAAGCGACCCACTTCGCGCCGGGGATGTGGCTCTGGTCGAAGCGCTCCTTGTGGTTGTTGTCGAAGAGGAAGAGCGCGAGCTTGCCGGCCTTGGCGTCGGCCATCTTCGCGGCGAGCTCATCGACGCTCAACTTCCCCATCGCGTCATGCGCGGTCTCGGCCCCTTTGCCGGACGCGTCGGAGTGCGTGCCGCACCCGACTGTCATCGGCACGAGGAGCGCGGCCGCGAGGACGGCCATGATCGTTCTTCGCATCGTCGTATCGTCTCCAGACTCGCGGCCAGCGCGTCGCGGCATCGACGACGGGTGACCACGCTCCGCCGAACTTACCATGCGATCGCGGGGCGCCCAGGGCGAGATGCGTGTGCTCGTGTGAAGCGGGCGCGGCACGGCGCGAGAGGGCCTATCGGGGGACGGGGTCTTCGGCGCCGGCGCGGGCCTCTTCCGCGCTGACCCGCTCGACCGCGGCGATCTGCGCGGGGGCGCCCTCGATCGGGATCCGCAGGCGGAGGCGCGCGCCGCCTTCGGGGGAGTCGGCGATCTCGATGGAGCCGCCGTGATCGACGAGGATCTTCTTCACGATCGTGAGGCCGAGGCCCGTGCCGTCGCGCTTCGTCGTCACGTACGGGTCGAACAAGGTGGTGCGCACCTCGGGGGCGATCCCGGGGCCGTCGTCGTCGACGTCGATCACGTGGGCGCCCGCTTCCGTGCGGGCGGTGACGCGGATCGTGCCCCACGTGCGCTCGCCGTCCGGCCGGCTCCCGCGCGCATCCCGCAGCGCCTGGGCGGCGTTCTTGATGACGTTGCCGAGCACGCGGTGGAGCATCTCGCGATCGAAGACGGCGGGCATCGCGGCCGCGGGGAGATCGAAGGCGACGTCGACGTGCGCGAGGAGGGCGCTGTCCTCCTCGGGGACCGCCCCGGACCGCGTGCGATCCGCCTCGTTTTCCGCGAGGCTCCGCTCTTCGGTGAGCGCGCTCCGGCGTCCGAGCGGCGCCCAATGACCCGCCTCCTCCGCGAGCAATTTGTGGAGGTCGCCGGCCTTCAGCGACGCGCGCGGGAGCCTCGCGAAACCGGAGAATTCGGTCACCAGGCGGCGGAGGCTGCCGACCTCTTCCGTCACGACCTCGAGCGTGGTGTCGAGCACGCTGCGGAACCCGGCGTCGTCGCCTCGGTAGCGGCGGTGGCACTCCTCGACGGCGAGCTGGATCGGCGTGAGCGGGTTCTTGATCTCGTGCGCGAGGCGGCGCGCGACCTTCTGCCACTCGCCGACGCGTCGCAAGAATTCGAGCTTGGCGCGGCTCTGCTCCAGCTCCCCGAGCATCAGGTTGAAGGCGCGGCCGAGCTCCGCGACCTCGCCGTTTCCGCGCACCGCGACGCGCACCGAGAGGTCGCCCGCCGCGACCGGCGCCGTCGCGCGCGCGAGGGCCGCGATGCCCGACGTCACCGGGCGCGACACGATCAGCGCCACCGCGACGCCGAGCGCCATCGTGACCGCGAGCAGCACGACGAACGCGTCCCGGTACGTGGCGTCGAGGTACTCGTCGCGGTGATCGCGCTCGATCTGGTGGTACGCCTGCGCGAACGACGTGGCCTCCTCCAGCTCGTCGAAGCGCGCGCGCGGCGCCGCGAAGCTCGCGGCGAGGACGAACGGCCCGCCGTCGGGATCGCACTCGATCTCGGAGGTGCCGGGATCGGCGAGGGACGGGTCGCCGCCGCGACGGAGCAGGACGCGCACCGAGAAGACGCGCTCCTTGGCCTCGTCGATCGGGGCCTCTCGCGCCCATGCGCCGGCGAGGCGACCGCCGCATCGCTCGACGTGGATCGCGGACGCGCGGGGGTGGGCGCTCGCCATCTCGACGAGGGCGGACTGTCTGCGCGACTCGTCTTGAAAAAAAGCCGGATCGCGCACGGCCGAGGCGCTCGCCATCACGATGGCCTCGGCGCGGAGCGCGTCCTTCATCGCCTTCGCGAGGTCGGCGTACACGGTGAGCGCCTGATCGAGGTGCGCCCCGAATTCGGGCTGAAACGCCGTCTGGGAGACGCGCTCCAGGATCGCCCGCGAGAACGCGATCGACCCCGCGAGCGGGATCAACGCGGTCACCAGGATCGCGAACAGGACGCGGAGATCGGTGCGGCCGAGCCAGCGCATGGGCCCGTCGTATCAAATCCCCCCGCGGCGCGCGCAGCGGAGCGAGCACGACGCTTGGGGGGAACGGGCGCGCGCAGGCCGTGAGGCCGAGCACGACCGCAGGGGGGCACCCCCGCGATCGGCTACGAAATCAGCGGTTCACGCGCTCGATGTAGGTGCCTTCACGGGTGTCGATCTTCACCCACTCGCCCTCTTTCACGAAGAGGGGGACGTTCACGGTCGCGCCGGTGCTCAGGGTCGCGGGCTTCGTCGCGCCGCTCGCCGTGTCGCCCTTCACGCCTGGCTCGCTGCTCACGATTTGCAGCACCACGTGCGCCGGGAGGTTCACGCCGACCGGGTTGCCGTTGAAGAGCGTGACCGCGACGTTGGAGCCGTCCTCCAGCCACTGCGCGTCTTCGCCGATCTTCTCGCCAGCGATCGTGATCTGCTCGCCGGTCTGGGCGGCCATGAACACGTAGTCTTCGCCGTCCTTGTAGATGAACTGGAACTGCCTCTCCTCGACGTCGGCCGGCTCCAACTTCTCACCCGACTTGAACGTCCGCTCGAGGACGTTGCCGTTGAGCATGTTGCGGATCTTGACGCGGGTGAACGCCTGGCCCTTGCCGGGCTTGACGAACTGGAAATCGACGACGTTGTACGGGGAGCCGTCCAACATCATCTTCAAGCCCTTGCGGATGTCGCTGGTATCCATCGGAAGTGCGGCGGCCCTTACCACACAAAGCCGCTTGGTTGTACAAGCGAATGGATCGAGGGCACGATAGGGGGGCCCCGACATGAAAGAGGACGCCCGCTCTGCACCGCTCCCCGATACGAGCGGACCCCGATCGCTGCCCCGCGCCGCCGCGACGGCCATGGTCGGTCCGCGACGCGGCGCCTCCCTCGCCGAGGAGATGTCGGACGAGCTGCTCGAGATCAAGCGGGAGATCGTGGAGTCCCGCGGGCTCGTCATCAAGACGAACAACCTCACGTCCGCGCTCGCGGCCGATCTGAAGGCGATCACGAAGCGGCAGGCCGCCGCGGACAAACGCGCGTTCTGGAACAGCGCCGGCGCGATGGGGCTCTTCGTGCTCGTCGTGATCGCGGTCGTCGCGCTCGCGTGGGACGCCCGCATGGACAGCGTCGAGGCGAAGACGAAGGGCGCGCAGGAGAAGATCACCGCGCTCGAAGAAGAGAAGAAGGCGGCGCGGCAGAAGGCCGAGGAGCGCGCGGCGGCGGAGAGCGCGGCGGCCGCGTTCTACGAGGTGATCCGCTCCGAGCGACAGAAGGACATCATCGACGGGTTCGAGGCGATCCGGAAGCAGCCGCTGTCACGCGCGGAGCTCCTGTTCTTCCAGGACGCCGTCGACAAGGCGAAGAGCGAGCTCAGCGTGAAGGCCTATCAGCAAGGGCTCGATCACATGCGCACGGGGCGGTGGCACGACGCGGCGCTCGCGTTCGAAGAGGCCGTCTCGCGCAAGGGGTCCGGCGCGCACATCCCGTCGGCGAAGCTGAACCTCGCGCGGGCCTACGAGAAGCTGAACCGGCAGCGCGACGCGATCCCGATCCTGATGCCGCTCAGCGAGGCGTCGCCGGATCCGGAGATCATGGACGACGCGACGTTCCTGCTCGCGCAGTGCTTCATCGAGATCCAGGCCTACAACGACGCGAAATCGACGCTGCGCGCGTTCGTGCGGAGGTTCCCGGACAGCCCGCTGCTCAACG
Organism: Polyangiaceae bacterium; assembly: GCA_046351455.1. GTDB lineage: Bacteria > Myxococcota_A > Polyangia > Polyangiales > Polyangiaceae > JADJRH01. The sequence continues at coordinate 110,477 of JAXLYM010000013.1, forward strand.
ACGCGCGGATGGCGCTCGCGGACCTCTCGATCAAGCACTGATCCGGAGAGTGGCAGTCTCGAAGATTGGCAGTTACGGAGGGTGCCAGTCGAACGCGGGGGGCTTCGGCTAGCGGAGCTTGACGGGGCGGGACAGCTTCTTCGTGAGGATGCGGTCGACGGTGGTCCACAGCTCGTCGCCGGATTTGGCGGCGATCCAGCGGCCGTCCGCGTGCGGGTCGAAGTGCCAGGCGGTCAGCTCGGCGGCGCCCCAGATCTGCTTGGCGGCGCGGTGGCTGTTCACGATGTAGCGCGTCCCGTCGGTGAAGGAGATCGTGAGGACGCCCATCTGCAGGTCGGACTCGATGTCGTCGACGTCGTCGAGCGCGATGACGAGCTTCTTCAGCTCCTCGTCGGCGCGCTTCTCGAACTCGTGCTCGGTGAGGGTCTCGGTCGTCATGCACCGGGGCGTACACGCTGGCGCGGTGCGCGCAAAGGAAAAAGGCCTCCTCGCTTGCGCGCGATGGAAGCGTTCCGGTACTCTCGCCACCTTCCCATGCTGGCCTGTCCGCGCTGCAACACACGCTACCCCGCGGGGACGTCCGCGTGCCCGGCCGACGGGGAGACGCTGATCCCCGAGGAGGCGATGGCCCGCGAGTCGGAGATCCTACCGGGGACGATGGTGGGCGAGTACCGCGTCGAGGGAAAGCTCGGCGAAGGCGGGTTCGGCGCGGTGTACCGGGCCGTGCACCCGCTCATCGGGAAGGCCGCGGCGATCAAGGTGCTCGGGTGGGATTTCTCGTCCAACCCCGAGATGGTGTCGCGCTTCATCGCCGAGGCGCGCGCGGTGAACCAGATTCACCACCGCAACATCATCGATGTCTTCTCGTTCGGAAAGCTGCCGGACGGGCGGCAATATTACGTGATGGAGCTCCTCGAGGGGCAGAGTCTGGACGAGCACCTGAAGACGAAAGGGTGCCTGTCCATCGAGGAGGCGATGCCGATCCTCCGCGGCGTCGCGCGCGCGCTCGGGGCCGCGCATCAGGGCGGGATCGCGCACCGCGATCTGAAGCCGGAGAACGTGTTCCTCGTGTTCGACGAGGACGGCGGCGTGCAGCCGAAGCTCATCGATTTCGGCATCGCGAAGCTGCTCGGGGACGACGGGGCGGCCGGGCACAAGACGCGGACCGGCACGCCGATGGGGACTCCGTATTACATGTCGCCGGAGCAGTGCCGCGGCAAGAACGTGGATCACCGCACGGATCTCTACTCCTTCGGCGTGCTGACGTACGTGCTGCTCACCGGGCAGAAGCCGTTCGACGGGGAGAGCGCGATGGACATCCTGCTCAAGCACGTGACGGAGACGGCGCCGCGGCTGTCCGTCACGCTGCCGGGCGCGCCGAAAGCGCTGGAGGACGTGCTCGCGGCGCTGCTCGAAAAGGACGCGGACAAGCGGCCTCAGACCGCCGCAGAGGCCTTGTCGGCGATCGAGAGCGCGGTGAAGGGACTGCCACCTTCGGAGCTGCAACGCCGCGGAGACTCCGGGCCGGAGCGCGTCAGCGTGGTGAGCGGCGCCGCGGAGCACCGGAGCTCGCCGGAGGCCGCGGACGCGAAGACGATGGTGGACCCGGTGCGGTCCGACGTCGGGGAGCCTTTGAAATCCGGGGTCGGCGCGCCGAACGTCACGCTGTCGCCGGCCGCGCGCGATGCGGCGGCGCCCGCGAAGAGCCGAGCGTGGGTGCCAGTCGCGGTCGTGGTGGCGGCGCTCGCGGGGGCCGCGATCGTGCTGTTCGCGCTCGCGGGCGGCAAGTCGGGCAACACCGATGCTCGGACCGGCGCCGCGTCTGCAACGGAGTCGGGGGCGAGCGCGGCGCCGGGGCCCGTGGTGGTGCCGGGATCGGCGCTGCCGACGGCCTCGGCGACGGCGACGGCCGCGGTCTCCGTGGCGGTGACGGCGTCCGCGACGGCCTCCGCCAACAGCCCCTCTCCGAACGCCCCCGGCACCGGGAAGACGGCGGTCGGGGCAAAGACGAGCGCTCCGCCCGGGACGTCTGCGGGCGGCGCGACGACGAACAACAAGCCACCTCCCCCGAAGGGGAACACAGGCGATCTCGCTTATTGAGGGTCCATGGGGAAACTATCGAGGACGTTCGGGCTCCTGCTCTCCGCAGGCCTCGGGCTCGTGGCGTGTGACGATCTGCCGAAGCTGCCTTCGGACGTGTGCGGCAACGGGGTCATCGAGGACGGCGAGGACTGCGACGGCGCCTCGGTCGGACAGAACAGCTGCAACGCGCTCTGTCGGCTGGAGTGCACGTCGAACGGCGCCTGTCCGGCCGGGTTCGGCTGCGGGTCCGACGGATTGTGCCGGCAGCCGACTGGCACGTTCGCGCCGTTCGGGCCGGCGCTCGCGCTCTCGGCGGAGCGGCTCACGCTCGCGGATTTCGACGGGGACGGGCAGAACGACCTGCTCGCGAGCCGCGGATCGAGCCTGTCCGTCGCGTACGTGGGGCCGCAGGGGCTCCTGCCGGAGACGACGACGATCGCGCACACGCCGATTGACGTGTACCCGGACGTGCCGGCCGTGCTCGACATCGATGGTGACGGGCGCGCGGACCTGGCCAGTCGGCTGGGGCCGAACATCGGAGTGTTGCGCGGGCAACAGGACCGGACGCTCTTGCCGCTGCCGTTCTCGTGGCAGATCCCGGTGCTCAAAGAGACGGACGAGCTCTTGCTCGCGGAGACGGATCCGGCGGGGCCGGGGCCGGAGCTCTACGTGGTGCGGCCGGACGGGATTTTCCTGGCGTACGCGCGGGATCCGGCGCTCTCGGGGCTGCCGAAGAAGGTGCTCTCGTACGACCATGGTGGGCAGTTGCCGCACGTCACGGTGGCCGGGCAGACGTACCCGTCCGCCGGCGGCAGGCTCGTGCTCGCGTGGGACGACGACACGGAGGTGAGCGTCTACTCGCCGTTCTACTATGTCCAGGATCCGATGACGGGGCTCACGAGCTTGGAGCTCAACCTGGACGGGGCCGTGGCCGCGCCCGTGGTCGTGGCGCTCCCCGCGGGCGCGAACGTGAGCGGGCCTGTCCTGACTGGCAGTCTGACCGGACAGAACAACTACGGTGACGACCTCGTGATCCACGCGAAGAAGGCGGGCGAGGACAAGCTCTACGTCGCGTTCGGCTGCCAGAGCGGCACGTGGGGCTCTCTCCCCCAGAACAACGGGCAACCGGGCGACGGCACCTCGCGCGAGCTCGTCCGCAAGGTGGACGGGGTCGTGACGAAGGAGGTCCCGCTCGCGGTCGGACACCTCGACTCGAACACGCGGCTCGACTTCGTCGCTCCGAGCGGCATCCAGCTCGCGCAGTGCCTCGGATCGCAGTGCCCGCTCAAGTTCGAGGAGGTGAATCCCACGCCGGACACTCCGGTGGTGGGGGCGTACGCGACGGCCGCCAAGCCCGAGTCGGCGAGCGGCTGGACAGGCGCCATCGTGGTGCCGAGCGGCGATCTCCTGGGGCAGTTCGTGGGCGCGACGTTCGGAGAGGTCGTCACGACGTCCGCGGACCCCGGGTATACGTTCTTCAAGCGGGCGGCGGGGGACGCGCTCAACCCGTTCCGGATCCAGACGCAGAGCCCGGTGCTCCACCCGCAGGCGGGCGATTTCAACGGGGACGGAGCGCCGGATCTGGTGTTCTCGCAGGTGTCCACGCGGGCGCCGGCGCAGAATCCCGATCTGGAGAGCGTGCATGTCGCGTTCGGGGATCCGTACGGGATCCCGCGGCAGCTATCGGATCTGGGGGACGTCGGGAAGGTCCAGTCCATCTTCTCGGCGCGCATCATCGACGCGTTCGCGAGCGAGTCCAGCTCCGGCCTCAGCGACGCGCTCGTGCGGACGAAGACGGCGAAGGGGCCGGAATACTACCTGTTTGCCGGCAGCACCGACGGGACGCTCCAGTCGGCGCTCAGCCTCTCTTCGCAGTGCTCCGGCGTCGCGAAGTCGCCGCGGGGGATCCCTCGGTTCATGACGCTCGCGCGCGCCTTCGGCGGGGCGCGGATCGTGTCCCTGTACCGCGGGGAGTCGGGCGGCACGTACGAATACAAGCTGTGGAGCGCGGGGCTCACGGCGAGCGGCTCGGTGGATATCTGCAAGACGCTCGTGGGGCCCGCGGGCGTCGAGGCGTCGAGCAACGTGGACGTGGCGATGGAGGCAGTCGATCTCGACGGCGACCTCGCGGACGAGACGTTGCTCTTGCCCAAGGGGGAGTCCGGGAAGCTGTATGTCGCGAAGGAGGGCGCGACCGAATGGAAGGTCGATGAGCTGAGCCTCGGCGGCCCGGCGTCCGGCCTCGCGCTCGTGAATCTGGGGCGCACGTCGGCGAACGGAGTGGCATTGATCGACGTCGCGGTCGTCACGCCCGCGGGCGTCACTCTCCTGTGGAACGACGGGAACGGGGCGCTCGATGTGGCGAAGGCGACGGCGATCAAGATCGCAGGCATCGAGTACGAGACGAGGAAGGGCGTGAAGAAGACGGCGACGGAGCCGCTCGGGGTCGCGGCGGTCTCGGCCAACGCGAACGGGAGTCGGGCGCTCGCGATCGTGACGGCGGAGGACACGTTCCTCGTGGAGCTGTCGGACGCGACGGCTCGCAAATTCGGGGAGCCGCAGCGGCGAAGCGTGGTGTTCGGTGGCGGCGGAGACGCGGTGACGGCGGGCGACATCGATGGTGACGGCGTCGACGATCTGGTGATCGCGCGGCCCGGAGGGATCCAGATCTGGAGCGGCGTGCCGGTGGTGAAATGAAGCGGACATCCACTCTCCTCGGGACCGGCCTCGGCCTTTTGCTGGCCCTCCTCGCCGGCGCGGCCGCGGGGCAAACGCCGCCTGCGGCGGGCACGAACACGGCGACTCCGGCTGCGGCTGCTCCGGCGGCGGCTCCTCCGGCTGATTCGAAGCCGAATCCGGAGTCGAAGGCGCTCTTCGATGCGGGCGCGAAGGCCTATCAAGCGGGGGATTTCAAGGCGGCGATTCAGGCGTTCGAGCAGGCGTACAAGGTCGATCAGCGGCCCGGGCTCCTGTTCTCGATCGCGCAGGCGCACCGGCGGCAATATGCGGTGGATCGGCGCGCGGGGCACATCGCGGTCGCGCTCAAGTACTTTCGCGACTACGTGGTGACGGTGGCGCAGGGCGGGCGGCGCGCGGACGCGGTGCAGGCGCTCAACGAACTGGAGCCGATCGTGCAGCAATTGCAGCGCGACGGGCAGCTTCAGCCGCTCGAGGACTCGGCCCCTTCCACGCGTCTCGTCGTGTCGTCGCCGACGGCGGAGGCCACGATCACGCTGGACGCCGAGAAGGAGTCGCGGCCTCTGCCGTTCATCGGAGAGGTCACGCCCGGAAAGCACACGTTCCGGATCGCGCGCGCCGGGTTCGGGACGGAGGAGCGCACGGTGGAAGTGGCGTCCGGCGGGGTGACGGCGCTCGATATCGGGCTCACGGAGCTGCCGGCCAAGGTGGAGGTCCGCGGCCCCGCGGGCGCCTCCGCGTGGGTGGACGGGCGGCCGGCGGGGCGACTGCCGCTCTCCGCGCCGATCGAGGTCGCGCCGGGGCGTCACGACGTGCGCGTCTCTCTCTCGGGGTACGAGGAGCACCGGGAAGAGCTGGATCTGCCCCGCGGAGGGAGCCAGTCGGTGGCCGCGACGATGCGGCTCACGCTCCAGCGAAAGCTCGCGTTCGGGCTCGCGGGGACGGGCGCGCTCGCGCTCGTGACCGGCGCAGTCCTGGGCGGCGTCGCGCTGGCCGAACAGGGCACTGCGAGCGGCATCAAGAACGACATCGACGCTGGCAAGGTGGTGTGTCGCGCAGGTGTGTGTCCGCAACTGGACAGTTACAACAGCGCAGTCGACGCGCGCAACGCGCTCGGCGGGGCCTCCGGAGCGCTGCTCGGCACAGGGGCCTTGTTCGCGGCCTCCGGCGTGCTGCTTTATCTGTTCGACTCCCCCGCTCCGATCTTGCCAGTCCGGCCCTCGGGCGAGGAGACGCCGAAATCCACGGCTCCGAAGGGGGACGCGCCGCTGGATCTCGGGTTCGCTCCGGTGCTCGGGCCCGGGCTCGCGGGCGGGACGATGCAGTTCCGCTTCTGAGCGTCGTGCCGGTCTCTCCTGATTCGTCTCCTGATTCGCGTCCTCCTCTGCGCCGATGGGTCCTGTCGGCGGTGGGGGTCGTGTTGATTGCCAGTCTCGGGTACTTCGCGGTTCGGCGGCGTCCTCCGGTGTCGCCGCCGCCCGCGCCGCCTCCCCTGCCCTCGGCGGCGCCGCCGCGCGTGTGGCCGGGGATCTACTCGGTGCCGGTGAGCGAGCTGCCGCCCGCCGCAGAGCTGCCGCCCGGGACGACTCGCATCCTGGTGCTCGGGGACTCGGTGGCTTCGTTTCTAGGGCTGGCGATGCGGTATCGGCAGGAGGAGACTGGCACCTTCGTGGCGCACCGCGGAGTCGGGGAGTGCTCGATCTTCGAGGCGAAGACGCGCATCGTGGACGGCAAGCCGGTGGAGGGCACGAGCTGCTCCGCGACGTGGGTCGCCGACGCCGCCGCGCTCAAGCCCGATGTCACGCTGATCGTGCAAGGGGGCGCCTTCTTCGGGAAGCAGACGTGCGATGCGGAGTTCCTGAACGCCTATCAGGAGCGCATCTTGACGATGGTGGAGCGGATGGGGCCCGCGGCCGGCAAGGTGGTGATCGCGATCGTGCCTTATCCGCTGGACCGCTGGCGGTGGGGCACCGTGATGGATCGAGTGGACTGCTTCGACGCGATGCTGCGGCGCACCGCGGAGAAAGGCCACCTCGGCACGCTGGATTTGATGGGTCACGTGTGCCCGACCAGAGAGTGCAACTTGCTGTCCGACGGGGCCCCGATCCGGCCGGATGGCTTGCATTTCGACGGCAAAGGCACGGAAGAGACCGCGCGGTGGGCCATCCTTGAGCTGGTCAATCAGCTCAAGAGGAACCAAGCCCCTTGACCCGCCTCCATCCTCTCGCGTGAGGTCTACAAGGGGGCAAAGCCCCCTCGTATCACTCCCCCCGGGCTCATCCTTCGTCCTGCTCTCACCGAATTTAGGGCTCCAGCTCACCGAATTCAGGGCTCCAGCTCACCGAATTCAGGGCTCCGGCGCGTCGTTCAGGCCCTCTGGACATCGACCAGACGGCCTTTCATGACCTCCAGACCCTCATTTTCAGTGAGCGAGACCCCCATTTTCAGTGAGCCGGACGGCCATTTTCACTGAGCGAGACCCCCCTTCGCGACCTCCCGACCCCCGATCGCCCTTCGCCGGAGCGTCCCCTCAGCGAGGACTCGTCACCGTCGGCGCCGGTTTCTTCGTCGCGGCCAAGGCCGGGTCGACGGCCTTCTGCGGCGCGGAGCCGCTGTTGTCCCCCTCGCCTTCGCCCACGACCGCAGCGTCGGAGCCGCTGCCGCGACCGCCGCGAACCGCGAGCCCGAGCACGATCTGGTGCCGCACGTTGAACACCGTCCGGAGGTGCGTCGCCCAGTCGTTGAACCAGTCGCGCAGGTCCTCGAACGCCTCCTCCTGCTCGGTCTGCGCGCGCGTGAGCTCGGCCTGCGTGAGGGCGATCTTGCGCGCCGGACGGGGCGCCACGCTCTCCGCCTCCTTCAACAACCCGCGAATCCATACCACCTTGCTCGGCGTGAGGCCGCGCGCCCGGAGCGTCGCGAGGACCTCTTTCGCGCCGGGCTCCTTGCTCTTCTCCAGGCCTTCGATGCGCTGGAGCAGCGTGCCGACCGAGGTGACGACGGCCGGCCCGAGCGGCTGTTGCTCCAGGTTGCTGAAGAACGCCGCCGCGAACGACTCGCGGGACTCGCGCGGCACCACGCGGCGGATGATCGCGCGCACCCGGGGAAACCAGGTGTTCTCGATGGCGTCGATGTCTGTCAACAGGCGCAGCCGGTCGCCCGTGAGGCCGGAGGTATCCTCCATCTGCGCCTGTTCGCCGAACCAGTGCTCCAGAGGGCGGTCGGCCCCCGCGGCCTTGTTGTACAGCCTCCATCCCTCGGCGTGCGCGGCGGCGTCATAGCCATTCCGCGCGGCCCGCGCGCTGAACCCCGCCGACTGGATGTTGACGAGGAAGCGCGCCACCCGCTCCAGATAGGTCTTTCGTCCGGAGCCGAGAGAGGTGGCCGAAAACTCGACGTCATCCTCCACGCCCTCGTCCATCGGTTCGTGCTCGGTCTCGGGGGCGATGTGCGCGGGGCTCGGAGATTTCGTTCGCTTCGACATGAGGTGTCTCCTGGGTTGCAGTCCACGGCCCGTCCGCCGCGCAAGAGGCGCGGAGGTCGACCTGCCGGGACCCTCATCGACGCGCCCTGTGGCCAGTTGCCAGGTAGCGACGTCGATTTCCTGCTCATCCGCTCGGTCGGCGAAGGGCTGTGGATCGGGTCATGCGCCCTCGGATCCTCGATCCCGGAGACCTCTGCTAGAGTCTCCTGACATGAGCGGGACCGCACAGAAGCTCGTCCAGTCCGCCACGATCGAAGAGCTCCTCGCCATGCCCGAGGAGGACCGCTACGAGATCGTGGACGGCGCGCTGGAGCCCAAGGAGGCAGCGAGGGGGCCCCATGGGCGGGCTCAAGCTCGGGCGGGCCATCTGCTGAGCCCCTACGACCGGCGAGGCGGGGGGCCGCCCGAGCGCCCGGGGGGCTATTGGTTCGCGACGGAGCCGCAGATCCTGTTCACCCCGCAGCAGGTGCGCCGGCCCGACGTGGTCGCCTGGCGCCGCGAGCGCATGCCCGAGATGCCGGCGGACGTACCGATCACGATCCTCCCCGATTGGATCTGCGAGATCCTCTCGCCGAGCAACGCCGGCACGGACACGGTGCTCAAGATGAACCTCTACCACCAGTGCCAGGTGGGCCACTATTGGATCCTCGACCCGCAGCGAGAGACGCTCACGGTGTACCGCTGGACCCGGGAAGGTTACCTCTACGTGCTGGGGGCCTGCCGCGGAGATCGCGTGCGCGCCGAGCCCTTCGAGGCGATCGATCTGCAAGTGGGGGTCTTCTTCGGCGACGACGAGGCCTGACCAAGGCGCGGTCGGAGGGTGCCTGATTTTCCAGACAGGCATGGAGAGGACGAAGGTGGGCCCGGGAGGTCGTGGGCCGTGACAGGGGGCAGGGGGTCGGGTAAATCCGCCGGCCGATGCCCCTTCCTGCCGACTTCGAGAAAAAGCTCTGGGCCGCTGCGGATCAGCTCTGGACGAACAGCGCGCTCCAGCCGGCCGAGTATCTCGATGGTCTTCTTCTCGCAGAAGATCCTCCGCAAGATCCCCGGCAACTGGACGTTCGTGATCCTCACGGACCGCGACGACCTCGATCAGCAGATCTACAAGACCTTCGCCGCGTGCGACGCGGTCAACGACGACAATGTCCAGGCCCGCAACGGCGAGCACTTGAAGCAGCTCCTCACCGAGGATCATCGCTACGTCTTCACGCTCATCCAGAAGTTTCGCACGGACGTGAAGGGCGGCAGTTACCCCAAGCTCTCGGACCGCAGCGACATCATCGTCATCGCCGACGAGGCCCACCGGAGCCAATACGAGATCTTCGCGACCAACCTGCGGAGCGCCCTCCCGAACGCCGCGTTCATCGGCTTCACGGGCACACCGCTCCTCGTCGGCGAAGAGAAGACGCTGGAGTACTTCGGCGAGTACGTCAGCATCTACAACTTCCGCCAGGCCATCGAGGACAACGCCACCGTCCCCCTCTATTACGAGGCCCGCATTCCGGAGCTTCAGCTCACGAACGAGGACCTGGCCGACGATCTCGACGCGGTGGTGGAAGAGGCCGACCTCGACGAGGAGCAGCAGAAGAAGCTGGAACGCGAGTTCGCGCGCCAATACCACCTCATCACGCGCGAAGACCGTCTCGACCGGATCGCCTCGGACCTCGTGGCCCACTTCCTCGGACTCAACACCTCGGCGGTCGACACGGCCAGCCCTTTTGCCACCAAAGCGATGGTCGTCGCCATCGACAAGACCACGGCTGTGCGCATGCACGACAAGGTCAAGGCGGCGTGGAAGATCCGTCTCGACGAAGAGAGGCAGAAGCTCCGCGCCGGCAACAAGGCCGAGAGCGCGCGCGTCCGTGCGCTCGTCGAATTCATGGAGAAGACCGACATGGCCGTGGTCGTCTCCCAAGCGCAGAACGAGGTCGAGACCTTCAAAAAGAAGAAGCTCGACATCGCGCCGCACCGCGCCCGCATGATGAAGGAGGATCTGGACACCAAGTTCAAGGACGAGAATGACCCGCTGCGGATCGTCTTCGTCTGCGCCATGTGGATGACCGGCTTCGATGTGCCGAGCTGCGGCGCTGTCTACCTCGACAAGCCGATGAAGAACCACTCCTTGATGCAGACCATCGCGCGCGCAAACCGGGTCTTCGAGGGGAAGGTCAATGGCCTGATCGTCGACTACATCGGTGTCTTCCGGAACCTGCAAAAGGCGCTGGCGATCTATGGCTCCAAGTCCGGCGGCGGTGTCCAGAAGGGCGACTCTCCGGTCCAGCCCAAGGAGGTCCAGCTCGCGGACCTCGGCCGCTTGATCGGCGAGGCGACGGCGTTCTGCGCCTCCAAGGGTGTGGATCTCGACGCGGCCAAATCCGCAAAGCCTTTGGACCGACTCACCGCTCTACGTGCAGGGGTCGACAAGCTGGTTTACCCCGCGGAGACGAAGAGGAAGCTCATGGAGCTGGCGCGCGCCGTGGACCGGCTTTACCGCGCCATTGGCCTCGATGATCGCAAGAGCGTCTATGCGGCCGACTGGGGCGTGCTAACGGACCTCGCGCGCGGCATCCAGGGGGAGGAGACGCCCGTCGACATCAGCGCGGTGATGGAGAGGGTGGAGCGTCTCCTGGACGAGTCCATCGACGCCGCCGGGTACGTCATCCGCGAGCCTGGGCGGACTCCCGAAGACGGGCGCATCCATCTCGGAAAGATCGACTTCGAGCGGCTGGCGCGTTTCTTCGACAAGGCGAAGCACAAGGCGACCTCCGCCGACGCGCTGACGGTGGCCACGAAGCGTCGTGTCCAGACGCTCGTGAACCTGAACCCGAGCCGCGAGGGCCTGCGCGACCAGCTCGATCGCCTCATCGCCGACTACAACGATGGAGCTTGTTCCACCGAGGAGTTCTTCCAGGAGCTCCTGGCCTTCATGAAGAAGATGGAGGCAGAAGAAGAGCGCGCGAAGCTCACGGGCTTCGACGAGGAGCAGCTCGCCTTTTACGACCTCGTCGTCGCCCCCGGAGTGTCACTCTCGGCGAAGGACCGAGAGGCGGTGAAGAAGATCGCCGCCGATCTACCGAAGAAGATCGAAAAGAAGCTCGTCATTGATTGGCGAAAGACGCAACGCGCGCGAGCCGCGGTGAAGGCCGCGATCAAGGGAGCGCTCGACGATCTGCCCGAGGCCTACGACGAGGCCGCTTACAACAAGCTCGTTGAGGCGGTGTACGAGCATGTCTATGAATCGTACTGGGGCGAAGGAAAGAGCAAGTATGCCGAGGCGAGCCTGAAGCCGGCCCCAGCAGCTGTGAGCGGTGCCGTCGTTCGGCGGTTCCAGCTCCTGCCGGGGAAGCCGACTGGCCCGCTCCGCGACGTGGCGCCTGTCCACGACCTCGCCATTGCAGCCGGGGCTTTCAGCAACTCGCAAGAGCCCGCGCCGATTGGATGGGCGCAAGTGCAAGTCGGGCGCACGCTCGACGCGCGGATGTTTGTCGCACGGGTGGCTGGCCGTTCGATGGAGGACGCGGTTCCCGACGGGAGTTACTGCCTGTTCCGGGCGTTCGAGGCCGGCACGGCGCCGGGGGCGCTGGCCCTGGATGGGCGACGCGTCGTCGTGGAGCTGCGCGAGGACGGAGACGCGGATCTGGGGGGGCGCTACACCCTGAAGCGGTGGAAGGTCGTGAAGGGAGACGGGGATGGCGGCGCGCTGGAGATCGCGCTCGTGCCGGAGAATCCAGGCTTCCCGACGATACGGTTGCGGGCGGAGGAAGGAGAGGTCCGGGTGGTCGCAGAGCTCTTGGAGGTGCTGGGGTAACGAGAGTCGTGAAGGCACGGCTGACAGCTCAGTCGTGTTTTCCCTCACCACTGGTCTGACAGGAGGCAGTCATACAACGTGGCTTCGCCGAGAAGACGGAGGTTCGTCGCCACGTCCGGTACAACGATGTTCCCCACATCGGGCGGCAGTCGTTCATGGCCCCAGTGGGTCTCGATCTCCTCGGCGATGGAGACCGCGAAAGGCTGCTCATCGGGAGAAAATTCGAAGCTTCGGATTTCGCGCCGAGGTACGGGAAGAGGCACTTCTACCCCAAGTCGAGGGGCCGATTCTTCCGCTTTTTCATCCCCCGGACTCCAGTCAAACGAGAAGCGGAAAGCTGTTTTGTCAGGATCGCTGTCGTGGCGGATGTCGTCAACGATACGCGAGCTATACACTACATAATAAGGAACCAGAAAACTCACCAAAAATCCAAGTTGATGAGCGTGCTCGCCCGGTCCGGACGCAAGGCACAGCTTGCCCGAGTAAGCTGCCTCAAACTCTCCAGTAGGGAGGTGAAGAGAGAGGTTGAGCACATCGTGTCCGGGGAGCTTTTCACGAAGGCGACGTAGAGTCTCCAACCAAGGTTCTCGTTCTGCCCCGGCCTTCTTGCGGGCGGCAACGAGACGCCGCTGCGCCGCTGCCTTCTTGCGTCGCGGATCGTTCGCCGCCATGTTGCGCGGATAGTACCGATACACGGCGTCGAGCAGCTCCTTCGTCGTGTGCCTCACTTCACCGTTGCTCCGAGGTTGAGAAAAGTGGTCGTGAAGAGCTTTTGCATCTCCGGGCCGAGCCGATGGCAGAAAATGCCTTGGGGTAGCTCTGGTTTGATGTGCATGAGATTGAACGAGGCGACGCTCGCAATCCCCGCAGCCATCGTCGCTGCGGAGCTGGCCGAAATGACACCGTAATACTGGGCCCGGACAGGCATGCCGACCGTGACAGTGCACTTCCACTCTTCTGCTTCGAAACCTGTAAGTCGATAGTAGGAAAGCGTCCCTGTCGCTGCTTGCCAGCCGCCCGCGAGGTCCTTCCCATCATCCGCGACGATCGTCTTGAAAGCGAACACCGACGGAGAGAAACCGCTGACTCCACCGGGCGGGCACTTCGCCGCACAGGTTCCCGCGCAGTAAGCGATCGTGTCCTTGCCTGCCAAGGATGCCACGCCGCCGTTGGTGCACTGTGCTGCCTGCGTGCCGCAACCCGGGTGCGGCGGATTGGCATCTTGCGGCGTCGGCGCAACGTCACCGAAGGCGCCGCCAACAGGAACGACAGGGCCGCCTCCTGCGCCCACTTGTCCGTCGTCTTCGCTCCTGGACCAGCACTCACCATCATCATAATTGCAGCTTGTTAGCAGCGTTGTGGCGACAACTCCAAGCCAGAAGATTCGGCTCATTTCGCACCCCATCGGACAATCGGTCCCGCAGAAGCCGTCAGGACGACACCGCCGGGAAGCACCGCGCTGTTACCGCCGAGCCAGTCGACGTTCACGTTCGCAGAGAGTCCGAACGCTCCGGCGATGTACGCATCCACTTGCGCGTGCCCTCCCGCGGAGATCCCGACAACCCGGCTGCATAAGGTCATGTTGCATGCGGGCATGGAGTACACCGAGAAAGCGGGACCGCCGGCGATCCTGTAGTCGCCCCACCCGTACCCCAGGACGGCAGAGAGTTGGTTGTAGAGCCCGGGACCGTGATCGTTCATCGCGGGTAGGATGCTCGGTGTCTCTTGAGCAGCTAGCAAGAAGCCGCTTGGTGTGCTCCATCCAATCCCCAGGTGCGGGCTCACGGCGAGGCGCGGCTTCATCCCGGTCAGGATGCCGCCCACGTTCACGCCGCCATTCACTTCGAAGGCGTCCGCCGTTGTCGGAGCAGCGACGGAAAACACCCCGGTCAGGAGCATCGGCACCGCCCGTCCTTGCCTCGCCGCTTTCCTGACCATCCTCGAACCTCCTACGACTTACATGCCCACATCGCGAGCGCTGGTGCGCGATCTTCCTCTTCTCACCTTTTTGAGGCAACTGTCGTATGCGATCGGCGGCCGTAGAAATGTCCCACCGACAGCGCGCTCTCGCCACCGCGGCGAACCGGCATCAAGGGTCGAGAGACATGCTGCTTGTGCGGTAAAGTCAACGGAGGCTCGTGCCCGCCTTCGCTTGAGCGGGGGAGTGAAACGAGGGGGCTTGCCCCCTTGTAAATCCACTTCCCGCGCTAGGCTGTTTCCGGGTGGAGCTCGATGACGCTGATTTCGCTCGGGACGCCGACGCGCATCGGGGGGCCCCAGTAGCCTGTGCCGCGGCTCGTGTAGATCTGGGTGTCGCCGCGGCGCTCCAGGCCCTGCAAATGCGGCTGATCCAGCTTGACCATGTAGCCCCAGGGGTAGATCTGGCCGCCGTGGGTGTGGCCGGAGAGCTGGAGTCCGACTCCGTGGTTGACCGCCTCGAAGATCTGTTTGGGCTGGTGGGCCAGGAGGACGACCTCCTTGCTCGTGTCGCGGCCGGACAAGGCTTTTTCGAGGTCCGGACCGTGACCGGGCCACCTTCGAGAGGCGAAGTCGTCCACGCCCGCGAGGTGGAACGTGTGGTCGCCCTCGCCGATCTCGACGTGCTCGTTGCGGAGGACCCTCACGCCCAGCGTCTGCAGATAGGCGATCCACTCGTCCGCGCCGGAGTAGTACTCGTGATTGCCTGTCACGAAATAGACTCCATGCTTCGCGCGGAGGTTCGCGAGAGGGGATGTCTGGTCCGCGAGGTCCGCCACGCTGCCGTCCACGAGATCGCCTGTGATGGCCACGATGTCGGGCTGCTCCGCGTTCACGCGCGCGACCACGTCTTCGAGCCAGTCCTTGCCGATCGTCGCGCCGATGTGGAGATCGCTCACCTGCACGATGCGGAATCCGGCGAGCTTCGCGGGGAAACGACGGAGCTTCACCGCCACCTTCTCGATGCCGACGGCGCCGCGCGCGGACGCGATGCCGACGCCGCTCACGAGCATGCCGAGGCCGCCGACGCCCGCCGCGATCGCGCGCGACAAGAACTGGCGACGCTCCGGGTCCATCGGGCCGGCCACGCCGATCGCGGACGCCGCGTGCACCGCGCCGCGCACGAATTCCGACGTGACGAGCAAGAAGAAGAGCACCACCGCCACGCCGAACCACAAAAACGAGGTCCACGCGACGACCGATGCGGCGCTGCGCGGGAGCACGCGCGCGGCCAGGATGCCCGCCGGGAGCAGGAGCGCGAGGCCGATCAAGGTCCGCGTCCCGACGCGCGCAAACGTGGCCCCGAGCTCGGGCGAGCGCACGAGCCGATGCCACAGGTAGTAGTGAAGGAGGGCTGTGAGCGCTGAGAAGATCGCGAGGAACATCACGAGCTGGATGGGTCGAGGTTGCACGGACAAGGGAGCATGACATCGGCCGGGGGGCGCGTTGTCGTGAAGATGTGTGAATCGTCGCGGTGGCCGGCATGCGCGCGGATCACGGCGGCGCGACGCTCGCGATCGAGGCGCGCGGGGATCACCGCCTGTCGACGATGCGCGCGAACGGCCACGGCTTGAGGAGCACCACCGGCGCCGCGGGGCCGCTCTGACGGATCGCGCGCGCGCACTCGTCGAGCGTGAGGCGGCGCGGTCCGAAGGCCGTCGGGTTCGCGGCGTCCGCATCCATGAGGCGCGTCGGGGTGTCGGGGCCGTAGTCGTCGGGGTGGCCCGGCTCGTCGAGGAGCACGTGGCCCAGCTCGTGCGCGAGCGCGAAGGACGCACGATCGGAGCGGATCGCCGCGCGATCCTCGATCACGGCGTTCGGCACCGCGCCGCGATCCGCGAGGATGAAGGACTCGCCGACGCGGCCGCCCTCCGCGAAACCGGGGATGAAGTAGACGTCGATCGTGGTGGGGTCGCCGTCGTCGAAGGCCTTCAGGAGCGTGCGCTCTTCGAGGGTGCCGGCGTAGGCGTCGGTGTCGCCGAAGTGGGTGAGGCCGTCGGTGAGATCGACCTTGCCCACGCACGCGGTGAGCGTCGCGTCCGAAGAGATCGGGCCCGTCGGCGGCGCTTCGATCTGCGCGAGGGAGCCGTCCTTGCGGCGCACGACGACGTCCGCGGTGGCGCCCGCGCCGTCGTTCATCGGCGCATTTTCGGAGACGCGCGCGGTGAGGCCGACCGCCGTGATCGCGCTCGCCACGACGCGCGCCGCCGCGACCGGGGTCATGCCGGAGGTCACCTTCGCGACGACGTCGTGGCCCTCGACGCGGAGCCGGATCGCGCCGCCGCTCGCGGGGAGGCCGTGATCGCAGCCGATCGCGACGAGGTGCGAGCGCGGCGGATCCACGATCGTGACGGAGAGCTCCGCGGGCGGACCGAAGCCGATGCCGCACGCGCTCCACAAGAGGCCCGCGCGCTCGATCTCGGATCGGGCGAGGGTCAAGGCCCCGGCGTCGTCGCCCCCGAGCGGCGGCGGTCCGCCGGCGCGCGATCGCAGGAGGAGCATGCGGAGGGTCGCGCGGTAACGATCGATGGGGCCCGCGGGCGTCGCGCGGGGGCCGCCGACGCGCAGGCTCTGGAGGCGATCGCCCTCGGACGTCTGCACGACGATCGCGCCGCCGAGCGAGGCCTTCACGCTGCGGCGCTTCGTGAGCGGGTGCGCGCGATCGATGTCGTCGGACACGACGCGGATCGGCACCGTGGAGCCGCACATCACGCCCGCGGGCACGCCGGCCGGGCACGGGATCTCGCCGAGCGGCACGTCCTGGAGCACGTCGATCGGCGCGCCGTCCTCCGCGATCGCGAGGAACGTGAGCGTCGTCGGGATGTCGTCCGCGCCCCCGATCACCACGTACCGGAGCGCGTCGGGATCGCCCGTATCCGCCGCGGGATCCGTGGGTAAACGCGACGGCGGCGTGCGCTCGAAGGAGGCGTGCGAGCGCGCGAACGACACCTCCTTGGCGTCCGCTCCGACCGCGCGGATCTCGAAGGCGCGCACGTCGAACGTGCGGCCGAACAGCGGCACCGACGCGCGCCCGGGCTTCACCGCCTGGAGCGCGATCGTGCGGGCGATCTGGGGGATCGCGGCGCCCTTCGCGACGGGGGATCCGTCGGCGATCACGCGCACGAGGTCGGTCGACGGGGCCTCCCACGCGGAGGCCGGGGCGCCCTTCGGCGGGCGCACGGAGATCACGCGGAGGGCCGGGCTCGCGGGGATCTTGGAGGTCTGCTCGCGATCCGCGACGCCGTCCGCGTCGTCGTCGTCCGCGTCCACCACCAGCACGATCGTGTCCGCGCCCGAAGAGGCGGCGCCTCCCGGCGGCAAGAGCGGTGTCGCCGCGACCAGCGCGGCGGCGGCCTTCGCGAAGGGCATGGGCCCGAAGAGTGCGAGAACGCGCGGCAGATCGCAATCGGGCAACCGTGCGGGCGCGGCGCGTGCTCGCAAACGGCGGCGACACAAACGTCGGCGCTCCCGGAAAATCGCGCGTTGAGGTAGGACGATCCCATGGGTCTCTCCCCGCGCGCGGGACTGTTCGGCGGCGTCGCGCTCCTGTCCGCGGCCGTCGTCCTGCTGCAGATCGTGCTGACGCGCCTCTTCTCGGCGATGCTCGGCCACCACCTCGCGTTCCTGGCGGTGAGCCTCTCGCTGTTCGGCGTCGGCGCGGGGGGCGCGCTGCTCTACGCGGTGCCGGCGCTCGCGCGACCCCCAGCGCTCCTGCGGAAGCTCGCGATCCTGAGCGGGCTCACGTCGATGGCGGCGATCGGGACGATCCTGTTCCTCGTGCGGCAGAAGCCGATCGCCGCGATCACCGCGGCCGAGCTCGGCAAGCTCGCGCTCCTCTACCTCGTGTCCGCCGCGCCGTTCACGATCGCGGGCGTCGCGATCGCGGCGGCGATCCAGCACGCGGCGCGCGACATGAGCCGGCTCTACCTGGTCGATCTCGTGGCGGCGGCTGTCGGCGGCGTCAGCGCGATGGTGGCGCTCCGGCTCGGCGCGCCGCGCGCGGTGCTCGTCGTCGCGATCCTGTGCGCGCTCGCGGGGCTGTGGTTCGCGCTGCCGCTCCATCGGTCGCGGGCGTGGCGCTCGCACGGGCCCGAGGCGCCGCTGGGCTTCATCGCGACGATGCTGCTCGGGAGCGCGGTGCTGCTCGCCGGCGACTTCGGCAACCCGTGGCTGAAGATCACGGATCTGCGCGAGATGAAGATGGACAAGGTGGAGTTCCAGAAATGGAGCCTCCTCTCGTTCGTCACGGTGGATCGGCCGACGTCGGGCATGGCGTGGTTGCGCATGGACGGGAGCGCCGCGACGGCGATCCTGGATCCGCGGACGACGCCGCCGCTGCACCCCGACGAGATGGGCTACGTGCTGCACGAGTCGAAGGGGCCGACGCTCGTGATCGGCGCGGGCGGCGGGCGCGACATCCGCGCGGCGCTGAAGGCCGGGCAGACGCAGGTCGACGCGGCCGAGATCAACCCGGTGATCGTCGAGGACGTGATGGGCCGCGAATACCGGGAATTCAGCGGCGATCTGTACGCGCGGCCCGAGGTGCACGTGACGGTCGCGGACGGCCGCAGCCTCGTGCGCGCGTCGAGCACGAAGTACCGCTCGATCGTGATCTCGCTCGTCGACACGTGGGCGGCGTCCTCGGTCGGCGCGCTGTCGCTGTCGGAGAACAGCCTCTACACGGTGGAGGCCTTCCGCGATTTCATCGAGCACCTCACGCCCGAGGGCACGCTCACCGTGAACCGCTGGGACCCCGAGGTGCCGCGCCTGCTCGCGCTCGCGAGCGCCGGTCTCCGCGCGGCCTCTGTGGAGGATCCGCGCGCGCACCTCTTCGCGTGCAGCCACGATCGCACGACGGCGGTGCTCCTCAAGCGCGAGGCGTTCACCGGGGCCGAGATCCAGAAGCTCCGCGCGCACTGCTCGAAGAACCGCTTCCGCGAGGTGTTCTCGCCGGACGTGCGGCGCGGCGCGGACGTGGAGCGCGCCGTCGCGTCGATCGGCGGCTTCATCGATCCGAACGGCGACGTGGATCTGCGGGCGCCGACGGACGATCGGCCGTTCTTCTTCTACTCGGTGCCGGCGCGCGCGGTGCCGCACCTGATCGCGTCGCCGTCGGAGCTCGCGGCGCAGCAGGGGCTCGCGATGCTGCTGGGCCTCGTCGCGGTGAGCGCGGTGCTCGGCGCGCTGTTCCTCTTCGTCCCGCTGGCGCTCGGCGCGGGGCGGCACCGCGCGGCGCCGCTCGGTCCGCTCTCGGGCTTCGTGAAGGCGAAGCCGCATCCGTCGCGCCTGCGGCCGCTCGTGTTCTTCCTCGCGATCGGCGGCGGCTTCGTCCTCGTCGAGATGGGGCTGATGCAGCAGCTCACGCTGTTCCTGGGGCACCCGATCTACGCGCTGACGGCGGCGCTCGTGGCGCTGCTGCTCGCCGCGGGCCTCGGGAGCTTGTCGACGGCGCACGTGCCGCTCGCGGGGGCGCCGGCGCTCGCGTCGCGGCGCGCGCAGTACCTGGTGGCGCTGCTCACGCTGCTGGCGGTGGCGCTCGGTCCGGTGCTGGGGCGCGCGATCGTGCTGACGTTCTGGGCGCGCGTGTTCTTCACGGTGGCGCTGCTCTTGCCGATCGGCGCGCTGATGGGCTCGCTGGCGCCGATCGGCGTGAAGCTCGTGGGCAGCCGCTCGTCGTCGATCCTCCCGTGGTGCTGGGGCCTGAACGGCTTCGCGAGCGTGATGGGGACGGCGCTCGGGACGTTCGTCGCGATGTCCTTCGGCTTCAGCGCGACGCTCCTCCTCGCGGGCCTCGCGTACTTCATCGCGGCCATCGCGGTGCCGACGTACGAAGGCGAGCCGCCGCCCGCGAAGTAGCCCCGCGCAGCGGTGCCCACCCCCGGTCGCGCGAAGCGCGCCCGAACGTGTCGTGCTGGTTGAAGCGGCGCTAGTCGAAGCGCGTGTACTTCGATTTCTTGCCGGGCGCGCCGCGCGGGGCCGCCGTCGAGGAAGGCGCCGCGACGCCCTGCGCGGTCGTGGTCGGTGCCGCGGTCGCCGCCGCCGACGGAGCCGGCGCCGCAGACGTCGGAGCCGCGGACGCCGACGCGGCGCCGGGGGCTCGCGCGAGGGTCGCGAGGAGCACCTCCGCGCGGGCGTGCGCCGCCGGTCCGATCGCCGCGCGCGCGGGCGTGCCGGCGCTCTGCTGCCGCGCGAAGAACGTCACCCCGAGGGCCACGATCACCGCGGCCGAGGCGATCGCGAGCGCCGCGCCCGTGCGGCTCTTCGCGGGCGGCGCGGCGACGCGCGAGCTCTCCGGCTCCACGTACGTCACCGACGTCTCGTCCGGGCTCTGCGGCGCGGGCGGCGGCGCGTTCATCGACTCGCGGCCGGCCTCGTCGAGGGCCTCGATCATCGCGGCCGCGCTCGGGAAGCGATCGGCCGGATCCTTCGAGAGCACGCGCATCACCAGATCCGAGATCGCGCGCGGGATGCCGGCCTCCTTCGCGGCCTCGTGCGGCGCGACCGGCTTCTGCTTGATGTGGCGCGCCATCACCACGACCGCGTCGTCGTCGACGAAGGGCGCGCGGCCGACCAGCATCTGGAACAGGATCACGCCCAGCGAGTAGAGATCGCTGCGCGCGTCGAGCGGCCGCCCCTGCGCTTGCTCCGGCGACATGTAGCGCGGCGTCCCGAACACCGTGCCCGCCTGCGTCTCCAGCGCGTCCACCATCGGCGCCTTGTCGGTGAGCACCTTCGCGATGCCGAAATCGAGCACCTTCACGATCTCGCCGCCCGTCGCGCCCTTCGCGAGGAAGAGGTTGTCCGGCTTCAGATCGCGGTGAATGACGCCCTTCTCGTGCGCCTCCGAGAGCGAGAGGAGCGCCTGCCGCACGATCGAGATCGCCTCGGCCCACGGGAGGCGCCCCGTGCGCTTCAGCCGATCGCCGAGCGCCTCCCCTTCGAGCATCTCCATCGCGAGGAACAGCGAGACCGTGCCCTCTTCGAGATCCGGATCGTGGGGCTCCGCCATCTCGCCGAAGTCGAACACGGTGACCGTGTGCGGCGACGCGAGCAGGCTCATCGCCTTCGCCTCGCGCACGAACCGCTGCCGTGCGAGCGCGTCGATCGCGCGATCGCTCCTCAGGATCTTGAGCGCCACGTCGCGCGCGACGGTCTCTTGCCGGGCGCGGTACACGGTGCCCATCGAGCCGGCGCCGAGGCGCTGCAGCACCACGAAGCGGCCCGCGACGAGGCGACCCAGGAACGGATCGCCGTCGCCCTTCGCGAGCGCCGCGGCCGGCACCATCGGCTGCGCGCACCCCGCGCAACGCGGCACCGGGAGACCGACCGCGTCCGGCGCGTCCTGCTTCGAGCGACACCTCGGACAGACCCACGCCCCCGAGGGGGTGAGGCTGGATCCCCGTGCCGTCGCTGCTGATCCGGCCACTCCCCCCAATGGTCCGTCACCTACCCCGGCACTGCAAGTCGAACCCTTGGCCTCCCGACCCCGCGGGCGCCGCCGGATCCACGCCGAGCTTCGCCGGGCGGCAGGCGAACAGGTGCGGCGCGCCGCACGACGCATCCGTGCAGCACACGTCGGAGCACACCTTCGCGGGGGCGTCGCCCTCCCCGACGCCGGGCGGCGTCTGCGGGGACGCGGTGTCGACGCAGAGGCCTCCGCGGCACTCGTTCGCGTCGTCGCAGGGCTCCCCGATCGCGCGGTTCCCCGGCCCGTCGCCGACCGCCGCGCACGCGAGCATCTGCGCCGAGCCGTGCGCCACGGACGTGCACAGGAGCGGCTTCACGACGTCGCCGACCTTCACCTTGCCGCACTCGGCGGACGAGCAGCACGGATCGCCGCACCGCGAGGCGCCGTCTTTCCACAGCACGCAGAGGCCCGAGGCGCAGTCCGTGTCGCGCTCGCACGGCGCGGGGAATTTCGCGACAGCGCCCGGATCCGGCTCGCACGTCCAGCCGAGATCGCCCGCGCGGCACGTGGCGCCGTACACCGCGCACTCCGCGTCGGAGCAGCACGTGTCGACGCAGTACCCGTCGCCTTCGTCGCACTCGCCGGAGCGGCAATCGCCGTCCTTTTCGCACGCGTCACCGCCGAAGCGAGCCCCCGGATGCGCGCGCCCCCACAGCTCCGCCGGCACGCAGATCTTCCCGGGGCCGAGCGCCGCGCACACGAGGCCCGTGCCGACCCCGCAGTCCGCGGACGAGCAGCACGTGGCGGAGCAGAACGGGCTCCCGGAGAAGCCGACGCGGCTCGGATCCAGGCACAGATCGCCGGGTCCGCACGTCCCGCCCTCGGCGCACGGCTCGCCGAGGCCGGGCGGTCCGTCCTCGCACAAACCGCTGCGGCAGAAGGTCCCGACCGGGCACACGGGCGGGCCGATCGCGCCCTCTTCCTTGCAGTGCACGTTCGAGAGCGAGCCCGGCACGATGAGCTCGCACCCCGCGACGAGCGCGAACAGCGCCGCGCCCACGAGCCCGACGGGGCGCCGCAGCGCGCGGCTCCGCGAGGATGGATGCGCGCTCAAAACGGGGCCTCCAGGCGGATCGTCGCGGGCCCTCGCGCGACGGGGGACGACGCGCTCCCTTGGGGTTGCGGGGTCGTCGGCGCCACGGCCGGCGCCGTCCGCGTCTCCAGCAAATAGAGCAGCGACGCCGCGAGCCCCACGACGACCGACGTGCCGATGGCGAGGTCCGCCACGACCGCCTGCGTGTGCGCCGATCGCGCGCGCATCTCCAGGTCGTAGGCCGTGACGTGCGGCCCCGTCGAAGCGTTCACGGGCTGCGTGGCGAGGGCGCTCACGCCGAAGCCGATGCCGACGCCGAGCGCCGCCACCGCGACGCCTCCGATCACGAGCACCATCGGCGAGGGCGCGCGCGACGGATGCGCGGGCGCCCCCGAGACGACCGGCGACGGCGCGCTCGAAGACGGTGCGGACGAGGCGGCGGCGCGCTCTTCGAGGTCGGCCTTGAGCTTCTCCTTCGCGCCCTGGATGCGCTTCACCGCGGCCTGCGCCTGCTCGCGCAGCTTCGGATCCGTCTCCATCTCGATGTAGCGGAGGTAGTACGTCTCCGCGAGATCCGGCTCGGCGAGCTTCTCGTGGATCAGCGCGAGGTTGTAGACGAGCTCCTTCCCCTCCGGATCGAGGGCGAGCGCCGCTTCGAGCTTCGTGATCGCGCGCCGGTAGAGGCCGCGCTCGTACAGCGCCTTCGCCTCGTTGTGCAGATCCACCGCGCGCGCTTGCCGATCCCGCTTCTCCTTCGCGGCGTCGGCGGCGCTCGTCGCGGCGGGCTTCGGCGGATCCGCGAGCGAGGGCGCGGCGGCTGCGAGCAGCGCGATGAACGCGAGCGAGGGCGCGGCGGCACGAAACCGGGCTCTCGGTGCGGAGATCATCGCCCGGCCGAGCATAGCGCAACCGGGCGATGCGTCGCGGGATGGATGCGTGTCAGTCGGCGCGGGCGGGCGCGGGCAGGCGCCCGTACAGCCGGCACAGCTCGCGGACCTTCCTGGCCAGCTCCGGCGTGAACGGGTCGTGCGCGAGGCGGAAGCGCCAGTTGTCCTTCGAAGTCGACGGGTCGTTCATGCGCGCCTCGGTCCCGAGGCCGAGGATGTCCTGCATCGGCATGACCGCGAGCCGCGCGACCGACGCCATCGCCGCGCGCACGAAGTCCCAGGCGACGTCGCCGCGCATCGCGTGCTCCACGAGGATCCCCACGTAGAGCCCCGCGTGGATCTTCGTCTCCTGCGAGGTCGCGGCCCACCAGCCGTTCATCGTGTCGTTGTCGTGCGTGGCCGGGTACACGACGCAGTCGGCCTCGTGGTTGTGCGGCAGGTGCGGGTTCTCCGCGTCGCCGCCGAACGCGAACTGGAGCACCCGCATGCTCGGCAGCCCCGCGCCCTTCCGCAGCTCGGTGACCTTGTCGTCGATGATGCCGAGGTCCTCCGCGACGAGCGGCAGCTCGCCCTCGTGCCTCCGGATCGCCTCGAAGAAGGCTGCGCCCGGGCCCTTGCGCCAGCGACCCCCGCGCGCGTCGGCCGCGCCGAACTTCACCGCCCAGTACTCCGAGAACGCGCGGAAGTGATCGATGCGGCAGACGTCCGTGTGCGTGAGCACCCGGCGGAGGCGAGCGCGCCACCACGCGAAATCGTCCTTCGCCATCGTGTCCCACGCGTAGAGCGGGTTGCCCCAGAGCTGCCCCTTCTCGCTGAAATAATCCGGCGGCACGCCCGAGATCTCGCTCGGCACGGCGCCCTCGCCGAGGTCGAACAGCGATTGGTTGCACCACACGTCGACGCTGTCGCGGTCCACGTAGATCGGCAGATCGCCCATCAGCTTCACGCCGCGGCCCTTCGCGTACGCGTGCAGCTCTCCCCACTGGTGCTCGAAGAGGAACAGCGTGGCGAGGATCCGCTCGATCGCGCGCGCGTGCTCCTCTTCGGCCTTCGCGAGCGCCGCGGGGTCGCGATCGCGGAGCGCGACGGACCACTCCCAGAACGGCTTGTTTCCGTACGACTGCTTGAGCGCCCAGAACAGCGCGGCGTCGCGGGCCCAGCCCTCGGTCTCGCGGAACTTCGCGAACGCCGCCGCGAGCGGGTGCTCCTTGCGGTTCACGAGCGTCACCGCGGCGCGATCGAGCAGCGGCCCCTTGAAGGCGTGCACGGCGTCGAAATCGACGATCGGCCCCGCGGGCGGCGCGCCGTGGAGATCGCGCGCCTCCAGGAGATCGAGCTGCACGAGCCCTTCGAGATCGATCAGCAGCGGGTTCCCCGCGAACGCCGACCAGCACATGTACGGGGAGTTGTTGCTCGTCGGGTTGAGCGGCAGCACCTGCCACACGCCGAGGCCGGCGTCCGCGAGCCAGTCGACGAAGCGCCGCGCGACACGGCCGATGTCCCCCATTCCGTGGGGACCGGGCAGCGATGTTGGATGGAGAAGGACGCCGGCCAGGCGGCGCGGCGCGTCGGGAGAAGTCGTCATGCGGCGCGCAGGGTAACGTGGATCGCGCGCCGGAGCGCAAGCCGATCAGTCGCCGACCCAGCGATCCGCGGGGCCGTTCTTCGGCGCCGGCTGCGCGGGCTGCGCGGGCGTCTCGTCGCTGCCGGCGCCCTCCACCACGATGACGACGTCCGCGTGCTCGGCGGCCTTCGCCTTCGCGCGGGCCTTCGCCTCGGCCTCGGCCTTCGCCTTGGCTTCCGCCTCCGCTTGCGCCTGCGCCTCTGCTTGCGCCTGCGCCTCTGCGCGGGCCTGCGCCTCGGCACGAGCTTGCGCCTCGGCACGGGCCTGAGCCGCCTCCACGCGAGCCTGAATCATCGCACGACGGCGGCTCTCCGCGCGCGCGTCCGCCTCGGCCTGGGCTTGAATCGCCGCGTTCGCCTCCGCCTGGGCGCGGATGCGGGCCATCTCTTCCGCGCGGGCGCGGGCCCTCGCCTCCGCACGACGAGCGCGCGCCTCCTCGCGAGCGATCACCGCCATGTCGACCGCCGCGTCCGCGACGACGACGACCGGATGCGGGCGGTAGACCATCACCGGCTGGTAGTACCCGTAGTGGTGGTAGCGGTGACAGCCGGTGCCGCCGAGCGCGGCGAGCATGAGAACGGAGGCCCAGAGACGAGTGCGCATGTCGTCCTCCTAACCAAGACTCGTGCCATCGTTGCCTAGCGCCGTGCGCTCGTCGCGACCTCGAAAACGAGCCTTTTCGTGCGGTCGGGGCGCGACCCGAGAATCTTCGGTCACACCCCCGTGAACGGCGCGCGCGTCGCGAGCGAAGGTCCGCCTCGACGTGGGGCGAGATGCCTCCGCCGCGACGAGCCGCGCGATCTCGCTCAATCCGGCGCGCAGGAGTACTCGCCGAACAGGATGAAGGCGCGCGTGCAGCGGATGTGGCGCTCGACGCCGCCGCCCTGCATCTCGAACGACTGGCCCCACGGCGTGCGCGACATCTTCGTCACGGTCATGGAGCACGCGCTCGGCTTCGCGCCCGGGGGCGCCGTCTTCGGGATCGGCTTCGGCTGCACGCCTTCGCACGCCTTCGCCTGCGCCATCGCCTCCACCGCGGCGTTGTCACCGTACACGTTGACGACGGCGGCCACGCTGAAGCCGACGCACAGCGCGAGGACCACCCACTGACCCGCCTTTTTCATGCGCGCATGGTGCCCGAGGCCCCGCCCGCGCGAAAGGATCCTGCGCACCCACGGGCCGCGGCCCCGGCGAGGATCAACTGCCTCATGGGCACCTCCGTGCGGATCTGCTAACTCGCTCCCGTCACGTGAATCCAGTCATCTTCGGCGGCTTCGCACGGGTGAGAAACGATGGAGCGGAAGCGCGTCGCGGGGCCATTGCGCTCCGCCGTCGCGGTGCGTGGCTCTGGGCGCTCGGGGCCTTCGGCGCTGCGGCGCTCGGCTCGGCGACCGCATCGGCGGACGGCGCGGTCCCCACGATCACGATCGTGCGCGGCGACGCGTCGATCGAGGTCGATGCGTCCGCGCTCGGCGTGGCCCCGGTCGGCGACGGCGCGGCGGTCACGTGGGACGCGTCGCGCCTCCGTGCGCAGTGCGAATCCCTCGGCGACGCGCTCGGCCTCGCGCCCGCGTTCGAGGGCGACGTCGAGATCGAGGACGACGCCGTCACGGCGATCGCGCCGATCGCGGGCGAAGAGGTGGACTGCGGCGCGCTCGCGCTCGACGTGGAGCGCCGCCTCGCGGCCGCGGGCCCGTGGGTGATCCAGGCCCCGATCCTCGTGCGTGAGCCGCGCGTCTCCGCCGCGAGCGTGGACGCGCTGGCCTCCGATGTTCGCGCGCTGCTCGAAGCGCCCGTCGAGCTCGAGATCACGTTCCGCGGAGCGCGCGCGGGCGCCGTCACGATCACCCCGGACGAAGCGCGCGACGCCGTGCGTGTGCACCTCGCGGACGATCCGCCGCGCCTCGAAGCGACGCTGGAGTCCTCGCAGATCGAGGCCGCGCTCGCGCCGATCCTGTCGCCGTTGGGAGAGCCTGCGAAGGACGCGGATTTCGCGATCGGGGACGACGGCGCGGTCCGCGTGATCCCCGGCCGCCGCGGGGTGCGCGTCGACGGAGCGGCGCTGTTCGCGCAGGCGGCGGAGGCCGCGAAGACGCCCGCGAAGGCCGCCACGGTGAGCGCGACGAAGGGTGAGCCCGCGCTCTCGACCAAGAAGGCGCAGGACCTCGGCATCAAGAACCTCGTCGCCACCTTCACGACGAAGCACCCGACGAAGCAGCCGCGCGTCGTGAACATCCACAAGATCGCGACGCTGCTCGACGGCGCGATCGTGGAGCCCGGCGAGCGCTTCTCGATGAACCGTCACGTCGGCAAGCGCACGGCGAAGAAGGGCTTCGTGCTCGCGCCCAGCATCGGCGAGGGCGAGTTCGTCGAGACGATCGGCGGCGGCATCAGCCAGGTCGCGACCACGCTCTACAACGCGGTGTTCGACGCGGGGTACGCGGTGGTGAGCCGCAAGCCGCACACCTTCTATTTCCCCCGTTACCCGATGGGCGTGGAGGCGACGCTCTCGTGGCCGCGCCCCGACTTCGTGTTCCGCAACGACTCGAAGGCAGGCGTGCTCCTCAAGACCTCGTTCACGGACGACAGCATCACCGTGAAGCTCTACGGCGACAACGGCGGCCGCACCGTGAAGCGCGTCGTCTCGAAGCAGTTCGCGCCCACGGATCCGCGCGTCGACTACGAGCCCGACGACACGCTCGCGCTCGACAAGACGAAGGTGAAGGACGAGGGCACGAAGGGCTTCAGCGTGAAGGCGGGCCGCGACATCACGTTCCCCGACGGCACGAAGAAGCACGAGGAGCGCAAGGTCGTCTACCACGGCAAACCGCGCGTTTTGTACGCGCACCCGTGCAGCATCCCGAAGGGCGAGAAGGGCCACCGCAAGAAGGGTTGCCCGAAGCCCGGCGACGTCGCCGCGACGTCCGACAAGGACGAGAAGGACGACAAGTCCGACAAGAAGAAGTCCGACGACAAGTCCGACAAGAAGGACAAGAAGTCCGACGACAAGGTCGAGAAGAAGAGCGACGACAAGAAGGGCGACGACAAGAAGCCCGCGTCGAAATCGCCGGACGACAAGGCGATCGCGAGCGCCCCCGACAAGAAGAGCGACGACAAGAAGCCCGAGACGGTCCCCGCGAAGCTCACGGACAAGGACGCGAAGCCCGAAGACTGACGCGCCGTTTTGGTGGTTTTTTACAAGGGGGCGCCGCCCCCTCGTATCACTCCCCCGCCCCCCTGAGCGCCTCGTCGTGCACCACCTGAGCGCTTCGTCGTGTCGCTTCGATCCTCTTGGCGACGAAGCGCCGCTCCGACCTCGTGGAACGATCTCGGAGCCTCGGGCCGGCGCTCGTGACGGCGACGCAGCGAGCGCGAACGAAAACGGCGATGCGATCTGCTTCGATCGCATCGCCGTCTTTGATTTCCCCGTTTCCCCCCGGAACCCCCGTTCCGACCATCTCTGGTCGGGGCGAGTGGATTTGAACCACCGACCCCTTGACCCCCAGTCAAGTGCGCTAACCAGGCTGCGCTACGCCCCGATCCCGCATGGCAGCGGGGAGCCGCCGTGCGGACGCGCAGATTACCCAGAGCGCCTCCGATTGCAAGAGAAGATCGCAACCGCGCTTCACTTGAGCGGCGTCGCTCGCGCAGAGGCCTTTTGCACGCGCGTTCTCGTGCGCTCGTCGCGCTCGATCGTTCGACGCTCCGGAGGCGCGGGCGGCGCGTGGACCTCGGGCCGTGCGGCGTGCGAGGCTCGTCGGCGCGCGATGAGGAACCTTCTCGGATGGGCGTCGGCCGCGGCGATCGCGATGATGATCGCCGCGTGCGGAGGCGGAGGCAGCGGCACCGGAGGCGGCGGCTCGGGCGGCGTCGGAGGCGCAGGAGGCGGCGTCCCGTGCGGCGACAAACCGCTCGATTGTCCGGCCGGTCAGACGTGCTGGTTCGCGGTGGACGGCGGCTTCGAGTGCGCGCCGAGCGGCACAGGGAAAGAGGGCGACGCGTGCGCTCCGTTGAAGGGCCAGCCCACGTGCGGAGACGGCCTCCTCTGCTTCAAGCCCGCAGGCGGCGACGGCGTCTGCGCGAAGCTCTGCGACACGACGCAGAACTCCTGCGACGCAGGCAAGCTCTGCACGCCGGTCCAGATCGCGAGCGGCGCCGAGACGCACGTCTGCCATTGAAGCTCGCGATCGCGTCCGCGACGCGACGCGATCTCGGGCGCGCGACTCGATCGAAGCGGCGACCACGGCGGCGCGCCTTCGATCACCGAGCCTTCAGCAGAACGGCGGCGCCGCGCGAGCGCTCCGGGAGGCCGTGGCGCGGAGGACGGCCGCGCCGATCGCGCGCGGGTCCGGCGGCACGATCGCGATGCCCGCGTCCGATTGGGCCCAGCGCTCGAGATCGCCGGCCGCGCACGCGACGACGCTCGTGCCGAGGGCGCGCGCTTCGCGGACCACCGTCGGCGCGCCCTCGTGCGCGGACGGGTGCACGAGCACGTCCGCCGCCGCGATCCACGCGAGCGCCTCGTGACGCGACACCGCGCCCGTCGACACCGCGAGCACGCCGCTCCGCGCCGCGAGCGCCTCCAGCCGCGGGCGCTCGGGGCCGTCGCCGATCAGCGCGAGGCGCACGCGCGGCTCCACGCCTGCGACCGCCGCGAGCGCGAGGTTGTAGCGCTTCTCGCGCACGAGGCGGCCCACGCACACGGCGAGCGGCTCCCCCGCTTCCATCGCGAGCGACGCGCGCAGCTCCGCGGCCGCGCGGCCCACGTCCGGCAGCTCCAGCGGCGCCGGCTCCACGAAGCTCGCGTCCATCACGCGCGTCGCGAGATCGCTCGGCAGCGCCTCCACGAGCGCGCTCCGGAGGTGCGCCGCCACGAACTGGATCCGCGCGCCGCGCTCGACGAGCGATCGCACGATCGCGGAGCGCAGCGGCGCAGGCAGCCTCACCAGGAGCCGCACGTCGGCGCCGTGGGACACGACGTCGATCGGCGCGTCGATCGCCGCGCAGAACGGCCACGCGCCCGGCACCATCCAGTGCGCGACGACGCGATCGATCGGCGCGAGCTCGCGCATGCGACGGCGCACGCCCTCCGCGAACGCCGCGGCGCCCGCGATGCGGAGCGGGTTCTCGGCGAAGCGCGCGGCCGCGCCCGGGAAGCCGAACAGCGTCGAGCCGCCGGCCGGATGCACGTGGATCCCGTCGCGCGAAACGGCTGGATCCGAAGCGGATCCGAACGGCGCGAGGACGTGCACGCGCGCGCCTGTTCGCGCGAGGTGCGTCGCGTGGGAGCGGACGAAATGACCGGAGGGATCGCCGTCGTGACGCGGGTACGACGTGCTGACGACGATGATGCGAGCGGCCGCCATGGGGAACGACGCGGCGGACGGACGGTGCGGCGAGCGGTGAAGGCCTAGGCCATCACGTCCATCTTGGAGCGCTTGCGGCGGCGGCGCGCGGCCTCCGAGGCCTTCTTGCGGCGCTTCACGGAGGGCTTCATGTAGTGGCGGCGGCGCTTCAGCTCACGCAGGATGCCTTCAGCGGCCATCTTCCGCTTGAGGTGCTTGATGGCGCGCTCGATGCCCTTGTCTCCGACGGAGACTTCGAGCGGTTTGCACTGAATGGCCTCGGACGGCATGTTCCTGCGCTCTCCTTAAATCCTGAAGTCGATGCGCCGCGACCGCGGCGCGCGCCCGAAATTCAGCGGGCGTTTGAGGGGGCGGCACCTTCGCACCAAGGCGCCCTTTGCGCAAGATCCAAAACGTCGAGAGCGCCCTCGCGCGCCGATCCCCCTCCGAGCCCGGCAGATCGAGCCCTCGGAACGCGTGACAAAGCGTGGGGCAGCGGGCGTAGCATGCCGGCCCCGCGGACGGCTGCGGCCTCGGACAGAGGCGGCGCGGCGCTCCTTCTCGGACGCGCGCCTCGGCGGCCTGGGTAAGAATGAAAGTTTGGTTGGGAGGGGTTGCAAATAAGAAAAGTTCTAATTATGGTCCGACGCCGTGAGCGCGATGAGGAACCAGAGCACGCGCGGCGCGAAGGGCGCCTCCTCGAAGGAGCACGCGGCTCGTCGGGAGCAGGAGATGCTCGACGGCGTGCGCGGCGCCGGCCTCAAGCTCACGCCGCAGCGGATCGCGATCGTGCGCGCCATCGCGGGGGACCCCACGCACCCGACGGCGCAGGAGATCTTCGATCGCCTGCAGGCCAGCATGCCGACGATGAGCTTCGCCACCGTGTACAACACGCTGGACGCGCTCGCCCGCGCGGGCGTGTGCGGATCGCTCTCGCTCTCGCCCGGCGCCGCTCGGTTCGATCCGAACATGGAGCCGCACCACCACGCGGTCTGCGACGGCTGCGGCCTCGTGCGCGACGTGGAGCGCCACGGCGCCGAAGGGTCGCGCCGCTCCATCGACGAGGCGCTCGCCGGGTTCGAGGTGCGCGCCGTCGAGCACATCTATCGAGGGCTCTGCACGGAGTGCGCGCACAAGGCAGGAGCGAAGCGAAACACCGCTTCAGCGTCCGCCGCGCCGCGCGCCGCTCATCGGCCCACACTGCCACGTTCTTGAGAGACTCGGGTCCACGAGACCCCCAAAGGAGAATCCGAATGACCACCGCTAAGCTCGCAGGCACCAAGACCCACCAGAACCTGAAGGACGCGTTCGCCGGGGAGTCGCAGGCCAACCGCCGGTACATGTATTTCGCAAAGGTCGCGGACGTGGAGGGGTATCCGGACGTCGCCGGCCTCTTCAAGGACACGGCGGACGGTGAGACGGGCCACGCGCACGGCCACCTCGACTACCTGAAGCAGGTGGGCGATCCCGCGACCGGCCTGCCGATCGGCGCGACCGCGAAGAACCTCGCCAGCGCCGTCGCCGGTGAGACGCACGAGTACGAGACCATGTACCCGAGCATGGCGAAGGAGGCCCGCGAGGAGGGCTTCGCCGACATCGCGGAGTGGTTCGAGACGCTGGGCAAGGCCGAGAAGAGCCACGCCGGCCGCTTCAAGAAGGCCCTCGACAACCTCGACCTGTAGTAGCCCATCGGGCTCGCCGGGACGCTTCGCCCCTCCGAGAGAGGGAGTCGAGGCGCCCGGCGAGGTGCCGTGTCCAGATTCGCATTCTCCGAGGAGCACCAGAGTGAGCGTCATCCCGCGACACCCCGCTTCGCCGCCGGCGACGAACCCCAACGACAGCCGGTACTTCGACGCGCGCGACCTGGAGGCGGAGCTCAAGCGCGCCTTCCAGATCTGCCACGAGTGCCGCATGTGCGTGAACTACTGCGGCTCGTTTCCGGATCTGTTCGCGCGGATCGACAAGCAGATCGACTCGGGGAACGCCGAGGGCGCGGAGAAGATCAACGCCGAGGACATCAAGAGCGTCAGCGATCAATGCTGGCAGTGCAAGCTCTGTTACATCAAGTGTCCGTACACTCCGGATGAAGGGGCCAAGGAGCTGCTGGATTTCCCGCGGCTCATGGCGCGTGAGCGCGCCGCGCGGGCCCAGCGGGACGGGATCCCGCTCGTGGACAAGATCCTCGGGGAGCCGCAGCTCATCGGCGCCGCCGGGGCCGGGGTGATGGCGCCGCTCTCCAACTTCGTGCTCGCGAGCAGCCTCGTCCGCAAGGTGCAAGAGAAGGTGACCGGCATCTCCGCCGAATTCCCGCTCCCGCCGATGGCGCGACAGACCTTCTCGTCGTGGCTCGGCGAGCACCGAAAGAGCAACAAGGGGCCACGCCTCGCCGAGGGTCAAGAGGCCCGCGAGGTCGTCCTCTTTCCGACGTGCTATGTAGAATACAACACGCCGGAGGTCGCGCGCGCGGCCGTGGCCGTGCTGGAGCACAACGGATTCCGCGTCTTCGTCCCCGGGACGGAGCCGGAAGATATGGAGTCCATGACGTGCTGCGGAATGCCGAACCTCGACGGCGGCGATCTGGCCGGTTACAAGGCCAAGGTCGAGCGGAACACGGCCCTCCTGCTGCCCCACGTGCGCGCCGGGCGGAAGGTGCTCGTGCCGGGGCCGACGTGCGGCTACACGATGAAGCGCGAATGGGCCGAGTACATGCCCGCGCCCGAGGTGAAGGAAGTGGCGGCCGCGACGATGGATCTCATGGAGTTCCTCGTGACGGTGGCCAAGGAGAAGAAGCTCGATCGGGAGTTCAAGAGCTCGATCGGCAAGGTGGCCTATCACGCCGCCTGTCACCTCCGCGCGCAGAAGATCGGGTTCCCCGGCGCGCGCCTGCTCGGCCTCGTGCCGGAGAGCGAGGTGCGCGTCATCGAAGAGTGCTCCGCCGTCGACGGGACGTGGGGCATGAAGGCCCCTTATTACGAGACGGGCCGGAAGTACGCGCAGCGCCTCGTGCGCGGGGTCGAGGGCGCCCAGCCCGACGTCGTCGTCAGCGACTGCACGCTCGCTGGACTGCGCATCACCAAAGAGAACGAAGCCAAGGTCGTCCACCCCATCCAGGCTCTGGCGGACGCCTACGGCCTCTCCTACTGACGACTTTGTATGCGCTGGACTCGGCCGCTCTCCGCGAGCGGTCGGGCCCGTCATTTTCGTCACACAAATGGACCACCGCGGGCCGGGTCACGCGATGGAGGCGCCCCGCACGGCGCGAACATCGTCATTGCGAGTCGGCCCAGCGGGAGGATCATTGAGTCGGGTGGGGACACGTCGCGTGGAAATTGCCCGGGACGAGAAAGGCCAGGAAGCCGTGAAGCCCATCGAGAGAAGCGAAATTCTGCCACTCGGCGACTACGAAGGTATCAGGCCCCACTTCCGCGCTCGCGTCATCGAGGAGAAGAAGCCCCGTCGGTTCGCGCTCGGCCCCGTCATCTCCGGCGTGCTGGAGAACCGGGATACCGTGCTCCTGCAGATCCAGGAGATGCTCCGCACCGAGCGGATCACCAGCGAATCCGGTATTTTGCACGAGATCCAGACCTACAACGAGCTCCTCCCCGGAGACGACGAGATCTCGATGACGTGCTTTCTGGAGATCGCCGACAAGGCCGCTCGCGAGGAGGCCCTCGTGAAGCTGACCGGGCTGGAGCGCGCGTTCGCCGTCGAGGTCGACGGGGTCGTGTACCCGGCCACGAACACCCGGGAAGAGGATATCTCGGATCAGCGCACCACCGCGATTCAGTATCTGAAGGCGAAGGTGCCGCCGGCCGCCGCCGCGAAGATCAAGGCGCGCGAGGCGAAGGTGGCGTTCGTCGTGAAACACCCGGGCTACGAGGCCCGGACGGAGCTCGGGAAAGCCGGGCTCGCGGCGCTCGCGGCGGACCTCGCCACGCCATGATCGCCTTCGACCGTACCGTGCTGTTCGAAGAGGTCGACTCTGCGCAGATCGTCTTCTTCGCGCGCTTCTTCGGGTACGCGCACGACGCGATGGAGCGGTTCTTCGGCGCGCTCGATGGGGGATATCCGCGGCTGGTCTCCGAGAGGAGGGTCGGCATGCCGGCGGTCCACGTCGAGTCGTCGTTCCACACGCCGCTTCGTTACGGTGACGCGATCCGCATCGAGACGAGCATCGCGCGGCTCGGCCGTCGCAGCGCGGTGCTCCGATATCGGATGTTCCGCAAGAAGGATGGCGCCCTCTCGGCCGAGGTTCGCCACACCGTCGTATGCTCCGACCTGAACCTCATCGCCTCGCGGGACATGCCGGACGACGTGCGCGCGCTCTTCGAGGCTCACCTGGAGCCGCCCTCCGAAGCGACCTCGTAACAGGCCCCACACGCCGGCGGGTTGCGGCTACCATCGCCGGCGGTTTGTTCGCGTCCTCGCCCTGCCCCGCCGACTGGTTCTTCTTCGACGAGCGCGAGCGCACCCTCGTGGACGAGGTGATCCGCGGCGTCGCGGCGGCGCACCCGCAAGAGGCGGCGTTCCTCCGCGCGAACCTGCACCGGCTCGCGAACGCGGCGGGCGTCATCCGCGAGAGCCCGTCGATCACGACGTCGTGGAAATCGCACCTCACGATGCACCTCTCGGGGGAGCCGCTCATCGATCTCCTGTGCCGCGTGCCGGACTGGGATCTGGAGCTGCACATCCCGACGAAGGCGGTGCTCGGGCAGGCGTACCTCGTCGCGAAGATCAACTTCTTCAAGGCGCTCGGGTACGCGCTCGACACGACGGGCGGCTCCGCGGATCTGTCGGATCGCGTCCGCGTGGAGCTCGGGCAGTCGATCTATTCGAAGCTCGCGGAGGAGCTGTTCGTGTCGATCGTCACGGATCCGACCGGCAAGCGCGAGGTGAAGAAGAGCGCGGCGAAGCTCCTGTTCCACATCTGGGAGGACCGGCTCGCGGCGGAGGTCGACGACTTCGCGCCCGTGCTCGAGGCCGTGTGGGAGGCGCGCAACAAGGTGCGGCCGGTGCTCGGCACGATGCGCGGTACGCAGGAGTTCTTCCGGTTGATCTCGGAGGTCCGCGACGATCGGTTCCTGAGCTACTTCGAGGGCGCCGTCGTCCCGGACGAAGAGGTGCAGGCGTTCGAGGAGTTCCTCTTCGACATCTCGCACGAGGAGATCGTGCGGCTCCGCGCCTACCTGTCGGAGCGCGGCGCGTCGGCGCTGTCGGCGGACGAGGCGCGCCACGTGCTCGGACGCGGTCGCGAATCGTGGATGCCGTCGGGCGGGCCGCAGGCGCTCTACACGAGCTACAAGAAGCGCAAGATCAAGGCCCACTACCGCTCGCTCACGGGCGCGCCGGGGCCGCGCAAGACGGCCGAGGAGTTCGTGATGACCGCGTTCCTCGCGGCCGGTTGATCCTCGACATCGGCGCGCAGGCTCGGGATACTCCGCCCGGTCATGTCACCGGGCGACCGGATCGCGGACCGTTTCGAGATCGAGCAGCTCGCGGGCTCCGGGGGCAGCGGACGCGTGTACCGCGCGCGCGACCTGCGCACCGGCGAGACCGTCGCGGTGAAGGTGCTGCACGGCGCCGAGCTGTCGGAGAGCGCCGAGCGGTTCGCGCGGGAGGCGCGCGCGCTGTCGATGCTGTCGCACCCGGGCATCGTGCGGTACGTGGCGCACGGCACGACGATCGACGGCGATCCGTACCTCGCGATGGAGTGGCTCGACGGGGAGTCGCTGCGCGATCGTCTCGCGCGACGGGAGCTCACGCCGCGCGAGACGGTGGAGCTCGGGCGCAACGTGGCGTCGGCGCTCGGCGCGATGCACCGCGCGGGGATCGTGCACCGCGATCTCAAGCCGGGGAACCTGTTCCTGATCCGCGGCGAGCCGAGCGCGATCAAGATCATCGACTTCGGGATCGCGCGCGTCCGCACGATGACCGCGGAGATCACGAGCACCGGCATCATGCTCGGGACGCCGGGGTACATGGCGCCGGAGCAGGCCCGCGGGGAGCCCGACATCGACGCGCGCGCGGACGTGTTCGCGCTCGGGTGCGTGCTGTTCCGGTGCCTCACCGGAAAGCCTGCGTTCGAAGGGGAAGACGCGCTCGCGGTGCTCTTGAAGGTCGCGCTGGAGGAGGCGCCGCGCGCGTCGAGCGTGCGACCGGACGTGCCCGACGCGCTGGACGCGCTCATCGCGCGGATGCTCTCGAAGAACCGCGCGGTGCGGCCCCCGAACGGAGATTTCGTCGCGGAGGAGCTCACGGCGCTGGAGGAGCTCGTCGAGGATCGGCCCGCCTTCACGGAGTCGTTGCCGCCCTCGATCACGAAGGCGGAGCGCCGCGTCGTGAGCCTGATCGTCGCGCGCCTCACGCGGCCCGCCGACGCGGCGGCCCCGGCGCAGACCGCGGCGCTGCGGGCGATCGCGGCGCGGTTCGGCGGCAAGCTGGATCTGCTCGCGGACGGCTCGCTTCTGCTGGCGTTCGCGAGCGAGCGGGCGGCGACGGATCTCGCGGCGCGGGCGGCGCGGTGCGCGCTCTCGGTGCGCGCGGAGACGAACCCGATCGCGATGGCGCTGGTCTCGGGGCGCGAGGTGCTCACGTCCGGCATCCCGATGGGCGAGGTGATCGATCGCGCCGTGCGGCTCCTCGCGCAGGCGAGCGTGGCGCCCGGAGAATTCTCGGCCGCGCGCTCCGGCACGACGCGGGGCCCGGCGCCGATCCCGATCGACGAGGTGACGGCGGGCCTGCTCGACGCGCGGTTCGATCTCGGCGGCGAGGGCGGGCTCCTCGTGCTCCGCGGCGAGCGCGATCTCTCCGACGTGGGGCGCACGCTGCTCGGACAGCCGACGCCGTGCGTGGGGCGCGATCGCGAGCTGTCGCTGCTGGAGTCTCTGTTTCGTGAGACGGCGCAGGAGGGCGTGTCGCGCGCGGTGCTCGTGACCGGGCCCGCCGGCATCGGGAAATCGCGCCTCCGCTTCGAGATCGCGCGGCGCGTGCGCGCGAGCCGGGAGGACGGGCCCGTCGAGGTGTGGTTCGCCCGCGGCGATCCGATGAGCGCGGGCTCGCCGTTCGCGATGCTGGGCCAGGCGATCCGGCGCGCGGCCGGCGTGCTCGAAGGCGAGCCGCGCGACGTGCGCTGGCAGCGGCTCCACGCGCGCGTGGCGCGTCACCTCTCGGGCGCGGATCTCGCGCGCGTCGCGGAATTCCTCGGCGAGCTGTGCGGCGTCCCGCGGCCGATGCTGGAGCGCGCGAGCCGGCCGTCCGTCGCGCGGCGCGATCCGGTGCTCGTCGGCGATCAGATGCGGCGCGCCTTCGAGGACTGGCTCGCCGCGGAGAGCGCCGCGCAGCCCGTGCTGCTCATCCTGGAGGATCTGCACTGGGGCGATCTGCCGACCGTGAAGTTCGTCGACGCGGCGCTGCGCAACCTGCCGCAGTCGCGCTTCTTGGTGCTCGCGTTCGGCCGGCCGGAGGTGCACGGCGTGTTCCCGCGCCTGTGGGCGGATCGCCGCGTGACCGAGCTCAAGCTGGAGGAGCTGACGCGCCGATCGAGCGAGGCCCTCGTGCGCGGCGTGCTCGGCGATCGCATCGACGCGGCGACGGCGGCGCGCCTCGTCGAGCGCGCGGCCGGCAACGCCCTCTACCTCGAGGAGCTGATCCGCGCGTACGCGTCGGGCCGCGCCGAGGCGATGCCGGAGAGCGTGCTCGCGATGGTGCAGGCGCGGCTCGAAGAGCTGGATCCGGAGGCCCGCCGCGCGCTCCGCGCGGGGAGCGTGTTCGGCCAGTCGTTCTGGGAGGGCGGCGTCGTCTCGCTGCTCGGCGGCAAGAAGACCTCCGCGCTCGACGAGACGCTCGCGACGCTCGTCGATCGGGAGCTGTTGTTCCGTCGAGGGGAGAGCCGTTTTCCAGGGGAAATCGAGTACAATTTTCGTCACTCGCTCGTGCGCGAGGCCGCGTACGGCATGCTCACGGACGAGGATCGGATCCTCGCGCACAAGGTCGCCGGCGAGTGGCTGGAGGCGCACGAGGACGGCGACGCCGCGGTGCTCGCGGAGCACTTCGAGCGCGGCCACGAGCCCGCCCGCGCGCGCCGCTGGTACGTGCGCGCGGCCGAGCAGGCGCTCGGCGGCAACGATCTCTCCGCGGTGCTCGACGTGGCGGAGCGCGGCGTCCGCTGCGGGGCGAAGGGCGAGGAGTTCGCGTCGCTGCGCCTCCTCCAGGCCGAGGCGCACCAGTGGCGCGGCGAGCACGCGGAGGTCGCGCGGTGCTGCACGGAGGCGCTCGCGAGCACCGCGCGCGGCACGTCCCTCTGGTACCGCGCCATCGCCGAGGCCGCGCGCGTGAGCGGACGCCTCGCGGCGCACGCGCAGCTCGAGGCGCTCGCGCAGTCGCTGGTGGACGCGCCGTCGGATCCGGGCGTGCTGCCGGAGTACATCGCGGCCCTCGCGAGCGCCTCGATCCAGCTCATGTTCACGGGCAATTTCACGCTCGCCGGCGCGCTGCTCGATCGCGCGGAGCGCCTCGTGCGGACGGCGGCCCCGGCGGACTCGCAGCTCGCCGCGCAGATGTGCGCGGCCCGCAGCGTGCGCGCGATGTGCGCGGGCGATCTCGTCGCGGACCTCGCCGCGGGGGAGGCGGCGATCCAGGCGTTCGAGGCAGCGGGCGACTTCCGCGGGAGCTGCCACAGCCTCATCAACGTCGGCTACACGTACTACCTCCTCGGCGAGCACGAGCGCGCGACGCAGCACCTGGAGCGCGCGCTCACGCTGGCCGAGCGCACCGGCACCTTCGTGCTGATCGCGTTCGCGAAGCACAACCTCGGGATCGCCCTCGCGCGCCTCGGTCGGCTGGAGCGCGCGGCGCAGGTGGAGCGCGAGGCGGCGGTCGCGGCGATCGGCCAGGGCGACGTGCGCCTGGAGACGGCGACGCGCGTGTACCTGGCGCGGATCCTCGCGGAGTCGGGCGATCTCGCGGGCGCCGCGGCGGAGGCGAAGGACGCGGTGACGACGGCGCCGGCCGGCTCGCCGATGCTGGCGTACGCGCAGGCGACGCTCGCGGCGGTGCTGCCCGCGCTCGGCCGTCACGCGGAGGCGCGCGAGCAGGCGGACGCGGCGTACGCGCTCCTCGGCGCGCTCGGCAACATCGACGACGGCGACGCCTTCGTTCGCCTCGTCTTCGCGGAGATCGCGCTCGCGCACGGCGATCGGGACTCGGCGCGGAAGGCGATCTTCGCGGCGCGCGATCGCCTGATGGACCGCGCGGCCAAGATCAGCGCCCCCGCGTGGCGCAACAGCTTCCTCCGCCGGGTCCCCGAGAACGCCCGCACCCTCGCCCTCGCCGACGCCCTCACCCGCGGCCCCTGAAGGCGGCGCGGCCCCTGAAACATGTTTCATTTTGCGTCCGCTCCTCTCGCGGGGCGGCGCCGAGGCGCGACTTTTCTGCGCCCTCGCGCCGTCGACGCGCGGCCTCGAAGCGCCTACCCTGCGCGCATGGCAGCACGGTCCACGATCACTCGGGATCCCCTTCTTTTCCAGCGGAGGACCCCATGAGCCGGGAGCGCGTGGAGGCGAGCCCGCTGGTGGTCCTCGCGGGCGAGGCGCTCAAGGAGGTCTCGGGCGCGGCCATCGTCATCGATCGCGAGCTGCGCGTCGTGCTCGTTTCACCGGCGGTGCGGACGCTGCTCGGGTTCGACCTCCCGCTCGGGGAGTCGGCGCCGAAGGTGCTGTGCGGCAACACGCCGAAGCGCCCCATCGCGGAGGCGCTCGTCGCGGGGCGGCCGGTCGTCGCGACGATCGACGTGCCGCGCGCGCAGGGGCTGGATCGCCGCATCACGGTGCGATCGCTGCCGCTCGGTCCGCGCGGGGAGCCGATCGGGTTCCTGCTCCTCATGTCGGACGCGGGCGTCGCGGACGAGGAGGGGCCGGTCCACTTCCACGGCATGTGGACGCAGGACGCGGCGATGAAACGGATGTTTCGCGTGGTCGAGCGCGTCGCGCAGGACGACGTCACCGTCCTCGTCCGCGGCGAGACCGGCGCCGGCAAGGAGCTCGTCGCGCGCGCCATCCACGCGCTGTCGCCGCGCAGCCAGGGGCCGTTCGTCGCGATCAACTGCGCCGCGCTGCCCGAGAACCTGCTGGAGAGCGAGCTCTTCGGTCACGCGCGCGGCTCGTTCACCGGCGCCGTGAAGGACACGCCCGGTCACGTGCAGATGGCGCACCGCGGGACGCTCTTCCTCGACGAGGTGGCGGAGATGCCGCTGTCCGTGCAGGCGAAGCTGCTCCGCGTCGTGGAGACGCACACGGTGATCCCCGTCGGCGCGCGCGAGCCGATCCCCGTCGACGTGCGCGTGGTGTCGGCCACGCACCGCTCGCTGCGCAAAGAGGTGGAGGCCGGCCGCTTCCGCGCGGATCTCATGTACCGCCTGCGCGTCATCCCGATCTTCCTGCCGGCGCTGCGCGATCGCGCGGGCGACATCCGCCTGCTCTGCGAGCGCATCATCGACACGCTGAACTCCACGCGGAGGCGCCGCGTCGAGCACATCTCGCCGGCCGCGCTGGAGGTGCTGTCGCACTACGATTTCCCGGGGAACGTGCGCGAGCTGAAGAACATCCTCGCCTACGCGTACACCATCGGCGACGGGCCGATCCTGCTCCACTCGGACCTGCCGCCGGAGCTGTTCGAGCACGCGCCCGAGGCGGCGCCGCCGGGTCCGCCGGTGCCCGCGCCGCTCGCGGATCTGCCGCCTTCCTCCGACGCCGCGCCCGCCTCACCGGAGGCCGCTCGCATCCTCCGCGCGCTGGAGCGGACCGGGGGCAGCCGCGAGCGCGCCGCGCAGATCCTCGGCATGAGCCGCGTCACGCTGTGGCGCCGCATGCGCGAGCTCGGCATCCCCAGCCACCGCTGAAACCGCCCGCAAAGCAGCGCCTCTGGAGCGCTTCCAGGAAGCATGAAACGGGGTCTCGGGTGCCCACCCCCGGCCTTCGCGTCGCGAAGTCCGCCCCTCCCAAATCGCTTAATCATGCTCACCGGAACTACGCGTGGGAGGGGAACGTCACGTGTTTGATGGAGCCGCTGTAGCCTCAGCAAAACGTGCGCGCTCCGCCGAGAAACGAAGCGCCTAGCCTTTGTCCATGCGAGCGGGTCTTCGTCACCTCGCGACGTGCGTTCTGGCGCTGACCGCGTCGGGCCTCTCTCTCGGCGTCGCGCGAACGGCGAGCGCGCAGCCGGCCCCCGCGCCCGCCGCGCCGAAGCCCGTCTTCGTGATGCCGAAGCCGCTCGCGCCGCTCGTGGCCGCGTATCCGGACGGCGCCGAGGGCGACGCGAGCGTGATTGTCCGCGTGGTCGTGGAGACGGACGGCTCCGTCTCCGACGTGACGATCGTCGAGGGCAAAGAGCCGTTCGCGGCGTCCGCTTTGAAGTGGGCGCGCACGTTCAAGTTCGCGCCGGCCACGCGCGACGGCGTCCCGATCAAGGCCGCGATCCGGGCCGAGGTGAAGTTCACCGCGCCGGCGCCGATCGCGGGCCCCGGCAGCCCTGCGACCGGCGACAATCCTGCCGACAACCACGCTCCTGCGAACCCTGCAGTCGCCACCCCCGGCCTGGGTAACAACCCATCTCCGAACAAGCCCTCCGGGGGCGCGGGCGCCTCGGGGACGGCGACTGGCACGCTCCTCGATCCGAACACCAAGTCTGCGGGCGAGCCGATCGACATCAACGTGAACGGCGATCAGGCGCCCCCCGGCGGCAGCACGATGAGCCGCGCCGAGGTGCGGCTGCTCCCCGGGGCGTTCGGCGATCCGTTCCGCGCGGTCGAGACGCAGCCCGGCGTGGTGCCGATCGCGACCGGATTGCCTTATTTCTTCGTGCGCGGCGCGCCTCCCGGCAACGTGGGATATCTCCTCGACGGCATCCGCGTGCCGCTCCTCTACCACCTCGGACTCGGCCCCTCCGTCGTTCACCCGGCCATCGTCGATCGCGTGGACCTTTATCCGGGCGGATATCCGGCCTCGCTGGGGCGCTTCGCGGGGGCGTTCGTCTCCGGGGAGACGCGGGCGCCGCGGCCGGACATCAACGCGGAGGCGCAGATTCGCCTCGTGGACGCGGGCGCGATGGTGGAGGTGCCCTTCGACAGCGGGCGCGGCTCGGCGCTCGTCGGAGGACGGTATTCGTACACGGGGCTCTTCTTCTCGCTCGTCCAGTCCGATATCAAGCTCGATTACTGGGACTACCAGGCTCGCCTCACCTACGATGTCACCCCGAAAGACACGGTGACGCTCTTCGCCTTCGGCGCGCGGGATTATTTCGGCACCAAGGCCGGGAGTGACCTCTTCGGGGGCCCGGACACGAAGAAGGATCGGACCATCGTCGACACCACGTTTCACAGGCTCGATCTCCGCTACGATCGCAAGCTCGGGCCCGGCTCCACGTTCCGACAGGCGTTCACGTTCGGCTACGATTTGACGGGGTTCGAAGGGGGCGGCACGCGCGACACCATGATCGCGACCCGGTCGGAGCTGCGTTATACGGTGTCTCCCACCGTCGTCGCGCGCGCCGGGATGGACGCGGCCGTGGACTCCCTCCGATCGACGCTCGACGCCTCGGAGATCGGCTCCAGGATCCCGATCAAGCTCGACGCGTCCCGGGCCGATTTCGCGGGCGGTTTGTACGCAGACACGGTGTGGAACGTGATGGACGGGCTCCAGGTGACTCCGGGTCTGCGCGTGGATCTCTATGGCTCGACGGGGGCCTCCGGCGGGTTCGCGGCGGCGATCGAGCCGCGGCTCTCTTCGGTCATCGACGTCCGGCCGTGGCTCCGGCTCGTGCAGGCGCACGGGTTCACCACGCAGCGGCCCAGCTTCTTCCTGCCGGGGCCCGGATTCCAGCCGAACCTCACCGGCGGTCTCCAGAGATCGTTCCAGACGAGCGCGGGAGTCGAGGCCGACCTGCCGTACGATTTTCAGGGCAAAGTGACTGTCTTCGACGCCATCTTCTTCAACATGACGGACGCGTTCGGCACCTCCAGCTTCTCGGATCTGGTGAGCCCGGACAGCACGGACAAGCGCTCGACAGGGAGCGCGTACGGCGTCGAGATCTCCTTGAAACGAAGGCTCACCAAGCGCATCGGCGGGTTCCTCTCGTACACGCTGTCGCGGTCGGAGCGGGAGTACGACAGGGTACGTCTCCGCGCCGGGACGGACCGCACGCACGTGCTCAACGCGACCATCGGAGTCGACCTCGGCCGCGGCTTTCGGGCGGGCGCGCGCGTCGTTTATTACAGCGGCTTTCCGGGGCTCATCACGACGTCGCACGGACAGCGCGTCGACACCGGGCAAGAGTTCCCCGCGTTCTTCCGGCTCGACGGGCGTCTCGAAAAGAAGTGGACGCTCGGGGGGACGCGGTGGATCAGCGCCGTCCTCGAGATGATGAACACCACGCTCAGCACCGAGCAGCTCAACATCGACTGCAGCGGCGTGACGTGCAAGCCGACCGTCGTGGGCCCCGTCTCGATTCCGAGCATCGGAGTCGAAGGCGGCCTGTGAGACGCCGCGCGAAAGTGCCTGTTGCGCCCCCGGGCACGATGGCCTAGGGAGCGCCCATGACGAACGGACAGCCGGATCCCGCGGATCTCGATCGCGTCGCCGACGAGGCGCTGAAGCGCGTGGCGGATGGTATGACGCTCGGCCTCGGCACGGGCCGCGCGGCGGAGGCCTTCATCCGCAAGCTCGGCGAGAAATCGCGCCGCGGCCTCGCCGTGCAGGGCATCCCGACGTCGAAGCGGTCGGAGGAGCTGGCCCGCCGCGAGAACATCCGCCTCGTGACGCTGGAGGAGGTGGACCGCATCGACGTCGCCTTCGACGGCGCGGACGAGGTGACGCCGGAGCTTTACCTCACGAAGGGCCTCGGCGGAGCGCTGCTCCGGGAGCGCGTGGTCGCGTACGAAGCGGAGGTGTTCGTCGTGCTGGTGACGCCGGAGAAGCTCGTCGACAAGCTCGGCACCCGCTCGCCGATCCCGGTGGAGATCATCCCGTATGCGGCGCCCTCCATCAAGCGGCACCTGGCGAAGCTCGGCGGCAAGGTCACGCTGCGGCAGAAGGAGGGCAATCTGGGCCCCTTCATGACCGACAACCAGAACTGGATCTTCGATGTCCGGTTCGACCCGATCGACGACCCCGCGAGCGTCGACGCGAAGATCCGGGCGATCCCGGGCGTCGTCGACAATGGCATCTTCCTCGGGATGGCGGACGCCGTCCTCGTGGGAGAGTCCGGCGCCGTCCGGACGATGAAGTAGGGAGTCTCCATGCCCGGCGATCTGCGGGTCGACACTCGCGTC
The DNA here is from genome assembly GCA_046351455.1 of Polyangiaceae bacterium. Taxonomy (GTDB): domain Bacteria; phylum Myxococcota_A; class Polyangia; order Polyangiales; family Polyangiaceae; genus JADJRH01. The sequence continues at coordinate 155,202 of JAXLYM010000013.1, forward strand.
CAGAAAATCAAAGAGGCCCCCGGCTGGTACACGGCGGACTTGCCCTCTGCCTGGAACTGGCTCACTCCGGCCGGCGGCGTGCTGATGACCGTGGCGATGCGCGCGATGGTGGAGGAGATCGGGGACGACACGTACAAGCCCATCTCCGCCACCACGTTGTTCTGCTCGCCCGTGCCGGAGGGCCCTCTGGAGATCCGGGTGGAGGTGATCCGCCGAGGAAACGCGGCGATCCAGCTCCGAGCGGCCTTGTCGTCGACGCGCCTCCCCGGCCCCGGACTGGAGGTTTCCGCCACGTTCGCCCGGGACCGCACAGGCGTGGATCTGGTGGGCGCCGACTTCCCGGAGGTGTACCGCCCCGACGAAGCGCCGCAGTTCGACGAGCACGGCCCGCACCGCCTCGGGGGCTTCCCGTTCCTCTCCAACGTGGATGTTCGGCTGGCGCAGGGATACCCGTTCTGGGCCCCCGAATTCGTCGCGAAGCACCCGGATCTGAAGCGCGGCGAGGACGAGCCGGCCCGCTTCGCGCGCTGGTACCGCTACCGCGCCCCGCAAAACCTCGCGGACGGAACGCTGGATCCGCTCGCGATCCCGCCGATCGCCGACACGATGCCCTCCGCCGTCGCGAACAAGGTCGGCCCCGCCGGCAAGCCCTTCCACGCGCCGAGCCTCGACTTGACGGTGCACTTCCTGGAGCAGGTGAAGACGGAGTGGATCCTGGTCGCGGCCTACGCGCGCCGAGCCCGCGCCGGATACGCCACGGCCGAAGCGGAGATCTGGAGTCAGGACGGCCGACTCTGCGCCTACGCGACGCAGACGATGATGCTGCGAGAGCGCAAGTAAGACTGCCAATCAGGGGTGCCCTCCCCCGCCCTTCGCTTCGCAAAGGGCGCCCCTCCGGCCGCCACTGGGAGGCCGTAGTCCGCTCAGCGGAGGCGGAGCGGAGCCTGGCTCCGCGGAGTCCGTAGCTGAGTGGACGCAGGCCTCGACGTTGCTCCCAAATCGGCTGTTTCACAGCCTCAGGGAGGGGACAGGCACTCTCACCAATTGCCCATCAAGAAGCACACGAGTCCGCCATCAGCTTCTGCACGCCGCTCTCGAACAGCTCCAGATCGCCCGGAAGGCCGCCCGTGATCTGAAATCCGGTCCCGGGCGGGCACAGCGCCGGTCCCGATGGACCGAACGGGCGGCGCCACGCCGCCTGTCCGACGAGGCGTACGCGCCTGTCGCCGCGCGGCGGCACCATCTCGATCCACACGTCCTCTTTCGCCGCGAAGGGGTGCAGCGTCCGCACGAAGAGGCCGCGCTCGCTCACGTTGTACGTGAGGCCCACGAGGTCCTTCTCCGCGCCCGCGGGCCGCAGCCACACGAGCGATCCGTACGCGACGCGCGGCGACGTGCGGCGGTCGTCGCGCGCGGGCGACAGGACCTCGTTCGTCGCGAAGAGGATCTCGTCCGGCGCCGCGAACGCGTCGCACGCCGTGACGTCCGCGAACCTCCGCGCGAGCGCGCGCACCTTCGCCATCTGCCGCGGCGGCGCCGACACCACGAACGGCACCCGCCGCCCCGCCGCGCGCGCCGCCTCGATCACCGTGAACGCCGTCGTCCCCGGGAGGCTCGCGGAGAGGACGATCGCGCGCACCTGCGGATCCGCCGCGGCCTCGTCCACCTCGTCGCTCGTGACCGCCGCGTCGACCTCGTAGCCGGCGCCGCTGAGCACGCGCGTCGCCGCGATGCGGAACGACGCCTCGCCGCCCGCCACCACGACGCGCCCGCGCTCGTCCTCGCGCTCGGGCTTGCGCTGGCCGTGCACGTTGCGGAGGCGCGCCACGATGGCGTCGACGTCCGCGGGGCTCACCACGTCGTCTCCGCCGGCCCAGAACGTCTCCGCGAAGGCCGTCTCCGACACGCGCTCCGACAGGCCCAGGATCGGCACGTGCTCCCACCGCGGCGTCCGCCGCAGGCTGGAGATGAGATCGCACGCGAGCAGCGTCCGCAGGTCGATGAGCACGGCGCCGGGGCTCTCGCGCTCCATCCACGCGGCGGCCGCGGGGACCGAGGGCTTCGCGACGAGCGCCAACCCGGACTCGATGGCCGCGCGCCGGAGCTGCGGGACCTCGGACGGATCCGCTCCGACGACGAGCATCCCGCGGCCGGTCTCGCGCAGCGACGGGAAACCGCGAGCATCGGTGCTCCTCATGGCGATCACTTCGAGGCGATCCGCTCCAGGAGCGGCGGGAGCGGCGCGCCCCTGCCCGGCTTCCCGAGGAGATACCCTTGCAGGTAGTCGCAGCCGAGGTCCGTGAGCGCGCGCTTCTCCCGCTCCGTCTCGATGCCCTCGGCGACCACGAGCGCGGCCGAGTCGTGCGCCATGCCGACGAGGTGCCGCACGATGTGGCTCTTGGTGCGGTTCTCGTGGACGTTGCGCACGAGCGACATGTCGAGCTTCACGATCTCCGGCTCCAGCATCGCGACGATCCACATCGCCGCGTAGCCCGCGCCGAGATCGTCGATGGCGAGGCGGAAGCCCATGCGCCGCAGCCGCGTCGTGCGCTCGACGAGGTCCTGGATGTTGTCGAGCGGCGCGCGCTCCGTGATCTCCAGCACCACGCGGCCCGCGATGCGCGAGAGCGCGGCGTCCGGCGAGTAGAGATCGTCGTCGAGGAGATCCGTCGAGTGCAGGTTCACGAAGAGCACCGGCCCCTCTTCGCGGCCGAGGAACGGGGCCGCCGCGAGCGCGCGCACGACGCGTCCGAGCTTGTGGATCTCGCCGAGCTGCTCCGCGGCCTCCAGCATGCCCGCGGGCGCGCTGATGCGGCTGTCGTCGGAGCGGAGCAGCGCCTCGCAGCCGAAGATCGTGTCGTCGGCCGCGCGGAAGATCGGCTGGTACGCGATCCACAGCGCCCCGAGGGCGTGCTCGAAGGCGTCCTTGCGGGCCTCGACGCGGCGGCGCTCGTCCTCCAGCGATCGGAGCAACCCGAGCGCGCTGCGGCGCTCGTGCGCCTTGCCGCGCTCCGTGACGGCGCGCTCGACGGTGAGGATGAGGTCCTTCCGCTCGAACGGCTTCGCGAGGTAGCAGAGCGCGCCCAGCTCGACGGCGCTCATCGCGGAGCGCACCGTCGGGTCCGCGGTCATCAGCACGACCTGCATGTCCGGGTACTGCTGCCGCGCGGCCCGCGCGAGATCGATGCCGTCCACGCGCGGCATGCCGATGTCGGCGAGCAGCACGTCGGGCTCGTCGCCCTTCAGCATCTCCAGCGCCTCCCCGCCGTCGTTCGCGACGTGCACGTGGAAGCCCGCGAGCACGAGGTACCGCTCGACGAGCGCCACGAACGAGGGGTCATCGTCCGCGACGAGAACGTTCGCGCGGGAGCCCGTGACCCCGGTCGCGGAGCGTCCCTTCGGGTCGGGACCGGAGAGCGACTTCGGCGGGCTGCTGTGGAGCGCTAGCATGGGTGTCACAGCCACTCCTTGCGCAAACCTCATTCCATGAGCATTCACGCTGGATCCAAGGGATTTTAAGGGGATCTCGGGCAGGGACCCCGAGAGGATGTCTCAGGGAGAGACGGGGCGGATGCGCGGCTGTCGCATCCCGCGGAAGCGGTTCAGGACGGGCCGTATTGCTTGAGGCGGCGGTACAGCGTCGCGCGGCTGATGCCGAGTCGACGAGCGGCCTCGGTGATGCTGCCGTTCACGGACGAGATCATGCGCTCGATCGCCTGGCGCTCGAGGGCGTCGAGGCGGCCTTCGCCGATCTCCGGACCGCGCGGCGGAGCGGCCGCGGCGGCCACGGGGGGCTGCGGTCCGACCGGCGTGGGGCGGGCGCCCGGGATCGCGAAGCCGTTCACCGGCGTGGTGCGCGCGCCCTGGTTCGGCTCGACGCGATCGGGGCGGTACTCCTGCACGCGCTCCGGGAAATCCGCCGCCGTGAGCGTGTCCGACGAGCGCAGCACGAGCGCGTGGTGGAGCGCGTTCTTGAGCTCGCGCACGTTGCCCGGCCACGGGTAGTTCACGAGGAGCTGCTCGGCCTCGGGCGAGAGCGTCACGTGCCCGTCCGGGAACTGATCCGCGATGAACGAGCGACAGAGGAACAGCACGTCTTCCCCGCGGCCGCGGAGCGGAGGCACCGCGAGCTCGAACACCGCGATGCGGTAGTAGAGGTCGGAGCGGAAGCGATCCGCCGCGACCTCGTCCCACAGCTTCTTGTGCGACGCGGCCACGATGCGGAAATCGGACGCGACGTCCGTGGTGCCGCCGACGCGCCGGAACGACTTCTCCTGCACCGCGCGGAGCAGCTTCGCCTGGAGCGACGGCGCGAGCTCCGCGACCTCGTCGAGGAAGAGCGTGCCGCCCGCCGCGAGCTCGAAGTAGCCGCGCTTCTGGCCGACGGCGCCGGTGAACGAGCCCTTCTCGTGGCCGAACAGCTCCGACTCCTGCAGCGCCTCGGGGATGGCCGCGCAGTTCAGCGCGACGAACGGGCCGTCCTTGCGGGCGCTCTCCTCGTGCACGGCGCGCGCGACGAGCTCCTTGCCGACGCCGCTCTCGCCCTGCACGAGCACCGCGACGTCGCTCACCGCCACGCGGCGGATGCGGAGGCGCAGCTCGTTCATCGCGTTCGAGGGGCCGATGAGGCGGCTCGATCCGCGGGCGCCGTCGCGCAGGTCGCGATCCAGGAACACGCGCTCCATGCGGCCGCGCAGGGCCGCGCGCTTCGCGGCCTCGAGCAGGCGCTCGCGCGGGACGGGCTTCGCGAGGTACCCGAAGGCGCCCTTCTGCATCGCCGTCACGACGATGTCGACCTCGGTCTCCGCGGTGAGCACGATGATCGGCACGCTCGGATCGCGCTTGCGGAGGGCGTCGAGCGCGTCGATGCCGTGAGCGTCGGGGAGGCCGAGATCGAGGCAGACCGCGTCCGGCCCGCGCGAGGCGAGCCGCTCCATGGCCTGCTCGAGCGACATCGCCTCCTCGACGTCGTATCCGCCGGCGCGAAGCCACCGGGCGAAGACCACACGAATGTCCGCGTCGTCCTCGACGAGCAACAGTCGCGGCGAAGGGGAGATGGCTTCCTCACTCATGTCCGCATTCCCTCTGAAGGTGGCGAAGGCGACGGCCCTGCCCCGTTCTCAATGGCCTCGGTAGGCTCTCACGATGAAACTCGGTGTGCACGGATTGCCTCGCCGAGGTGCTCATTTCACGCGTACTCCCAACGTCCTCAGTGCCCATAAGCCGCGTGGATCCGGCGCACGTACGCCTCGAGCTCGTCGAGGGATCGCGCGCAGGTGGCGGCGTCCTGACCGCGCGCGGCGACCTGCAAATTGCGGCCGATGCGCGTGATCTCGTCGAAGCCGTAGGCGCCCCCGGACCCGGCCATGCCGTGCGCGATCACGCGGATCTCCTCGAACCGCGCGGCCGCGAGGTGCTCGCGACAAGAGGCCACGTCGCGGAACCGGTTCTGGATGTAGCCCGGCACGAGGTCGAGCAGATCCGGATCGATCGTCGCGAGGAGCGCCTCGTCTTCGCTGGAGGCCGCCGCCGCGTGCTCGTCGAGCGCCGCCAGCAGCGTGGCCTTCACGATGGGTTTCCCGAGGTGCGCGTCGCACCCCGCCTGCTTGGTGCGCTCGACCTCTTCGTTCAGCGCGTGCGCCGTGAGGGCGAGGATCGGAGTCGGCTTTCGGCTCATTTCGCGTTCCCATGCGCGGATCCGCCGCGTCGCTTCGTACCCGTCCATCACCGGCATCTGCATGTCCATCAGCACGATGTGGAAGGAGCCCTTTTTGAATGCAGCCACCGCGGCCTCTCCATTTTCGGCGATGGTGAGCCGGTGGGGCGAGCGCTTGAGATAGGACTGCACGATCAAGCGGTTGTCCGGGTGATCCTCGACGAGCAGGATGTCGAGCGCGCGATCGGTGCGGGCCGGCGGCTCGGGGCTCGGAGAGATCGACGGCGCGCGGACGGAGCTGCGGCTCACGAGCGCGACGGCCGCGGACACGCGGTTCTGCAGCGCGGGCTTCAGGATGTAGCAGGCGAAGCCCTGATCGCGGACGGCGCTCATCTCGTTCGCCTTCGCGTCCGCCGGGAGCAGGAGGATGGAGACGCGCGCGCGGCTCGGCACCTTCTGGATCCAGTCGACGAGATCGAAGCCGTCGCTGCTCTTGATCTTCGCGTCGACGATCACCGCGTCGAACGGCTGCATTTGACGCTCGGCGGAGTCGATCGCGACGCGGCCGCTCGACGCGGAGCTCATCTCGGTGACGAAGTAGCCGGCGTCCTGGAGCACCTCGGCGAGGAAGCTCCGCGTCGCGGTGTGATCCTCGACCACGAGCACGCGCACCCGCTTGCGATCCAGCCCGACGCGCGGCGACGAGGGCGCGGGCGCCCACGCCGTGGCGGTGCCCGTGTCCGGCGCGACCTCGAGCCGCGTCGTGAAGTGGAACGTCGTGCCGACGCCGAGCTCGCTCTCGGCCCAGATGCGGCCGCCCATCAGATCCACGAGGCGCCGGCAGATCGCGAGGCCGAGGCCCGTGCCGCCGTGCACGCGCGTGAGCGACGCGTCGACCTGCGAGAACCGATCGAAGATGGCGTCGAGCTTGTCCTGCGGGATGCCGATCCCCGTGTCGCGCACGGAGAACAGCAGCGCGCCCGGATCGCCCGCGGTCGTGTCGCGCTCGACGTCGAGGAGCACCTCGCCGCGCGACGTGAACTTCACGGCGTTGCTGAGCAGGTTCACGAGCACCTGACGGAGCCGCGCCGGATCGCCGTAGATCGAGCCCGGCACGCGCAGGCTCACGCGCCCCACCATCTCCAGGCCCTTCTCGTACGCGCCGACCGACGTCGACTCCAGCGCCTGCGCCACGACCTCGCGCGGATCGAAGGCGACGCGCTTCAGCTCCATCTGCCCGGCCTCGACCTTCGACAGATCGAGCAGATCGTTCACGAGGACGAGCAGGTTCGCGCCCGCGCGGCGGAACAGGCTCATGTACTGGCGCTGCTCGTCGTCGAGCTCCGACTCCCAGAGGATGTCGGCCACGCCGAGGATCGCGTTCAGCGGCGTGCGGATCTCGTGGCTCACGTTCGCGAGGAAATCGGTCTTGGCGCGGCTCGCCTGCTCCGCGGCCTCCTTCGCGACGCGGAGCGCGTCCTCGGCCTCTTTGCGCTCGATGAACTGGCCGAGCTGGCTGCCGAACGCCTTCAGCATGTCGACGAGCTGCTCGTCCTTCGCGGCCGCGCGCGTGGACAGGATCTCGATCACGCCGAGCGTCGTGTCGTTCACGACGATGGGGCACGCGAGCGACGTGAGGATGCCCTCTTTCTGCGCGGCCTCTCCGCGGGGCGGGAGCGCCGCCTGCGCGAACGCCTCCGTCCAGAGCGGCTCTCCGGACTGCCACACTCGGCCGATGATGCCCTCTCCGCGGGAGACGCCGAGCCCCTCGCACGCCTTGATCGAGGCCTGGAAACGGGCCGGATCGGAGCACCAGCAGGCCGCTCGGCGGAGCTCGGAGCCGGAGGGCGTCTCCGTCCAGATCGAGACCATGGACCAGCCGAGGCCGGTGCCGAGGACCGCGACGAGACCCGAAGTCGCCTCTTCGATCGTCTTCGATTGAGAGAGGATGCGCGTGACGGCCTGCTGCGCCGACGTCCTCTGCTCCTGGCGCCGACGCTCGGTGATGTCGCGCAGAATGGCGGTCACGAGCCGCCGCTCGCCCACCACGACCGCGCTCAGCGACACCTCGAGGGGCAGCTCGCTCCCGTCCTTGCGGCGGGCCTCGATCTGGACACCTTGAATCGAGGAGTCGGTGTCGGGGAGCATCCCGGAGAAGCGGTTCTCGGGGTCCCGCGTGGCGCCGAGCGCGATGAGCTTCCCGATATCGGTGCCGATCACCTCGGAGGCCGCGTATCCGAACATCTTCTCTGCGGATCGATTGAAGGACTCAATCCGCCCTTGCTCATCGATGGTGACGATGCCGTCCACCGCTCGATCGACGATGGCGCGCATCCGCGCCTCGGCCTCTCGGAGGAGCAGGAGCTCGATCTCGGCTTCACGAAGGAACGCCGGCGGCTCCTTGGCGGAGGTCGAGGGAACCAGCGATACAGGGTGGAGTCGCATGAGTCTCAGCAGCGCTTCAGCTTGCAACACATGTGCCGCCCCGAGAATCGCAGAAGCGCGTCACGAAACGCTGCAAACTGAGACGTCTCGCTGCAACAGGACGCACAATTGTCTCACCCTGAGACGATTGTGTCTCACGCCGTGTAGGCGGATGTGCCCCTTGCACGCTTTCCACGACAGTCCGTTGCAGGGAGTATTCAACGCGGGAGTCGGTTCCAACCTGAGTCACTGTCCGGAAGGACTCCAGCGTACGTATCAATTCGAGCCATAGCGGACAGCCAAATTCATTGATTCCCCCGAGATCTGAAGTGGCTCGGCAGTTGCTGTAAGCGGGAGAGGACAAGCGCGGAAGCAACACCCCACCACCGTACGCGAGGACGCGCGCGGATCGAGCCTTACTGCGTGGCCGATCACCCGTGAGAACAAGGAGCACGACGATGCGCAACATGACCTTCGGCTTCGGCCTGACTGCCCTCACCGCCTGCCTCGCGGTCGTCAACTGTCAGGGATCCATCGACAGCGAGTCTTCGAACCCTGGTAACCCGGACAAGCCGGCTCCGATCGAGTCTCCGAACCAGCGCGGCACCGTCATTTCGGCGCGCCTCGGCAATGGCATGCTGCTGCCCGGCATCAGCGGCTCCGGCAACGTCTATGTGAAGCCGCAGCCGAGCAGCGCGGAGGGCGGCACCGGCGGGACCGGCGGCACCACGGTCACGGCGCCGGCCAATGACACGTGCACCGGCGAGGTGGTGACGCTCGGCGCTGGATACAGCGTGAAGCCGCACGGCACCTTGACGGGCGCGGCCGACGATTACACCACCTGGTGCTCGGACAAGCTCTCGGACCCGGGCAACCCCGATGTCGTGTACGAGCTCGACGTCCTCGAGGACATCACCCTCAGCGTGTCGATCCTCGCGACGGGCTTCGATCCGGCGCTCTCGCTGCGGCTCACGAGCTGCGCGGAGGAGCTGGCGGGCGACATGTGCATGGATATCCCCGGCGGCACGGACGCGGAGCACCTCCTCCTGTCGCTGAAGGGCCCCACGGGCGAGGCGACGCAGACTGTCTATTACCTGATCGTCGACTCCGCGGACGGCAACGCGGGCGACTTCGACCTCGACTTCGAGGCGGCGACCCCGTCCTGCGGAGACGGCGTCATCGGCGGCGACGAGGAGTGCGATCCAGGCGGCGGCATCGACCCCGAGGACGGGTGTTATGCGCCGGACACGATGCAGGACCAGACGAACGTGGGCTGCAAGTACGGCAAGGCCTCGCAGGCCGGCGACAACCGCACGGTGTGCCCGGGATACATGCTGTCCAACGTGGACCTCCCGGCGGTGGAGGGCGTGCCGGACATCCAGCGTGTCGGCCCGTTCTACAACGGCTCCGGCGGCCTCGTGGAGGCGAACACCACGACGCAGGACCTGTCGATCTGCGGTTGGCCGGCGACGGGGCCCGAGAACGTGTTCCAGATCACGCCGAATTCGAGCGGCACGATGCACGCGCGGATCGGCATGAACAGCGACGCATCCGACGACGCGTGCCTGACGCTCGGCGGCGGCTTCTGCGCCGATTTCATCCTGTATGCGCGCGAGGGCGCGTGCGACGGAGGCTCGGAGACGCAGCTCGCGTGCGCGGACATGAACCTGAACGCGGGCCAGTGGGAAGAGCTCGAGATCACGTTCGCCGCGACGGCGGACACGCCTTACTGGATCATCGTCGACGGCCTCGACAAGACCTACGGCTCCGGCGAGTACTACCTCGAAACCTGGCTGATGCCGTGACCAAGACTCGGGGGTCTCACGCACGCGCGACGTGAGAAATAGAGGGGATCTCACCACCTCGAATAGCACCCCAGAGCGACGACACGGAGAAATGCTCTCCTGTCGTCGCTCGGTTTTTTGTGCTCAGAAAAACAGGACGGTGCCCACCCCGGTCCGTGCTCGCTCCCCTCCCTTCGCGAACGACAGTGAGCGATTTGGGAGGGGCGGACTTCGCGGAGCGAAGGCCGGGGGTGGGCAACTTGATTTGTGTTGAGGGTCAGTCGCGGAGGGCCGAGAAGGCGTCGATTTCTCGGCGGACTTCGGCGCTGGGGCGGACGAACTCGACGCCTACGACGTGGGTTTGGCCTCGGGTCTTTACCCAGCGGGTCGTCGCCTCCACCGTCACCACGATCCCCGACATCGGGAGCGGGAAACGCACCGATACCTGGGTTTGAGGGAGCAGGGCCGCTGCGGTCGTGAGGAGGGCGCCGGCGGAGGAGATGTCCTCGAGTCGGGCGTCGTAACCCGCGCGCGGGCCCACGAGGACGCGCGCCGGCGCCTGGTACGGGATGCGCGGGGTCTTGCGACGGACCGAGTTCGGACGGCCGCTGTCGGGGCCCTCGACCGGCGGCGGATACAGATAGAGCGCCGTGCTCGTGCCCCCGACGGCCGCGGAGCAGGCACGACCGAAGGCCGCGGCGTCGAGCCAACGCTTCGCCGGCTCACGCTCCAGAGCCCGCAGCACGGCCGCCTCCAGCGCCACCGGCACGTCGCTGCGATACCGGGAGATCGGCTGCGGCGTCGCGCCCACGATGATCGACGAGACGACCGCCAACGCCGGGCCCGTGAAGGGCGGCGATCCCGTGAGACACTCGTACGCCAGCGCGCCCAGGCCGTAGACGTCGGTCCGGTGATCGACGATGTCCGCGGCCGAGATCTGCTCGGGGGCCATGTATTCCGGGGTGCCGACGAGGTCGCCGTCGATGGTGATGCGCTCGACCGGCACCTCCTCCTCGACCTTCGCGACGCCGAAATCGATGAGGATCGCCGTGTCGGAGCGGCCGCAGACCCCGCGGCTCACGAGCACGTTCGAGGGCTTCACGTCGCGGTGGACCACGCCCCGCCGGCCGAGCAAGTGGAGCGCGTCCGCGAGCTGCGCGATGACCGCCGCCGTCGTCGCGACGTCGAGCCGGCCGCGGCTGGAAATGAAGCTCTCCAGCGTGCGGCCCTCCACCAGCGACAGGACCACGAAGGGGCCGTGTCGTCGGCACTCGCCCGCGTCCAGCACGTGCACGATGTTCGGGTGCGACGCCCGGCCGAGCGCCCGCGCCTCCCGGAGGATCCGGACGCGCTTCTGCACGGCCGCGTTCGCGAAATTGACGGCCTTCAGCGCGACGCGAGCCCGCGTGTGCACGTGCTCCGCCTCGAACACCACGCCTCCGCCGCCGCACGCGATCTCCCGGAGCAGCCGATAACGGCTGTCGATGACGGATCCGACCTGCGGCGCCTGAGGCAGCGAGAGGGGAACGGCCGGCGGCGGTGTATCGGACTGCATATAACGAATCGCAGCTTGAGACATGGCGGTGATCCGATCTCGAATTGAGGCGGTCCCTTCGCGGGACGAGCCAGCGAAGACCTCCGGCTTGCAAGAAGCGACGCACCTCCGGGAACGAAGGGCACACAAAATCGTTCGCGATCCAGGGGTTCTCGAAATATCGATCTCCGGATCGCTTGTTGCAAATCTCCACCGCCGACAGGCAACCAAACTCGATAGCACCACGCGGCGCGACCACGAACAAGGGTCCTCGCAGGTGACGAAGGAGTCCACATCATGCGTACGACATTGACGCTCATCGGGGCGGCCGCGGTGGCGACCTCGTTCGGTCTCTTCGGGTGCACCGGGTCGGAGTCCTTCGGAGGAGTCGAGGTCTCCGGCAGCGGCGGATCCGCGGGAGTGACCACCCTCCTTCCGACTGGCCACCTCCCCGTCGTCCTCCCCGTGGACGGCCCCGGCACGACGGCCCCGCAAGGCGGCGAAGGCGGCGGCACGACAGCCCCGCAAGGCGGCGGAGGCGGCGAGACCACGACCGCGCAGGGCGGCGCCACGTCGACGGACACCGTCGGCACCGGCGGCGGCACACAGACCATCACGCTCACGGGAGAGACGACCACGAGCTCGTCCGGCACGGCCACGACGACCACGATCGGCAACGCGATCGCCGGGAGCGACGACGCGACTCCCGCGCAGGATCAGACTCCCCCCTTCCCCACCGGCGGGACGCAACTGCCCACGTCCGGCCCGCCCGGAACCCCGGCCACCGAGCCCGCGCCCGGCGGCGTCGAGGACGCGTGCCCCGGGCTCGGAGCGGATCTCGCGGCGGAGACCGTGGTGAGCTTCTCGGGCCGACTCAAGGGGATGAACGACGACTTCTCGGAGCGCTGCTCCGGGATCGCCACGACGGCGCGCGGGCCCGACGTGGTCTATCAGCTCGTCGTCCGTGAAGAGCTGACGGTCGGGATCGATCTCGTCGCGGACGGGTTCTATCCGGTGCTGTCGATCCGGCACCACAACTGCGAGTCGGAGCGGGTGGACGATCTCTGCCTCTTCACGCAGGACGTCGCGACGCGGGCGGAGATCGCGCTCGGGCCCGGGGCCTACTGGTTCGTCGTGGACAGCGGCGATGGACGGATGGGCGATTACTGGCTGTCGATCAAGTCCGCGAAGGCCGCGTGCGGCGACGGCGTCGTGAACCCGGCGACCGAGGAGTGCGACGTGGGCCCCGGCCAGCCGAACGACGGCTGTTACGACCCCGGCGAAGAGCTCGGCTGCATGTACGGCGCCCCCGTGGACACCGCGGGGCTCGGCGTCGCGCCGATCCCGTGAACGGCACCTCGTCCGGTCAGCGCGCGTTGACGGACGGAGCGGGGGGGCCGTTCGGCTCGGCGGACGCTGGCGACGCGGACGACCAGTAATGCACCGTGAGCGACACCGCGACGGCGAGGGCCACCGCCGCGATCGCGACGCCGCCGATCCAGACGCCCGGGCGACGCGGCGGATGCTCCTCGGCGCCATGGCTCGGCGCGGACCGGAGCGTGGGCACGATGTCCTCTCCGGGCGGCACCGACGAGCGCGCGCGGGGGGCCGATGCGTTGCGCTTCGGCGGGGCGTTGGCCGGATCCACGATCTCGGACTGCGCGCTGGGCGCCGTGTCCTCCGCGGGGCGCGCGACGCGCATCGTGGGCATGCGGCGCGGATCGGCGATGTGCACCGTCGCCGTCTCGATCGGGGCCGCGCGGTTCGGCGGGAGCGTCCGCACCGGGAGGTACGCCCGCGCGCGCGACATGCCCTCGCCGGTGCGGAACGAGTCGTCGCGCCGCACGTGGATGATCGGCGGGTGGCTCATCGTCTTGCCCGCGGGGTCCACCTTCGGAGGCGTCGAGATGCGCGCGGCGCGCTGGGATCGCTCGGAGCGCGCGTGCTCGTTCTGCGCGGACAGCTCCAGGAGGATCTCCTCCATGAAGGTCGTGTCTTCGCCCGGCGAGCTGCGAGGCTCACGCTCCGGCGGTTCACGGCGAGGATCGTCCGACGCCTTCACGGCTCTACCACCTCTCGAATCGTACCTTATCCCGGGCACCATGACCCCTCTCGACAAGACCGTCCCTCAGAACGGCCCCCCGAGGCGGATCCACAGTGGATCGAGGCGTATGCGTTCGAGGCTCCGCACCGATTTTGCGGTGGCGCGCTCAGGCGGCGGGCGGCTCGCGCACGACGGCGGTGCCCGCGCGGGCGCCCGCGAGCACCACGTCGATCACGGCGCAGAGGAAGGTCTCGTCCGGCTTCGCCGAGTGCGTGACGAGGCGCGTGTACACCGGCGCGAACACCAGCTCGGCCACCAGCTCGGGGCTCGTGCCCGGCGGCAGCTCGCCGCGATCGATGGCGCGCTGCACGATGGCGGCGCGTGACTTGCGGTGACGCTCGCGTGCGGCGCGCGCGATCGGCTCCACCTCGGGGTGCGTGCGCTCGGCCAGCATCATGCGCGAGATGCCGCGGCCGAGGGACGAGCTCGCGAACGCGACGTACCGACGCAGGTAGTCGAGCAGGTCGTCGCGGAGCGCGCCGGTGTCGCTGTCGGCGGGCTGGATCGCGATGCTCTGGAGCGCGGCGGCCACGAGCTCGCCCTTGGTCGGCCAGCGCCGGTAGATCGTGGTCTTGTTCACGCCGGAGCGCTTCGCCACGTCCTCGATGCGGAGCGCGGCGTACCCGACGCGGCTCAGCTCCTGGCTCGTCGCGCACAGCACGTCCTCCACCACGCGGGCGGCGCGGCCGGTCGTGCGCACGCCCTCGGTCCGACGGGTCCCGTCCGCGGGTGGACGCGCCTTCTCGATCTTGTGCCGGGAGGTGGACTTCGACGTTGCCACGCGACGCGCGCACATCATCGTCAGATCCGGTCGCGGGTGCAATGGCAACTCCTGGTTGCCATGATGACGCGCGGCCCCTACTATGGCAACAATCAGTTGCCAAAGGATCCGACCTTGTCCGCAGCCTCTCCCACCACGACGCCGCTCGATCCGGCCGCGGCCCCCGCGGCGCCCGCAGCCCCGGACGCGAAGGCCGCGCAGGCCTCGTCGCGGATCCGGCTCCTCGCCTTCGGTTTGGTGATCGCCGCGGCGATCGCGGGGGCGCTCTTCTACTTCCTCACGCACCGCTTCATCGAGTCGACCGACGACGCGCAGGTGGAGGCGGACATCGTCGGCGTCCCGGCGCGCGCGCAGGGCATCGTCGCGCAGGTGCTCTTCACCGAGAACCAGCGCGTGAAGGCCGGGGACGTGCTCGCGATCATCGACGACAACACCGCGACCGCGAAGGTCGCCCAGGCCGAGGCCGCGCTGGAGGCCGCGAAGGCGACCGCCGAGGCCGCGGAGGCCGACGCCGAGGTCGCGGCGACGAACGCGGGCGGCAACCAGGCGGTGGCGCAGGCCTCGGAGCAGACGGCGGAGTCCTCCGCGGCGACGGCGCGCGATCAGATCCGCGAGGCCGAGGCGAGCTTGAAGGCGTCGGAGGCCGCGATGAAGCAGGCGGAGATCGATCGCGACCGCAACAAGGCCCTCGTGGAGAGCGGCGCCCTCTCCCGCGCGGTGCTCGATCAGAGCGAGACGGCGTTCACGGTGGCGAGCGCCTCGTACGAGGCGGCGAAGGCGCGGCTCGCGACGCTCCGATCTTCGGTGTCCGCCGCGCGGAGCCGCGTGGCCGAGGCCGCGGCGAAGGTGAAGCAGACGAGCAACGTCGATCAGGTGGTCGCGCAGGCCCGCGCTCGGGCGAAGGCGGCGCGCGCGCAGGTCGGCACGGCGGAGGCCGCGGTGAGGCTCGCGAAGATCGAGCTCAACAACACGCGCATCGTCGCCCCGCAGGACGGCACGGTCTCGAAGAAGACGGTCGCGGTCGGGCAGGCGGTGGGCCTCGGTCAGTCGGTCGCGCAGCTCGTCACCGACGCGACGTGGGTCACGGCCAATTTCAAGGAGGACCAGATCGCGAGGATGCGCGCACACCAGCCCGTGAAGGTGGAGGTCGACGCGTACGGCGGGGCCGAGGTCGACGGCGAGGTGGAGAGCATCGCGGGCGCGACGGGGTCCCGCTTCACGCTGCTGCCGCCGGACAACGCGTCGGGCAACTACACGAAGGTCGTGCAGCGCGTGCCGGTGCGCATCCGTGTGGTGAAGGTGCCGCCGAACGTGGAGCTGCGGCCGGGCCTCAGCGTCGAGGCCTCGGTGGACACGCGGTCATGAGCCAGGCAGCGGCGCTCCCGGCCGTCGCGGTTCCCGCCGCGAAGCCCTTCGTCGTGAACAAGTGGGCCGTCGCGATCGCGGTCGCGATCGGCGCGCTCATGGAGATCATCGACACCAGCATCGTCAACGTCGCGCTGAACGACATCCAGGCGTCGCTCGCGGTGACGCTGTCGCAGGTGAGCTGGGTCGTCTCCAGCTACGGCGTCGCGAACGTCATCGTGCTGCCGCTCGCGGCGTGGCTCGGCCATCGGTTCGGCAAGAAGCGGTACTTCCTGTTCTCGCTGTTCGGCTTCTTGCTCTCGTCGGTGATGTGCGGGCTCGCGGCGAACCTGTGGGTGCTCATCCTCGCGCGCGTGGCGCAGGGGCTCACGGGCGGCGGCCTGCTCGCGAAGGCGCAGTCGATCCTGTTCGAGACGTTCCCGCGCGAGGAGCAGGCGAAGGCGCAGGCGTTCTTCGCGGCGATCGTGATCGCGGGCCCGACGATCGGCCCCACGCTCGGCGGCTACATCGTCACGACGATCGGGTGGCGGTGGATCTTCTTCATCAACGTGCCGATCGGCATCGCGGCGGTGGCGGCGGTCTCCGCGTTCTTGCCGCCGGACGAGGTCCAGCCCGAGGCGAAGAAGGAGCCGATCGACTGGGCCGCGATCGGGATGCTCGCGGTGGGGCTCGGCGCGCTGGAGACGTTCCTCGAAGAGGGCAACGACGAGGGCTGGTTCGACTCGACGTTCATCTGGGCGCTCGCGGCCGTGTCGGCCGTGGCGCTGGTGCTGTTCGTGCGGCGCGTGCTCCGCGCGAAGGATCCGGTCGTGGACCTGCGCGTGCTCCGTCACCGCTCGCTCTGGGCGGGCAGCATCCTGTCGGCGGTCATCGGGATGGCGCTCTACGGCGCGCTGTTCTCGATCCCGATCTACGCGCAGACGATCCTGCATTTCACGTCGCAGCAGACGGGCTTGCTGCTCTTGCCGGGCGCGCTCGCGTCCGCGGTCGGGATGATCGTGGCGGGCCGGATCGTGGGCCGCTTCGATCCGCGGGTGCTGCTCCTGATCGGCGCGGCGATCCTCCTGTCGGCGCTCTACATGTTCGCGCACATGAACCCGAACACGGGCGAGCGCGAGCTCCAGATCCCCTTGGTGGTGCGGTCGATCGGCACGGTGCTGATGTTCTTGCCGCTGCAGCTCTCGGCGCTGGGCCCGCTGCCGAAGGAGGAGATCGCGGCCGGCACGGGCTTCTACCAGCTCACGCGGCAGCTCGGCGGCAGCGTGGGCGTCGCGCTGCTGACGGCGCTGCTCGATCACCGGCTCAAGTTTCACACGGCGGTGCTCTCGGAGAAGCTGGTCGCGAACGATCCGCACACGCTGGAGCGCGTGAATCTGCTCGCGGGCGCGATGCTCGCGCGGGGGGCCGACATGCTGACGGCGCGCGCGAGGGCGCTCACGATCCTGGCCGGCTCGGTGAAGCAGCAGGCGTTGATCATGTCCTTCGGCGACACGTTCTGGGCGACGGCCGCGCTGGTGTTCCTGTCGCTCCCGCTCGTGATGCTGCTCGGCAAGCCGAAGAAGGGCGTCAAGATGGGCGCCGGGCACTGAAGAGGATCAGCTCGCGCGCCAGTGTTTGCGGACGGCGCGCGGGTGGTCCTCGGTGCCTTCGATCTCCAGGTACGGGCGGCCCGGCGACTCTCTCGGGAAGGCGAAGGAGCCGGTGTTCGCGTAGCCGTCTTCGAGCGCTTCGCGGTGCGTGTGGCCGAAGACGACGAGCTTCGCGCCCGTGGCGTCGCGGACCGCGTGCGCGCCTTCGCGGAGGATCTCGGTGACGGTGCCGGAGTAGCGGTCGTGGCCCTGGGCCCAGCTCGCCGCGAGGAGGCCCGCGCCGGCGGCGACGGCCGCGATGCCCGCGCGGTCGCGGCCCGTCAGCAGCGCGCCCACGCCGCCCATCATCGTGAGCGTCGCGAGCACGCGGTCGAAGTAGATGCGGGCGAAGGTGCGGCGGAAGCTCGCCATCGTCGGCTCGGCCGCCAGATCGATCAGGCGCTCGATGATCTCGTGCGGGACGTCGTGCTCCTCGGCGAAGGGGAGCTCGCGTGGCTTGCCGTGCGATGGCTCGTGCCGCGCGCGGTAGAACGGGCCGCTCGACGCCATCGCCGTGATCGCCGTGTGGAAGTAGCGGTACACGACGTACGGCCCGCGCGGTCCGTACCAGGCGAACGCGGACACGAGGAGCTTGAGCGGGGTCTGATCGTTGGCGTTGAGGTAGCGGTGCGCGCCGGTGGGGGCGATGAGCTCTTCGACGAAGTGCGTCCCGAGGCTGCGCTCGCCGAGCACGAGGGGGTGCGCCGGCGCGTTGTCCGGGTCGTACAGGTGGCCGTGCTCGAGGTGCAGGCCGCCGTGGCGGAAGAACCATGGGGTCGTGCGGATGCGCGAGCGCGCCTCGCCGGTGACGCCGAACGCCCGCGCGAGGGCGTCGCGGAAGTCCGGCGCGCCGACCTCGGCGTCGTGGTTGCCGGACACGAGCCACAGCTCGCCGCCGCGGTCGACGTGCTCGGCGAACGCGACCCGCACGTGCTCCTGCGCGCCGAGCGCGGACGCGAGCGCCTTGTCCCGCGCGACGTTGGGCATCTCGCTCGGCAGATCGAAGAGATCGCCCGCGATGACGACGCGCGCCCCGCGGTGCGCCTCCACGAGCGTGGCCAGATCTTCGCCGAGCGGTCGTGGGGTCTGCCCGACGAGGTGGAGATCCGCGAGGACGATGGTGCGCATGGGGGACGTCATGGTGCGTTCGAGATCAGCTCGCAGCGTGACCCGATCACGCGCCGAGGACCAGCGTCGCTTTCAACCGCGCGTCGCATCGCGACGTGACCTCTTGCGCAGCGTGAGGCCCGCGAGGAGCGCGAGCGCGGAGAGGCTCCATGCGGCGCTCGATCCTGGCTTGTTTTCTCGGGGGATCGCGCATCCACCGACCGCGTCCGCGGCGACCGTGCTGCGCCAGATGTCGCTCTCGATCGGGAGCTCGCGCGCGCCCAGCGATTTGCCGTCGTAGGCCACGTTCACCGTCATGCTCTCGCCGCCGTGGCCCGCGAGGCCCGCGACCTTGAAACGGTAAAGGCCGTGGCGGATCTTCGTCGGCTGCTGGAGCACGACGCCGTTCGTCACGTCGAGCGAGATCAGGTTGCCCGAGAGCGCGTGCGCCACCTCACCGTCGGAGCGGCGCAGCTCGATCGTGCCCTCGACCGGCCACGTCGAATCGGGGCGCGCGTAGGCGCTCGACAGCACGTACCAGCTCTTCGCCGGATCCGGGTTCGCGAAATCCGCCTCCTCGTCGCCGAGCGCTCGCAGCGCGCCGAGCATGTCGAGCTCGCCGACGCCGAGCTGGCGCTCGTTCTTCACGTCGCCCTTCGGGTACCGCGCGCCGGCCTGCAAGATCTCGGTGACGCGCGCCTGCGTGAGCTTCGGGTTCGCCTGGTAAAGAAGGGCGACCGCGCCGGCCACGTGCGGCGACGACATCGACGTGCCCGCGGCGACGCCGTGCGTCTCGTCCGCGACCCAGCAGTTCGTGGTGCCTTGCGGGCACGCCTGATCGAACAGCGTCCCGGCGACGAGGCGCGGGTCCGCGGTGTGCGCCATCGCCGCGACGACGAAGCCGCCGGGCGCGCTGATCTCGGGCTTCATCACGCCGTCGGGCGTCGGGCCGGCCGAGCTGAAGTAGCACACGCTGTCCGCCTTCGTGCCGTCCGCGAGCTGCACGTCCGCGCCGGGCGTGTCCACCGTCGGCCACGCGATGCGGTTGATCGTGCACCCGACCGAGAGCAACGACGGATCCGAAGCCGGCACGTTGATGGTGCCCTGCTTGATGCCGTGCTCGAACCACACGAGCCCCTCTTCGAGGTCGCCCGTCACCGTGAGCCACATCTGCGCGTGCCCGTGCCCGGAGAGGTGCACGGCGAACCTGGCGCCGTCGTCCCATTTGCCCGACCACACGACCACCGCGCCGTTCGTCGGAGGCACGAGCGCGGCGCCCTCCTTGAACTTGTTGTTCACGATGCCGGCGGTGCGGTTCTCCTCCTCGATCGCGTTCTCGTGACCGGGCGCGACGTCGCCGAGCCACGTGCCGCCGGGCCCGTCGAGGCCGACCGACACCTCGTCGCCGGGGTCGAACGTGATCCACAAGTACACGCGGCCGGATTGCGACTTCGGCGCCCACATCGGCACGTGCACGTCCGCGTCCGGGTACACCTCCGTCTCGGTGTGGATGCCCCACGGCAAGTCCTGTCCCTGCGGCAAATACAGGCTCCCGCTGTTGCCGGCCGCGACGGTGATCGCGTGCCCCGGCTTGTCGTCGCCGACGAACCGCGCGAGCCGCTTGCCCAGCAGATCGGAGCCGTCGTGCGCGCCGTAGTCGCTGCCGAGGCTGAGGTTCACGACGCACGGCTGCTTGCGCTCGTCGGCGCGATCGAAGAGGAACTGCGTCACGTAGGCGACGTCGTCGTCGTGGAAGATGTCCATCGCGCCGATGAGGAGATCCGCCCCCGGCGCGACGCCGATGTACTTCGGCTTCTTGCCCGACATGAGGCCGCCGTTGCCGGCCGCGATCGACGCGACGTGCGTCCCGTGGCCGCTGCCGTCGTACGAGCCCGCGGTCTGGTTCTGCGCGATGGCCGCGTTGATGTCGGCCTCGTCGAGGATGAGGCACGTCGCGCCGTGATCGTTGCAGTACTGCTTCTCCATCTCCGGGTGCTTCCCGCCGGAGGCGCCGATCTGGAGCAGCCACTTGATGCGCGTGGATCCGTCCGCGTTGCGGAAGTCCGGGTGCAGGATGTCGATCCCGGTGTCCAGGATGCCGACCGCGACGCCCGTCCCGTCGAAGCCCGTGGCGTTGCGGAACGTCTCCGCGCGCGTCCACGACTTCGACACGTTGAGCAGCGGCTTGAGCGGCGGGCCGAAGAACAGGTTCAGCTCCGGGTGCGCGTCCCCGAGCGCGATCACCTGCGCGGGCGTGAGCTGCATCGACGCGGAGTCCTCGTCGAACCCCGAGAGGCCCACGGCGCCGGGCGACACGCCGGGCGGCAGGATCGCGCTGACGTGCACCTTGCCGTGATCGTCGGTCACGAGGCGGGACGCGCCGACGCGATCGAGCGCGCGGACGAGCCGCGGCCCCCACGACTGCGCGGCGGCCGTGCCGGAGGTGAGCGTGATCAGGGAGAGGAGGGCTACCGAAGATCCGAAGCGGAGTCGCACCGGACGAGCATAGCAAAGCCGCGCGCGGCGCTCGGAGCCGCGATCACACCGGCGGAACGATGTGCCGCTTCGGCGGGCGCGGCTCGTTCTTGTCGGCGTGGCGGGCGAAGCGACGCGCCACCTCGGCGCGGAGGGTGTCGAGCGGGATCACCCCGTCGATCACGAGCTCGCTCGCGAGCTTCACGAGATCGATGTCCTCGCGGTACTCGTCGCGGAGCTTCTGCACCATCGCGTCGCGCTCCGGCCCCGCCGGAACGGCCTGGATCTTGTTGAAGTACACCGCGTTCACCGCGGCGCTCGGCCCCATCACGGCGATGGAGGCGGTCGGCAGCGCGATGCACGCGTCCGGCTCGAACGCGGGCCCGCACATCGCGTAGAGGCCGGCGCCGTAGGCCTTGCGCACGATCACGGAGAGCTTCGGCACCGTCGCCTCGCTCACGGCCGCGATCATCTTCGCGCCCGCGCGGATGATGCCCTGCTTCTCGACGACGGTCCCGATCATGAACCCGGGCACGTCCGCCAGGTAGAGCAGCGGGATGTTGAACGAGTCGCACAGCCAGATGAACCGCGCGGCCTTGTCCGCCGAGTCGACGAACAGCACGCCGCCCTTGTGCTTCGGCTGGTTCGCGACGATGCCGATCACGCGCCCCTCCACGCGCGCGAACCCCGTCACGATCTCCTTCGCGAAGAGCTTCTTGATCTCGAGGAAGCTCCCCTCGTCGACGATGTGATCGATGACGCCCATGATGTCGAAGGGCTTGTTCTCGTCGAGCGGGATGATCTCGCCGAGCGGCTTCAGCCCTTCCTTCACGCCCTTCGCCGCCTTCAGCGCGGGCTTCTGCTCGAAATTCTCCGGCATGAAGGCGAAGTACTTCTTGGCGAAGGCGATCGCCTCCTCCTCGGTCTTCACGAGCACGTCGCCGCAGCCCGACTCGGCGCAGTGCATGCGCGCGCCGCCGAGCTCTTCGAGCGACACCTTCTCGCCGATGACCATCTCGGCCATGCGGGGCGAACCGAGGTACATGCTCGCGTTCTTGTCGACCATCACGACGATGTCGCAGAAGGCCGGGATGTACGCGCCGCCCGCCGCGCTCGGCCCGAAGAGCAGACAGATCTGCGGCACCTGCCCGCTGAGCCCCACCTGGTTGTAGAAGATGCGCCCCGCCCCGCGTCGCCCCGGGAACATCTCGATCTGGTCGGTGATGCGCGCGCCCGCGGAGTCGACGAGGTAGAACAGCGGACACCGCAGCTTCGCGGCCGTCTCCTGCACGCGGAGGATCTTCTCCACGGTGCGACGGCCCCACGAGCCGGCCTTCACGGTCGAGTCGTTCGCCATCACGCACACGACGCGCCCGTCGATCGTGCCGGAGCCCGTGATCACGCCGTCCGCGGGCAGCTCCGGATCCAGCGCGTTCGCGAGCGCGGCGTCCTCCACGAAGCTCCCGGGATCGAGCAGCAGCGCGAGCCGGTCCCGCGCGAAGAGCTTGTTCTGCTCCTTGTTCTTCTCGTGGTACTTCGGCGCGCCGCCCTTCTCGACGCGCGCGAGGATCTCCTTCACCTTGTGGTCCGACGACATGGGACCGCGGTTACCACGATCGCCCCCGGAAGCTGCGGATTTTCGGTGAGGCGGCGGGGAGCCGCTACTTCGAGGCGGGCGGAGCGGGCGTCGCGACGGCCTTCGGAGCCTCGGTCTTCGGGGCGTCGGCCTTCGGCGCTTCGGGCGTGGCGGGCGCGGCGGTGGGCGTCGCGCTGGAGGACGTCGCGGGCGTCGTGGTGGTCGCGGCGGCGGGCGCCGGCTCGGCCAGGAGCGTCTTCAAGAGCTTCTCCAGCTCCGCGTGCTTCGCGAGATCGAAGCCGAGCGCGACGTCGCGGATGACGCCCTTCTTGTCGATGATGAAGAGCGTCGGCAGGACCTTCACGCCGTACGCGCCTTGCGCCGCCTCGCTCGAGTCGGAGGCCACCGCGTATTTCATGTCGAGCGCGGTCACGGCCTTCTGCGCGACGCTCACCTCGTCCGAGGTCACGCCGATCACCTGGAGCCCCTGCGATCCGTAGGTCGTCTGCCACTTCGAGAGGTGGGGCGCGAGCATGCGGCACGGCCCGCACCACGAGGCCCAGAAGTCGAGGACGACGACCTTCCCGCGCATCGCGGTCATGCTCGCGGGCACGGTGCCGCTCACGGTGGTGACGGCTTTCCACGGGGCGAACGTGCCGATCTTGTCGAGGCGGAGGATCTGATCGACGCCCGGGTGCGGCACGAGGGTGGCGCTCACGGTCTTCTCGGCGCTGGCGCGCTTCACCTTGATCGACATCGTGGCGGAGGGTCCGGCGAGCGCGACCTTCGCGACGACCTGCGAGGCTTCGTCCACGTCGTCGCCGTCGACGGAGAGGAGCAGGTCGCCGTCCGCGAGCCCGGCCTTCGCGGCCGGCGAGTTGTTGACCACGTGCTTGATGAGGACGCCGCCCGAGTCGGCCTTCCCGAGATCGACGCCGAGCCACGCGCGCTTGGAGGGAGCGGGCGTCGCCGATCCGTCGTCTGCGCGCGCGCTCATCGGGGAGCTGACGGCCCCCATCGCGAGAGCCGCCGTGATAACCATGCCAAACCGACCCAAGCGCGTCATCCGTCCTCCGGGAAGCCCTTCGACCTTGTGGAAGAGCGTACATTGGGACGGGCTTCGTCCCCGGGCCAATCCAAACAAATCGTGATCCAGGTGCCTTCTCGTTCGCTCGCTTGCGTGCTCGTGCTCTGCGCGCCGGCGCTCGTGCTCGCGGCGTGCGGGGGCGAGCGGACGCCGATGCCGCTCTCGCCGGGCCGTTCGAATCGACCTGCGGGCGGCGCCACGGTTCCCGCGAAGAGCGCGTCGGCCCCGGTGAAGTGGGAGCGATGGTCGGAGGTCGCGAGCTACCGGATCGCGCTCCCGCGCGCGCCGTCGCAGCATTTCGGAGGCGATCACGAAGCGGAGGTCCTCGCGAATCCGGCGGCGTCGGCGTACCCGGATCTCGGCCCGGCGCGGCAGCTCGGCGAGGGGAGCGTCCTCGTGGAGCGCCTGTACCCGGTGGGGGGTGACGCGCCGGATGCCATTTTGGCGATGGTCCGGAAGCCTGCGGAGGCGCCGAAGGCTGGGGAGGGCACGGTGGAGGAGCCGCCGTTCGGTTGGGAGCTGGTGATCCTGGAGCCGGACGGGACGGTGGAGGCGCGTGGAGAGGTGGAGGCCTGCGCCCGTTGTCACGCGGAGGCGCCGCACGACGGCGTGTTCGGTCGCGCGCAGTAGAGGCTTGGGATCCAGGGTGCCGAAGGCGCGCTGTCCCCGCCGGAAGCGCGTTCGGGGACGCCGGGGGTGCCTCGCAAACATTTCATAGTGACCCGGCTACCATGACACGGATGCCAAGGCTGCGAGCATGTGCGTCGTGCATTTCGCAGCGGATATCCAGGGCTTTCGCGTGATTTTTTCCCTCGATTGGGGGCGGTCGGGACGGGTTGCGCGAACGGGGGACGCGTTTCGCCAAAATGGCATGGCGGATGCTCAAGGGGAGCGCGACGGAACGCTGTGGGCTGCAGCGCCTGTCCTCCTCCTCTAGGCCTCGGAGCTTGCTTCGCTTCTTTGGGCTCCCCGGCTTGGCTTATCGCTTGGGTATTCCGCTTACTTCCCCTGCCTCTTCGCTTCCCCTTTTCGCCTTCCCCTTCGCCTCCCCTTCGCTTCCGGTCTTCGCTTCGCGTTTCGCTTAACCTGAATCTTGTACTGACAGAGCTCCGAGCATTCACGCTGCGCGCGGCACTCTCCCCCAGGAGGCCGCGCGCACGTGTTTTGTTCCTCTGGATTTCGCGCGTGGCGGAGCAGATTTTCGGAAGGGGCGGAGCGTGTGTGATTTTTTTCTTTGACAAGTTGCGCAGGTACACGTAAACCGGCGCTCCGCTTTTCGGCGGTCACAGCAACAAGCCCCTGCGTCCATAGCTCAGCTGGATAGAGCATCGGCCTACGAAGCCGGGGGTCGGAAGTTCGAATCTTCCTGGACGCGCAAAGTAACTCCACCGCAAAAGGGCTCATCGGAGACGATGGGCCCTTTTCGTTTTTGGGGTCCGCGGCGGGGATCAGCCGCCGTTCGGAGCGGGCTGGTTCGAGGAAGCGGGCTTGTCCGGCGAAGGAGCCTTGTCGGCCGAAGGGACCTTGCGGGCGCGGAGGAAGAGGCGGCGCGTCGCGATCGGCACCAGCCGCGGGATGGTCGGATCCAGATCGTGCGCGGCCTCGAAGACCTCCATGATGTGGCCCATCAGGAGGAGGTTCTTTCCGTCCTCCAGATCGAGCGCGCCTTGGGTGACGCGGGCTCCGCCCGAGCGCGCCTTCGTCTTCTCCGTGGCCGTCGCGAGCCGATCGCCGGCCTCCTGGATCTGCTGCACGTAGGCGGCGTCCAGGCCGAGGAGCTTCGCGCGGGCCGCGATCGGCCCCTTCTTCGTCGCGAGCGCGCGGGAGCCGGCGGTGCCGAGTCGCTTCATCGCGGCGGCGAGGTTCTCGGGAGTGTCGGCCGAGCCCACCGCGGACTCGACCTGAGCGGTCAACTCCCGATCTCCGGCGACGACGGGGCGCAGCACCGAGATGGCCTGATCGCGGAGCAAGAGCGCGCTGTCGAAGGCCTCTTTCGCCTCCTGTTCGCGACCTTCTCGCGTCATCCCGCTGCTCTCGGTGCGCTGGTTGTGATCGTCGAGCATGCCTTGCAGCGTGAGCGAACGGGCCACGGCGAGACCGAGGAGCGCCGGCGTGAAGCCGCGGAGTCGGGTCCGCTGGGCCGCGGTGGCGCGCGCCCAGAAGTCGAAGGCGGTGGGGTAGATCCGGCGAACATCGGTGAGGATGCGCGCGCTCGCGATGTGCTGGCCCTGCGTGACGAGGTCGGCCTCGGAGGTGCCGTGAAAGAAGGTGTCTGCAAGGTCCTTATCAGGCTCGCCGAGCAGCTCCTGAAGCTGAGCAAGGGTGTGGGACGGTTCGCTGTCGGTGACGGGAGAAGCGGTTGTCTTCATGGAAAGCTCCCTGAAACGCAGCAGAAGATCCTGCTCCGTGACGAGGACATCGGCGCCGGCGCCGCCCGGTTGCGTGCGCCGGGCGTCAAAATCTTGCTGTCTTCGGGGGCGAAGAAAAACCGCCGGTGGGGGGCGGCGACGGTCCGGAGGGGCGGAAATAGCGCGGAAAACTGTGGTGCACGTGACGATCGCCTCTGGTGCGCTCGAGGAGCGCCTCTGGTGCACTCGAGGAGCGCCTCTGGTGCACACGCCGGGACACGTGGTGCACATGCCGGAACCCATGGAGCACATGAGGATCGCCTTTGGCGCACTTGAAGATCGGCATCGGGAAGAGGCGACAGGAGAGAGTGGGGCCGGTGCCTGAGAGTAATAGCGCGCGCCCTCGTCATTCCGCACGTCGAGGATGATTGGTCTGCCCGGTCCGAACCACAGGCTCGGGTGGGACAACTGCAATTCACACAGAGACATCGCATCTCTGCTCAGCGTGGATCCGTCTCAATTCAAAGCCGCGCTCTTCCGGCCGTGCTCGGTGGCCGAAACTCACCGTTCGACCTTCCTTCGACGTAATGTGTCCTTGTCGGAAACGGCTATCAACAACGACGCTCCAGAAACGGGCTGTACACGCGAGCGCTCAACGTGTTATCTCCGACCTCATGAAGCAGGGCGGTCGCCGTCTATCGGCATTGTGGGTGCTCGTGTCGTCGCTGGCAGTCGGCGCGGGATGCGATTCTTCGAACGGCTCGGGCGCGGGGGGTGACACCTCCACAGGCACCTCAACGGGTCCCGCGATCGTGAGCGGCGGCGCGCAGAAAGGCCCGCTCGTGCTCGGATCGAGCGTGACGGCGTCTCCGGTCGACGCGACGGGGGGGCCGACAGGCTCCGTGTTCAACACGCAGACGACGAGCGACGCGGGCGGATTCGACCTCTCGCTCCCGTCCCCGGGGTGGACCGCGTTCGAGGTGAACGGGTTTCACTTCAACGAGCTCTCCGGCAAGCTCTCGGGCGCACAGATCACGCTGCGGGCCTTCGCGGACCTGAGCAGCGGGCCGAATACGGTTTATGTCAACGTCGTCACGCACCTCGGGGAGCGGCGCGTGCGCTCTCTGCTCTCGCAGGGGGTGAGCCTCGTTCAGGCGACCGCCCAGGCGGATGACGAGGTCCAGGCGGCGATCCACGTCGGCCTCGCGGGCGTGACCCAGGGGATTGGCAGCAATCAGATGACGATGCTCGGGGGCGACACCGATCCGAACGCCTATCTCCTGGCGGTGAGCGCGGTGCTCCTTCAGGCGGCGACGGAGGCGGCAGGGCCGGGCGGTCCGGTGGACGGGCAGCTTCAGGAGATGCTCAACACCATCGCGCAGGACATGGCGGACGACGGGCAGATCGCGGCGGCCACGCAGACTGCGCTGCTCACGGCGCAGGCGGATCTGAACACGGCGAAGGTGAAGGCCAATCTGGCGAACCGGATCGCCGCGCTCGGATTGCAGGACGCGGCGCCGGACATCGATCGAATCCTGGATCAGGACCAGGACGGGGTCGTCAACGTGGACGACAACTGCCCGAAGATCGCCAATCCCGATCAGGCCGACTCCGACATGGACGGGTTCGGAGACGCCTGTCCGCCTTGTGGAAATGGAGTGCTCAACACGGGAGAGGAGTGCGACGACGGCAACGCCGACGACACCGATGCATGCCTGTCCACCTGCGCCGCGGCGAAATGCGGAGACGGCGTCGTCCAGCAAGGGGTCGAGAGCTGTGACGACGGCAACGCGGTGGACAACGACGCTTGCAACAACAAGTGCGTCCCTGCCAAGTGCGGAGACGGCGTGGTCCAGTTGAACGAGGAGTGCGACGACGCCAATCCCGACGACTACGACGACTGCACCACGAAGTGCATGCACCCCAAGTGCGGAGACGGCATCGTGCAGCCGGCGCTCGGAGAGGCCTGCGATGATGGCAACAACGTCCATGGGGACGGGTGCTTCGACTGCTACACGCTCGCGGGGATCTGGGCTGCGGGCGATCGGACGTGCGGTATCGCGATGCGCGCAAACGGGGTTTCAACCGTGGTCAAGTGTTGGGGGGACGGCGCGTACGGGGCTCTCGGCCAAGGCGACACCGAGAATCGCGGCGACCAACCCGGCGAGCTCGAGGCCATGCCGCCGATCGATCTGGGTGGCCAGATGGGAACCCCCTATATGGGCCTCGCGCACACCTGCGCTGTCGTGGATGCGGGGTCCGGGGCCACGCACGACGTGAAATGTTGGGGACGCAACACCGAAGGACAGCTGGGGCTCGGCGACACCGAGGATCGCGGTGACGAGCCCGGTGAGCTCGGGGCGGCGCTGCCGGTCACGTACGTGATGACACAGAACAGCTCTCCTCCCTTACCGCTCACGACGGCGACCTGCGGATCCAATTTCAACGGCGTAAGCACGGAGTATTTCTGTTTCGGCGCGAACACGTATGGTGTCTTCGCAAACGGCTCCACCGCCTCGCTGGGGGACGACGCAGCCGAGAGCCCAGTGGACGCGACGCCGGCGCTCCTGGGCCTTGCCGAGGTCGGCGGTCTCTACGTCTGGGGTCCGGCGGTGATCGCTCATGGCAGCGAGCATCTCTGCGCGCTTCTGAACAGCAACGGCGTCCGATGCTGGGGTCGAAACGACTCCGGACAGCTCGGCATCGGCAGCACCGCAGCGTGGGGGGACGATCCCGGCGAGACCGTCGCCACCATCCCCACGGACGGGACGACGCTGAATTTTGGCTACTATCCGTCGCTCGGCCGCGCGCACACCTGCGTCGGCCGGCCATCGTTCTCCGAGATTCAATGTTTCGGGGCCAACGACAAAGGCCAGCTCGGGCTCGGCCACACACAGAACATCGGCGATGATCCCGGCGAGATCGCGACGTTCCCCGGTATGCCGGCGGTAGCGAACAACTATGCTACGACGATGGTGTTCACGGGCGCCGAGTCCGACTTCACCTGCGTGACGCTGGGTCAGGTGTATTGCTGGGGAGACAATGGAAGCGGTCAGCTCGGCCGCGGGGACACGAACAACGTCGGCGACGAGCCGGGGGAGATGGAGGCGTTGTGGGCGTCCTCCGGGATCTCGCTCGGCGGCCCGACGCAGAACGTCGGCTGGGATCGCATCGCGTTCGGCCGCGCGCACATGTGTGTCCGCCTCGACGATGATCGCATCAAGTGCTGGGGCGACAACTCGAAGGGACAGCTCGGGCTCGGCGACACCGAGAACCGCGGCGACGACCCCGGCGAGATGGGCGCCGCCCTCCCGAGCGTGCCTTTCCCGTGAGAGCGACGCGGAGGCCGCGCGCTCGTCCCGATTCGAGTGGCCGACTGTCCTGATCAGGACCTGCCAAATCCGGAGCACCCGACGCCCCTTCACGGCGCCGTCAATACGCAATTCATCCCATGGCGCGGGGGGTGGCGGAAGGCGTAGCGTCACCGGAACCATCGCGTCGACACGGTCGAGCATCGACACGACGAGCGCGATCGGCGAGCAGCAGGATCCACGAGGTGCGCCTCCCAGCGAGCCGCGTGGGGAGGACGAAGCCGATGGGCCAGCGAGGATTTCGGGGGGGAGGACGAAAGCAGGCTGGAAACAGCAGCACCGGCTGCGGCGTGGCGTTGGCTGTTGCCGTTGGGGGAGCCTTCGTCCTGACGGCGGTCGTCGCGATCGTTCGTGGGATTATCGCGGCGTTCTCGACACCCTATCCGTGGATTGTCATCGCGCTGGGTGGGCTCGGGTTTGGGGCGTACAAGCTGGCAGGACGCGTCGCCCTGGAGCGCACCGAGGCCCGCTTCTGGATTGCGCTGGCCGCTGTCGGAGACGCCTCGCCGGACGCCGGCGCGGCGGTGGGTGCGATGCTGCGAGCCTCGGCGCCGTCGGGGGATCCGTGGCTCGTCGCAGCAGCCCACGCTGCCGCCGATCATCGCAACGACGACGCCATCGACGCCATCGACAGAGCGCGACCGTTCGCGCAGACGCTGGGGCTCGCCTGCGGCGCTCTTTGCCTCCGATTTCCTGGGTTGCCCGGCGCCATCACCTTCGCCCCGAGCCCGCTCAACTACGTTCTCACCGACATCGTGCGCGGGCATCTCTTGAATCGACTGGGGCGCTCGAAGGAGGTGCTCGCGATGCCAGCGCCGAGCCCGAATGACCTGCGGTTGGAGCTGAGGCTCATGGTGCTGGGCGACGCGCTCCATGAGACTGGCCAGTTCGACGCGGCCGTGCGGGCCTATACCGATGCTGCGCGGTTTGCCGGCACCGCGCCGGAGGGTGCCGATATCCGGTATCGTCTCGCGCGCGCGCTCGAAAATGCGGGGCAGCAGGCGAACGCTGCCAGTGTCTATCAGAGCCTCGGCGAGCATGAAGACGCCGAGCAGCGAGCCCGTCAACTGGCACACGTCCTGGAAGCCGCGCAGGAGGCCGCCCGCGCCCAAGCGACCGAGCTGCAGCGGCGCACACGGGAACAGGAGCAAGCACGCGCTGCAGAACGCGCCAGGTTGGCCGAAGAGGCACACCGAGCGGAAGAACAGGAACGCCGAAGCGCAATCGTGCGCGCGGAGGAAGAAGCTCTCCGTCAGGCGATGGACAAGCTGCGGGCTGCGAAAGGCGCGGCGGGGCGACGCGCGGCCGTGGAGCGCGCGCTCGATGCGATCGCGGATCCAGGTCGGCGCGAGAGTGTGCTCGTCGAAGCGTCCCGTCTGGAGGTGCTCGCCGTGCTCGATAAGGTCGATGGGCTCAAGACCCCTGCGGCCAAGCGTCGCCACCTCGCGGCCGCGCTGGAGGCCATCCGGAACGATGATGTTCGGGACGAGCTTCAGGCAGAGCAGATTCGCTGGCTCGAAAAGGCTCTTGCAGAGGTGGAGTCATGACGGCTTATCGCTCGGGGGCCGCGACCAATACTCAGCGACCCGCGACCGCGCTCTCACCGATCGCGAACATGGAGGCGTTGTTTCCTCGCCCCCATCCGTCCGCGTCGACGGTGCGGCTCCTCGGGCTCCTCGCGTTGGTCACAGGACCTCTCGCGGGCCTTCCGGCGATCGTCCTCGGCCGCGTCGTGGAGCGGGAGAGCGCACGCACGAATGGACGGCTCATCGGCGCACCACCGTTGTTCGTTCATCTCGGTTGGGCGGGTACCTATGCCGGGCTCTTCCTGGGGTGCTATTTCATCGCGGCTTCGTCTGTCCCGGTGGCGATGGGATTCGTGGGGCTCGGCGCGCTCGCGGGACTGTCGCTCGCGGTCGGAGGCGACTCGCGGGCTCCGCGGGCGATCTCCGCCTGGAACGCGCTCGTGCGACGCTCTCCGGTGCTTATCGGGGCTCCGATCGCCGGAGTCCTTCTCTCCGGCGCTGCCGGCTACGTCACCAAGAAGAACAACGATGAGCGCGCTCGTGCCGAAGCCGAGGAGCGCTGCCGGCAAGGGCTCCTCGCCGCGGACCGTGGGATCGGAGCAGAAGACTTTCCGGCCGCACGCCAGGGGCTCGTCACGGCGCGCGAGACATGCGTCGGCCCTGTGCTGGACTCCGTGGCTGAAAAAGAAGCACTCTTTCAGACAAGGGAGTCCGCCGCACGGAAGCGCCACGAGGAAGAGGCCGCTGCGGAGCGAGCGAGGGCGGCCGAGCAGCACGAGAAGGACCTCGCAGATTCCCGTGCTCGCACCCAGCTTGACGCCGAGGAGTCGCTACGAAAAGCCGAAGCCTTCGCCGCACAGCGACGCTGGGAGGACGCCGAGCAAGAGCTGCGCGGGGCCGACAAGGCGGTGTCGAGTCTCCGCGATCTGCATGCGAGCAGCGATGTGCTGGAGCCGCTGGAGAAAAGGATCACCGCGTTGCGCACGCGGATCGCTCCGGGGCTGGAACAGGCACGCAAGCTCCGAGAGGCCCAGGAAGCCGCGGAGGAGCGACGCCGAGCTGCCCAGGCAGCAGCAGAGGAGCGACGCAGGGCCGCTCAGGAGGCCGCTGCGGCCGCGCGGGAAGCGGCATCGGAGTCGTCCGGGTTATTGTACTGTAGGGATGGCTCGGTCTCGGGCTGCGCTTGCGCAGGATCCCATCGAGGGTGTTGCTCCCATCATGGTGGGGTCGCGGGTTGCCGGTGATCGCGAGAGCCCCTCAGCTCTTGTAGCTGATTCGGATCTCCGGCTGGAGCCCAGCGAGCAGGACGGCCTTTCGCCAGCGGGCGAGGTTCGTCAGGAAGATTAACGAGTTGATCTCGGAGATCCGCTGAACACGCCCTTGGCGCTCCAGAAACAGCCAGAGACAAACCTTCCGCACTCGATACGATGTACCGTTCACATCGACCTCGAGGGACCGCCGTTCGAGGAACCTGGCCGCGGAGAAAGCCTGATCGATGGCGTAATTCAGTTTTTGCGGCAGGCCGATCTTGACGGCGAAGATGGTATCGCCCTTGATCAGATCAGCGACCTCGATAGACGCACCATCGAAGTCGTCAAGGGAACGATCATGGTTGATGTAACCATACTTCTGCTCCAGCAGATTGTTCAGGTATCGTTCCCGATAGTGCTGCTCCGGATGGGTCTTCAGCCATTTCTGATAAGCCGTTTCGTCGAATGTCGGTATCTCGTTGGAGTGTTCCAGGTTGATTCTGTCCACCTCCTTTCGCACGTTGCCCAAGTAGTTCTTGTCGAACTGATACCACTTGCCCTCGTCCAGGTAGTGGTTGTCCCGCGTGTCGATGTAGTCGATGAACGTGACGAACGGCTCGGAGTAGAGGGTGTTCCCGCTGTCTTGAACCTGGACCTTCGCGGCGAGGAGCTGCTCGTAATCTCCGCCGAAGTGCCTCTGCACCAGCGTCCGAAGCCTCTTTAGCGTGAGTTGCTCGTCGATCTGAAATAGCTCCTCGTCGTTCGCACAGCAGACGAAATCGCGTTGATCCGCGAACAGGAACGCGACGCCCGAGAGCTGTTGTTGCGACACGTTCACCATGTAGCGGCCATTTTCCATGTCGGAGATGAGCTGCTGGGTGAGCGCTTGACGCTTCGCCTCATCCTTGACGGGCGACGCCTTCGGGATCTCGCGGAGGACCGGCAACGACAGCGCATCTTGTAGCTGCGCACACATCTGGTGAGCGTTCGTCAGCGAGAGCGTCTTCTTGCGCAGCTGGACGGACTGGCCGCAGCTCACGTTGTTTCCCCATTGGAGGCCGTTGATCGGCACACCCTTGATGTAATTGACAGCTTCCCCCGCTTCGAACGAGATCTCGTCGGTGGTGAGGTAGGTCTCGATGCTCTTCACCTTCACACCGCCGAACTCCCTTGAGTTCTTTGCGCTATATTTCTTGAGGATGCGAGCGGCGATGTCGATCCCGAAATCCAGATCGGCGTACTTCGAAACGAAGAGATGGGATGAGCCGAACGTCAGCGCGTATACCTGGTCGCGGAAAGAGATCAACACAACGGCGGAGTAATTCTCCGTGTGGAAGTCCGGCATGCTGAACTCCCGTTGCAGCTCCTTCACCCATTTGACGGGCTTCTTCGGCGGCTTCTGGCTGAAATAAAGCTCGTAGCGGAACCTCGTTCCGTCGTCGTCGACATCCTTGTGCCCCGTGAGGGTCACCCCCTTCGACTTCAGGTGGGAGACGAGGTTTTGCTTTTGCTGGGCGAAGAGCCGAAAGAAATTGAATCCAGGCATGGAGGGCCTCCCGATGACGGTTCGTTGACGAATCAGGCTGTCAGTTTCCGGTGATCGTGGCGGCGCGGATCACCCCGAGAACGAGGGCGAGCAAGAGCGCCGCTGGAAATCCTGCCCGCGCACCTCGATCGACGCGGATCGCGCGCGCCTTGGCGCCCCGCCGAGCGATCGTGTTGGACGAGATCGAGACGACCATCGCCAGCGCGAGGGCGAAATAACAAATGGCGAACACCCGGTCTGCGAGCGTCAAATAGGCTACCTGCGGCAACGAGTCCGCCTCCGCGAACTGGAACGCGATCGCCGCCAACAAGCAAGTCACCCCGATGCCGACCTTCGAGCTGAGGTCTTCGGGATCGATCCAGAACGCGGAGAACGCAACGGCGACGATCACGAACAGAGGCAAGAAGAAGCGCGTCAGGTGGAACGAGACGTGGCGATGGACGGCGATTTGGAAGGTCGCGTAGTCGTAGACCGGAGCCCCTTCATCTCCCTTGAACTCGCGCGCGATACGCTCGTAGGTCATTCCGCCGGCGATCCGAAAGCTCGACAGCTGGTCTTTGGCTCCATCGTCGAGGAGCGCCACGGCCGGGGTCGAAGCGTACGAGAGAGAGCCGCTGGGGAATTGCGCGTCCGATAGCTGCAACGTGAGGTGCTGTTCGTCGAACGGGAAAGTCCGCAGGTTGTAGGGGCTGTACATGGTCGAGCGCATTCGGCGAGAGCGGACGCACCTCCCGCCCCGCAGCTCGGTCGTGTCGAAGCGCGGCTCGTCGCCCGAGACCTCGTTCACGATCTCCGTCTGCGGCACGAAACCGGCCGTCGGAGGCCACACCTCGCGAAGATAGTAGTCGGCGTCCCACGTGCCGTTCTTCTCGTTGACGCTGTGAAGGCCTACGAGGACGACGCCGAGCTGTACCTCGATGTGCGTGGGGAGGTCGTCCGCGAGCTTGTCCGGGCAACACTCGGCAGGACCGTCACAGCTCGAAAGCTTCGCTTCCGCGACGCTCGGAAAGAGGAGGAGCACGCACATCGCGAGGAGCCCACAAGGCACGTGCCATGACGCGCTCCTTCGGAGCCGCCCGCGCACAGATGGGTGTTCGGCACTTCGAGGCGTGGCATTTTTGATGAGCTGAAACATCGATCTCCACAGACAGGCAGCGAACGCGCGCCGGCCGATGACTGGCGGGCTGACGAGCGCTCTCGCCAATGAATGAGCGCGCGATTCTCCGGCTCGGCGTCGGTGTCCATCGGCTTCAAAAGACTGGCAGCTCGAAGAGCGACACTCGAGTCAGAGCCCCTCCACCAGGGCTTTGACCTGCTTGCCTTCTTCCAGGCTCGCGCCGGCGTTCATCTGGACGAACACCCGCGCCTTCGCGTTGCCGTAACGGTGAGGGCCCGCAAACATGGCCGCGGCCTCGTACATCTTCACGGTCGTCTCGTAGTCGTCGTCCTTCGCGAAGTCGAGCACAGCCCCACCTTCTCCAGGAACATGGACGAGATCGAAATCGTACTTCGTCCGGGCGCGCGCGTTGATGACCTCCGCTTTCACCTCGTGACAACCCCTGGCGACGCCGGCCGCCTCCAGCTTCGCGCAGACGTCCTGCGCCGCAGGGGTCGTGCCGCAGCCCGCCGCGAGCACGCAGATCGGAAGAAGGTGCCAGAGCATTCCCATCATGAACAGTCTCTTCATAGATCGACTCCGCGTTTGGAAAGGGGGGCGCGCAGTGGTTCAAAGTGCTCCGATCGGCTCGGTCGTGAAATCGCACTCGTTCCAGTCGAGCAGCTCGTTGCCGTAGGCGCTCTTGCTATTGCAGAGGTCCTTCGCGAAAGCCCCCTTCCACGGGGCCGAGAACGAGCGCGTCTCGAACTGTTCGAGTCGCCCAGTGCACAGCGGGAGAGAGTAGACGGCGAGCGCGTTGGCCTGCTTCTTCG
Organism: Polyangiaceae bacterium; assembly: GCA_046351455.1. Lineage (GTDB taxonomy): Bacteria > Myxococcota_A > Polyangia > Polyangiales > Polyangiaceae > JADJRH01. The sequence goes on from JAXLYM010000013.1 coordinate 190,693, forward strand.
TGAGCTTCCCGCGAAGGCAAGTCTGAACGGTCTCCGCCGTGCGGTTCGTGGCGAAGCAATTGATCTCGTTGTTCGTCGCGAGGCAGTTCAACTCGACCTTGTCAAGCTCGACGAACCTGGCAGTCACGCGCGCCTTCTCCGTTTCGTCAATGCCGCGCAGGTGCTCGTCCATCTTCGGGACCCGCTCTCCGGCCAGCGCCGCGAGCGCTTGGAGCCGCACGAACGACAGAACACCGAACGTCGCCGTCACCACTGCTGCGACGCCGATCAGGGCGAGGATCGCCGCGATCCACCACGGCACCCGAGGAAGCTCGGCGCGTCGTGACAGCTTCGCGGCCGCGAGCACCGCTTGGATGGCCTCCGCAAAAGGCTCATGCGCTCCGAGCGGCCGCCACTTCTCGGTGCCCATCGGACGAGCCCGTGTCGTCGGGGGGAGGCCGCCGTGAATCGAAGCAACGATCTGTGCTTCGGACAGCGGACCTCGGTTCGTTTCTCCGTCTTGAATCTCCCATTCCATGAACGTGGATATTTGATCTGGCGCGGAGACTTGACCATCCGACGAGCTTCGTAACGCGGCGCCTTGTTGGGCAGGACAGCGGAGGAGATCAGTGTTGCTTGCGTTGTGAATGGAACACGAGGTGCTCTTCCAGCCACCCTTCTTTCCACTCTTCGAGCGCCCATCGTCGCCCCTGCTCCAGCGCAGTCGAGTCCGGCATGGGACTCTCTTCCTGCGAGGTCGATATCAGGCGACCTCCCCGCGGACGGGGCGGACCCACATGAACCAGGATTTGCTCGATGCCTCCCGCCCTGTCGAGCTCGATCTCGACGCGGGTCGGCTTCGAAGCAGAGAGAGACAGGCCACGAGCGATCGGCTCCGGCGCGCTTGAACCGTCCGGACGATGAGTCACCATCCCGACGCCCAAGAGCCCGGCACATCGGGACGTCACCTCAACGCGGAGCCGAGCCTCATGCGACAGAGAGGGGATCTCCCCAGGACCAAGAGGAACCCACTCCCCTTGTCGATGCACAAGGAGCGTCGATCGCGCCGGTGGCCACAGAGCGACAATCCCTTCCTCCGTCCTCTGCACGAGGCCGTGCTGCACGAGCGCCGCGATGTTCTTCTCGACCGTACGTCGATCGACGGTATCGAGGAGCGTCTGAACCGCGTCCGTCGAGAGGGGCGTGGGGTACACATCCAATAACCGCGACGCGAGGGCCATGGACCCTTTTCGAGAGAAGGCCGATTTGGGACGGGGTCCTCCGCCGGCGAGCTCTTGAATCAACCCGGCAAAGCGCTCTCGATCGGAGAGGGACGGGCTGAGCGCAGGTGCAAAGGGCGTAAGGCGCTCCGGTGTGGGGGACCTTCGCCAGCGCGCCCACTCCTCGCGTTTCCAGCGCTCCGCTTCTTCCACGCCGAGCTGGCAACGTCGTACGAAGGAGATCAGCTCGCGGATGTTGCCGGGCCACGCCGCCGGGTGCTCCGCGAGCCGCTTCAACGCCTGTCGCAGCACGTCGAGCTTGTCGTCGGTGAGCCCGATCTGCCGCGCTTCCCTGAGCCCGATCCTCTCCGCCTGCGCGGGGGACTCTCGCAGCTCCGGAAGCACGAGGGGGAGGCCGTTGATCCGGTGATAGAGGTCCTCCCGAAACAGGCCCTGGTTGCATCGATCGAGGAGATCGCGGTGCGTGGCGGCGATCAAACGGAAGCGGGCTGGGCTCTGGGAAGTGCTACCGAGCGGTTGGACCGCGCGATCTTGAAGGACCGTCAGGAGCTTCGCTTGAATCGTGAGGGGCAGCTCGCCGATCTCATCCAAGAACAGAGTTCCCTCATCCGCCTCCGCGAGGATGCCTTTCCTCGGCCGGTCCGCCCCGGTGAACACGCCACGCTCGTGCCCGAACAGGATGCCTTCCGCGAGCTCGGCCGGGATCGCCGCGCAGTTCTGAGAGATGAATCGCCTCTTCGTGCGCTGGCTTAGCTCGTGGAGCCGTCGCGCCACTGCGCTCTTCCCGGAGCCGGTCGGGCCCAAGATGAGCACGTCGGAGTCGAGGACGGCGAGCTGCCGAATGCGGTTGTCCAGGTTCGGATCGAGGTCAAGGGTGGTCGTGGACGCCATACTCCTCCTGCCAAGTGAGAAGAAACTCCACCTTGCGGCGAGGCCTTCTCTATGCCGCGCCGCCGGAGGACAAGACAAGAGATTGTTCAGGAGGCCTTCAGCAGAGGGCTCGGGGGCGCGAGCAGCGTCGCGGTGAGCTCGGGGCGCGAGTGGACGCCGAACGCACGGTAGATCCGCTCCATGTGCGTTCGGATGGTCCCCTCGCTCAGCCCGAGCCGGGCCGCGATCTCTTTGCATGAGAGTCCCGTGCTGACGAGCAGCGCGGTCACGTCGCGTTGTCGGGGCGTGAGGGGCGGGCTCACGCTCCGCTCGTCCGCCGGCAAGGGGAAGAGGCGGCGTTCGGTGTCGGGTTGCTCTGTGTCACGGTGACGCTCAGAGAAGTTCTGCGGAGGTCTCCTCGATCGCATGTGGGCTCGCTCCTGACGCCGGACGCTTGGAGGACCGTCGTCGTTCTGGGCAAACCATGCACTTCCAAAGGCCTCGCGAGAATACTCCCAAGGGAGTAGGCGGCGCGGCCGACGCCGCTCGGCCACGTCCTGCCGCAAACTGCAGCAATCAGCGCGGAGGGCCGACGGTGCGCGGCACGTAATGCTCTGAATTTACGTCAATTCTAGTTGGTGCGCCGGCTGCTCTGAGGGTCCCGCGACGGCGAGCACGAAGGGTCCACGGAGGGCCTCCTGCTCCGCTGCGTGGAGAATGCATCATGAAGAGCCTCATTTCCAGGCTGGAACGGGAAGCCGATAAGCTCATCGACACGCTCGACGTCCACCCCGTCGCGCGGACGCTGTTCGACGGGACGATCCGCGGCGATCGCTATGCGGAGTACCTGGAGCAGACACAGCACTATGTCCGCTCCGCCCGCGAGCTCTTGTGCGCGTCCGGGGCTCGTCTGCTGACCCAGGGTCAGCACCCGATCCTCGCGCGTCTGCTGCTGGAGAAGGCGGAGGAGGAGGCCGGGCACGACGCTTGGGCCCGCGCGGATCTGGCCGCCCTGGGGCTCACCGGGACGGAGTCGGGCCCGAACGTGGCTGTTCAGGCGTACGTGTCGACTCACCGCTTCGAGGCAGAGATGGGCTCCGGCGTCGCCTTCCTGGGGACCGCATACGTGCTGGAAGCGCTCTCGGCGCGGCGCGCCACGAGCACGGTGCGGAACCTCCTGGAGAAGAGCCCGATCCCGGGAATTGAGAAGGCCGTGTCGTTCCTGCGCGCGCACGGGGAGGCCGATCTCGATCACATCGCTCGGCTCGAGTCGATCCTGCGCGGCTTCACGGTGCCCGAGGACTGCGAGGCGATGCTGCGCTCCGCTCGCCGCACACGTCAGTTCTTCCCGGGCTTCTTCGCGGCTCCCCGACGGGCGCTCAGCGCGCGCAAGTAGTCCCAACACGGCAGTCGATGCGGGGGCGGCCGCGCGCGGGATCTCCGTTGCGCGGCGCGGCCCCCGTCTGCCCTTTGCAACGTGCCGATTGGAGGAGCTATGGAGAAGCGTATCTTTGCGTGCGTCGCACGATCCAAGAGGGATATCGCCGACGCGCAGCAGGTTCGAAATGAGGTGTTTGTGAAGGAGAAGGGGCTGCTCCAGCACGGCCCCGCGGAGAGCGAACAAGAGAGGGACGCGTACGATGAGCTCGACACGACTCTCCACTTCATCGGCTACATGAACGACGTGCCCGTCGGCACCGTTCGTCTCTTGCGGCCGAATCCAGGAGTGGCGAGGGCCATCGAGCAGCCGCTCGGGATCGATCTGGCGTCTCGCTATGACCTCTGGCCCTTTGTGGCGGCCAGGGTGTCTGTCGCAGAGGTCTCTCGACTCTGCGTCGTCCCGCACCTTCGAGGCGGAGCCGTCCTCGGCGAGCTCTACTTGGCGATGTATCGGGAGAGCGCGCGCATCGGCTTGACCCACTGGGTGGCGGCTGGCAACGCGGAGACTGACGTCCTCGAAGACGCCAAGATCGCGTACAGGATCGCCGCTCTTCGAGGCCTCGTCAGCCACGAATGGCATGTCGAGCCCCGACCGTCTCCGGGGGCGGTCCGCGCGCCGACACGACCGTTCTACTCCGAAGCCGAGCGTGCTCGCGCCCGGGCGGGCGACCTCCACGGGCTCCGGCTGCCGCGCACGCTGGAGACGTTCACGCGGCTCGCGGGACGCTACATGGGACCTCCGATCCGCGAGCGGGGCTACACGGTCTGCTCGCTGCCTCTGGTCGTCGACCTCGCGCACGTGGGCAGCACCAGCGTGGTCCGGCGGGCGCTGTCCCGTCCATGAGACGCGGACGACACCCTCGTGGTAAGGTCGTGGGATGCCGACGGGGATGGCGCTTCGGAGCCGCGAGCAACAAATTTTGTTCGACCTGACCAGCGCGCTGAACGCCTCCGTCGATCTGCACGCGGTGCTCAAGGACGTCTATCGCCTGCTGCTGCCCCTCGTCGGGGCCGAGTATGGCGCGCTCGCCGTGACCCACTCGGATCGGCCAGAAGATTTTGAATGGATCGCGCAGGACCTCCCGCCCGATTTTCTCGGCTCCTACGGCGAGATGGTGCCCCACGACTTCGTCCTCGCGTCGGTCAGCGCCCGGCTCAACACCGTGTTGCGCGACTCCGAGATGATTGACCGGCGGTCCCTCGAGCGCAACATGATGTATCAGCGGGCGCGCGAAGTGGGATCGCCGCTGGAGCAGGTGATGGCCGTGATGCTCCACGCCGGAAATGGCTTCCTGAGCGGCCTCTCACTCTATCGGTCGAAGAAGCGCCCGTTCACCGAGCGCGAGCAGATGATCCTGCAGCGCCTCACGCCGGCGCTCGGATCGACCGTCCGCAACTGCCAGTTGTTCGCCAAGGTCGCGCGCAAGGGCGCGGTGCTCGACGCGCTCATGGCGTCGGAGGATCGGGCGATCATCGCCGCGCAGCCGCCGGCTCGCGAAATGGATCGCACCCCGAAGGCGAGCTCGCTGATCGACGCGTGGTTCCCCGCGGAAGAGCGCCGAGCGGGCCGGTTACCGAAGTTGCTCGAGGAGGGCCTCGCCGAGGCGCAACGCGCGTACGCGCAAGGTCTAGTCGGGCCCTGGACGAAGACGCTCAAGAGGGATGGGGTTGAGCTGGAAGTGGAGATGTTCCCGGTGAACGATCCCGGCCGAGTGTCCTTCTGGGCCATCGTCCTGGACGGGGCTACGCGCGCGCCGCGACTGCCTGTGGGAATGGAGAGGCTCCTCTCGCCGCGGGAGCGCCAAGTGGTCGCGGGGCTCCTCCAAGGGTGGGACGAGAAGCTCATCGCCCACGAGCTGCGATGCGCGGTGGGCACCGTGAAGAAGCACGCGCAAAACGTGTACATCAAGCTCGATGTCGCGGGGCGCAACAAGCTCCAATCCCTGGGGATGTGGCGGCGGTAGACGTCACGCGCGGCCCTTGTGGGGCTCGGGTACGAAGTTCTTCGGATGGCGCTTCCGGAACGGTTTCTGTCAAACGAAGGGGAGATCAGAGGCGCTTGAGGCGGCCCATACACTCCGTGTCTCAATAATGTGAGACACCTGGGACGCAACGTAGAAGCGTCGCGCGGATGCCGCGCGCGGACCGGCAATCCACCCCAATCGATGCTCACGAAACCCTTCGAAAATCGAGCAATCGCGAAATCGATGGTAATCGGCTGCCGGCTGAGCCATGGCAGGCGCTCCATGGGCGGAGGTCGCGCTGAGGTGCCTTCGGCCCGGATTGACGAGGGGTCATGTCGACCGACAAGAAGACGAAGAAGAAGGCCGCAAAGAAGAAGCCAGCGAGCGGAGCCGCCACGAAGGCAATGGCGAACAAAGCCGCTTCGCGAGAGCCGAGCGGGGGCCATCCAAGCAGCGCCGCCCCTGCGTCGACGCCTCGCGCTCCCGGGCCGACCGGGAGGCAATCGCTTGCTCTGTGGGAGCTGATTCTCAAGGGGGACGGACGTCCCGTCAGCAAGCGCTCCGTGAAGCTCAAGCGCGCCGAGGTGAGCGGGCTGGAGAGCGCAGGATGGATCACGCTCGTCAAGGGGACAGGGAAAGATCCGAATCGCGGAGCCAAGATGTTCCTCACGGACGCGGCGTGGGAGTGGGCGAATCGCGACGGGCTCTCCGCTCGGCTCTCCCGCTCCAAGATCGCCGCGAGCTTGATGGAGCTGCTCCTCACCAAGGTGGGTCGGTACCTGGAGGTCCACGATCTCGCGCTCGATCACCTGTTGCGCCCGCGACGGGCAGAGATCGAGACGGAGGACGCGACCGCGCCGTCCGCCGCGACGACGACGTTCGCGGAGCACGAGGCGGCCGCCACCACCATGGAGCAGCGGATTCGCGCGGCGTATCTGCGCGTGACGAAGGGGGCGCTCAACCAATACGTGCGGCTCGCGCCGCTCCGCGTAGAGCTCCCTGGGGAGGCAGCCGACGCGGTCGACGCGGAGCTGCGCGCGATGCAACAGCGTGGCGTCGCGGTGCTCTATCCGATCGACGATCCGCAGGACATCCAACCGGAAGACACCGCCGCCGCGATTCACGTCTCGGGTGAGCGACGCGATCTTCTCTGCATCATGGAGTGAGCCGATGGATGCCTTGAGAGCGTTTGAAGCCGTCGACTTCCAGTCCGCGCAGAACCTCGACACGGTCTGGCAAGACCCACGCTATGACGTCCCGGCCCTCCATCAAAAGGAGCGGCAGGCGGTGCTGGCCAGGGTGCGCGCGATGGCCGAGAGCCCGGAGACCGGATCCCCGCTCGGATGGGTGCTCGTGGGGCCCGCCGGGATCGGCAAGACACACCTCTTGTCCGCGATTCGCCGGGACGTGCTCGCCGTTCCGGCCAGCTTCGTCCTCGTCGATCTGATCGACGTGCGCGACTTCTGGGAGACGGTGCTCCTCGGGTTCATCGATGCCCTCCAGAGGCCGGCCGGGAGCTCGGATCGCACGCAGGGACAGCTCCTCGTTCAGCACATCGCGGCGCAAGCGCGGGGCGACGACGGCGCCGCGATGCTGGATCAGCTCGCGTCCCTCCGACCGCCCAGGCTCGCCCTCGTGATGGATGAGCTGGTGCAGCGGCTCGGTCGGACCCACCGCGCTCAGACGCTCAAGCACGCCGATGCGCTCCGGGCGCTGGTGCTGCTCAACTCGAACGAGATGGAGCTGTCGAACCTCGGATACGCCTGGCTGCAAGGTTATGGCGTCGATGAGAGCGCGATGGGGATGTTCGGCTTCAATATCCGCGAAAAGAAGCCGAGCGCCGTGGTGGAGGGGTTGTCGTGGCTCATGAGCCTCCGGTGCCCGATGGTCGTCGCCGTCGATCACATGGATGCCATTGTCGCGGAGCACCACGCCCTCGCCGCTCCCGTGGAGCTCCCGGAGGAGCACGCCGCCCGACAGATGGTCTCCCGCAGCATCCTCGACGGCATCAGCCGCGGGCTGATGGAGCTTCGTGACGTGACGAGGCGGACGCTCACCGTCGTGTCGTGTTTGCAGCAGACATGGGGCAACCTGCAGAGCATCGCGTTGAAATCGGCGACGCATCGTTACGAAGATCAGCGCCCGCTCTCCAGCCTCCCCGACGCGGCGATGGCCGAGCACATCGTGGGAGCGCGCCTCGACGCCGGCTATTCGCGGGTCAGCTTCGAGCCTCCGTATCCCCGGTGGCCCTTCCTGCCGTCCGCGTTCGCGTCGATCGCGGAAGGAGGGAAGACGCCGCGCGAGCTGCTCCGCAGGTGCGAGCAGCATCGCCGCAAGTGCGTCGATCAAGGGCGCGTGGAGGAGCTGCCCTCGTTCATCAACGACGAGCCGTCGCGGGCGCCCGTCGCCGCCCCCGCGGGGCGTGAGCTGGAGGCCTTCGACGCCGAGCTCCAGCGTCTCCGCACGTCGATCGCGCTGCCCAAGCCGGTGCCCGAGCCGGACAACGAAGCCGCGATCGGCAAGCTGCTCCTCACCGGATGTGAGCTCGTGATCGCCGAGCATCCGGACGAGCCGGACGTCCAGATCTCCATCGACGCCGAGAGCGGCATCCAGAGGGGCTATCCTGCGCTGCACGCGCGCGTGCGCCAGATCTTCACCGCGCAGAACGACCGCGAGCGCCACCTCTGCCTGCGCGCGCTGTGGAAGGACAATCCGATCGCGTTCCAGGCTCGGCTCACCGCGGCGTTGACCGCGTCCGGGATCGATCGACAGATCGAATTTCGCAAGCTGCTCTTGGTGCGCAACACGCCGGTGCCGAGCGGCGCCAAGACGAACGCGCTCATGACCAAGGCCCGGTCGGCGGGGGCGGAGATGATCTCTGCGAGCGAGGAGGATCTGCGCATCCTCGCCGCGCTCGCGAACATGCGCGCCGCTCAAGGAGAGAAGCGCGACACGTTCGAGCAGTGGCTCCGCGCGCGCCAGCCGGCCTCGCGGCTCGCCGTCATGAAGCCGCTCATGGACTGGCTAGGACGGAAGCTCCAGCCGGCCGCTCCAAACGAAGCACCGCAGGCGACAAAGCCCGTTCCTCCCGGCGCGACTGCGCCCCCCGTGAAGTCCTCCGCTTCAGGACAGGCTGGTTCGAAGCCCTCCTCCGGGGCTCCGGCCAAGCCCGCCCGAGCGGTGCTCGCGATCGGACATCAGCTCATCGGTGAGAAGAGGGTGGGACCGCAGACGATCCTCGCCGAGGATCTCCGACAGCACGTCGTCGTTCTCGCCGGCGCGGGCTCCGGCAAGACAGTGCTGCTGCGACGCCTCATCGAAGAGTCTGCGCTGCTTGGTATTCCGTCGATCGTCGTCGACGGCGCGAACGATCTGGCGCGGCTGGGTGAGGCGTGGCCCGCGCGTCCCGAAGGCTTCACCGATGAAGATCAAGAGAAGGCCAGTCGCTACCACGCGCAGACAGACGTGGTCGTCTGGACGCCGGGGAGGGCGAACGGCAACCCGCTGCATCTGAGCCTGCTCCCTGACTTCTCCGCGGTCGCGCAGGACCACGACGAGCTCGAACAGACCATCTCCATGACCGCGTCCGCGCTCGCGTCGATCGGAGTCAAGAGGCCGGACGACAAGGCGCGGGCCATCCTCGAGTCGGCGCTCCGTCTATTTGCCCAGCAAGGCGGCGGTGATCTGGACGCGTTCCTCGATCTCCTGAGCGATCTGCCTGAAGAGGCCGGCCTCAAGATCTCCACCGCCAGGAGGATCTCGACGGGTCTTTGCGATTCCCTCCGCGCAGCGCGCCAGACAAACCCGCTCCTCCGTCAAGGGGGCGAGCCGCTCGATCCGGGGATCCTCTTCGGCGTCGGCTCGGGCCTCCCGCGCGTTTCGGTGTTGAGCTTGGTCGGACTGCCTGGTTTGGACGCCTCGCTCCAGTTCGTCAACCAGCTCGCGATGAGCCTCTTCACCTGGGTGAAGAAAAACCCGTGTCCGGCCGATCGGCCGCTGCGCGGGCTGCTCATCATCGATGAGGCGAAGGACTTCGTCCCTTCTCAAACCTCGACTCCATGCAAGGAGAGCCTCATTCGGCTCGCCGCGCAAGGGCGCAAATATGGGCTCGGCGTGGTGTTCGCCTCGCAGGCGCCCAAGAGCATCGATCACAACATCATCGCCAACGCGAGCACGCAGCTCTACGGCAAAGCCAGCTCGCCCGCGGCGATTGACGCCGTGGAGGGGCAGCTCCGCCAGCTCGGCGCCACGAAGGTCGATGTTGCGCGGCTCCCTCGTGGACGATTCTATCTGGCCAGCAAGGGGATGCCTGCGCCCGTCAGGATCGATGTGCCGCTCTGCCTCTCCCACCATCCGGCCTCCCCTCCGGATGAAGCGGATGTCCTGCGTCGCGCGGCGGCTTGCCGCGCTCGTCTCGACTGAGGCCGGCCATGGCAGCGATCGGCAAGTGGAACAACGCGCGGCAAGAGAAGCTCCAGGATGCGCTCCTCGAAGCTTTTCCATACCGCGCGGAGCTCGAGCAGCTCACCTATTACGCGCTCGACGTGGACCTCGACACGCTCACGTCCGAGCCGAACATGCGGTCGACGCTCTTCGGGCTCTTGAAGTGGGCCCGGTCGCGCGGCAAGCTCGACGTGCTCCTGGAAGAGGCCCGCAGACGAAACCCGGATAATCCGTCGCTTCGCGCCGTCGCGGAGCAGCGGGCGCCTTTCTTCGTCCCCTATGCGAGCGACGTGGCGTTCGTGGGCCGTAACGCCGATATCGAAGCGCTCGACCGAGCCCTGAAGCCCTCCGACTCCGGCGTCCGGCGCGTGGCGCTCGTCGGGATGGGCGGCGTCGGCAAGACGCAGCTCGCTGTGGAGTACGTGCATCGTCACCGGGCCGACTACCCAGGTGGGGTGTATTGGGTCAACGGGGCCGCCCCCCTCGTGGCCGAGATAGCGACGATCACCGAGAGGCTTGGTCTGCGGGACGACCGCGCTCCGGAGGCGGAGAGGCCCGGTCGCTTGTTGCGCGCCTTTGAGGGCCACCTCATCGATTGTCCCCAAGCGCTCGTGATCTTCGACAACCTGGCAGATCCGGTGGCGCTCCGCGAGCCGGTCGCCGGCGTGATGTTATGGGATCTGCCGTGTCATCTGCTCTTCACGACGCGGCGCCGCGATCCGGACGCGCCGTTCGCAGAGATCCCGATCGGCGCGCTCTCCGAAGAGGCCGCTCTCCGTCTTCTGCTCTCCAGCAAGGCGAGGAGGGCTGTCCTGGACGAGGGCCGCGCAGAGGACATCCGGGCCGCCCGCGCGATCTGTGGGGCCTTGGGGCATCTGCCGCTGGCGGTCGTCCTCGCCTCCGCGTTCCTCGCCAAGTCGCCGAGCTTGCCCCTCGCGGACTACCTGCATCGACTTCGCCGTGAGGGGGGCCTCTCCACCGCGGACGCTGCGAAGATCGATCCTCTGCGGCTCTCGACGCACCACACCGCCGTGGTCGCCGCGACCTTGCGGGCGCAGTGGGACGCGCTGAGCACCGAGGAAGCGCGACAAACCCTCAAGACGGCCGCTCTCTTCGCCGACGCCGCCGAGGTGCCGCGCGCCACGCTGGCGCACATGACGGGCCTCTCCGACGAGGCGAAGGATGGCTATCCGGCCCCGCTGGAGCAGGCCCTGAACGAGCTCTCGGAGTGGTCGCTCATCGAAGATCTGACCAACAAAGGCCTACGACTTCACCCGCTCGTGAAGGATTTCGCTGCCAAACAGATCGACGATAGAAGAGCGTTCGCCGCCACGTGCGCCCAGCGGCTTCGGGAGGCGTTGCAGGTGGACCGACTCGACGCCGAGGTTCGCTCGCGCGGCCTGGATGCGGTGCTCTCGGATCTGCGCATGGGAGAGCTCCTCGCAGGCCCGGAAGATCTAATTGTATTCCGACAACTGCTGCGCGCGCTGGATCGGGAGGCCCATTGTCTCCGCAGGTGGCGACCGTCCGAGGAGCCGGGGTTCTTCTTGCAGCAGATTCGAAACGTGAGCTTCGAGCTGGGCCTCGACGAGGTGCGCGCGCACGCCGAGGCGACGTTGCTGGCGAGGAGGCTCCCGTGGATGCGCGAACGGATCCGAAGCAGTCGAGAGTCCGACGCGCTCGTGCGTACGCTGGCAGGCCACACCTCTTCGGTTTGGGCTGTCGCGGTGATGCCGGACGGGCGAACCGCGCTGTCCGCGTCGCACGATCATTCGCTCAAGCTCTGGGACATCTCAAGCGGCTGCGAGCTTCGGACGCTCTCCGGGCACACCGCCGAGGTGAACAGCGTCGCCGTGACCCCGGACGGGGGCATCGCGATCTCGGCCTCGAACGACAGCACTCTCAAGGTCTGGGACATGGAGACGGGCCGGGAGCTTCGCACGCTGTCAGGACACGCCGGCGAGGTGAACGGCGTCGCGCTAACTCCGGAGGGCCGACTCGCCATCTCCGCGTCGTCCGACCGCACGATGAAGATCTGGGATATCGGCGCAGGCCGCAACGTCCGGACGCTGGCAGGCCACGAGGGGAGCGTGAACGCCGTGGCCATCACCGCCGACAGGCGACGTGCGGTCTCCGCGTCGGACGACGGAACGCTGAAGATCTGGGATCTCTCCACCGGTCGTCTGCTTCGCAGTCTGAAGGGTCACGCCGACTTGGTGATGGATGTCGCCGTTACTCCGGATGATCAATTCGTCGTGTCCGGATCCGCCGATGGAACGGTCAAGATCTGGGACTTGTCGAGCGGGCGTGAGCTTCGATCGCTCGCGGCTCATCCGGACTGGGTAAACGGGGTCGCCGTGACCACCGATGGCCGTTTCGTGATCTCCGCTTCTTCCGACCATACCCTGAAGATCTGGGAGCTCTCGACCGGACGAGAGGTCCACACCCTGAAGGGACACGCCGAGCCGGTAAAGCAAGTGGTGGTGACCCCGGACGACCGCTTCGCCATTTCGACCTCTCATGATCAGACCCTCAAGGTGTGGGAGCTCGCCAGCACTCGCGACGCGTCCATCTACGAGGGGCACGCGAGCGAAGTGACCAGCATCGCCGTAGAATCCGATGGGAAGCTCGCCCTCTCTGCGTCCCAAGACATGACCTTACGACTGTGGGATCTCTCGACCGGAGCGCTGATCCGCACGCTCACGGGTCACTCGTCCCCCGTCCTGGGCGTGGCGCTGATGCCGGACAGCGCCTTTGCGGTCTCCGCGTCGGAGGACAGGACGCTGCGAATCTGGGACCTCAGCCGCGGACGAGAGGTACGGGTGCTTTCGGGTCACACGTGGAGCGTCACGGGGGTCGCCATCCATCCGGACGGGCGCCGGGTGCTCTCCGTCTCCGGCGACAACACCCTCAAGGTGTGGGACCCCAAGACCGGCCGCGAGCTACGCACTCTGAGCGGCCACACATTGGGGGTGACCGCGGTGGAGATCGCCCACGGAGCGGAGCTGGCGGTGTCCGCGTCGGACGACAGGACACTGAAGGTGTGGGACCTGGCAGAAGGACGCGAGATCCGTACGCTCGTTGGTCACGACGCCGGTGTCCGGGGGGTGGCGATCACCCCCGACGGATGCGCCGCGCTCTCCGCGTCGGAGGATGGCACTCTGCGGCTCTGGGACTTGACGACAGGCGCAGAGAAGATGACCCTCACGGGTCATCACAGCATCGTGACAGGCGCCGCGATCACGCCGGATGGTGGATTCGCTATCTCCACATCGAACGACAAAACGCTTCGAGTCTGGGATCTCGCCGACGGCCGCTGCGTCGCCACGCTGGAAGCGCACTCGCCGCTGTTGAGCTGCGCGGTCGCTCCAGATGGTCGCACGTTCGTCGCGGGCGACATCGCGGGCGGCATTCACATCCTGGACTGGCTCTCTCCGTGGTCCCGAGATATCGCTCCTCGGCGCGAAGCGGGCCCCAACTCGGGACCAGGGAATCGGACCACGCCACGATATCGTTCCTCGCCGGCGACGGCCAAGCGTGAGTCCGTCGTACCTGACAAGGAGGGACTGTTCAAGTCGACTGCCTCTGTCGTCTCGTCGCCGGCAAGCGTCGCAGAGCGACACGGGGAGGACGCACCGGCGAACGGCCGCATCAAGATCCTCTTCCTCGCAGCCAGCCCAGTGTCCATGGACCAGAATCAACTCGGTCGCGAAGCCAAGAAGATCGAAGAGCGCCTCGGAGTCGGCAAGGCGCGGGAGCGGGTCGAGCTGGTCACGAAGTGGGCTGTTCGACGCAGCGAGCTCCAGCGATTCTTGCTGGAAGAAAGGCCGCATGTCCTCCACTTCTCCGGTCACGGCGCGGCGCACGCGCAGCTCTACTTCGAGGATGACCACGGGAACGCAGCGCCGATCTCGAAAGAGTCGCTCGCGGGCCTGATGCGGGAGCTGAGCTTCCCCCCGCAGCTCATCGTGCTCAACGCGTGCGACTCTGGCACGCTCGCCCGCGCGCTGGTACGCCACGTCGATTGCTGTATCGGGATGCGCGACCCGATTCGCGACGACGCCGCCGTGACGTTCGCGGTGTCCCTTTACCAAGCCATCGCGCTCCAAGAGCCGGTGGGGCGAGCGTTCCAGCTCGCGCGAAGCGAGCTGATCGCGCAGGAGATGGTCGCCGCGCAGACTCCCGCCTTGAAGACGAAGAGAGGTCTCGACGCCGAGACGCTCGTGATCCGGACGCGGTCCTGAAAGACGGGTTTCTCGGGCGGCAGCATCCCCATCGACGGTAAGCTCGACACGCCCGGCTGCTCGCTCGTCCCCCCTTCCACAGCGCGTCAATACGCAATTCATCCCATGGCGCGGCAGGTGGCGGGAGGCGGACCGTCACGCAGACCATCGCGTCGCCACGGTCGAGCATCGACACGGCGAGCGCGATCGGCGAGCAATAGGATCCACGAGGTGCGCCCCCCAGCGAGCCCCGTGGGGAGGACGATGCCGATGGGCCGGCGAGGTTGGCGAGGAGGAAGACGAAAGCCGGCTGGAGCCAGTACCAGCGGCTGCGCAACCGCGTTTCTGATCGTCGTCGTGGGGACCTTCGTCCTGACGGCGGTCGTCGCGCTCGTCCGCGGGCTCATCGCGGCGTTCTCGACCCCCTATCTGTGGATCGTGATCGCGCTTGTCGGGCTCGGGTTCGGGGCGTACAAGCTGGCAGCCCGCATCCCTCTGGAGCGCGCCGAAGCCCGCTTCTGGACCGCGCTGGCCGCCGTCGGAGACGGTTCGCCCGACGCCGACGCTACGGTGGCGGAGATGCTGCGAGCCGCCGCGCCGTCGGGGGATCCGTGGCTCATCGCGGCGACCCACGCCGCCGCCCATCACCGCAACGACGAGGCAGAGGCTCCGCGAGGAAGCCGGACGGTGCGTGCCTTTCCCGTGAGGACGTCACGGTGACGGAGCGCCGTCAGCGGCCCGCGGGGCGGAAACCTTTGTTGCGTGGGCCGTAGAGAGGCAGCTTCTGCACGACGATGGCGACGGCTTGGCGCGCATCATCGGCAGAATACACGCGATCGTCCTCGACCTCGCAGCGGGCGCGGGCGTCGAGGCGCTCGCCGGCCAAGCGGTCAGCCCAGCCGAGGCCCTTCAAGGCGACGACGAGCCTCTTGAACATCCATGCAAAAGCGATCTCCGACAGCGTTCCGGCGCCCCCGCCCACCGCGATGACGGCGTCGGCGTTGGCGACCAGCGTATTTCGAGCGTGGTCGAGGCCAGTCGCCAGGACGATGTCGACCCACTCGTTGGCCTCCGCCGGGTCGAGGTGAGGCAGGACTCCGATGGTGGCGCCGTCGCTGTACGCTCCGGACTCGTGCGCGCCCCTGGACGCGGCCTCCATGACGCCGCCGAGGCCGCCTGTCATGACGCGAAAGCCGGCGTCGACGAGGAGACTGCCCACCTCGCGGGCCGTCTCGTACGTGGCGCTGCCCGGCTTGACGCCGGCGTCTCCGATCACCGAGACAACCATCCTTCTCATAGGTCCTCCAAGCTCGCGCCGCTCGCCAGCGTCTCGATCCATCGCTCGTCGTCCCTCGCGATCGCGCGCCTCAGGGCGAGGCGAGGCGCCACCCCCTCGGCCGGAGAGGCTTCGAGCCCCACGCCGACGACGAATCCGGCCCTCTCGACTGCGCGCGCGACCCTCGCGTCGAAGGCCGCGTCCGGATAGGCGACGCACGGGACGCCCGCTCCAACGGCTCGATCGAGCCAGTCCATGCTGCGGCGCACGGCGCGTTCGAGGTCGTCGTCGTCGAGGGCCGTCCAGCGCTCGTGCTCGGTCCCGTGAGCGCCGATCGAGAATCCCCGCGCGCGAAGGCGCTCCAACTCGTCGGCGGAGGCGTAGAGATCTCCTCGGCGGACGCCCGTGAGATCGACGCGGTGCTTCGCCGCCAGAGAGAGCACCCAGCGAATCTGATCGACGCACCGGCCGGAGAGCAAGCGCTCTCGCTCCTCGCCCTGCGGTACGAGCGCCCGCGGATCGGGGACAGGCGCGCGCGCGAGCACCTGGTAACACAGGTCGAGGGGCGCCCAGGAAGGCAGGCCGTCGGGTCCGGGGACGCGCGCGAAGAAGGTCGCAGGCACCCGCTCGCGCTCCAGGATTGGAGCCACATGATCGACGAGATCGCGATAGCCGTCGTCGAACGTCACCCACGCTGCGCGACGGGGAAGGGCGCCTCGACCGCGCGCCGCCCGGACGATGTCCTCCGCCCCCACCGGCTCGAAGAAGCGACGGAGAGACCTCATCTGCGCGGCAAAGACAGCGGGGGAGACGACCATGCCGCGCGCGCGATGAAGGGCGATCGCGGGATCCGAGGGGCGCTCCTCCGCGACACGGTGATACGACAGCACGGTGAGGTCGGCGAGCGCGGGGGGCAGCGAGGGCCGGGCGAGCTTCAGAGGACCTTCCGCGGGGCGCGAGGAGCGCACGGCCAGCTCGAACAGCACGAACTCGGGCACGGGGACGAAGCGATCCGTGTCGACGCCGAAGGTCACGTGCTCGGCCACGACCTCCAGCCCCGCGTCGAAGAACGCGCTCTTGTAGGCGGACATCGCGCGGTGATGCTCGACGCGCGGGACTGCCCGGAGGACGCGCTTCGCGTAGGTGAACGACCGCTCGTACTCGGCGCCCTCAGGCAGCAGCCGCAGATGCCTCGCCGTCCGCTCCACGAGCGCGGCCCGCGGATCGCATACCGCGACGAGCACGGTCCCACCGTCGCGCACGAGCCGGCGGACGCGCGCGAGCGCCTTCGCCATGCCGGTCGCGTCCAGCGTGCAGAGCACGAGCGAGCACACGACGACGTCGACCCGCGGCCCGCTCTCCCGCCAAAGGTCGAGCGCGGCCTCGTCGAGAAAGTCGGCGTGCGGCGCGTCTCGCTTCCAGCGCTCGGCGAGGCTCGGATCCGGGTCGAACGCGGTGACACGAACATCGCCGATCCGCGCCAGCCACGGTCGCGGCTTGCCGCAGCCGAAGTCCAGCAGATGGCCCGGATCGAAGGCTCGGACGGCGCGCGCCACGGCCTCGTCGAGGGTCACCTTGCAGTCTTCGCCGCGCACGGCGTCGAGGAGGTGCGTGACGCCTTCGAGCTCGGGGAGCGCGCCGTCCTGGAGCGAGCGGGTCATGAGCTGCGCCAGATCCGCTCGCCCGACGCATCGCATCGCGAGGAGAGCGCGGCGCGCCGCGAGCTCTTCGATCGCGGGCGAGAACGGGACGATGGACCGTCCGACGTCGATGACGCGGAGGCCGCGCGGCGTGGCGAGGAGGTTCTTGGGGTGCAGGTTCGTGCACGCCCAGCCCGAGGCGCGGAGCGCGCGGAGGAGTGCCACGAGCTCCGGGCCGCGCCCCCCAACGAACGGCTCGCCGTCCTCGCGCTCCATCTCGATGATCACCGGGGTCGCGTCGTCGTGCACCGCGAGCACGCGCGGGAGAGCCTCGTCCGCCGGGCGCTCCTGGAGCGCGCGCAGCGTGGGAGCGTGCGCGGCTCGATCCTGTTCGGACCATCGGTCGAAGACCTTCACGATCCGGTCGCCCGCGCGGAAGACGACCCCCTCCTCGCCGGAGCCGAGCACCTCGTCGAGCGCCCTCCCGAGGCGCTCTTCGCCGCACCGTCGCGCGGCCGTCCGCCGCTCGTGGGCTTCGACGGCGCCGAAATACGCCTCGAAGCCGCGATCCTCCTGGACCGACTGGAACCGCGCTTCGAGGTCCTGGAAGGCGCTCTCGGCGAAGTCGCGGCGCAGCGTCGCGGCGAGCTCCCGGAGAGCGCGCATGCGCTCCTCGTCGAGGCCACACGGAGCGCCCTCATCGAGCAGGCGATCCAGCGCGCGCGCAAGGCCGCGGATACGGAAGCACGAGAGGCGCATCTCGGCGACGCGCTCGCGAGCCAGCTTGGCCGCTCGCTTTGCGATCTCCTGGCGCCTTGGCGGCTCGAAGAGATCTCCGCGATGCCGCGGGAGGCGCTCCCCCAGAGCGCGCGAGAACCCGTAGCCGAGCACGTCGTCGAACAGCTTGTCCGGATCGAGCCCCTGCGCGCGCTCCTGCGAGCGATCGTGCTTCACGAAGATCGGCACCATGTGGATGGACCGGCCCGAGCGGTGCCGCGCGAGCAGCGCCCACAGCGTGTCCGATCGGCGGAGCCGCCGGCCGCCGATCGACGGCGACAGGTTCGGCACGTCGCGGAGCAGATCGACGTCGAAGACGAAGGTGTTTCCGCCCCGCGTGAGGGAGCGCTCCTCGTCCTTGCCGTCCCGGTCCGACATGGCCCGGCGCAGGCTCGCCTCGAGATCGTCCGCGTCGGGCATCACGGGCCGGAAGATTTGCTCGCCCGCCAGCATGCGCGGCGCGCGATCGAGGACCTCCGCCACCGCCGCGCCTAGCGTCGTGGCCCGCGTCCGGGGCAGGAACGGCGTCTCCAGCCGATCCGTCTGGCGCCTCACCAGGTCGTAATAGTAATCGCGCCGACCTGCGCGCCAGGCGCCGTTGTGGAGGTCGACGTCCGGCACGCGGGCCTCGGGATCGCGGATCGCCGCGCCGCGAAGGAACGCGACGAGATCGACGAGCTGCGTGCGGAGCGTCGTCGCGGCCGGCACCGGAGGAGCACCGGCGACCATGCCGATGGCGGCGTCCAGACCAGCAGCCCGCGCCCGCGCCACGTCGTCGACGAAGAGATCGAGGCTCGGAGGGAGGCGCACGTCGTCGTCCGCGATCCACACGACGGGCCGGGCGAGGCCCCGCGCGGCCTCGTATGCGATCTGCTGGAGCACCGAGCGCGCGACGGCGATGCTCTTCTTGCCCCCGAGCTCCCCGGCGGCGATGCCGAGCAGCGCAGAGCCCGCGCGCCGCACCTCGGGCTCCGCCGCCGGGCGAACGAAGAGGCCGAGCGACCGGGCGTGCTCCACGATGCCGGCGAACCCTTCGGTCGGACCATTCTGCAGGAGCACCACGGTGAGCCCGTCGACGCGCTCGTGGGCGGCGAGGCGCGCGACGTCCGCGAGGAACGGGCGCGCTCGCGCCGGCTCCTCCGAGTCGATGATCGCCGCCACCACCCACGCCATCCGATCGGCGGTCTGAACGTCGCGCGGCGGACAGGCCACCTCCGTCGGTCGGGGCGAAGGGGTCCAGTCGAAGAGGGCCCGACCACGCTCCAGAAAGGCCCTCTCCTGGGCCGGTGTCATCCGCCATGCGTGCTTCGCGTGAAAGACGTCGAGCCCTGCACACTTTGCCTCGCTGCCGGGCGTGCTCAGCCTGTCATTGCCAGTGGCGTCGTGGTGAATGTGGCCGGCGCGGACTCCCTCGTACCGCACGCCGAGGTCGGCGAGCCGGATGCACATGTCGCGATCCGTGCAGCTCCGCAGGGCCTCGTCGAACATCCCGGCCTCCAGCAACACCCACAGGCGCGCCGAGAGGTTCGACCCCTGGATACCCGGGTTCCCTCGGAGAAAGGCGTCGTGCTCCAGCGCCGCCGGCGGATGCAAAAGCGCCCCTTCCTTCGATGCCGCGTCGTGCCGGACGATGCTCGTCGCCACCACCAGCGCCCCCCGGACTGCCGCGGAGGAGACGGCCTCGAGGTGATCCGCCTCCCACCAGTCGTCGTCGTCGAGGAACGATACGAACAGCATTCTGCGGTCCGCGTCGCGGGCGAGCCGATCGAGCGCGGTGTTCCACGCTCCGCTCGCGCCGGGCATCCGGTCGTTGCGGATCACCTGGACGCCCTGCAGCACGGTCTGACACTCGCTTTCGACGGCCTTTCGTACAGCTTCGTCGCGGTCGACGACGACGATGACCGCCTGCGGCGTGACCGACTGCACGCGGATCGACTCCAGGGCTCGCCGGAGGCAAGATCGGTGGGTGGTGGCGACGACGACGGCATGCTCGACGACGGACGCTCGTTCGCGGGAATCCGGGCTGGAAGGCTGGCTCATGCTCAGTCAGTGTGCAGCGTACGTGCCGCGGGCTCCACCCTTGAAATCGAGGTAAGTCTCCCCGCAGTGATCGCTCGCGAGCAGGCTGGCGCGCGCCTGGAGGTGCTCGCGAGCAGGCCCCGCGCTCTCAAGGAAGCCGCGCTGGGCTCCTCGGACGGACGAGGTTGGGAGATCACCACGTATTTACGCCTCTTCGACCTCGAAGCCGAGGGCCAGGGCGCGGTCCACGATGCGCTAGTAGGCCACGTCTTGCCGGCTGTCGCGCCAGGCGCCGCGAGCGCGCATATCGGCGAACGTCTCACGCGCGCCGGCCTCGAGCCCGATCCGAGCGCGAAACTCCGGCACGTCCGCCTCGGCCTTCGCGGACGAGTAGGCGTTGTGGAATTGCGATATCTGGCTCAAGAAATCGAACCGCTCGGGGTCTTGCGCGATGAGCCACCGCGCTGGCACGAAGATCACCTTCGCGCGAGCATCGAGCGCGCGGGCAACCTCACGATAGTAATCGCGCCAGGTGAGCACTTCGTCTCGAATCACGTTGTACGCCTCCCCATAGGTCTTCGGATTCAAGGCGGCGTGCGCGAAAAACAGCCCGCAGTCGTCGCGATGGGTGGATTGCCAAAGGCCCAGTCCGTCCCCCGCGACGAGCACGGGAAGGCCGCGGGCGACGCGGTCCCACGTACCGCTGTCCGACTCTAGTTGATCATCCATCGCGCCGCCGGGGCCGTACGTGTGGGCGGGCCGCGCGATCGTGATCTGGAATGCTCCATCCTCGGCAGCGCGGCGGAGCGCGATCTCGCACGCCACCTTGGCGCGGCCGTAATCGGACACGGGCTCGAGCGGACAACGCTCATCGACCAGCACGTGGGGCGGCATCTTCGCGCCGTAGATCGCCGCGGAGGAGCAAAACACGAGCTGTTCACAGCGCCCGCGAAAGGCCCGCACGCTGTCCTCGACTTGCTCGGGCGTGAAGCAGATCATGTCGAACACGACGTCGAAGCGATGCTGTTCGAACGCCCGCACGAAGGCCTCGCGATCGTCCCGATCCCCCACGATTTGCCGCACCCCATCGGGCAACACCGCCTTGCGAAGACCGCGGTTATACACCGTGACTTTCGCGCCGCGCGAGAGGAGCTGCTTCGTGATCCCGGCGCTGATCAGCCCCGTTCCGCCGACGATGAGAGCGTTCAACATGCCGCCAGGCTACTATGCGTGACCGCGGGGAGCACGCATATTGGTCGCCCTACCTGAGCGAGCACGGGCGCCCGCCGGCTTATCCATCCAGCCGGGGCAAGTGCGCTGTCAGGTACTCCAGCACCGGCGACCAGGAGACCGTTGATGAGCCGCGAGCTCGACTTTACTTGCTGGATCTTGTCGAGGATGGAGGCGAGATCGACCATGGATCCATTTCGAATACGCGCCCAAATGGACGCGTCAATCTCTTCGCGCGCAAAGCGCCCTTCGCTCAAGCTCGGATCACCACGCCTCCGTCGACCAGGTTCAACCACTGCCGCGTGAGGCTCGCAGCGAACGCCCGGTCTCTGATCGCCACCCCAGCCTCGATGTTGCGTGTCTGGCCCCGATCCGTGAAGTTCGCGGACGTGATGAGCGTGTGCTCATGGTCGATCACCACGCATTTGGCGTGCATGCTCACGGCATTGGCTCCCTCCGCCGTGCGCGGGTCGAAGTACACCACCGGCCTCGGCAGTCCGAAAGGCCACATCAACCGATAGAACACCTCCACCACCGCGCGCCCCCACTCGACAGGGCCCACCGCCGCGTTCATCGGGGCGCTCACCATGGACCAACTCTGGCCCTTGCTCTTCGCCGTCTGCATCAGCCGCTTGGCGAGCTGGCCGACGTCCACGAAGAAGTCCGCCGTCACGCCGTGATCGCGCATGCTCGCATACAAGGAAGCGAACATGTCCTCTCCATGGTCGATCGAGTAACCCGCCATCAGCACGTGCTCGCGGGCGCGGGCGAACAGCTCGGGGAGCACCACGCGCGTGTAGCGAGAGTGGCTGATTCCCGGGTCGTCGCCGGTCCATACCAGCGTCAATTCCGGCGCCTTTCGGTGATGTCGCTCCGCCAGCACAACCTCCACCATCGCCGCGAGCCCCTCGACTCCGAGCTTCAGATAAGGCCGCATCGCCGGCACGAGGTGCGAGAAGCCGCTCGCCGAAAAGCTGGCCTCCCGAAGCGGCGCCCGCAAATCCCCCCGAGCGAGCGCGTCCCGCAGCGCGCCGAGGTCCTGGTCCGTGATCTGCGACCAACCCTCGGCGCTCACGGCCTCTCCTGCACGGCGCTCATGGCCTCTCCTTGAAGAACGCCAGCTCCGGGTCGTTCCCCATCGTCGGCACCACCAGCGCGCGGTCCAGGTACCGATTCCACCGCTCGCACGCGGGCTCCGCCACGAACAGGCATCCATGACAGGCGGCGCCCTCCAGGAACCGACCGCTCTGGTCCTTCGGGGAATGGTGCGCGCACACCGGGTCGGTCGAGCACAACGTCGCCATGTCCCACGCTCGGCGCAAATGCCGGTGCAGATGTCTCCCCTGCTCCACGAGGCCGCCCAACGTGCCTTCCGCGCCCGCGGTCCCGGTCATGATCAAGATCGCCGCCATCGGGTACTCGTCCGTCGACGGCGCACAATAGATGCGCTCTTGCAGCGCGCTCGCCGAATAACCGCACTGGAGAGAGATGCTCGACATCAGGAGATGCGACAGCGAGTGCAGCAGATAGAAGCGCGCGCCGGGAAATCCCGGCCCCTTCCCTCCCCCGTCGAACTCACGGTCGTAGCCGTCTTTCAGCTCCTGGTCCCGCGCGATCACCGCGAGGCGCTTCTCCCACTCTCTCACCCTCTCTTCATCGAGGCAGAACAGCACGCCTTCGCCGAAGATCTCCGCCGCCGGCAGCCAGCTCTGCGTGAGGCCCAACGGCTGGAGCGCGTGCGGGTCCTCCGTCTCGCCCTGCAGGTTCAGCGGCGTCGCCGAGAGCCTCGTGAGGCCCACCTGCGCGCGCACGTGCCGGAGCTTCTTCGCGAGCACGATCTGGCTCACCTTCGGCGGATACGGCACCTGCTTGGACGGGAGTCGGCACGCGAAGAAGTCCTGATCGCGCGGCGGCAACTGGCCCTCGATCTCGTCCTTCGCCTCCAGGAATACGCGTAATTCCGCGGTCCGCAATCCCTCCGACGCGGGCGGCTTGCCCTTCCGGATGGTCTCCATCGCGGCGTAGATCTGGTCGTCGGTGTACTCCGCGAGGGCGTTTCGCACCGAGGGCACGACCTTGCGGAGCATCGGGACGTCCTCTCGTTTCGCCTCCTGGAGGACGCTCCACACGTCCGCTTGACTGACCTTGTTCACCACCTCACGCGCCTTGTCGGGGATCGTGAGCGCGCTCATCGACTGCGAGAAATAACCGCTGCTCGCCGTGCGAACGAGCATCTCCAGCCTCCGCTCACATCCCTTCTCATCACGACCTTCGGGGCCGAGCCACGGGCGCTCTCCACGGCATTGGGGCAAGAGCTCCGGATCGCGCGCCTCCGAGAGCTTCCGGCGGGCGCCGCAGGCTCGGCAATGAACCATGATGTGCGAGAAGTCACCGGAGGCGTCCTCTTCCAGGAACAGGTCCGGCACGTCACACCGCTTGTCCGCGGACGGGTGCACGAACCAGCTCCACGGGAATTCGTCGAGGTGGCCCCGCCGGCACGCGACGACGAAACGGACAGGCACGCAGAATCCGCTCTTCGTGTTGGAGCACCGATGAACGTAGCGCTTCTTCTCTCGCTCCAGGTCCCTCGCCTGCACGAGCGCGCGGCACTCCTGGCACACGAACCACGTCGGGAACTCGGCCACTTGAATGCCGTTGATCGGAGACGGCGCGTCGTCGTCCCCCGCGGGCGGCAAGCGGAAAGCCTGGTTGATGCTCAGCTCGAACCCCAGCTTCGATCCGACCTTCGACACGATCTTCTCGCGGAGGCGCGGCTCGTCGATGAAGCCCTGAGGCTTGTGCTTGTCGTACCGCCAGAAATCCGTACCGCCGATCAACACGGCATCATCGAGCAGATCCACCATCGCCCCGGGACCGAACGTGGTCACGAGCTGACCTAAACGAATCTTGCCCTCCGGCGGCTTGTTGTTGCCTTTCGCGGGGCCCTTCTTCGCGATGCTCATCCGACCTGCCTCCCGAGCTTGCGGCCCACGAGCCACAAATGCGCCGTCGCCTCGACGTCCCGCATCGACGTGGGCGCGGCGAATCGCGCCTCCGGCGAGCCATCCGTGGGTCTGTCTTCGTCCAGCGGCGTGAACAAGATCGGCTTTCCGCCGGTCTTCTCTTTATCGTACTTCGAATAACGACGTTGCTTCGGGTCGTCGGGGGTCGATTTCACCATGTCCGTCCACGTGTCGAGCAGGTTCTTTCCACGCTCCTGGATGTCGGCGGAGATCTTCGTCTGGCCGTCCTTCGCCATCTCGGGCTGGCTCGCCGCGCGCGCCATGATGCGACTCAATACCTCGTCCGCGAGGGGGCGATTCGCCGGCAGCGCCATCACGCCGCGGGCCGGGGTCATGTCCGGGGACGCGAACCGCGTCATCGCCATCAGCGTACCGACGAGGCCCCGGTCCAGCGCGGGGCCCGAGAACGGCGTCACGCTCGCGGCCTCCACGAAGCGGTAAAAGCACTCGTGGTACGCGGCGAAATGCTCGTAGTGCGAGCGGTCCCTCGACTTGTGGACGTTGAACGCCGTCACCACGAGGCCCGGCCAGCGCGGCTGTCGCCCGACTCGGCTCGACGCCTGGATGTACTCCGCGGTCGTCTTGGGCTGTCCGGCCACGACCATGAGGCCCAGTCGATCGATGTCGACGCCGACCGAGATCATGTTGCTCGCGAGCAGCACGTCGATCTTCTCGGCCTCTTTGTACGTCTTTTCGAGGCGATCCTTCGCGCGCTTGATCTTCTCGGTGCTCTCTCGACTGGTCAGCTCGACCGGCTCTCCGATGATGCGATCCGCGAGCCACCGATGCTCCCCGACCGCGTTCACCGGGCGCGCCTTCGAGGCGCTCTTGGTGCGGCTCAAGACCTCGTCCTCGACGAGGCGCCGCATGCCGCCCAGCTCACGGATGCTGTTGAAATAGCCGGCGATCGTCATGTACCCGTCGGCCGTCTGGTCCTGGGGCAAGGCGGGATCGTACGTCTTCATCGCGCCCGCGAGGAGCGTCCGATAGACACGCAGCAAGATCGCCTTCATCGCGCGCCCCTGCGCGGCGACTCCGACGTACCTCCGGCCCGGACTCTCGCGGTCCACCTTCGCGAAGAACGTCTCCGAGTCGTCGATCCCGGGCGGAGGAAACACCGTCACGAGGCTCGCCGATCGCCCGAAGAGCGCCTGAATCTGCGTCTCGGCCCTTCGCACGGTGGCAGTCGCCGCGAGCACCTTCGGCCGCGTGACTCCCTTCGTGGAAGGCCGCGAACAGAGCGCGTCGACGGCGGTCTCGTAGAGCCCCACCATCGTGCCGAGCGGGCCGGAGATGAGGTGCAGTTCGTCCTGCACGATCATCTCGGGGGGTTGCAGTCCGCCGGCCAGGTTCTTCGCGGTGCGCGGCGGTTTGCCGTCCGTGGGGCCGAAGAAGCGGCGGCCGTCGCGCGCGGTCACCTTGCCGAACAGCATGCCGGCCTCTCCACGCCACGGCATCATCGCGAATTTGTCGACGGTCGCGATCAGGAAGCTGGGCAATTCGCGGTACACCTGATCGTCCACGAAGACGACCGGGATGCCTTCATCGTTGTTCGCGCGCGAGAACTCGCACGTCTCGCTGGTGCACCCGACGCGCACCTCCTCCGGCGACGTGCGCGAGGGCAAGAGCGTGAGGCTGTTCGGCCCCAATTCCTGCCTGCACCAGGGGCACGTGGGCAGCGGGCACGGGTTGCCCTGAATGCCAGTCTTGTAGCCGGTCACCGCCCGCGCGGCGTCTTCCATCGTGTTGGCGGTGGCGCTCCGGCCGACCCAGAGTCCCACCGAGAAGCGCGTATCGCCCAGCTCCGCCGGCGTCTTGCGGCGCTTCGACTCCAGGGCGCATACCAACGTCGCCGCGCGGCCGAGCTGATCGAGCGTGAGCAGGCGCAGCGTGTACCGGAGCAACACCGTCACTCCGAGGCCGCCGTCCGGCAGCTTGGCGCGTCGCAAACGCCGTAAAAGAAGGCAGAACGCGATCACTCCCAGGTACGCTTCGGTCTTGCCGCCGCCCGTCGGGAAGAAGATCAACTCCACCCGTTCGCGGTCGGGGTGCTCTCCGTCGAAGATGCCGCGCAGGTTCAAGAGCACGAACGCGAGCTGGAAGAGGTACCACCGCGGGCGGCGCGACTCGTCGTAACGGGACGGGCTCCTGTGCAGCGCGGCCTCCGCCATCGCCTCGTTCATGAGGCAGAAGGCGCGGCGCGCCTGCGCGTCCGTCGCGAGCAGCTCGATGCCGTCCGCGATGCGCGCCTGTGCGCTCTTCGCCTTTTCGAGCAGCAGATCGCGAGTCTCGACGCGCTTGTCGCTCCCCACGTCCGCCCTTCTTTTCTCGGCGATCCACGCGGCGTACGCGGCCGGGAGGCGCGACAGGTGCGCGCGTACCTCTTCCGGGCCGGCGAGGTTGGCGAGCTTCTCCATCGCGACGGTGACGCCCTTTTCCTCGTGCGGGACGACGCGGCGTACCTCGTATTCAGGCAACCACGTCGTCTTCACGCGCGTAACGGGGCTCTGTCCGGGCGGCACCTCCACGGCGACGCCGTGGCCGACCGCGTACTCCACACGATCGCGGAACTGCAGATCGGCGACCTTCTGGTCCCATTGATCGCTGTCCTCGTCGGCGACGTTGGGCCGCGGCACGATGCCGCCCGCGTGCTCGACCACCATCTCCACCTGGAAGAAGATCTGCTCGTCGCGGCGCCCTTTCTGGCCGGCTCCGCGGCGATTGACCACGAAGATCGCGAGCGCCTGCGCGCCGTCCGGCAGGCCGCGCACCTGGGGGACCTCCTTCAACTGGCCTTCGAGGACGAGGCCGACCGTGTCCTTCACGCGAATGCCGCTCTGGAGCGCCGCCGGGTCGAGAGGCACCTTGGTGGTGAGGGTCTGTCGTGGCTTGCGCTTCCAGAAGCGCTTTCCGCCTCGCTTGCCCTCCTGCTTCTCGATGTGCAAGAAATACTCGGCGAAGCGCACGGTGACGTTCACCTCGCGGG
The DNA here is from genome assembly GCA_046351455.1 of Polyangiaceae bacterium. Classification (GTDB taxonomy): domain Bacteria; phylum Myxococcota_A; class Polyangia; order Polyangiales; family Polyangiaceae; genus JADJRH01. Next base: position 217,804 of record JAXLYM010000013.1, read on the forward strand.
CCTCTTTCGGCAAGAGGAGGCTCATCCCGAGGGAGGCCGGCCAGAGCTGTTTGCGCTTGTTGTCGGGCTCTTGTCCGGACGTCTCTTCTTCGGTCTCGTCGTCGCCCACGCCGAGCTGGTCGTCCGCCCCTTCGTCATCCGGTTCGCGCTCTTCTTCCGGGGCGAGGAAGCCAGTCAGGTAATGGTGCGAAGGGCTCAGATCGAGCGTCTCTTCGGGGGCGCCGGGGTCCTCATCGAGGTGATAAGGGCCGACCAGATCCGCGCGGAGGGCGCGGACGAGGTGATCACGAGGAGCGACATCCGTGGGCATCGGCTTCATGAATACATCCGTTCGGCAGCAGAAGTAAGCAGCGTCGTGATGCGGTGCTCTTGGATGGCGCCGCGATCGTGGTAAACTCTTCGACATGATCGACGACACCGAGCACCAGACGGCGACGGCTCCACCGCGATCGAACGACAAAGGCGAGCTCGATTTGGGAGCTCTTGAAGTGCTCCTCGCCCGCATCGACGAGAAATACCACGCCTTGCAAGTGTGGCTCTTCGGCAGCCGAGCGCGCGGCGACGCGAGGCCGGACAGCGATTGGGACCTGTTCGTCGTGGTGCCCGACGACACGAACGACAGCGACATGGACCTGCGCACGGCCTTCCGTCTCCAGCGCGGCTCGGGCGTCCGCGCAGACGTCATCCCCTGCCGAGCGAGCGATTTCCGCGAGGCCCGCGACACGGTCAACACGCTGTCCTATGTCGTCGCCAACGGAGGAGTGCTGATTCGTGGTCGCTGATCTGGTCATCGCCAACTTACTCCGCATCGCACGGGAGGATCTCGACGGCGCGAAGGCGCTGGCGGCGCTGGGCAACCAGAACGGCGCATATCTGTGCGAGTAAGCTGCGGAGAAGATCATCCGCGCGATCCTCACGTCGGAAGGCAAACATGCTGGGATTCGCCACCAGCTCGACGCCATGGTCGATCTGGTGCCCGACGCGAACCCGCTCAAGCCGGCGTTGCGAGAGATCGACGAGCTGGCCGCGTACGCGACCGCCTACCGCTACCCGACGCCCGCGGGGCGGATCCCGGAACCGCCGGCCGGGTCCGAGCTTGCTCAGTTCATTACCAAGCTGGACGCCGTCCTCAGCGAAGCGGCGAGTCGCTTCGGCGTGGCGCTCGACAAGAAAGGCTCTCCGGCGCGCGCTCCGAACCCGATCCGTTGAGGCTTCGATTTCAAGCGGGCTGTCTCCGCGAGGTCGGGAATCAGCCATCGTCTTCGTCCTCGAAGCCGGGGAGCTTGGGCGCCGTCGGTTCCTTTCGGGGGCGGGACTTGGGGGCTCTGGAGGTGGTTGTTTTTTGGGGGGAGGCGGCGCGTTTCGCTGGAGAGCGCTTCGTGGACGTGGGCTTTGCGGGGGCGGCCTTCTTTTCGGCGGCGGCGCGCTCGGCGTTGAGGGCGAAGAGGCGGTCGATCACCTCGTCTTCGAAGGTCTGGAGCGCGGCTTTGTCCTCGTCGGTGAGAGGGCAATACGGGGGGACGGGGATGTCGCTCCAGCCGTAGGCGTCGAGGACCGCTCGGTCCATCTGCTCGTGGAGGCTGCGCAGCTCCAGGATCCGCGTGTCGTCGCAATCCGGGTTCTTTAACGCGTTGTAGGTTTTGGTCAGGCCCTGATCGGTGGCGATCATGTAGCTCGCGCGGGCTTCGTACAGGCGCTCTCCGATGGATTCGAGAGTGGGGATCACCGCGCGCGGATCGGGCTCCGGGAACGGGAAGGTTTCAAAGCAGTCGGAAGCAGAATAGTTGAGGTCAGTTTTCAGAGTCGAGGAAAGAAGCCAGGTCCAAGAGGAGTGCACTCTCGACTGGAGTACCGAGAAATGGGTAGAGCGATCAAGAGCGAACACATACAATTTTTCGTTAAAGACTCGATCCGTCGGCTGAAACGAGAACACAAGATGCTTACTCACTCGCGCCGTCACCAGGCACCTTGTCGCGGACGAAATGGCCCGATAGAGGTCCGGACGCGGCTGAGCGTATTGCCACCAGTACTTCTTTCGATGTGCCCCGTCGGCCGTCTGGTCGTTCGCCTTGTCTCGTTCGGGCTTAACCCGATCACGAACAATCGCGAGTGCGTCGGGCCACAACGACGCTTCATCGAGAGTTTTTTGCCCAAAAGAAATAACCAGATCCGGGGGCATTTGCCGAGGATCGGTGTTAATGTCTTCTCCGCCGATCGATGGAAGTATAACTTCCATGTAGGCCGGGTTCCTTAGTAGGCGCTCGCCCTCTTCCTTCGCCAGAAAAAATCCGGCGCCATATATCTTGGATCCCATGAAGAACAGGCTGGCCATCGTCGAAAGTGGTTGCGCTTCTTGACGTTCCTTGTTCGGTCTGAGGCGGGAGTCAATGTCCTTGACGATTGTACCGTCGAGTCGCTTCGAGATCCCGTTTGCGGGCGAACCACGGACTAACATTACGCAGCTCACCATGACGGCCGCATCCCCAGCCCATCGGATGTCTCGGTCGGCCCGATATATCTCCATCTGGCGAGTGCGAATCAGCGCCGCAAGACCAGCTGTTCGAGTGTCACCTTGGCTGATGGTGTTGGTGGCAACAAACCCGATAGCACCGTGATTGCCAATCAGTTCTCCAGCACGCCTAAAGAAGTAGGCTGAGATATCAGCGTTCCCGTGAGTATCTTCGTAATTCGTCAGGAGCCAGGGCACGTACTCTCGGCCACCATCTGCGACGATGGCGTTCTTCGCGGCGAACGGCGGATTCCCCACAAACGCATCCACGAACGCCGCCCCATTCACCCTGTCCCCGTCCAGCGGATCCGGCCTCTCCGCATAGAACACCTCCGGGAACTCCACCATCCAGTGGAACGGCACCTGCTCCTTCCGCAGCTCCGCCTGCATCCCCTCAAGCTCGGCGTGGATCTCCTCGGCCTTCGCCCAATCGTGCCTCTTCTCCGCGGCGATCCACTGCTCCACCTTGTCGAGCCGGGTCTTCCTCTCCGCCTCTCGCTCCTTCTCGTTCTTGCCGGAAAAGAAGGCGCCCACCACCAGGTCCCCCACCAGACGCACGCGTTCGAGCGCGTCCTCCGCGTCCCCCAAGAGCCTCTCTTTTTCCCTCTGCCCGAGGTACGTGCCGTCACCGGCCAGCTCCAAGATCTGCTTGCGAATCCCCACCGCTTCGTCGAGCGCCTCTTTCAAGAGCTGCGCCGGAAGCTCGGTCTGCGGCTTCACCTTCCAGTCGAACGCGCGGATCTGCTCGAATCCGAGGCCCACCAGCGAATCCCCATGACGAATGGCATGGTCCACGAACGTGAACGGCTCCGTCCGCGCCATCGTCACGAGCCACAAGCTCAGCCGCGCGAGCTGCACAGCGTACGTGTTCTTGTCGACCCCGTACAAGCACCGTTGCGCCACGAGCCGCCGCGCGTGATTGACCACGTCCTCGTGCGCGCTCGCGATCTTCGCGGTCTGGCCCTCCCGCGTCCACGCCGCCACCACTTTGTCCGCGAGGTACCGGCACGCCGCCACCAGGAAGGCCCCGGACCCCACCGCCGGATCGCAAACCACCAATCGCAACAACGACTCGGAGCTGGGCGCCTCCCCCATCGCCTTGATCAGCGGCTCCAGCGTGCGCTCCACGATCGGCTCGGTGAGCGTGCGAGGGGTGTAGTGGCTGCTCGTCCGGCGACGCTCCGGGCCAGGCTGGATCACCAGTGAACCACCCTTCGCGCGCTGCGGATCCCTCCCGGCGATAGGCTCCATGGCAGTCAGCGCGTCATTGGCACTCTTGGCCCCACTGGCAGCCTCGGCGATCTTCGCGGCCACGTTCTTGTCGAAGCCGAGCTCGTCGCACAGCCACCGTTCGCGCTGGTTCGCGGCCACGGCGAGGAGCGCTTCCGCCTCCACCCACACGCGCGCCGCGCCCCGCTTGCTGCCGAGGCGAATCCGCACCGCGCCGCCCTCCAGCCTCTTGACGGCGAACCCCATCAGCGCCTCGTACACACTGCCGATCTGCTCGACGTCGAGGGCTTTGTAAGAGAGGCGCTGGCCGCCCAGATAAAGCAGCTTCTGGAGGACCGTGTGGATGGTGAGGTCGTCCACGCTCGGCAAGCGCACGGCCGCGCGCGCCTCCGCCTCTTGCACGGGCGCGCTGCCCTCGGGACCCCACCCTTCGAGGAACGGAAACGTGTTCGGATTGAAGAGGTCCCCGCGCCGCGCCGGGATCACGAGATCGCCGTGCGACACGCCGAGGAACACCGCCCGATAGAGCGCCACGAGCCGCGGATACGCCCCAAACCGCCGATGCATCGTGTCGGGGTAACGGCCATGATCCGACTGGAGCGCCGCCTCCAGACCGAGGATGGAGTAGTTCTCCGCGAAGAGCGGGTGTTCCATGGGCAAGAGCCCGCGGTCCTCGCAATAAAGGAGGAACACGAGCCGCAAGAGCACGGTGAGGAGCCCCGCATACAGGTGGTCGTCCCCGCGCTCGACGAGGGCGCGCAAGGTGCCAGTCCCGTCGCGCTCGTCGGCCGCCGAAAAGCCCGCGAGCAAGGCCTCCAGCGCCTCGAACACCTGGCTGGCGAGGTCCGTCGTGACGTCCGCGTTGTGCTTGCGGCTCTGCGCGAGGATGCTGGGCAGTTGTTGATCCGCCGCGACGCCGAACCACCGCTCGCGCGACAGGAGCATCACGAAGGCGTCGAACAGGCACCTCCCGCTGACCTGCGCCATGTCCGCCGTCCGGAACGCGAGCCACCCGCTCGACTCCCCATGAGGCGCGTACACGAGCCGCATTTCGTAGCCGTTCGAGAGGATCCCGACGTCGACCCGGCACGCGCGCAGGAGGCGCTCGAACTTGGCCTGCGCGGGATACTCCCATGCTCCGGTCGCCGTCTCGGGCTTGTCGAGCTTCGTGACGGACGGCGGGACCTCCCACACGAGCATCGCATACGGCCGCCCGGCCTCCGCGGAAGGCGTGCTGTCGGCGGCGGAGAGCGTGCTCTCGCGCGGTTTGTTCCACTTGAGCGCGCGCGTGGGGCGGAGGAGCTGTTTCCCCTCGGGCACGTAGAGGCTGAGATCGGCCGGCAGCGCGTCCCCGGCGTCGAACCGAGCCGGCCCGAGATCGAGCACCGTCTCCAACAAACGCGGGAGATCGCTGATCCGGAGGTGGCCTGTCGTGTCCTCTTCCAGACACGCGACGAACGCGGCGTGCGCCTCGCGGGATTGCTTTTCGGCGCACTGGGCCGCGAGGAGGACGGGGATCGAGACGACGAGCCCTTCGGAGGGCTGCGCCATGCCGTACCACTGCTCGTGAAAACGCCTGTCTGCGGTGCTCATGCGGAGTGTCTCAGAAAGCGGTGGTGGGCCAGAGGTACACGAGGCCGACGGGGGAGAGGCGCTTGAGGCTCACGGAATAGAGGGCCTCCAGATCGGCCGGCTCGTCCCGGATCTCGTCCTTGATGCGTTCGAGGCGAGCCTTCATGTCCTCGCGCTCGCCCTTCTCTTGCTCCAGCATCTGCTTCTTCGTGGCTTCGTCGACGTCGTCGAAGAGGGTCAGTTGCCGGCTGAGCTGCGCCTCGATGGCGGCCTTCTGCGTCTTGAGGATCGCGCGGAGATCGTCGGCCTCCTTCGCGCCGCGGGCCTTCAAGAGCTGAGCGGCCTCGTGCGCGCGGCCGTCGGCCTCCTCGCGCACGTGGCGCCACAGCTCGGCGAAATCGGAGGCGGCCGTCTTCGCGAGCTGCTTCCGGCGCGCCTCCGGGACGACGGGCAGCTTGGATACGCGGGTGAGCAGGTCTTCGAGGTGGGAGACGATCAAGCGATCTTCGTCCGAGTGGCCCGGTTTCAAGTGGTCGTCGTCGCCGGATTCACGGTACGGGGCGGCCACCGCGATCAGCTCGTCGTGGAGCCGCGCCGCCCCGGCGCCGAAGAGGGACAGTCGTCCGAAGGCCACGACCCGCGCCTCGTCCGAGCGATCGTTCGCGAGCACCGTCACGCGCGAGAGGTCCTGTGCGGAGAAGCCCTGTGCGAGAAACCGCGACAAGATCCGCTGCACGAAGGGGTGCTCCAGGTGCAGGTGCACGCGGTCCTCTCCCATCGTCGCGAGCGCCTTGAAGACGACGGGCTGCGGGGGGATCTTGCGCCAGTCCGACTCCAGCTCGTCGCGCTTCTTGGGCCGGCGAAGGCTGTCGAGCGTGCGATCCCAGCTCGCGGGCAAGGTGGGCAGTTGATAGGCCTTCTGTCCTTCGATCTTCTCGGTGAGGGGCGCGAGGGGCCCGGCGCCGGAGAGGCCGAGTCCGACGTCGATCGCGTCGTGGAGCAGCTCTTCGCGGAAGTCCATCACCTCACGGGAGCGCTTGAGGATGCTGCGGGCTTGATCGAGCTCGCGCTTCAACTGGGCGGAATCAGCGCGCTGCGTCTCCAGCTCTCGCTTGGTGGTCTCGGCCTGTTTCGGGAGGCGATCGGCCTCGTCGAGGGCCGCCGCCGTTGCGCGGTCGATTCCCTTGCTGAGCGTGCGCTCGATGCGCTCCATCACCACTTCGCCGAGGGAGCCCAGCTCGGTCTGGATGATGTCGATCTTGCCGACGAGCTTCTCCAACACCGCATCTTCGGCGCGCTCCGGATAGACGAAGTAGTGACATCGCACGTCGGAGGCGGGCTGTCCGGTGCGGTCGACGCGGCCGTTGCGCTGCTCCATGCGCGCGGGGTTCCACGGCACGTCGAAGTGGAAGAGATCGGCGCAGTACCGCTGGAGGTTGAGGCCTTCGCGCGCCGCGTCCGTCGCGATGAGGATGCGCACCGGGTGCTCGCTCGGATCCCCGTTGAACGCGCGTTGCAGCTCCTCGCGGGCGTCGTCCCCCATGCCGCCGTGGAACGTCGCGATGCGGTCGCTGCCAAGGTCTGTGTTCTCCACCGCGGCGCCGAGGACCTTTTGCAGGTACCGCATCGTGTCGCCGTACTCGGTGAAGATGAGGACTCTACGATCGGCCCATTTGCCGCTCTTGCGACTGCCCTCTTCCGAGAGGGAGACTCCGGGGCACAGCTCGGCGCGGAGCCAATCGAGGAGAGCGTGCACCTTCGCGTCGGCCCGGTTTTTGTGCTGCCGCGCGAGGTCGAGCATGGTCTGCAAGATCTCGCGGGCGCGCCCTTCCGGCGTGGCGAGCGCCTCCGACGCCGACGCGACCTCCGCCGCGTCCTCCGCGTCGAGCTGCTCGTCGTCCACGCCATAGGCATCCTCGTCTTCGTCCGTCGGACGCCGGGAGAGCCGGAGATCGAGCTGCACCTCCTTGGTGGCCTTCCCTTCTTCGAGCCGCGCGGCGTGGGCGTTCAACGTGCGGTGAAACGCCTCGATGCTGGAGAGGAGGCGTTTCTGGAGGTTGATGAAGACGAGCTGTCCGCGGCCGCGCTGCGGCTTCATCTTCTCGGTATATTCGGTGAGCAATTCCGAGAGGGTCAATTCCGGGGTGGGGAGCGCGCCGAGGTCGATCTCGCGAGCGAGCTTCTCGGGCGTGCCGGGTCGAGCTTCGAAATAGCGGGCGCGGACGGAGGGGCCTTGTCGTTCCAGCGCGACGCGGAGGACGGCCCGCGTGGGGAACTCCCCTTTTCCGAGCGTCTGGAGATCGCGCTTGAGGCGCCGCACCATCACGGCGCCGAGGGCCGAAGACCCGGCCTCGATCGGGACGCCGCGGGTGAATCTTTGTGGATCCAGCATCGCCATGAGGGCGCTGAAGCTGTTCGAGTGTCCGTTGTGGGGAGTCGCGGAGAGGAAGAGGCGGTTTTCGAAGCGCGGGCCGATCTCGTCCCGGATCATGCTGGTGACGTGGGAGTCGATCGCGTACTGGCTCTTGGACGCGGGCGCCGCGGTGTGCGCCTCGTCGAGCACGAGGAGGCTCTTCTTGAATCGGTGTCCGAGGTGGACGAGGAGCGGCTCCCGGTACTCCGGCCGGCGCAGCGTCTGGTACGACACGATGAACCGATTGTGCGTGGCCCACGCGCGAACGCCGAACCCGCGCTCGCGCCGCCGCCGCGCCACGAAATCGCGGTTCATGATCTCGAATCGCTGGCCGAAGCGCTTCTCCATCTCTCCGCGCCACTGGAGGCAGAGCGCCGCCGGACAGACCACCAGGACGAACGCCACGCGCTGCCGGAGCTGCAGCTCCTGCATGACGAGCCCGGCCTCGATCGTCTTGCCGAGCCCGACGTCGTCCGCGATGAAGAGGTTCGCGCGCGGCAGCTCCAGGGCCTTTTTCAGCGGCGTGAGCTGGTGATCGAGCAGCTTGATACCCGCGCGAAACGGCGCCTGGAAGAGGTCCGCGCGCGTCGCGGTGACGCTGCTCCATTTGAGGGCGTGGAAGTAGGCGGCGAAGTCACGTGGGGAGTCGAGATTGGCAGTTTGGCCGAGGCCCTCCGTCTCGGGCTGGAGGACGCGGGCGCCGAGCTCCAGCTCCCAGAGGACGGACAGGCGTGCTCCCTGCGCGTCGTCGTCGAGGCACACCAGATCGACGCGCGTCGCCTCGGTGGAGACGGCCGGGGCGATCACGTCTTCCACGAGGTGCTGCCTTTGGCGGACGAGGACGATATCCCCCTTGACGGGCGTGAGGCGTTGCACGACGCGCGCGCCGAACAGTGCCGGAGGAGGTGCCGAGTCGCGCGCGCCGAGGGCCTGGAGGAGCCTGCCCGCGAGCAGGGGCCGAGCCCGGCTGTCGGCATCGAGCCCGTGCGCCTGGCAGGCGGCCCGCAGCTCGTCCCGCCCCATCTGCTCGACGACGGCGCGCACGCGCACCTGCTCCGAGCGGGCCAAAAGGGCTGCGATCTCGGCCTTCGTAGCTTTTTGCTGGACGTGGACACCGAAGGATTTGGCAAGCTCGACGAGGCGCGCGCGGGAGGGCAAAGTCTCCAGGAGCGAGCGGAGGGACGGTTGCGAGGGTGTCATCGGCGTGCGCGGGCGTAACGCGGGAGCGCCGAGGAGGCAATGGTGCCGCGGACTTGGGGCACGCCGACGGAGCGGAGGGCGGAGGGGGCGTCAATACGCAATTCATCCCATGGCAGGGGCTCGAAGGCTCGTTTGCGGGGCGGTGGGGGCGTCTGCTTTTCTCTTGGCGCCTGCGGGGGAGCGTGTCACGACCGCGCCCGAAACGCCGTCGACGGCTTCCGCACAGACACGTTGGAGCTTTCGCTGATGAGGTCGCGATGTCCCACCGACTGAAGGTCACGATCAAGAATGAAAGCGCCTATGTCCTGACGGCGGCGGACAACGTTGAGGAGACCGTGCTGAAGGCGCCGTCCATCCTCTCCACAGGCAGCAACCCGCTGCCGAAATCCATACCGGCGAAACCCGCGCCACCCGCCCAGCCGATGGGTGACAACGCCACGGGGACAGCAGCCGCGCCGGCGTCCAGCCCATCCACAGGCAGCGGTCCGCAGCCGAGCGCCGCCTCGACGAAGCCGGCTACCTCCTCCCCCCCGAAGAACGAGGTCGATTTCACGATTGAAACACCCATTGATGGGCCGACCCCGGATGGGTATATCGTTCTCCAGTTCGACGCGCTTCAGCTTCGGGTCGCGCTGAGCTGGACAGACTACTCCGCCCTGAACGACGGCGACGGCTCCATCGCAAATCCTTGCACCTGGACGGAGGAACGACCGGACGGATCGGCCGGAGAGGTGGACGTCACCATCGAGTATTTCGACAAGGACAAGAAGCCAGTCGAATTCGACAAGCTCGAAGAGGTCGACGCCAAAATCAAGCAGCGACAGCAGGAGCTAGTCACGAAGGGGTTCAAGGACGTCCGGAAGTTCCCCGCGGTGCCGATGTACCCCGTGGAGGTGGTGTTCACCGTGAATGTCCGCGTCCCGGCGACGATCGGAACCGCCCCGGCGATGGTGACCGCCGTCATGCCTCCCGTCGCCGCGCGGCCGGCGGGCAGCGGCAGGATCGTCACAGGCGGTCAATTCCCCACGTGGGACACTCCCGGCCTCTCCAGGCGGCGAAAGAAGCTGCTCGCGGCGATCGGCAGTTGTTTTCCGATGCATTATTCTCCGAAGGCAGGCGACCTCGAGCTGCAGTCCAAGGATGCGTCGATTCCCGAGGACATCTACAACGATCCACCCACGTACGCTGGCAACGCCGCTTCCCGCATCCCCTACCTGTCATTGCGGGGCTGGAGTCCGGGGATGACGTCCTGCACGCACGTGTCCACCATGCTCGAAGGTCTCTTGACCGGACGCCAAGGGAAATGGGGGTTCGCGGCCCCCTTCATCGAGGATGCGTGGGTTCCTTGGGGAGCAAATCCGATCAAGCCGATGCCGAACGTCGGGGACATCTACCTCTTGTTCGACGACAACGCCAGCAACGACAATGACCCTCACCTGCGGCACATAGGGTTCATTCTTCACGTGCCGAAGGACACCTCCGAGAAGTGGGTGACCGCGGAGGGCGGGCAACTAGGGATCTCGAATCGCTCCGGAGAGCACGGAGGGGCCGCCTACCTCAACGTCAAGCCTTGGGTGAAGCGGATCCCCGTCGAGTCCGCGAACGTGAAGGCCGACAAGACAAGTTGGGAGAAGAAGGTGAACACGCTTCTTTACGCGAAGCCCATCGTCGATCTCGCGTACCCCTACATGATTGGCGGGTACGAGAGCACCGACGCCCAGAACGCAGGTCGGATGATCGGCTGGCTCGACCTCGACTCCCCGGCTTTCACCTTCCTCTCGGAGGAATTCGACGGGCCGATCGACGTGAGCCGGCTGTGGAACCCGGACCGTGAGGTTCAGCAGAGAGTCAAAGGGGTAGAGAATAACGATCAACGCTGCACGGAGGCCGATTTTCGGTTCCTGGGGGCCTGGATCAACAAGATGCTGAGGCTCCCCAACAACCTGGAGGACTGGATCGCCCACATCAAAGATCCCGCGAACAACGCGGCCCCGGCGCGCCCTGTGTCGACGTGGGGTCAGGAGTGTTAGCGCCCTGCGGAGCCCGTCCGCGTCCTGCCTACTCCGTCCGCGTGAACCGCCAGATCCCCCTCGGACCCGCGAGCCACCCAGGCACCTTGTCACGCGGCGGCACCACCGCCGAGAGCGCGGCGCCAGCTCCCACGCTGGCCACATCCATCCTCAGGAAGGCCTTTCCATCCCAGCGCAACACCGTCGATCCCTCCCCTACGATCCACACGTCCGAAGGGCCCGTCGCCGCCACCGCGCGGAGAGGGACGCGCAGCGGCTTCTTGTCGCGCTCCAGATGATAGGCAGTCGCGACTCCACCCTTCACGTGGACGACGCCGCCGTCGTAGCCCACCGCCCAGGCCTCCGCAGGGCCCACCGCCACCACGGACAACAAGGCACCATCCGGCCCACGATACCGCGTGAAGGCGCGCCCATCGAAGTGCACCAGGATGCCTTCTCCGGCCGGCCGCGGGCGCACCTCCTCGTGCGCTGTCGTGAGGCCTCCCGCGAGCCACACATCGTCCGTCGCCCGAGCTGCCACGCTCGCATACGCCGCCTCGGAGAGGCCCGCGACGTTGCGAAGGCCGGTCGCTGTCAGGGACAAGGCACCGGCGATCGCCTTCACGTCCGTCGCGGACGCCACCCACGCTTCCCCGTTCGGCAGCGGCACGACCGCCGACAATCCCGGCCAGGAGATGATGTCGTCGACGTGGCCCTTGGTGACCGTGCGAAGCGTCGAGAAGCCGTCAGGGCCCGTCGCGACAAAGACGCCTTCCCCGGACGACCTCGGCGCGGCGCCCTCGGCACCGTCGAGCTGCTCGCCGGAAGATGCTCGATAAAGCACGCGCGCTCCGGCTCCGTCGACCTCGACGAGCCGTGACAAGTCATGGAGCCACACGAGGCCTCCCGGTCCCTCACTGGCGCCGAGGGCCCACGCGAGCGGCTCCTGCCCGGGGATCTTCACCTTCGCATCCTCCATGTGGAGGCTCGATCCGGCGGCGCTCACGTCGACAGGCGCGCTCGGCTGCGAGAACGGCGGCGCCGGAGCCGGAGTGCCTTCGAGATCCGGGAGCGTGGCAGACGCGCGCAAGAGACGAAAGGTCCCGATCCATACTTCACCCGGGCCCCCGGCCACCATCTTGCCTGCGGGGATACCCGGAATACGGCGAATCTCGTGTCCGTCGTAGTGCGCGACGCCCTCTCCCGAAAACCACACGTCCTCGGGGCCAAAGCCCCATATCTGGTCGACCCACTTGAGCGGGCACGGGAGGTTGACCGTCTCCTTGCCGTTCCATCGAAAGATCGCGCTGCTATCCCCCGCCCAGCCGACGGAGACCCAAACATCCTCCGGCCCGCTGGCCCAGAGCCCTCGTGTGGGCTGATCATCGTACCGCCCCTCCGACGCGGAGCCCCACGGATCCGGCGGAGGGGGGTACTTGCCGTCCGTGATGTCCGAGTAGACTGTCTTGGTGTCGAGGAGCTCCTTGCCATCCCGAGTGAAACCGTCGAAGTCGATTCGAAACAGGGAGTCACCCGCCCAGATCATGGCGCGGTTCTCCATGCGGCCACCATCCGCCCACTCGAAGAAGGACCACCCCGCCGCCGGCGTCGAAACAGGCGGTTTGCCCCCCGGAGGACGAAACGAAGCGGGCAGTCCGTGAGCCAGGCAGCGCTCCATCAGACAGACGATCTCGCGCCCTCCTGGCCCCACGGCATAGCTCACCTCTCCTGGAGTCGTGAAGACGTTGGTCAGGTAGGTCTTGCGGAACGCCGGGGCGATGTCCGAGCGCAAGCGGAAGGCCCCCGCCGCGCGCTCGAACACGCGCAGCTCGTACGACCCGATGTCGGGGCCGAGGGCGGACCACCCACGCTCGTAGCCGAGGACGAGGAGCTGGCCTTTCGGACCGCGCGCGAGGTTCGTCGCGACGAAGTCCTTGCTCCCGAGCCGGACCGACTTCGTGGCCTCGAGGGCCTCCATCCGGACTTCCGTCCATGTCTCTCCGTCGAAGTGGTGGAGCGTCTGGATCGGCAGCATCCGCGTGGTGTCCTCTTCAATGGTCCACGCGTCGTCCGGAGCGAGCACGATCAGGGGCGCTCGTTCATCCGGGGTCGGCCTCGCGACGAACGTGATCGGCGCCGGCGTTCGGGGCGCAGGCTCGATCGGGGCAGTCGACGCGCCATCGAGGATCACGTCCCCGGCGTCCGTGGACACCACATATCCACCGGACGGGCGCGTCGTGATTCGCTTCACAGGGCCGCGCACGCCGAGCTGGTACCGCGGTGTTCCTTCCCAATCCACAGCGATCAAGGATCCATCGCTCGCGCCGGCGAGGGCGACTCCGTCGTTCCCCACCGCGAACACCCTCTTCGACTCACCAAGAGCCCCAGGGAACCGCCGCAACGGGAGGCGAAAAGACCTCTCCGGGGAGCCGGCCACTTCGAAGCGAACGGAGCTCTCATCGACCGAGAAGACGCCGCGAAACAGCTCCTTTCCCTTGGCGTCATGCCCGATCACGGTCCCTTTTTCGACCGAGATCGGCGCGGGCCGCAGAGCCGCCGAACCCGTCGCCGAAGGCGCGCTCTTCGCGGACGGGGTCTTCCCGGGGACAGCCGGAGTCGAGCGCGATGGAGCGGCCGGCGCGATGTTCGTACACGCTGTCAGCGCGAGACAGAGGACAGCACGCTTCACGGTTCTCCTCCTCGGGCGGCCCGGTACACGAACCCACGGTCCGCCGAGCCTGCTTGTTCGGTTCCCACGATCCAGAGCTCACCGCTCGGGGAGATCCACGCACCTTCGATGACCCCCGTCGGCAGCGCCCCTCGCTGGAAGGACGCGCCGTCCCAATGATAAGCCTCCTCCTTGCAAAGGTACCAAGCGTCGCGCTCGTTCAGCGCCACGAGGCGTTGCACGTCGGACGCGGGAGGCGAAGGGAGGCAATCCCACGTCTGCGTCGAGCCATTCCATCGCAACGTGGCTTTGGAGCCGATGTTGCCGGCCGCTTCCGCCGCTCTCCTGCCGACGACCCACACACCGCATGCCGCGTCGGCCAACATTCGGGAAGTCGTCCCCAACCTGGCGGATCGATCCTCGTAGCTCAAGCCGTTCCAGTGCCAGATCGCCGGGTGCCCAGGGGAATGAATCCAGACGTCATCGACGGCGCAGGCGATGATCTCGACAGGCCCTTGCGGCATCGAAGTGTTGTCCAGGGGCGGCAGGAGGCGGCCGGAGAGGGTGGGGCCGGCCACGCCGGAAGCGAAGCGCAGCACTTCCGTGCCGAGCCAGAAGGAGCGAGCCGAGGATTCGCGCTCGTCACACTCCCATGCGCCTTTCGATGTCCGGTGCGCTTGAGAGTACATCGGGCCGTATTCTTTGTGGGCGACGTCGAGGACGATCGGACCGTCCGGTCCAAGCGACAGGCTCGGTTCGGAGAGCGGCAATCGGCAGGGAGACATGTCCTCGCGGCTCACGTTCGCTCCGTCCCAATGCAAAGCCAGCCTCGCGCCGTTCTTGGCGGTCGCGGTCATCCACACGTCGCGTTCGTCGCGCCCGAAAACCGCGTTGACGTTGGTGATGTCCGCCGGCAGCGCGAGAGGCACGAAGGTCCTCGTGAGAGCCCCGATCTCCCCGACCTTCGGCTCCTCGCACAGCGGCGAGGCGTCGGTCTCGTCCACCAACGAGAACGACGGGCGCGACGTCGGGGCGGCCGTCGCGACGGGAGGAGGCGGCCGCTGCACCACCGGAGCCGGCGGAGGCGGTCCGCATGCAGGGAGAGCCGCTCCCGAAAAGAGAGCCGCAGCGCTTCGGAGAAAGGCCACTCGGCGGCGCGAGAAGCGACCTCCCGTACGATCGATCACCATGACGACCCGGATGCCTTTACACCATTTTCTCCGCGCCAGGTGCCTGCGGTAAAAACCGCCGCTCCGGCTGGGTCTCATTATGTCCCCGGCGCCGATGGATTTGCGCGCAGCACACCCCGAAGCTCGGGTAGACTGGCCGCCCTCGATGGATACGCCATCGGCTTCCTTCATTGTTGAAAGATTTCACGAATCGAGAGGAGAGGGTCGACCATGGACACGGCGATCGAGCTGGAGCTGGACTGCGCCGCTCTCCCTGAAGATCGTCGGCTCGTCCTCGCCCGCGGCGAAGAGGGGATGAACCGGCTGTCGCGCTGGCAGGTGACGTTCCTCACGGCCGACGTCGGCCTACCGCTCGACTCCGCGATCGGCGCTCAAGCCGTGCTGCGGCTCCTCGACCACCGAGAAGGCAGCACGCGCTCGATCGGGCTCGTCGTGACGGACATCGCGTACGAAGGCGCCGAGCGCGGCGGGCATCGGTACGTCGTCGATCTCGCCCCCTTCGAGCATCGCCTCACGCTGCGCGCCGGATACCGCGTCTGCCTCGACAAAGGCACCTTGCCGATCGTGTCGGACGTGCTGAAGGACGCCGGCGTCCCCGCGGGCAACATCGTGCCTCGACTCTCCGGAGCCTACAAATCCAGGGTCCAGTGCGTTCAATACAATGAGAGCGACTGGGGCTTCGTGGAGCGGCTCCTCGCGGACGAGGGGATCTCGTACTGGTTCGACTACGACGACGGAAAAGGCGGCACGCTGGTGCTCGGGGACGATCCGGCGGCGCACGACGGCGTGGCCCCGCCGACGATCTTTCCCTTCGAAGACGCGACCGGGCTCGTGCACCTGGCCTCGTTTCACGCGCTCGAAATCGAGGATGTCCTGGTGCCGACAGCCGTGCACGTGCGCGACTACGACATCCGCCAACCGGGCGTGTACATCGAGGGACGCTCCGGGACAGGCCCCTTGGAACACTTCGAGTATCCCGCGTGCGTGGCAGATGAAGAAGCCGCGAAGGTCCGCGCGTCCGTGCGGCTCGATCAGCTCCGCCGGTTGGAGACCGTCGCACGGGGCGCCACGGGCTCCGTGCGCGTGCAGCCGGGCCGCGTGCTCGACGTCGCCGGCTGCTCCGATGATTCGCTCAACGGCCGTTATCTGGTGATCGGCGTCACACATCGGTTCTCGCGCGGCTACCAGCAGGCCGAGCAGGCCACGCGCTACGAAAACCACGTCTCCATGGTCCCGGCAGAGACTCGCGCGTTCCGTCCGGAGGTGCCGGTGCGGGTCCCGCGCGTCGATACGATCGAGCCTGTCGTCACCACCGGCGCGTCTGGCGAAGAGATCCACGTCGACGATCTCGGGCGCGTGAAAGTGCGGTTCCTCTGGGATCGCTCGGGCATCGCCGACGACAAATCCTCCGCGTGGACGCGCTCGATCCAGATGCAGATGGGCGGCTCCATGCTTCTGCCGCGCGTCGGGTGGGAAGTGCCAGTCGCCTACGTGGACGGCGTGCCCGATCGGCCCTTCGTGCTCGGTCGTTTCTACAACGGAACAGCGGTCGTCCCGTACGCACAACCCGGCGGCTCGGCCATCTCCACGCTTCAATCGGAGTCGTCACCCGGCGGCGGCTCCACGAACGAAATCCGCACGACCGATACGGCCGGTGGCATGGAGTTCTTCATGCACGCTTCGAAGGACCAGACCGTGGCAGTCGGTGGGTCCTCGACGACGAAGGTCGGAGTGAACGAGACGCACGACGTCGGGCTCGGCTACACGCTCATCGCCGCTTCTCAGACGGAGACGGTGGGCGCGTCCCAGAGCTGGAACGTGCAGACGGACATCGCGCACGACGCGAAGGGCTCCCGCAGCGAGTCGATCGGCGGAATGGAGGTGTTCGACGTGACCGGCAACCGCACCGTGCACGTGAAAGGGCCTTATAACGAGCTGATCGGCGCGATGTACGGCATTCAATGCAATCAGTCGAACACCGTCGTTCAGGGCGTCTACACGCAGATGATCGGCGCGGCGCTCGGCCTCGCGGCGGGGCTCGGAGCGCGGGAGTCGGTCGCGGCCGCGCGCACGGAGCTCGTGGGCGGCGCGAAGACGCTCACCGTCGCGAAGGACGTGAACGAGAGCATCCGCGGCGCCAAGACGATCGTGGCCGGAAAGGCGACGGACAAGGCCGACGGCAAGAACACGATGGACGTGAAGGGCGCGGCCAGCGTGAGCGCGGGCGGCAGCATCACCGTGAACGCCTCCGGCGACGTGTGCTTCGACGCCCCCTCGATCTCCATCAAGGTGGGCGGCAAAGTGAAGGCCGGCCCCTTGGAGATCGGCGGCGGAAAGCTCAAGGCCAAGAGCGGCACCACGTCGTTCAAGGGCGACATCAAGCGATCCGGCGGCTCGAACAAGACAGGATGAGGACACCACCATGAGCCTCGAACAGCTTGTCCAACTCGAAGTCTCCGACGTCGATCTCGATCTGCGGGTGCTGGAAATCCGCCTGCAGGAGGCCTTGCATACCCCCTTCTCGATATCCATCCTCTGCGAAGCGCGCGAAGGAGCCGACCGGGCCTCCCTGGACAGCGGCGCCGCGCTCGCGAAGGACGCGATCGTCCGCATCGCCGCCCCCGAAGGAGATCCGCGCGAGCTGAAAGGCGTGCTGTCGGAGATCGAGGAGGTCGCCCGCGGCTACCGGATCGAGATCGTGCCGAAGATGGCCCTCCTCGCGGACACCGTGGATCATCAGGTGTTCAAGGACCAGACGACGGTCGAGATCGTGACCGCCGTCCTCGACGAACACGGCATCTCCGTGGAGAGCCGGGTGTCGCGGACGCTGCCGAAACGGCCGCAGTGCGTGCAGACCTTCGAGAGCGACCTCGACTTCGTGTCTCGGCTCCTCTCCGAAGAAGGCATCGTGTGGTTCTCGCCGGTGGGCGCGCGCGACGCGATTCGCCTCGTGGATCGAGCGTCCGCGTTCGAGGACGTGGAGGGACTGGACACCTTGCGCGCCGTGGAGACAGGGGGCCTCGTCCGGCCTTCGTCGGTGCACAACGCTCGACTGTCGCGCTCCGCCGTGTCCACGAAGTACATCGTGCGCGACTACGACTTCACCGCTCCGCAGCGCGACATGGAGCGGGAGGCCGGAGACGGGCCGGCCGTGGTCTACGAGTATCCCGCCGGCTACACGGACCCGAGCGTCGGCGCGGACCTCGCGAAGATGCGGCTGGAAGAGAGGAAGCGGCGCGAGATCACGCTCACGGGCGCCGCGTCGTCCCCGCGCATCGAGCCCGGCACCATCGTCACGCTCGCGGACTCTTCCCGCGACGACATGAACGGCAAATGGCTCATCGTCGAGGCGACGCACACGGGCCATGATCAGGGCGCCGGCGGCGAGGCTCGTTACGAGGCGCGCTTCGTGGCGGTCCCCGCGGACCGCGGATATCGGCCCGAAAGGCGCGCGACTCCCTCGGTCGGCGGGATTCAGACTGCCACGGTGACAGGCCCCTCCGGCGCGGAGATTCACCCGGACTCGTTCGGTCGCGTGAAGGCGCTCCACCGCTGGGATCGGCGCCGGCCCAAGGACGACACCAGCTCGGCCTTCTTCCGCACCGTGCAGCCCCCGACTTCCGGAGGCCTCTTCTTGCCGCGCGTCGGGTGGGAGGTGGCGCTCGGGTTCCGCGGCGGCTCCGGGGACGAGCCGGTCGAGATTGGCCGCCTCGACAACGGGCAAGCGCGGCCGTTCGCGTCGCTCCCGGGCAATCAAGTGGTGAGCAGCTTCGGCAGCCTCACGACGCCCGGCGGCGGCAGCGGCAACCACATCGCGATGAACGACACCGCCGGAAACGAAGGCTTCGCGATCAACGCGTCGCACGACTTCAACGAGAAGACCGAGAACGACAAGGTCACGGGCGTCACCGCGGATGAGACGTTGGTCGTCAGCGCGAACCGCACGCTCATCGTGGGCAAGGTCCTCAAAGAGTCTATCGAAGGAGCCCAGTCGCACAGCATAAGCGCCGGTCGCAACGTGAATGTCGGCGCCAACATGAGCCTCAACTCCGCGTCCGAGAGCGTCACCGTCGGCGGGCTGCGCGCCTTCACGATCGGCGGCGATTACCAGACAGGCTGCGCCTCTCTGTCGCGTTTGGTCGGCGCCGCGAAGGTCGAAGCCGCCATCGAGTCGGTCGGCCGCGGCGTCACGGGCGCGTCCACCGTGATGGTCGGCGCCGCGTGGGACACGAACGCAGGCCTGGAGTCCAACATCAATGTCCTCGGCGCCAGCACGGAAGAGGTCGGGGCCTTGAAGGGCATCGTCGCCGGCACGAACTACGTGCTCAAGACGACGGGCGCGCTCACGCAGACCTTCGCATCGCAGACCATCGAAGGGGGCGGCGGCGTCGGCGAAGATTACCTTTTGGAGGCCAGCTACAAGGCGGGCGGCTCCATGAAGGTGAAGGGCGGAGACATCGTGTTTCAGGCGACGACGAAGATCTCCATCACCGCGAGCGGGATCACCGTCACCTTGACCCCCGGCAAGGTCGACGTGGACGGTCAGTTCAAGGGCACGCCGAGCTCCGCCGAAGAAGGCTCCGGCTCGTTCGATTGAGGGAAGAACACCATGCAAAAGCCGAAGCTCGTG
This sequence comes from Polyangiaceae bacterium, assembly GCA_046351455.1. Lineage (GTDB taxonomy): Bacteria > Myxococcota_A > Polyangia > Polyangiales > Polyangiaceae > JADJRH01. The sequence goes on from JAXLYM010000013.1 coordinate 237,225, forward strand.
ACAGCCAGTCGTGCCTCGCGAACGCGCGCCGCGAAGGTCCCCATCGAAGAACCCTCCGCGCTCGGAACAGGCATCCACGCCGCCGTGATCGAGATGCGGAGTGAGAGCGCTTATCGGATCCGCACGATGACCGGCGAGCGCTGTCCGGCCCACCTCGCCGACGGCATGGATCCCGCGCTCGCGGAGGAGTGCCTGCGCGAAGGCCGCACGGTGCTCGTCACCGAGTCGAAGAGAGGCGTCCTCATCCTGGGCGCCCTTCAAATGAGCCGCACGCCCGTCCGGGAGGCGGACGGATCGGTCGTGATCGAAGGCAAGGACGTGCGCCTCCGGGCCGAGCGCTCGGTCGTGATCGACGCGGGGCCGGTGTCGTTCAAGGCGGACCGGACGGGGATTCTCCGCTTCGAGGGGGAAAAGATGGTGATCGACGTTTCGGCCCTGGTGCGCGTCCTCTCCGCGCGGATGGAGATCCCCTGATGGGCACCAGCGACGACCACAAGGATATCGCGACCACGAAGAGCGGGCACACCGCGCCCGGCCCGGGCCCGTCCGCGAACCTCGGGCCGCCCCCTGCGCCGACGGGCCCTGTCCCGCAGCCGTATCTCTACATCGCGCAATCCAAGTCCGCGAAGGACACGACGAGCACGCAGTACATCCCCGTCGCGGAGGCGCTCAAGATTGACAGTTACATGGACATCGAGCGGCCGGCGAACCAGCCCGCGCAGCCCGGCGGCGTCCAGGGCGACGTCGTGACCCATGCCATCGTCGGCACGGCGACGTGCATCACCGGATCCCGCAATTTCAAGCGCTCCAAGGGCATCTGCGCGACGGGCGACTCCGTGATGCTGGACGTGCCGATGCCGCACGGCAAGGTGGCGCAGTCGAAGGGCACGCTCATCCTGGGGGCCGATCTCGTGGCCGGCACCGCGCCCAGCGACAAGCTCGCCACCGTGATCACCGCCGGAGAGCCCGTCGCGGTGGTGAGCGGGGCCGTCGTCGACGAGATGACCGATTTCGTGATGCTCGGCGCGATCGTGACCTCGTTCGGCCGAGTCTACTCCTCGGCGCGAAACCGGGAGAAGACGGATCTCGGCCGGGGCGGCTTCTCGCACTCCTTCGAACAATGGATCTCCGAGGACGGGGCGAACCTCGTGTTCCGCAACGAAGCGGGCGCGAACATCGATTTTCCTCCCCTCTCCGAACAAGGCACCTCGTACCACCGCGGGCGCCGCCTCTCCTTGCGCCGCACCCGCACCGGAGAGTACGAGATCGCGGACGGCAACGCCCGCCGAACGCTGGAGCTCGGCCGACTGACGCCCACGTCGGAGAGGGCCGTCCTCCGCGCCGTCCGCGACGCCTTCGGGAACCGCATCGAGCTCGTCCACGACAAGGAGCGCCTCTCCAAGATCATCGACACGGCCCGGCGCGAGATCCGGTTTCAGCACGACAGAGAAGGCCGGATCGTGCGCGCGGAGCGGTGGCGAGAGGCCGATCTCTTGGATTGGGTCGACTACGCCTATCACCCCGAAGGAGAGCTCGCGAGCGTGACGGACGCGCTCGGATATTCGGAGCGCTACGAGTACGACGGGGCGCACCGGCTCGTCACGAAGACGCTGCGAAACGGGGTGCGGTTTCATTACGAGTACGACCGCGAGACCGCGGATTGCGTCCGCACGTGGGGAGACGGCGGGCTCCATCGCGTGGACTTCACCTACGACCGGAAGCGGCGTCAGACGATGACCTCCGGCACGCGGAAGCCTCGCGTCTACGACTGGAACGCGGACGGCGCCGTGGTCCGCGAGCGCACCTTCGACGGCTCGCTCGTGCACGAGACCAGGTTCGACGAGGACGCGCTCGTCGTCGCCGAGAAGAACGCCGCCGGGGAAGAGACGCTCTACGAATACGACGAGAAGGGATACCTGATCTCCGAGACGGATCCGGCCGGCAACACCACCACGTGGGAGATGGATCCCGTCTTCTCACGCCCGCGGAAGCAGACGCTGCCGGACGGGAGCGTCTTCGAATACACGTTGGGCGCGCGCGGGGAGCTGACCGGGGTGAAGTTTCCGAACGGGGTCGCCTGCACGTACGCGTGCGACGGCGCGGGCCGGCTGACCGGCCTCTACGGCCCCGACGGGATGATCTTCGAGCGCAAGTACGACGAGGCGCACAACCTCGTTCGCCTCCAGACGGACAAGGGCGCATTCCTGCACTTCGAGCACGACGCGTGGGGCCGCGTGACGAAGATCACCGACTCCACCGGCAGCGTGGAGACCGTCAAATACGATGTCCTCGGCCGCGTGATCGAGCGCGAATTGCCGGACGGGACGCACCTCTCGATGACGCACGACGCCCTCGGGAACGTGACGCGCATCGACGACGGGACGGGGCACGCCGTGGAGCAGGAGTACGCCGGGACGGGCACGCTCCGCCGCCGCAAGATGCCGGACGGGCAAGTGTGGGAGTTCGAGCACGACGAGATGGAGCGGCTCCAACGCGTGACGAACCCCAAGGGCGAGACGTACGAATTCCGCTTCAACCGCGCCGGCGCCGTCGCGGAGGAGAAGACGTTCGACGGGCGGATCCTCAAGTACACGTACGACCGCGCGGAGCGGGTGAGCCGCATCGACTACGACGACGACACGTGGCGGACCTTCGCGTACGACGCGCTCGGCAACATCGTCGAAGAGGACACGCCGCACGGCGCGCGCACCTTCGAGCGGGACGATCAGGGCCGCATCCTGAAGGCCACGATGAAGGACCACGACGGCCCCATCGAGATCGCCTTCGAGCGCGACAAGCTCGGCCGCGTCATCGCCGAGGCGCAGCCCGCCGGCCTCCTCCAGTTCGAGCATGACAGTCGCGGGCGGCGGTCCGCGTGCAAGCTGCCGAACGGACAGACGACGCGCTACTACCACGGTACCACCGGCGCGCTGACGGGGCTGGATCACGACGGCTACAAGGTGCTCTTCCAGCGAGACGCGCTGGGACGCGAGGTGCGACGCCACCTGTATACACCCGTCGTCGACATCTTCACGAAGGTGGCCGTCACCGGGAATCTGCGAGAGCAGGTCGTCTCGGCGAGCCGCGCCGGCGGGCCGTACGTGCTGGGGCGGCGCGATTTCACGTACGGACCGCACGCGCGCCTCGCGGAGGTCCGCGACGCTCGGTTCGGCGTCGCCACGTTCCGGCACGACGTGCTGGGGCAGCTCCTCGAAGCGTCGTCCTCGGGGCAGACGGAGGCCTTCGAATACGACGTGTCCGGGGCGCTCGTGGGCATGATGTCGAGCGGCGGCGGCTCCGCGGAGCCCTGGTCGACGGGCATGGGAAACGTGCTGCGCCGCGCGGGCGACGTGGCGTTCGCGAACGACGATCGGAGACGGCGCCGCGAACGGAGAGGCCCCCACGGAGAGGTCACCAAGTATTACTGGGACTGCCGCGATCAGCTCCGAGAGGTGCTGTTGCCCAGCGGCGCGCGGCTCCGTTACTGGTACGACGCGTTCGGCCGGCGCGTGAAGAAGGCCGTGTTCCCGAAGGAGCCCGCGATCGGCGAGATGCGGCCCGCGGATCCGCCCGTCGTGACCACGTTCCTCTGGGACGGGGACGTGATCGTGATGGAGCGGAGCACTTCAGGCCTGGAGCGCACGTATGCGTACGAGGTCGGTTATCCGATCCCGGTGCTCCACAAGGAAGGTGGGGAGACGTTCGCGTACGTGACCGATCACGTGGGCCGGCCGTACGAGCTCATCGACGAGAAGGCGCGCGTCGCGTGGGCGGCGTCCTACTCCGCGTGGGGCGCTGTCTTGCGGGAGGTGCGGGACCCCGAGACGCCGCGCGCTCGCCCGGCCACCACGCCTCTGCGGCAACCCGGACACTACGCCGATGACGACACAGGGCTTCTGTCGACGCGGCATCGCTACTTCGATCCTTCGACGGCGCGGTGGCTCTCGCCGGATCCGATTGGCATCCAGGGCGGACCGGATCACTTCGGCTTCGCGGGCAGCCCGCTCACGCGCGTGGACGTGTACGGACTCTGCACGATCGACTGGCTCAAGAAGGTGGACGCGGCGATCCTCGCGCACCGGCGCAGCGTCGAGCTGATGAGCCAGATCCCCGGGAAAAAAGGCGCCTTCAACGTCTTCTCGGTGTGCGTCATCGAGCAGGACGGCAAGCAGCGCGTGGTGATCGGCGTGAACAACCCCGAGGGGTACATCCCGCCCGGGATCCAGGGCGCGATCACGCTGAATCCGGGCGAGCAGGTGGTGTATCCGACCGGCCCCAACTCCCACGCGGAGCGGAACGTCATCGCCTGGATGAACCAGCAAAACGCGGCGAACCCCGAGCACCCGATGACGCTGCTCGCCTCCGGCGCGACCATCCCGCACTGCGGCAACTGCACCTGTGCCGTCTCGAACGCGGGCGGCGTCACGTCCAGCTCCATCCGAGTGAGGGGCGACGACTCCTGGGGTGTCGATCGGGGCACCGGGAATGGCACCGTCGTCGACAACACGGAGAACCCGTAAACCATGCTCCCCGAGCGAATCCGCGCGACGCTCGCCCCCACCGCGGGAGACCGGCTGGCCCCGCTGCAAGAGCTGGGCGCCGCGTTGCACCGCGCCGGCGCGACGAGCCTGTTCGCGGCGGCCTCGCGGGGGGACGTGAAGGCCTCTGTCTATCGCCCGTACACCAATGTTCCGGAGAAGCGGATCCCGGTGACCGAGGTGTACGCGGACGCCGATGCGCTTTGGCGAGCGATCGAAGAGGGGGAGTTTGGCGCGTGGGACGCGGCGCTCGATCTGCTGGTCGCCGCGGGGAACGCCGACGTGGACGGCCTCGCCGCGGGGGTCTTCGACGCGCGCTATTCGGTGTGGCCGGAGATCGGCGCCCGCGCGAAAGGCCTCCTGCTCCGAAGTCCGAGCGACACGGCCCTCGACGCGCTCCTCCGCGGCGCCGCGCAAGGGCAGCTCACGACCACGGAGCTCGCGGACCACCCGAATCCCCACCTCGGAGAGAAGGTGTTGGAAGCGCTCCACGCCAGCGGGGTGACGCATTTTGCTCCGATCGCGTGGCCGTCGGTCGAAGCGTGGGACACGTGGTCTCCGGCCGAGCGAAAGGCCTTCACGAGCGCGCGGGAAAAGGCGGCTCACGAGGCCCCTCCCATGAATGGCATTCTGCCGCTGACGCACGCGCTCGTGAGGCTCGCGTACCGCCCGGCGCTGGCCGATCTCCTCGCGATGGGACGCGGTCATCCCGCGACGAACCTGCGCATGGTGGCCCTCTCGGCGCTCCAGCGGTTCGACGACGCCGAGGCGAACGCGCTGCTCCGGAGCCTCGTGGACGACGCGCACGCCTTCGCGCTGGGCGTGATCGTGACGTTCCGGCGGGCGCCGGACCGGGCCTATGAGGTGCTGTCTCGGTGGTTCACGCCGGAGGCGCTCGCGCGGCCCAAGGCGTGCGAGGTCGCGGCGACGATCCTGGGCACGCTGCGCGAGGACGCGACGCGGCCCCCCGGCGATCCGAGCGGGCCTTCGAATGGATGGTTGAAGTCGGATCCGCGGTGGCTCGATCTCGTGGTCGCGCACGAGGACGACAGGCGTCTTCCGGCGGCGCTGCTCGTGCACCTGTTCGACAAGGACGATGTCCGCGCGGCCCGCAAGCGACGCAAGGCCTCGCGTCCGGCGACTCCGTCCGTGGCGCCCGCGGATCGACTGGCACGTTACCAGGCCGGCCAGCACGAGGCGGTGTGGCGCGAGCTGTTCGAGGCGGGCGACCTCACGAACAACGACGCTCTCCGCGCCGAGGCCGCAGCCGTGGCCCGCGCCACGATGGAGCGAGTCGCGCACAACATCAAGCTCCTGGCCGAGCGGCTCACGTCGATGAAATACGGCCCCGAAGGCTCCTTCGTGACGCCGCCGAGCCCCGCGGCCCTCGCCGAAGCCGATAAACACCATGGCCCTCTCCCGATCTCGCTGCACGCCTTTTACGAGATCGTCGGAGGCGTGGGCTTCGATCGGGATCTCGACGGCATCGAGAAGAGCCACCTCGCGCTGGCGTCCGCGGATCCGCTCGTGGTGCTGCCGATCGAGGACGCGACGGCCTGGCTCGGATCCCCTGGAAAAGGGCTGGATGCGGATCGTGACCCCGAGGCGCCGCGGTTCCTCGTCCTCGCGCCGGACCGCCTCGGCAAGACGCGCGCGAGCGGCGGGTCCCCGTATACAATGAAGCTCCCGTCGCGCGCCGCGGACGCCTTCGTGCTGCACGAACGGCACGATCTGCCCTTCGTCGCGTACCTTCGACTCGCCATGACGTGGGGCGGGTTTCCGGATCTGGAGCGCGCTCCCCGGAAGCCGCGGACCCTCCTCGCCAAGTTGACCAAAGACCTCCTCCCCTTCTGAGCCCTTCCACGGAGCGTCGCCGCCATGCCCCACGTCTCGCTCGCCGTCGCGGATAAAACGTTCGCCTGCCGCGCCTTCGAAGGAAAGGAGCGGCTCGGGGAGAGCCTCGACGTCCAGGTGGAGATCGTCTGTCCGGAGCCCGTCGAGCGGAGAGCGTGGCTCGGAAAGCCGTGCGCCGTGCTCCTGCAGGCCGGCGTGGCGGAGCGTGCCATTGCCGGCGTCGTGTGGAGCGTGACCTCTGTCGCCACCTCGCAAGAGCCGGAGGCCCGCGTCTATCGCGTCCGCGTGCAGTCGGTGCTCGCGGTCATGGGGTTGCGGCGGCGCTCTCGGATCTTTCAGCACCTCACCGTCCCGGACATCGTGCGTCAGCTCGCGGAAGAGGGCGGCTACGACCCCTCGGCGATCCGCGTCGAGGTCGCCGGGACCCACGAGACGCGCGACTACGTGGTTCAATACGACGAGACGGATGCGGTGTTCGTCCGCCGCCTGTGCGAGGACGAAGGCCTCTTCTTCCGCGAGGAGCTGAAGGACGGCGCGGCGGCCTTCGTGCTCGGCGACACGTCCACCGCCGCCGCGGCCGACCTCACGATCCGGCACATGGACGCTTCCACCATGGTGTCCAGCGCAAGGTGCCTGTGGGAGTGCCGATCACGCCGGCGGCGCCGCCCCGGGAAAGTGACGTTGCGCGACTACGATTTCGAGCATCCGGCCGCGTCGCTCGAAGGCGTGGCCGCCGCGGGCTCCGACGTGGAACAAGGCATCGAGGTCTACGCGGCGCCCGGCCGGTTCCGCTCCCCGGACGAAGGAAACGACCGCGCGAAGCTCCGGCTGGAGGCGCTGCGCGCAGAGGCATTGACGTACGGCTTCCGGACGAACGCCGTCGACCTCGCGCCCGGGATCGCCTTCGCCCTCGACACCACGTCCGCGCCCCAGGAGAGCGCGCATCCGGAGGGCGACCTCCTCACGATCGGCGTCCGCCACGCATGGAAACAAGGCGATCCGCTCACCGTGGTCGCCGAGGCGATCCCGCTCGACGTGCCTTATCGACTGCCCCTCTCGACGCCGCGGCCCAGGATCGCGGGCGTGCAGAGCGCGGTCGTCTCCGGCGCCTCCGGAAAAGAGATCGACACCGACTCCCACGGTCGCGTCACCCTCAAATTCCGCTGGGATCGGCTCGGTCCCGACGACGACAAGAGCAGCCTCCGCGTCCGCGTCGTGCACCCCAACATGCCCGGCGCCATGCTGCTGCCCCGCGTGGGGTGGGAGACCGTGACGGCGTTCGAAGAAGGGGATCCGGAGCGTCCGTTCGTGCTGGGGCGCGCGTTCAACGCGAAGCAGCCGCCGCCCGTCGGCCTCCCCGCCAACAAGACGATGACGAGCCTCTCGACGCAGAGCTCGCCGGGCGCCGGCAAGATGAACGCGATCCGCTACGACGACGCGGCCGGGCGACAGCACCTCTCGATCACCGCCGGATTCGGTAAAACTGCCACCGTCGCGAACAACGCCTTCACACAGACCGCCAAGAACGAGACGCACCAGGTGGGCGGCGCGCAGACACGCACCATCGGCGGCAAAGAAGACATCACGGTTCGCGAGGCGTACCTCGCGGCGGTCGGCTCCAGCTCTCTCTCGGTCGGCGCGACGCACAAGGTGTTCGTGACAGGGCACCTCGGCGTCAACACGGGCAGCGAGTCCGTGACGGTCGGAGGTGCGGTGCTGGAGAAGGTGGGCAATCCCGCGAAGGGCGCGCTCCAGCTCGGGCTCGCCGCGGGCCTTCAGGGCGTGGGATCGCTCGGCGGCTGGGGCCAGGTCGCCTCCATGGCGGGCGGTCTCGTGAAGTCCGGCGTGGAGGGGTACATGGCGGGCGGCACCTCGGGGGCCGCGAAGGCCGTCGGGATGGGGGTCCTCGGCCTCGGAGCAGGCATGTTGCCGGCCGGAGATGCGATCATGGCCTCGGTCACCGGGGCCGCCGAGCCGCCTCCGTGGGGGGAAGATCCGCCGCCTGCCGGGAGCGCCGAATCGGGCGGCGGCACCAGCGGATCGAGCGACGCGGCCGGCGCCAAGGGCCCGGGACCGGGCTATCGCAACACCAACGTTCGCGGCAAGATGAGCGAGATGATCGGCGGACTCCACAGCTCGATGACGCCCGGAGGCATGAACTGGAACACCACCGGCGCCTCCACGTTCCTGATCGGAGGCAGCCACTCGACGAAGGCGCGAAAGGCCTCCATCAAGGTGGCCGGCGCGGCGTCGGAGACGCTCGGGAGCCTGCTGATCAAGACGAAGGGCAACATCGTCCGCGAGGTGAAGGGCGTCCTCACCACCAAGGTCGGCGGCGCCGTCAAGATCAAGTCCGGCGCCGCGTACAAGCTCAAGGCCGGAGTGTCCTTGAATATCAACCTCGGCGGCTCTCTCAAGCTCGACGGCTCCCGCGTCACGTTCATCTGCGGGGGCGCCGTGGTGGAGGCGACGTCCAGCGGCGTCGTGATCAAGGCCCCCACCATCGTGGTCAACGGGAAGACCGTGCAGGCCGGAAAGGCTGGTCTCGCGTGACGCTCGCGATCGTCGGCTCCGGCCTCGTCTCCCCGACGGGCACGAACGCCGTTCAACATGTGATGTTCCTCCGCGCGGGCGCGCCGCCTCCGCCGGTGTCGCCGTTCCTCCTCTCCGACGATCGACGACTACGCGTATTCTACTGCCCGTGGCTCGGAGCGCGGGCGAAGATCGCGGACCGCCTCCTCGGCCTCGCGAACGCCGCGGCGGACGAGGCGCTCGCGCCGCTGACGAGCCGCGAGATGGCCTTTCGACCGCACCTGATCCTCTGCACGGGCGCGCCCCGTCCCGGCCTCTCGCCCGGCGACGTCGACGCGCTCGAAGAGGCGCTGCGCCGGCGTTTGCAGCCCTCCAGCGTCGAGCGGATTTCGGGGGACGCCGGGACGTTCGTCGCGCTCAAGCGACTCCGGACGGCGCCTGTCCGGCCGGAGCCGACATTGCTCCTCGCGGTGGATTCGATGATCTCCCTCGATACGCTGACCGACATCGTCGTTCACCCGCACAGCCCCTGGCAGCGCCGTCCGCCGCACCCCTCCGAGGCCGCCGCAGCGCTGCTTTTGTGGGACGAGGTGCACGCGCGGAGGGCCGGTGTCCCGGCGCTCGGCTTCGTCGACGGCGCGGAGACGGCCACGGATCCGGCGAACGACGACAACGACGAGACGGTCGAAGGGACCGCCCTCACCGAGGTGGTGCACAAGCTGCCTGTGCGCGGTCCGATCGCCCTTGTCTTCGGTCAATCCGACGTGGACTCGTTCCGGATCCAGGACTGGGTGATCGCCTCCGCGCGGAACCACGCCCGGCTCCGGCCCGACTGCGAGATGGTCTGTCTGGAGGCGGACGCCGGGCGGATCGGCGGCGCGTCCGGGGCGGCCAGCATCGTTTATGGACTGACCATGATCCGTCACGGCGCGGCGCCTCGACAGGCCCCGAAGGACACGCCGTTCGTCGCGTGGGCGACATCGCCGGACGGGCTGCGCGGGGCCTGCGCCGTGAGGTGCGCATGAACGAGAAACGCCTCGCCGCCGCGCTGGAGAGCGCCGTTTCCCTCGCCGCGAACCTCCGCGAGGAGCCGCGCGTCGCCGATCTCCGCCGCACGCTGAACGCGCTGGAGGACGAGCGACCGGCGCGCGCGACCCCGACTCCGGCGCTCGCGCAACGGGCGCTTCAGGGGGCCGCGCTGCTCGTCACCGATGGGCTCGCGGATCGGGAGTTGCTCGCCGCGGTGACTGGCATTTACAACGGTGCGTTCACCGGCGGGCGGCGCCTGCACGGGAAGGCGGCGCTCCTCCCGGCGCCGCTGCCGCTCATGGTGCTCTCGGCCCCGCGCGCACGGGCGATCGCGCGCGATCTCTTCGTGCCGGAGGGGGACCGCGCGGAGGAGGCAAAGACCCTCTCTCCGGATCGCGCGCCTGAATCGGATGCCGGGACATCGGTGGCTGCGGAGCCGAAAGACGCGGTGATTCCGGCCGTTCCCGGGCCGCTCCGCGTCGAGGATGGCGGCGAGCCGGTCCCTCGGAGACAGTTCCTCTCCGGCGTGACGGAGCATTGTCTGGACACCCTCGCTTCCCGCTCGCGCCAGCGCGTCGAGCTGCCGTTCGCGGGGATCGCCGAGCCCGAGCGCAGCCTCCTCGCGGCGTGCGACGCGCTCGCGGCGGTGTCGGCGAACGTCGTGGAGCAGACCCTCGCGTGGTGGTCCGCGAAGGAGACCCCGAGTCGCTGGACGAGCTGGGCGCTCGCAGCGGCGCTGTCGTCCTTCGAGGGTGCGGACGCGCTCCTGGCGCTCGAAGCGGGCCTGTCTCATCTTCCCGAGACGGCCGTCGAGCACGCGGGCGCCGCGGCCGAAGCCCTCGCGATCTTCGCGAACCCCGATGTCGACGCGCTCGCGCGGGACCTCCTCGAGCACCCGAGTCCGGTCCTGCGCGCGGTGGGGCTGGAGACGCTCTCGCTGCGGGGCGGCCTCGCGATCGAGGAGATTCGCCGTCTCTTGTGGGACGTCAACGTGCCTGTCCTCGCCGCCGCCGTGCGCGCGGTCGGCCGACTCCCCACCTCCGATGCGGCCTTGTTCGTGCCGCTCCTGATTCGATGGCTCCGTTTCCCGGACGCCGACGTCGCGTGGACCGCGGCGCGCGAGCTCGCGCTCCTTCACCGCGCGGAGCCGATGATCGCGCTGCGCGACGGGAAGCTCGCGCACCTCCGCCCCGAGCACGCGCTGGAGCTGTTCGTGCTCGCGGGCGACACGAGCGATCTGGAGGCCATTCAGCGCGTCCTCGCGCGCGCTCCCGTGGGCGAAGCGGAGCTCGACGCGCTCGCGCGGTTCGGCCATGTCGGCGCGCTCTCGTTCCTCCTTCACCACCTGTCGGAGGGCGATCTCGTCGACGAGGCCGTGGACGCGCTCCTCACGCTCTTCGGCCCGCTCGTCCCGCCCGAAGAGGCCGGCGAGCCTGCGCCGTGGAAGCAGGCCATCAAGCGCGCGCGGCTCGATACATCGGTGCGCTACCGCCGAGGAGAGCCGTGGTCGCCGGCGGTGATCGCCCGCGAAATCGAGCCCCGCAAGCTCTCGATCGCCGGCGTGGATCGCCGGGCCGCGGAGCTCGGGAGTCGTTGCGACCTCCCCTCGCGTCCGAAGCTCTCCGGCTGGTCCACCGACATCGATGCGGAGGTCCGCGCGCTCCTGCGAGAGGCCCAGTCTCTCTCGCCGCAAGCCGGCCAGTGGACACGCGCCTTCGGTTGAAATCTCCTCCAGCTCAGGCGATCTCGGCGATGACCTCGCGGAGCACCTGCTGGCGCCGCCCCATCACGAACGACTGTCGCCCGACGATCTCGAACCGCCGCCGCGACGGCTCCACGAGCACGAGATCGATCGCGGGCGCCGTCTCCAGCGGGCCGCGCCCGTCGAAGCGCCCGCGCAGTCGCAACGGGAATGCGGGCAGTGCGAAGACGAAGCGCTCCAGCGTCATCCCCGAGATCGAGATCGTGTCCCCCGCGACGAGCGGTGATTCGAACACGAGAGAGGGGTGCGCGACGTTCCAGAAGCGGGGATCGAAATCGCGCGGCGGAAGCGGCATCCGAGCCTGCACCCACGCCTCGTCGTACGTCCCGACCAGCTCCTTCCGAGGCGACCAGTGCGTCATGATCGCGCCGAGTCCGACGGGCTCGGGCGAGTCCCCGACGACGTAGGGAGTCGTCGCGCTCTCGATCTGCGGCGCGGGGCGGTCCACGAGATCCTCTTTGCGCTTCGCGACGCCGACGCCGGAGGGATTGCGGTGCTCGACGACCGACCAGTCCTCCGAAGCGCCCCCGTAGGCCCGTTCGTATACAATCTGTTTTCTTTCGAACGGCGCGGAGGGCGACATCGCGAGCCCCATCAGCGATTTGTAGAAGACCCGCTCCCCGTGGACGCGCAACGTCAGAGTGCGATCCCGCACCTTCACCGCGACGTCTGCCGCTTTCACAGGCGCCTTCGAGACGGCCTCTCCCACGATCACCACGTCGGTCCCGACCTTGGCCGGGCCCAGATCCGAGGGGTAGAGCAGGCTGGATCGGATGTCGTCCGGATCGCGCACGACGTCGCCGGCGCGGATGGGCGAGCCCTCCTCGGCGGGCACCACTTTTCCGTCGGCCCGCACCTCGAAGGTGGCTTTCACGATCGCGACCACGACCTCTTGCCCCTGGGCATCGAGCATGGGCACGTCGACGGCGGCGAACGGGGTGAGGTTCGTGATAGGCATTCGAGGCCTCCGCATCCTATCAAAGTCCACGGGCGGCGGCACCTCTCGTCGTAGGGAGTGACTCCACCGCGATTTTGAGGAAGAATCCGGCGTGTGGCGACCGAGGCATCCGACATCCCGAACCCGAAGAGGAACGGCGTCCCGCTCGCCGCGTATGCCGCCGTGCGCGCCGGCCTCAACGAAGGCCTTCGCCTGGACCTTTTGCTACAGGCCGAGGGCATCCCGGCGCCGCGCTGGAGCCGAGCGGAGGACGCCTTCGACGAGGCGCTCGCGGACAGCGCCGCGGGGGACGGCGCGCTCCTCCGCGCGTTCGATTTCCACCTCACGTCGGCGCAGGACCGCCTCGCGCGCCCGCTCCCGCCGCTCGATCGGGACCTGGGCGCGTGGCTCGATTTCGTGCGACGTTGGTCGGAGAGCGAGCGTCCGGCCGCTCTGTTGACGGAGCTCGGATTGCGGGCCGCGGACCTGATTCGGCTCCACCGCGGCTGGATGGGAAAGCTCTCGGCCGATCGTGAGCTGGCGGAGCGCGCGGTCGCGATCCTCGCCGGTGAGCCGGGAGAATTGCCTGTCCCCGCGCCTCCGCCGGCAGCGGTGGTGTTGCCGCCCCGGAAGCCGGAAGAGCGCCTCACCGCGGCCGAGGAAGGCGAGGACGCCGAGGAGGAGCGCGACGATCTCGACGAGGACGCGCTCGAAGACGAGGATCGCAGCGAGGAGCCGCCCGCGGTGTTCGGTCCGTTGCCGGACGAAGGATCGCTGCCGCCCGCGGAGCTCGCGTCGGTGGAGATCGCGTCGACGGAGGCGCGTTCGCCGGCTCCTTCGGTGGCCGTGCCGTCGTTCTTGCTGGCGCGGGAGACGACCAGCGCGCCGCCTGCGAGCGCTGCGCCGGAGTCGCCGCGTGCCGCACCTGCGCCCGCGGGCGGCGCGGGCCCGGCCAAGCCGCCTGCCGTTCCTCTCAATGAAACCGGCGAGATTTCCCCGGATCTGATAGCTCGGATCCTGAAATCGGCGCCTCCATTCAGCGGCTCGACACCGCCGGTGTCCCAGGCTGCGATCTCCCAAAAAGACGACAGCATCACGCAGGATCCGCAGCCGAGCCCGCTCGCGGCCGCGCTCCCGTTCGCGGCGCGCGAGGCGATCAAGGTGAAGCCTGCGCCGGCGGGTGCGTCGACCGCGGATATCCCGCGCGACATCATCGACAAGATCAACCGCGGGGCCGCGATCCCGTTTCCGCAGAAGGCCCCTCCGGCGCAGTCCAAACCGCCTGTTGCGCCGGCGCCCCCGCCGAGCCCGAAAGTCGCCCCTCCGGTGTCCGCGGCCGAGCTGACGCTGGATCAGTACGCCTCGATGTGCGCCGAGCTGGCCGTCTTCTCGGATCGGCAAGAGGCGGTGTTCGCGAAGTACGGACTCGCGGACGGGAGGCGCCGCGCGGCCGTCGACGCCGCGTGGAAGCAGCGGCTCGCTCGGTTCCCTTCCGAAAAGGCGGAGTGGGAGCGGCGCTATTGGCTCCATGAGGCGGCGTGGCGACGCAGCCGAAGGTGACGACGCGTCGCGGGGACAAAGCCTTTCGTCGAATGTGAACGGCCGCGCGGCTCGAAAGCGGCGGGCCGGGCTGGCACATCCCCGAGGTGCGCTCACAATGGGCCGCGTCGTCGGGCCCCACGTGCGGGGCCTTTGGGAGGTGAGGCGCAATGAAAGGCCTCCAGCTTGGCGGAATCGATTACATCATCCTGACTGTCTATTTCGTCTTCGTCCTCGGCATCGGGTGGATGCTCCGAAGGTCGCAGAAGACCAGCGAGGACTTCTTTCTCTCCGGCCGGTCCATCCCCACCTGGGTGGCCGGCCTCGCGTTCTTGTGCGCCAACCTCGGCGCGCAGGAGATGGTCGGGATGGCCGCCTCCGGAGCCAAGTACGGCATCGCCACGGCCCATTTCTATTGGATCGGCGCCATCCCGGCGATGGTCTTCGTGGCCGTGTTCATGATGCCTTTTTATTACGGCTCGCGCGCCCGCTCCGTCCCCGAGTATCTGAAGCTGCGCTTCGACGAGAAGACGCGCGGGCTGAACGCGCTGTCCTTCGCGGCGATGACCGTGTTCTCCTCCGGCATCTCCATGTACGCGCTGGCCCGCCTGCTGGAGCTCGTGCTCGGCTGGAGGTTCGACGTGTCGCTCTGGACATCGGGCCTCATCGTGCTCGCGTACATCTATCTCGGGGGCCTCACCTCCGCGATTTACAATGAAGTGCTCCAGTTCTTCCTCATCGTGCTCGGCTTCGCGCCGCTCGTCTATCTGGGCATGCGGGACGTCGGCGGGTGGTCCGGGCTCGCGCACAAGCTGTCGGCCGTGGCCATCGTGAACGGGTATCCGGCGGACGCGTATTATCGGGCCTGGGCGCCGCTCCAACATGCCTCTTCCAACCCCATGGGCGTCCAGCGGCCGGAGCTCGTGATGGGCATCGGGTTCGTCCTCTCGTTCGGATACTGGTGCACCGATTTCCTGGTGATCCAGCGCGCGATGGCCGCGCGCTCGATGGCCGCCGCCCGCCGCGCGCCCCTCATCGCGGCGGTGCCGAAAATGGCCTTTCCGTTCCTCATCATCCTGCCGGGCATGATCGCGATCGCCCTCACCGCGGGCCAGGATCACGCGCTCTTGCCGCGGATGCCGGACGGGAGCCCCGACTTCACGATGGTGATCCCCGCCATGCTGGAGCGCTATTTCCCGAATGGCCTCCTGGGGCTGGGGCTCACGGCGCTGATGGCGTCCTTCATGTCCGGGATGGCCGGCAACGTGACCGCCTTCAACACGGTGTTCACGTACGATATCTACCAGACGCACATCCGAAAGGACGCCTCCGACGCACACCTGCTCTGGGTAGGCCGAATGACCACGATCGCGGGCGTCATCGCGTCCGCCGGGACAGCCTATCTGGCCGCCCACTTCAACAACATCATGGATCTGTTACAGCTCGTATTCGCCTTCGTGAACGCGCCGCTCTTCGCCACGTTCCTCCTCGGCATGTTCTGGAAGCGCACCACCGGACACGGGGCCTTCGGGGGCCTCTTGCTCGGCACGGTCGCGGCGGCGCTGCACCACGGGTTGACGGTGCCGGCCGGGGCGCCCTCCGGCATCAAGGGCGGATGGCTCGTCGCGTCGCCCGTGCGGGTCTATCCGAGCGAGATGGCGTTGAGCTTCTGGACGGCCATCTTCGCGTGGAGCGCCTGTTTCACGTGCACCATCGTGTTGTCGCTCCTCACGCGACAGCAGAAGTCCGATGAAGAGCTGAAGGGGCTCGTCTATTCGCTCACGTCCCACGAGAGAGAGGAGCACGTGCCTTGGTGGAAGACGCCGGAGGGGCTCGGCGCCCTCGTGATCGTGCTCGCCGTGACGCTCAATATCGTCTTCTGGTAGGTGAGTCATGCCGTTCGACGTCCGCGCTCCGATTGGCCTCCTCTTCACCATCCTGGGCATTTTGCTCACCGGATACGGTGTCGTGACCGCCCGCTCCGACATGTACGCTCGGTCTCTGGGGTTGAACATCAACCTCGACTGGGGCGTCGTGTTGCTCGGCTTCGGTCTCCTCATGTTGTGGCTCGGCCGGCGAAAGACGGCGCCACGCGGGTGACGTGGGGGCGCGTTTATCGCGGGCGCTCGGACGGACAGCGACGGAGCTTGCCTGTCCCGGACTCCAGCAGAACATCGCAGTCGTGGAGGATGCGACTCACGCCCTCCAGATGGAACGCCTCGCGGGAGACGACGAGGACCGGCTCGCGGCTCATCGCCTGTCGGAGGGCGCGCTCCGCGGATTCGTCGGGGTTTTCGCCCGGAGAATGGACGCGCAGGAGCGGCATGAGGACAGTGGGGAGGCCCTCCAAGCGCACGGCTCCGTCCGGGTCTACCTGCATGCGACTCCAATCCATGGGTACGCCCGCTCGCCGCGCCAGGTAATACGCGAGGAGCGTCGTGTCGTAATGAGCGAGCGTCAGCACGCGCGCCTCCGGACGCTGCATGGCGGCCGCCGCGATCTCCGGCATGAAGGCGTCGGAGTCGGGGAGATACTGGCCCCTTCCGAGAGAGAGAGTCGGCGCCGTCGTCACCACGGCGCCCGCGAGCGCGGCGGCCCCTGCCCACTTCGCGCGGCCCGCAGACACGATGTCGGAGGCGACCACGATCAACGTGAGCAACAGCAGCGGAAGGACCGCGACGATGTAATAAGCCTGCACGCGCGCGAACGGGGCCAGCGCCGCGATCCCCAGAAGGCTCGCGACGAGGCCAGTCACAGGCACCATCGCCTCCTCGCGGCGACGGACAAAAGTCCAGATCACCGCGAGCACGAACAGACCCACGATCACGGGCCCGAACGCGCGAATCACGACAGTCATGCACTGTTCGGCGATCTCTCGTCCTCCGTGCGCGCCCCACGCGAGCGTCGGGTGCTCGTCCGCGGCGATGCGCGCGCCGCGGTCGCGAAAGAAGGTGACGACTCCGAGGATCAACGCCGGCGCCCCGAGCGCGGCGCCGAGGCCGAGCGCGCGTCCGGTGGAGGGCGATAGACGCCTTCGAATCAAGAGGGGCAGGGCCAGGCCGATCACCAGGAAGACAGCGAGATAATACGTCCAAAAGCACAGCGCGACGCTCGCGACGAGGACGGCGCGCCACCCCCGAGTGGGCCCCTCCGAACACTTGAGGATCGCGACGGCCGCGATCAGCGCAAGGACGCCGAACATCGGAATCGAGCTGACCTCCCGCGACCGCGCGATCAATTCGACGGAGAGGACGGCCGCGAGCCCCGCCATCGCGCCGACGTCGACGCGGCGGCCGAGCGCGCGCGCCGCGACGACGAGGCCGGGGCCCCACAACGCCCCGAAGAGCGCCGCCGGCGCCCGCACGACAGCCTCTCTCTGCCCGAAGATCTGGGCCAGTTTGAGCACCAGGAAATAGAGCGGAGGGTGCCTGTCCGTGAGCCCCACGCCGAGGAGCAGCTCGCGAAAGGGCAAGTGTCCCGTGAACACGCGTTGCACGTCCTGATCCCGCACGAACGGCACATCCAGGTGCATCCCGCGCAAGAAGAGGCCGAGCGCGAACAGGAACGCGGCGGCGGTGACAGCGCCCGTCGGCCCCGAAGCGAACAGCCATGTCGCCGCCGCCAGACAGAGCCCCACGGCGATTCCGCGCGCGCCCGTGAGCCGGTCCAGCGAGAGGGCCAGTCGTGGCGGCTCCGGCTCGGCGCGCAGAGGGATCGCGTCCACGGGGCCGAGGCCTCCGCGATCATTGTCGCGAACGGCGCCGGCGATGGCCTCCGTCACCGCTTCGCATTCTGGAATACTCGAAGTCGACTGCGGCGACTCGTAGGCGACTCCGAAGCTGTCGGTCTCGCGGATCCCCTTCCAGCGCCCGCGATCGAGGATGTGCACCTCCACGGCGCCCTCCGGGGACGCGCGGCGCAGCGTGAGCACCACGTCGTGCTCCTCCCCGCGCCGGAGGGCCGTGATCTCGAAGCCCTGGACCGGCCGGCCGGGGCCGAGCGGCGACAGCAGATCTTCCCACGTGCGCGCGCGGAGCGTGCCAGTCGGCGGCCAGGCGAGCAGCGCCGCGAGCGCGACGAGGAGGATCCCTGTCGCAGGACGAAACAGGGCCCCAAAGCGCCCGCGAGATCCGCTCACGAGGCCGCGAGCCTCGTGGAGTCGGAGTGGGAGTCCGCGTGGGACCGGCGCATGGCGCGCGACGATACCACGAGCGGGCCGGTCCGTGATCTGTTATGCGTCGACCATGCCCTCACCCTACCAGCTATCCGTCGATGGGCTCCCGAACGACTCTCTCCGAGTCCACTCGCTGACAGGCAAAGAGACGCTGTCGGAAGCGTACGACTTCGAGGTGATCGTCACGTGCGAGGCCGGCCTCGACGTCGAGCGGGCGGCCCTCGGACAGCGCGCGATGCTCGCGTTCCACGTCGGACCGGAGCCGCGCGCCTTCTACGGAGTGGTCGCGGCGACGCGCGTGGTCACGGTGCACGAGGTCGACCGAAAGGTGCAGTATGCGCTGCGCGTCGTGCCGCGGATCTGGCTCCTCCGCCGCAAGCAGCGGACTCGCATCTTCCAGCGGATGCGCGTCACGGACATCGTCGCCGCCGTCCTCGCGGAGGCCGGGATCGCCGCGCGATTCCAGCTCACGCGGGCCTATCCGGAGCGGGAGTATTGCACGCAGTACGAGGAGAGCGATTATCGCTTCATCCAGCGGATCCTCGCGGAGGCCGGCGTTTACTTCTACTTCTTCGGCGGAGGCCCGCTCGGGGACGCGCCGCAGACTGGCGACGTGCTGATCCCCGGCGACACCATCGTCTGCGCGGACGACGCCTCGTGTTATCCCCCGGTCGCGGGCGACAACGCAGCGGCGCTGGCGATCTCGACGGCGGCGGCGCTGGCCCCGGCGAACAGCGATGTTCCGGGCCGCGGGCGACCGGCCTCTTCCGCGGTGGACGGGCGCGACGTTCCGGCGCTGAGCTACCTCGAGAACGAGGAGGTGCGCGTGAGTCGGTTCGACAAGATCACGCGCTTCTCGCTGCGGAATTCGGTGCATTCCACGATGGCGACGTTCCGGGATTACGACCCGATGCGCCCGATGGTGCGACTCCAGAGCACGGCTGTCTCGACAGCGCCGTTCCCACCGTCTCCATTGGAGTCGGCGGCGATGGTCGCGGCGGCCGCGGAGAACGCGGTGTCGGCGGTGGCCGCGGGCGCGACGCCGGGCGCCGGCGCGATGCCAGGTGCCGTGAAGGACGCGGCGGCGGAGAAGATGGCGAGCGTCCTCGGCCAGAGAGGCCCGCTCGAAGTGTACGGCCATCACGCGCCGTTCCTGTTCCCGAAGTGGGGATTCGCGGCCGACGAGGCGCCCCGGATCTTGCGGCAGAAGCGGCGGCGCGCGTCGGTCGCGAGCGGCGAGAGCGGCTGTTCCGACTTCGCCCCTGGACACCGCTTCTCTCTCCAGGATCACCCGGCGGCGCAGCTCGACGCGACCTACGCGCTGATCAGCGTCACCCATCATGGACAGGCACACCCGGACCAGACGCACGGAAAAGGGGACCTGCGCGTGTACTGGTGTTCCTTCGAGTGCGTGCCGGCGGAGATGACGTATCCGCCGAGGCGCGAGAAGCGCAAGAGCGTGCAAGTGACGCTCACGGCGATCGTGGTGGGCCCGCCCGGGAGTGACATCTTCGTGGACCCGATGGGCCAGATCAAGGTGCAGTTCCACTGGGACCGGGAGGGCAAGCACGATGATCGCAGCTCGTGCTGGATCCGCGTGATGCAGCCGTGGGCGGGCGCCGGGTGGGGGCACCAGTTCATCCCGCGCGTCGGCCAAGAGGTGGTGATCGGCTTCGAGGGCGGCGATCCCGACAAACCGATGGTCTTGGGCACGCTGTACAATGGCACGCACCCGCCGCCGTTCAGCCTGCCGGCCGAGCAGACGAAGAGCGGTATCCGCACGCAGACGAGCCCCGGGGGCCAGGGTTTCAACGAGCTGTCCTTCGACGACGCCGCGGGCCGCGAGCAGATTTACCTGCACGCGCAGGCGAATTTCAATGAGATCGTCGGGAGGAACCACACGTCGCTCGTGCGCCACGACGAGTTCCTCCGCGTGATGGGCAGTCGAACGGACACCGTGGAGAAGGGCCTCACGACGCACGTGAAGGGCGACCAGTCGCGCGCGGTGGAGGGCCACTCGGTCGAGGTGGTGACTGGCAATCTGGACACGCGCGTGTCGGGCATGCGGGTGACGCGGATCGAGGGCAGAGAGCGGCACCAGACGAAGCAGGCCGCGGACTACGAGTACGCGGAGGACGTGACGACGCGGGTGGCCGGGAGTCTGACCACGATTGTCGGGAAGAACGACCGGAAGCGATCGTGGGTGACGCACTCGGAGGGCACCGCCGAGCTCTCCGGATTGGACCGGCTGGAGCTGCGGTCGGACAAGGAGCTCGTGCTGCGCGTGGGGAAGAGCGCGATCCGGATCACGGAAGAAGGGATCGAGGTGCTCGCGGGGGGCATCCGGGCGGCTGGAAAGGGCGGGTCCGTGAGCGTCGGAGAGGACGGGATCGGCCTTGTTTCGAAGGACAAGGCGCAGATCCAGATCACGAAGAAGGTGCTGTTCAAGACGGACGGCGCGTCGATGTCGATGGAGAAGGAGGTGAAGATCGACGGCTCGAAGATCCTCCTCAACTCCCCGGATGAAGCGACGGACACGCCGCCGAAGGATCCGGAGCCGCCCACCACGATTGTATTGACGGACAAGCAGAGCGGCAGTCCGCTCGCGCAGCAGCGATATCGGATCTCGCTGAAGGGCGGCGTCGAGATCAGCGGTTTGACCGACAAGGACGGCCAGGCCGAGGTGACGTTGCCGAGCGACGGAAAGATCGTGTTCCCGGATCTGAAGATGCCCGGCGACGTGAGCGTGGGGGCGTTGCAGCCGTACGTGGTGCGTCAGGGAGATTACCTGACGAAGCTCGCGTTCACGTACGGTTTCGACGAAGAGAAGGTGTGGAGCGACCCGAAGAACGAGGAGCTCAAGAAGAAGCGGAAGGACCCGAACGAGCTCTTGCCGGGCGACGTGCTGCATTTCGCGCGAGCGGTGCGGGATCCGCTCTCGATCTCGAAGGGAACGAAGAACACGTACAAGCTCGAAGTCCCGAAGACGACCGCGCGCTTCACGTTCGAGGACGCGAAGGGTGCTTTCGCGGAGGAGGAGTACGTGATTGAGGGCTTGGGCGCCGACGTCGAAGGAAAGACGGACAAGACCGGAACGGTGGTGATCGAGGCGCCTGTCCACGTGCGAGAGGTGCGGGTGGTGTTCAAGA
Source organism: Polyangiaceae bacterium (assembly GCA_046351455.1). GTDB lineage: Bacteria > Myxococcota_A > Polyangia > Polyangiales > Polyangiaceae > JADJRH01. The sequence continues at coordinate 258,739 of JAXLYM010000013.1, forward strand.
AGAGGAACGTAGTGTTCCCGGTGTTCGTGGGCGATATGGATCCGATCGACGAGCCGTCCGGCGTGCGGCAGAGGCTGGAGCACCTGGGGTATTTGCCGCCGCGCGCGGCCGCGAGGTCCGAACAGGACGAGGCGGCGATGCTTCGTGACGCCCTGTGGCGATTCCAGACCAAGAAGAAGCTGAAGGCGACTGGCACGTTCGATGACGCCACTCGAACGGCGTTGGAAGAAGAGCACGGCAAGTGAGCGCTGTTCGTCGACTGCGGAACGTTCTTTCTGGTTGGTGAGGTCGCGATGTCACACCGATTGAAGGTCACGATCAATAACGAGAGCCCCTATACCCTCTTCGTGGCGGACAACGCCGAGGAGACGGTGCTCAAGGCGCCGTCCGTCCTTGCTACAGGCAGCAACTCATTGCCGACGTTCATCCCGGCCTTCCAAGAAAATCCACCCGACCCACCCCCGCCGCACGCTGCGGATTTCACCATCGCAACGCCCATCAGCGGGCCAACTCCGGAGGGGAGCATCGTGGTGGAGCTCGATACACTTCGTCTGCGCGCTCATCTGAGCTGGAAGGACTTCATCGCGAACGGGGCCACGAATCCTTCGTCTTCACCGCCGAATCCTTGTTCTTGCACCGAAGAGCGCCTGGACGGTGGTATCGGGAACCTCAACGCGACGATTGAGTACCTCGACGAGAAGGGAAACCTGGTCGAGCTCTCGACCCTCGCAGACAAGGAGGTGCAGGACGCGCGCGCGCAGCAGGACGCCATGGCCAAGACCATGAAGGATCCCAGGCACCCGGTACAAGTGGTGATGATTCCCCTCGAGGTCAGGTTCACGCTGAAGGTGGCAGTGCCCGCGACGATCGGCACCGCTCCATCGACTCAAAAAGGGACGGCGCCTGCTACATCCGTGCGACCGACGGGCAGCAGCAAGGTTATTTTCGGCTCCCGGTATCCTCGCTGGAATTCGTTCGACTTACCGAGGCGACGCCAGAAGTTGTTGGCCGCAATCGGGAATACCTTCCCCATGGTCTGGGACCAGCAAACCGGCGACATCGAGGCCAAATCGGGCCTTCCCTACCAGGACATGAAATGCTGGAAAGCGAAAGAGGGCACGTCGTGCACCAACGTGGCGGGCTTCCTCGAAGAGCTCTTGACGGGAAGCAAGGGCAAGTGGGGCTTCAGCGCTCATTTCTTCGAGGAAGCGTGGGTTCCGTGGGGTGCAAACCCGGCCAAACCCATGCCGAACGTCGGTGACATCTACCTCTTGTACAGCGACCTCGAGCGTCCGAAAGGCAAGAAGATGGAAGACCCTCAGTTGCGTCACGTCGGGTTCATCCTTCATGTGCCCAAGGACGAGAGCGAGCATTGGGTAACGGCGGATGGTGGTCAAAACGGGAAGCCGGGCGATGGGTACTACGGAGGGGGAGCCTTCCTCAACCTCAAGAAGTGGGAAACGCGGCTTCCGACGAAGACCCCCAAACTTAATCGGAGCGTGTGGGATAAACAGATGAAGGCTCATCTTTTTGCGGCTCCGATCGCGGACAAGCCTTATCCGTACCTCGCAGGCGGTGCCGAGAGTGATAGTTTGGAGGACGCAAATCGTCTCATAGGGTGGCTGGATATCGATGCGCTCACGACGCCGTTCTTGTCAGACGACTTTGATGATTACCTGACACCCGGCCTGCTCTCGAACCCCAATCTCACATGCCAGCAGAAGAACAGGCACTCTCAGGCTCGGGCCATCACGAAGGCGGATTTTTGTTTCTTGGGGGCTTGGATCGATGAGATGCTCGGCAAGAGCAGCGATTTTCTCCAGTGGCGCTCACATATCAAGGACCCCACGCTGAACCCTCCCCCTGGCGATCCGCGGCTGGACTCGCCATTTTGTCGGACTCTCGGAGACCTGACCCCGTCCATCTGATCTGATGTGAGAATCACGGTCCGGGTCTTCGTGCATCGTTTGTGCGCGAAAACCGCCAGATCCCCCGTGGCCCCGCGAGCCATCCAGGTGCCTTGTCACGCGGCGGCGCCACCGCGGTGAGCGCCGCGTCCGCTCCGACACTGACCACATCCATCCGCGAGAAGGCCTTCCCATCCCAGTGCAAGAGCGTCGCTCCATCTCCGGCGATCCACACGTCGTCCGGCCCGACCGCGGCCACGGACCGCAGCGCCACGCGCAGCGGATTCCCGGCGCGCTCCAGGTGATACGCCGCCGCGACTCCGTCTTTCACGTGCACGACGCCACCGTCGTATCCCACGGCCCACGCCTCTCCTGGCCCCACCGGGGCGATCGCCAACAGCGCCCCTTCCGGCCCGCGGTGCCGCGTGAAGCCGTGTCCGTCATAGTGCACCAGAATGCCCTCTCCGGCGGGCTGCGCGCGCACGTCGTCTCGCACGGTGGTCAGGCCGCCCGACAGCCACACATCGTCGTCGGCTCGGACCGCCACGCTCGAATAGGCTGCGTCCGGCAACCCCACGACCTCCCGGAGCCCACGGGGCGTAGAGACCAACGCGCGCGGCATCCACCGGGCATCCGTGGCAGAGACAGCCCAGATGTCTCCGCCCGGTGCGGACGCGATGGCCAGCAAGTCGGGGGACGCCACCACGTCCTCGACTCCCCCCTTGGACAGCGTCCGCAGACTGAGCATGTCATCGGGGCCAGTCGCGAGGAACGCGCCCTCCCCCGCCCCGCGCGGCGCCATGCAACGACCGCAGTCGAGCTCCTCGTACTCCGCGACTCGATGGAGGACGCGCGCGGAGGGCCCGTTCACCTCGACGATGCGGCCGAGGTCGTGGAGCCAGACGAGACCGTTCGGCCCCTCCTCCACGCCGAGAGCGGTCTTGAGAGGCGCCTCACCGGCGAGCACGAGCGTCACGGGCTCGACTCGGACGGAGGGCACGGCCGCGCTCACGTCGACCGGAGTGCTCGGCGGAGCGCTCGGCGGCGTCGCGGCCGGCGTCCCCGTCAGATCTGGCTGCGGGCTCGCTACGCGTGTGACTCGCCAGTTGCCGATCCACACATCGTCCGCCGTTCCGCCGGCGATCGGACCAGCAGGAATTCCAGGAATACGCCTAATCTCATGTCCATCGTAGTGCGCCACCCCCTCCCCGGACAGCCACACATCGTTAGGCCCGGAGCCCCAAATCTCGTCGACCCACGCGAGCGGACAGGGCACGTTCGAGAGTTGTTTCCCGTTCCATCGAAAGAGAGCGCTCGCCCGCGGCACCAGGCCGATGGACACCCACACATCCTCGGGGCTGCTCGCCCAGAGACCACGCGTCAGCCGCTTTCCCTCGGGGACAGGGTCTTTCAGCGGCGGGTTGTAGGGGTCGGGCAGGATCGGGTACTCGCCGGCGTCCAGCTTCATCAGCGTGGTCTCGCCGTCGATGAGCTTCTTGCCATCCTTCGTGAGGCCCGCGTAGTCGTAGCGAAACAACGAGGGACCGGCGAAGAGCGTGGCGCGGCGTCCCATCGTCGCGAAGGCGTCCAGCCAATCGAACGAGATCCATCCCGGCGCGGCCGTCCGAACAGGCGCTTTGCCTCCCGGAGGACGAACGGAGGCCGGCAGTCCGTGCGCCAGACAGCGCTCCATCAGACAGACAATCTCGCGACCGCCTGGGCCGGCGGCGTAGCTCACCGCGCTCCCGCTGCTCGGGAGATCATCGCGGAGCGTCTTGCCGAAGGCCGGAGCGATGTCGCGACGCTCCCGAAAGCTGCTCCCCGTCCATTCGAACATACGCAGCTCGTAGCTGCCGACGCCCGCAGAATCCGCGGACCAGGTCCGCTCGTAGCCGATGACGACGAGTTGCCCGTCGGGCCCGCGCTCGAGGCTCTCCGCGCGGAAATCCGCCTTTCCGTTCGTCACCGACTTCGTCGCGAGGAGCGCCTCCATCCGGACGGGCGACCAGGCCTTTCCATCGAAGTGGTGCAGCGATTGGACCCGCGGAGCAGGCCCGGTATCCTCCTCTTCGAGGCTCCATGCGTCGTTCGGGCCGAGCACGATCCAGGGCAAACGCCCCGCCGCGGGAGGCCGCAGGATGCTTGTCCGCGGCGCACGAGGACCCGGCGGCGGCTCCAGCGGGCCCGCTGAGGCAGCGTCGAGGACCACTCTTCCGGCGTCCGTCATCAATTCGTATCCGGAACCTGGCCGCGCGTGGATCTCCGCGAGCGGTCCGCGCACGCCGAGCTGAAACTGCGGTCTTCCCTGCCAGTCCACCGCGAGGAGCGACCCGTCGTCGGCGCCCACGAGGGCGGTTCCGTCCGCACCGACAGCGAATGTCCGCTTCGCCTGCCCGTGGGCGCCCGGAAATCGGCGGAGCGGTATTTCGAAGCCCATGGACGAGCCCGGCGAATCGAAACGCAGGCGATCGTCGTGGATATCGAAGGTCCCGCGGAAGATCTCCTTGCCGGCGGCGTCGCGCCCGATGACCGCGGTATCTTCGACAGAGATCGACGCGGGCCGCGGCGCCGGGGGGACGGTCTTGGCGCCGAGAGAGGGAGTCACCGACGCCAGAGGAGCGGAGGCTCGCGGCGGAGGGGCGGCCGGGGAGCAAGCTGCGAGCAAGCAGCAAAAGACGATACGCCTCACGGCTTCCTCTCGATTCTCGTGCGAAGAGCGAGGCCGCGTTTGACGGAAGGCGTCCTGGACGACGCTCCGCCGACGATCCACAGCTCTCCGTCTCTGGAGATCCACGCGTCGTGGAGCTCGGGGATCGGCGTGGGGCCACGCTGGAACGAGGCTCCGTTCCAGTGGTACGTCTCCTTGGCGTCGAAGAGCCACACATCGCGGTCGTTCGACGCGAGCAGCCGAGCGGGTCGCAGGCCCGAGGGGACGGGAAAGCAGCTCCACGCGCGCTCCACGCGATCCCAGCGCAATACACCATTCCACTCGGAGCGCGCTTCGCTCCTGGTGACGACCCAGACATCGCCGCTGGCATCCTCCGTGAGGCTTTGAATGTTCCCCACGCCGGGCGAGCGGTCCTCCCAGACTCGGCCATTGTAATGGAGCACCGCTGGGCTGTCTGGAAACGAGAGCCAGAGATCGTCGACGAAGTGGCCCGAGAGATGGCCCTGCGCGAAGTTGCCGTTCGTCGTGTCGAGGTCGGGGAGCGGCAGTCGGCGGCCGGAGAGGGTCGGAGCGGCGCCCGACGACGGGATACGGAGCACCTGATCGCCGACGGGATAGGGGCGAGTCGAGTCGTCGTCGTCACATTCCCACGTACCGCCGGAGGTGCGGTGGGCGGCGAGGAAGAGCGAGCCTGCTTCTTGGTGGCTCTCCTCGCAGACGAGCGGCCCGTTCGGTCCCAGGGTCAAGCTCGCGTTCCAGAAGCGGATTTCGCAAGGAGAGACGGTTTCCTTGCTCAGCGTCGCTCCGTCCCAATGGAAGGCCGAGCTCTGCGAGCGCCACTGAGCCAGAATCCACACATCGCGCTCACTCCGTCCGTCGACGGCGAGCAGAGGGGGCGTGTCCGGGGGCAGCGTGACCTCTTCAAACCTGGTTTCCAGAGGGCCCACGACCCCGGCCGGAGGCTCCGCGCACGTCGGCGTGGGGAGGCCTTCTCCGATTAACGAGAAAGCGGGCCTCGACGTCGCGCCCGCGGTCACCGCCGGCGGCGGCATCACGGAAGGAGGCGGCGGCACAGGCGGCGGTCCGCACGCAAGAAGACCAACCCACGAGAGGAGCGCCAACGTGCTCAGGGGCCCGGACGACGCGCCCTGTCTGCTCTCCATGCTCACTCTCCGGCTCCGACGGTTCACTTCCCGACTCCGGCGTTCGTGTCCGCCCATCGAAGTCGCCAGATCCCCCTTGGCCCCGCGAGCCATCCAGGTGCTTTGTCGCGCGGCGGCACCACCGCGGTGAGCGCCGCGTCGGCTCCGACACCGGCCACATCCATCCGCATGAAGGCCTTCCCATCCCAGTGCAGCAGCGTCGATCCATCCCCGGCGATCCACACGTCGTCCGGACCCGTCGCCGCCACCGCGCGGAGCGCGACGCGCTGAGACTCGCTGTCTCGCTCCAGATGATACGCTTTCGCGACTCCCCCCTTCACGTGGACGATACCACCGGAGAGCCCGACCGCCCACGCCTCCGCGGGGCCGACCGCGACGACCGACAACAAGGCACCTTCCGGCCCGCGGTGCCGCGTGAAACCGTGTCCGTCGTAATGCACCAAGATGCCCTCTCCGGCAGGCTGCGTCCGGGTCCCGTCGTGAAAAGCCACCATGCCGCCGGAGAGCCACACATCGTCGTTCGCTCGGACTGCCAGGTTGGAATACGCAGCGATCGGCAGGCCAGAGACGTTTCGAAGGCCGCTCGCCGTCCGCACGAAAGCACGCGCGACGCCGTGATCCTCCGCGGCAGAGACCGCCCACACATCCCCGTTCGGCGCGGTCGCGACGGCCAGCACGTCCGGGGACCAGTAAACGTCGGTGATCGCCCCTTTTCGGATCTCACGGAGCCCCGTTTTTCGGCCTCTCCCCTGCGACAAGAACAGGCCCTCTCCTGCACCGCGCGGCGCGGCGCATCGCTGGCAGTCGAGCAGCATGTCGCCCTTCGCCCGGTGGAGCGCGCGCACGCCGGTCCCGTCCGTCTCCACGAGGCGAAATCGATCATGGAGCCAGACCACGCCGCCCGGTCCCTCTTCGACCCCGAGAGCGGCTGTCATCGGGGCCTCCCCAGGGACCTTCAGCTCCACGCGCTCCACCCCCAGCCGCGGACCGGCGTCGCTCACGGAAAGCGCGGCGCTCGGCGGCGCGATGGGCGGCGTCGGAGCGGGCGTTCCGGACACATCCGGCAGCGGCGGAGGGGCCGGAACGATGTGCCAGCCGGCGATCCAGACATCCCCGGAGACCCCACCGACGATCCGGCCGGGGTCGAGGCCTGGAATACGGTGAAACTCGTGACCATCGTAGTGAGCGACGCTGTCGCCGGTCACCCACACGTCCTCCGGACCGGAGCCCCAGATGCTGTCGACCCACGGAATCGGCCGGGGGACGCTCACGAGCTCCTTGCCGTTCCAGCGAAAGAGGGCGCTCTCCCAGTATCGCTGCCCGACGGAGATCCACACGTCGTCGGGGCGACGAGCCCAGATGCCGCGCACCAGGCCCTCCACCGTCGTGTCGCTCCCGTCATAATCCCGCACTGGACCATAGGGGTCCGGTGAGAGTGGGTATTTGCCGTTCGACAAGTCCTCGAACACGGTGACGCCGTCGATGAGCTTCGTCCCGTTCCTCGTGACGCCGGAGAAGTCGAATCGGAAGAGCGCGTCCCCCGCGAACGCCGTGCCCCGCAGTCCGTGCGAGTTGTCCGCGTCCTCCCAAGGGAAATAGACCCACCCCGGCGCCTTCGTCCGGACCGGCGGCGCCGCGCCCTCCAGACGAAACGAGGACGGCAGTCCTCGGGCGAGGCAGTGGACGTCCAGACAGACGATCTCACGGCCCCCAGCTCCTGCGGCATAGGTCATCGGCTCTCGCGAGTCGCTCAGGTAGATGTTCGAGACCGTCCGCTCGTAAGCCGGCATCAAGTCCTTGCGCTCCTGGAAAGCGCTGCCGGTCCACTCGAAGACACGCAAAGAGGTCTGGTCGATGGCGCGGCCGCCGCCGGCGTCCCAGTCTCGCCGCGCGCCCAAGAGAAGGATCTGCCCCTTCGGACCGCGCCGGAGCATCACTCCAATGAAGTCGGTCTTGTTCCCCCCCATCCGCGGGTCGACCTTGAGATCGAGCGCGTCCATGCGCACGCGCGTCCACGTCTCCCCGTCGAAGCGATGAACAGCCTGGCGCCCGTCCTCACGGGTCTCCAGCGTCCACGCTTCTTTCGCCGACACCACGATTTCGGGAGAGCGCCCTCCCGGAGGCGGCTGCGCCAGATATCGAATCGGCGCGACGGTCGGGAGAGGCGGCTCCAGCGGGGCCGGGAGCGCCGGGTCGACGATCACATCCCCGGCGACCGTCTTCACCGTGAATCCACCCTCCGCTCGTACCATGATCTCCCGGACAGCCCCCCGCACGCCGAGCTCGAAGAGCGGTGTCCCCGAGATGTCCACGGCGATCAGAGAGCCGTCGTTCGCGCCCACGAGGACGACGCCGGACGGTCCAATGGCGAGCTTTTGCCCCGCAGCCTCGCGCGCGCCCGGGAACCTCCGGAGCGGCAGACGAAAAGAACGGTTCGGATCGAGCGATCGGAAGTAGAGCGCCTGTCCGTCGACGCCCAGATCGCCGCGGAACAGCTCTTCTCCTGCCTCGTCGCGCGCGACGACAGTCCCCCGGAGCCCGTCGGACTCGCGGGAGAACCCCTTCGAAACGAGCGCGACGGACGCAGGTTTGGGCGGCGGCAGCGTGGTTGTCGCGGAGACCGCGGACGGCGATGTCGAAGGCGTGGCCGGTGGACGCGGCGCCGTCGGCGCGGCCGGAGCACAAGCCGTGAGCGCCAGGCAAAAGACGGCTCGTCTCATGGATTGCCTCCTCGGCGCGTGCGAAACGCGAGGCCGACTTTGCCCCCGGGATCTTCGGTATCCTTCCAACCGACCAGCCAGAGCTCCCCCGTCGGGGCGAGCCAGGCGTCGGTCAGATGGGGAGTCGGCGTGACCGCGCGCTGAAAGGCCTTGCCGTCCCAATGGTAAATCTCTTTTTCCCCGAGGAGCCAAACCTCCTCGCCGCTCCCACCTCGGACATGGCGAGCGTGGAAATCGACCGGCGTGGGGAAGCAAACCCACGTCTGCGCCGCCGGATCCCACCGGAGCACCACTCTGCCGCCTTTCGATCCCTCCTCGGCTTCACCGTGGCCGTTCTCCGACCCGTTCGCGGCGTTGTCGTAGTTGCCGGCGATCCAGACGGCGCCGTTCGTCGAGACGTGCAGATCCTCGACGGAGGAGAGAGCCGGAGACCGGTCCTCCCAGACAACCCCGTTCCAGTGCAAGACATCATTTCTGTTGAGGCGGACCCAGACGTCGTCCGCGGCGCGCCCGGCGAGGTGCGGCGCAGAGAGCAGACTCCATGTCTTGCCGACGTCCGCGATGGGCAACGCGTGACCGCCGAGATCCGGCCAGCCTACCGCGGAGACGCGGAGCATCTCCTCGCCAACCCCGAGATAGAGCTCTTGCGTGTCCTGATCGGTGCAGGACCAGGTGCCCTTCGGGGAGCGTCGCGCCTCCCGGAATTCCATGTACTCCCCGTTGTCGTACGTCGTGACGGCAATCACCTCGGATCGACCCAGCGAAAGCCCGACCCCTTCACCGGGATGACAGGAGATGCGGTCTTCGCTCAGCGTCGCGCCGTCCCAATGCAGCAGTCCAGGCTCGTGTCCCCACTCGGGCAGGAACCACACGTCGCGGTCGTCGCGCCCCTCCACGTCGACGAGCGCGGGAGTCTGCGCCGGCAGCGTCACCTCCAGAAACCCCCCAGGGATCGGCCCCGGTTCGCCCGCGGGAGGCGCGGCGCAGACAGGCGCGACCGCCGGCCTCGCGACGAGCGAGAAGTCCGGCAGCGAGACCGGCGCCGCGGTCACGGCCGGAGGCGGCGCCTTCACCACCGGAGACGGCTTCACAGCGGGAGGCGTCGGCGCGGGCGGCGGTCCGCACGCAGCGAGGGCCGCCGCCAGCAAGACACCGATGCTCCCGAGACGACACCCACCTTCGCAGCGGGACATGCCAGAACCTCCCACGGCATCCACCATCACCCGAGGACCCCTACCACACTTCCCTTCCGCCCGGGGGATCGATCGTTTTGCGAAGGCCCCACGTCGCCCGACGTCACTCCGCCCAACTTCGTAGTAGCCCCGCGCGTTGCCCTCGACTTTCGCCGCGAGGCCTGATGAACTGGACGCTCCAATCATGCCGACTGCCGCCGTCCCCACCATCGAAGACGCCCGCGACTTTCACGAGTACGGTCACATCGATCCTCCCACGTCGCACGCCGCGCTCGCGCTCGATCTCGGTTGGTTCGTGTTCCTCGCGATCGCCGTGGTCCACGCGATCAAGCACCGCAAGACGGCCGCGAAGAAGGCCCCCGCCGCGATCTGGGGAATGGCCGCCATCAGCTTCCTCGTCGCGCAAGGGTTCCTCGCGGGGTATCACGCGCGGCTCCTCTTCGGGCAGCCCGTCGTCGGAAAGACGCAGTCGACGAGCGCCTTCACCTCCAAAGACTACGTGGGCAAGAGGCTCGCCACCGTCTACCACGAAGCCGCGGACTTCGTCCTCGAGACGCCGGACAAACCCTGGGTCGTCGTGGAGATGCGGACCGACGACTTCGACTCTCTGCACGCCGGGGACTATGCCACCTTCCGGCACGTGTCCTTCTGGCCCGCCGCCACCAGCCCCGGCCGCGACGTGTCGATCCACTGGAAATGGCTCGGCGGCGCGCTCCTCGCCACCGTGTTCGGTTGCCTGCTCCTCGGCGCGACCTTCGAAAAGAGACCCTGACTCCCCCGCACCTCAGGATTCATCACCATTCGTGGGATTTACAAGGGGCGCCACTGGGAGGCCGGAGCCCGCTCAGCGGAGGCGGAGCGCAGCTTGGCTCCGCGGAGTCCGCAGCGGAGTGGGCGCAGGCCTCGACGTTTTTACAAGGGGGCTCCGCCCCCTCGTATCACTCCCCCGAGGAAGAACGTCCTCAGCCGCGGACGCGCCACACTCCGTATTCTTCGCCAACGGCCGGCGCTTCGAGGAAGCCGTTCTCCACCGCTCCGTCGTCGCTCTCCGGCTCGCATAAATACACCGCGATCGCCCCGAGCGGCTGATCCGTGTCGACGCGACTCCATCCCTCCGGCGCGCGGCGGACTCCCCTCTTCCACTCGACGGCCATCTCTCCGACGCGCGCCGCCTCCAGGATGCTGCGGCCCTCCGTCGCGCCCAGGGACGCCACGCGCGCCACCTCGACCTCGTGGTCCCCCTCGGCCGACTCCACACGAAGGCCGTGGCCCCGCAGCGCCTCCGCGAGCCGCGGCGGCACCAGATACGCGCGCGGGCGGTCCACCACCACCGTGCCGACGAAGCGGGCGTGATGTGGAATGCGAACTGTCACCGGCTCGCCCGCGAACGTCCGCGGCCTCCGCGTGAGGATGTCGACCGGGGTGTCCGTCGCTTCGAGCCTGTAACGGACTGCCACTCTCTCCGGCGGACGCGCGCTCGCCGTCACCACTCTGCGGATCTCCCCCGCGTGGCGCTGCGCCCAGCTCAAAGTCTCGATCTGCCACGCCGAGGCCGTCTTCACGCGCTCCTCGAAGGGCAAGTAGCTGTAACACTCCAGCAGCAAATCCAGCCGATTCGTGAGACCACGGTAGTTCGACCCGAACCTCGGATGATGCGGATACGTCTCCCACCCGAGCCCCACGAGGGACTCCGGATCGATCTCCTTCTCCGCGTCGAGCAGCCGCTCGTCCTCGACGAAGTTGCCGTACCACCCGCTGTCGAAGCCGCGCGCCCGGACAGCCTCCATCACCTCCGGCACCAGGCGCTCCCGCATGAAGGCGATCGGCTCGATCCGCCCCGACTCCACGGTGTGCGGCACGTCGACCGTCATGTGGAATCGATGCACGGAGCCGTTCGTGGCGTGGTTGTCGATCGTCAAGTCCGGCGCCCACGGGTGGCATACCCCCTGTTGCAAGAGCCGCATCTCGGGCGCCGCCTGCCGCAGATAATCGCGGTTCAGATTGATGCCCTGGCTCTGCGTGCGCGTCCCGACGAGCGGGCCGTTCTGGCCGGACAGCTTCTTCAGGTCGAGCCGCCGATTCGCAGGGTCCAGCGCGTCGTTGCCGTCCGGGTTGAAGAGCGGCACCACCAAAAGCACCAGATCATCGAGCCACGAAGGATGCTTGTCGGCGAGGAGATCCCGCACCAATGCCAAGCTTGCCTCCTTGCCCTCCACCTCGCCGGGGTGAATGCCGTCCATTATCAACACCACGGGTCGGCCCGTGCGGCGCGCCTCCTCCGGCGTCCTGACTCCCTCCTTCGAGAGCACGAGGAGCGGCAATTCGCGCCCGCCGGGGCTCTCTCCGAAGCTCGTCACGAACAGGCGCGGATCGCCCAGCGCGTCGAGCGCCCGCACGAACCGCATCACGTCCGCGTGCAGCGAAGTCTCACGAAACCCGGTGGCCTCAGCGCGTGTGAGCAACATGGCCCGGGACGATATCACGCCCCCGAGCTCCCCGCGCTCGTCTCAAAGAGCAACGGGCTGGGCCAGGGTGGGCAACAGGCACCGACCGGCGAAGTTTGCAGGATCTCGGCAAAAACTGCCCGCGCCGGCAATCTCCAGCGCTCTTCACCGGTAAGATCCTCGGCGTTTGCGAGCGCTTTTGCCCTCCGCGAACGGCCCCGCGAGCACCGCGGCAATGGCACAACGGTTGCCAGTCGGAATGGATGCCCCCACGCAGCGAAACTCCCTGCGCCTCACCGAGGAGACTGGCATGCACCGGACGCTGAGGCTCTTTCCACGGCTGACTCCCTGGCTCATCCCCCTGTCGGCCCTGATCGCCGCGCCGGCCTACGCGCAGCAGACAGGCGCCCTGACTGGCACCGTCACCGACGCCGCGAGCAAGCAGCCGCTCGCGGACGTGGTGATCGTCGTCACGTCGCCGGCCCTGCAAGGCGAGCAGGTCGTCGTGACCGACGCGACCGGCAGCTACCGGGTCTCGCAGCTCCCGCCGGGAGAATACACCCTCCACGTCGAGAAGGACTCGTACAAGCTCGTCGTCCGCGGCGGCATCGATCTGCGGTCCAGCAGCACGATCCGCGTCAACGCCACGTTGATGCCGACGACGCTGAGCGCGCCCATCGCGGACGTGACCGGGAAGCCGCCGACCGTGGATGTCGGCACGTCGACGACCGGCGTCTCCCTGGGGCCCGACTTCGTGAACCGCCTCGCGCTGAACCCGCCGGACACGCGCGCCGGCGCCGTGCGCTCGTTCGAGCACCTCGCCCTCGTCGCGCCGGGCGCCACCGTGGACGAGCTCGGGGTCTCCTTCAACGGCGCCTCGTCGAACGAGAATCGCTATCAGATCGACGGCCTCTCCGTGAACAACGCTGTCTCCGGGTACGCGGACACGCCCCTCCCGGCGGACTTCGTCAAAGAGGTGCACGTCGCGACCGGCGGGTACATGCCAGAGTTCGGGCGCTCCACCGGCGGCGTCGTCGACGTGATCACCAAGTCCGGGTCCAACGAATTCCACGGCTCCTTCTTCGGCTACATCACGCCGGGCGCCCTCTCCGGAGACAAGAAGCTCGTCAATCGACAGGGCTCCTCCATTCAAATGGACTCGAAGCTCTCCGCGCTGCGCGACCTCGGCTTCGAGCTCGGCGGCCCGATCATCAAGGACAAACTCTGGTTCTACGTGGGCCTCGACGGGGCGCTGCAGGATAACCAGATCACGCGGCGGGTGAACCGCCTGCAGTACCAGACGAACGCCGACGGCTCGGTGAAGCGGGACGCGGACGGGTACGCGATTCCGCTGCTCGACGAGAGCGGGTTTCAGCGGACGACGCCGATCCCGGGCGCGGAGAGGCGGGCGCTCGCGTCCAGGGACAGCGCCCTCTACATCGGCAAGCTGACGTGGGCCATCGCCCCGGATCACACGCTCACGCTCTCGACCTTCGGCGCCCCGTCGACGTCGGGCGGGGACGGCAAATACTCGCTCGCCCCGGACAACGGCCGGAACTACTACGGCATGAATTCGGACATCGGGCCGGGCGACTACGGCGCTCACGCCCGCAAAGAGACGTCCATCATCCACGACACCACGCTGAAGCTCGCCTCTTCGTTCCTCAACAAGGCCCTTCTCCTGGACGTCGGCCTCGGCTGGCACCACGTCCAGCTCGACACGCTGGCTGCCGACGGGACGGGCGTGGGCAGCGGACGGGGCCTCAGCAACGTCCCTGGCGTCCTCTGGTCCCGCGGCGATCCGGCCCACCCGGTGACGGACTTCGTGTCTCTGCCGGCGAACAGCGGGTGTGAGCCCCCGGGCACGGGCGGTGAGCCGGCCGCTCAACGCAAAGAGGTCATCTATTGTCCGGCGCCGAGCTACCGCACCGGAGGGCCTGGCTACATCGCGAGCTCCGTGCAGAATCGGTATCAAGGCAACGCGGTGCTCACGTATTTGTTCACGGGCCTGGGCCACCACGTCGCGAAGGCCGGAGTCGACATCGAGGTGTCCACGCACGACTTCGCGCACCAGAACTCGGGCGGCATCTGGTTCAACGAGGATTACAGCGGCGACTACTTCTACGTCTTCCGCTTCGGCAGCACCACGAGCCCCGACAACGTGTTCGTCCCCAAGGTGCGGCGCATGAGCGGCACGTCGACGCTCCTCGGCGGCTTCGTCCAGGACTCGTGGAGCATCCTCGACGAGGTCACCCTCAACGCGGGTGTTCGCTACGACGCGGAGATGCTCACGACGAGCGACGGCACCGGCCTGACCCTGCCTTCGCAGTGGTCCCCGCGCGTCGGCGCCGTCTACGACTTCACGCACAAGGGTCGATCCAAGGTGTTCGCGAGCTACGCGCGGTACTACGAGAACGTGCCGCTCGCCGTCGCGGACAGCCTCGTGGCGGAGCCTCTCACGGTGTCCATCGTCGGCAAGGACAAGTGCAACCCGCGCGACCCGGCCTCGCGCGCGTCGTGCGAAGCGCCGGAGAACCGCCTCAACAGCGGCGCTCCCTACGAGCCGAACCGGAAATGGATCGTCTTCGGCGGCAACCGCGCCCCCGTGGATCCGAACCTGGAGGCGCAGTCGACGGACGAGCTGGCGATGGGCGGAGAATACGAGGTGTTCGACGGCGCCCGTCTGGGGCTGTCGTACATGCACCGATCGCTCAACAACGTGATCGAGGACATGAGCCGCGACCACGGCACCACGTATTTCATCGGCAACCCCGGCTCGGCCGCGGCCCCCGAATTCCCGAAGGCGAAGCGCGACTACGACGCCCTCACGCTGTCGTTCCAGAAGCTCTTCTCGGGGCACTGGCTCGCCTCCGCGAGCTACACGCTGTCGGCGCTGCGCGGCAACTACAACGGCTTCTTCGGCCCGACCGGCACCGCCGCGAGCCCCAACCGGACTCCCACGTTCGACGATCTCCTGTTCGTCCCGAACTCCGAGGGTCCGTTGCCGGGCGACCACACGCACGCGATCAAGCTCTACGGGGCGGCTGAATTCTCCCCGATCCCCACGCTCGTCGCGAGCCTCGGCGTCTCGTACCAGGGCCTCTCCGGCGGGCCGGTGAACGTCATCAGCGGGAGCCCCCTCTTCGGCAACGGCGGCGGCTTCATCCTGCCGCGCGGCGCGGGCGGCCGACTGCCGTGGATCCACTCCGTCGACACGAACCTCAGCGTCGGGTACCGCCTCGCGAAGAGCAACGTGCTCTCCGTCAGCGTGGATGTCTTCAACCTCTTCAACTTCCAGGAGGTGACGACCCAGGACGAGGTCTACACCTACGAGCGAGTGCGCCCCATCCCGAACGGGACGCTGTCGGATCTGCCGGGCAAGCTGCGCGACTACGACACCGGAGAGGCGATCTCCGGCGACATCAAGAACAAGAACTTCGGCCACCCGACCTCTTACCAGATGCCGCGGCAGCTCCGATTCGGGGCCAAGGTGACATTCTAGGAACCGGGAGAACGACGCGTCATGACGATCCGGAAAAGCCACCACCACGCCGCCGCGGCGAGCCTCGTCGGCCTCCTCTCTCTCGGCCTCTTCACGCCCTCGTGCACGAGCCCGAAGCTCCTCTGCGACGTCGCGAGCGGGCCTTATGTGGCTCGCTACTTCCCGAAGGACGGCGGCGCCGACTGCCTGTCTCTGAAGGGCGAGCTCATCGGCATGAAGACGTACAACCCCCCTTCGGAGGACGGCGAGAACCTCGACGCCAGCAAGACGACGGTCGCCGTCCAAGCCTCCTCCGTGGGCGAGATGGCCGACGCCGCCGCGGCCGCGGGGACCGCCGATCCCGACAAAACACACACGTTGTATTCTTACGGCGACTACAGCAACACGCCGGACGCGGACGCCGTCTGCTCGGCGGGCGCCCTCTCCTCCGCGGAGATCCACGTCCCGAAGACGGCCTACACGGACGGGGACGGGAACCCTCAAGTCCTGCCGGAGACGCGGCTCGTCTATGCGTGGAAGTCGCTCAGCGTCTACACGACGTTCACGTCCCCCGGCAACGCGGCGACCGGCGAAGTGACCATCACGCGCGAAGTGACCTCCCCGGACACCGGGGCGAAGGACACCTGCACGACGACGTATATCGCGTCCGCGCTGTACCCGCCGGTGGACTGCGAGGTGAAGGACGCCGACGACAATGGCACCGGCAAGCCGAACGACGCGGCGTGCTGCGGTGTGGCCGACCCCGCGGCGGGCCGGCCGGAGGCCTCCGGCATCAACCCCGACTTCAAGGTGAAGTGCGATCCGGATCTCCTGCTCTGCGTCCTCGACTGGAAGCCGGGAGAGGCCTTCCCGCCCCTCGGAAAGAACGCCGCGTGCGGCGCCTCCTCCAACTGAGCTTCGGCCGTCGACAAAAGACGCAGCCGCGTCAGCCCGCGGTTGCGACCGGAAGGACCCCCGTGTTCTGCTGAAGATCTCACCTCGAAAGGAGGCATGAGATGCAGCTCGGGGATTCGACTCATCGGGATGACTCGGTGTCCAACGCATCGCGAGGCTCGTGGTGGAGCGTCGTGGTCGGCGCTGTCGTGACGGCTCTGGCCGTGATTGGCTGCAGCGGCGGCAGCGGCAGCAGCGCCGGCGGGTCCGGCGGCTCCACCGGGACGGCGTGCGGTCCGGGGACGGAGCTCTGCGGGGACGTGTGCGTCGATGTCAAGAACGATCCTGCGAACTGCGGCGCGTGCGGCACCGCCTGCGCGGCCGGACAAGTGTGCTCGAACGGCGCCTGCGATCTCGTGTGCAGCGGCGGCACCATCAAGTGCGGCGACGCCTGCGTGAGCACGAACAACGACCCAGCGAACTGCGGCGCGTGCGGCACCGCGTGCACGGGCGGACAGGTGTGCTCGAACGGCGCCTGCGGCCTCGAATGCAGCGGCGGCACCACCAAATGCGGCGATCTCTGCGTCGTGACGAACAACGACCCGGCGAACTGCGGCGCGTGCGGCACCGCGTGCGGCGCGAACGAGGTCTGCTCCAACGGCAAGTGCGACTCCGCCTGCGGCTCGCCGACGATCGACTGCGGCGGCGTCTGCGTGGACCCGAAGATCGACCCGATGAACTGCGACTCGTGCGGCACGGTGTGCGCCACGGGTCAAGTGTGCTCGGAGGGCGTCTGCCAGATTGACTGCGTCGGCGGCACCACCAAGTGCAACAACGCCTGCAAAGACCTCCAGACCGACCCGGCGAACTGCGGCGCGTGCGGCGCCGCGTGCGCGGCGGGCGAGGTGTGCTCGAACGGCGCGTGCGGGCTCGAATGCACCGGCGGAACATCGCTGTGCAACGCCTCCTGCAAGGACCTCGACAGCGACTCCGCCAACTGCGGAGTGTGCGGCGCCGCCTGCGCCGCCGGAGAGGTCTGTTCGGGCGGCACGTGCGGTCTCCAGTGCGGCGGCGGAACATCCCTGTGCAACGGCGCCTGCAAAGACCTCCTGAGCGACGCCGCCAACTGCGGGATGTGCGGCAACGCGTGCGCGGCCGGGCTCGTCTGTTCGAACGGCACCTGCGCGCTCCAGTGCGGCGGCGGAACATCCCTGTGCAACGGCGCCTGCAAGAACCTGCAAAACGACTCCGCCAACTGCGGCACGTGCGGCACCGCCTGCCCCGCGGGACAGGTGTGCTCCAACAGCATGTGCGGTCTCCAGTGCGGCGGCGGAACCACGCTGTGCAACGGCGCCTGCAAGAACCTGCAAAACGACGCCGCGAACTGCGGCGCGTGCGGCGCCGTGTGCGCGGCCGGACAGGTGTGCTCGGCGGGCGCGTGCGCGCTCGTGTGCGGCGGCGGCAGCACCAAGTGCGGCAACTCGTGCGTGAGCCTCCAGAACGACCCGAACAACTGCGGCGCGTGCGGCACCGTGTGCGGCGCGGGCAAGGCGTGCGTCAGCGGCACTTGCCAGCAGCTCCTCCTCAACGCCTTCAGCGGCGTGCAGACGAACGTCGCGATCGCGAGCCTGACCGGCTGGACGCAGTGCTACGTCGACCTCTACAACAACTCGGCGACGGCGCTGACCGCCATCCAGACGCAGTGCTCCCAGGCCAAGCTCCTCCTCGGCTGCCGCACCGCCGGCTCGTCCACGCTGATCACCGCGGCGTGGGCCCCGCGCACCGACGTGCTCTTCGACACGGGCTATCAGGATCAAACCGTGTTGCACACGGCGAACGGCGTCGGGTGGTATTACAACACCAACTGGTCGTGGGGATACGTGAACGCGGGCGACGCCGTGCAGAAGTTCTCCTGCGACGTCTTGACGAGCGGCGCGAACGACAAGCGCATGTGCTGGCACACGGCCGGCGGCAATATCAGCAGCGGCTACCGCTGCGGCACGAACACGAGCCTGAACGGCGCCACCACCCACGAGCGCATCATCTTCCAGGCGCCGTGACCCCCCGAGAGCGCCCGTCTTCGGACTGACGCTCTCCAGACTCCCCCTCTCCAGACTCCCCCTCTCCAGACTCCCCCTCTCCAGACTCCCCTCTTCAGACTGCCTCTCTTCGGATCAAGGCGAGGCGACGCTCTCCCGCGTCCCCTTCACCCCGGCGCGTTCGGCGCGGCGTTTCGCGGCCTTTTCGAGCACGCGCGCCAGGTCCCGCGGGTGGATCGGCTTCGGGACGAAATCATCCATCCCGGCCTCCTCGCAGGCCTTCCGGTCCTCCACTTGCACGTTGGCCGTCATCGCGACCACGATCGGCTGCCGGCCCTCCGGGATCTCCCGCCGCAACACCCTCGTCGCGTCGAGCCCGTCCATCTCGGGCATGCGCACGTCCATGAGCACGAGGTCGTAGTCGCGCGCGCGCAGGTGCTGCAGCGCCTCCAGGCCGTTGCCCGCGAGCACCGGCTGCACGCCGCACCGCACCAGCATGAGCTTGATGACCTGCTGATTGACGGGGTTGTCCTCGGCCACGAGCACGCTCGGCGCCTCGCCCTCCTCGAAGCGCATCCCCGGCAAGGGGACCTGCCCGCGCATCGACGAGCGGCGCGAATCCCGGCTCTCCGGCGCCCTCCGGAGACCCAACGTCACGTGGAACGTCGAGCCTCTCCCGAGCGTGCTCTCCACCCACGTGTCGCCGCCCATCGCGATGGCCAGTCGGCGGCAAATAGCGAGCCCGAGCCCCGTCCCGCCGAACCTCCGCGTCGTCGACGAATCGGCTTGTTTGAAAGGCTCGAACAGAGTGCCAATCCGGTCCGGCGGGATGCCCACCCCGCTGTCGCGGACAGTGAGGTGCACCGCGACGGCGCCGCTCTCGCCCTGCGAGGTCGTGGACACGCCGATCTCGATGAAGCCTTGTTCCGTGAACTTGATGGCGTTGCTGACCAGGTTGACCAGGATCTGCCGCACGCGCCCGGCGTCGCCGATGAGCCGAGTCACCGCGCCCGCCTCGACCTTCGACGAGAGCGTGAGCCTCTTCGCCGACGCGGTGATCCCCATCAGATCGAACGTCTCTTGCAGCGTGTCCTTGAGGTCGAACGGCGCGCTCTCCAGCTCCAGCGCGCCCGCTTCGATCTTCGAGAAATCGAGCAGCTCGTTGAGCAGCCCGAGCAGGGCGTCTCCGCTCGTGCGGATGGTGCGGACGAGCTCCCGCTGATCCGGTGGCAGCTCGTGATCCTGGAGCAGGCTCGCCATGCCGAGGACGCCGTTCAGCGGAGTGCGGATCTCGTGGCTCAGCGTCGCGACGAAATCCCCCTTCGCGCGGGACGCGGCGATCGCGCGGTCGCGGGCCTGATCGGCCTCCTCGCTCTTCTGCGCGAGATCGTGGTTCAACGTGAGGATGGTGCGCTTCTGCTCGTCCAGCGCCTGAATGTGCGCGGCGCGCAGGCGATCCTGCACGGTGACGAGCAACACCACGACGGCCAGCAGCACGAGGACGGCGAGCGTGCCGTCGAACATCGTGTCTCCGTACGTCGCCTTGATCGGCACGAGGCGCGTCAGGATGTCGTTGACGATCGCGGCCAGCACGCAGATGAAAGTCCACAACATCGACATGCGGACGCCCAGGAGATATCCGACGCTGAGCGGCACGCAGAGCAGGTAAGGCAGCGCCGGGGAGCGTGACTGTCCCGACAGCGCGCAACACGCGACGATGAACACGGTGGCGACCGCCGCGTTCGCGTGCGTGAGGGGCCTCAGCCACGCGGGCCGCGCGCGCATCCCCAGGTACACCACCGCCGTCAGCGCGCAGCCTGCGGCCGCCACCGCGGAGAACAAGTAGCTCCCGAGGAGCGCCGACCGCGCGGCGAAGAAGAACCAGCCGACCGCGGTGATCGCGACGAGCCGGGTCGTGCGACTTTGCACGCTCGCTCGCGAGTCCGTTGCCAGCACGTCTTCATCCATCGCCAGTGTCGAACGTTCGAACACAGGACGCGAACGGGAGCAAGACGCTTGCGGTGCCGATGCGAGAGGGCGCGGACATTGCGCGCCTCCCCGGCACTGCGGGGTCCCCTCCCTCGGGCCGCTCCGGCCCGTGGGCAGACGTCTGTCGGAAAAAAAAGCGGCCGGACCCGCGCGCTCAGGTGACATTCACGCTCGGGCGCGCGAATCCGGCCACGTTGCGGGGACAATCCCTCGCTCTCAGACTGCTCCTCGGGAGGGGGCGACTAGCTCGCGGAGAGGCTCTCCACGATGCGATGAAGGGAGTCGTAGGTCTGGCTCTGCTGCGGGATCACGCGGTTCTCCAGCATGCGGAGCGACTCGCGGTCCACCTTGCCGAGGTCCGCGCGGTAGTCCGCGAGGCCGTGGCGCTCTCCCTCTTCCAGGATCGAAAGCGCGGCGCGCTCGTTGATCGCGGAGGCGACGCCCTGCACGGCAGTCGCGAAGGCGCCCCAAGGACCGGAGTCGTCCGGCGGCACGCCGCCCAGATCGATGATGCGCTGGCGGAGGATGCGCGCGCGCTCCTCGTGCGACGCGAGGTTGCTCCGGAGCTGCGTCAGCACCCACGCCTGCTGGGTCACCTTCATCGCCTGTCGGTACGTCTCCACCGCGGAGAGCTCTCCACGGTAAAAGGAGGCGAGCTGATCGATCGACTCCTGGAACGTGGATGTGTCGCGACCCGACAGCGGCAGCGGTGTGGTGGTCGTCTGCATGGTTCCTCTCCGTGGTGTGGCTCCGGCCCTCGAATCGCGCCCATCGCGCTCGGAGGGGGCCGCGCTCGACGCCGTGTGTTTGCAGCGTACGTGCCAGTCGCCCGCGGTCGGGCCGCGCGCCGCGGACGCCGCGATTCAGGCCGATTTGCGGCCGTTTTCGGGAGCGCAGCGGCCTCTCCGGGTCACGCCGGAACGCCACACCGTGGCGAGGTTGCGAACCGACGATTGGCTCCATCGACATGCCGGTTCGGTGAGGGTGGTGCCGAGTCCCGGCGTCACGGGCAGATCCGAAAGTCGTGCGCTACATTCGCGCCGTGGCTGCAAGACGGCCACAGCGCGGCAAAAAGCTCCATCCCCCTCCCCCAATGAAGACTCGCGTCCTCTGCATCGACGACGATCAGGATCAGTGCGACCTGCTCCAGAGCTCCCTGTCCAGGATGGGATTCTCGCCGAGCACGACGACCTCCCCTGGAGATGCCCTCGATCTGGCCGTCAAGGAGGCGTTCGACGTCATCCTCACCGACCTCGGCATGGGGGAGATGGACGGCCTCGCCCTCTGCGAGCAGATGATCGCGACGCGGCCCGGGATCCCGGTGATCGTGCTCACCGGCCTCGGCAGCATGGAGTCCGCGATCAGCGCGATGCGCGCCGGAGCCTACGATTTCCTCACGAAGCCCGTGGAGCCGAAGCTCCTCCAGATCGCGGTGGCGCGCGCCGCCCAGCACCGCCGCCTCAAGGGCGAGCTGGAGCGCCTCCAGGACGCGCAGAGAGAGCCTGTCTCCACTGCCCACATCGTCGGCGAGAGCCCGGCGATCGCCCGCGTGAACGACCTCATCGGCCGCGTCGGGAAGAGCGACGCGTCGGTGCTCATCCACGGAGAGACCGGCACCGGGAAAGAGCTCGTCGCGCGGGCGGTGCACGCGGCCGGCTCGCGGGCGACAGGCCCGTTCGTTGCCTTGAATTGCGCTGCCGTCCCGCCGAGCCTCCTGGAGAGTGAGCTGTTCGGCCACGCCCGTGGTGCCTTCACCGACGCGAAGACGGCGCGACAAGGCCTCTTCGTCGAGGCGTCGGGAGGCACGTTGTTCCTCGACGAGATCGGTGACATGCCCATGGAGATGCAGGCGAAGCTCCTGCGCGCGCTCCAGGAGCGCAAGGTGCGCCCGGTCGGCACGTCGGGAGAGCTCCCGTTCGACGCGCGCATCGTGTCCGCGACCCACCGCGATCTCGAGGTCGAGGTGGAGGAGCGGCGCTTTCGACAGGACCTCTATTACCGCATCAACGTCGTGCGGATCGACGTGCCGAAGCTGAGCGAGAGGGGCAGTGACATCCTGAAGCTCGCGGCCTTCTTCCTGGAGAGGAGCGGCGCCGAGAGGCACGGACAGCGCCTCACGCTGTCGCCCCTCGTCGCGGAGAGGCTCCTCGCGTACGACTGGCCCGGCAACGTCCGCGAGCTGGAGAACTGTATCGATCGCGCGGTGGCGCTCGCCCGCTTCGACCAGATCACGGTGGAGGATCTGCCGGAGAGGATCCGCGCGTACCGCTCGGACCGATTCTCGGTGTCCGCGAGCGACCCGAACGACATCGTGTCTCTGCAAGAGCTGGAGAAGCGCTACATCGCCCGCGTGCTGAAGCTCCTCGGCGGCAACAAGGCGCGCGCCGCCGCGCTGCTCGGCCTCGACAGGAGGACCCTGTACCGGAAGCTCGAAAAATACGAAGGGACCGAGCGCCAGGACGGAGGCGCTCAGTGACGCACAGCGCGCAGACTGCCACTCTCGAAACCGCGGTGGTGAAGAAGCTCGCCCACGAGATCCGGGGCGCCGCGAGCGTGATCCACGGCGCCTTGCTGGAGCTGGAGATGGCCCTCGGAGACGAGGCCGACCGCCACCAGCGCGTCTTCGCGATGGCGCGGCGGGGCGTGAACCGCGCCACCGCCGCGGCCGCGTCGCTGGAGCAGAACGCCCACTTGCCCGAGGTCGGCTCCGGCGAGATGCCGCGCCCCGACATCGAGTCTCTGTCGCCGAAAGGCCGCCCGAAGGAGGCGATCCGCATCCTGGTGGTGGAGGACGACGACGACTCCGCGGCCCTCCTCGTGTGCCTGTTCGAGCGCCAGGGCTGGGGCGTCGACACCGTGTCTTCCGTGGCCGCCGCGCGCCGCGCCTTCGGAGGCGCCGACTACGCGGTGCTCGTGACGGACCTTCATTTGCCGGACGGGAGCGGCTTCGATCTCCTCTCCGAGACACGCCCCGAGGCGCTGCGGACGGCCCTCCTCGTGACGGGCGCGCTCGACGAGCCGCTGCGATCGCAGAGCCACGCGCTCGGCTTTCAAATGTGCCTGTGCAAGCCGCTCTCGGGGACGGACATCGTCGACGCCATCCGCACCACGCTCCCCCGAGCCGAGATGGCGTGATGATGGACCAGGAAGTGAGCGTCTCCCTCGACGACAGCGTGGAGCCTTATTTGCCCGACGACGTGGACCAGCTCCGCCGCATCGTCGAGAGCGCCCCCGGCCTCGTCGGCGCCCGCACGCTGCACGACCTCGCGCGCGCGACGAGCGCCCTCACGGCGGACGTGCTGGACGCCATCGAGACGCACGTGTGCCTGTCGGACCCGAGCGGAGACATCGAGTTTGCGCACGGAGGCGACGGGCCGACAGGCGAGCTCGCGAGCTGGGCGCGCCGCCCCTCCGGGCGCGAAATCACCCTGGATCCGAGGCTCTCCGGCGAACGCCTCATGACCTCGCTCCGCGGGCGGGACGGCGCGCCGCGCGGCTTCCTCGCGGCCCGACTCCGCACCACGGTCCCGCCACCGAGCCAGGCGCACCTCCTCGATCAGATAGGCGTCCTCGTCGCGGTGTGCGCGGACAACATCGTCCTCTACGAGGCCGCGGCGAAGGCGATCCGCGCGCGCGACGACGTGCTCGCGGTCGTGTCCCACGATCTCCGGACGCCGCTCAACAACGTGCGGCTCGGCGCCAACCTCCTGCGCGACGTGGCCGGCACGAAGAGCCGAGAGATCGTGCGCCGCATCGATCGGAGCGTCACCCACATGATGCACCTCGTGGACGATCTCGTGGAC
Source organism: Polyangiaceae bacterium (assembly GCA_046351455.1). GTDB lineage: Bacteria > Myxococcota_A > Polyangia > Polyangiales > Polyangiaceae > JADJRH01. Next base: position 283,040 of record JAXLYM010000013.1, read on the forward strand.
ATGGTGCGCGTCGAGGGCAACACCGTGCAGCTCGTCGTCGCCCGGGAGAGCGCGCTGGATCTCCTCCTCGTCGCGCGCCAGATGCTCGCCCCGCAGGCCGAAGCGCAGCGGATCGCCTTGTTGATGGAGCCTGTCGACCCCGCGCTGGCCGTCTCGGCCGACCGTCACCGAGCGCTCCAGATCCTCAGCAACTTGCTGGGAAACGCCCTCAAATTCACGCCCGAGGGTGGCTGTGTCACGCTCGGAGCCGGCGCCGCGGGGGCGCACGTCCGATTCGAGGTCAAGGACTCCGGAGTGGGCGTCTCCCCGTCGGAGGGAGACCAGATCTTCGCGCGCTTCTGGCGAAACGACCCCAAGAGTCGCCGCGGCCTCGGACTCGGCCTCTACATCGCGAAGGGCCTCGTCACGGCGCACGGAGGCCGGATGTGGTTCGAGAGCCGCCCCGGCGAGGGCTCCCGCTTCTTCTTCACGCTCCCGGCGGCCCCGCCCCCCTGACCCTATCCGCCGCCTGCCTTTGTCGGTAACAATCCCGTCGATGGAAGGAGCGGCCGAATCCACCGCGCGCCCCGAGGACGAGCCCTTCATGCGCCTCGCGTTGGAGGAGGCGGCCTTTGCGGCGGCGGACGGAGACGTCCCGATCGGCGCGGTGATCGTCGACGCGGCGGGCGTGGTGCTCGCGCGCGGCCGCAACCGCAGGGAGCGTGATCAGGACCCCACGGCGCACGCCGAAATCGACGCCTTGCGCGCGGCCGCGAGGGTGCGGGGCGACTGGCACCTGAACGGCAGCACGCTCTACGTCACGCTGGAGCCGTGCCCGATGTGCGCCGGCGCCCTGGTCAACGCCCGCGTCGCCCGCCTCGTCTACGGCTGCGCGGACCCCAAAGCCGGCGCCGTCGACACCCTCTTCACGATCGGCCGAGACCCCCGCCTGAACCACCGCTTCGAAGTGACCTCCGGAGTCCTCGCGGAGGAGTGCGCCGCGACCTTGAAACACTTCTTCGCCGAGCGCCGCCGAGCGGGCCCCCGCTTCACCCCCCAAAAACCCTGAGAGGAAATCAGGGAAAGGTGCCCACCCCGGCCGCGCTGCGCGCGTCCGCCCCTCCCAAATCGCTCTCTCCGTTCGCGATGGGAGGGGGACGATCACGGCGCGGTCCACCCGCTGTCGTCGGGCGGCTCGGGCGGATTCGCCGAATCGCCGCCGGTCGTCTCGGCCGGCTTCGGAGCGCGGAACGGCGCCGGCGAGCCGCGGACCACCGTCTCGCGCAGCCCGTCCTCCAGCTCCTCGTCGGTGATGCGATCGCGCTTGTGAGCGATCTCCATCAGCTTGTGCAAGAAGCTCATCCACGAAGCCGAGACGGGCCCTTGCGCCGTGAAGTGATCCGCCTTCGGATTGGGCAGGATCGACGACAGATACAGCGCCTGACCGAGCGAGAGCTGCCCCGCGTCGCCGTGAAAGTAATACTGCGCGGCCGGCCCGACGCCGTACACCATCGGCCCGAACTCGATCACGTTCAGGTAGAGCTCGAGGATCTGATCCTTCGTGAGCACCTGCTCCAGGTACATCGTGAGCACCGCCTCCTGGAGCTTGCGAGACAGGTTCTTCGTGCGATCGAGGTAGATGTTCTTCGCGAGCTGCATGCTGATCGTGCTCGCGCCGCGGACGAACTTCCGCTTCCGCAGGTTCTCGCGGATGCTGTTGCGGATCGCCTCCGCGTCGAAGCCGCGGTGCCGGTAGAAGCCGCCGTCCTCCGTGGTGAGCACCGCGGTCGTCATGAACTTCGAGATGCCCCCGTAAGGCACCCACACCCCGGTTCCGGGCCCGGTCTCCACTTGTTTCGGCGTCCCGTCGGGCGTGTACACGGTGTGCTCGAACGCGTGTGTGAAGCGCGACACATCGATCCCCGCGGGCGCCTCCGTCACGCGGCACGACACGGCCGTATCCCAGCTCACCTGGTAATCGTGATCGAGCCGCGCCGTATCGAACGAGGCCTTCCCCTTGAGCGCGAACGTCCCGGCCATCCGCATCCCGGCGATCTTCGCGACGAGCCCCTTCGGCATCGAGTCGAGCGCGGCCTGGCACCCGACGAGCGGCAGCTCGAACGCAGCGCGCACCTGATGCTCGTCGCCGATTCGCTCGTACGTCCCGCTCCCCACGAGCCGGATCTGCCCGAGATCCACCTCGCCTTCATCGACCTCGACGCGCCGCCGATCGAGCCGAAACGTCGCCTTCGCGCGCCACGCGAGATCGAGCCCCGCGATCGGCTCATCGGACAGCGACTTGTTCTGCAGCGACACGGACGACACGCGCCCGTCGCCTTCGAGTCGCAGCTTGTTGCGATCCCCCGAGAGCGTCACCTTCGCGTTCATCGAGAGCGCGCCCTTCTGCACGTCGAAGAGCCCGAAGTCCCCGTCCTTGATCCCGAGCGTCGACAGCCAGATCGGCCCGCCCTTCACGTCCCCCACGATCTCCTGCGACGCCGCGTCCTCGCGCACCGGCACGAGCAGCCGAAACGTGAGCGCCTGCTGCTCGCCGGAAGGAGCCTTGTCCGAAGCGCCCTTGTCCGAAGCGCCCTTGTCCGAAGCGCCCTTGTCCGAAGCGCCCTTGTTCGCGCCATCGACCCACGGCGCGAGCTCCACCGCGAGCCGCCCCGCGTCGCGCGTGACCGCGAGCTTCCCCGGCCCCACGTGAAGCGTGTCGTCCCCTCGCCGGATCTCCGCGTGCACGCGCTCGATCGCGACCGTCGCGCCGTCCTCGAGCACCGCGTCCACTTGCCGCGCCGCCGCCACGAGCGCCTCCGCCGCCTTCTGCGCGCGCCGCTCCCAAGCCGGCCCCGAGTCCGACGGAGCCTGCGCTGGCGTGCCGGTTTTCGTAGGCTTTCGTGAAGGTCGTGACGAAGCCGAAGCGATCGGCGCGACCGTCGCCGAAGCGGAGGACGTCGGCACGAGAGCGGGAGCGCTCCCCGCGTCGTCCGGCGGATCGAGCATGACCGCGCCGTCGAGCTTCCCGAGCGACAGCTCGTCGACGCGGTACCCCTTGTCGCCTTTGTGCACGCGCAGCTTCGCCTGAGCGAGCGTGATCGCGGTGCTCCCTTGCCGCAGCGACGCGGTCTCCGCGACGACGTCGAGCTTGTCCGCGGTGCGATCGACGCGCACCCCCGTCGCCGAAATGGCTTCTTTTGGAGCCTCCGCGCGATCTTGCCACCGCACGGAGAACCCGCCGACGTCGATCTCGTCATGCGACGTGGACGAGCCCTCGCCGGAGCCGCTCGATGGAGCGCGGACGTTCTTCGCGCGCCACGCCTCCACCTGCGTCGCGATCTCGTCGCGCGGCCCGGTCGCGCGCACGTCGCCTCCGCGCACGGTGATCGTCCGCCCGGAAGATCCGAACGCGATCTCGATCTCGTCCGCGTGAACCGCCGCCGAAGGCACATCCGTGAGGGTGACGTCAACCCCTCTCAGCAGCGCCCCGTGCCACGTCGGCCACACGCGATCGATGCGGATCTGCGCGCCGACACGAGCCCCCGCGGCCGCCGCCTCGTATCGAACGAGCGGAGCAAACCCGGTAACCGCCACCGAGAGCAGCAGACCCACCGCCCCCAGAACCACTTTGAGCCGTTTCGAAGCCACGAGCATCGCTAGCGTAGCAACGCCGAGCCGCAGGAAAACAAACCGGCAACGATCCCGCCCTCCGGATCAGCACCAGCAGCTCGCCGACCAGCCGAAACGGCAAATCCGAAAATTCGGTCCGCCGAGCGGAAGAGGGTCAGATCTGATTGGCGCCGAGCTGGCGCTCGGTGCGTAAGCGACTCGCCTTCTCGGCGACGGCCTCCGAGCTCCGAAGCGGCCGGGCCAGCGGAGGCCCGCGAGCGCGATGGGGAGTCGGAAGGACAAAAGAAAAAAGCCCGTGTAACTTGCGTTA
>JAXLYM010000014.1:0-277927 GCA_046351455.1 Polyangiaceae bacterium
TCTCCACGCCGGAGAGGTGGTGCATCGCGAGCTGGCGCACGGCGCGGTTCATCGCGAAGTTGTTCTGCGCGGTCGCGATCACCAGATCCACGGACTTGAGCACGCCGTCATGGTCCACCTTGTAGTGGTGGAACAGCACGCCTCGGGGCGCCTCGCTCGCGCCGATGCCCTCGTGCCGGTTGATCATCGCGCGGGCGCGCACATGATCGTCGAGGATGACCGGATCGTGCAGGAGCTCCTCGATCTTCTCCACGGCGAAGAGGATCTCGATGAGGCGCGCGTAGTGGTAATAGAATGAGTTGTTCACGGCGCCCGCGCCGCCGCCGAGCGCGCGGAACGTCACGCGCTCCGCCTCCGCGAGCGGCGTCTCGATGAAGTCGCACACGTTGAGACGCGCGAGCGGGCCGACGCGGTACATGCCTTTCTCGATGCCGAGCGGCTTGTAATAAGGGAACTTCAGGTAACTCCACGCCTCCGACCGCTCGCCGAGCTGCGAGCCGTAGCCGCGCGGGTCCACCTGGTCGGCGATGGTGTTGCCGTCGGCGTCGCGCACGCGCAGCTTGCCGCCGTAATACTCCAGCCGTCCGTCCGCGCCGACGAGGCCCATGTGCAGAGAGTGGAAGTTGCCGAACGTCGGTATCTCGTGCGCGTACTTGTCGTGCACGGCCTTCACCGTCTTGAGGGCGAGCTGCGTCGTCTCGCGCGCCTCCGGGATCCACGCGAGCAGTTTGTCGCGCCGGGCCGCGTCGAACGGCTCCCGCACGCCTCCGGGGACGGCCCAGGGCGTGTGAATACGGCGGCCGCCGAGCACCTCGATGACCTCCTGTCCGAACTTGCGGAGGCGTATTCCACGCCGCGCGAAATCCGGGTCTTCCGCGATGAGGCCGAACACGTTGCGGCGCGCAGGATCCGAGTCGAAGCCGAGCAGAAGATCCGGGGACGACAGGTGGAAGAAGGCCAGCGCGTGACTCTGGATCCACTGCCCCAGCGTCATGATCCGCCGCAGCTTCTCCGCCGCCTCCGGGATGCCGATCGCGAGGATGTCGTCGCCCGCCTTCGCGGACGTGATGAGGTGGCTGGCCGGGCAAATGCCGCAGATGCGCGACGTGATGCCGGGCATCTCCCACATGAGCCGGCCCTCGCAGAACTTCTCGAAGCCGCGGAACTCGTTCACGTGAAAGCGCGCGTCGCTGACTCGGCCTTCGTCGTCGAGGACGATGGTGATCTTCGCGTGCCCTTCGATGCGCGTGACGGGGTCGATCGTGATGGTCTTGGTCATGACGTTCTTCCCGCGTGGGTCATCCGTAACGCTGATAGACGGCCGGCAGATCGGGGATCTTGCCCTCGATCAACGCCGTCACCGCGAGCCAGATCTCATCGGCCGATGGAGGACATCCATGGAGAAAGGCGTCCACCGGGATCACCTCGTGCAGCGGCCGCGCGCGCGTGAGGAGCCGGGCCAGAGTGGGTATCTCCGGCGGGATGCTCGGGTCCGGATCCGCGAGCTCCACGTACGCGCGGTGCAGGATCTCCTTCGTGCTGTAGCGGTTTCGCATCGCGGTCACGTTGCCCGCCGTCGCGCAGTCGCCGAACGACACGACGAAGCGCGAATTCTTGCGGATCTCGCGCGCCAGATGCTCGTTCTCGTCGTTCGTGACGGCGCCCTCCACCAGCGTGACATCCACCTTGGAAGGGAAGGACTTCACGTCGGCGATCGGCGAATAGACCAGCTCCACCTTGCCGGCCAGATCGATGAGGCGCTCGTCCATGTCGAGCATGGACATGTGGCAGCCGGAGCAGCCGCCGAGCCACGCCGTCGCGAGCCTGGGTTTGCGACTGTCACTCACGATTCGCCCTCCTCGTCGAGGTAGTCGTGCCGCCACTCTTTGGTGCTTCGCGCGGTCACGAGGAAGCGGACGAAGTCGGTGCGCTTCTGCTGCTCGGCGACGGTGGTGCCTTTCGCGAAGAGCGCGCCCGTCGGGCACACCGACACGCACTTTCCACACGACGTGCAGCTGTCGGCCTTGCCCCACGGCACGTTCATGTCGGCCACGAGCTCGCACTTGATGCCGCGATACGCGATGTCCCACACGTGCGCGCCCTCGATCTCGTGACATACGCGCACGCACCGGGTGCACAGGACGCATCGGTTGTGGTCCATCACGAACAGGGGGTGCGTCGCGTCGAGCTTCTTGTCCGGGTACAGATAGGGCACCTGCACCGAGGTGAGGCCCACTTCGAGCGCCAGGTTCTGCAGCTCACAGTGGTTGTTGGAGACGCAGACCGCGCAGTGGTGGTTGCCCTCCGACGCGAGCATCTGGATGATCATCCGGCGGTGTTTCTGGAGCCGCTCGGTGTGCGTCTTGATCACCATGCCCTCGGCCGGGCGCGTGGTGCACGCGGGATGCAGCTTGTTCGATCCCTCGATTTCCACGAGGCACAGGCGACAGGCGCCGACGTCGGTCAGCCCGTCGAGGTGGCACAACGTCGGAATGTGCACGCCGTGGGAGCGGGCGATCGAGAGCAACGTCTCGTTGTCGCCGCCGCTCATCGGCTCTCCGTTCATGGTCAGTGTGACGATACCCATGGCTCAGCTCCCTCGCTCCGGATTGCCCTCTTCGTAGCGCGGGAGTGGGACGAGCCCCTTCTCGTACTCCGAGCGGAAGAACCGCAGCGTCGACAGCACCGGGTTCGGCGCCGCCTGTCCGAGCCCGCAGAGGCTCGTCTCTTTCACCATCGTGCAGAGGTCCTCGAGCAGCGCGAGATCCGCGGCGGTGCCCTCTCCGCGGCCGATCTTGTCGAGGAGATCGTGCAGGTGCTTCGTGCCGACGCGGCAGGGGATGCACTTACCACAGGACTCCTCCATGCTGAACTCCATGAAGAACTTGGCGACGTCGACCATGTTCGAGGTGGAGTCCATGACGATCATCCCGCCGGAGCCCATGATGGAGCCGACCGCGGCGAGAGACTCGTAGTCGACCGGCAAATCGAGGTGCTCCTCGGGGATGCAGCCGCCGGAGGGGCCGCCGGTCTGCGCGGCCTTGAAGGTCGTCCCGTCGGGCGGGCCGCCGCCGATGTCGAAGATGACCGTGCGCAGCGGGATGCCCATCGGCACCTCGATGAGGCCTGTATTCTTCACCTTGCCGGCCAGCGCGAACACCTTGGTTCCGGTGCTCTTCGGCGTGCCGATCGAGGCGAACCACGCGCCGCCCCGGTTCAGGATCGGGGCGATGTTCGCGAACGTCTCGACGTTGTTGATCACCGTCGGCATCCCGAACAGGCCGGCTTCCGAAGGGTAGGGCGGTCTCGGCCGCGGACGGCCTCTTCGGCCGGAGATGCTGCGGAGGAGGGCCGTCTCTTCCCCGCACACGAACGCGCCCGCGCCCATGCGCAGATCGACGCGGAAGCTGAAGCCCGAATCGAGCACGCGACCGCCCAGGAGTCCGTGCTTCTCCGCCTGCTTGATGGCCAGTCGGAGGCGCTCGATCGCGAGCGGGTACTCCGCGCGAACATAGATGTATCCCTGCGTCGCGCCGACGGCGTACGCCGCGATCGCCATGCCTTCGAGCACGCGGTGCGGATCGCCTTCGAGCACGCTGCGATCCATGAACGCGCCCGGATCGCCCTCGTCCGCGTTGCACACGATGTACTTCTGCTCGGCGACGGCCTTTCGGACGATGGACCACTTGAGGCCCGTCGGGTAACCGGCGCCGCCGCGACCGCGGAGGCCGCTCTTGCGGATCTCCTCGATCACCGCCTCGGGCGTCATTTCGGAGACGGCGCGCGCGAGGGCCGAATACCCACCTGCCGCGACGTACTCCTCCACCCGCATCGCATCGATCTCGCCGCAGTTCGAGAGCACGATCTTGTGCTGCGCGGCGAAGAACGGAGCGTCGGTGTCGAGCTTGTTCTCGGCGAGGGGGGCGCCGCCTTCGATGTGCTCGGCGACGATTCGCTTCGCGGCGGCCTCGTCGACGTCTGCATACAGGGTGTCGTCGGGGGCGACCTTCACCAGCGGGCCGCGGCCGCACAGGCCCATGCAGCCGGTGCCGATCACCTCCACGCGATCACCGAGGCCGCGGGCCTTCACCTCGGATTTGAGGGCGTCGCGCGTCTTCTGCCCGCCGCACGAGACGCACCCGGCGGCCGAGCAATAGAGAATGCGACGCTGTAATTTCGCCTGACGGGCCTTCTCGGCTTCGGCGATCTCGACGAGGTCCTCGACGCTCATGTGCGCGCCTCTTCCGTTTCCGGGGCCAGGAAGCCCTCGATCTTGGCGGTCATCTGCTCCTTCGTGAGCTTCGGCGCGACCTCTCCGTCGATCACCGCCACGGGCGCGAGGCCGCACGAGCCGATGCAGCGCGCGCTGATGAGCGACACCTTGCCGTCCTTCGTGGTCTCACCGAGCTTGCAGCCGCAGCGCTTCTCCAGGCGATCGACGAGGTCGCCGGCGCCCTTCACGTAGCACGCGGTGCCTGTGCACACCACGACCGTGTGCTCGCCGCCGGGCTTGAGGCGGAAGAAGTTGTAGAAGGTGGCGACGCCGAACACCTGGCTTCGCGGCCGGTGCAGCGCCTGCGCGATGTAGAGGAGGATGTCCTCTTCCAGGAATCCGAAGATCTCCTGCGCGGCGTGGAGGACCTCGATCAGCGCGCTCCCGCTATGTTGGTGCCGGTTGATCGTGCGATCCAGCAGCTTGAAGCGGTTATCGCCGCTCGGGTGAGGCGACTTGTCGGTGGGGTGCACGGCCGGCCCCTGTGCAAGGCCCGGTCCCGTCTCGATTCCGGCCGCGCCGCGCGGCAAAAGGCCGCATTTCGTGCATTCATTGCGCGGGGGCCGCAATGAGTGCCGAGGCCGGGTCCTCGGTTGACAGATGCGCTGAATACGAATCCACCGGCGGATCGCGGATACGGGGGCGCGGGCAGGCAGCGCCCCAGGGGAGGATCGGTGGAATGCGTTATGTCCGCTTCGCCTTCGTCGCGGGCTTCGCCTTCGTCGCGGGCTTCGCCTTCGTCGCGGGCTTCGCCTTCGGGTTCAGCGCCGCGGCGTCGAGGATGGCGCGGAGGAGCGTGTCGGGGTCGATGGGCTTTCGCACGTGCGCGTGGAAGCCTGCGGCGAGCGCGCGGGCCTTGTCCTGCTCCCGCACGAAGGCCGTGAGGGCGATCGCGGGGAGGGGCGCCGTCTTCATCGCCTCTTCACGCTCGCGGATGCGACGGATCAAGCCGTATCCGTCCTCGCCGGGGAGGCCGATGTCGCTGAGCAGGACGTCCGGGCGCTCTTTCTCGATCGCGGCGTACCCGCCCTGCGCCGTGTCCGCTTCGGTGACCGTCGCGTTGAGCTGCTCCAGCCATGTCCGGAGCGCGAGGCGCGTGTGGTAGTCGTCCTCCACGAGGAGGAGACGGAGGCCTTTCAGCGACGCGTCGTTCTTGGGAGGAGCCTTTTCGCCCGAGGCTTGCTTCTTCCCGGCGGGGCGCGGCGCAGGCTGCTTCTTGGTCACGGGCAGGCGCGGGAGAGGGAGCCACACCGTGAACGTGGCGCCCTGTCCGACTCCGGGGCTCTCTGCGGTGATGGTCCCGCCGTGGAGCCCCGCGAGCTGCTTCGCGATGTTGAGCCCCAGCCCGAGCCCCATCGACGTGCGCGTGCTCGCAGGGGCGGCCTGCCGGAAGCGATCGAACACGTTCGGCAGCACCTCGGGCGCGATCCCGATGCCGGTGTCCGTCACGCGGATCTGCACGCCCTCGCCCTCGCGCGTCACCGAGACGTCGATCCGGCCGCCGGCGGGCGTGAATTTGAGCGCGTTGGAGAGGAGGTTCCACACGATCTGCCGCAGCCGGCTCGGGTCCCCCCGGACGAGGCCGATGTCCTCCGCCACCGTGGAGTGGACCCTCAAATCACGGGCTTCTGCGGCAGGATACACTGTGTCTACGGCATCGCGCACGACCCCCGCGAGGTCGACGTCCCGGACGTCCAGCCGCAGCTTGCCGGCCGTGATGCGCGAGACGTCCAGGAGATCGTCGATGAGCTGCCGCTGCGCCTCCGCGCTGGCCCGGATCGCGCTCGTGGCTTCGCGGAGCTTCGTGGGGCTCTTGCCGTCGACCTGATCCAGCATGTTCGTCCACATCAGGATGGCGGACATGGGGGTGCGCAGCTCGTGGCTGAGGACGGCGAGGAATTCGTCCTTCATGCGGTTCGCCGTCTCGGCCTCGGCGCGGGCGCTCTGGGCCGCGGCCACCAGCGCGATCGAGCCCGGCGTCGCGTCCTCGGGCATGCTGCGGACGTTGATGTCGATCACGAACTCGACACCATCCGTCTCGCCGAGGCGCCGCCCGCAGAACAAGGCCCATCCGCGCGAGCCGTCCTTGCGCAGATACTGCTTCTCGTACGGGGTCGTCTTGCCGTTGGCCTTCAGCTCGTCGATGGCCCGCAGCGTGACAGGCTGCCACTCCGGAGGCGTCAGCATGTCGAGGCGGAGGCGGCCGGAGGACTCGTCCTCGCGGCTGTACCCGGTCATGCGGAGGAACGCGTCGTTCACCTCCGTGATGCGGCCGTCGAGGTGGAAGAACGCGACGCCCACGGTCTCGATCTGGCACGCTTGCCGGAAGCGCGCCTCGCTCTGCTGGAGGGCCAATTCGGCCCTCTTGTTGGCCGTGATGTCGACGAACATCAGCACGACGCCGTCGATGCGATCGTCGGCCGTGCGATACGGCGTGATGCGGCGCAGGTACCAGCGCCCGCCGTCGGCCGTGATCTCCTGTTCGACCGGGATCAGCTTGTCGAGCACCGTGCGCGCGTCCGTCATCAACGTCGGATCGCGGAACTTCGCGGCGAGGTCGGAGAGGGGGCGCCCGAGGTCCGACACGATGAGATCGAACAGCTCCCGAACGGGGGGAGTGAACCTTCGAATGCGAAAGTGGGTGTCGAGGAAGAGGACCGCGAGATCCGTGCTGGTGAGGAGGCTCGCGAGGTCGTTGCTGGCGGCCTGGTGCTCTTCCATCTTCGCGAGGAGCTGCGCGTTGACGGTGCTCAGCTCTTCGTTGAGCGACTGCAGCTCTTCCCGGCTCGTCTCCAGCTCTTCATTGGTGCTCTGGAGCTCTTCGTTGGTGCTCAGGACCTCTTCGTTCGAGGCCTTCAGCTCTTCGTTGCTGGTCTGCAGCTCCTCCACGGCGGTCTGCAGATCGGCCCGCACGCGCTGGAGCTCCTCCTCGGTCACCTTGCGATCGGCGCCGGAGCCCGACTCGATCGGGATCTCGGGGCGCTCCTGGAAGCTGACCACGAGGAGCTCCGTCGCGCCGCGCTCCTCGACCGGAGTGGCCTTGATCGTGATGCGGGTGCGCTTCCCCGTCGGCGACTCCAGCCACCCGTCGTGCACGACAGCGGGCTTGTTCTCCGCGATGGCGCGGTGAACGGCGGTGTGCACGGCGCTGCGGGTGCTGGACCGCACGACGGCGAGCAGGTCGCGCGTCGGCTCGCCGCGGGGCTGGCTCAGATAAGGCTCCAGGTCCCCGTGGTAGTACATGATCCGCAGCTCCCGATTGACGGTCACCGCGGCGGGCGTGTGCTGCTCCAGCAGAGCGCGCGCCGTGATCTGCGACACCGACATTCGCAGCGGCGGGTTCCGCACCTCCGGCTGGACGACGGCCCGGAGCGCCTGCTGGTGCACGCGCGGCAGCGAGAAGTCGACCCCGACGGGGCGCGTCGGTCCGATGCGGCGGAAGATGCGCGCCTTCTTGTCGAGCGGCTCGAACATGTCCTCCGCGCCCGACGTCGTCTCGCTGGAGCCGAGGAACAGGACGCCTGCCTCGCGAAGGCCGAAGTGCAGGAGCCGCAGCACGCGCCGCTGCATCTCCGGCTCCAGGTAGATGAGAAGGTTGCGGCACGTGACGATGTCGAGGCGCGAGAACGGCGGATCCTGGAGCACGTTCTGCGGCGCGAACACGATGCGCTCGCGGAGGTCGGGGCGCACGCGGTACGTCTCCCCCTCTTTCTCGAAGAAGCGCTCCAGCAAGGGGGCCGGGATCTCCGACTCGATGCCTCCGGGGTAGGTGCCGGCGCGGGCGTGGGGCAGCGTGCGCTCCGCCATGTCGGTCGCGAAGACGCGGATGTCGAGGCGCTTGCCGACGCGCTCCGACTCGTCCGTGAGCAGCATCGCGAGAGAATACGCCTCTTCTCCGCTCGCACAGGCCGTCACCCAGGCGCGGATCGCCGCGTCCTGCTCCCGGCTCGCGACCAGCGGCACCACGACCTTCTCCCGCAGCACGTCCCACGCGAGGGGATCGCGGAAGAAGCCGGTCACGTGGATCAGCAGGTCGTCCGCGAGCGCCTTCACCTCGGAGGGGGTCTGTCGCAGAATACGGAGATATTCATCCATCCGGACGACGCGCGCGAGGCCCATGCGCCGCTGGATTCGCCGGATCAACGTGGGCTTCTTGTAGCTGGAGAAGTCCTGGCGCGTGCGGCTGCTCAGCACGGCGAGCACCTCTCGGAGGTGCTGCGCGTCGCTCCGCGTGGGGTCCGCGTTGCTCGCCTCCGCGTTCCGCGTGTACGGGTGCCCCGCGAACGCGAGCACCGCGGTGGGCATGTCCTTCGGGTGAAGGATGGAGTCGCAGTAGCCGGAGTCGATGAGGTGCCGCGGCATCGACGGGAACTGGGCGCTGTCCGGGTCCTGCGCGATGCAGATGCCGCCGGTGGCCTTGATCGCCTGCGCGCCGGCCGATCCGTTGGAGCCCATGCCCGACAGGACGATCGCGATGGCGCGCTCCCGCTGCTCTTCTGCGAGCGAGCGGAAGATGTCGTCGATGGGGTGATTGTTGGCGCCCCGTCGCGTGGGCGGGCCCAAGACGAGCTTCCCGTCCCGGATGATGAGGTTGTATCCAGGGCGATTGACGTAGATGTGATTGGGCTCGATGGCCTCCCCGTCTTCGGCCTGCGTCACGGGGATCCCGATGCGCCGCGAGAGGATGCTCGCCATGAAGCTCTCGGCGTCGGGGGGAGGTGCTGGACAATCACGTAGGCCAGGCCGGTGTCCTCCGGCAAGGCGTCGAGGAAGTTGGAGACCGCCTCCAACCCGCCGGCGGAGGCGCCGATGGCCACCACCGGAAACGGCAGACGGGGGGGTTGCTCGGCGTCGACCGGCATCACCGTGCGGTCGTCCTCGTGGTCCGGCTGGGCCTCGGGAGCGCCGGCCCTGTCCGCGCCTTCCGGCTCGAAAGCGCTTTCGGGCTCAATCGCGCTTTCGGGCTCAATCGCGCTTTCGGGCTCGACAGCGCCCTCCGGCCCGACAGCGCGTTCGGTGGCGCGGGCGCTTTCGGTGGCGAGGGCGGTGTTGAACGCGTCCAGACTGGCGATCGCGTCGGAGCTTGAAGGCGGGTCAGAGGAGGGAAGATTGGACATCTGGATTTGCCGGCGGGCGAACGTCGTAGTCGCCGGCCGATGCCGCGTCCAGCATCCAAGTCGACGGGAGCGACGAATCCTCCCACCTCGTCTGCCGAACGCAGGGACGTCCCGGGCTGCGGGGCTCCGGCATTGACGCGCGCCGCGAGGGGCCGTTCCATCCGCGCATGGACAAGAAGCCGTCGATCTCGCGCATGGTCATGTTCAAGCACGGTGTCGCCTATCTGGAGCGCAGCGGCCCCGCGGCGGGCAGCTTCGAGCTGAGCTTCCGCATCGGCGACATGAACGACGTGCTCAAATCCCTCGCGGTGTGGGTGGCGGACGGGGACGCGAAGCTCCTCTCCGTCGGCTTCGACGCGCCCGAGGATCCGGACGTCGCGCTCGCGCAGAGAGGCCTCTTGCTCGGGCCGGGGACCGCGCTCGACACGATGTTGAAATCGCTCCGCGGCCGCGCGATCGAGGTGGAGGAGGGCGCCGTGGCCCGCCGCGGAGAGGTGCTCGGCGTGCAAGATACGACCGGGCCCCAGGGGGAGACGCGGCGCGCGCTCCTCCTGCGCACAGCCCCGGACGCCGTCGCGATGGTGGACGTGGCGCAGATCCGCGGGCTGCGTCTGCTCGAGGAGGTCTCGCGCGATCGGCTGGATTTCACGGTGTCCCGGAGTCAGGCGGCGACGGCCGGGGAGACGCGGGCGGTGCGCGTGGCGCTCGCGGGGAAGGCGCGCGATCTCCGCGTCGCGTACGTGGTGCCGGCGCCGGTGTGGCGCGTGTCGTACCGCGTGGTGCGCGACAAGGACACTGCCATGTTGATGGCGCTCGCGATCGTGCACAACCCCGTGGACGAAGACGTCTCCGACGTGGATCTGACCCTCACGACCGGACAGCCGGTGTCGTTCGTGATTGACCTCTACCACCCGAAGAACGTGGCCCGCGCCGTCGTGGAGGAGCAGTCGCGCGCGGCCGCTCCGCCGACGCGGTTCGCCGTCGGCGCGGCGCCTCCTCCGCCGGCGCCGCCCGGGTTCGGTCCACCGCCGGCGATGGGCGGATTCGGTCCGCCGCCGGCCCCGGCCTACTCCGCGCCGCTGCGGGAAGAGCTGATGATGGATTCGTTCGGCGCCGCGGCGGAGGGCGCGTCGGAGGGCGTGACGCGCGGCGAGCTGTTCGAGTACCACGTGGCCACGCGCATCTCGATCCCGCGCGGCGGCTCCGCGATGGTGCCGATCGCCGCGGCGTCGGTTCCGGCCCGGAGAGAGCGCATCTGGCGACAAGGCTCGGGCACCAACCCCGATGTCGTGCTCACCTTCGACAACGGCACGGGCCTCGTGCTGGAGGAGGGGCCCGCGGTCATCTACGACGAAGGCGTGTACGCCGGAGAGTCGATGTTGCCGTACAGCGCGCGCGGCGTCCCGGTGCGGATGGGGTTCGCGAAGGATCTCGCGGTGCGCGTCCACTCCCATGCTCGCGTGGAGACGATCACGGCCAGGCTGACCCCCACCCAGACTGGCATGTACGAAGAGCAGCGCCAGGAGACCACGACGACGGTGGAGGCCGAGAACGACCACGACGAGGCCGTGGAGCTCACCGTGGAGCTGCCGCGCAACCCGAACCAGACGATCGCCGCGGACTCGCCGCAGCCGGTGGAGGAGACTGCCAGTCACCGCCGGTTCGTCTTCACGGTGCCCGCGCACGGGAAAGGCGCGCTCGAGGTGCGAGAGATCCTGCCGCTCTACCGGACCTATCAGTACGACGCGCTGGCGACCGGCGCGCTGGAGGTCTGGCTCCAGGGCCGCTTCCTCGACGCCGCGACGTTCGACGCGCTGAAGGGGATCTTGGGTCATTACCGGCGGGCGCGCGAGCTTGATTTGAAGGCCAAACAAGCCGTCACGGATCGTGATCAGGCTTACACGAAGCAGTCCAAGATCAGCGAGCAGCTCCGCGTCTTGAAGGACACGGGGCCGGAGGGCGATCTGCGCCTGCGGTACGTGACGGAGCTCGCGGCCGAGCAGGACCGCGTGAACCAGGCCGAGGCGGAGTGGAAGCGTCTTCAGGCGGAGATCGAGGCCGAGAAGCGCGCGGCGAACGAGGAGATCGCGGCGCTCGCCAGGTGAGGAGTCACGATCACTGACATCAACCGCCGTTCGACTCGGCCTCTTCGGCGGCGGCGCGGTTGTCCAGGATCTGCTGCGCCTGCTGCCGGATCTGCGCGGACGGGTCGTTCTCGGCGGCCCACTCCACCGTGGCAGTGACGTCCTCGTCCTCGGCGATCTGGATGCTGAGGCCCTTCACGATCTCGATGCGGATGCCGAGCTCGGGCTCGATCTCGAGCAGGCCAGTCACCGCCGCGAGGACGCCCGCGATCGGCCGGAACGGCAGCGTGTGCACGGCCGCCTTGCGCACGAGGAGATCCGCGTCGCCGAAGGCCTTCGCGAGCGCCGCGTCCGCCGCGGAGGACGTCATGAAGCGGAGCGCGCCCGTCGCCGTGGCCCGCAGGATCGCGTTCGCGTCGGTGAGGTACGGCGCGATCGCGTCGAAGGCGCGGGGATCGCCCGTGTTGCCGAGCGCCTCCAGGTACACCTTGCGCTCCTCGTCGGTGGACGCCGCGGCGAGGCCGCTCACGAGCCCCTGGAGGGCAGCCCCGGTGTCGCCGGAATGCGCATTGTTCATGGTGCGCACGACATTGCCCTCCGCGAGGATCGAAGTGCCGGCGACCTTCTTGTCCGGGCTCCGGGCCGCCTCGGCGAGGGCGTCCGCCGTCTCCTCCGTCGCGCCCTTCGAGAGGCCGAGCGCGATGGCCGCGTTCATGCGGAGATCGCCGGTCTCTTCGGAGCGGAGGAGCTTCGCGAGCTCGCGCTGCGCCTCGGGGGTGCCCGCGTCGCCGAGCGCGCCGATCTCGTGCAGCTTCTGGTTGCGGTCGCCCTCGCCGTGGAGCACGTTCGCCGCGACGCCCGCCGCCTGCGACGGATCCACGCGCAGCAGCGCCGCGAGCCGCCCCTGCGCCTGGTTGCGCTGCTTCGACTGCGCGCTGCCCAGCTCCTTCGTGATCTGCGCGAGGGTGCGGCCGCCGACGAGGTTCGCGTCCGCCTGCTTCTTCGACCGCTCGATCGAGGTGGCCTCGGTCTCCGACTCGGACTCCAGGCCGGCGGGGAAGGGGCCAATCTGCTCGGGCCGAGACTCGATGTTTCGGAGGTGGGCAGTCGTCGCGACGGTGCCAGTCACGTGAGCGCCCTGCGCGGTGATGTCGAGCGTCTCGTGCTCCTCGACCGCGGACGGCCAGCCCGAGGCGTCCAGCGTGAACCGCGTCGCGGAGTCGACGCCGTAGCGCATGTCCTTGCGGAGCGGCGCGAGGCCCCCGACGCCCTTCGTCCGCACGTAGGCCGTCTTCGTCTTCACGATCGTGGTCGCGTCCTCGGCGTGGTACGCGGCCCGGTACTGGCCGGTCACGTCCTCTTCGAGCACGTGCCAGTCGGCGCGCGGCGACTTCGGCGCGATCACCTGGAACGAGAGCAGGACGCCCTCGAGCAGCGCGCGCGCCGGGGCCGGGGTGTCCTTCGCGAAGTGGAGGTCCTCGATCTCGCCGCTCGGTCGGGCGGTGACGTAGAAGGTGCGTGACAGCCAGTTGGTCCACTCCCCACCTTCCTTGCCGCGCGCCTCCACCTGGGACGCCGCGAGATCCGCGCGCAGGCGGATGGAGGCCGCGTCCTTGCCGATCACCGTGAGCGTCAGTCGCCCCGTGACGTGGAGATCGAGGAGCTGCTGTTTCTGGTCGTCCCCGCTGATCTCGGCGCCGCGCGTGGTGTCGAGATCGTAGACGAAGGAGTCCCCCTCACGCCACTGCCGCGCCGGGATCGCGGGCGCCGCGGGGGCTTCCACGTTCGCGCCCTGTCCGGGCTCACCGGACGCGGAGCCCCCGGAGACCGCCGCCGCGACACCGGACCACGGGACGAACCGGGCGGCGCCGAGGCCGAGCGCGAGGGTGACGAGGCCGAGCGACGCGAGCTTCAGAGTGGAACGCTTCATGGGGGGACTCTCCGGGATCGGGATGAGGGCTGTTTGGTGAGCGGCTATCGGGAGGTGGTCAGTACTCGACCTTGACGGAAGAGACGGTGTTGTCGGCCGTCCCGTCGAAGAAGCCGAGGGCCGTCTGGTTCGCGGAGACGTTGCCGTAGGTGACGGTCCCGCCGGCGCAGTCCGCGTACGGGTACATCGAGAACTTCGCCGTACCAAAGCTAGGAGCGTGCCAGATGTACGAGCTCGTCACGTCGTCGAAGCCCATCGCTCCGAGGTTGAAGCACGTGCCGCTCGCGGTCTTCTGATAGGCGATGTTGACGCTGGTGCTGGAGTAGCTCAGATCCGTGAACAGCATCATCATCTTGCCGACGCTGGTCCAGCTGGAGCAAACCTCGTATTCGTCCACCATGACGCCGTTGCCGGAGAGGACGCACGCCTTGAGGTACTTGCCCTCGTCGCTCGACGTCAGCGTGTACGAGTTGGAGAGCGCGTTGGTGACCTGCGTGCCGGACGTCTTGTCGCCCGAGCTGCTCGACGAGCGGTACCAGGTCCACGTCGCCGACTCGGGCAGGCCGCCGCCGCCGTTGTACGTGTGGCTCTCCGTCGCGGTGTTGCCGGAGATCGTGATGACCGGGTTCGTGATGTCGACCGCGGAATTCCAGCTCACCTTGAAGGCGGACACCTCGTCGTTCCACGTGGAGCCGACGCTGGACACGGACTCGCTCCCGCTGGCCGACAGCGTGCGCGTGAAGCTGGACCCGGAGCAATTGGCGTCCTTGTAGAACCACACCGTCGAGCTGGACACCGAGTTGTTCGCCCACGCAAACGCGGTCATCGCGTCGTTGAAGGAGTAGTCCGACAGGTTGAAGCACGTCTCGCGCGCCGACTTCTCCCAGGCGAACGCGTGCGTCGTGCCGCTGTAATTGGCGTCCTTGTAGAGCTTGAGCAGGTGGCCGACAGCCGCCCAGTCGGAGCACGCCTGATCACCCGTGGTGTAGCCGTTCGAGGGGGTGACGCAGAGCTTGAGGTACTTCTGATCGTCGTCGGCGGTGAGCGTGTACGTCTTGCTCGTGGCGCCGGAGATCGTGCTCCGGCCGGTGTCGGAAGCGGTCGAGCTCCGATACCACACGTAGGTGCTGCCGCTCTCGGTGGTGTTGGTGCTGTCCGCGACGTTGAAGGCGTACGCGGAAGAGGCCGTCTCGCCGGAGATCGAGATCGTCACGTCCTCGGCCGTGACGTCCTCGCCGTACACGACCATCACCGACGTGAGCCGGTCGTTCCAGCTGCTGCCGAGGTCGGAGGTGGACGTCTGCTGGTTCGAGCCGCCGGCCGAAACGGTCTTGTTCGTGGTCTCGCTGGAGGCGGTGTCCGCGCAGTCGTAGCCCTTGTAGAAGTAGAACTTCGCATACGAGTCGCTCGGCGCATACAGCTTGTACGAAGAGGCCACGTTGTCGTACGAGCTGATGTAGTCGTCGAGGTTGTAGCAGGTGCCGCTCGTCGAATTCTGGTACGCGAGGGCGAGGTTCGTCCCGCCGTAGTTGTTGTCGGAGTAGAAGGAGGCGATTTTCCCGACAGAGGCCCAGTCGGAGCACACCTGATCGCCGTATTTCGCGGGGTTCGCGGCGTTGTACGGGGTGACGCAGAACTGGAGATAAGCGCCGTTGTCGTCCTGGACGATCGTGTGAGTCTTGCTGTTCGAGCTGCCGATCGGGGTGCGGCCGGTGTCCGAAGCGGTGGTGTTCCGGTACCAGACGTACTGCGAGCTGCCCTCGGCCGTGCTGGCCGTGTCGGTGTAGTCGTAGGTGCCAGTCGCGGTGCCGCCGTCGATGGTGGCGCGCGGGGAGGCCGCGGTCGGCTTGCCGTTCGACCACAAATACCAGCTCTTCGAGATGCCCTTCCAGGAGAAGAGCTTCTTCGAATACTCGACGTCCCACAGGCCCAGGTCCGCCTTCGCGTACACCTTCGCGGAGCCGCCGAGCATGTCCGTGAGGGCGACTTGACCGCTCGTGACGACGCTCGCGGAGCCGCTCTGGAAGTTGTACGAGGGGTTCAGGATGACGGGGAGCGTGCAGTTGATCAGCGTGACGTCGGCCTCCACGCCCGCGCTGAAGGCGCTCGTGCCCGCGCCGACGGAGGCCGTCAGATCCGCGTTCACGCCCGGGGTGATCGTGGTGTTGAGGGCGGCGACGTGCGTGCTCGTGTCGTAGGTCGGCTCCGCGTCGATCGTGAGCGTGGCGCAGCCCTGCGCGCCGGCCGCCATCGTGATCGGGACCACGACGACGGTGAACGTGGTGGAGACGTCGAAGAAGTCGATGCAGAAGAGATCGTCGTAGTTGTCGACGTCGGAGAGATCGAACACCGAGCTCGTCGAGAAGTCCCCGTCGTACACCGTCGCGCCGACGACCTCCGCGGTCGCGCTCGCCGTGGACGCGCCATAGGCATTGAGGCTCACGTCCGCGCTCAGATCGACGATGCTCACCTTGGCGCCGAAGAGCTCCAGCGACGCGTCGCCGGAGGCCGTCCCGACGAGCGATCCGCTCGACGTCTGGACCGTGAAGCCCGCGCCGAAGCCCGCGCCGAAGGAGCCGACGGAGGTGCTCTTGTCGCTCCACGAGCTCATCGACATCGTGACAGGCAAGCTGTCCGCGCTCGCCGTCCCGGCCGCGCCGAGGATGGAGACCACGGCGAGCGCCGGGAGGACAGTACGTTGAATCAGGGTGCGGTGAGAGCGAGTCATCTCGAAGCCTCTTCTTTCCCGGCGTCGCCGGCGAGAGGCCCCATCGCAACCGATATGCCACCTGGTAGTCGCGCGGATTCCCCGGAAAAACCAGGGAAACGTGCTGTCATGGAGGTGAAAGAGGAGGGGAGTCGCCCCTGGGTGGAGGCGCCGGCCTCCATCCCCTGAGGGCGCCGGCCTTCACCTTCAACTACCCTCTTCGCCGCTCTTCACGTCGTACTTGATGTCGTACTTGCGGAGCAGCGTGCGGAGGTGGCTGCGGTCCATGCGGGCCATGCGCGAGGCCTCCGACACGTTGCCTTTCGCGCGCGCGATCAGCTCCTTGACGTAGCGCTCCTCCCACAGATCGGCGGAGCGCTGCTTCGACACGCGGTACGGCACGTCGGGGTCGAAGGCGGGAGTCTCGGGCCCCGGCGCCTCGGAAAAAGAAGGCGTGTGCGTGCTCAGGGCCAGTAACACCGGATCGTCGAACAGGACCGCTCGCTCGACGGCGGCGCGCAGCTCACGCACGTTGCCGGGCCATGGCTGGCGGCGGAACGCTTCGAGCAGCGAGTCCGGAATGGGCCTGTCCGGGCACAGCTCCGCGTGGAAATGGCGCGCGAGCTGCTCCACGTCGCCCTGCCGTTCGCGCAGCGGGGGCACGTGCAGGCGCACCACGTTGAGGCGATAGAAGAGGTCCGCACGGAACGAGCCGCGGTTCACCTCGGCGCGCAGATCGCGGTTCGTCGCGGCGATCACGCGGGCGTCGAGCTTGATCCGCTGCGCGCCGCCGACGCGCTTCACCGTGCGCTCCTCCAGCGCGCGGAGCAGCTTCGGCTGCATGTCGAGGGGCAATTCGCCGATCTCGTCGATGAAGATGGTGCCGCCTTTGGCCTGTTCGAAGGCGCCGGCGCGATCCGTCGACGCGCCGGTGAAGGCGCCTTTGACGTGGCCGAAGAGCTCGCTCTCGATGAGGGTGGGGGCGATCGCCGTGCAGTCGAGGACCACGAACGGGCCCTCCGCGCGCGCGCTCGCGTCGTGGATCGCGGAGGCCAGGACGCCTTTTCCGGTGCCGGTCTCTCCCTCCAGGAGCACCGTGCTCTCCGACTGGGCGATGCGCGGGAGCGCCCCGAAGATGCGGCGCATGGCGTCGCTCTTGCCAAGCAAGGAGCCGAATCGGTCCTCGGGGCTCAGCACCTCGCAGATGTCCTCGTCCAGGACGTCCACGCGAATCGTGGTGCGCCCGACGCGCAAGCGCGCGCCGTCGTCGACGTAGCCGGTGAGGAGACGCGTGTTTCCGATCCAGGTGCCGTTCGAGGAGCCGAAGTCGTGCAGGAGGAGGCCTTCGGGGCTCGCGGTCAGGCTGAAGTGATGACGGGAGACGGTGGGATCGGCGAGGACCAGGTCGTTCGCCGGGGCCGTCCCCACGCTCACCTCGGGGGACTGCGCGCGGAGCGTCACGCCCGCGTTCGGCCCTTCGATCACGGTGAGGGAGAACCGCTCGAAACGGATCTCGCGCTTCTGGGACGCGGGCGAAAGCAGGACGGTTCCATCCGTCGACATGGGCGCACGGTATCACGACGATGGCGCCCGTCGGTCCTGATGGAAGTCGCCAAGCGACGATGGAGGCTCCAGCCTCCATCGGTGGGGGCTGCCGCCTCCATCTGCCCCGGTCCGCCCGCCGGCCGACCCCTGCCCAGGGGATCGGAAGATCCTCATTTTGTCTGTATTCTGCGGCAAATCGCGAGACGCGGGGGGGCTGGCACGATAGGTGTTTATGTCTCCAACCGAGGACGGTGAACATGAACCAGCAGCTCGTGAATGTGCTCTCGCGTTTCGGTCTCTTCGGCGCTCTCGTCGTGGCGGCGGCGGCGCTCCCTGCGTGCACGGGCGGCGACGTGGACACCGGCGACGAGGACGTGGAAGAGGCGGCGAGCGCGGTCGGCCCGACCGGCGAGAACAACTATCCGCCCTACGCGGTCGACAGCGATCCGCTCAAGCGCTCGGTCACCAACTCGTTCGGCATCACCTCGTCGACGAACCCGGATCCGCTGCAGCTCTGCGCGGTCGGCAGCGTCACGAGCACGGGCTGCACGCTGCAGGCGAGCTGGAAGAGCTGGATGGACGCGGACCTCACGAACCGCGCGCCCACGATGAAGGCGATCGCGAAGTGCGCGACGGAGTCCTCGTTCACGATCACGACGACGGGCTACTCGTTCGGCGGGCAGTGGGGCCTCTACCCAGGGTGGAAGTCGAACCGCCTGAACGGGCAGGACAAGCGCGAGCGCATCAGCTCCTGCATGCTGTCGCTGCTCAACGGCAACGACGTGGAGCTCAACCTCTGCATCATCGGCCCCGGCGGCACGCCGTTCAGCGACGCGTGCTCGGACCCGAGCATCACCTCGCGCGAGGGCGGCTTCTTCGGCGACCTGTTCGCGGCGACGCCGACGGCGTACGTGGCGGGCCCGGACTCGGCGGATCCGGTCGACAGCGGCCGCGCCTGCACCTCGAACAGCGGCAAGTACTGCTGCGCGGAGAGCGACACGAGCTGCGCGCACCGCGTGGTGCTCGCGGGCGCCATCCTCGGCTCGCCGGACCAGAACTACGCGAACAAGCGCTGCAACGGCTCGCTCGTGACCTCCGGCTCGAACCAGTACTGCACGTCGTTCTTCTCGACGCGCGAGCCGAACCGCAGCTACACGAACGTGTTCACGACCTTCGTGCCCGTGGCCCCGTGACGGGGGATTCTCCCCCTCGTATCACTCCCCCTTCTTCAGCTTGGATTCGATGTCGGCGAGCGCGTGCTCGTGACCGCGCCGGAGCAGCGGGTTCTCCGCGAAGGCTTGTTTCAGGCTCGATCGCGCCAGATCCAGAGTGGCAGTCTCCGCGGACGGATCGATCTCCGCCTTTCGCGTGAGGAGCAGGCCCTGCACGAGCAGCGCGCGCGGCGTTCCGGGGGTGAGCGCGAGCGATCGCGCTGCCGCGCGAAGGCCCTCTTCGAGGACGGGAGTCTGCGGGGCCGAGGCTGATCGGGAGTCCACGGCTCGCAGATCGAGATCCGCGACGAGGAGCGCCATTTCCGAGCGACTCGGGGCCTTCTCCCACGCCTGCAAGGCCAGCTTTCGTGCCTGATCGAGCGCCGCGGCGCCTCCCGGTGGGGCGGGATCCTTGGGAGCCTCCTCGGCGCGCAGCTCCGCCTCCACCGCGAGGCAGTCCACGTTGAGCGGCTCGATTCGATAGCAGCGCTCCGTCGTCGCGAGGCCGTCCGCGAAGCTCCTCTTCGGGTCCTGTCCGAGCGCCCTCTCGTGGCGGCCCAAGAGCAGATAGGCGCGCGCCAGCTCCTGCTCGGCGAACACGAATTTCGGGTCGATCGCGAGCACCGCCCGGAACCTCTCGATCGCGAGGCGCGCGGCGTCGCGGCCGTCCGTCCCGGCGTCCAGTCGATAGGCCGCGATCTTGGTGGCCGCCAGTCCCGCGTTCGCGTGCGGCATCGGATCTTGCTTGTTGATCTGGAGCGCTCGATCGGCCATCGCCACGCTGCGGCGCGCGATCTCCTCGGGATCTTCGCCGCGATCCGCCTTGTAGCCGCAGAGCTCGGTGAGCCAGGCAGCGGTGCTGTTGTACGCCATCGAGTAGCGATCATCGATGCTCACGGCCTCTTCAAGAGCCGCTACCGCCTTCTCGTACCACGCGCGCGGATCCTGGTTTCTGCGGCGCAGGCTGTCGCCGATGTACCCGAGCGCGAGGCTGTAGTCGTTGAGCGCCCACGGGAAGCGGGGATTCAGTCGAATGGCCTCTTCCAGCCGGAACGTGGCCATGTCGAGCAGATCGTCCGCGTTCTCCCCTTGCTCCAGCACGTAGCCTGCGAGCTTCGCGTAGCCGACGCCCGCGATCTCGAAGGCGTGCGCGTCCTCCGGGTGGATGTCGGAGGCGATCTCGCCCTCGTCGATCTGCGCGCGGCGGAGGCGAAGGACGGTGTCGCGCGGGGCGCCGTGGTTCTGCGCGTGGCGAGCGGCGAAGTTGTACGCGTAGGCCTTCTTCGTGTGTCCGCTGGAGTCGGGGGAGGCGATGAGGGCCTTGTCGGCGGCCGCGAGCGCCATGTCGAGGTGCGCGGAGGGGTCCTTTCCACGACTGACGTCCAGCTCCTCGCGCCGCAGCCACGCCTCCGCGATCGCCTCGTGGACCAGGGGATCACTGCGGCCCACGTCGGCGGCGGCATCGTAGCTCGCGATGGCGGCTTGAAACTCGATGTCCGCAGGGTCGCTGTCGCCGCGGTCCTTCGCCGCGAGCGCGCGGGTCATGTGCACGTCCCCTTCGAGCGCGCGCGCCTCGTAGAGCCACGGGATCTTCGCCGCGGCGTCCCTCGCGCCCGCGAGCGCCTCGTCGGGGCGGCCGCTGTAGAAGGCGATCAGGCCTTCGAGGTAGCTCGCCGGGACGGTCGACAGGCCATGACAGCGTGACAGGTAGTCGAGCGCCGGGGCCAGCAATTCGCGGTCGAGGTCCTTCTTGCGAACCTCGAAGTAGGTGCGATCGCCGCTCTTTCGCGCGTCCTCCAGGGCGATCTTGTAGAGCTCCCCGAGCACGCGGCCCTGCGCGTAGTCGAGCTCCGGATCGCGGACGCCCTCTTCTTCGGCCTTTCCCAGCTCGCGGCGCGCAGACTGCCACTCTCCGAGCGCGAAGAAGCCGCGGCCCAGGGCGTAATGATCGAGGCCCGCGCCGAGCTCACCGAAGCCGCGCATGTCCTCTTCGATGGCGCGCATCGTCGCGCGGACGCCCGCGACCTCCGCGCTCGTGTCGTGCAATGGGACCAGGTGCGCGCTGCGAACACGCCACTCCAGGTCCTTGACGGCCTGTCCCAATTTCTGGCTCAGCTCGGCCCGACGTTTTGCGACAGCCTCGTTCCGCGCGTTCACGATCGCGGTGCGGACGCCGTACCCCGCGAACGCGAGCAGACTGGCCATCAGCGCGAAGAGCGCCGCGGCCATCGAGCGGTTGCGGCGAGCGCGCCAGTAGAGCCGCGACGGCAAGCTCTGAGGCCGCGCGACGACGCGCTCGCGGTGGAGGAAGCGGGCCAGATCGTCGGCGAGGTCCGCGGCGCTCGCGTAGCGCAGGGTCGGCTCTTTCTGAAGGCACTTGGCGACGATCGTCTCGAGCGCTTGCGGGATCTGCGGATCGCGCGATCGCAGGCGCTTCGGCTCGCGCGAGAGGACCTGAAGGATGATGACGACCGGGCTGTCGTCGTCGAAGGGCGGGGCGCCGCAGAGGATGTGATAGAGCGTCGCGCCGAGGCTGTACACGTCGCTGCGCGCGTCGATGCTGGTGTTCGCGCCGCGCGCCTGCTCCGGCGGCATGTACGCGGGCGTGCCCATCACCGCGCCGGTCTCGGTGAGGTTGCGGCTCTCTCCGGCCTCCCGCGCGAGGCCGAAGTCCATGAGCACGGGGCGCGGCGTGCGCGTGTCCTGAGGGTTCTCGGGCTCCTCGATGAGGATGTTCGCAGGCTTGATGTCGCGGTGGATGATGCCGAGTCGGTGCGCGGCGTGCGCGGCCTCGCAGACGGCGCGCATCACGCGCACCTTCTCGTCGATCGACATGTTCTTCGCCGCGTGCGTGAGCGAGACGCCGCGGATGAGCTGCATCGCGATGTAGACGCGGCCCTCGACCTCGCCGACCTCCAGCACCTTGCAGATGTTGGGGTGATCGATGCGGGCCTGCGCGCGCGCCTCGCGGAGGAAGCGGAGCGTCGTCGTGCGATCGGCGCTGTGCAGGAACTTCACCGCGACGTGGCGGCCGAGCCTGCGGTCGCGCGCCTCGTACACCGCGCCCATGCCGCCCTTGCCGAGCAGCCGGAGGATCTCGTAGCGATCCCAGCTCTTCGGATCCGCGATGGGGAGGCTGTCCGGGACGACCTGCACCGTGTCCGCGAGCGGCTCCGCGATTTGCGGCGCGACGAGCTCCTGCGCGACGGGGGGCGCGGGCGACGCGATATTGCGCGGCGGAGGCGTGGGCGTGTCTTCGCTCCTCGCGCGGCGGCGGCGCGGGCGGCCGATCTTCACGGTGGCCCCGTCCGCGTGCGCCGCGGGCAGATCCGGCTGGACCGTCGTCACGGCGTCGGGGCTCCGCGTCGTGTCGTCCGAGCGCTCGTTCGGCGGCGAGCTTGGCACGAAGACGAAGCTACCACCGAGGCGCAAGGCCCAGCGCGGATTCGGCCCGGCCCCTCCGAATCAACGATGACCGGCCGCACACGACCACGATCTCGGAGTCGCGGGCGTGCCACGCAATGTGGCACACCTCGATCGAATTGGGCGGTGTTTACAGGCCTGGTCGGGGCATGTACCTTGCTCGTGGACAGGCATGTCTCTCAGGACCAGCTTTCAAACGATCTGCATTGTCCTCGGCACCAGCCTCGCAATCGGCGGCGCGCTGAACTGCGGCGGAATCGTCACCAGCGGCGGCAGCACGGGGGAGGGCGCGAACGAGACGACGACCACCACGTCCACCATCCCGAGCGAAGGGGCGTATGAGGGCACGTGGCAAGGCGAGGGCGCCGTCGAGGGCGCGTGGGAAGGCGAGGGCGCCATCGAGACGACGAGCACCACCACGACCACGGACACGTGGGGAGAAGGCGCGTACGAGGGCGCCTGGGAGACGACCAGCTCGACGAGCGGCACCGGCGGAACCGGGGGCACCACGTCCTCCGGAGGCACCGCCGGCACCGGCGGAATGTGATTGATGACGGAGCCCGCCCCGCCCCCGCGACGCCTCTGGGATGAGTCGACCTTTCGCTGGGGCGGCCTCGCCGTGCTGCTCGTCGTCCTCAACGTGGCAGTCTGGTTCCGGCCGAAACCGACGCCCGCTCCCCCTCCACAAGTCACCAACGCCGCGGCTTATACGGAAGACGACGCTTCGTTGCGCGTCGATACGCTCGCGCCGCGGCGGTGGGCCATCCTCGATGTTCACGAGCACGCGGAGACCGAGGCCGACGTCGATCGCCTGGTGAAGGCGATGGATGGGCTCGGCATCGAGCGGGCCTGTTTGCTAGCTGCGTCGCGCGCGACGTTCAATCGCACGGCGGCCGCCCGCTTCGAAGGGTTCGAGGACAACAACGAGGCTCTGCTGCGGGCCAAGACGCGGCACCCGGATCGGGTGTGCGTGTTCGTCACGCTGCACCCCGGGGACGAGGGGAACGCCGAGAAGCTCGCGAAGTACGTGGAGCGCGGCGCGGACGGGCTCAAGCTCTATCTGGGGCACCCGGGGAGCGCCGGGACGGAGCCGTTCCATTCGATGGCGATCGACGATCCGCGGATGTATCCTGTTTTTGAATACGCAGAGAAGGTGGATCTGCCGATCACGCTCCACATCGATC
This sequence comes from Polyangiaceae bacterium, assembly GCA_046351455.1. Classification (GTDB taxonomy): domain Bacteria; phylum Myxococcota_A; class Polyangia; order Polyangiales; family Polyangiaceae; genus JADJRH01. The sequence goes on from JAXLYM010000014.1 coordinate 23,475, forward strand.
TCGGGCGGTGGGGGGACGAGCTGGATCGGCTGCTCGCGCGGTTTCCGGGGCTGCGGCTCGATCTTCCGCATTTCGCGACGTCCAAGAATACGCCGGAGCGGCTCGGGCGGCTCGCGCGGGTGCTCGACGCGCATCCCAAGGTGTTCGTCGACGTGAGCTTCGGGGCGCCGGACATTCAGAAGGTCGATTTCGAGACGCTCGCGGCCGGGCACGCGCACGTGGCGGAGTTCATCGCGGCGCACGCGGATCGGGTGATGTTCGCGTCCGATCTCGTGGTGACGGCGCGCACGGACGACGCGTTCGTGACGAGCACGCTGCGGTCGTACATGCAGCTCCTGGAGATGGAGCGGTTCCGGTTCTTCCTGCGGCCGGAGCGGCCGATGTGGGGGCTCGCGCTGCCGGACTCCGTGCTGGAGAAGGTCTATCGGACGACGCCCGCCGCGTTCCTCAAGAAGAGCGCGCCGGCAGCACCACGATGAGCGAGAGTCCGAGGAGCATCATCGACCAGAGGTAGCTGACCTCGGCGTGGAGCGCGCCGCCCATCGCGATCGCGGCGCCCGCGCCGACCGCGAACGTGGCCATCAGCGCCGCGAGGCCCCACGTGTCGACATCGGATTTGCGGCGGTGGAAACAGAGCACCAGGGCGCTCAGCACCACGTGGTAATACGAGGCCGCGGAGATGAACGTGAACATCAGCGCGACGCCCGCGGGCAGGAGCCGGGGGCGCGACATCCGCCGCGCCGCGAGCGCCACGAAGGCGGCGAGGATCGACGCGGAGGGCCAGTAAAGCCAGGGCCGGCCGAGGCCCACGAGGTATTCGAGCCCGCTCCGCTGGAAGCTGAGGACGTCCGCGTGGAGGCGGATGGCCGCGGCGAACTCGGCCCATCGCGACAGCGGACAGCCGATCGCGAACAGGGCACCTGCGACGACCGCGAAGGCCGCGAAGAAGCGCAGATCGCGTCGATCCGGGCGGCGCGTCTCGAAGAGCGTCCACGCGGCGCGCGCGAGCACCCCGCCGACGAACACGACCGGGAACACCCGCGTCATCGTGGCCCAGCCGAGGCACGCGCCGGAGAGGGCATATCGCCTGCGGCGGTACGCGGCCATCGATCCGAGGAGCGCGGCGAGCCAGTCGATGCGCCCGAACGCGCCTTTGAGAGGCGTCATGTGCAGGGGATTGGCGCCCCACGCGATGAGGAAGAGACAGAGCGTCGACAAGCCATAAGCACGCGCGATGGCGACACACGCGACCAAGAAGAAAATCTCGTCCGGGAGGGTGAGCGCGCGCAGGCCCCACGTGCTTTCGAGCGGGACGTGCGACGCCAGGAGGCCCGCGAGTCGATCCCACGCCGGCGTCGGGTGATAGCCGCGGTCGGCGAGCATTCCGGGCCAGTCCGTCTTCCGCACGCGCCCCTGGAAAAAGGCCAGATCGCGGCAAAAGTCCTTCCAGCGAGCGTCGGTGAAGCGTGAGGTGTAGTCGCTGCGGTGGGCGAGGATCTCCGCGACGGAGAGGTAGCCTTGCGTGCGGATGTCGCGGACGCGGGGGAGCGTCGTGAAGAGGCGCGCGCCGTCCGCGTCGGCCGCGATCGTGGCGCCGTAGAGGCGGTCGTAGCCGAGCTCGTCCGCGTATTTGGCGCCGAGGTAATGATGGTAGATGTCCCAGTCGCCGACGAACCCCAGCTCGGGCTGCGCGCGATAGGCGTACACGCCGGTCGCGGCGGCCACCGTGAGGACTGCCCAGTACGCCTTGCTCGGCCGGAGGGAGCCTTCCTTGCGGCGCCACAGGACGAGCGCCGCGCCCGTCACGGCGAGGAGGATCTTCAGGATCCAGGGAAATGCGTGTGCCAGGCGCGCAGGACAGCCGACCTCGCGCGGCGAGTCAAGCGCGAATTATGTCCGATGTGACGCCCGCGAAAAGACAGCCTTTGGCATTCTCGAGCACGGGTGTTGGGAGGGTGGCAGTCTCTATCACTGGCACCTTCGGAACGGAATGCCTTCCACCGAAGGGGCCTGTCCGCCGACGGCCGTGCACGTGGAGCCGCTCGGGCACACGCCGTCTCCCGAGCAGTCGCGCGAGCACTTGCCCTGGCTGCAATACCCGAAGGCGCACTGGGTGTCGTTCGCGCACGCGGCGCCCACCTCGCCTGCGCCGGTCGGCAAGCAAAGGCCGATGCGCGCGCCGCCGACGTTGCCGACCGCCGTGCACGCGAAGCCGAACGCGCACGCCCCGTTGTAACGGCACGAGTCCACGCAGGCGTCGCCCGCGGCGCCGTCGAACGTGGTCGGTGAGTTGCAGTTCACCGCGGGGGGGCCGGGGATCGTGAACTGCTGGAAGTCCATGTGCTGCGCGTCGTTGCACAGGTTCACGGGGTTGCCGTTCGGGTCACAGTGCCATTGCGTCGGCGTGGAGCCGCCGGGCAGCGGGCCGAACACGTCCGAGGGGCGCTCGCACAGGCCGGACACGCAGCTCCACGGCGGGAGCGCGGACGCGCGTTGTGGGCAGTCGATTGCCGTGTTGCAGCCGAGCGTGCACGCGCCGACGATGAGCGATGTCGTGTCGCACGCGGCCGGGACGACGCACGCCGAGGTGTTGTTCGCGTCGCAATAGGCCTCTGCCTGGATGCACACCTTCGTGGGCGGATTGCCGATCCCCATGCACCCGTACCCGTTCGGGCAGTCGGCCCCTCCCTCGCACCCTGCGGTGCAATACCCCGGTCCCGACAGGCAGGCGAAGTTGCAGCTCGCGGCGGCGGAACAAGGCCTTCCGATGTCGCTCATCGTGCAGGACAGGCCACCATTGACCGTCGTGCAGCGGAGTCCGCTCGGACACCCGTCGTCCGAAGCGCACGAGCGCGAACAGCGCTTCTGGCCGTTCTTCCACATCGGCACGCACGTGAGCTGCGGGCCGCACTCCGCGTCTGCCTGGCACAGATCGAGCTCGGATTTGCCGGCCGTGACCGTGTCCGTCGTGGTGGTGGTCGTCGTCGGCGTGGTCGTGGTGCCGGTGTCGCTCGTGGTGGTGCCGCCGGCCGTGGCGCCGGTGCCGCTGTTCGTGGAGCCGCCCGCGCCGCCGGGGCCGGAGCCGCCCTGGCTGCCGTCCGGGATGCACTGGCCCACTTCGCACTTGTAGCCGACCTCGCAGTCACGTGCCGAGTCGTGGCATTGCACCTTGCACGTGCCGGCTTGGCACACGCCCTCGACACAGTCGCTGTTGATGCTGCAGGGCACGGAGCGCGCGCACCCGGCGTCCGTCGCCGCGAGCCCGAAGACGAAGGCCGCGAGGGAGAGCAACGGGGACAGGGCGATCGAGGCTTTTCGGAGACGGCGCATGTCCGGTCACGGTATCACAACCGGCCCCGGCTCCGCGCCTCGATCCGGCCCCGGCGGCGTCCTCTTTTGCGGGCGCGCGAGGTGGTCAGTTCGTCGACGCGCAGTCCGCGGAGCAGCCGTCGCCGGAGAGGGTGTTTCCGTCGTCGCAGGCCTCGCCGTCGTCGAGGATGCCGTCGCCGCACCTCGGGAGGGTGCAGTCCGGCCGGCACGCGGCGGGCGTCTCCTCCGCCACGATGCTCACGGTGCCCACGAGATCGAGCGGGATCTCGACGCCGTCGCCGTCGATGAAGCGGAGCGCGGTGATGCCGTCGCCGAAGGTGGATGTCACGTCGATGCGAAAGGTGCCCGGGAAGGGTAGGCTCGTGAACGCGGCGCCGTCCGTGTTGTGGATGAAGTGCCACGCTCCGACGGCGGAAGAGGCCGAGTCCATGTGGATCTCGTCCGCGTTGTCGTCCGCGATCGCGATCGAGACGCCCGCGGGAAACCCCGTGAATTGCTGCGCCACGTCGGTCTCGGGCTGGACGAGGCCGGTGCCGTCGACGTCGACGCCGTGCTCCGTCACCAGGCTGAGGGTGCCAGTCGCGGTGTGGCGATGGAGGAAGAGCTCGCTCTTCCGGGGCGCCTCCAGCCCGGTGTGCCCGCTCGACGAAGAGTAGCTGTAGAAACTGACGATCTCCTGGTCCGAGTCGATCGGAGTCACCACCTTCGCGAAGGTGCCTTGTCGCACGGAGATGACGGGTTTTCCAGCGTTTCCGGGGCCGTCGTCGCACTCCTCGCCGGGGTCCACGACGCCGTCGCCGCACACGGGCTCGGCGTCGGGCGCGGGCAGGCTGCTGCGCGCGCCGCAGCCGGACGAGAGCGCCACGAGCGAGGCGAAACCGAGGAGACGGACGCTGGTGGGGGGACGATGCGCGCGCATGCGCCGACGATGAACCAAAGCCGGCGCTGCGCCAAGAGACTCAGGGGCAGATCATGCCCTGGTCCGCCGCGGGGCCGACGGCGCCGAGCTGCGCCGACTTCATCTCGAAGCCGAGGCCCACGGAGATGCCGTCGCACACCTTCGTCGGGTCCTGCGAGCCGTCCGCCATGATGTCGGAGGCCTGCCGGACTTGCATGAGGATGTTGTCGAACACGGCCGTGCCGCAGATGCCGATGAGCGCGCCCACCTTCTTCACCTCGGTCACGAGCTCTTCGGTGTTGAGGACGCCGCCGATGATGCCTTCGGTCGCGCTCTTGCGGTCGGCCGAGAGCTTCATCGTCGTGTGCGCGTCGTACAAGGTCAGCTTGAGCGAGGAGCTCGCGTTGGCCGTCTTGATCGGGATCGTGAGGATGAAGGTCTGATTGAGGCCCGAGTCGAACACGTCGGCCGTCACCGAGCTCATCTCGAACACGACCGTCGACGAGTCCGGATCCATCGGATCCGAGAGCAGCTCCGGCGCCACGGGCCACACGTCCGTGCCGTCGAACTTGGCCGAACCGCCCAGCGTCGTGCCGCCGAACAGCTTGGTCCGCATGACCGGGATGTCGCCCTCCTTCGGGAGGCACTCGAGCTTGAGCAGCGACGTGAACACGCCGTTGGCGATGCCGGCGTTCACGTTGTCGTTCCAGTTGGAGTAGAGCGACACGAGCAGCGGCAACAGGTTCTTTCCGAACGAGTTGTCGATGCCGTTCTCGCCGTCCGGGTAAGGCACGGACGTCTGAGCGTCCGAGTTCGGCATGCAGACGTCGGTGGAGGACGACGTCGAGCTGAGGTTGTCGAGGTTGAAGCCGATCTTCTTCCACTGACCGTTCGCGCCCTCGCCGAAATCGAGGGTCGAGACGGCCAGAACCGTGGCCTCTCCGTCGCACGCCGGAGCGCCGCCCATGCTGCTGCTCGTCGTCGTGGTGGTCGTCGTGGTGGTCGTGGTGGTCGTCGTGGTGGTGGTGCCGCCGGCCCCGCCGCCGCCGCTGCCGGACGACGTGTCGCTGCCGCCGCAGCCCGCCGCGACAGCGCCCGTCAGCGCAAGTGCCAGAAGGACTCGATGGGTATCAAGCATGTTATTCGACTCCTGTTTAAGGTGGTTTCCGTTACCAAGCCTCGCCCGGTCCTCCGCGTCCCCGTGCGGAGGCCCGAGCGGGACAAGCTCGCTTCAGTTGACCTGCGACTTGCAGCCGAAGAGCACGTTGACCTTCGCCTCGGTGTCGTTCTGGATGGTGGAGCACGACGCGGGGCAGAGGATGATCTTCGAAGGAGAGCCGTTGTTGTCGTAATACCACCCAGGCTGACCGTTGCAATCCGCGAGATCATCGGCGCGGAGGATGATCTTCGAGTCGCCCATGCCCATCGGCGTGTAGGAGAAATTGACCTTGTCCGGGTCGACGTCCATGCCGCCGGGGGGAGTCGGGATATCGAACTGGCAGCCGACCTCCGCGTTGCGGATGTCCTCCACCTTCGCGGCGAACTCGTTGATGTCGTTCGTCACGTCGTACGTCGCGCCGGTGCCGCCGCCCACCGCGATCTTGTTGATGCTCGGGATGTCGGCGCCCTGCACGGCGATCACGTACGTGAGGACGCCGTTGTAGTTGCGCGCGCTCTTCGCGAGGTTCGCGATGTCGTCGATCGTGGTGTTGCCGCACGCGTTGGGGCCGCCGTCCGTCGCGAGCACGACGATCACCTTGTGCTTCGGGTGAGCGTCCTTGAAGGCCGTCGCGACGTAGAGAGCGCCCTTCAGCGCGCCGTACGTCGGCGTGCTGCCGCCCGTCGCGTCCTCCGGCATCGAGTTGATGAGGTTGAACGCGTTGGTCGGCAGCGGCGCGATCGGCACCGCGAGGCTCTCGTAGTCGGTGACGACGCACGAGTCGGGGAAGTCGTTCGGGAAGTACTCGAGGCCGGCGCCGATGCCCGCGGAGTTGGGGTCGTTGAAGAACTTCGACAGCGCGCTCTTCGTGCCGAGCCATTTCGGGCCGGACATGCTCTGCGAGCGGTCGATCAGGAACACGATGTCGAGCTGGACGCGCTTGGCCTCCTCGCTGATCGACGTGCACGTGCCGGAGTCCACCTCGCCGCCGCTGCCGCCGCCGTCGACGTCTTCGACGCCGCCGGTGCTCGAGGTGGTGGCGCCGCCGCTGCCGGCCGTGGTGGTGCTGCCGCCGCCGCCCGTGCCGGAGGGCGTCGCGCTGCACCCCCACCACGAGGCCGCGGCGGCGGTGAGGCCGAGTGAGAGGACGATGAACCGATGAGCTGTCGCGCGGCGACTCATGAAGAAGCTCCCTAGTTGATAAGAACGTCGTCGACGTACACGCCGGCGAACGTGGTCGAGTTGTCGCTGGTGAAGGCGAACCGCACGCGGATCTTCTTGCCGGCGAAGGAGGTGAGATCGGCCTCGACAGGCTGCCAGCCGAGCGCGGCCTGGTGACCGCCCCACGCGGGCTTGCCGGCGACGACGAGCGGATACGGGGGCAGGCCCGTCTGAAGCTGGTAGTTCACGCCGTTGTCGGTGCTGATCCAGAGGTTGAATCCGTCGTAGGTCGCGCCCTCGGTGTCGACCCACATCCGGAAGGTGAGCTTCGGGCTCACGAGGCCGGTCAGATCGATTTGCGGAGAGGTCGCCGTGGTGCCGCCGTACGTCTGGAGATCGCTGTAGGGGCCGGCGATCTTGGTGGCGATGCACTGCGTGCCCACGTAGGCCGTCGCGGGGCCGAAGTTCATCGGCACGCCGCACTGCCAGTCTCCGGTGAGCGTCCAGCCGTCGGGGCAGGTGCCTTCGAAGCTCGTGTAATAGGCCGCTTCCTTGACGTTGAACGTGTACGTCTGATCCGCGCGGTTCGACGGGAGGCTCGGCTCTTCCACGTGCACGGTGACGGTCACCGGGCCGACCTCCGCGTCGGAGGGGGTGCCGCCGAGCACGCCGGTCGCCGGGTCGATCGTGAGCCACGCGGCGTTGACGCCGCCCGGCTTGATGCTCCACACCGCATTCGCGGTGCCGCCCGTCTTCTCGATCTGCTTCGAATAAAGCTGATTCACGTACACGTCGGAGAGCGGGGAGGGCGTGGTGATGTAGAGCGGGCTCTGCTCGGGCTCCGCGACGACGACGTCATCGATGTAGACGCCGGGGAACACCGTCGCGCCGTCGCTGCGGAACGAGAAGCGCAGGATCACGTTGTGGCCCTTGTACGGGCTCAGATCCGCGCCGTAGATCTGCCAGCCTTCGCCGTGGTGATCGCCGCCCCACGCGAGCTGGCCGCCGATCGTGTACGGGTACGCCGGCGTGACCGTCGTCACCTGCGTGAAGGTCTGTCCGCCGTCGATGCTGGCCTTCAGGTTCCACCCGTCGAACGTGCCGCCTTCGGTGTGGACCCACGCCCAGAAGGAGAGCACCGGGTTCGTCGCGGTCGTCAGGTTGAAGGAGGGCGAGTCGGCGACCGCGGTCGTGAAGCTCTGGTTCACGTGGTAGACGCCGGCGATCTGCGTCGCGATGCAGTTCAGGCCGGTGTGCGCCTTCGGGGGGCCCACGTCCTTCGGCGCGCCGCACTGCCAGTCTCCGCCGAGCGTCCAGCCGCCGGGGCACGTCTCGAAGCCCTCGTTGAGGTAGAGCGCGCAGCCCGCGACCGGAGCGCCGCCGCACACGCCTGTCTGGCACGCGTCCATCTGGCTGCACGCGTTGTGATCGTTGCAGGCGCCGCCGTTCGGAGCCGCGGACGCGACGCACACGCCCTTCACGTCGCACGCGCCGACGCTGCATTGCTCGATGCCGTCGGTGCAGGACGTGCCGACCGGGGCGGCCATCGGGTTGCAGATGCCGGTGCCGCCGTCGCACACGCCGACGGTGCAGCCCGCGTTGAGGGCCGAGCAGTCCTTCGGAGAGCCGCCCTGGCAGACGCCGGCCTTGCAGGTCTTGTTGACGCTGCACGGATCGCCGGTGAGCACGCACGAGGTGTCGTCTTTGTCCGGGTCCGCGACGCCGGTGCACTGGCCCGTCGCGGGATCACAGCCGACCGAGTTGCACTCCGCGAGCGGCGAGAACGAGCAGTCCTTCGGCTCACCGACGCACTCACCGAGCTGGCAAGTGCCGCTCACCTCGCAGAGGTCTTTCGGCGTGCACTCGGTCCCGTCGTTGACCGGCTGGCTATCGCAGGACTGCGTGTCCTCGTAGCAGACGATCGCGACGCATGGGGACGAGTTGAGGCCGCAGATGTTCTTCTCTTTGCCGACGCAGGCGCCGTCCTGGCACGCGTCGTTGATGGTGCAGAACTTCCCGTCGTCGCAGCTCGTGCCGTTGGAGAGCGGCACGACCACGCAGGTGTTGATCGGGCCCACCACCTGCCCGGTGTTGCACACGGCCTCGGTGCACGGCGTCGTCTGGATCTTCGAGCAATCCATCCCGCACGGGCCGAGATCTTCCGTGGTCGTGGTGGTCGACGAGGTCGTCTCGGGGATGAGAGACTCCGCCGAGACGCAGTTGCACCCGACGCTCCAAGCGGCGAAGGCCAAGAGCCAAACCCAAACCAAGTTTCGAAGGCAACGGACCATAACGCTTCAACGTGTGGTATCACACCTCGGGGCGAAATCGGCGTGCGTCCGTGACCGCAGCACGGGTCCGCTCGGTCCGCTCGCGAGGGGGCCGACCGGACGCGGCGCGCAGCGCGTGACGAGGGGAGCCGTTTCGGTCTTCGAAACGCGGCGATTCGTGGAGCGCACCTGCGCCCGTCCCGAGGTGTGGAGATCGGGGGACCACACATCGAGCGAGCCTCGAGGGAGCCGCTTCGGCTCGCGTCGTCGCACAAGATCGGTGAGAGACGCGGGCGTCGAGAGTATGCTGCGCGGCCCTAGCATGACTCGACGATCGAACCCACGTCTTTCGCGCGGCCTTTGGAGCGGGTTTTCCGCGGCGTGCTGCGCCCTCGCCCTCGCGTCGCCCGGGACGGCCCGCGCCGACGAGCCGGCCCCCGCGTCCACATCGACGCCGGCCGCGCCGCCCACCGCCGCGCCCGCGGGGACGCCCGCTGCGCCCGCGACCGCTCCTGCGGTGCCGGGGACTGCGCCGGTGCCGGGAGCTGCGCCTGCGGCCGGGACAGCGCCGGTGGTCGAGAAGGCGGCGCCGAAGCTCGACAGGGTGCCGCGCGTCGTCGGATTGTCGGTCGGGTGGGCCTGGAATACGGTCGATAAACTGCCAGTCTCCCTCGACGGCAAGAAGCAGCAGCCTCACGGCCTCAACGTCTTCAGCGACTTCCTCTGGCAGGTCGGCGGCCTCGCGGGCGGCTGGCCGAGCTGGCTCGGCTTCATGGCCGGCTTCCTCTATTTCCCGGGCCAGGCGGACGTCCGTCGCGAGACGATGGCGATCGAGTACGGCATTCTGGTGCGGCACACGGTGCTGCCGTTCTCGATCGTCCGGCCGATCCTGTCGTACGGTCTGGGCGCGGTGCAGGTGTTCGTGCCGGGCGTGGAGGAGCGCGCGATTGGCCACCTCACGCGCCTCTCGATCGGAGCCGACGTGGTGTTGAACCCGAGCGCCTCCCTCTCGTTCGAGGTCATGTACAAGATCCAGAACATCCCCACGTTCGGCCCCCCCGCAGGCACCGGCGAATCCCGGGACTTCCACACCTTCGGCGCCCTCGCCGGCGCGCACTACGGGTTCTGACGACAGCCGGAGGAGCCGTCGACCCGCGGGGGGGCTCCGAGACAGGCATCCTCGTTCTTCCGCTGGGGGGAGGAATCTTCGCCCGGTGCCCGGTAGCCTCGTGGTAGCCTGGTAGTTCACACAAACGTCACGCGACGGACATCGGGACGTGACGTGGGCGCGCGAGCGGGAAAGGGCGAGCGGATGGACGGAAAGGGTTCCGCAGTAGCATTATTTGCAATCTGGATGGCGACGGTCGCCGGTTGTGGCGGCGGCGACTCGGGCACGGGCGGCAACGGGGGCGGAGCGACGACCACGACCTCTGCGTCGACAGGCGGAGCTGGAGGCACGGGCGGCGCCCCCGTGACGAGCGCGTACGATCCGAACCACGTGATCGAGGTCGCCGTCACGATGGATCCGACGGATTGGGAGAAGCTCCGGAGCGAGGCGAACGACCTCGACGCCGTCCTCGGCGGAGACTGCCTCGCTGGACCCAAGCAGTCTGTATACAGCTATTATCCTGCGTCCGTCACGGTGGACGGACAGGCCTTCTCCAAGGTCGATGTCCGCAAGAAGGGCTTCATCGGCTCGCTCAGCTACGGCCGCCCCTCCCTCAAGGTCAAGCTGGACGCCTACGACAGCGCGGCGAGCTACCTCGGCACGAACAAGCTCACGCTCAACAACATGAAGCAGGACGGCGCGCGGATCCGGACGTGCCTCGCGCTGGAGATGTTCCAGGAAGCCGGCGTCCCCGCGTCGCGCTGCTCGTTCGCCCACGTGACGGTGAACGGGGAAGATCTCGGGATCTACGACAACATCGAAGGCATCGACGGGGCCGAGCTCGCGGACCGTTTCCCCGACGGGAGCGGCAATCTCTACGAGGGGGTGATGAGCGATTTTCGTCCCGACTGGGAGGACACGTATCAGAAGAAGACGAACACGGCGGATCCGGATCGAAGCGACCTCTCCGCGCTCACGACGGCGCTCCAGGCGAGCGACGCCGATCTGCTCGCGCAGGTGCAGCCGCTGCTCGACGTGGACGCCTTCCTCTCGTTCTGGGCGACGGAGTCCATCATCGAGTTGTGGGACGGGTACTCGAACGGCCAGAACAATCACCTCGTCTACCACGAGCCGACGTCGGGCAAATTCTACTTCTTGCCGTGGGGGCCCGACGCGACGTTCGGCTCCGGCGGCGGAACGCCTCCTCCAGGGGCCCCGATATCCGTGTATGGCCTGGCCGAGCTGCCGCGGCGGCTGTACGGATTGCCCGCGGTCCGGGAGCAATACCTTGCTCGCCTTCTGCAGCTGAACGACAAGCTCTTCCAGTCCGGACTCGCGCTCTCCGAAGTGGACCGCATGGATAAGCTGCTCGCGCCGTACGCAAAGGACTCCACCTGGGAGGACGAGGTCGCTCAGATCCGACAATGGGTCACCGACCGTCCCGCGGCCGTGCAGGCGGAGGTCGCGGCGGGCCCCGTCGACTACGCGTTCCCGCAAGGCCCATATCCGTGCGTGGCGAAGATCGGGACGGTGACTGGCAGCTTCACGACGAAGATGGGGACTTTGGCGAAGAACAACCCCATCGGGACGGGCACCGGGACGCTCCACCTCGACGTGAACGGCATGGCGGTCGACGCTCAGACGGTCGGCGCCGCCGCAGGCCTGAGCTCGGCACAACCCACGCTGCTCGTGATGGGCATCCTTCCGGGAGGCAAGATCCAGATCCTCGTGTTCTTGATCGATCCCGTGCGGTTCGAATCCGGCGATCTCCCCTTCGATCTGCAGATGGCCTTCGGGGTCTACGGGCAGCCTGGCCCGAACGACGATTTTCAGCAGCTCGGGCTCCTCGACAAGGGGACGCTCCACCTGGAGAAGGCCGGCTCGAACGACAAGGACGAGGTCGTCGGCACGTTCACGACCGACATCTACTCCATCGCTCTGTAGACGCGCTCCCGTCCTCCGCGGCGTCCCCCTCACTGGCCTCCATCACGGAGGCGGACTGTCACCTTCCGAAGGATAGGCCCCGGATCGGGCGAGCGGCTCCACCGTGTTCGCGATGTCGTCCTCCGTGTCGCCCACCTGCGCCGTGAACAGGCTCCATCGCTCCACGTGCTCGGCGTGGTGGCCGGGGGCGATCCGCACGAGGGGGCTCAAGGTCTCGATCTCCAGGAACTGGTCGTTCGTGAACGTCTCCACGTTGCAGCCGTAGTCGGCGTGCGGGCCGGGCTTCGGGTCGTAGCGCTTCACGAACACCATCCCTCGCCACAGGTGCGCTATCCAGCCCTGGCGACTGTACATCCCGATCTTCTGCGGATCGCTGCGCGACGCGTCCTGGATCAGGCGGAGATACCGCGCCCCGTGCACGAAGCGCGCGTCGTCGAGGCGCGTGTACGGCCACTCCACGAGCGGCTGCACCGGCAACAGGCCCGCAGGGAAAGGCACGAACGGCTCGCGCGGGAAGACGCCGACTCCACCCTTCGCCATCACCGAGAGCGCCCACACGGCGAGCTCCACGTCGAAGAGGCCCCGGTTCGTGATGCGGTGTCGCACCGTCACGCCGGATCCGCTCGGATCCAGGGTTATCGTCATCTGCTTCTCCAGGCGCGTGGACTTCTCCAGAGGCTGCGTCACCTGCACCCACAGCCCATCTCCGTCCGCCACGACAGGGGAATTGTCCGGCCAGTACGTGCGCACCGGATCCTCGGGAGCGTGCCAGAGACGATGGCCCCCGTAAATGTGCCAGTCGTCCCCGAACGGCGTCGGCTTGCTCTGCTCCGCCGGCGGGATCTCCGCGAACACGTTGTCTCCGCCGGACAGCGCATATCGGATCACGCGAGGCCCGTAATGCGTGCTGACGAGCACCTCCGCGTCCCCGTTGGCGAGCCGGACATGGCCCGGAATCCCCATGTACGTGACGATCTCCATTCGTCCCTCCTGACCTCGCAAGCATGCCACGCGCGCCCTCCGTGGCGCCCGCGCCAACGCTCGCCACGGGGCCGCGGCGCGGGCAGGGGAGGCCCCGGGATCTCGGTGCCGCCGCGCCGAGACGCTTGCAAACCGCGCCGGATCGAAGCAGAGAGCGCGCATGAGCATCGCTCGCACCGCGCTGATCGTCTCGGGGATCGTGGGGTTTTCGGCCGTCGCGCTCGGGGCGTTCGGCGCGCACGGCGTGAAGAGCAAGCTCGCCGGGAAACCGGACGCCGAGCAGCGAATGGCGTGGTGGCAGACGGGGTCGCAGTATCACCTGGCCCACGCGATCGCGATCGGCCTGTGCGCGCTCCGGCCGGATCCGGTGCACGAAGGGCCCGCCGTCGCGATATGGCTCTTCCTGCTCGGGATCGTCCTCTTCTCGGGCAGCCTTTACACGATGACGATCACGAACATCCGCAAGCTCGGCGCCGTGACCCCGCTCGGCGGCGTCGCCTTCCTCGCCGGCTGGATCGTCCTCGCGTGGAACTCTCTCATGATCGTCGACTAGCATCGGTCCCGTGGCGCGCTTCCTCCTCGTCGGTAACCCCACCGCGCAGAGCGGAAAGAACAATCCGCGGATCCACCGCGCGCGCAAGGCGTTCGAGAGCGCGGGCGCGGCGTGCGACTTCGTGCCGACGCAGCCCGAAGGCAAGACGATCCCCGCGGTGCGGCATGTGCTCGATCACGGCGGCTACGACGTCGTCGTCTCGATGGGCGGCGACGGCACGTTCCGCGAGGTCGGCTCCGCGATCCTCGACAGCGCGCGGCGCGAAGAGGTGCAGCTCGCGATGCTCCCCACCGGCACCGCGAACGATCAGGGCCGCAGCTTCGGCCTCTCGTCGGACCCGAGCGCGATCGATCGCAACGTCGCCGTCGCCCTCGCGCGGCGCGAGACGCGGCTCGACGCTGGGCGCCTCACCGCGAAGGACACGTCCGGAAACGTCTTGTTTTCGAGCTATTTCTTCGACTCGGCCGGCTGGGGGCTGATGGCGCGCGCGCTCGCTCGCCGGAACAACGACCGGCGCGTGGTGGAGCGCGTGCCGATCGTGCGCGAGCTGTGGCGCGATCAAGCGCTCTACGCGACGGCCGCGATCGCGACGTTCCTGGAGTCGTACATCGTGTCCGACAAGTTCGCGGTGCGCGGGACGGTGGACGGCGCGCCGATGCGCCTCACGCGCCTCTCCGACCTCGTCATCAAGAACACGCGCGTCTATGCGGGCGCCTGGGTGCTCGATCGGACGTCCGCGCACGACGACGGCTATTTCGAGGCGATCCCGTTCCGCGGCCGGCGCGACTGGACGAGCAAGATCCTCGTCGACCTCGACGGCAACCCGCTCACGGAGGAGCGCCTCAACCTCGTCGGCGTGCAGCACTCGAAGCCGTTCCGGTTCCAGAGGCTGGAGCTCGCGTTCCGCGCGCCGCGCGGGGCCGCCCCGATCGCCGCGCAGATGGACGGCGAAGAGGTGCCCCTCGGGCCCCGCACGACGGTCGAGGTGCTGCCGCGCGTCCTCCGCCTCATCGTCCCTTGAGATCGTCGCGCGGAGTCGATCCGTGACTTGTACGGCGCGCGCCCACGCTCGTAGAATCGCCGGCGTGATGAACTCCACGTGCCGAACGAGCCGGCGGGCGCTGCGGACCGCGTTTGCTTCGCTGATCCTCTGCGCCGCTGCGATCTCCGCGACGCCCGACGCGTCCGCGCAGCAACAGCCGAGCGCGAAGGCGCTCGCGGAGGCTCGCCAGCGCTACGACAAGGGCAAGCAGCTCTATTCGGAGGGCGCGTTCGACGCCGCGCTCGCGGAGCTCCAGCGCTCGTACGAGCTCGCGCCGAGCTACAAGCTCCTCTACAACATCGCGCTCGTGCAGCGCGCGCGGAACGATTTCGCGGGGTCGCTCGCCGCGTACGAGAAGTACGCCACGGACGGCGGGAAGGACCTCACGTCGGCGCGCAAGGCCGAGGTGCAGAAGGAGATCGACACGCTGCGCACGCTCGTCGCGAAGGCCGAGATCAAGATCTCCGTCGAGGGCGCGGAGGTCACGATCGACGACGCGCCGGTCGGCAAGAGCCCGATCGTCGGCTCCGTGATCCTGAACCCGGGATCGCACCGCGTCGGCGCTTCGAAGGAAGGGCGCCAGTCCGCGGTCAAGGTGATCAAGGTGGCCGGCGGTGACGCGGTGACCGTGCAGCTCGATCTGCCGGAGACGACGTCCGCACAGCCCACGACGACGGCCACGGTGCCCGTGCCGACCGCGACGGAGACGGCGACGTCGACCGCGCCTCTGCCGACCGTGACGGACTCGGGATCGGGCGCGCCTCCGCCCCCTCCGCCGCCTCCGCAGCGCGGCCCGGTGTGGGTCGGCTGGGTGATCACCGGCGCGCTCGCGGTGGGCGCGGGCGTGACGGGCGGCCTCGCGATGGCGAAGGCCGGCGAGCACTCGGATCTGCGCGGCAAGTCCGACACGACGGCCGCGGATCTCGAAGCCACGCGCAGCAGCGCGAAGACGTTCGCCCTCGTGACGGACATCCTCGTGCCGGCCGCGGTCGTCGCCGGCGTGGTTTCGCTTTATTTCTCGGTGCGGACGCCCCCGCCGGCGAAGACGGGGAAGGGGCCCCATCTCCAGCTCGGCGCGGCCCCGACGGTCGGGCCTTCGGGCGTGTCGGGCGCGGCCGGCTCGATCACCGGCACGTTCTGATCAGTCCTTCTTCTCGGCGGCGGGCTCGGCCGGCTTGTCGCCGGGCTGGACGAACTGCTCCGGCAGCTTCGAGCCCTCGCCGTAGAAGTACTTGTCCATCTCCGTCATCCAGATGCGCTGTCCGGTCTCGCTCATGAGGTCGAGGCGGAACTCGTTGATGAGCATCTTCGAGTGCTCGAGCCACATCTTCCACGCCTCTTTCGAGACGTTCTCGAAGAGGCGCTTGCCGATGTCGCCCTTGAGCGGCGGCTTGTCGAGACCTTCTGCTTCGCGACCCAGCTTGATGCAGTGAACCATTCGAGCCATGGGGCCGATGCTTAGCGGACAGCCGCGCCGCCGTCGAGCCCCCATCGGCCGTACGCGCAGAACAGGTTCACGCTCGTGGACGCCGCGAAATGGAGCAGGAACCCGGGCAGCACGGATCCCGTCCGCCACGCGAGCGCGCCGAGGAAGATCCCGGCCGGGATCGACAGCCACGCTTCGGCCGCGGGCTTGTCGAGGTGGCCAATCGCGAACACGGCAGTCTGGAGCGCGACGAGCCGCGCCGCCCGCATCGCACTGTCGCCCTCCCGCCGCAGCGCGAGCAGCAAATGCCCACGAAACAAGGCCTCCCACGCGAGCCCGTACGCGGCGAACGCGAGCGTGGAGGGGATCCACAAGAGGGGTTGTTCGCGGACCGGGCGGTAACGCGGGTAATAGGCGTTCACGGTCGGGGACAGCGATAAAACAGCCCCGATCGCGATCGCCACGATCACGCCTCCAACAAGGAAGACCGCATCTCTCCGCGCGCGTCCCCAGCCGATCCCGACTTGCGCGAGCGGCACGCGGGCGACGCCGAACGTCACGATCGCAGGCAAAACCAAGGTGATCGCCGTCGCGCTCGCGAGCCAGCCGAACAGGGCACCTCGCGGTCCCAGCGACGAAAAGCCCGGGAGCGCCCGCGTGATCGCGAGCACGCCGCACGCCGCGATCGCCGCCGCCAGCGCGTGCGCGGATCGCTTCAGGGACCGCCCGGGATCGGGAATCAGAGGCCGCCCGGGATCGGGAACGGCCACACCGACGTCGGCGCGCCGCCGTCCACCGCGAGGATTTGCCCCGTCACGTACGCGCTCGCGGGCGACGCGAGGAACAGCACGGCGTGCGCGATGTCCTCCGGCTCTCCGAGGCGCGCGAGCGGCGTGCGCGCGACCATGCCGTCCTCGACGCCGGGCATCGCCGACACGAACGCGAGGGCCTCGGTGCGCGTCGCGCCGGCGGCCACGGCGTTCACGCGGATCTTCGGCGCCCACTCGTGCGCGAGGAGCCGCGTCATCTGGTCGAGCGCAGCCTTCGCGGCGCCGTACGCGACGAACCCGCTGTCGATCCGGTGCGACATCGCGCTGGAGATGTTCACGATCGCGCCCGCGCCCTTCTTCGCGAGGTGCGGCGCCGCCGCGCGCGACAGGTGGAACGCCGACGTCACGTTGAACTGAAACGCAGCCTGCAGCTCGTCGTCGCTGACCGCGAGCGCGACGGTCGGAGGCGTGCCGCCCGCGACGTTCACGAGGATGTCGACGCCGCCGAACGCCTCCAGCGTCTTCGCGAGCAGCGCGTCGATCTGCGCGCCGTTCGTCATGTCGGTGCGCACGGCGATCGCCTCACCGCCGCCCGCGCGGATCTCCTTCACGAGCTCATCGAGCCTGTCTTCGCGCCGCGCCGCCGCCACGACCTTCGCGCCGGCCTGCCCGAGCAGCAGCGCGCAGGCGCGCCCGATCCCGCTCGAAGCCGCGGTGACGATCGCGACCTTCCCGTCGACCCGCAGCCGCCCGAGGCTCATTGCGCGCCTCGCCGGCCGCGGAGATGGCTTGTCGCGTCGAACAGCGTAGTCAAGGAGCCGGGGTGTCTCATGCGCGCAGCATCCCACGACGAGCGGCCTTCGAGAAAGCGGAGATCGAAGAACGGTGCCCACCCCCGGCCTTCGCTTCGCGAAGTCCGCCCCTCCCAAATCGCTCCGCTGCGCTCCGCGAAGGGAGGGGAGCGTCACGTGATCTGGAACGGCGCTCTCCAGCGGAGTCGACTCGCACCCAGCACACGAGGCGCAAGCGAGGGAGTGATACGAGGGGGCGGAGCCTGTTTGTCAATCACAAAAAAGGCGTCTGTCTGCCCACGCTCATCGCGACGTGCCCTGGCTCTACAGCGGAGTCGACTCGCATCCAGCACACAAGGCGCAAGCGAGGGAGTGATACGAGGGGGCGGAGCCCTCAAGATTCATCACATCTTCTCGTCGCTCCTTTGCGGCCCGATCTGATCAGCGGGGGAGTGAAACGAGGGGGCGGCGCCCCCTTGTAAATCCGAGAAATGTGAGATGTGACGAATCCTGAGACGGAGCCCCCTTGTAAACACGTCGAGGACTGCGTCCGACGTGAGCCGGCTCTGGCTAGAAGGAACAGCCGACGTAGATCGGCGCCGAATACCCTTCTCCGACGCGCGCGCGGACCACGGAGCAACTGCCCGTATTCATTGTGACGCTCGCGATCTCCCCGGTACCCACGGAGGCCGCCGTTCGACCGTTCACGAGCACCTCCACGTCGCCGCCGGTCGCGCGCGCCTCGATCGTCGCCGTGGCCGGGAGGGACGCGCCGACTCCATTCCAGGCGGCGCCGGTCGCGCGCACCTCGAACGAGCAGGCCTCGGGGGCGCGGACGCACGTGCGGCCGCCCACGATCGCGTCCCGAATGGCCCTCTCGGTGCGGGCGGACGCGCGCACATACGTGGTCGGCCGGAGATACGATACGTGGCTGTCCGTGCCGCCGACGGGCGCGATGCGGCGGCCCTGCCGGACGATCTCCGCGTCCTCCCGCGCGAGCGTCGCCACCAGCGTGCGCTCCGTGTCGTGCAGCAGATACCGATCGCGCAGGTGCGTCACCACCATGTTGTACACCTCGAACCCCTGCGCGAGCCGCGTCACCGTCGCGATCTCCTCCGGCACCGGATCCGGCGACGTGAACGGCCGCCACGACAGATCCGCGCGCGCCATCGCGAACGAGGAGTCGATCGGCACCGACAGCGGGTGATTGATCACCAGCACTCCGCCGTTCGCCACGAACCGCTCGAAGAACCGGCCCGGGTGCGCGTGCGCCTCCTCCGCCGGCACCTCCGCGAGCACCGTCGCCAGATCCGCGAACGAGGCGCCGACATGGCCGTACGCGTGATCCGTGTACTCCATGCCTGCGATGAAGATCGTGCGGCCGTCCGACGCGGCGCCGACTGCGCGCTTCAGCTCGTTCTGCGCGGCGACCACCGCCTCCCGCATGCCCGCGTCCTCGAAGAACAGGGCCGGCACGTGCGGCGTGAGCACCACGAAATCCAGCTTCTCCTCGCGGGCGAGGCGCACCGTCTCCTCAGGCCCGCGCGACGCCTCCTGCGGGTGATCCGGCGGGCTCACGTGGCAGTGCATGTCGCCCGCGAGCACCACGTCCCCGCCCGGCAAATGGAAGGCATTCCCGATCGTCGGCGCGTCCGACGCGGGGCGGTACGCGCTCGTCATCGCGACCTCGATCGCGGAGTGCGACGCGGGCCGCACGCACCCGGCCTCTGCCGCGAGCGACAGGAGAAGCCCCGCGATACCGAGATACCGCGGAGCATGCCAGTTGAAAGCGCGCGTGGGAGGAGCCGAGGAGGGGAGCCCTGTCACGCCGCGAGAATGGACGCGCCGGGCCCGGAGCGGTAGCTGAAAAGCACGCCTCCGCCGTCGAGGAACGCCGATCGTCGCGAGCGCGAGCAATCGGGCCGCCGCGCCGGACTCCGTACCTCCGCCGCAGACTGTCAGTCCTTGCAGCAGCGGAAACCGATGTTGGGCAGGAGCGTCTGCTCGGCGGCGCGCGGGGCGAGCTCGATCGTGCAGGCGAGGCCGAGGGAAGGGGACAGGTACGAGCCGCCGTGGAGCTGGAAGATGCGGTTCGGCGCGGCCGCCGCGTTGGTCTGAGTGCTCGTCCACTCCGCGGCGTTGCCCGAGAGATCGTACACCGTGGCCCCGGAGACGACGCACATCGGCAGAGAGCCCGTCGGCTGCAGCGCCGCCATCGGCTGATCGGCGCCGTTGCAGGTGAGCGGCGCGTAGGCGGCCCCGTAAGGATACAGCGTGTTCGCGGCGCCGCGACAGGCCTTCTCCAGCTCCGGCGCGGCGCACAGTCGGTAGCCCGGCCCGCGCGCGGCGCACGCCGCCTCGGCCTCGGAATACGAGCCGGACGTCCACGGGACGACGGTCGCCTTCGAGCACGCGACGGACTCCACGATACCGGCCTTCATCATCGTGGCGTCCGGGCGCGAGGCCTCGTACCGATCCACCTTCACGACCGGGTTCGCGCCGGGGATCGGCTCCATCTCGAACGCGCTCTCGGGCATCGCGTTGTCGACGAATCCATCGCAGTCGTCATCGAGTCCGTTGCACGCCTCCGGGCCGGGCTGCGCGGCGTCCGGCGGGAACGACAGATCGCAGAACGTCTTCTGCGGGTTCTGCGGATCGCACTGGATCAGGCCGTGATCCTTGCATACGCCGATGCCCATGTCCTCGCACGGCTGGCCGAGATCGGCGAACCACTCGTCCACCTGACCATCGCAGTTGCCGTCGATCCCGTCACATTGAGTCTCGGTGAGGCGCACGAAGCCCGCGACCACCTCCACCCCGGCCGGGTACGAGCAGCTCCACCCCTGCTCTCCATTGCACAGGATCTGCGTATTTTCACACGGCGTCCCGGGCGTGAGCGTGCAGAAATTCGCGGGCGGGAGCAGATCCGGATCGTCGGAGTCGACCTTGCCATCGCAGTCGTCGTCGAGGCCATTGCACTGCTCCGGCCCCGGGACTGGCACGATGCACGCGTATTCACAGCCGTTCTCGGGCTTGCCGTCGAGATCGTAGTCGCCCTCCAGACAGGCGTCGATCGCGCACTCGCCGAGCATGCATTTCGCGGTGGCGCCCGCGAGCACGCACACGTGCCCGCACGTTCCGCAGTTGTCGACGTCGGACATGAGGTCGGCGTCGCACCCGCCGCCGGTGCCTCCGCCGCCCACGAACCCGCCGCCGATCGTCGCGCCGGCCCCGGCCGTCCCCGTCGTCGTGGTCCCGCCGGAGCCCGCGTGTCCCCCGCAGTCGGTGAAGCAGTACGCCGCGTCGTTGCAGGCCGCCGCCGCGAGCGACAGCCCGATCGCGAGCGCCGTCCCGAGGAGCGAGACGTGGTGTGTCCTCCGCGCGCTCATCAGCGGACCTCCTTCGACTCGGCACCTTCCGACGGGCACGTAGCGGCCCTTCTGCGCCGGATCGCGGCCGCGAGGCCGAGCAGCGCCAGGAGCGCGCCGCCTTCGGATCCGCCGCTTCCGGTCTGGCATCCTCCGCCGCCGGTGGCCTGTCCATAAGCGCCCTTCGGATTCTCTTCGCCGCCTTTTCCTGCGGTGGCGCCGGTGCCCGTGGTGGTGGTGGTGCCGCCCTGCGAAGCGCCGCCTTGCGTCGAGCCGGCCGAGCCCGAGGAGCCGCCCTGTCCGCCGCCTCCGCCCGCGTCGACGCACATGCCGTCCTGGCACACCTGGCCGGAGGGGCACGTCACGCCCGCGCACGTCGTCGCGATGCAATACCCGTCCACGCACGTGTACCCCGGCGCGCAGGGGAATTCGCCGGGCAGACAGGCGTTCGCGCACACGCCCTCGACGCACTTGCTGTCACCGGGGCAAACAGCCTCGTTGTCGCCGACACCGTCGCAGTCGTCGTCCTTGCCATTGCACAGCTCGGGCTTCGGCCCCACGGCGCCGATGCACACCGGCTTCGCGTTGATGCACATCACGACACCCGCCTTGCAAGGGGGCAGATCGTTCGGCGCGACCGGCTCCTCGCACGGGACGCCGAAGACGCCGGGCTGGTTCATCGAGACGTCCGGCTCCTCGTCGATGTTGAGATCGCAGTCGTTGTCGATCCCGTCGCAGATCTCCGGCGAAGGCGTGCACGTGGGGCAGTCGAGCGGCAGGCCGTTATCGTCCTCGTCAACCAGACCATCGCAGTCGTCGTCCATGCCATTGCACACCTCGACGCCCGGCTGCTGGCCCGGATCCGTGATGACGCACTCGGTGCCGCTGCCGTCGGCCTTGCATTGATAGGCGCCGGTGCCGTGGCAAATCCCGAGCTTGCCGTCGTCGCAGGGCTGTCCCTTCTCGGGGAAATCCTCGTCGATCATGCCGTCGCAGTCGTCGTCGAGGTCGTTGCAGAGCTCGAATTTTTGCGCGCTGCCGATGATCAGCGCCAGCGCGTTCGCGAGCTCGCTCTTCGTCTGCACGAAGAAGGCGCTCCCGGTGCCGCCGGCCGCCGCGATCTGGTTGAGCTGCGTCTGCTCCGAGGCGAGCACGGAGAAGCCGATCACGTACGTCTTCACCGCCTTTCCGGACACGCCCGCGAGCAGCGCGGACGCCGCCTGCGCCGGGTCCCCGTCGCAGCTCTCCGCGCCGTCCGTGAGGAGGATGACAGAATACGGCCGGCAAGCCTCGGCGCTGTCGCACGCGACCGTCGGCGTGAGGAAGTCGTACGTCGCCTGCAGCGCGCCCGCGAGCGGCGTCGGCCCGGTGCCGCGGAGCTCACAGTTGCCGTTCGGGCAGTGATCGCCTTCTTTCGTCGTCGCGTCGAACGTCGCGTCCGGATCCTCCACGCCGTCCAGCCACTCCAGATACTGCTGGATCGGGTGATCGAACCCGACCACGAACTGGGCACCTCGGCGCGGCGGGCCGCAGGATCCCGCGTAGTTGATGCAGTCGGACGTCGGCGGGTTCTCCATCGCCTCGGGCGTCCAGCCGATCAGCATGTCGCCCGTGAACGAGGCGTTCGCCGGGTACCCCGCCGCCGGGTAGAGCTGCGACAGGACACATTGATTGTCCGGGTACGTGCTCGGGTACGGAGGGGCGATGTTGTTCGTCGGGTCGTCGTACGAGCAGCAGTTCATCGCGCACTCGAAGTTCGACGCGGACTGGCAGCTCCGGTTGACGCCGACGTCCTGGTAATACCGCCCCAGCGCGTAATCGCTCTCCGGGAAGGCCGAGAGCACCTGCGTGACCGCCTGCTTCGCGATGAAGAGGCGGGAGTTGTTGCCGCCCGTGGCGTCCGCGTCCGTCGCCGTGTCGACGCCCGGATAATCCACCGATCCGTCGCCGAACGTGGGATTGCCGGCCAGATCGTTCAACATGGATCCGGAGGTGTCCACGATGAGCGCGAACCGCGGCCGCGCGTCCATCGCCTGCACCGTGCACAGCGCGGGATCCGGCGTGCACTGCTGCGGGATCCCGCCTGCGCACGAGGGGATCATCGTGCCGTCCGGACACGGGATCATCGGGAGGCCGTCGTCGATCATGCCGTTGAGATCGTTGTCCCAGCCGTCGCACACCTCGCCGACATAGGCGCTGTCGATCTGGAGCTCTCCGGCGCCGCCGCCCGCCTCGCCCGCGCAGATGGGGCAAATGCCGCCGTTCCCGCCGCGGACGTCGAAGATGGCCTGCGGGTGGATGTTGCCGATGCGCGACTGCACGTTGATGATGCCGCCGCCTCCGCCGCCGCCGCAGTCGTCGCAGGTGCCGTTGTTCTGGGTGCCCTTGCACTCGACCTCGTTGTCCGCCGGATCGAAGGGCGTGCACTGGTTCGCCGCGTCCGCGCAGACGGAGCCGAGATCGCCGCCGAGGCTCTTGCACGTCTGTCCGAGCAGGGTGTTGCACTGCGCGTTGGAGGTGCACGGGGTGCAGTTGCAGGGGCCGCAGCGACCGTTCGTGCACGTCTGTCCGGACTGGCACTCTGCGTTGGTGGTGCAGGGCACGCACTTGGGCTGCGAGTCGCCGCCGCGCGCGCCGTGGGCGCTGATCCGCGCGGTCGAGGCGATAGCCACGGTGTCGCCGACGATCAGGATGGTGCCGCCCGCGCCGCCGCCCGCCGAGTCGTTGCCCGAGGAGCAGCCGCGGAACCCGTCCGCCGTGACGCGCCCGGCGATGTTGACCGTGCCGTTCTGCGCGGCGTTCGCGGCGAACAGCACGATCCGCCCGCCGCCGTTGCCCGCGCGAAGAGCGTTGTCGAAGCCGTCGCGACACCCCTTGTCGCCGCCGGCCGCGCCCATCTCGTTCGCCAGGATATTGTGCCGGTACGGGAGACCCGCGACCGTGGGGAGGCCGTCGCCCGCGCCGTTCGGGCTGTTCGCGGTGCCGTAACAAACAGGCTTGTTCGGGTCGACCGTGAGCACGCACGAGCCGCCGCCGGGGGCCAGATCGCCGCAGTCTTCCTCCAGCTCCTGGGGGAACTGGCATGAATTGGCCGGGGCCACGAGGAAGCAGTCCTTGGTGCCGCGCCCGCCGCCGCCGAAGTGCGCGCCGCCGCCTCCGGAGTCTTGCACCGAGCACCCGCCGCGACCGCCGGAGAACAGCGCGGGGCCTTCCCCGTCGCCGCACAGGATTCCCCGGTATCCGGCGCCTTTGGCCGTCACGCGGGAGGTGGCGTCGATCGAGATCGTGTCGGCCTTGAGGACCAGATCTCCGGTGTTGACTTTGTCAGAGCCGTTGTACGGGGTGACGCAGACCGTCGCCCCGTTGGTGAGCGCGATCGTCCCGAACGTGTGGACGCCGCCGTAGCGACACCCGTTGTTCGCCGCGGGCGTCGCGTTGACTTGACAGAGCTTGTCGACCGCGGTCCCGCCGTCGGGGCAGGTCGCGGGGCCGGCCGCAGCTCCGCTCAGCACCAGATCCGCGGCCGCCGCGGGCCGCGAGAGCACGAGGAAGGCAAGCACGCACAGCGTCGCGAGGACGCAGCTCAAAGCTCGGCGCATCCTCGAAAAATAGGCAAATTGCCCCGGCGCGTCCACGACAAGCGAGCGGACGAGCGCGGCGAATTTTGCGGACGCTCGTCGCGCTCCGACGGGAGAGTGACAGTCTACTTACGGGAGAGTGACAGTCGGCAAAGGGCGGGGTGACAGGGCGTCACTCCGCTTCGCCGGACACGTGGGCTGCGACCGCGGGCGGTGGCGGCGTCATCGACGCGACGGCCGCCATCATCCGGCGGGCGAGGTTCGCGAGCGACTCCAGCGTGCGGCCGGAGTCGTCTCGGGGCAGCGCGGGCGCCCGATCACTCGGCGGGGCGAGCCGATCCAGCTCGTCGAGGAGCGACCGGACGTGATTGGCCTGCTCGTGGACGACGTGCGCCTCCGAGCCGGCACCTTGGGAAGTCTGCGTCATGAACATCGGGGGGATGGGCAGATAATTGGACATCAGCGACTCGACTCCACGCGGGACCGGGGCCCGTTCAGCAAGGAAGAGGCCAACACGTAAGGACACGCATTCTTGTGGGTTGTAATCGGCCTGCACGCAGCCTGTGCGCATCCGGTGCACGCCCGGCGTTTTCCACCCCGGCCCCTGTGCGCGCAAACCGTGCACGGTGGCCGATGAGATTGCTCGGCCGCCGTCACGACTGGTAGGTTGACGCCGCAGCATGACGTTCCCGAGCCCCCACCCGGAGTCCTTCGAGATCAACGAGGGGGACGTGCTGTGCGGGCGGTACCGGGCCGAGCGCCTCATCGAGCGCAGCGACACCGGGATGGTCGTGGCCGCGGTCGACATGCTCCGCGGGGAGGGCGTCGCGATCAAGATGATCGAGCCGCAGATCCCCGAGCCGGAGGAGGTCGAGATGCTGGCCGCGCGGCTCCGGCGGGAGGCGCACGTGCTCGCGCAGCTCACGAGCCCGCACGTGGTCCGCGTGTTCGACGTGCAGAAGCACGGACACGTGGTGTGCCTCGTGATGGAGCTGCTCCAGGGCGCGAACCTCGGCCAGGTGATGCGCAAGCGCGAGCCGCTGCCGATCGCGGAGGCCGTCGGCATCGTCCTGCAGGCGTGCGACGCGCTCGCAGAGGCGCACTCGATCGGCGTCGTTCACCGGGATATCAAGCCTCAGAACATCTACCTCGCGCAGCGGCCCGACGGATCGACGACCGTGAAGGTGCTCGATTTCGGCATCTCGAAGCAGCAAGGAGGAGGGATGGGGCTCACCGCCACCGGCGCCGCGCTGGGGTCGCCTCTCTACACCGCGGTGGAGCAGTTCCGGGACGCGAGCCGCGTCGACGCGCGGGCCGACATCTGGTCGCTGGGCCTCGTCCTCTACTTCCTTTTGTGCCGCAAGAACGCGTTCGACGCGGACAACCCGGTGGCGCTCATGCTGAAGATCGCGACCTCGCCGCCGGTGCCCCTTCGCGAGCGGCGGCCCGACGTCCCGGCCGATCTGGAGGCGATCATTCTTCAATGCGTGGAGAAGGATCGCGAGCGGCGGTTCGCGAACGTGGCGGCGCTCGCGCGGGCGCTGGTGCCGTTCGGACCTCCGTGGGGCGCGGCGTTCCTCCCCGCGATCGAGGCGCGCATCTCCCGAAGGTCGCTGGCTTCGTTGCCGCCCGCGTCGGTGGTGCCGCCGCCGATGGTGGGGGTGCAAACGTTGCAGGCGTCCGCGCCGGATGCGTCGCGGGCATCGAGCCCGTTCGGTTCGGCCGGCGCGCCGCACGTCGTGCCCGGCGTCGTCCCGAGGAGCGCGGCGCCGTTGCAAAGTGCAACGACGGATCATTTTGCGCCTTCAAATTCTCAATCTGCGACCGGCGCGACACCGGCTCTCGTCGCGCCGCTCGGGGCGATTGTTTCCGCAACGGGGCGCTCTTTTGGGCAGATGGCGCCCCCTCCGGCGGTCCAGGGCGCCCCGCCGCAATCCACCTTTGAGACTGCCGCTCACGGCCCGCCGGTGCTGTCTCAACCTGCCAATCCAGCTCCGCGCTCCGGGCTCTCTCGCCAGATCCTGATCTTCGTGGTGGCGCTCGTCGCTGCGGCGGCGCTCGCGGCGATCAGCTTGGCGGCGCTCTCGTGGGTGCGGGGCGGCGGATGATCGAGGTCGCGAGGCGCCGCAGATCGCGCACGAGATCCGGCGCGAGCGCGCTCACCGCGATCGTGTAGATCGCCGCGCCGACGAGGATCTCCGCCGCGAGCCGCGTCCCCGCGCGGAGGTGCGTCTCGTCGAGGCCACGTCGCGCGGCCAGCACCGCGAGCACCATCGGGGCCGCCGCCGCGAGAGGACGGAGCGTCGCGCCGAGCATGTCCGCTCCGGAGATGCCCTCCGGCCGGAGCGCCCGCAGCGTGAGCGCGATGCTCGTGACGAAGCCGATCCCGACGCCGCACGCGGCCGGCACCGCGCCCCACCGCGACAGCGCCCAGATGCCGCCGAGCACCGAGATCACGAGGCCCGCGTCGATCGTGATGAAGCTCTTCGTGCGGCCCGTCACCTGCAGCAGCGCGTTCGACAGGCCGAGCAGCGAGCGCGCGAGCCCCAGGATCGCGAGCGCCGTCACGAACGGAGCGACGCCTCGGTACGCGGGCGGATAGAACACCCCGACGAGCGACGACGCCACCACCGCGAGGCCCGCGGACATCGGAGCGATCATCAGCGTCAGCAGCGCCGTCGCGCGGAGGAACGCGACCCGCCGCGTCGCTC
Organism: Polyangiaceae bacterium; assembly: GCA_046351455.1. Classification (GTDB taxonomy): domain Bacteria; phylum Myxococcota_A; class Polyangia; order Polyangiales; family Polyangiaceae; genus JADJRH01. Next base: position 50,565 of record JAXLYM010000014.1, read on the forward strand.
GATCCGACACGCGCGCGAACGTGGGCACGAGCACGTCGTTCGACGGATCCGCGAAGGCCGTCGCCGGCAGCTCCGCGAGCCGGTATGCCTGGTTGTATACACCGACGATCGCGCTGCCGAACCGCGAGCCCATGAGGCTGTTGTCCCAGGTGGTCGCGCCCATCCGGAGGAACTGCGAGATCGTGATGGGCAGTCCGAACGCGAGGATCCGGCGGAACGTGGCGGCCTCGAGGCGGCTCGGCGTCAGGTGATCGCGCGCGCTCGTGACGGCGAGCACGAACGCGAGGCCCACGCCGGAGCGCACGATGTTCCCCGCGACGATCGAGCTCCCGCCGAAGCCGAGCGCCGCGAGCGCCACGCTCGACACCGCGAACGACAGCTCGCCGGCCGCGACGCGGAGGCCCAGCGTGCGAAACCGCATCTCGCGGACGAGCAGGCTGCGAGGCACCCAGCCGCACCGATCGAGGTAGTGCGCCAGCGCGAGGCCGGGGACGTACGGCGTCATCCCGGGGACGTGGAGCAAGCGCCCCACCGTCCCGGCGCACGCGACGGACGCGCCGCACGCGACGAGCCCCGCCGCGAGCACCAGCACGCTGCCGTGAAACACCGTCGCTCGGCTCTCCCGCGGGTGCGCCGCCACGAACTGCGAGGCCCCGAGCCCCGTCGCCATGCCGAGCGTCGAGACCAGGACGAACGCGAGGTTCACCTCACCTTGAACCTCCGGCTGGAGGAACCGCGTGAGCGCGAACGTGGAGCCGATCGTGAGGAAGCGCGCCCCCGCGCTCGCGATCGTGACCCAGGCCAGGCTCCCCGCCGTCTTGTGCGCCAGTGACACCGGAGGGCAACCCTAGCGCCGATTCGCCCCCCGGGAGCCCGTATCCCATGAACGTGCTCGGCCGATAACAGGCCGGAAGCGCTGTATACGGCGGGTCGGTGTGCGTCCACGAAACGGCCGCTTTGGTTTTGGCGCACCCGGTCGTATCGTGGGGGCCGCGTGGCTTCGTCGAGCACAGAGCTCCCGGCGCTCAAGGGACCCACGACCCCGGAGGCGATCATCGCGGAGAGGGTCCGCCCGCTCCTCGGAGTGGCGACCCTCGCGTGGGGCATCTTCGTCTTGCGCTGCCTCGTGAGCCAGCAGTGGCTCGCCGCGGAGATCCAGGCCACGGGGACGGCGCTCGTCGGCGCGTCGTACCTCCTCGTGAAGCGGCGGCCCAGCGCGGCCACCGCGCTCGTGCACGCGATCGCGATCGTCGGCGTGCTCGGCGTCGTGATCTCCTCGATGGTGAGCGGGCAGACGTATTCGCCGGCCATCTGGTACATGGGCGCCGTCCCCGTGATGGTGGGGCTCTTGCTCGGGTGGCGGCCGGCCGTCGCGTGGTCGCTGGTGTCGACGGGCCTGGTCCTCTTCATCGAGTGGACCCGGCGCTACCACCCCCTCCAGCCCGAGTTCACCGCGTCGCCCTTCGAGATCATGATGAACGTGATCGGCCTCATCGGCTTCATGCTCGCGTTCGTGCTGGCCGCGACGCGCGCCGCGTCCGCGCAGGTGAAGGTGCTCGAGCAGCGCGAGGCGACGATCCGCGATCTCGCCGCCGGCCTGGAGAAGAAGAACGAAGAGCTCACGCGCGCCCGCGACGCCGCGGTCGACGCGTCGCGCGCCAAGAGCGATTTCGTCGCGACGATGAGCCACGAGATCCGGACGCCGCTGAACGGCGTGCTCGGCATGGCCGGCCTCCTCCTCGACGAGGACCTCTCGCCGGAGCAGCGCGATCTCGTCCGCACCATCCGCGCGAGCGGCGACGCGCTCCTCTCCGTGCTGAACGACATCCTCGATTTCTCGAAGATCGAAGCCGGCCGGCTGGAGCTGGAGAGCGCGCCGTTCGACGTGCGCGACTGCGTGGAGGACGCGCTCGATCTGTTCATCGCCGCCGCCTCCGAGAAGGACGTGGAGCTCATCGGCATCGTCGATCCGCACCTGCCGACGGTGTGGGGCGACTCGGGGCGCGTGCGCCAGGTGCTCGTGAACCTCGTCGGGAACGCCGTGAAATTCACGCCTCGCGGCGAGGTGATCCTCCGCGTCGACAGCAACGTGATCGAGGAGGACGAGGAGGGGCCGACGCTCGTCGAGCTCACGTGCTCCGTGCGCGACACCGGGATCGGCATCTCGCCCGAGCGGCTCCGCAGCCTGTTCCAGCCGTTCGCGCAGGGCGACGCGTCGACGACGCGCAAGTTCGGCGGCACGGGGCTCGGCCTCGCGATCTGCCGGCGCCTCGCGGACGCGATGGGCGGCCGCACGTGGGCCGAGAGCAAGGAGGGCGAGGGCAGCACGTTCCGCTTCACCTTCCGCGCGAGGCCGCAGCGCGACGCGAGCGAGCAGCGCTTCTTCGACATCGTCGGCAAGCGGATCGGCTTCGTGTCGGAGCAGCCCCACGTGCGTGACGCGCTCGCGGGGGCGGGCGCGCCGCTCGGCTTGCTCATGACGCCGCTCTCGTCCGCGGCCGCCGCGATCCCGCTCGTGCGCGAGGGCCTGCTCGACGGCGTCGTCGTCGACGCCGCGCTCGGCCCCGAGGCGTTCGAGACGATCCGCGGCGCCGCGCAGAGCACCGCGCTGATCCTGCTCGCGAGGCTCGGCGCCCCGCGCGATCGCTCCGACTCCGGGCCGTACGGTCCGTTGCTCCATTTGCCCGTGCGCCGCACGGATCTGCGCAGGCTCCTCCTGCAGGCCTTCGGCGAGCGGCGCCCGCGATCGGATCCTCCGTCGCTCCAGATCACGAAGCTCGCGCGGGAGAGCCCGCTGCGCGTCCTCGTCGCCGAGGACAACCCCGTGAACCAGCGCGTCGCGCTGATGCTCCTGTCGCGCATGGGCTATCGGCCCGACGTCGCGGGCAACGGCGCGGAGGTGATCGAGGCCGTGAAGGCGCGCCCGTACGATCTGGTGCTGATGGACGTGCGCATGCCGGAGATGGACGGCATCACGGCGACGCGGCGCATCCGCGCGGAGATCCCTCCGGATCGACAGCCGCACATCGTCGCGATGACGGCGAACGCGATGGCCGAGGACCGCGAGACGTGCCGCGCCGCTGGCATGGACGACTTCATCGCGAAGCCGGTGCGCGTCGTGGAGCTGTCGCGCGTCCTGCGCAGGCTGCGGCGCGAGCAGGCGAAGGCCCCGTCGCTCGAAGGGATGGCGCTCGACGCGATCGAGACGCTGCGGCAGCTCACCGCGGCCGAGCCCGAGACGTTCGCGAGCCTCGTGGACGACTACCTCGTGACGGCCGATCGCCTCCTCGCGGATCTGGATCACGCGCTCGAAGAGAAGGACGCCGGCGCCGCGACGCACGCCGCGCACGCGCTCAAGGGCTGCGCCGGTCAGATGGGCGCGACGCGCGTCTCCGAGCAGGCCGCGGTGATCGAGCGATCGGCGAACGCGGGATCGCTGGACGAGGCGGGCTCGAAGGTCCCGGCGCTCCGCGAGGCGTGCGAGGCCGCGCGCGTGTCGCTTCTCTACCTCCGCCAGGATCCGACGCGCGCCGCTCGGAGCCCGGCCCCCGCGGCCTGATCAGACCTGCGACGCTCCTTCGATCTCGTCGCGCAGTCGACCGAGCTGATCCTCGTGCGCGCGGCGCGCGGTGCGCTGCACGAAGCTCGCGACCGGCAGCGGCACGTCGATCACCGTCTCCTCGTGGATCCGCGTCCCGTCGCCGTCCGCGCGCCACGCGAGGCGGCTCTGGATGGAGATCGCCGGCGAGCTCCACGCCTCCGAGTCCACCCCGTCCTCGTGGACCGCGATCCGCACGCGGTACTTGTTGTTCACGTTCACGCCGAGAAAGCGGACGATCTCGTGGATGTCGTAGCCGCCGGGCTCGCCCGGTCGCGGGACGACGTCGGTGATCAGCGGGTGCGACCGGAGCCACCGTGTCGGCTCGACGAACTGCGCGCGGACCACGTCGAGCGGCGCCCGCACCAGGAGATCGATCTCGAAGCTACGACGCGACATCCAGAAAGCCATGCGCGCGCGATGCTAGTCGTCCCCGCCCGCGCCGGATACGAAACGGATGATCACGGTGGCGCCGAGGGCTGGTAAAGTGCGCCGATGTCCGCGGCCCCTGCTCCCTCACGCAAGAACCTGATCTCCGCGGAGGACGTGGAGGCCGAGGTCGAGAGGCTCTTCGGGACGGACGGCCTGGTCGTCCGCGTCCTCAGCGACGACCCGTCGCAGTCCGCCCGCAACAGCGCCTTCGGGGAGCTGCTCGAGTCGCTGCGCATGTACGGCTACACGGAGGCGGCGACGGTCGAGACGCCCGGCGCCGAGACGATCGGCCGCGCGCTCTCGGTCCTCGCGAAGGATCACCTCCAGCGCCAGCTCTTCCAGAAGATCCTGCTCACCTTCGGCGGCCGCATCGTGAGCCCGCTCGTCGCGATCCTCGACTCCGCGCGCGGCGTCCGCGATCGCATGGACGAGATGCGCAAGGCCCTCCTCGCGGGCGTCTCCCAGCTCAAGGTCAGCGCCGAGACCGCCGCGCTCATCCGGGGCGATCTCGATCGCCTGCTCAGCCCCGACTACCTCGACATGCTGGCCGAGCACGAAGAGAAGGTGCAGCGCCCGCTCGCGGAGAAGCTCGCTCAGGAGGTCTTGCACCTCATCGGCGCCACGTTCCAGCGCGCCTTCAAGAAATGGCCGGAGCACGCGCGCCTCATCTCCGACGGCGTGGCCCGCCGCATGGGCGGCCGCGTCTCGCTCCGCGCGAGCCCCGCGGTCATCCGCGAGCGCATCATCGAGGGCATCGAAGATTTTCTCTGGGTGGAGACGAGCAACGAGCTGGACGGCGCCCTGCAAGGGCTCCTCGCTCGCTACGACTGGAGCAAGCTCGTGGACCGGCCGCTGCCGGAGATCGATCGCGCGGTGTACCGGAGCTTCGCCGAGGAGTGCTGGAACATCGTGTCCAACAACGCCTGAATACGGTCAGTGTCCGAGGGCGTCCATCGCCTCCGCGTGGACCATCTTCCGCCTCTTCGCGACCGTCGGGCTGACGGGGGCCTCCGGCGTCGCTGCGCTCGGCGCGGCGTCATCCTCGAAATTGTAGCCCGAAGGCTCCTCGGGCGCGGCCGCGGGCGTGTCCACCTGGGGCATGTCCGAGGCGACCGCGGCCATGTCGTCCGCGTGCTTCTTGAGCTCGGCGCTCGGCGTCTTCTCGGCCTGCGCCCGCGCCGCCTGCGAGCCGCTCGTCAGCATCTCCCGCGCGCGCTGGTACCGCCCGTTCTTCGCGAGCTCCAGCGCCTGCAGCGTCGTCGCCGAGGCCTCCGCCAGCGCGGCCGACAGCTCCACCTCGGGGTTCTTGGCCTTCGCGACCTCCGCCTCCAGCGTCGTCGTGTGCGCGCCGAGGTACACGCGCAGCTCCTGTCGCCCCGCGCCTTCGAGCGCGTCCTCGAACGAGATCTCCGCGTCGAGCAGCTCGATCGGCACCCCGGCCTTGCGCGGCGTCACCGTCATCCGCACCACCACGTCGCGCGTGTCGCCCCGCGCGATGTCGCCGAGGGGGACGTACACGGTGCTGCTCGGATCCGAGTTGCGCCCGCCCACCACCGCATCGATCCGCACGCCGGGTCCGGCCTTGATCACGACCGTCGCGTTCCGCCCGTACACGCCGTCGATCTGCGCCAGCTCCTCGGCGAAGATGTCCGCGACCTTCTCCGCGCCTTCGATGTAACGGAACCGCCCGCCGGAGGCCTGCGCGATCTGCCCCATCAACGTCTCGTCGTAGTCGAGCCCGAGCCCGAGCGTCGTCACCGCGATGCCCTCGCGCGCGGCCTGCTGCGCGACGTCCACGATGCCGCCCGGCGCGTTCGGGATCCCGTCGCCGAGCAGCACGACGCGGTTCACTCCCTTGTTCGAGAAGTGCTCTCGCACCTGGTTCACCGCGGCGGAGAGCCCCGCGGCCATGTCCGTGGTGCCTTGTGCGCGCATCGCGGCGACTCGCTGTTTGACGTCGCCGCGCACCTCTTGAGACAGCTCGGTCGCGGGCAACAGGATCTCCGTCTTCGAGTGGAACGCGACCACCGCGAGCCGATCCCCGTCCTTCAGCGCGTCAATCATTCGCAGCGCGGCCTTGCGGGCCTCCTCGATCGGCGCGCCCTCCATGGACCCCGACGTGTCAATGGCGAGCGCCACGTTCACCGGCCCCCGCGGCCGCTGCGGTCGAGGCAAGGTGGAGAGTCGGATTCGAGCGTAGACGGTGCTCTGACCGTTCGCGAGGAGCACGGGAGTCCCGAGCTGCCCATCGGCGATCACCGCGCCGGGCGCGTGGGGGACGGGCGTCTCGGGCCGTCCGCACCCGGCGGAGACGAGCGCGGCGGCGAGCAGCACGAGAGAGGCCCACAGGCGCGCGAGAGCCGAGGATCGAAGGGGAGAGCGACATTTTCGAGCAGACGACAACGAGGGGATCGGCATCGGGGCGCTCCTTGGCGTGGCGCCTTCGACGGGCGACACCCCCGAAGGTTTTGCCCCGATCCTCCGGCCCGAATTTTTCGCGCCTCGCGCCGCCCGTCCCTCCTTTGTGAACAGTTTGTATTCAATTTTTGCGGCGGAGCGCGGACCGCGCGCGTGTGCCTTTATACGCGCACGAGAAATCAAAAAAAGAGGCTTCTCAGGGGCCACCGATAGAGCGATGATACCAATCGTGCCCTGACCGAGTGAGGCTCCGTTGCAATGATGACCGAGAAGTCCTCTCAATCCTTCACCGCTCGAACGACGAAGCCACGGGATAACGTCATCGAGACGGTCATGCCTGCCCGCATCACGGACGAGGCTCTCCGGGGTGCTTATCGGGACGTGGAGCGGCTGGGCATCCCGCTCGTCTGGCTCATCGACACGACGCCGACGGAGAGCTTCGCGTCGTCCGTCGTGCGCGTGGCCTCGGGGGAGGTGCTCCCGGCGCTTCAAAAGAAGGGTCTGCGCCGCATCGTGGCCATCATCAAGTCGCCGGCTCTCCGCATGGCCACCCGCGCGGCCGCGCTCGCGACGACGATCGAGGTGAAGGTCGTGGAGAGCCGGCTGGAGGCCGCGAGCCACCTCACCTGGCAGAAGTGAAGAGGGGCGGGGGAGCCGGCGGCGGGGGCCGGCGCGCCGCAGGCGTTTCGCTCGCTTTCATTTTCACGTTCGCATATCGTCGGGTTCTTTCTGGAGGATCCTCGAATGCGGACTTCGACTCTTCTGGCCTCTCTGGCGCTCGCGGTGGCCGCGCAGGTGGGCTGCGGCGGCGGTGACACGAGCGGCTCCGGCGGCGGCACCACGACGACGACGACGGGCGGCGCCGGCGGCACGACGAGCAGCGGCGGCACCACGGCGAGCGGCGGCGCGACGGGCGGCACGACGAGCAGCGGCGGCACCACGGCGACGGGCGGCCCCTTCACCTCCGAAGGCACCTCCGCATACGAGACGCAGACCTCCCTCGCGGCGGACACCAAAGGTGGAGTCGTCGCGACCTGGATTGCCTTCAACGCCGACAACACCTCTGCGATCGGATATGCCGTCTCGCGCGACGGCGGCAAGCACTGGACGGATCCGAAGACGATCGCGTCGCCGGGCGGCGGCCTCGCGAGCAACCCCGTCGTCGTGGCGGACAGCCAGGGTCGTTTCACGCTCGCGTGGCTCGGCTTCAAGGTCGATTTCAACAACCCGGACGAGCACGTGTACGTCTCTCGCCTGGACAACGCGACAGACACCTTCGGCGCGCCGGCCGTGGCCTCGGACGACGACGGAAAGACCACGTACGACCTCGACAAGCCCTCTCTCGCGGTCGACGCGACGGACGCGCTCCTGCTCACGTGGGCGGATTTCACGGGCAGCGGCTCCGGCACGCCGGCCTCGACGAAGTTCGCGCGCTCCACGGACGGGCAGACCTTCCAGCGCGTGACCGTCACGAACGACGCCACGTTCGGGAACCTCGCGTCGCTGTGCGTCGACACGACGGCGGGCGCCGGAGCGACGTTGTTCCTCGTGCACCTCGGCGCGAACGGGACGGTCACGCTCCGCACCTCGGTGAACCAGGGCCAGTCGTGGGAGATCCGGCCGACGCCGGCCATGAAGACGGTGTTTCAGGACATCACGTGCGCCGTGAAGGGCACCAAGCTGTGGATCGCGTACGCCTCCGGAACAGCGATGTTCACCCCCGGACAGGACTCTCCGGGAGACACCGTGCAGGTGATGTATTCGCCCAACGAAGGCACCTCGTTCGACGCGCCGGTCACGGTCGCCGCCGACGTGGGGTCCCAGTACCTCTATCCGAAGCTCGTGCGCGCGCCCTCCGGCAAGCTGGAGGTGGTCTATTACGAGGGCCTGGTCGGCGGGGAGGCGAAGCTCACGCTGGCCTCCTCCGCGGACGGCAAGGCGTGGAGCAAGTCGCCGATCGCGGTGGCCGGCACCTTCACGCTCGACCGCACGATCGCGAGCTGGCTCGGCGCGTACGTGGGATTCGCGATCCCCGGCGACAAGGGATACACCTCGTACGCCGACAACTCCTCGAACAAGGCGCACATCGCCTTCGCGGAGATCGCGCTGCCGTGACCCTCGCGCGCCCCCGGCCCGTGCCCCGGACTGGCCCTCCCGCGGCCTCTTCTCTCGCCCACGAAACAGAGCGTATTCTGTTCCGGGCGACCGCGGCTCTCCTCGCGGCGTCAGCGCTCGTCTGGGCGGCCGGCTGCACGACGCCGGAGGGCGACAGCGAGACGGCGCGGGGCCGGGCGGCGGTCGTGGGCGGGGATGCGACGAGCGCGGATCCCGCGGTGGTGATGCTCGTCTCGTACCCGCCGGATCATTCGGTGTTCGAGACGTGCACGGCGTCGGTGGTGTCGGACACGGTGGTGCTGACGGCTGCGCACTGCGTGGATCCGGACACGCACCCGGGCGCGGGTTTCGGCGTATTCCTGGGGCCGGACGCCTCGGCGTTCGCGACGGCGAACACGCTGATCCCGCAGCTCGTCCCGATCAAAGAAGCGCACGTCCACCCGGATTACGACAAGAGCCCGCCGTTCACCGCGGACATCGGCGTCGCCGTCCTGGAGGCGCCGGTCGACGTGGCGCCGCTGCCCGTTCATCGCGAGTCGGTCGGCCCGGAGATCGTGGGCCAGGCCGCGCGCATCGTGGGATACGGCCAGATCAAGTACAAGGAGTACAACGCCGTCAAGCACCAGGCGTCGACGTCGGTCGCGGCGCTGGACAAGGGCGACACGCTCACCGTCGGCGACAAGGACCATCGGAGCTGCGTCGGCGACTCGGGCGGTCCGGCGCTCGTGGCGTTCAACGGAGTCGAGCACATCGTGGGCGTCGACTCGTACACGGATCTGGCCGGTTGCCTGGACCCGGCGCACTACCGCCGTCCGGACCTCTACACGTCCTTCCTGGACCAGTACGTCCCACCCCCGAGCGGCACGGGCGGAGCGGGCGGCACCACCTCGACCGCGACCGACACGGCCGGCTCCGGCGGCGCCTCCACCTCGGACACCTCCGGCGGATGCGCGATTTCCCCTGTTTCTAGCAGATCTTCTAGCGGCGCAGGTGCGTTGTCCTTTTTCTTGTTGTCCTTCCTAGCGCTCGCGAGGGCTATTGAAAAAACGAAGTCCGCTCAACGAAGATCCCCTCCCTGAGGCCGTGAAAACGGCCGATTTGGGAGGGGCGGGCGCGCGCAGCGCGACCGGGGGTGGGCATCAACTTTGGCGCTCAGGAAGATCGACTCCAGTGCTCGAAGCCGGGCAGCGGGTCGTACTCCTCGGTTTCCTCCGTCGTGAGACTGGCACTTTGAAACGCCTCGAACAAGGCGTCTTCGTCCGGGCCGTCCAGGAGTAAGCCGTCGAATGGGCCGGGGCGGGCGTGGCCGTCCGGGCACTCGGATTGTTCCGCGATCGCCTCTTCGATGCCCTCGATTTCGCCGGTTTCCCGGTAGCGACGGTAGGCCTCGGCGTGCTCCGCTTCGAGCTGAGCTTGGAGCGACGACGGGCGGACTCGCACGATCGGCTTTCCGTCGGTCGAGCTCTTCGGGCGGAAGCGGAGCTCGCGCACCGGATAGACCGTCAGCTCCACCGGGAAGGCCTCTCGAAGGTGGTAGTGCACGTACTCGCGGATCTCCCCGAATTTCTGGATCGTCACCGGCTCGCGCTCGAAATCGCGGCCGATCGAGCGCAGATGCCTCTCCAGCGACTCCTCGTGATCCGTGAAGACCTGGATGTCGATGTCGCTCCCCCGCCGGATGTGGCCCGTGCTCACCGAGCCGATGAGGCGCGGCTCGAAGGGCAGCATCGAATTCATCACCTCCAGCGCGATCACCCGCATCGCGAAGAGGCGCCGCGTCCTCCGACTGCCCTCCGCGAGATCCGACAGCCGCAACAAGGCCTCTCGGATCTCCCCGTTCGACGGCAGATCCGCGGGGCGATACCGCGTCTTGTCGCCTTCCGCACGACCGAGCAGGCGGCGCGCGGCCATCCGCTTCGCCGTGAAATACTGCTTCACGCCCTCCTCGTACATGAGCCGCGCCGCCTCCACCGCGACGCGCGTCCGCAGGCCTCCGATGTGCTCGACGCTCATGATGCCTGTCCCGCCATCACCGGGGCGAGGGCCGCGCGCAGCCGCGACAAGGCCCCTCCGATGCGCTTTCCGCTGCGGACGACGCCGAAGATCGTCTTCTGCACCACCTGCTGCGAGCAGCCGAGCCGGCGCGCCAGATCCCCCTGCGACAGCCCCTCGAAGAAATACCCCTCCACCATGCGCCGCTGCTTGTCGGTCAGGGCCGAATCCACCGCCGCCCGCACCGCGTCGTGCAGCTCCTCGCGCCCCGACTCGGCCGGATCCGCCGCCCACGGACAGGCCTCCTCCGGCACGCGGTCCAGATCCGGACACAGCACCATTCGCCGCTTCTTCCGCAGCTTCGCGCGCGCCCTTTGCCCCGCGCCGTCCGCCCCGCTGGAGCATGCCAGTTGTGCGGCGCCGTCCGTCGAATTAGAGCGTGCCAGTTGTGCGGCGCCGTCCGTCGAAGTGGAGCGTGCCAGTCGCCCCGCGTCGTTCGTCGTAACCGAGCGCGCCCGGGCGCCCGCAAGATCCTCAGAAAACAGAGTCCTCCTCGTCATGGTCATGCGTTTGGGCGGCCGCGCCGCCGGGTTGAAGAACATCGATGTCGCGCTCGAAGAGCATGAAAATCGCCTGTTCCGGCGAGAGCACGCGCGCCGCCGGGGAGCGGCCGCCCACGTCCCATCGGCGCAGCCGCCGCAGATCCGCGAGCGCCTGTCCGCCCGGATACGGCACCTCGCACCCGGGGGCCGCGCGGGCGCCCGAGAGGCGGCGTTTCGTCACGGCGGGGGCGTACAGCAAATCCAGGTGATGGCGCACGAGCCAGACGATGCGCGGCGCCACGAGACCATCCAGCATGTCCGCGCCGCTCGCGTCGTGCTCCTCGGAGCCTACCGATTTCCCGACGTCGTGCAACAGCGCCGCGGCCCACAGCGCGCGATCGTCCGTCTCCCGCCGCGCGAGATCGAACACCTGGAGCGAATGATACAGCGCGTCCCCCTCGGGATGATGCACCGGGCTCTGCCGCACACCGTCGAGGGCAAGGAGCATTTCGAGCAGCTCAGTTTCCATGAAATCACGAGGGGGGCGCGCGCCGAAGGTCGTCTTCGACCGCCGCGCGAGCCCCGATGCGACCGCTCGCGCGGGGCCCTCACCCGAGGGCGCCGTCACACCCACCGGCCGCACCGAATGGAACGGGGGGTGTGCGCAACCACGTGGGGCATGAAGATCCTCGGCCTGTGCACGATGGGTACCAGCGCCGCCGCGATCGTCGAGGATGGCCGCGTCGTGGCCGCGATCGAAGAGGAGCGCCTCACTCGCCTCAAGAACGACGGCGGCTTCCCCCACCGAGCGATCGACTGCTGCCTCGACGTCGCGGGCGCCACGCTCTCCGACATCGACGAGGTGGCGGTGTACTGGCAGCCATGGCGCGTGCTCGGGCGGGCGGCGGCCGTCGCCGGGGGCGCCCTCGCGCATCCGTCGCACGCCGCGGCCCGCCTCCGTCGCGTGGCGCAGCTCTTCCGCCCCTCGCGCGCCGGACACGGCACCACCGAGTATCCGGAGCAGCGCGGCTCCTGGTTCGAATTGTTCCGCGTCGGAGATCGCCTGTCGCGGCACCCGGGCACGCTCCGCGGGCCTTTGCGGTTCCTCGATCACCACGCGTCGCACGCGATGAGCGCGTGCCCGATCTCCGGCTTCGAATCCGCGCTGTGCCTCAGCTACGACGGCGGCGGCGAGGAGCACTCGACCGCGGTGTTCACGTGGGAAAAGGGCCGCCTCACGCGCCTCCGCGCCCTCCGCTGGCCCAACTCGCTCGGCCACTTCTACAGCGCGATGACCGGGTTTCTGGGCTTCCGGATGCTCGAAGGCGAATACAAGATGATGGGCCTCGCGCCCTACGGAACACCCCGCTTCAAGGACGCGCTGCTCGCGGGGCCGCTCACCCGCGGAGGGGACGGGACGTACCGGCTCGACCGCTCGGTGATTGACTATCACGCGGCGCTGGAGGGGCGTTTCCCGGCCGATCTGGTGCGCCTGCTCGGGGAGCCGCGCCGCCCCGGCGAGCCGTTCACGGATCATCACCGCGACGTGGCCGCGAGCGTACAGTCCGTATTCGAAGAGGTGCTCCTCGATATCGTGCGGTGGGCGCGCGGGGAGCGGCCGGACCTCGATCGCCTGTGCATCACGGGCGGATGCGGCCTCAACGTCACCGCGAACGGGCGGCTCCTGCGCGAAGGGGTCGTGTCGCGCATCTTCGTCCCGCCGGCGCCGCACGACGCGGGGTGCGCCGTCGGCGCCGCGGTGCACGCGACGCTGGATCGGGCGCCGTTCACGCCGATCCGGATGCCGACTCCCTACCTCGGAAGGGCCTATTCACCCGACGCCGTCGCCCTCGCGCTCCGGGCGGGCAACCTGCCAGTCCCGGAGCCCCTCTCCGACGCGGATCTCGCGGAGCGCACGGCGGACGCGCTCGCGCGGGGGGAGATCGTGGCGTGGTTCCAGGGCGCCTCCGAGCTGGGGCCGCGCGCGCTCGGGAACCGCTCGTTTCTGGCCGATCCGCGGCGCGACGAGATCCGCGAGGCCATCAACGCCAAGATCAAGAAGCGCGAGCTCTTCCGCCCCTTCGCGCCGTCCTGCAAGATCGAGGTCGCGTCGACCTTCTTCGAGCTCGATCAGCCGTCGCCGTACATGAACATCGTGGCTCGCGTGCGCAACGAACAGCGAGCCGTGATTCCTGCGGTCACCCACGTGGACGGCAGTGCCCGTGTCCACACCGTTGACAGGGGGGTAAACCCTTTGTATTGGTCTCTCCTCGACGCGTTCGAGCGGAGGACGGGGGTCGGCGTGCTCCTCAACACCTCGTTCAACATCCAGGAGCCCATCGTGGAGTCGCCGGCGGACGCGGTCGACTGCTTCCTCCGCAGCTCGGTCGACTGGCTCGCGATCGGCCCGTACCTCGTGCGTCGCGCCGCGCCGGAGACACCGCCTCTGACAGGGGGGCTCGCGGCGCCGTGATCGAGTGTTGCCTCACCATCGATTTCGAGGACTGGTCGTACAACACGCTCCGGAACATCGGCGCCACGCCGCGCGCCCGCGAAGGGGCCTTGCACAAGGCCTATGATCGCCTCATGGACTTCCTCGCCGAGCGGGGATGCCGAAAGGCGCTGACCTTCTTCACGACAGGCCAGGTCGCGCGCGACTGCCCGAGGATCGTGCGCCGCATCGCGGAGGACGGGCACGAGATCGCCTGTCACGGCTTCCACCACGACCACGTCTCGGAGAAGGACCGCGCCTCGTTCGCGGCCGAGCTGGACCTCGCGATCCGCGTCCTCGGGGACGCTTCGGGCCAGCGTATTCGGGGGTACCGCGCGCCGATGTTCTCGATGCGCCCGTTCGACGAGTGGGCCTACGAAGAGATCGCCGCCCGCTTCGACTACGACGCGAGCCTCGTGACGGCGCGCCGGTACCGCGGCTCCGGTCCTGCGGACGAGCTTCGTTTCGGCGGCCGCACGCTGCGCGAATTCCCTTTTTGCAGCGTGCGCGTGTGGGGCGGCGTGCCGATCCCGGTGCTCGGCGGTACGTACTTGAAGGTGATGTCGGCGAGGACGGCGATCGATCTCGTGCGGGAGTCCGCGCGGCGCGGCTTCTTGCCGATGGTCTATCTGCACCCGTACGAGCTTCTCTACGAGGGAGAGCTGGCGCTCGGCTGGCACGAGCTGCACAATCTGTCGACGGTGAAGCGCATCTACTGGCAGGTTCGGCAACACCAGTGGATCAGCGTCGGCAACGCGGGCCTCCTCCCCAAGCTGCGCGCGCTGCTCGCGGAGGTGCCGCCCGTCGGCCGCATCTGCGACCTGCCCGACGCCGCGAAGGCCCCTGTTTCGGAGGAGCCTTCGCGCCTCACGTACAACCTGCCTGCTGCCTGAGGTGCCTCGTGGCCTTCCTGGATCGTTTTCGAGTGCGCGTGTTCGGCAAGGAGCGGGGCGCGGGCGGCCTCGCGCGCGAAGAGGCGTGGATGTGGCTGGAGGCGACGCTCGGCTGGGTGCCGGGCCGCGCGGGCCGTTATTGCCGAGGCGTCCTGTACGGCAAGCTCCTCGACGCCGAGGGCCCGATGGACGTCTGTGAGCTGACGCACATCCGCAACCCCGAGAAGCTCAGATGCGGCCGCCGCGTGGTGCTCGCGCGCGGCGTCCAGCTCACGTGCGGCGGCGGCGTGACGATCGGCGACGGCACGATGATCGGCCCCGGCGCCTTCGTGATCAGCAACGGCCACCGGATGGACCGGCTCGATCTCCCGATGATCGATCAGGGCCTGTACGCGGGCGCGATCGACATCGGAGAGGACGTGTGGATCGGCGCGAACGCGGTGATCCTCCCCGGCGTCCACATCGGCAAGGGCGCAGTCGTCGCGGCCGGCGCCGTGGTGACCGCCGATATCCCGCCCTACGCCGTGGCGGCCGGCGTCCCCGCCCGCGTGGTGAAGATGCGCGATCAGCCCCGCGAGACCGGGGAATCGTAACAAGTTGTATTCTGGCTAGGGCTCGCCCGGAATGGGGCCGATGCCCGCGCGGCGGAGGAGCGTCGCGTACACGCCGAGCGTCTTCTGGATGACGGCGCGTTCGTCGAATTCGGCCTCGGCCATGGCGCGGCCCGCGGCTCCGAAGCGCGCGCGCTTCTCGGGATCGGACAGCAGATCGCGCAGCGCGGCGGCGAGCGCGACAGGGTCTTTCGGGGGGACGAGGAGGCCAGTCTCGCCGGGGCGCACCACCTCCCGGCAACCGGGGGTGTTCGTCGTGACGATGGGGCGGGCGGCGGCGGCGGCTTCGAGGAGCGCCTTCGGGATGCCCTCGCCGTACGCGGACGGGAGGCACACGATCGCCGCGTTTTGCAGCACCTTGTGCATGCTCACGCAGTGGCCCCACCACTCCACGGCGCCGGACAGGCCCCAGTCCTTGAGCTGACTCTCCGGCACGGAAGTGGGGTTTTCGGGATCCGCGCGGCCCGCGAGCACGAACCGCGCGCGGACGCCCTCGGCCTTGAGGATTTGCGCCGCCTCCACGAACGTGCCGACGCCCTTCGCGAACAGCATCCGCGCGGACAGGAGCACGAGTGGATCGCCGCTCGGCTCCGGCGAGGGGGCGAATCGGGAGAGGTCCACTCCGACGCCTGGCAGTCGCGTGATCTGCTGCGGGGCCGCGATCCCGGTGGCCGCGACCATGCGCTCGTCTTCGGGGTTCTGCACGAGGACGCGCACGTTCGGTCGGCGGTTCACGCGGCCGAGGGCCGTCACCACCGCGGCGCGCAGGAGGCGCGTCTTCGGGTCCTGCCCCGTCGACAGCATCCCGAGCCCGTTGATGGCGTTCACGACGCCGGGCACCCTCGTTTGCCAGGCCGCGTACGAGCCGTACAGCACCGGCTTCATCGCCACGTGGTGCACCAGCGCCGGCCGCCGTTCGCGGTAGAGCGCCGCGAGCCGGAGATACGTGCGGATCTCCTGCGTCGGGTCCGTCCCGGAGCGGGCGAACCGGAACGGGATCACCTCGCATCCGGCCGCGCGGAGGGCCTCTTCGTGCTCGTGAATCCGGCACGCCACCGCGACGCGATACCCCGCCTGCGCCGCCGCCCGCGCGAGCGTGAGGCGGTGCGACGCGAAATACCAGTCCTCGGTGACGACGTAGAGCAGGAGGGGAGGGGCGGTAACGTTCACAGTGTATTCTTTTGCTTCGGGCTGTCGTGAAGGTCCCTCGCGAGCGACTGGGCCGCAACGTCGAGGACTGCGTCCGCTCCGCTGCGGACTCCGCTCCGAAGCGGAGCTCCGCCTCCGCGGATCGGACTCCGTCCTCCCAGTGGCGGCCGGGAGGGGCGGGCGCGCGCAGCGCGACCGGGGGTGGGCATCTCACCATTCATCGCATTTTGTCGGATTTACAAGGGGGCTCCGCCCCCTCGTATCACTCCCCCGCTGGCTTCGACGAGGAAGATGACGAATGCTGAGGTGGGCATCCTCTTGGTTGCGCGACCCCGCAGCGAGGATCAACGCGCGCGGCGATCCGTGGAGAGGGCGTTCAGGACACGAGCGGGCGGTTCAGCTCGGTGCGGTATTGCGCGGGGTCGTCGGTGGACTCCGGGCCTTTCATGTAGACCTCCCAGAGGTCGCCGCAGGCCGTGTGCTTGTTCTCCGAGATCCAGGACATCAGCTCTCCCCAGCCGGCGCCGAGGCCGTCGTAACCGCCGTGGTAGACCGCGCGCGCGACCGTGGCGGCGCGCAGATCGCCCGGCTTCACGCGGCCCTGCGGGGTGACGGGCGTCTTCGTCGGGACGCCGACCTCGAAGTCCCACGTGTCGGGGCTCATCGCGAGGTGGTGCGAATACCAGGGGCCCTCGGGCGAGATGCCTTGTTCGCGGAGGACCGAATAGAGCTCTTGAATCGCGGGGCCCATCTCCTTCTGGATCGCCGCCTTCGGGATCGTGAGGTGGATGATCGCGGTGAGCTGGTGCTTCGTCGTGACGACCTCGGGGCGCTCGATCATGAAGACTCCTCCTCGAAAACGTGGGATGACAGGCCTTATCGCACCGGGCGGGGCGAGCGTCAAACGTCACGGCGAACGGGGCGAGGCGCCCACGAGGACGCGAACAACCCAAGGATGTCGCCGGCTCCGGGTCGTTCGCTGCGCGCGCCAGGGTTCGGGCCGGCCGCTCCGAGGAGAGCCATGTCCTTCTTCCGAACGCACCTCGCCGCGCTCTTCGCGCTCGTCTTCGTCTGCGCCTGCAGCGGCGCACAGCCCGCGACCGGCCCGTGGCCCATGCCCGGCGACGCCCCTCCGAGCGACGAAACGCCCTCGGAAGAGGCCGATCCCGCGCTCCTCAGCGGCGCCGAGATGGGGACGCCGGCCGCCGCGTGGCGGGACGTGCTCACGGACCCGGGAGAGGTGCCGCAGCTCCGCGTCGCCGCGGACGACGACAAGGCCCTTCCGCTCCAGCACACGAGCGTGAAGGCCACGCTCGCGGGACTGACCGCCAGCGTCGAGGTCACGCAGCGCTACACGAACCCGTACAAGACCCCGATCGAGGCGACGTACATCTTCCCGCTGCCGGAGAATTCGGCCGTTCACGCGATGAAGATGAAGATCGGCGACCGCACGATCGAGGCCGTCGTGAAGGAGCGGGCCGCCGCGCGCGCCACCTACGACGCCGCTCGCTCCGCGGGCCACACGGCCGCGCTCCTCGAACAGGAGCGGCCCAACGTGTTCACGGAGAGCGTCGCCAACATCGAGCCTGGGAAAGGCATCGACGTCGTGGTGCAGTACGTCCAGGACCTCTCGTACGACGCCGGACAGTACGAGTTCGTGTTCCCGATGGTCGTGGGGCCGCGGTACATCCCGGGCAACGCGCTCGGGACGCCCGCCTCCGGGACTGGCACCTACGCCGACACCGACGCGGTGCCGGACGCCTCGCGGATCACGCCGCGCTACGTCGGCCAAGGGCAGCGCTCCGGACAGGACATCTCGATCGACCTCGTGGCCAGCGGGAACGGCGCCGTCTCGCGCTTCGATGTGCCGACGCACGACGTCAAGGTGGAGTCGCTCGCGGACGGCTCCATGCACCTCACGCTCGCGGACAAGAAGGAGATCCCCAATCGCGACTTCGTGCTCCGGTACCGCGTCGCGGAGCCGAAGCCGGTCGCCACGCTGTTCGCGTCCGGCAAGGGGGAAGGGGCCTTCTCGCTCGTGATCCAGCCGCCTTCGCTCGACGTCGACGCGCTCGTGGGCAAGCGCGAATTCGTGTTCGTGGTCGACGTCTCCGGCTCGATGCACGGGATCCCGCTCGGGCTGTGCAAGAGCGCGATGCGGTCCGCGCTGGCTGGAATGCGGCCTGTGGATACGTTCAACGTGATCACGTTCTCGGGGAGCACCGGGCACCTCTGGGCGGAGCCGCACCGGGCCACGGAAGGGGCCATTTTGCAGGCGCTCCAGTTCATCGACAACCTCGGCGCGGGCGGCGGCACCGAGATGATGAAGGCCGTCGAAGAGGCCCTCAGCTTCGACGTGCGCGGCGGGCGGAACCGCTACGTGTTCTTCATGACGGACGGCGAGGTCGGCAACGACGAGCAGATCCTCGGGCGCACCGGGGAGTTCGTGAGCGCGCTGGAGAAGAAGGGGGTGCACGCGCGGGTGTTCGGGTTCGGCGTCGGGTCGAGCGTCAATCGCTCCCTGCTCCAGGGCCTCGGCGAGCGCGGAAGAGGCCTCACGGTGTACGCGACGAACACCGAGGATCCGTCGAAGGCGGTCAATCGGTTCTACCGCTACGTCGACCGAGGGGTGCTGTCGAAGCTGCGCGTCGACTGGGGCTCTCTCGGCGCGAACGAGGTCTATCCGTCGGCGCTGCCGGACCTGTTCGCGAGCCACCCGATCATCGTCCACGGGCGGTACAAAGGCTCGCTCGCGGGGCCCGTCACCGTGCACGCGACGTCGAGCGCCGGAGAGGTGGAGATCCCGGTGAAGATCGCGCGCGCCCCGGCGGACGATGGGTGGCCGGTGCAGGAGCTGCTCTGGGCGCGCTCCAAGATTGGCAGTCTGGAGGCGGACATGTGGGGCGGCCGGGACGCGGCGCGCGCGGCGCAGGACATCCGCGACCTCGGGATCTCGCACCACCTCATCACGGCGTACACGAGCTTCGTCGCGGTCGACTCCACGCGGGTCGTCTCGGACGGCAAGCCGAAGCGCGTGATTCAGGCCCTCGAAGTGCCCGAAGGCGTCGATCCCGCGGCCGCGGGCGCTCGGAGCGAGGAGTGTCTGACGTGCTTCTCGAAGTCGCACGTCGCCCCGTCGAACGACCCTCTGGACGCGCGCGGCGGACAGGAGGCTCAAGGGTACGAGTTCTCGGAGGACCCGCTGAACGCCGGCGGATTCGGGCCCAGCGACGCCTCCATCCGCGTGCGCGGCGGTCCGGGCGAGTCGGTCGCGGCCTCCGCTCCCGATCACAATCGGGTGGGCATGATGGCGACGGAGGAGGAGTCGCTGCGGGTCGAGCCCGGCGCGCGCGGCTGCTACTGCGGCGTGGTCGGGGCGCGCGGCGGCGACGACGGCCCGCTCTCCGGATCGCGCGCGGCGTGGCTGTTCCTGGCGGCGCTCGCGATCTTCGCGGGGCGGCGGCGCCTACGATGAAACTGGCAGTCTCGTCAACTGGATTGTTCGGACGACTCAAAGGAATGACATGAACAAGAAGAGCCTCCTCTCCCTCGTATTCGTGGCCGTTTTGCCGCAGCTCGCCGCGTGCGCGTACACCGCGCCTCCTCCGACGGACCCGGAGTTTCGGGGGCAGACGTACCCGCAGGCGATGGATGCCTTTTGCAACGTCGACCGGCTGGCGGGCGTCGCGAAGGACGAGGACGCCTTCGAGGCGGGGCGAAAGCGAAACGAGTGGATCCGCGCGAACGTGGAGAACCCGGACGGGATTTACCTGCGCACGATCCTGAGCACGAAGGGGCCTGTCGATCAGGCGAAGGACCTCCGCGACGAGGCGAAGGACGTGGGCCTCACGACATGCGCGCTCGCGGACGAACTGGAGAAGACGGGGATGGGGGGGATCGCGCCGTGAATGAAGGCGATCGGCCCCTCGGGTGGGAGGGGCCGATGGGAGGGGAGGGCCCTTGTTCGGACTCGATGCCTCAGGGGCAAGTCTTGTTGCAGAGCGACTTCACTTCGCTCACGCACACGGAGTCCCACGCGGTGGCGCAGCAGTAAGAGTCGGACGCGCACACCGTCGCGGCGCACGTGTCGCAGCTCGACGTGAGCTTGGTGCCGGTCGTGCAGAGCGTGTGCGAGCACGTGCTGCCGCCCGATCCGCCCGATCCGCCGGAGCCGCCGCTTCCACCGGACCCACCGCTTCCGCCGGAGCCGCCGGAGCCGCCGCTGCCACCCGAGCCGCCGCTTCCGCCGGAGCCGCCGCTGCAGGACTGTTTGCAGATCGAGTTGACCTCGCTGACGCACGTGCTGTCCCACGAGTTGGAGCAGCAGTACGAGTCGGCCGCGCAGATCTGCGTCACGCACGGATCGCAGCCGCTCGTGAGCTTGGTGCCCGTCGTACAATCGGAGTGCGCGCACGTCCCGCCGCCGCCGGAACCGCCCGATCCGCCGGAGCCGCCGCTCCCACCGGAGCCGCCCGATCCGCCGCTCCCACCGGAGCCGCCCGATCCGCCGCTCCCACCGGAGCCGCCGCTGCCGCCGGAGCCCTTCGTGACGATGCAGTTGTTCGACGAGTTGGAGAACTCCGCCGATACCGTGTATCCCGAGACCACGCCCGACTGCGCGTTGCAGATGTCGGCGATCTCCCCGTTGGTCTGGTCGTACCACGCGAGCGGCGAGCCGATCGTGGTGGCCAGTCCGACCGCCGGATCGGTGACCGCCTCGATGAGCTCGTGCGACGAGACCGACGTCGTGTTCTGGATCTTGGTGCCGTTCCCGCAGCCGCTCGCGCAGGAGCCGCTCATGTCGGGGATGACGCCGTAATAGATGTTCTTCGAATTGAGGGTGTAGGTGCCGTGGTAAGCGCAGAACTGGACACAGGACTTGTCCGTGCCGTCGGTGATGCTCACGCCCGAGGGGAAGTGCACCATGTAGAGCGTGTTCGCGTCCGGCGCGGGCACCAGGCTGTTATTGATGAGGCGCGTGATCTCCTTCTGGATCTGCGCGTCCGTCAGCGCCGTGCCGGAGGGAGCGCCGGTGTCCACGTAGGAGCCCGCGAGCGAGCCCTTCCCGATGCTCTGGGAGGGAGTGTTGTACTCGCTCAGCCAGGTGAAATAGTCGCTCTGGGTGATCGTCGAATAGAAGGACTTCAGCGTGGCCTGGTCCGGGACGCTGCTGTTCCAGAACACGGCGACGACCTTCACGTTCGAGATCACGGGGCCGCCGTAATACGTGAGGTGCGCGCCGGCCGGGGCCGCGGCGTTCTGCACGCCGCTCATGGCCTTGATGACGTCCGAGGTCGGCATCTTGTGGGTGTGCGACTGACCGATACCGCCGGTGCGTCCTTCCGAGTCCTCTTCCGGCTCGGAGTCGATGGGGCCTGCGACGCAGGCGGCGAGGGTGAGGGCGGCGATCGCCGAGAGGGCGAGCGGATGAACACGCGAAGAAGCCATTGTCCCGTCTCCGTTCATGAGCTTCGGACAGCTCTGGTGTCGATACCGACCGAATCACTGCTTGGGCGCCGAGGAGGGGCCGTGTCGGTGAAGGGGGTTATGGGTCTTCGTGGGTAGTCGAGTCAACTCGATTGAAGGTGGGAGTACCGAATTATCGGCGCCTATCCCGTCTTTTTTCCGTGTCGCCGGAAGAGATCGGGTGTTTGTCCCAAATGTCCGCAGTTGTTCGAGATCTGTAAACGTACAGGGACCCGCGGAGCCGGTTCAAATTTGGAGCCGATTTGTATTCAGAGATGATGATTGTGGATAATTCCCCCTCTTGGTCAGGCCCTGTGGACGTGGTAGAGTCCCGGCCTCTTCGGTTCTCGTGATATTGAATTATTACGGCTCTTGACTGGCAGTCAGGAGCGTGCCTGTCGCGCGGGGAGGCGTCAGGCGTCTTCGAAGGTGGGCAGTCCCGAATAGCGGGCCAGGTGATGCTCCGCGTCGCCCCACAGGGACTTCAGGATCTGCATCCGCTTGAAGTAGAGGCCGACGTCGTGCTCGTCCGTGACGCCGATGCCGCCGTGGAGCTGGATGGCCTGCGCGACGACGAAATGGCCGCTCTCCGCGAGGTGCACCTTCGCCGCGGACACGGCGCGACGGCGCTCCAGCGGATCCGGATCGTCCACCTTGATGGCGGCCATGATCGCGAGCGAGCGGAGGAGCTCCGTCTCGATGAACATGTCCACCGCGCGGTGCTGGAGCGCCTGGAAGGTGCCAATCTTGACGCCGAACTGCTCGCGCGTACGCAGGTACTCCACCGTCATCGCGAGCGCCGTCTTCGCGACGCCGTGCCCCTCCGAGCACGAGGCCGCAGCCCCGATGTCCAGCGCCCGCTCGATCGCTTCGAGCGCCTGTCCCTCCTCGCCGAGGAGCGCGTCTCTCGACACGGCGCAGTCGAACGTCACGTGCGCCGCGCGCCGCCCGTCCATCGTCGCGAGAGGCTGCCTCGTGACGCCGCTCGATGCCGAGTCCACCACGAAGAGCGACACGCCCTCTCGCTCGCCCGGGGCCCCGGAGGTGCGCGCCGACACGAGGAGCTGATCCGCCGCGTTCCCTGCGAGGACCCAGCACTTGGGGCCGATGAGCCGATATCCGTCCGCGGTCTTCTCCGCGCGCGCCTCGATGCGCGACGGATCGAACCGGGTCGTGCGGTCGGCCCACGCGAGCGCCACCACCGAGTCGCCCGCGAGCATCGGCGCGAGCCAGCGTGCCTGTTGCTCGGCGTTGCCCGCCGCCGCGAGGGCGTGTCCGGCCACCAAGGCGCACTCCGCGAACGGCTCGCTCGCGAGGCCCGAGCCGAGCTGCTCCAGCACCAGGGAGGCGTCGACGAAGCTGCCGCCGAAGCCCCCCACCTCTTCCGGGAACGCGATCCCGAGCCACCCGAGATCGCCCATCTGTTTCCATGTCTCGCGGGAGAAGCCGGCCTCGTCGTCGCGCATCTTTCGCATGCGGGAGAGGGGCAGTTCCTTCGCCACGAAATCACGGACGGTCTTGAGGATCGTCTTCTGATCCGCCGAAAGCTCGAAGTTCATGACTGACTATCTCCTCTGCCCTTCAGGCGCCCGGCAGCCCGAGGAGGTGCTTGGCGATGATGTTCTTCTGGATCTCGTTGGAGCCGCCGTAGATCGTGGTGGCCCGGTTGTAGTTGAAGAGCGGCGGCACCCACTGCGACAGGGCCGGAACGCTGCCCGGCTCGTTGAACCACTCCATCGCGTCCTGCCCCATCAGCTCCATCGCGAGCTCGAAGCACTGCTGATAGATCTCGCTGCCGCGAATCTTGAGGATGGATGACTCGGGCCCCGGCGCCTTCCCGAGCTGCGCGCCCGCGAGCGTCCGGTAATTGGCCATCCGGAGCGCCTCCAGCTTGATCTCGTGCCGCGCGATCTTGGCGCGGAATCCGGGGTGCAGGATCGCGGGCCGCCCGTCGATGAGCGTCGTCTTCGCGATGCGCTTGATGCGGCGGATCGCGCGCGTGGAGAGGCCGACCGCGGCGATGAGCGTGCGCTCGTGGCCGAGCAGCGCCTTCGCGATCGTCCAGCCGCCGTGCAGCGGGCCGACGAGGTTCTCCTTCGGCACGCGCACGTTCTCGAAGAAGGTCTCGCAGAAGGCGGGAGTCCCGCCGAGCGTGAGGAACGGCTTCACCGTGAGCCCCGGCGTCTTCATGTCGCACAAGAAGAAGCTGATCCCGGCCTGCTTCTTGGCGCTCGCGTCGGTGCGCGCGAGCAGGAAGATGAAGTCCGCGTACTGGGCATACGTGGTCCACGTCTTCTGTCCGTTGAGCACGAAGGAGCCTTGTCCGTCGTCCTCCGCGGTGAGCCGCAGCGACGCGAGATCGCTGCCCGCGTTCGGCTCGGAGTAGCCCTGACACCACACCTCTTCGCCCGCGAGGATCTTCGGCAGATACCGCTGCTTCTGCGCGTCCGTGCCGAACTGCATGAGCAGCGGCCCCACCATCGAGAGGCCGAACACGCTGAGGTGCGGCGCGCCCGCGAGCTCCAGCTCCTCGGCGAGGAGGAAGCGCGCCGTCGCGTCGAGCCCGGGCCCGCCGTGCTCCTTCGGCCAGTGCGGCGCGACCCAGCCTTTTTTATAGAGGATCCGATGCCACTCCATGACCTCGGCGTGCGAGAACTGGGCATCGACCTCGGCCTTCGCCTGGATGTGCGCGGGCATGGACTCCGTGATCCACGCGCGCACCTCGTCTCGAAATGCCCGATGCTCGGGCGAGAAGCTCATCTCCATGGATCGCCGATAACACAGGAGGGCACGGGGACGGACCGCGGCCGGTCGGGAGGCCCCATTTTCTGCATGGAAACCGGGGCGAATGCGGGTCGGATAATGTCCGCTCGTGTTCATTGAAATGCTGGAATATGCGGGGTTTGGAGTTATAGTTGTCCTCGCGTGACCGGACGGGAAGGCGCACGGAGGGGCAGGGTTCGAGAGGTCGCGCGAGGAGCGAAAGGCACCATGGAGAGCATCTCCTTCACGTATTTCGTCGATTTCATGATGTCGTCGGGCACCGGGCGAATCACGAGCGCGCGCAACATCCAGCGCGGCCCCGACGAGCGATACAGCGACTTTTACAAGCCCGCGCGCGAGGCGATCGTCGACATGCATCGGAAAGGGCTCGACACGCGCGTCCTCGTCGACTTCCTGGCCACGCTGCAGGACCCGCGGGAGAAGCGGCTGTTCCCGAAGGTGATCGTGGGATACGGCAAGTTCCTTCGGCGCCAGTCGCGCGTCACGTGGTTCGAGCCGCCGCTCACCGATCTCTCGCTCGGCGGCATGTCCGTGCGCGTGAACCCGGAGCTCGGGCTCTTGCTCAACGGAGAGCCGCACGCGATCAAGCTCTATTTCCGGGGCGAGCCGCTGTCTCCGCTGCGCGCCTCGTTCGCGAACGAGATCATGGCCGACGCGCTCGGGGACGTGTGGCCGAAGATGGTGTTCTCCGTGCTCGACGTGCGCCGCGCGCGGCTGTTCCCGTTCGAGGCGCGGCCCGATGTGGGGCGCCTCGTGCGCGCG
Organism: Polyangiaceae bacterium; assembly: GCA_046351455.1. GTDB lineage: Bacteria > Myxococcota_A > Polyangia > Polyangiales > Polyangiaceae > JADJRH01. Next base: position 75,818 of record JAXLYM010000014.1, read on the forward strand.
GAGGCCGCGAGCCTCGCGTCGCTGCTCAAGGCGGCGTGATGCTGCTCGTCAAGCGGTGAATCGAGCCTCGCGGCGTGCGACTCCGCTTGACGAAACGAGCGGCGTCTCACGCTCGGTCCGCTGCGTGCGGGGGACACCAGGCTCCGCGGCGAACGCCACGCCGCGGAGCCTTTTTCTTCACCTCCTCGACTGCCAATCTCGCCTCGCTCCGGTGACAGCCCGCGCGGATCCGGTATAACGACGGTCGCGTCGCGCGGGAGCTTCGCCGCCCGGTCGCACAGGCATCGAGGATTCATGCCAGCCTCCCACGACCGGCCTCTCGGCTCCTCCCCCGACTCCATCGCTCGGAGCGGCCTCGTGATCGCCGAGCGCTTCGAGATCCAGGAGAAGATCGGCTCCGGCGGCATGGGGACGGTGTACCGCGCGGTCGACGTGGAGACGGCGCGCCCGGTGGCGCTGAAGATCGCGCGGGGGCAGGCGGATCTGGAGCGGTTCCAGCGCGAGGCGGCGGCGCTCGCGTCGGTCGTGCACCCGCGTGTGGTGCGGTACGTCGCGCACGGCGTCGTGGACGGCGCGATGTACCTCGCGATGGAGTGGCTCGCGGGAGAGGACCTCGCGTCGCGCCTCGATCGCGGGCCGCTCGACGCGGAGGAGACGCTCATCGTCGGGGAGGCTGCGGCGGACGCGCTGGCGGCGCTGCACGATCGCGGCCTCGTGCACCGCGACGTGAAGCCATCCAATCTGTTCCTGCGCGACGGGCAGCTCGACGGGCTCACGCTGCTCGACTTCGGGATCGCGCGATCGACGCGGGAGGCCGTGCACCTCACCGCGACGGGGCAGGCGCTCGGGACGCCCTCGTACATGGCGCCGGAGCAGGCGCGCGGCGACGATCGCATCGACGCGCGCGCCGACGTGTTCGCGCTCGGGTGCGTGCTGTTCGAGTGCCTCACGGGGAGGCCGCCGTTCACGGGAGATCATCCGGTCGCGATCCTCGCGAAGCTCTTGATCCAGGACGCGCCGCGGCTCGCGGAGGTGCGGCCAGGATCGCCTGTCGGGCTCGATGGATTGCTTTCGCGCATGCTGTCGAAGGACCCGGACGGTCGGCCATCGAACGGCGCCGCGCTGCTGTCGTTGCTGGAGCGGATCGACGCGGCGCCGGGGCCGCTCTCGTCGCAGCGGCCGCCGTCCGTCGCGCTCGGCACGGACGAGCAGCGGATCCTGTGCGTGGTGCTGTCGCGGCCCGTGAGCGGCGCGGACGTGACGATGGTGCACTCGCAGCACACGCTCGCGGAGGAGCAGGTGCGCGCGGCCGTCACGCTGCGCGGCGGTCGCCTGGAGCGGCTCGCGAACGGCTCGTTGCTCGCGGCGGTGCACGGCGGGGAGTCGCCCGGCGATCTCGCGGCGCGCGCGGCGCGGTGCGCGCTCACGATGGCGGCCTCGGCGCAGCAGACGCCGGTCGTGCTCGCGACGGGGCGCGGCATCGTGGCCGGGAGGCTTCCGGCGGGCGCGGTCGTGGATCAGGCCGTGCGCATGCTCGACGAAGGCGGCGGGCGCCCCGGCGTCGTGCGGATCGACGCGGCCACCGCGGGCCTCCTCGACGCGCGGTTCGACGTGCGCACGGAGGGAAACGCGCTGTGTCTGTTCGGCGAGCGCGACATCGCGGAGGGCTCGCGCACGCTGCTCGGCAAGCCGATCCCGATCGTCGGTCGGGAGCGCGAGCTGTCGACGCTCTCGGCCACGCTGCGCGAGTGCATCTCGGAGCCGATCGCCCGCGCGGTGCTTTTGTCGGCCCCGGCGGGCGGCGGGAAATCCCGTCTTTTGTCGGAGTTCTTGCGCGGCGCGCGCGCCGTCGATCAGGGGGCGCTCGTGCTGTCGGCGCGGTGCGACGCGCTCGCGGCGGGCTCGCCGTTCGCGATGGCGAGCGATCTCGTGTGCCGCGCGGCGGGCGTTTTGTCGGGCGAATCGATCGCGGCGAAGCGGACGAAGCTGCGCGCGCGCATCGGTCGTCACCTCGCGCCCACGATCCGCTCCGCGGTGGTCGAGCTCGTCGCGGAGATGGCGGGCGCGCCGTTTCCGCCCTCGGAGGCGAGCGAGGCGCTCGCGGCGGCGCGCGCGGATCCGATGGCGATGGGCGACGCGATCCGCATCGCGTGGGAGGACTGGCTCGCGGCCGAGTGCGCGACGGGCCCGGTCGTGCTCGCGATCGAGGACCTGCACTGGGGCGATCTCCCGAGCGTGACGCTCGTCGACGCGGCGCTGCGGCGGCTCACGGAGCGGCCGTTCCTCGTCATCGCGACGGCGCGGCCCGAGGTGCACGCGGCGTTCCCGGATCTCTGGAAAAAGCGTGAATTGCAGGAGATCCGCGTGACCCCGCTCACCCCGCGAGCGAGCGAGCGGCTCGTGCGGGAGGCGCTCGGCGATCGCGCGGACGAGCCGACAGCGGCGCTGCTCGCGAAGCGCGCGGAGGGGCACCCGTTCTTTCTGGAGGAGCTGATCCGCGCGGTGTCGGAGGGGCACGGGCCGGGCTCGTTGCCGGAGACGGTGCTCGGCATGCTGGAGGGGCGCCTCGACGCGCTCGCGCCCGAGCTGCGGCGGGTGCTGCGCGCGGCTTCGATCTTCGGCGAGACGTTCTGGCGCGGCGCGGTCGCGGCGCTCGTCGGCGGCCCGATGCACCCCGTCGCGCGGGCGCTCGACGATCTGTGCGCGCGCGAGATCATCCAGCGGCGCCGCACGAGCCGCGTGGCCGGAGAGATCGAGTACGACTTCCAGCACGCGCTCGTGCGCGACGCGGCGTACGCGATGCTGACGGACGCGGATCGCGCGCTCGGGCACGAGCTCGCGGGCGACTGGCTGGAGCGCGCCGGCGAGACCGATCCGATGACGCTCGCGCAGCACTTCGATCGCGGCGGCGATCCGTCGCGGGCGCTCGCCTGGTACCGCCGCGGCGCGGAGCAGGCGCTGGAAGGCAACGATCTCGCGCGCGTGCTGGAGCGATGCGGGCGCGCGCTCGCGTGCGATCCGAGCGACGAGACGAAGGGCGCGCTGCTGCACCTCGCGGCCGAGGCGACGTACTACCGCGGCGATCCGGCCGAGGCCGAGGCGCGCGCGATCGAGGCCGCGGGGCTGCTCGGCGAGGGCACGCTCGCGTGGTTCGCGGCGGTCGCGACGATCGTCCGCGCGGGCGGTCAGGCGGGCCACAACGACGTCGTCGCGGCGTGGGCGCTCCGCGCAGAGGCCGCGGCGCCCGCGGGCGATCGCGCGGCCGAGGCGCACGCGGCGAAGATCGTCGCCATCGCGAAGGCGGCGAGCCAGCTCTTGTGGGCGCAGCGCGCGGCGGAGGCGGTGCCGCTCGCGGATCGTCTGCTCGCGCTCGCGGGCGATCTCGGCGCGCTGTCGCCGTCGGCTTCGGGGTGGGTGCACCGCGTGCTCGCGGATCGCGCGTTCCTGGTGGACGGCCGCATGGACGCGATGGCCGCCGCGCTCGAGGCCGCGAGCACCGCGTTCGAGCGCGCGTCGGCGCTGCGGGACGCGTGCCAGCTCCGCGCGATGTGCGGCGCGTTTCAAGCGATGCTCGGCGAGGCGAAGGGCGCGGAGAAGACGGTGCTCCGCGCGATCGCGGAGGCCGAGCGGCTCGACTCGCAGTGGCTCGTGTACTTCGGCTACGGCGAGCTGCCGATCGCGTACCTGGGCGAGAAGAACTACGAGGCGGCGCGCGCGTCGGCGAAGCGCGCGCTCGAAGGCATGGAGCGGAGCCCGCGCCTCGCGTGCGGGATGCACCTCGCGTTGGCGATGGCCGCGTTCGCGACAGGCGATCTCGAAGGCGCCGAAGACGAAGGTCGCACCGCCGCGGAGATGCCCGTCGCCCCGCCGATGCGCGCCGTTGGATACGGCATGTGGACACGTGCCCTCGTCGCCCGCGGAAAGGCCGAAGAGGCGCTCTTGCTGGCGCGAAAAGGCGTGGAGCTGGCGCGCTCCGGAGGCCTCCTGGAGATGTTCGCGGGCACCGCGGAGCTCGCGTTGGCGGAGGCGGAGCGCGCCCTCGGCCACGAAGCGGAGGCGCGCGCGGCGCTCGCGGCGGCGGAGGCCCGCGTGCTGGCGATCGCGGATCGCCTGGCAGATCCGGACGTCCGCGCGCGGTTCTTGGCGGTGCCGCACCCGAACGCGGAGATCCTGGCGTTCGCGAAGACGTTCGGCGGTTAGCGGACGATGCGGACGCCACGCTCGGCGCGCGGCTGCTTCATCATGTCGGCGATCTGCTCGCTCAGGCCCGGCTGATCATCGATGTCCTCGAAGTCCCATTCTTCGGCCTTCTTCGCCTCCTTTGTTCCGGCCTTGTTGCACGGGGCGTCGACGGCGCGCGGCAGGTACGTATACGGCGCGTAGTCCGGCGTGCTCGTGAAGGCGTCCACCGGCAAGAGGGCGCTCTTCATCTGCTCGTTGTTGTACGGGATGCCGAGGATGTGGGCGACGAGCTTGTAGACGCTCGCCATGTCGTAGTGGCCGTGCGCCACGTACCCGTGCTTCACCCACGGAGAGGCCATGAAGAGCAGCGAGCGGTGCTGATCGATGTGGTCGCCGCCGTCCTGCGGGTCGTCCTCCGTCACGATCACCAGCGAGTTTTTCCAGATCGGGCTGTGCGACAGGCCGTCGACGAGGAGGCCAGTCGCCTCGTCGTTCACCGCGATCATCACCTCGGGCGCGGCCGCGCCGGTCTGGCCGCCGTACGTGTGATCGTTCGACTGCACCACGTACGTGAACGGCTTCAGATCGCACAGCAAGCGAATGCGCCCGGCGATGTAACAGGATTTATCGATGTCGGGCCGGTTCTGCGCGTACACGAAGCCCGGATACGAGGGGTCGAGATCGCCCTGGCCCACGATCTCTCCCATGTTGTCGATCGGGATGTCCGCGTTCTTCAGCCATTTGAAGACGCCGCCCTCCTCCGGCGTCGCGATGTCGAGCGTGGGAGTCGCGACGCTGCGGGTGCCGCGGCCCCAGATCGTGAGCCAGCTCCGCTCCATGAAGTCGGTCGTGCGGCCGTACACCGTCCACGTGTGGCCCTGAATCGACTGCTCGGCGTCGGTGTAGAAGTTGTCGAAGTTGACGAACTGCCTCGCGACGGCGCGCGCGTTCTGCCACACCTTGCCTTGAAGCTCCTTGTCGGAGGCCATGATGAGGCTCGCGTCGCCGTCGCCCAGCTCCGGCACGTCGCCGAAGACGCCGTCGTACGTCTTGTTCTCGCGCACCACCAGGATCACGTGCTTGATCAGCTTCGACGGTCCATGGGTGTTGTCGGCGGGGATGGGGAAGTCGTCCGCGCCGGACGGACACGTGATCTCCGCGTGGCCTGGCAAGCTCGCGAGGTCGATGGCCGTGTCCACCGTCTTCGTGAGCGGCGTCAGATCGCCGAGCAGCGCCGCGGGGACGTGCTGCACGCTGCCGTGCATCAGGTACGTGATGGAGCCCTGGCCCCACGAATACGGATTGTTGTCCGTGCCGGTCCCGTGGCCCTTTCCGTTGAGGATCACGAGCGATCCGTCGCTGTCCGCCATCACCGCGGTCGGCCACCACGCGGTCGGGATGCGGCCTACCGGCGTGATCGTCGGCGGCGCGCCCTCCGTCACGTCGTACGCCTCCACCGCGTTGACGCCCGCGAGCGTGGTGTAGAGTCGGTGCGCCGCGGGGTCGTACGCGAGCGACGTCGGCGAGAAGCCGCGCGGCGAGCTGTCCTCGAACACGTGCACCTCCGTCGCGACCATGCCCGAGGCGCGATCGATGATCGCGAGCGAGTCGGAGTCGGCCTGCGCCACCACCATGTATTTCGCGTCGAGGAACGCCATCTGCGCGGGGTTCTTCTGCACGCCGATGGAGCGGGTCACCTTCGCCTGCGCCGCGTCGATCTCGTACACGTTGGAGGCCGCCTCGTCCGTCGCGTACAGCGTGTTTCCGCCGGGATCGAAGGGGTCGAGCTGCAGATCGAACACCTGCCGTCCCTCGATGTCGATCGCCGCGAGCTGCTGGCCGTAACTGGCATCCTCCAGGGACACGATCCGGATCTGGCGCGTCCCGTCCTCCGGCGCGATGACCAGGCGCGCGCCGTCGCCCGTGAGCGCGATCGCCCCTGTATAGAAGGACTTTCCGCCCTCCCCGGGCGCGAGCACGATGTCCGCCGCGGGGGCCCGCGTGAGCGCTCCGGCCGCGACGTCGATGTCGAAGGCGTAGATCGTCCCGTCGCCGCCGCCGGACGCGTACGCTCGACTCTGGCCCGCCCACGCGATGCCATAAAAGATCGCGGTCGGCTGCGGGAACTTCACGCTCGCCTTCACCGGGGCGCCGTCCGCCGCGAGGGCGTCGATGTCAATCAATCGAAGGGCGTTGTCGCCGATGCCGCCGTCCGTCGCGAGGGCGTACCGCGTGCCCGGCAGCGCGCGCAGGCTCATCGGGAAGCCGCCGTGCACGTCGTCGCTCGTGAGCTCCACGTCGCGGCCCGCGGGCAAGATGCGGTGTCCGTCGGGCAGGATGGTGCCGCCGGGGATCGCTCCGGCCTTCGCCGCGGCGTCCAGCGTGGCGTCGCTCGACTGGCACTTTCCCTGTTGCGGAGTGGGGTACGTGCCGTCCCACGCCCCGCAGGCCTCCGCGTGCGGCACGTCCGCCCAGGGCGCGAGCGTCGGGCACGCATAAGGCACCACGGGCTCGCCGCAGTCGGAGCAATCGAACGCGCACGAATGTGGGAGATCCTCCATCACGTCGTCCGGCGAGAGCGTCGTGGTCGTCGACGTCGTCCCGGTCGTGGTGGTGGTCGTCGTCTCGTTGGAGGAGGGGCCGCTCTCGTCGGCGCAGGCCGCGAGGAGCAAGGGGATCGCGAAGGTGCCGGCGAAAAGGCGGGAGCGCATGCGCGCATCATGCACTCAAACAACGTTGCTTCTCAACTGCCAATCTGCACGCCGTGCAACGGCCGGCCGCTTCGAGGGCGCGGTCACTCGGCGCGCGTGAGGCGGTAGCTCATGGTCAGCGGGTACTCGCCGACGTGGATGCCGTCGACGCCGGTCATATCAAAGGTGATGTTGACGTTCTGGACGTCGTACGCGCCGGCCTCGGCCCCCCGGTGGATCGTGAACGGGCGCGTCTCGCCGGGCGGGACGTAGACGACGTCCGCGCCCGACACGAGGACGAGCGCCTCCACGCCCGTCCTCTGGCCGGCTTCACCCTTCACTTCACAGACCTCCTCGAAGGCGAAGTCCGTCGGGAGCCCCCCGCTGTACGAGGGCAGATAGCCGTTGATCGCGAACAGCCATGTTCGTTCGCCGCTCTCCGTGGGGTTCGTCGTCTCGCCCAGAGACGGCGCGTTCCGGATCCACACCACGTGCGCCTCGTACCCGACGACGAGCTTGGTGCAGCCCATCGTGACGCGGACGAGCGTGCCTTCGGGGATGGCAGCGTCGATCGACGGGAACGAGAAGCTCTCCTTGCCGCGCACGACGACGAGCGATGCGCCGTCCCGGTGGACGGCGCCCTCGAGCACGAGGTGGCCGCCCTGAAAGTCGCCGTTGCAGAGGGCTTGCTCGATCTGTTCGGGAAACGCGATCTCGATGTCGTCCGTGGGCAGCTCGCAGCGGCCGCCGCACGCGCTCGTCGCCGGGGAGGTGAGCGCCAGCGCGACGACCGCGCACAAGCTCGCGGAGGCGGTGATCGGGAGAGCCTTCACGCGGGCATCCTACGCCCTTTCTCCTCCGAGGAGAGGGCCTTTTCGACTCTTCAGATCGTCATTTCTTCGGCAGAGCGCCGAAGTCGGAAGTGCCAGTCTTCCATTGGGGCGAAGGCAGCGGATCCGGCGGCGGAGGAGGCGGCGGCAGCGGCTTCTTCTTCGTCGTCGGCGGGGGCAGCGGATCCGGCGGCGGCGGCGGCGGGCCCTTCCACGTCGGCGGGGGCAGCGGATCCGGCGGAGGCGGCGGAGGAGGCGGCTTCTTCCCGGTCGGCGGCGGCAGCACGTCGTTCGGCGGCATCTGCTTCGTCGTCGTCGGCGGCGGCAGCGGATCCGGCGGAGGCGGGTAGTCCGGCTGCGCGGTGAACGGCGGCGGCGGCGGATCCACCGGCTGATCGACCATCGGAGTCGTGGTGGTGCCGCCGTCGGGCTCCCCGATGACGATCGGCTCCGGCAGCGGATCCGGGGGCGGCGGGCTCGCGCTGCACCCTTCCATGCCCGCGGCGAGCGGCACCAGCGCGACGGCGGCGACTTGCCACTTCGGCCGCGCGGGCGCCTGAATCTGGCGCGGACGCGGCGAAGGCGGGGAGAAGGCCGCGCGGTAGATCTCGTGATTGACCGTCGCCACCTCGTCTTCCAAAGGACCGTTGGCCGCGTTCACCTCCTCCATCGTCCGCATCGTGAAATCGTGGAGGGCCGAGCGATCCTCGCTCCTCGTCGACGCCGCGAAATCCAGGATCTTCCCCATCCGATCCATGCAGTCGACGTTGACCTTGCGGACCGTGGCGTCGACGCGCTCGCGCAGCGAATCCGTCAGCGCGCGCGGATAGAACTCCCGCAACAGATGCAAGTTGTAGCCGAGCCCGAGGTTCGCGTTCATGAGCCCGTCGCAACGGAAATTGCGGTCCAGGAAGGCGTTCGCGAAGATGCGGAACGCGCGCTCCGCCGCCGGCTCCCGGATGACGTAGTCCCACCCGAAGGCGTCGCCGATCAGCCGCTCTTCCCGCGCCAGTTTCGTCATGAGGGGAGTGCCGACGTAGATCTCCGTGCGGCAGAAATTCATGGGCACCGAGGCGTTGCGCCGCACGAAATCGAAGCTCTGCCGGAGCCCTTGGATGGTCGACTCCGGATCGAAGACGAGCATGTTGTAACAGGTGTAGACGTCGTGCTCCTTGAGGTAATCGAGCGCGCGCCGATTCTGGGCCAGATCCACGCCGCGCCCGAGCACGCGGAGGCCTTCGGTCGATCCGGACTCGATGCCGAGGTACACGCGGAGCAGGCCAATCTCCTTCAACACCGAGAACACCCGATCATCCACGTCGTCGGGCCGCGCCTTCACCACGACCGCGATGTCGTTCACCGCGCGGGCCTTGAGCGCGTCGCGCAGCGCCGTCATCCGCGTCAGATCGTGCGCCGCGTCCCGCGTGAAGAAGTCGTCGTCGTGGAACACGAACATCCGCGCCCCGCGCTTTCGCCGCAGCTCCGCCATCTCGTCGGCGATGTTCTCGGCGCTGCGCATGCGGTATTTCGGCCCGCCCGCGGACTTCAGGTACGCGTGGATGCAGCAGAAGGTGCAGTGTCCGTAGCACCCGCGACTGCCCACCAGGAACGCCGCCGGGATGCCGAGGTGGAGCTGCGGATCGCCCACGCGCTTCGCGAAAGGCAGCGCGTCCAGATCCTCGATGAGGGGCCGCGCCTCGTTGCACACGACGCCGCCGTCGTCCGCGCGGAACACCAGGCCTCGAATCGACGCGAGGTCGCGCTGCGCCTGGGGCTTGTCGATCTCCGCGCACAGCTCGGGCAGCGTGATCTCGCCCTCGTGCCGCACCACGGTGTCGATCGCCGGGAAGGACGACAGCACCTCTCGATACGCGAACGTCGGGAAATGCCCGCCGACCGTGATGTGCCCCGAAAACCCGCTGTCCCGGAGCGTCGCCGCGAGCTCCCCGAATTCCTGCGCGCGGAACTGGAACGTCATCGACATGCCGATGAGATCCGGAGTCGTCGCGCGGACCGCGGCCAGCACCGCGTCGGCGTCGGCGGCCTTCGCGAAGCCCGCGAGCGTGACCGTGTGTCCGGCCGGTTCGAGCACGGCCGCGAGCGAGCGCAGGGCGAGGTTCTCTTCGAGCTCGGCGCCGACGAGCAGGATCCGCATGGCGACATTCCTTCCGCGGCGCACCCTTTTCACAGCCTCCGCACGCGCTGCACCGGGGGCGCCCGCGGGGGTGTGGGAACGCGCATCGTCGCGCGTTCCGCCGGACATCGGCCGCGGCGCGCTGCATCGCTCGTGCCCGCGCCTCGGAGGGCGCGTAATCAGCCTCGGAAACCGCCGAACGAGGGGGCGTCGGCGAATCCGGTTGCGGCCGTGGTCGGTCAAGTGGAAGTTCCGTCGCGGCTTGGCCCAGGACCGCTGTTGCTTGCCTCGAAAGGAGCCCGCCTCATGGCCCCGGACCGTCTCTCATGGCTTCGTTTCGCCTCGATCGTGATTGCCTTGTCGTCGCCTCTCACGGCGTCCGCGGAGGAGCCGGTGGCCCCGATGCCGCCGCCTCCGTCCGCCACGACGGATGTCGTGGAGCCGCCGCCCGCGCGCCCCTTCGAGGGCGTGGAGCGCCCGTGGCTCTATTCGCCGGACGCGACCGCGCCGCGCCCGGGCCACGTGATCGCGACGATGAACGTGGGATATGCGGACACCACGCTCGGCGCGGGCCGCCCCTTCGCCGCGAATCTGGTGCACGCCGGCGCGGTGTTCGGCGTCGGAGCGGAGGTCGGCGTGCTCCGATTCGCCTCGATTCAAGCGGAGGGCCTCCTCTCGGGAGACGGCCATTCGGTGAGCGCGGGCGGCATGGTCGGCGTGACGGCCTATCCGTTCCCCACGACGTGGCCGGTCCAAATGGCCCTCTCCGGCGGCTACCTGCGGGAGCTCGGCGGCGCCGACGGCGTGTGGGGCCGCGCGGTCGTCGCCGGCGACATCAGCCGACTCCGCCTCTCCGCGACGGCGCTCGCATCGCACATGTTCGCGCCGGATCGCGACGCGGTCGATCTCCTGCTCTCCGCCGGGGCCTCGGTGAAGGTGGTGAGCTTCCTCCGCCTCGGAGCGGAGTACGTGGTGCAGGATCTGGAGGGCCTCTGGGAGGGAGAAGAGGAAGAGGCCGAAGGAGGAGCGCGCCACTTCCTCTCCCCGATGGCCTCTCTGGAGCTGGGCAGAGTCCGCCTGACCGCCGGCCCCGCCTTCGGCCTGTCGCCCCAATCACCGCGTATTCTGGGCCGCCTGCAAGCCGGATACGCCTTCTGAGCATTCAGGCCAGCGAGGCCGCTTTCTTCCGGAGCAGGCGGCGCGCGGCGGCTCCGGCCAGGGCGGACAGCGTGAGGCCGATCGCCACGAGATCGCCGGGGCCCGCGGGCGGCCGCTTCTTCGGCTCCTGCGGGCGCGCGGCGGGGGGCGCGACGGCGCCGACCCCCGAGCACGGATCGCCTGTATACGCGGGGGCGACGACCCAGTTGTCGACGGGGTATTGCCCCGGATCCGGCTGCAGCAAGAGGTCGTTCGCCAGCGCGGCGTGCGGCAGGTTCGCCTCCAGGCGCGTGATCCACACCGAGGACGGGTGCATCCCCACGAGCGCCACGGCGATGTCGTCGAGAGGCCCGCACGCGAGGTTCTGCGCCAGCGTCTCCTCGGGCTTCACTTGCCCCGCGCACGGCAGTCCGTCCGCCCCGCACACGAGGCCGCACGCGTTCTGCACCATCGCCACACAGGCATCCTCCCAGGTCGAGAGGCAGCACGAGGGATAGATCTGGCACACCTTGGTCGCGCACTCGCCGCAGCCGAATTCGAGGCTGTCCCCGGTCGAGCAGACCGAGTGTCCGCACGTGTCCGTCGACGTGACGCCGCCCGCGCCGCCCGTCGCGGTCATGCCGCCTGTCCCGCCGGTCGCGACGACTCCGCCCGTACCGCCGGTCGCCGTGAGCCCGCCTGTTCCGCCCATCGCGGTGGAGCCGCCGACTCCGCCCATGCCGCCCGTCGCGGTCACGCCGCCTGTCCCGCCGGTCGCGGTGGAGCCGCCGACTCCGCCTGTTCCCCCGGTCGCGGTCATCCCGCCTGCGCCGCCGGTCGCGGTGGAGCCGCCGACGCCGCCCGTGCCGAGATCGTCTCCTCCGACCGTCGCGCACGGATCCACGACGAGGCCGCTGGACAGTCCCAGGTTGTACAGGTTCTGTAGACAGGCAGTATCCGAAGTCTCGCCGTTGATGTAGCCCTGATTGACGTACAGCTCGGCCATGGTGCCGTACGCGGCCCCGTTCGAGGCCTGGTACTGCACGTTCTGCATCGAGACCGGGTTGTAGACGGGCGACAGGAGGGCGCCCGGCTTCGAGAACGTGGTGAGCCAGCTCGACCCGTCGCCGCTCGCGAGGGCCGCCGCGCGCAGCTCGGAGTAGTTGGAGCTCTGCGCGTCGAAGTCCCACGAGATCTGCGACGGCGACACCTCCACGGACCCGAAGTTCTGCGGCATCCACCGGCCCTCGCCGATCAAGAACAGCGTCATCGCGACGTTCGCGCCCGTGCCCGCGGCCACCATCCGGAGAGGCAGCACCGGCGCCGCGCCCGGCGACGTCACGCGGACAGGCTTCATCTGCCGCACGTCCGCGCCCGGGATGAGCCGCAGCGCCACGAAGTCGAACTCCTCCGCTTCATAGGAGTCCACGATGGGCTCCATCGAAGGGTCGATTCCATAGCCGTGATCGAGCAGCCAGTCGTAGAGCGCGCCGGGCTTGTTGCTGCTGAGGATCACGGCCTCGTAGGGGCCGATCGACTCTTCGTGCACCACGGAGACGGGCGGGGTAGGGGGATCCACTGGCACGTCCTGGTATGTCGTGCCGGCCATGCCGGGGCGGTCCGCGCCCGCGGCCGACATCCCGCATCCGGTCATCGAGCAGCCGCCTGAATACGAGTAGTCGTTCCCGTAGTCTTCGTAGTCGTTCCCGGGCGTCGCGACCTCGCAGGTGATGCCGAGCGGAGAGCTGGTGTGCACGGTGGTGCCGGCGTCGAGCGCCTCGAAGAACGCGTCGGACGCGAGCTCGATCGTCGTGCCGGGCTTCACCGGGAGGACCCACGCGAACTCCTCGGGCGCGCCCTGATACTGAATCTGGTCCCACAGCACCGTTCGCTGCTGCGAGATCGAGAGCGCCATGCGGTGCGCGGTCACCACCGTGGACTCCCCGTTTGCAGGCAGAAAGCAGCCTCCGCAGGCGTGCGCATCGCTCGCGACGAGCGGGATCACGGACAGAGACGCGAGGCAAAGCAAACCCGTGAACAGGCCAGTGCCCGTTCGGCGCGAAAAGCCGATCATCGGACCTCCTCGGGGACCCCCGTGACGCGGACGTCAGGGGGCGACACCCAAAAACAAGCAAAAAAGAAGGGGGCGAGAGCCGCGGTTAGCAAGTGAGATGCCACTGCCAGTGTGCCGCGGCGGGCCGATCAACGAAGCTCCCGACTCCGCCTTTCATCCCCCTCCCCAATCTCATTCCGAGACAAACCGGAATGCCCATCGCGAACGCTACCAACCGAGCTCGTCCTGCAAGGCCTTCGTGAGGATGGCGCCGAACTTCGCGTTGGTGACGAGGTTCGTGTGGTAGTCGCAGCCGTAGCCGTCCGCAGGGTCGATGGCGAACTTCACGTGACGGAGGTTCGGGTCGTTCGCCTTCGCCATCGCGTTCACGACCCAGCCCTCCTTCGACGCGCCCCAGTGCGCCCACGTCACGCAGAAGATCATCGCGGCGGGGTACTTCTGGCGCACCTCCTGGAGGAGGGCCGTATACGCACCCTCGAAGTCGGCCTCCGCGATCGTCGCCGAGAAGTCGTTCGTGCCCAGATTGACCACCACCGCGTCCGGCGTGAACTTGGAGAAATCCCACGCGCTGCCGGGGCTGTTCGTCAGCGTGCGGTGCCACAGCTCGGGCATCAGCTCGGTCTTGTCGCCCCCGTAGTTCTGGAATACGCCCTTTCCGGAGTACGCGATGCCGTGCACGGCGATCTTCAGGTTGCGGCCGGCGATGGCGCCGTACGTGCCATAGAAGGACTCCGTCGCTCCGCTGAAGTTGCAGTTGGGCCCGTCGCCCTCGATGCCGTATCCGGCCGTGAGGGAGTCGCCGATCAGCTCCATGCGGTGCAGGTAGGGCCACGGCGTCTCCACGAGCGAGGCGCCCGCCCCCGGCTCGAACCCGAGGAACGTCACGTCGCCGAAGAAACCCTCGTTTCGCCGCACGATCACCACGTCGTGCTCCCCGCCCGGGAGGCCGGCCGCGATGGGATACGAGGTGTCACCCCCCGTCGTCTTGAAGGTGCCCGCGGACGCTCCGTCGATCTCGATCTCGAAGTAGACGTCGCTCGCGCCGCCGAGCTTGATCGACAAGGACCCTCCGGACAGGCGCGTTCGGTACGTGGTGCCCGACCAGGAGGACTTCGGCGCGGCTGGGTTCGTCTCGTCGAAGCGGCCGATCAGGTAATAAGGCGCCGTCTCCACGACGCCGCCCGTGCCGCCCGTCGTGGTGTTGCCGCCCGTGCCGCCGCTCGTCGTGGTGTCGCCGCCCGTGTTCGTCATCGAGCCTCCCGTGCCGCCGGTCGCGGTCGTCGCGGAGCCGCCCGTCGCGGTGGTGGTGGTGCCGGAGCCGCCGATCTCCCCGCTGCAGGCAGTCACACACAGGGCGAACAGGGGGCCGAGGAGCGCGCGCGTCGGGTACTTCATGCGGCGGATCCTACCATCGTTCCGGCCCGCGCGTGCGCTCCGTCGCCCGCCCGCGAGCTCGCGCGGGTGCGTCCGATTCTTCCGCCGGACCCAAAGAAATCCACCCTCGAACATCTCACTCCCGGAACCTCCGTCGCCCACCCTCCGTGCGTCCTCGGGGCCGCGCTCGCGCAGCGGCCGGAGGGCCTTTTTGTAGGGTAGGCAACCGGTCCTGAAGCTTCTCCTCTCCTCTCGAAAGGGGCCAGTCCATGAGTGTGTCCAGAAAGGGCCGCGGGCCTGTGCGCGGGCGTGTCCTCGGCGTCTCCGCGGCCGCCGCCGTGCTCACGATAGGGGTGCTCGCGGCGCCCGGCGCTTCGGCCGATCCGAGCGAAGTGTGCGTATCGCAGGCGGCGAAAGACGCGCTCCTGCAGTGCCCGGCCGGCATCGCGAAGCCCTCGGCCGCGAAGAGGACCACGGCTGTCCTCAAGGCTCCTCCGCCGCCTCCCGCCGCGAAGAGCAACACGGCACCTCCGAAGAACCCGGATCCGACGCCCGGCCAGGGCCCGCGCTCCGGCCGCGGCAACGTGGCTGTCCGGCAACAGCAGCTCCTGGTCGCGCAGATCCAGCAGGAAGAGACGCTGATCGCGGCGACTCCCCGCAACGCCGCGGACCGCCCCGGCCTCCTCCGGCGCCTCGCGGACGACTACGTGGAGCTGGAGTCTTCGGCGTTCCGCACGCGCACCCAGGCCGCCATCGACATCAGCGTCGCCCAATCCCCGAGCGGGACGGCCGCGCAGAAGGCCAGTGTGCAGAAGCTGACCGAGGCGCGTGACAAGGCCGACAAGGTCGTTATCGGAGCGCGCCAGAACGCCATCAAGTACTACGAGAAGCTCGTCCTTGACCACCCCACCTACTGCGTCACGCTGAACGCCCAGGACCCCTCGAAGAGCAGCGGCTGCGTCGACGAATCGCTCTATTTCCTGGCCTACGAGCACGAGCAGGCCGGCGACCTCGCGAAGGCGCGCAAGGTGTATCTGGACCTCATCCAGAAGGCGCCGACATCGAAGTACGTCGCGAGCGCATATCTGGCCTTCGGCGAGCTCTACTTCAACGAAGCGCAGGGCGACCCCACGAAATGGGCGCTCGCGGCGCAGGCGTACAGCGAGGTGGCCAAATACCCGCTCCCGGACAACAAGGTGTTCGGCCTCGCGCAGTACAAGCTTGGGTACGTGTACTGGAACCAAGGGGATTATTCGAAGGCGCTCACCGCCTTCAAGAAGGCCATCGAGACAGGGCAGCAGTACCCCTCGATCTCCGGGGCTCCGGAGCTCGCGAAGGCCGCGCGGAAGGACCTCGTCACGGTGTATTCCTTGAGCGGGCAGGCGAAGAAGGCGTTCGCGTTCTTCCAGCCGCTCGCGGGCGCGAAGGGGGCCGACGCGCAAGCCGCGCTCGACATGATGGATGATCTCGGCCACGCGTACCTGGACAGCGGGCATTACAAGGACGGGATCGAGCTCTATCAGGACCTTTTGGAGCGCGATCACGGCCCCAAACAGTGCCTTTACCAGAGCCACATCGTCGAGGCCGTCTCCGCCGACAAATCGGGCTCCAAGGACGATATCGTGGCGGCGATCGGCAAGCAGGTGGAGGCTTACAAGAAGCAGGCTTCCCAGCACCCTACGGACGAACAACGCTCCTCGTGCGAGAACGCGACGGCCGAATTGCTCGCCGAGACCGCGATGGCGTGGCACCTCGAAGCCGTCGGCAGCGGGGGAGTCCGGGGCACGAGCGACAAGAAGACGATGGGGCTCGCCGCCTCGCTCTACGACACGACGCTCCAGGTGTTCGACAAGGCCTCCTTCGCGAAGCTCGAATTCCCGAAGATCCTGAAAGAAGACTGGCCCTCTCGATCCAAGATCGCCTATCTGCGCGCGGATCTCTTGTGGTCGCAGAACGAGTGGGAGAAATGCGGCCCGGCGTTCGACACCGCGGTGGCGGAGGATCCGTCCGGCCCCGACGCGGCCTCCGCGGCGTACGCGGCGGTGCAGTGCTATTACCGAACGTACCTGTCGCAGCACAAGAATGGCAGCGATCGCGCGGGGACTGGCAGGCTCCCGGGCGCCGCGCCCGAGAACGCGTCCGCCGCGAAGAAGCTCGCTCCGAAGGATTTGACGACGGGGCAGAAGGAGATGCTCGGGGCCTTCGATCGGTATCTCTGCTACATCCAGCCTCCGGCGGAGGACACCAAGGATCGCGAGGCGCGCGATCAATACATCGACATCAAGTTCGCGCGCGCCCGCATGTACTTCGAGGCGCAGCGGTGGGAAGAGGCCGGGTGGGCCTTCCGCGACATCGCCCTCTCGTATCCGAAGGACGACGCGGCGCTCCCGGCGGCGCAGCTCTACCTGGAGTCGATGAACATCCTCGGCACCGTGCTGGAGCCCGCGCGGCCCGCGTGCGTCGACGAGATGGCGCGCGACGTGCCGAAGTTCACCGAGTCCTTCTGCAGCGGCGACAAGGCCAAGGACAACGCGTCGGACTGCGCGGTGCTCACCCGCGTGCAGCGCGGCGTCGAGGCGAAGGCCGTCGCGAACATGGTGGCGAAGGCAGACTCGATGTCGGGCCCGGAGGCGCTGAAGCTCTACGAGGCCGGCGCGAATGGCTATCTGGAGCTGTGGAACAAGTACGGCGCCGCGGCGTGCCGCGACAAGGCCCCCGGCTGCGAGGGGAACGACGTCATCCTGTACAACGCGGCGAGGGCGTTCCAGGCCGCGCACCTGCTCGCGAAATCCATCCGGACGCGGCAGATCCTGATCGACCCGAAGAACAACCTGCAAGGGACCGAGGCCGCGAGGAAGGCTGTCTACGAGATCGGCGCCAACTACCAGGCGATCGCGGTCTACGACGACGCCGCCACGTATTTCGAGCGGTTCGCCGCCGAGAACCCGACGATGCCGCGCGCCCCGGAGGCGCTGCAAGACGCGGTGTTGCTCCGGCTGGGCCTCGGGCAAGAGAAGATCGCGATGGACGACGCGGCGCTGTTCGCGAAGAGCTACGGCACGCAGAAGCCCGCGCAGTCCGCGCGGATCGCGTTCGGCATCGCGAGCCACGACATCGAGAAGGGGGATTTTGCGAGCGGGCGAAAGAAGCTGTCCGACGCGATCGCCAGCATCGATAAATATGCCACGCTGGACGTGCAGGTCCAGGCGCACGCGCTGCTCGGCCGGGCGTACGACAAGATGCACAACCCCGCGCAGGCGCAGGCGGAATACACCAAGGTGAAGAACGCGTGGTCCAACGTGGAGGCCGCGCAGAAGAAGCTCGCGGAGGCGTATCCGGACCAGGGCGAGCGCGCGCGCAGCACCGGAAAGGCGCTCACGGCGGTCGGAGAGGCCCTGTTCTACTTCGCCGAGCAGAAGCGGGCGGAGGCGGACCGCATCAAGCTGCCTGGATACACCGGCTCCGGTGAGAAGAGCGATGTCCTGCGCCACGTGAACACGAAGGTGCTCGACTGGGTGAAGAAGAAGCGCGCCGCGATCGCGGAGGCCGACAAGGAGTATCTCAAGATCGCCAATCTGCTCCCCGAGGCGCCCCCGAAGTGGACCGTCGCCGGCGCCGCGCGCGTCGGCCAGATGTGGAGCAAGTTCGTCGCGGAATTCCGCCTCGCGCCGGTGCCGAAGGAGTGGAAACAGAAAGGCCCGCACCCGACGATCCCGGATCTGACGTGGGAAGAGCTCTTGATGCGGTACTGGGAAGAGCTCGACCGCGCGAGCGAGCCGCAGAAGCTCCAGGCGCGCGCCGCGTACCAGGGGTGTCTGGAGACGGCGATCAAATACCAGCACTTCGACGAGAACGCTCGGATCTGCGAGGTTTGGCTCTCCAAGAACTACCCGAACGACTACCACCTGGTGGACGAATTCCGCGGCTCTCCGGACCGGATCGCGTCCGGCATCGGGGACAAGACACAGGCGGTCCAGATCGGCGGCGGCTTCGTGAAGCCCGCTGCGGACAAGGCCGCTGCGGACAAGGCCGCTACGGACAAGGCCGCTGCGGACAAGGCCGCTGCGGACAAGGCTGCTGCGGACAAGGCCTCTCGCGGGCCGAAGTAAACGGCACACGCGGGGGGCGCGATGCGGTATCCTGCCGCGCGTGCAGCACCTCCCTCCCTCCCGACCATCGCTGCGGCCGCTCGTGATCGGCCTCTCCTTGCTCGCAGCCTCGTGCGGGGCGCGCTCCAACCTCCTCGACCCGGCGTCGAACGGGGGCGGCGGCGGCAGCGGGGGCTCGGCCGGATCCATCACCACCGGCACGACCACGAGCACGGGAGTCGGCGGTACGACCACCACCACTACGAGCACGGGAATCGGCGGCGCCGCGGTCGCGGCCGCGCTGGAGACGTGCGTGTTCGCGTCCTCCTGCAACTTCGAGGGCACCACCGGACCGCGCTTCACGGCGAGCCTCTGTCTCGATGGCATCGCGCGTCTCGGCTGGTGGTTCGAGAGCCCCGAGACGATGCCCAACCCCCACTACACGAAGCTCTTGCTGGATTGCGGCCAGAAGGTCCAGCCCGGCAATTGCCTGGATCTGGACGGCTGTTTCGGCGGGACGACGTGGTACGCGCTGTCGTCCTGCCGCGAAGGAGGCCAGTGCGATCCCGGCTCCCCGGAAGGGATCGTGAGCTGGGAGTCCCCCGAGGCCACCATCTTCCATTGCAGTGAGCCAGGCGCCAAGTGCGTGAACCTCTGGTCCGACGCGCTCCGTGCCTGTTGCAACACCGAAGAGTGCAGCGCCTCGGGCGTCACCTGCGACGGCACGAAAGCCTCGATCTGCGGCGGTTGGGGCGAGCACGTCAATTTCGACTGCGCCCAGAGCGCCCAGACCTGCGTGCCCGGCGGCGACCCATGGAGCCCGTGCAAGGGCAACGGCAGCGCTTGCGATCCGGCGACGGAGAAGGCCGTTTGCATGGGCAACACGGCCTCCTGGTGCTCGGGCGGCGCCTACGCGGGGTACGACTGCGGCCTGACGACGTACCGCACGCTCTGCGACGAGGGCGCGCCGCCCGGCACGATCCCGTGCCGCCCCGCGGGGTTCGACTGCGATCCGGAGAACGGCCCCGACCTCTGCGACAAGGACGGCACGTCGATCCACGTGTGCGTGAACGGCACGTGGCAGACTGCCAGTTGCACGGCGATCGGATTCAAGGGTTGCCACCAGGACAGCGACACTGGCCGCTGCGTGAACTGACACCGAGAAGGAGCCGACTGCCCATGACGACCGTCCTCACCGCCGCCGCCTTGAACCGAGCCACGCTCGCGCGCCAGATGCTCCTCGCCCGCCAGAAGGCCTCCGTCGTGGAGGCCGTGCACCTCTTGGGCGGCTTGCAGGCGCAGCTCGCGCGCCCGCCGCACATCGCGTTGTGGTCGCGGATCGAAGGGTTTCGTCGCGAGGAGCTGACGGAGGCGGCGACGCGCCGCGACCTCGTGAGAGGCACCTTGATGCGCGGCACGCTGCACCTCGTGACGCCCGCGGAATACGCGCTGGTGCGCCCGCAGGTCCAGCCGATGCTCACCAAATCCATCCGCTCCGTGCTCCGCGAGCGCGCGGCGGAGCTGGACATCGACGCCCTCGTGAAGGCCAGTCGTGACTACCTCTCTGCGGGCCCGCGCACGTTCGAGGAGATCCGCGACCACCTCACTTTGCTGAAGCTCCCCGGCGACGAGCGCGCCCGCGGGTTCGCCGTGCGGATGAGCGTGCCTCTCGTGCAGGTGCCGGACGGCAGCGCGTGGGGCTGGCCCGGCGAATCCCCGTTCGCCCTCGCCGACGCGTGGCTGAAACAGTCCGTATTCGAAACCGACGCATCTCGACCGGAGCCGGCCGCGGAGCGCCTCGTGACGTGGTACCTCGCCGCGTTCGGACCGGCGTCGGTGGCAGATGCCCAGTCGTGGTCGGGGATCGCGTCGTTGAAGGAGGCGTTCGAGGCGTTGCGCCCGCGCCTCGTGACGTTTCGGGACGAGCGCAAGCGGGAGCTGTTCGACTTGCCGGACGCGCCGCGGCCAGATGCGGAGACGGAGGCGCCGGTGCGTTTGCTCCCCGAGTTCGACGCGCTGGGCCTGGCGCACGACGACCGGAGCCGCCTCGTGGACGAGGCCCACAAGAAGCTGTTGTTCCGCCCGAACCTCCGCAATCCGCCGATGTTCCTGGTGAACGGCAGAGTCGCCGGAACGTGGGAGATCGACCCGAAGAAGAAGAAGTCGACGGTGGAGCTGACGGCCTTCGCGAAGATCCCGAAGAAGTCCCAGGACGCGCTCGCCGCGGAGGCAGAGTCCTTGTCCCGCTTCATCGAGCCGACCGCGAAGGATCACGAGGTCCGCTTCATTTCCCCTTCGAAGTAGATTGTGGAGGTGAGGACGGGATTCGAACCCGCGTGGGACGGTTTTGCAAACCGTTGCCTCGGCATCTTCTCGCCCCGGCTAGCACAGATCGGAACCTTTCGTCAATCCACGAAAAAGTGAGCCATGACGCGCGCTTCCGCTCGTGGAGATGCCGACAGGTCCGAAGGGGCGACGGGACGGGACGGCACTCGCTGGCCCGGGAGGGTCGCCTCGCTGGGGCAACAGTGGGGTAACCGGATGCGGACGAATACGATGCCTTATCTTCCCATCTCGGCGTTCGGCTGGGGCGCCCTCCGGACGAAAGCAGGCTCCGTCACTATTCGCTTGCGCAGTGGAGCTCGCTCTGGTACTGAGCTGTTCAAGATAAGCGGCGGCCACCCCCGCCGGCTCCGGTTCCACTCTCCCTCGCGGAGTGGCGAGTCCGGAGCAAAGCGGAGCCCCTTCTCCGCGGGATGGGCGCAGATCCCTCGTTGGGCTGCGCGGACTGAGCGAGGGTCGGTTCGTGCAGCAGCCACGAGGTAGACCATGTCCAAGAAGAGCTTGACGAAGCTGGCTCGCGAGCGCGCGAAAAAGACCGGCGAGTCCTACGCGACTGCACGAACCATCCTGGAGCGAAAGGCGGAAGCCTTCACGCCTGAACAGGTCGACGATGCACTCGACAAACTCACTGCCACGACCACCTCGGATTCGACGGTGCGCGTGGAAGTTCGCAGCTACGAGCTTGTCGATGTCGAGGTGAAGGACCCCGCCGATCCGATCGCGATGATCGCACCCGGACCGTTCATGACGTGGCGCCGCACGGTTGACCGCACAGCGTGGCAGTTCAGCGGCATCGTTTATCTCATGGAACACGAACTCGCGGATGGCGAGCGTGACCTTGAGGGATGGCTTCGCCGCCGAATCGGACGTCGCTGTCTGAGTGTTGCGGTGCAGCGACGCGACGGGCACAGGGTCCGCGTCGTGATCACGGCGGAGCCCTTCATTACCAGAATCACCCACCCCACCAGAGTGCTCTCGGACGCGCTGAAGAGGCACCTCAGGGACCGACTGCCGCAGTTCGGAGTCTACGTTGTTGAGGGCGGACTCCTGCCCGCGAATGCGCCCGTCCGCGACTATCCCTTCCCGAGCCACCAAATCTACATCCATGAGGCCGGGCGTGCACACGAGCCGCGCTCCCATATCGAGGTGCGGGCGGACGAAGCTGACAAGGCTGAAACTAGCTTTCGCGTGCACCTGTGGATTGATGAGGACTATGTCGACGGACGGCGCTTGGACCTGAGGGATCGACAAATGGTGTCGCAATTTTGCGTGAACGCTGTAGCGAGCTTTGTGCGGTGGCGCCTGACCCCGACGGAGCGCCAAGCCTTGGTAGGCGACACGACCTATTTCAGGTTCCACGCCGACTACGAGACGTCGGAGCGAGCGGGAGCCGGCGGTACCTTCCAAGTCATTACGATCGAGGACGAAGCCGGCCGAGAACTGACCGATGTGCTCGGCATCGAACTCGGGACGCACTATCCCGATGGGGAAGAGCTCAAGCGTCACATCGCAAGGAACCTGGGCCTCCGCAGCGAAGCGATCGAGCTCGACGAAGTGTGAAGTTCCGCAGCCGCGGCGGTACTCCAAGTCAGGGTGCTGAGATCATCCCCTGTTGACGGTGGAGACCGCCACGGCTACGGCCGACTCACGGAGTTTCTCCATGACGTTCCTCGCGCCCGACATCTTTGACGCCTACTTCGCCGCGCTCATCGAGATGGGCCCGTCCTGCTGGCGGGACTACCTCCAGGATCACACGTGGACGCCGCGGGCGACGCTCGCTCTCGTTCAGGCTGGTTTGAAGGCGTTCCCGGACGGCCTGAAGGTCGCCCGCGGGCACCGGGACAGCTACGGTCGGAGCGAGTACCTGACGCTCGATGTGGCCATCACCGATTCGACCTGGGGGCCTCCTCTCTTCATCGCCGAGCACGAGAACGCGCCATACCCCGAGAAGATCAAGTACGACGCGTGGAAGCTCCTCGTGACCGAGGCGAAGCGGCGCGTGCTCGTGGGGTACTACGGCCCCAGAACGAAGGTCCGCACGTTCGAGGAGCTGAGGGCCGCTGTCGAGGAGGTTTGCCGCGACAACCCGGGCAAGGACATCCTCCTCATCGGCGGCGAGTGGGCGGCCGTTCCGACGTCGGCAGAGGAGCTGCGAAAGGCCCATCATACAGCCGTCGTGGGCGTACACGCGGTCCCCGTTGGCACTACGTGACCTTGGTGGATCGGGTGGACACTCCAGCCACACGGGAAGAGGCGTCCCGGGGGCAACAGAGCAGGAAGAAGCGTGACATACACTGCCGATCCGGTTGCTGGATGGCGCTCCGTCGCGGCCCTAACTCACTTCCCAGAGAATAGGCACAGAGCAAGCACACGATCGGAGCCTGCACGCATCGCCTCAACCTTTAGCGAACGTGAGGTCAACCGCGTGCCGCGCGACTCCCACCAATCGAGATTTTCCTCGCTCACTCGGAACTCGGCATCACTTTCATCGCCGAAGACGTGCATGATGATCGATTGCGCTGGGATTCGCATGTTCCGGTGAATGAACAGCTTCGCCCGGAGCGCCGCCGGATTGTGCGCGGTCGTCACGGCGCGCAGCTTCGTGGCGCACTCGTCGGAGGCGCTCGGGAGGCGCTCGACCTGCGCGCCTTGAAGACGACGGTGCTCCTCCTGCTTCAAGCCAAGCTTCGCCTCGATGAGGACGGCCGGCGTCGCAACATGGCGAAGCGCTGCGTGTAGGGTAGCCTGGAGGCTCGCGAATGCGCAGGACTCCGAAGCGAACTCTTGGAGCTCGCGTAGTCGAGGTTGATCGACATCGATCCCGGCAGCGGAGAGGGCTGGCAGGAACAGGGGCTCGTAGAACGCAAGGGCAGCCGCGATCCGGTCCATCAACCGCTCCACGGGTTCTCGCTTGAAGGCTTGGGTGCGCCGAAACACGAACTTCGTTTGCGGCTCAGCCAAAAGGTGCGCGATCTCATGCCACTGGCTGAACCAGATGCGAGCCCCTTTCGTTCCACGGCCGTCCACCACCGCCACATAGCGGACGCTGCTCCAGGAAGGCTGATTTTGAAGGCGAATGACGACGGCATCGGTCGTCGCGTTGAACTCGCGCTCGATGTCGACGAACGACAGCTCCTTTTGCTCAAGGTACCGCCTCTTGACCTCGGCCAACTCGGTCTCGCTGCGGACAATCTCGAAGTGGAGGCAGAGCTTCGCGCTCACGAGATCGAGGAACTCCGGCAGTGTGGATACAGGGCCGAGCTCCGCACACCAAAGAGCCACCTTGTGCAGGCAGCGTTCGACGATGAGATCCGTCGGGTCGGTGCGCGTCGGCACACCGAGCTGCTTCGCAACCGCACGAACATCGTCGGTGAGGTCGGGTCGCGCCATCCGTTATTCCTCGTCTTTCAGGTACGGAGCCAAGCGCTCCGCGAACTCAGCCCACTCCGCCTTCGAGAAGGAGATCCGGCGGGGCCGATCGCTCCGCCTCGCCAACACCCCCGCTTGCGCGCGTACGAGCGCGAAGACGTGCTTGGCGCTCCATCGCTGCTCTTCGGCGAGCTCCGCGAGTTCGGGAGGCACCTCCACCGAGCGGGTCTCCGCCACGGGTGCCTCGGCTTCGTGCCCGCGCAACAGGTAGTCGACGGACGCCCCGAGCGCCCTCGCGACCCGGAGCAGCACGGGTCCGGTGAGCTGGGTCTTGCCGTTCTCCGCCTGGCTCAAGAACCCTTTCGTGAGCCCCGAGGCGTCCGCGAGTTGGTCGAGCGTCCAGCCGCGCTCCTTCCGGAGCGCCCGGATGCGGTCCCCCATGTGCTCCGATGTGTTCTTCAAGGACAAGGCGGCTCCTTTAAGTTTTAGATACAAAACTTTTGTTGCAGTGTCGTCGAACGGCTGGTAAGACCGAATCGAACTTTCCTAGCAAGGTACCACTGCGAGGCGACATGCGCGACACCATTGATCTGCCTGGCCCAAGCGCCGCTGGGGTGGCGGTCTCCGCAACACGGATTATCGCGGGGAACGAGGTCGTGAGCCCCAGCCGCGGGGCGCTCGTCCAGGCGTTCGACTTCGCCGAAGCGCTGCATCAGACGAAGCCCATCGCGCGAACCGGGGTCACGGCCATCCGCGCAGGTGCGTTCGTGGCGGAGACCACGGCGCGGGTTCGCGGTGTACTGCCGGCGACGGCATATCGGCTCGCTACAACGGGGAGAGAACTCCTGTCCTTCATCGCCGGCCCCCACCCGATCGGCAAGACTGCCGAGATCGTAGTAGCCGGTGATGTGCGCGACCTCCCCCGCGTCCGTGGCGGTGCGGCCCATGCCGGTGGGCGGGTCGTCGACGTCCGGCTTTCCCCCGATACGGCGAGCCGTCACGATCTGGTTATTCACGTTCGGGATCGTGCTGGGACACGAATGGTCCCCGGAGGTCAGGTCAAGACTGGCAGCGGTCAGTACGTGAGCGACAGCCTGGTACGGATGGCGCGAACGCCTGGCTACGGTCGCGTCGGGTATGTGGATGCCCGATTCGTCGATGTGGAGGGTTCTCCGCGCGTCGCCCCCGATGCCTTCACGCAGGGCCAAGCGCGCAAGCTGCGCGATGCGGGCGTGAGACTCCATGGGATCCCCCAGCTCGAAGAGCGGGCGAGGGCGCTCGCTACGAACATCCTCGAACACTCGGACGATGGTCTGGATCCCATCGCGCGGGAGGAACTGCTCAGTCTGCGCGACGAGATCGCGCAGGCATACGGTGCCTCCGGCGTGCTCTCCCGCGTCGCCGGAAGCGCACTGTCCGCTGCTGCGACCTCGGCCGTCGTGAACGTGCTCGTGCAGCAGGTCTCCGGGGGCACCATCGAAGTTGGTTGCGTCACGGCTGCGGCGAAGGACGCGGCGAAGTGGGGCGCGGGGGGCGCCGCGGCGGACGCCCTCTGTTACCACGCAGCCATCGGCGCCGGGTTCGCGCCGGAAGCTGCACGGGCCCTTGCAGAACGCGTCGTGGCGGCGGGACTATGCTTCTTCGCGGTTGCGCAGGACACACTCGCCGAGGCAAAGGCCGTGCGCGCCGGGACAGTCACTGTGGAGCAGGCGCTTTCATGCGTTGCTGTGAAAAGCGCACTCGGCATTCTGCCCCTTGCGGCGGGACCTCTGGGGATTGCGTCGATGCCACTCCTCACCGCAATCCAGGTGGGCGGCCGATGGGCCATCGCGGCGTTCCGCCGTCGGGAAGCGGCGCTCGCAGATGCCATCACTCATGACATCGAGACCGCGGCGGTGCTCGCGGAGCGGCTGGGAGAAATGCGTCAGACCATCGGGCACCTCGCGGAAGAGTGCGACGAGACCGACAGACTGTTTGAACAGGCGATGGCGCCGGCGGCGAGTCCGCTGCTCCGGCTGGTGCGGTGAACGGAGAAAAGATCATGGCAAGGCGACGAGTGGTTCAAACGTATGACGACTCCGACGATTCGAGCGGCCTTGGCGCGCTCGTGCTCCTGCTCTTTGGATTCGGCAGTGCCCTGATCGCACTCGATCAGCATGACAAAAGGAAGAAGGAGCAGGAGATCTTCCACCGGAAGCTGGACGCACTGAAGACCGAACTCGCTGCAAGGCAACAGGAACTTGCCGACCTCGAGGCGCGACTGGGCCCGAAGAATGAGCAGGTGCGACGGCTCTCGCAAGAGGTGATTCATCTCCGTGCGAAGCTCTCGATGATGAGCCTCGGGAACGCCGCCGCCTGATGCGTGCCTATCGGAGTGGAGAGAAAGGATAGCGCATCACAATGGAATGGTGGTATCGGTGCACTTCATGTAATGCTTGGGGCTTCGTTCAGTGGCAAGAGCGTGAGAGGCAGTACACCTGCCACAACTGCGGCCATCTGCACCGGCCACCACGGCCGGCGGAGCAGCCCGACGCCTTCGTGGACACACACGAATGGCCGGTTGACATGGAGGTCGCCGTCGTCGCCGCGAAGGGCCGGATTTGCACCGTGCCCGGATGCAGGAGAGCCGCCAACACACTCGACCATCGCCTTGCATACGCCAAGGGCGGGCGGACCTCGGTCGCCAATCTTTGGCCGATGTGCACACGCCACAACCAGAGCAAGGGCGATCAGGACTATCTGACATGGCTCACATCGTTCCCCTATGCGGTGAGTTTTCGATAGGAAGTGTGTTGCTCAGCGCGTCCATGAGGGCCTACCGCGCCGAAACGCACGGGCGCCCGTCGGCACCCTGGACGCAAATTTGAGCGCCCAATATAGTAGTCTCTAGTTCACCGCGGCGCTCGTGCAGGTAACCGCTCGAACAACACACTATGTGGTCCGACAACGAATCTGACGTAGACCTTCTCGGCTACTCCCATCTCGTCCAGACGGTCGTCTCAATCGTGAACACCGAGTCGCTGCTCCCCGCGACGATCGGCATCTTCGGAGACTGGGGCAGCGGCAAGTCCAGCCTCATGAAGATGGCCGGCGTCGAGTTGAGCCAGGACAAGGCAGTCCTCGTCCTTCCATTCAACGGATGGCTCTTCGAGGGGTATGAGGACGCCAAGACTGCCCTCATGGGGACGATCCTGGACGAACTCGCTAAGAGGCAGGGGTTGAGCGAGAAGGCAAAGGGGCTCGTCGGAAGACTCCTCTCGCGCATCAATTGGATGCGCGCACTCGGACTCGCCGCGAAAGGCGCACTCTCCTACCTCGCTGGAGGTCTGCCGGCACTGGGCCTCACCGCGGGAGCGGAGCTCGGAACACACGCAGTGGAAGCCGCGGGTAAACTGGGGAGCGTCGATGTTGATGAAGCCGCGAAGTTCGTCAAGAGCGAGCCCGCACAGGAGCTCAGGCGGGGAATCCGGGAGTTCCGGACGGACTTCGGAGAGTTGCTGAAGGAAGCCAAGATCAAGACGCTCGTCGTCATGATCGATGACCTCGACCGATGTATGCCCGACACGATCGTGGAGACCCTCGAGGCCATCAAACTCTTCCTCTTCGTTCCACAAACCGCGTTCATTGTCGGCGCAGACGAGCGTCTCGTGAAGTACGCCGTGCGCCGTCGCTTCCCGGAGTTGCCGGGGGAGCGAGCGGAAGTCGGCCGGGACTACCTGGAGAAGCTCATTCAGTTTCCTATCTGCATTCCACCGCTCGGCCGTCCCGAGACGGAAACCTATATCAACCTGCTGTTCGCAAAGGACGGGGGCCTCGTTCCTGGCGCGTTCGACGCGATCCGCCGTGCCGCCGTGGACGAGTGTAGTGCGGAAGCGCTCCTCGAAGTCCGCTTCAACTACGGTATCGCCCAAAAGATTCTCGGCGACGTCCCCAAGGGGCTTGCCGAGAATCTCGAACTCGCACAGCGGATCGCGCCGATCCTCGCGACCGGCCTGAACGGGAATCCCCGGCAGTGCAAGCGATTCTTGAACACCCTGGCCATGCGAATCGAGATGGCAAAGCTGCGAAGGGTAACCCTCAAGTCACGGGTCCTCGCCAAGCTCATGCTGCTCGAGTACTTCAGGCCCGATTCCTTCAAGAAGCTTGCGGAAGCCCAGGCGGAACAAGCGGGTCGGTCGGCCGAGCTCGCCTCAGCCGAACAGGCGGCGAGACCCCAACCTCGCGTTCAGCCAAAGCCTGCCGCTCCGCCGCCACCGGCTGATGGAGCCGGAGGAAAGCGGCTGCCTCCTAGGCCGGCGACGCCGACGACGGACAGCGTAGCCGCGGAATCCGCGACCCCGCTTCCAGTGTGGCTCTCTGATGATGTCTGGATCGACGGTTGGCTTCGACTGGAGCCCCCGCTCTCTGGGGAGGATCTGCAGCCGTACTTCTTCTTTTCGCGGGATAAGCTTGGTGCGCTCGGCGGGAGCGTACAGCGTATGAGTCCAGCCGCGCAGGAAGTTCTCGCGAACCTGCTCCAAAAGAGCGAGGCCGTGCGCCGTGTCGCGCTTAAGAAGGCGGCTCAGGTGAGCAGCGCCGATGCTGCCGCTGTGTTCGAAGCGCTCGGCGATCGCATTCGGCAGGAGGAGGACCCCAGCGACCCAGACGCGCCAGTCCTGCGGATGCTCGAGTGGGTCGAGGCGCGGCTCGATCTCTTCGGGCAACTCGCGACGCTGCTCCAGACGCTTCCGCCAACGGGCATTCCGATCTCCGCAGTGCCCAAGATCATCAACATGGCGGGCTCCGACGAGGCGAGGCGCCGGCTCGCGCGCGATATTCTGTCGCGCCTGGCGCAGGACGCGAGTCCTAGGCCCCTGAAGAACGCCGCAAGCATGCAGCTCGCCAAGCTCCAGTAAGATCATATGGGAACCTCCAAGTCGTACGGCGGCCCGACCGACACTAGCCAGCTCTTGCCGTCCTGGGCACTAAATCCCGAGGCAACGGCTTCTCCTCCCGCCGATGGTGACGCCCCCGCGGCTAACGGGGAGCCCGCGACGTCCACCCCTGACAGCGGGGCAGACGACGATTCGACTCCGCCAGCTCCTGGGGTGCAGCCCGGATCGGGTCCGGCGCGGCCGTGGGCGTCCGCAAAAACGCGGCTAGGGAAGGTCGTCCTTGCCGGCGGAACGAGAGAGTCGTTTCAGTCCGCGGGGCGGGCGTACGTGCGAGCGCGCGGGGGCTCGTCCGGAGCGGCAAGAGCCGCCCGTGCGGGTCGGAGGGCCACAGCGGCGCTTGCCGGATTCCTATCCGGTGTTGCGACGAATGGGCTCAGACCGACCCTCGAGCGACTCGGGCTCACAAGCTACGTGGGGCGGGACGCGCAGCAGGTGTTCGCGGCCATCTCGAACGCCTTGGCGCCGGCGGGAGCATCCCTGGAGGAGGCCGTCGCGAGACGAGCGACGAACGAAGTTCTTCTTGGCTTCTATGAGCGCCTAGGAGTCCAGGAAAACGGCCTTGCGCGACTCGAAGCGATGTCAGCCGACGATATCAAGAAAGCGGTGGAGGATTCGATCAGCGCCTACGTCTACCATCGCTGGCTCGAAGAGCTCGGCGAGATGATCGAGCAGAGGGTAGTATCGCCACTCGAGGCGGAGCGGATCGAAGGCCAGATGCGGGGCTACGTGAACGAGGTCGTCCACCTTGATTTGAAGTATGTGGACGTCGTCGCGCTCGACTGGAAAGGGCCTGCTGGAACGAAGCTCATCGAGGATCTCTACGCTCAGGCGTACGGCGTGCTTGGAGGACCCGTATGAAATGGCATGTCATTTTGCGCGTCGGAGCGGGCGACACTTATGCGAAGGAGCTGCCGGCGGGCACTCCACGGATGTTCGTCTCACTCGACGCAGGCAATGATCTGTTCCTCCTCCGACAGAATGTGTTGAAGCAGATCAGGGATCGTCTTGGGCGTGTTCCGCCGGCCGCGGCCATGGATCTTCTGGTCATCGCGATGGCGGTGTTCGCTGCCGATCTCCGTATCCTCCGCACCTGGGCAGAGGATCGCTGGAGCAGGGACATCGTGCTTCACGTGCCTGTCTTCGGCGTCGCCCAGTGGCGGGGCTTGGGAGCGTCTCTCGTCGAGATGCTGAATTTCCTTACGGGCGACACGTGGCACCTTGAGTTTCGCGAACGTGCGCCACTTCCCCCGGACCAGGCCAAGCCCGCAAAGGATCCGCCGGAGATTCACGACGTAGCTCTCTTCTCTGGAGGGCTCGATTCGCTTGCCGGCGCGATCGATCTCCTCGAATCGGGTCGGAGAGTGGCTCTTACGGGACATTACGGCGCGGGAGTCACGAACTCTGTCCAGCAGGAGGTGCTCTCGGCGTTGGAGGCGCACTACGCGGATCGGGTTGTGCCATGCATGTTCCACGTACAGGCCCTCAAGAGGGAGACGGACGGCGAATCCAGACCGAACGGCGAGGCCGAGCAGTCGATGCGGTCCAGGTCCTTCCTGTTCTTGACGCTCGGCATCGCAGTAGCAACGGCGCTCGGGTCCGATCGCAGGCTCGTGGTTTCCGAAAACGGGTTCATCTCGCTCAACGTCCCGCTCGTGAATCCGCGGATTGGAAGTTGCAGCACCCGGACGACCCACCCACACTTCATCGCGAGCTTCCGTGAGTTGCTGCGCGAGCTGCAACTCGGATCGAGCGTGGAGCTTCCGGGACGATTCCGCACCAAGGGCGAGATGCTCCGCGAGGTGAGGAATCAAACGCTCCTTCGCAGCATTGCGCCTAACTCGATGTCGTGCTCGCATCCCGAACAAGGGCGCTACCGCAAGCTGACCCCGGGGAACCACTGTGGATACTGCGTCCCCTGCATCGTCCGGCGCGCGGCCATGGCGGCCGCCTCGCTGCCGGACGCCGCCTACGACACCGACATCCTGAGTCCAGAGGTGGAACTCACTCACGATACGAGAAAAGACCTCCGCGCGTTCGAGATCGCTGTTACCAAGCGACGGCGTCAGACGGAGCAGAGCGCGGTCTTCGATGTCTTGAGCAGCGGTCCGCTCCCGCCGGAAGAGGTGAGGCAGTACGCTGCCGTCTACCAGCGCGGCATGGAGGAGGTCGCGCGTCTTCTTACGACGCGGGGAAGCGCGCTTTCGGTATGAGCGAGCGGGCAAACATGCGCGGGGCCGACTCCATGGAGTTGGTCGATGCCCACTGCCACATCGACCTGTTCCCGGACCCTGCGCGCCTTGTGGCTGAGGCCGAGACTGCCCGCGTCCACACCATCGCCGTGACCAACGCACCTTTGGTCTATCCGCATACAGCGGCCCTGACTCGAGGAAAGGTGTATGTACGTGCAGCGCTCGGTCTCCACCCCGAACTCGTCGGTTCGCACGGTCATGAGGTCTCGAAGATCCCCGACCTGCTGACGGAGACGCGTTTCGTGGGCGAGGTCGGTTTGGACTATACCACGAGTGACATCGCCCTACGGGCGGCACAACGGCGCGTATTTGGTAGGATCCTTGAGTATTGTGCACGTTCTCCGGAAAAGATCTTGACGGTGCACTCGCGCCGGGCCGCCGCGGATGTCGTCGCCGCGATTGGCGACAAATTCCCCTGCCAGGTGATACTGCACTGGTTCACCGGCACTGTGCGGGAACTTGAGCGCGCCATCGCCGCTGGAGTCTACTTTTCCGTAAATTCAGCAATGCTCACGAGCCGAAGTGGCAGCGCGCTCATTCGTGCCATGCCGCGTCAACGCGTACTCACCGAGTCGGACGGGCCCTTCGTCAAGAACGAAGGGGTTGGCGCATCACCGCTGAGTATTCGGGTCACCGTTGGAGCACTCGCCAAACTTTGGCAGGTGTCTCCAAACGAAGCCGCGGCTACCGTGAGAACAAACTTTGATCATGTTCTCGACCATAAGTATTGAGTCTGGGCGCAAGGCCAGGGGCAGCGGTATGACCCATTGTCATCGTCGGACGACACCGCCAATTATTCGCTTGTGCTGAAGTCACCTTGGGGAAGATCCGGGAACGGCAACCCGATCTCGTGCCCGATCACCTCTGCCTCGCGGATGTAGCGCTGCGTGGTTTCGAGGGACGCGTGTCCGGCGGCACGCTGAACCTTGAGCGCGTCGTCGCCGCGGATGGCCCGCCATGTAAGTCCCGTCGCGCGCAGGTCATGGAACGTGAGCGGCGCACGAGTCTCATCATCTGCGAAGAGCGCGGCGCGATTTACCCCGGCCCATTCAAGGTAACGGCGGAGTTGAGCGGCCAACTCGCGTCTAGACGGCATGCAGACGATTCGAGCACGTCCCTCCGCGCGAGCTTCGGCGATCAGGACCCCGAGCAAGGGCCGCAGCGCCCGTTCGATCGGAATGCGGCGCGAGATCTTCGTCTTCGTCGGTCCAGTGGCGGTAGTAGCGGCGGCGCGTCGCCCATACCGGGTGGTTTGGTGCACAAGGACCACGCCACCGACGAGGTCGACATCCTCGATCGTAAGAGCCGCAAGCTCCCCCGCGCGCAGGTAGAGGTATGTGGCCAGAGCGAACAATCTCCGCCAGCGCATCGGCACGCGGGGACACGCCATGAGCCGTGAAAATTCGCAGGGGTAAAGCCACGGCTTCGAGCGATCGGGCCCCTGGTCGGGCCCTTGGACGCCTTCGGTGGGGTTATCGGAGCGCACTCTCAGCGTCCGAGTCTTGGCTCGTTGGGCATCGCGAAACGCGGCTTTGACGATGACCCACGTGTGACTCGCCGTCTGCGCACGGATGGCGCCTGCTCGAACCGCTTCGTCGAGTCGATCCACCACGCGCTCGACATCCTCCCGCTCGATACGGGCGATCGGAAGGTGGCCGATCACCGGCGCAATCCACTTGTGCCAGCGTCCGGGAGTCTGACCTGCCGTGGCGATTCCGCGCGCAACCCGGTCGGCCGTCCAGCGCTCCAACCAGGCGTCCGCGGTCTCGCTTGAGTCGGGGGTCGGATCGCGCGTCGCCCCCTCGGCGATGGCGAGCGCTGATGCCTGCGCCGCGAGGCTCCGCGCCTCGGTCTCACTGACGCGCGGATCAAGATGAACTGGCCTCCCGCGCTTGTCCGCAAGGCGGATCCGAATATCGAAGTGATCGCCGTGACGATAGACGTGGCCTGTTCGCGGTCGACCTCGGCGGCGAGGGGCCATCGTCATTTCTTGCCCTGTGAGCCCCGGAGGACCGCACGTGCCTGGTCCGTGTGCGCGGGTCGCTTGTCGAGGTGTACGCGTGCCGGAGAGGCGCTTTTCACGAATGTCTGATAGTCCGCGCGTGCCACGAACCGAGCCTTCCCAGAGGCGCGCGCCGGAAGATCGCCACGGCGGATCGCCTCGAGGAATGCCCGGCGGCTCATGCCAGGCGGCAAACACGTCTGCGAGTAGAAGTCAGGCGCGGCGGATCCTGCAAGCGCTTCGCGGAGAAGCTCACGAAGCATTTGGCGAAGGGTGTCGACGTCGACGACCACTAAACGTATGCCGATCGGGTTCGCTTCCGTGACCTGCGCGGGTCCTGTTGCCCCCTTGGCGGACTGCGCCACGCGGTCATTGGTGCGGGCAGGCTCCTCGCCCTGCTCGTGCCGTGTCGTGCGTCGGAGATCCCCACTCTGTTTCTTGCTAGTCGTCATTGGGGCCATTTCTTCTCGTTCGAAAGGCGTGTGTTCTCGCGCCGTCTCTCCTGCACGAACTTGGTTGGAGTGGAGGCACCGTGCACGGTTCTTCCCATCTCGAACGCATCTCGGGGCCAGATTCGGTCGTCAGGTTGGACCGAACCCTCTAGCGGCGCAGCACTTTGGGCGTCGACTCTGTGACCGAACTCCGTCGCCTACAGCCCGTTTCCGTGCTGCATCAACGCTTCCGCTGTGCGCTTTTGCTGGTGGTCCAATAGGCCACGTAGTGTTGATGGAGGCGCTGCCACTCCTTCTGTTCATCCGGATTCTTTCGAAGCCGCTCGCGCCAGCTCTGCTCCGCGGTGAGGCGTTGCCTGATGTCCGTCAATCCATACTTTCCGAAGACAGCTTCGGCGCGGTCCTGAAACACCACGAGCTCTGCCGACAGCGAAGCGTGTTGTTCGAGGGTCAGCATGGATGCCTGTACCGAAGGCGGCGGTGAGCACGACGCCGAGTGCTCGAAGGGTCGCTTCGATCCGTCGGCCAGGGAAGCAGGCCTTGCTGAGGTGCCGTGATCGCCGCGCGCTGCGGATGCGAACGTCGCTGCCGGGGGCATCGCGGCGGGTTTGGGCGGCGGGTGCGGCTCGAACGGCGCGGCCCCTCTTGCGATGCGCGCAAGGAGGTCCACGGGAACATCCGTGGTCACGCCGGAAAATGCCGAGGACTGGTGGGGGGCCGCGCTGAACGATACCGGCGGCGGCTCGCTCGCCGTGCGGCGCTCATCCTCCCGCGCGATGGAGTCTCGGTCGGTTGCGTGTGTCGCTGATCCCGGCAGCGACCTCGGTTGTACAAACGGTGTCGGTCCTCGAGCGATGCGCGCAAGGAGGTCGGCAGGGACCTCTCCCGTGGTTCCGATGCCGGCCAGGTCGGCCGCAGGTCGAGCCTGCGCGGGCAGCCCCACCGTGGCGGGTACAGATACCGGAGTCGTGGGAGAACCGAACCCGAGCACGGGCTTCACCAGCGCTCGAACGTCGATATCGGCGGTCTCCCCCGACGTATCTGCGCGAGCGGTGGGCTCCATCGTCCCGGCCACGGCCTGTTCGCCCGGAACGCCGCTCCGAAAAGGGACCGCCGGCACGCCCAGTGTCGACAGGTCGACCTCCATCGTCGCGGCGTCCCACCGCGGCGTCGAGAGGACGGGAGCGGCAAGTGGCGCCATGTCGACGAGCGGCGGTCGAGCCGCGACCGGAGACACAACCGGCGAGGGCGAAGTCGTGGGCTCTCTCGCCACATGCGCGTCGAAGGCGAACGACGTGTCGATCGGCGTGGGCGGGAGCGCCGGCACTGGCAGCGCCTCCACCGGAAGTAGCGGCGCTGCAGCTTCGGGTTGATGGGACGCGGGGCGGCGCGGCTCCCGCCGGATCGTCGGTAATGGTGACGACGGTACTGCTTGGAGCGTCGTAGCCAGCTTCGCGAGGGCCGGATCGGACGCGAGCTTTGCCGCCCAGGTGCCGTGAAGCCGCGCCACTTCGGAAAGCGAGAGTCCGGCGCTCCTCGCCATCTCGGCCGGATCCGCCGCTCGCTGAAAGTGTCCCTCGAACGAGATCCATGCTCCGAGGTCCTCTTCGAGCGGAAGGATCTTCGGAGCATCCTGCTCGACGGCGCGCGCGAGGGCCAGGTCGTAGGCGACGAAGAGCGCTGGTTCGTCGCGGAGACTCGCCGCGAGACGCGAGAGCCACGCATGCTCGGCGCGCGCAAACGCCGTGCGATCCAGCCCCAGCTCGGAGAGCCGCACCTCGGTCGGCACGCCCGCTCGCTCCGCCGCATGTACACGTGCAAGGTCGTCGAGGGTTACCCCAAACAACACCTCTCCTCTCGCTTGTTCCTCGCTCATTCTATCCCTCGCTCTTCCATCGCGATCGTGGCGAGCATCGCCTCCCGCGCGCCCGCTCCGAAACCTCCGGGCTCCACACAGATCACTTTCTTGCTCACGAGGCGCAGTTCGTCGATTCGAAACTGCCACTCTCGATCGGAGATGCCACTCGGATCCCGGGGGCTCGCGATGGCTTTGGCAGACCAGGGCTTCCCGTCGCGCGCTCTCTTGTCCCTCGCCCACGTCGCTTGTTTCATCGCTCGCCCCCACGCCACTCGCGAGGTTCGTTCCGGCCACTGCGGGAGCGGGCCGAACATCGTGGACAGAGCTCGCGCCGCGGCATCCACCGTGGCCTCGTCGTCGAGGGCGGAGAGAAGCAAGCTGGCAACCGGCATCCACCCGAAATCGCCGGTCGCGCGGAGCGTGGTTTCGGTGCGCGGCAGCCGTCGAGCAAGACGAGCGAACAACGGCACGTCTGGCTCGTGCCCGGCGAGCGCCAGGAGGCAAAGAGCCTTTTCGCCGAGCCGGTCGGCGAGCTCATCCCCGGCTCGCAGTCGGGCAAGCGGTGCCTCGTCGTTCGTGAGGAGGAGCGCGCGGGCGCCTTCCCAGGCAAGCGGTCCCGGAGCATCGAGGAGGGGGCGCCAGGACTCCTTGTGAGCGATAAGCTCCGGGGAGAGCGATGCTGCGCGCGCCACCGCTGCCGCGAAGAGAGGCTCTCCTCTGCTGAGGCGCTGGCCAACACGCGCGGGCGACATGAGCCCTCGGCGCGCGAGCGTCACGAGCGCGATCGCAGCCATGACCCCACGGCCTTGGTCGATGGAGCCGAGAAGTGCCTGTTCGGCGACCGCGGACGGAAAGAGGAATAAGCCCTCTGAAGCGAGCCAGAGCGTCTCCAGGGTCGAGTCACCGGCGTCGAGCCGGATTTCCGCGCCAGGACCGAAGAGAGCAACCATGGTGTCTTCGAACACCGCTGCTCCCTCCGCTCCTTTTTGCCGGAGGGCGCCGAACAAGAAGGTTGCCGCAACCCCACCGTAGGGATCGCCCCGGGACGCGAGAAACTGGCACGCTTCGCTGAAGGAAACGCCCGTCTCCGCGAGCGCGTCGAGGTTGGCCAGAATGCGCTCTTCGATACGGGGCAACTCGCGCCAGGGGGCTTGTTTGCGCAACCGGCAAAGCGAAAGGAGCCTCTCCAGACATCCTTCTTCCGGCTCGGCGAAGCTGGATGTGGGAGTTGCCTTCTGCACCAGCACATCGGCTGCAACGAGGGAGTCTAGGGTGCACGCGGCGCGGTGAGCAGGCGGAGGGTCCAGGCTCGCTTCGAGGGTCAGCGCCACCCGCGTGCCGTCTGCGAAGAGATCCCAGATCAGCGCCGGTCCGTCATGTTCGCCGAGATCTCCAGCATCTGGAGCCTGTGCTCCAGCAGCGGCAAGGCGGCGAAGCGTCCCATGGCGAAGCGTTGCGAGCACGAGGGCGATGCTTGCGGGCAGCGATGCGATCCCGACGTCACCCAGGAGCGCCGCCGGACCTAGCGCGTGATGCACAGGTTGGAATCGGTCGGAATTACGGGCGACGGCGACGGCCAACTCGTCCCGATAGAAACCCGACAAGGGCTCGGGACCTGCGATCAACACAAACTTCGATCCTCCCGGCAGCGCGCGAATCGCGCCGGAAATCGCGGTCCCGTCGCTCGGGTGGTCGTTATCAGGGGTCGAATCGTGGACGCGTGTCGCGGCGCCCCGTAGACGCCCCCAGATGGGGAGTCGGGCTTCGGCGACGCGCGCGGGGGTCGCAAGGAGGAGCCCGGAGGCGGCTTCGCTCCGGCGCGGCGGCGCAGGATCCCACGGAGAATCCCGGTCGTCTGGCGCTGTCTTCGCGCGCTCCGGGTGAGCTAAGGAGTCGACAGCTACGATGAGCCGAAGGGCGTCCTGCGAGAGATCTCGCCCGGCCCGGAGCACTTCGTCGAAGGCGGCGCGCGGGCCACGTGTACGGGCCGTGGGCATCGCAAGCGTTGCGCGCGTGCCGTGCAGCGCCGTGCGTGCGCTGCGCTCCACGAGCCACGTATCGTCTTCCGTGAACCCCTGTGCCTCATTCGGGAACGCGATCACGACCTCGATGTCCGCGCGGACGCGAACGGTCTCCGGGAGGGCGGAAAGAAGCGCTGCGAGCGCCTGCGAAGCGAGCACCGCCAGGCGCACCCCGAGGGATGACTCTTCCGGGATCCACGGACAGGCGAACGCGCCTTTCATCGGACCGGAGAGCGTCGCAGCCGCGGGGGTCGCGCCAGCCTTCGCGAGGAACGCGTGCGCCGATGGGGTCGTCGCGAGCGGCGACACGAGCGAAGCGCCGACGACCATCAGCTCACCGGCGAAGTCGCTCATCCCACGTCCTCCGAGCCACCGTGGACAACTGTCCCGTTCACAGTCACCTTTGATGCCTTGAGTAACAAGCCCCCTCCGTGGACTACGAGCGTCGCCCCACTGGCTTTGAAGACCACCGCGCCGCCCTCGATACTGAGGGCGCCGCCCGCCGAAAGATCGACGTTTCCGCCCGCCTGAATCACGAACGGACCGCCGGCCACGGACTGCCAACTCCCACCGACATGGAGATTTGAGGCGGCCTTGGCATGTCGACCGATGGGCCCGGCCGACTGGATCGACACGGCAGAGACCGTGTCTGCCGAGGCTCCGGCGGTGGAGAAGTGGACGCGGACTGCTTCGGTGATGTGCGCGCCGCCCACTGCGATGGTGCTCGGCCCAAGCGTGGTCCATCGGATCGAGCCGGGCGTTGAGACCGAATAGAGCCCTCCGATGGTCTCGGACACACTCCCATCCACGATCGTTTTCCGGTGCCCGGGTGCTGCTGCTGCGCTCCCGGCTCCCGCGGCGCCCGCACCCCCAGTGCCGCCGCCAGCTGCTTCCTCTGCTTCCTTTTCCTGCGCTTTTTCCGACCACGGAGTGAGACCCGCGCCGTTCGCCGCCGCCACGAGTGCATCTCCTCCGGGGATCTGCCCGCCGATGAGTCCCGTCACAGACTGGCCCGCTGCGAGAAGGGCGCCTTTCGATCCGCCGTGCGCGTACCCTTCCGCGATGGCCTTGACCGTTCCGGCCGCGGTGGAGAGATAGCTTCCAACGACTGGGATCTCCCCAACTCCCGCCAACGCGGCGGCTTGGGCAAAGTGTGCGAGGCCGGTCTTGGGATCACCGACCAGCTCGATCAGGGCCCCTCCCACGCTCACCGTCTCGCTTCCCACGGCGGTGACGCCTGCTGCGTTGATCTGGAGGTCTTGCGAGCCGCCAACGGACGTGCTCTGAGAGCCCGCGACCACGGTGAGGGCGTTACCGACGCTCACGGTCTCGTCACCTCCGATCGACCACGACTGCGAGCCGCCGATCGACGTCTTGGCGAATCCCACCGTCTGTTCCAGCATGTCGTTGCCGACGT
This sequence comes from Polyangiaceae bacterium, assembly GCA_046351455.1. Taxonomy (GTDB): domain Bacteria; phylum Myxococcota_A; class Polyangia; order Polyangiales; family Polyangiaceae; genus JADJRH01. Next base: position 114,972 of record JAXLYM010000014.1, read on the forward strand.
CAGTGCTCTTGCCGAAGCCCGCGTGAAAAACCATGTGCTGTCGTCCGGCGGCATCATCCATGTGAAGCGCGTTCTGCGCCTTGCCGCCAGGAGACGAGCTCGTCGAGAGCGCCGTCATTGTCTTGTTGGCCGGCAGACCGAACGGAGGCGGCTGCTTCGCGTTGTACGGCCGTCCTAGGACATACGGCCTGTCGGGATCTCCGTCCTCGAAGGCCACCATCACTTCCCAGCCCACGCGCGGGATCAACATCGATCCCGGCAGATTGGGCTGCATGACCCGCACCGGCAAGCTGCTCTTGTCGTCTGTCGGGCCTTCGAGATCCCAGAGAAAGCGTACACGGACGCGGTTCTGGGCATCCACGTGAATCTCCTCGCCCGCAGGGCCAGTAACGATCGCCGACTGGACCCCTAGGATACGCGGCTTCGGCGTCACGGCCGGAAGGCGATACGGTACCTCCTTGGGTACAGCATGGACGCGCGCTTCCGGTGCCTTCCCGGGCGAGAGCACGAGATCAGAGTCCGTGACAAAGTACGCTCCTTCGAGCGATGAGACAGTGGGAGCGCCGTGCGCCTCGATCTTCACGGCAGTTCCCGCGACGAGCGAGATGGCTGTCGTCGCGAATGAGACCGTTAACGCGTCCGCCCGCAATCGTTCCATGGCGAGGTCGGCAGTCTTCTTCGCGGCCGGTTCGGTCGTGAAGCCGGCGGGGGCAGCGTAGACCTCGAGACCCTTTTCCCAGTCTGTGCCGCTCTGCGCTTTGCCCTCCAGAAGCACCTTGGGCTTCTGCGGATCGTGATCGCGGAGCGTCACCTTGCCCGGCCGGCATCTGCGCGACCACCGCGCGTCCCAGGCGCACAGACGATTGAGGGCAAGGGCCGAAGCGTCGACAAGAGGGAGTGGTCCGGCGAGAGGCTCTCTCGCGGACGCGGCGGAGTCCATCCACACGAGCTTGTCGAGTGTGTCGGTGGGATCGAATCGGTAGAGGATGCCAGCCTCCTCGCAGAGCCGACGCAGGAAGGCGAGATCGGTTTCGCGGTATTGCGTAGTGTGCTCGCGAACGGGGTATTCCTCTGACAGCTCGATAGCGAAGTCATCGGCGGCGATTCCAGCGCCCGCAAGGATCGCACGGAGGATTTCCGGAACGGCCTTGTTGCGGAAGATGCGTGAGAGGCGCCGGAAGCGCAACGCTGCGATGGCCGGTTCGATGGTGACGCGGATGAGGCGGCTCGGCTCCGCTTGGGCGGTCGCAGCAGCGGTGATTTCCGTCACGATGCCGCGCGCGGTGTGCTCGACGTGCTCGGTGGTCAGTCGGAGGGCAGCAGGGGCTCCGACGAGCGGGTCGGGTTCGATGGGCTCAGGCGCGACGAATTCGGCGTCGAGGCGCCAGGGCTCGCCGAGAGCGGTGCGGAGACGCAGGTTTCGCGGCTGGTATGTGTCGGATGCGAGGGCGAGAATGGCAGTGAACATGGCTATTCCAAATCGCTTTTGGAACCACTCCTACGTCGATCCCCGAGCGAGCCTTGTTTCCACGAAAGAGCCATTTCACTTATCCATTCTTCGGCGCGCGGATGACATGCGCCGCGGGATCCACCAGTGACGTCAAGACCTGCGAGATTTCCTCTGGCGTGCGACTCGTAGGGTAGAAGCCAACGAGCCAGGTCCCCAGTGGGGCTTCCGGGTAGTCGGGTTCCCCATCGTTGTCGAAGTTCGCGAACACCTCAGCCTTCTGCCCCGCCAAATCTCGCGCGGAGAAGTGCCTCCCGCCAAACATGGCATCATGCGCCTCCTCGAAAGTAAGGCGAAGCGCCGACCCAAGAACAGTAATCTGCTCTGGTGTGAAGTTGGGCATGGCAGCGACGATAACGCGAAGCTTTTTCCCCTTCTCGTCCACCGGAGAAGCAGGCGGCTGACACTCCCGTTCACGGTACAAGACGACCCCCGGGAATGCTGCGCGGAGCGTTGCTTCCAAGTCCCGAGGCGAACCCGTCTCGCAGGATAGAATCCATGCTTCTTTCGGGTGCTCCGGATAGAAGCTAACCATGTCCAGCAAGTCCAAGTTCGGACGCAACATCACCTTTTGGCGTGAATCGGACACACTGCGATAGTACGTGCCTCCGTTGTATAGACTGTCTCTTTCTTCAACCGTAGTCCCCAGAAGAGTCTCCAAATTCCGGCGCTGAACTTCATCCCTCGGATCGAGATTGCTGAAGACAAACGTCATGTCGTATCGCTTCATTTCGGCACCGGTATGCTCTTTCCACGCGCCGTCGCGCTCCTGGGTGAATCGAACACCATGATATTTACTTCTCGACCCACGAGCGCCGAGAGCTTCTGGCGCATCGGTTGCAACATTGCAGGCGCTCCTTCGTCCCCGAAGTGGATTCGGTTCCCGCGGACGTCCGCAGTGGGGTCGCTGGCAAATGTCCTGAAAAGGTCCTTGCTCCCGATGGCAAGGTCGATGTCGCTGTGAGGTCCGAACGGTCGCCCTGTGTGGTAGTTCTGGCCAGTTGCCGCGCTGCCCTGGATGTAAGCGACGTAGTAGTCTGAGAGCCCGTTCAAGTCCCCTTCGATAATTGCTCCGAATTGCCTGAATTGCTCCTCATCCTTAAACCCGTGTGGTACTTCACACGCGAGTCCCAGCGGATCTACCAACCACGTCGGCGCCGCTTCGAACGCCAGGGAATTGGCACCACCGAAATAGCCGAGCGGATCCGGGCTCACCCACCGCCCAAACTCGGCATCGAAGTACCGAAAGCGCGTGTACCTGAGCCCCGTCTCGAGATCTTCGTACTGCCCAAGCAGCCGGAACGGACTTTCCAGCTCGCCCCAGCGCGCCACGGCCGCCGGATCGCGCCACGTTTCGACGACGCGACCCCATGCGGTGTGCACTGCCGCCCACGCTACTCGACCGCTCGGGTCGATCAGCTCCTTGGGCATCCCGAGATGGTCGTTCACGACCGCGAAAACCGCGCCCGCTTCCTCCTGAAGCACCGGCGTGAACGTCGCCGGCTCGTGTACGTGGAATCGGCTCCACGGCTCCGCCGGGCGAGGCCGGCTCGCGTCGGGTATCCCGTTCGCCTCCGCAATTGTGCTCGCCCGGATCGGTGCTCCATCTCGCGTGCTGAGCAACAGCTCTGCTCTTGCGTGCGCCGCTGCTCCCGTCTTCGCTGCGGCATTCTTCGTCACGGCGGTCGCAGCGTCGTCTAGCGCGGGCGTGCTGGGGTCCACGTGCGCTGCTCGACCGCGCTCGATCTCCGCCGCGAGCACATAACCGTCCCAGACATATTCGACGACTCGGGGCTTCGGCAGCGCATCCGCTCCCTTTTCAAGGGCGAGGAGCGCCATGGCCTTGAGGTCGGAGAGCGCGGGCGGAAAGACCTCTTTCTTCACTCGCCGGCCAAACGCGTCGTACCAGAACCGGACTTTGGTCTTGTCCGGGAGCACCACCTCCCGAAGCCGAGCGCGCCCGTCCCAACCGTAGAGCGTGACCTCGTTGTCGGCCCCAGGTTTGCCGCGGAGCCCCGGATCCTGGCCTTTTCCGAATTCGATCTTCTGGATGCGACGCCCCCGCTCGTCGTCCTTGAAGCGCGCTCCCTCCGTGCGGCGGAGTCGATTGCCCTCCTGTATGTCCCAGCTCGGGCGCGCCGCTTCCCCCACGCTCTTCAGGATCTTCTTCAGCGAGCCCGTCGGGTCATACTCGAACACCTCCAGGTCCTTGCCCCGCCGCGCCTCCACCACATTGCCGATCTTGTCGTAGACATAGGTGGAGGTGCCCCACCGGGTGTCTTCCAGCGCGGTCGGCCGTCCCACGGCGTCGTGGTGCCATGTCCGGTGCGCGAGCTCGCGGAAAGCACGACCTGCCTCGGTTCCGGGAGCCGTGACCCGCTGCTCCGCGAGCCGATCCATCGCGTCATACCGAGATTGGATGTCGACGCCTGCGCCGTACACATGCTTGCGCGTCTCCCGTCCCAGCGCGTCGTGCTCGACGGCGATTCGCTGTCCTTGGTGGTCCAATCCCGCGAGCGCGCCGTCTGCGGTGTACGCGTACCGGGTCGTTCGCTCCAGAAGCCCTTGCACGCGGATCGTCCGCGCTACGCGCCGCCCCAACGCGTCGTGCTCGTACGCGAGCTCCCCCGCCGCCTGCTTTTCCGCGGCCACCCGCCCGAAGCGATCGTGGGTAATCTCGGTGACGATGTCTGTCTTCTGCCAGTCCTCGACAACGGCTTTTTTAAGCCGTCCGAGATTGTCCCGCTCGAAGAACATGCCGCCGTCCAGACACCGATCCTCGATAACATTGCCCAACGGATCATACGAGAACGCCCGCCAGTCCTCCTTGCCGTATTGGATGCGCGCGAGCCGGTTCGCCTTGTTGTACTGGTACTCGAGCCACCGCGCGTCGAACGTGCGCTCGCGTGTCACGCGGCCGACCTCATCGTAGTCAAAGCTGTAGCGCTCGGCGCACGGGTTCTCGACGCGGCGGAGTTGCTCGTTCTCGTCGTAGCGAAAGCGGTAGACCTGGCCGTCGGGCTGGATAAGCTTCACGAGCACGCCTGTTCCGGCGTACTCCAGGCGTGTTGTCTCCCCGAGCGCGTCCGTGAACGACGCGAGGTGACCGAGCGGTTCATACGTGCTCCGCGTGGCTCTGCCGTCCGGAAAACGCACCTCGACGGGTCGACCGAGGAGATCGTACGTGACCGTCGTCGTGCGCCCGAGCGCATCCGTGCGCGCGACCGGGCGGCCGAGCGGATCGTACCGATACCGTGTGACACCTCCGCGAGCGCTGGATTCGGAGCTTAAGTTGTGTTGCGCATCGTGCTCGTACGTGGCGAGCCGGCCCTCGGGGCCCGTGACCTCCGCCGCTCTTCCGTGGCTATCGTGTCGAACCTGTATGAGGGCTCCGGTGGGCAGTTGAACGCCCGCGAGAGCGCCGTGCCCCTCGTAGAAATACTCGGTGACGAGCGGTCCCTCCGGCCCGGGATCGATACGTTTCCGAGGCAGATCGTCGACAATCTCCCATGACGTCAGGTTGCCTGCGGGGTCCACCCGCTTCGTCAGATGTCCGCGCGCGTCCCGCTGGAAGGTGGTTGTCTCGCCGGCTGCATTGGACTCCGACAGGAGGTATTCGTCGCTGTCATACGCGCGCACCACGGCGTGGTCGCCCCCGAATGTTTCTTCGCGGGTGACCAGCCCCTGCGTATTGCACGCGTAGCGGCGCGGCCGCCGCGTGCCGGAGGTGGTGGTCACTCCGTCCGGCTCGAAGCTGAATTCGACGTTGTGAAGAGGCAACGCTGCATCGCCCTCCCCGAAGAGGCGAGCATCGATGTCTCCCCGGGTGCGCTTACAGCGGCCCTTCTCGTCGTATTCGTACCGGAAGCTCACGCCATTCTTGAGCGTGGTCTTCACCATGCGGTGAAACCCGTCGTACTCGAATCTGTCAGCGTGACCGAGCGCGTTCTCCACCCGAGCCAGCTCGCCCTCGGGGTGATAGGCGTAGTCGATCCACAAGAGCGGAGCGCTCGCGCCAGCCGCTTCCGGCGCTGCGCCAGACTCCGGCGCTCCGCGCACCTCCAGCCGTTGGACCCGCCCCCGAGGGTTCGAGAGCACGCGCACCTCACGCCCTGCTGTGTCGAATATCCGGGAGAGGCGTCCTGCGGCGTACTCCAGCCGGATCGCATTCCCCCACGCGTCCCGAATGGCCACAAGGTACAGCCGGTCGTGATTCCGCACCTTCGCGAACACGCGTGTTCGCCGGTCGGTCAGAGAAGCAATCCACACCTCGCCGCGGCGCTCTTCGGACAGCACCAGCTGTTCCCCCCGATGGAACATCCGCCCGTCGGCCCCCTGCGGGATCGCGATCTGCCGGGCATCGCCCGTCTCGTATCGATAACCGCCCTCCATCGGCTCGACCCACTGGTCAAAGCTGTGGAACCAGCCGCCTTTGCCTAGCGCCGTCGCATCTTCTCGGGCGGCGGAGGACGAATACCGCCTCTTCCAAACGAATGGAATCACGCCCGGAAGTGCGATGTCTGTGGCGCTGTCCACGACGAACCCCGAGGCAACGTCGACCGGGTGGCCTTCCGTCGTGCACTCCTTCGCGGGACGCGCCGGCACCGCGTTCTTCTTGTTTTTCTCCGTCCCTTCCGCACCACCGCTGTCGCCGCCTGCCGCGCCTGCACCCGCGCCTTCGATGAGCGGCGTCATCACCTGAGCCGTGTTCTCCTGTCCGGTCAAGACGTTCATCGCGACCAGAGAGCCTGTCTGTGCGACCGGCTGGCCGCCGCTCGTCGTGCGGCTCGACCCGTCTGTGACATGGGCCTTCTTCACCTTCGCGGCCGTCACGATATCGCCCGTCGGCAGCGCAGGTGTGTTGGCCGGCGGGTCCACGCTCATCACCGAGCCTTTTACAAGGACCGGATGTCCGCCCACCTTCAGTCGATCGCTCGTCTGCTCCGCGGTCGCGCTGCGCGCCACGTAGGGAAATGGGGCGAAGGTCGGCGGCGTCGTGGGAGATGCCGGCGGCGGCACGAGGCTCGTGGCCGGGGGGGACGTCGCGACATGGCCGCTCCCCGTCGTGGCGACGTTGCGTTTTCCGCTCGTGGTGCCCATTCCGTGCGCCCTCGATCAACCCTTCACGGCAGCTCGGCGCTCGCCGACAGCACGCGAAACACTCTTGCCACAGCCACGCTCATCTTTTCGCCTGCAACACGTACGAGGCCCGCAGGGTCGAGCGACACTTCTGTCTGGCCCACACGAAGGACGATGCCTTCCGTGGCGTCTACAACGAAGCGCCGCGCGCGCACCGCCGATTCGTCTCCTGACGCGGCGACTTGTGCACCCGTTTGGAGCGCGCCCAGAAGCACGACGCCGCTGGGGGTCTGTGTCACGAGCACCGTTCGGCGCACACGCAGGCACTCGGCCACGAATCCAGGCTCCATCTCGTCCGCGACGGTCGCCTGCACCGCGCCGCCGCCGAGAAGCTCGACCGTCACGGCCTCGCTTTCGAGCTGAACGATGCGGCCCGGCACAAGCCCTTCGCCGATCGTCGCGCTGGCGCTCCGTGTCGCGGACTCTGGACCTTGCGCCTGCAACTGCTTGGCGGATCGCCCACGAGGAGCCTTTTCTGGAAACCGGATGACGCTCGCCTTCTTCATGGTGCCTGTTCCTCGTCCGTGAGTGTCCGTTTGGCCTTGGCCGCCGTTACTCATGCTTTTCGTCCCCGGTCACAAGCGAGCCACCCGCCGTGTCGAGCTTGCCGTCGATCGTGATCGTGCCGCCGCCAAGCTTGATCGTGGTCCCACTGGCCGAAATTTCGATACTGCCGGCCTCAAACACTGCGGCGGCGCCTTTCATCAACAGGGCTCCCCCCGCGTGGAGCGAAAACGAGCTTTCGGCCGAGAACGTGCGCACCCCTCCAGCGGACTCGCTCTTCGCGCCGTACGTCTCGGTGATCGTGCTGGCTGAGAGTGAGTAGTTGGCTGTCTGGACGGCCATCGGTCCGCCGGCCGTGAGCGTGCTCGCTCCAAGGACGCTCACGAGCGACGATAGTCCGCCGACCTCGGCCCAACTACCGCCCACGGCCACAGTATGCGCACCGCTCACGTGCCGATTCTGCTCCTCGATCGCGAGCTCGGTCTTCATTCCGCCCACGGTGCGCGTGAGCGAGGCGCACTTCGTCGTCATGTCGCCGCCCACCTGGAACTTGCGGGCTCCGCCGATCGAGACTGACTCCGAGGCGGCTTGGATCGCGAGCTGCCCTGTCGTCGTCATGTCGCGATTGCCGCCCACGGTGATCGACTGCGTGCCCAGGACACCGACCGCCGACTGGATTCCGACGATCTCCGTGTGATTGCCTCCGACCGTGACCGACTCGTCCGCGGCGATCGTCGTGCCCTTGTCGTTTTCGGTACGCTCGTTCAGATCCTTCGAGGCCACGAGAGAGAAGCCCTCGATGCCTGCGGCGTCATCCATGCGAAGAAGGTTCCGCGAGCCGCCCCCAGGGCTTGTTCGCGAGCCGAATGCGCTCCGGACCTTCTCCGCGGGGAGACTCGCCGCCGGAACGTGAGCCCCATTGTCGAGCCGGCCCAAGAGATACGGCTCGTCCGCTGCGGTGCGCCCGAATCCAAACAGAACCTCCCAGCCGACACGCGGCAGGAAGAAGCCGCCCGAGAGCGGCGGCTGCACGGGGCGTATCCATGTCGATGCGCCGTCGTCGTCCGAGCCGCGGCGATCCCAACGCAGTCGGGCCTTCACGCGACCGTGCGGCTCCGTATGGATCTCACTGCCTGTGGAGCCCGTCACGTTCCCCATCTGGAGACCGCCTGCCATGGGCGCTGCGCTGCGCTTCGGGCGATACGGTTTGTCCGCGGGGACGGCCGTGAAGGTTATTTCATGGGACAGGCCGCTCTCGGCAGCACCGAAGTCGCGCGCGTCGTGCCGAAGCGCGATCACGAGCCACGTCCTGTCTTCGGCCGCGTGCGGTGCTCCTTGGAGCACGAAAGTCCGGCCAGCCGCGAGCCGCGAGCAGTTCGAGCGGCCGGAGAGCGTGAGGCTTTCTCTCGTCCGTTCTCCGAGGCGCACCGCCGCGAGGCGTGCCGTGACCTCCGCCGTGAGCGCACCTGCGAGAGGCTCGTAGTGTTCGAGCGAGCCTTTCCCAGCGGAAGCGGTGGGATCTGCCCGCGGATGCTGGAAATGGAAGTCGGAGAGCGTGACCCGCTCGGTCGCCACGGCGCGCCGGAGCGTCGTCCCATAGACGCTCTCGGCGCCGATGAGCCCCGCCACCTCGCCTCCGCCGAAGGGGAGATGCTCATCACCCTCCATTGGAGTCCGTCCGGTCGGGTCGTCGCTCAAAACGACGAGCGCGCGATGCCCCTCTGTCTCACACATCCAGAGAATGCCCTCTTCGGCGAGGATCCGAGAGAGGAAGTGGAGCGAAGACTCCCACGCTTGCACGCACTGGGGACGGCGTTCGGGCGCGTGAGAGATGCGCTCTTCCACGTCGATGCCGCGCTCGACGAGGAGGGCTTTTGCGATCGTCACCACGTCAGTACCGAGGAAGACACGGTAGTCCACCACGTCCGCGAGCGCCGCAATAGGGGGGGTCAGGACGACGCGATACCCTTCGGGTTCTGCGTGGACCTCGCTCACCACGCCGTAGATCTTCCGCGGCGGATCGCCTTGAAGGGTGAGGAGTGCAGGCGACCCCAAGATCGACTCGGCGTCGAGGATCAACGGGGCCTCGCCGTGCGACCGCGAGAGCACCGTGACCTCGAACCGGAACGGCGCGTGGACCCGTTCCTCGCCCGAGAGGCGCGTGATACGCAGCGGATCAGAAACGCCGTCGATTTCCAGCAGAGTGCGCGCAGATAGGCTCATGGATCACCCAGTTTTCGAGGTCTGAGGTTTCTCCACGGTCCCGGCATCAAGCTTCACCGAAGACGATGCGCTCGCCCCGCCGCTCAGCGTGAACGTGCTTCCCCCCTTCGCCGTGAGGGTGCCGGCCTTGATGGAAATCGTCGCACCTTTGATGAATAGCTCGCCTCCCGCGGACAAGGACGCAGAGCCCGCATCGACCGAGATGGCCGCGGCGTTCGTGGCGATGAATCCGCCCGCCGTGTCGCTCGCGGCGCCGGCCGTGATCGTCTTCGATCCCCTGACCTCGTCGGCGAACGCGGAGGCTGCGTTCACCGCACGCATGCCGCCCAGTTCTTCCATGCGGACCGCGGCCACCGATTGGTGCACGCCCAGACCCGCCGTGGTCACCATCGCGGCGCCAACTAACTGCGTGAAGGTGCCCTGCACCGTGGTGTTCGACTGGTTGCACTGGAGGGCATACAGGCCGCCGACGGTTTCGGCATAGGCTCCTTTTACGGCTGTCGCGTAACTGCCTGTCACGCCGACGCTCTCCGTGCCGCCGATCGACTCCGTGCGCGACCCCTCAACGCCAATTGCTGCGTCCGCGCCAACTGTCACGCTCTGGTTTCCCGAAACCGTACGCGTCTGATTGCCTTTCACGCCGAGCTCAGCGCTCTTCTTCACGTCGTCGGTCCGATTCGAGGCCACGCTCACGGTGTGGCTGCCGCCCACGTACACCGTCTGATCCTTGGTCGCGTGGATGAACGCCTCCTGGCTGCCGGCATCGTCGCCGAAACGCAGTTCCTGTGTCGTGCCATCCCGGGGCGACGTCGCGGTTTGGAGCGTGCTTGTCGCCTTCTTGGCGGGCATCGGATAGGGCGTTTGCGCGCCGCCGTTGTAGAGGCGTCCAAGCGCCACAGGCCTGTCCGGATTGCCCTCTTCGTAGAGGACGGGCACCTCCCAGCCGACGCGCGGCAGTAGCATCGAACCCTCCATGTGCATCTGGAGATGCCGAATCCACAAGCTCGAACGGTCATCGCCGATGCCTGAGCGATCCCAGCGGAAGCGAGCCTTGATACGCCCGAGATCATCGGTGTGGATCTCCTCGCCGGCAGGACCCGTCACCTCCGCCGACTCGACGATGGCTGTTCGCGGTACCCTCTCGGGAAGTGCCGGCCGGAAGGGGCGGCCGTTTCCGAACGGCACGAGCGTGATGCCGCATGCGTAGGCAGTCTTGTCGGTGGCGTCGTTCGGCGATGCCTGTTGGAGTGAATGGCGCGCTTCGACGACGAGGAATTTTCCGTCGAACCACTCGTCTGCTGCGCCGTCGATCCGCACAATGCGGCCCGGCGAAAGGAGCGCAGAGGTCGTCTTTGCTGCCAGAGTCACCGCGTGGCGCTGGAGCTGTTCGTGGCGCACCTTCGCTCGTGCGGTGGCTGCCTCGCTATGCGGAACACACGCAGGGTGCTCGTAGTAAGCGAGGCCGCCGTTGCCGGCTTCTCCCCGAATGAGCACGTCTGGCGCGCGAACGTCGAAGTCGGAGAGCAGTACCCGACCGTGGCAGAGCCGCGCCGTGCGCTCGAAGGCGACGAGCGCCCCTTCGGCAGCGACGAGCCCTGACGCATCGTCGAACCGCACGGCCGGCAAGTCCGGGACGCTGCTGTGCGAAGCGTCCCCGTCGCCCAGGACCAATACGGTGCGATCGGGCTCGTCCTGGAACCAGTAGTTGATGCCGTCGTCCGCGAGCAGGCGCTGCAAGAACGAGAGCTCGCTTTCGCCGTACTGGACTGTATACAGTCGCTTGGAATAACGTCCCTGGAGCCGGAGCTCCGCCGCGTCGATCCCCGCGTCCGCGAGGATCTTCGCCGTGATCTCCTGTGATGTCAGGTCTTGGAAGATGCGGTATCCGGACCGAAGATCGAGGATTGCAAGCGGCGAGGACAGGACAAGCGAGTACAGATGTCCGTCGCGTGTGGCGCCCACGTGGGCGGCCTCGACGACGAGGAGTCGGGTCTCGCGGAGGGCCCCAGCGCTGCCCGCAAAGGCCAGTGTGGCGGGCGCACGCATGAGCGAAACGAGGTCGAGCTCACCGTCGTCCGAGAGCACGTTCACGGAGACGCGGGGCAGAGCGTTCATGGCCTCGGAGCCGTCGACCCCGACCACACGACACGAGCCGAGCGGATCGCAGGACAGCGCAGCTTGCTCAACCACGGCCTTCCTCCTCGTGGATGCGGATCTCCCGCAGCGTGCTCGCCCCGCGGCCCTTCGGCAGCGCCGCGCGCAGCGTCACTTCGACCCTTGCTCGTCCAGGCTCGACGAGCACCGTGTCCACGTGCGGTCGTACCGTAAGCGTCGTGCCGTCCGCGCGTTTTCCGAAGACCACGATCGGCAGAGACGGCAGCGTGAATCGCAGGACGCCCTCTTCGCGCATCCCGAGGACGGCGATGTCTTCACCGACAGCAATCGGCGGGTCGAGGGTCTGGTCCAGGGGCGCAGCGTTGTAATAGCGCGGTGAAAAGTCCGCCGGCAGAAGCGGCATTCGTTCCTTGCGCCATGTCTCATCAAAGGTGCCCGCGTGCGCGACGCGAGGAAGCCAGTGCGATCCGAGCGCGCCCAGGCCCCAGGGCGCCGGCCGGTCCGCGCTGCTTGTGACGGGCGAGCGGGGATCCTCGATGCAGGGGGCGGGCTTGCCATCAAGATCGGCAGGTGCCGTGGTAACACCTCGGCCGACGGGGTTTCGACGCTCCACCGCCTTTCCGTCGCTCGATGTGCCACCGTACGAGAGCTCGTAGACGATCGGCCGGCGCTGGAAGGGCGCGGCAGGACCCACCGTGTACGCACCTCCGCGCTTGTAGAACAGGCGCTCGCCGTGCACGCGTACAGTCTTGCGGAGACTGCGTGCCTGAACAGCAACATCGACATAAGGCACCGAGCGCGTCGACACTGCCTCTCCGACAAAGAGGATGTCGGTGCCGACTTTTTGCGGCACAGCATCGGACGGATATCGGATGCTCGAGTCCAGCGCGTCCGGAAACCACATCACGTCGTTCCACCGCACCGGGGAAGGATCGTCTGCGAGCATCCAGCGCCCCGCGGCGTCTTCCGTGAACGTGGCCTTCATGACGGCGACGATGACGGGTCGGCTCGCGACGTCGACGAGCGGCACAGCTCCAGCGCGATACGAAGTGTTGTTTGTGAGCGTCATTCCGGCCGCCCCGGCTTCCCATGAAACATCGAGAGAGCGAGTGTTCGGCTTGCGAGGTGTCGCGCGTTCAACGATCTGTACTCGAAGGCACGAGCGGCAGACGGACGCCATGTCGCGACATCGTCACTCGATGACGCAGCAACGTTGGCTGTTCTGCTCGTGGTCGTCATTGCGTGGTCCCTCCGTCGACTCCATCTTTGAGCGTGCTGGCCTTGGCCTCGCTTGCTTGAGCGAGGCCGTCGGTGGCCAAGTCTGGGCCGTCAGAAGGCCTGTGTGGGCGCTGTGATTCCCTTCGCCCCAGCGCCGTTCCCTCCGTCGCCTTGTCCCCCATCACCCGCACTTCCTGGCGCGATCGTCGCGCCCTTCGTGTCGGGGGCCTCGCCTGTGAAGGCGATCCCGATCGAGGGGCCGCCGAGACCGCCCCCGCCTCGGCCTCCGGTGCCGCCCTTGCCACCTTTGCCGCCTGCGCAGGCCGCACCTGTGGCGTCCCCGTTGTTGCTGCCTGGCGTGCCTCCCGCGCCGCCGTCGCCGCCGGGCTGACCGGGGCCGCCGTCACCGCCGTTACCACCGAAGTGTGTCGTGATTGTCACGTCGGAGAGCGTGAGCGCAGCACCGAGACTCACGATCCCGATCGACGCGCCGCCAGGGCCGCCGCCTTTGCCGGTCGCGCCGCCGCAACCGCCTGAGCCGCCACCGCCCGCGCTCGGGCCCGCGTTGTTGTTGCTGCACTTCTCTGCGCCGCCCCCTCCGCCGCCGCCCTGGCCCGGCGTGCCGGCGCTCGCGCCGTCCTTGCCGTTCTCGCCGGTGTAGCCGCTGCTCGAGAGGACGCCGTTTCCCGTTGCGCCTGCGCCTGGATCACCGGGGAGACCTTCGACACCGTCGCCGCCCTTGCCGTCGACGTCGCACGACATCGCGACACCTTGACCGAGACCGGCCTTGCCCGTGTCTGGAGCGAGCGGCACGCCAGGACTGCCAGCACCGCCAGCCGCCGTCTTCGTCCCGTTGCCGCCCGCGCCGCCGCTCACGTCGGTACCGTCACAGGCGAGCTGTCCCCCATCTGCGCCGACCTTTGTCGTCATGTCGACGCAACCAGCCTGACCCAGGTTGCCGGGCATCCCGGGCGTGCCCGTTCCGCTCGGTGCATTCGGAGTGGGCCCAGCCTTTCCGTCCCCTGCGATCACGTCACATCGCCGGAGGTCCAGGCTCGCCGTCCCTTCGGCAAGGATCGCGATCGACGAACCGCCATCCTTCGTGGCGCTTGCTGCTTCGAGTGCGACGTCGGCGAGCGCCACGCTGCCGTTCGGCTTCACATGCAGCGGGATCTCATCTGCGCCCGCCGTCCACTTCGTCTTCGTGCCCGCCACGTACTTCCAGCTCCCACAATCGAGCCCGCCGAAGATCTGCACGTTGTCGCCAACCACAAGCACATCATCGAGCGGCTTCGCGTCGGCGCAGATGTAGATCGGCTGGCCCTTCGCGATCTCGATCGCCTTCGTGAGCGTCGCGACCGGCGCCGCTTTCGTCTCGCCATCGTTCGAATCCTTGCCCTTCGATGCCGACACGAACACGCCGCAACCGTCTTCGATCGGATCGCCGGTTTGGTTCGGGATGCACGTCGGGCTCACGGTCGTGCCGCCCGTGCCTCCGCTTCCGCCGGTACCGCTGCCCTCGTAGCAGGCGAGCATCGGGTTCAAACGGCAGTCATCGAGGTCGTTGAAGAAGCAGCCTGCGATGCCAATTGCACCCGAGACGAGAAGGAGCGCGGAGCCGGCAGCAACACGCACCGTGCGAAGAACCCAAGTGCAGTTCGTTGATCGTGCCATGGCTACCACGCTCCTTGGACGACCAGGCCCGCGGTTCCAGGTGCGACGGCCGGCGTCACCTCGACGCGCCGCGGGCGCATGAAAAGCCAGTATCCAAGCGTCGCTCCCGCGACGATGCCGGCGCCAATCAGAACGCTGCCACCCGCGTCCCCGAGCGCGACACGACTCGACAGTACATCCACCACGGCCTGGCAGTCCTTCGCGGCAGCGGCCTTCGTGCACGGCTTCACGCCGTACGTCGCATCGAGCGATCCGCGCAGCTTCGCGGCCTCCGCGCTCTTGTCTGCTGAAGCTACAAGAAGTCCGACGCCCGTCGCGATCGCCGCCAAAGTCAGCGCCCCACCCGTGAGCAGGATCTCCTTTTGCGGACCAGGTGTCGCGGTCGGCGCGCTCGACGGGACCGGCGCCACCGTCCCGCTTCCGCTCGCGCTCACACTCTCGGTAGGTGCGGCGGAGGACGTGGGCGTGGCCGACGACACGACGCTCGTCGAGCTCGCACCCGCAAGCGCAGTGAGCGTGAGCGTCAGCTCGGAACGCGTTCCTTTGGTCGCAGTGAGCGCTTGCTTCGCGGGCGCATACCCCGCGAAGTTTGCCTCGATCGCGATGGCGCCAGGGTCAACGAACACGTCGTGGCCGATCGGCGCGTGCCCCACGTCGCGGCCGTTCACGATGACGGCGGCCCCAGGTACGTTCACCTCGATCGACAGCGTCCCTAAGGTCGCGCGTAGCTCCTCAAGCCGCTTCACTGAAAGCTCACGCTGAGCGCGCGTCTTCGCTGAAAGGGGCCAGCTTCGCACCGCGAGGTCCAGAAGCTCCGCAGCCTCGCGCGCCTTGCCGAGCTTGTCGCGCACGTGGCCAAGGTTGGCGGCGACGTCGTAGGTCGGGTTCAAGGAAAGCGCTTCCGCGAAGAGCGGCTCGGCCTCTTTCCACTCCTTCTTCTTCACGTGCACGAGCCCTTCGTCGAAGAGCTTGCGCGCACGCGCGACAGCATCGGGCGTCGGCGCCGCGGAGGCTTGGGGCCCCGCTGCGTGTGACGCGGAAGCTCCGCCCATCGCGAGCGCGAAGGCCAGAAGGAGCGTGCGAATGGTTCTCATATCTCTCGATCCTCACTCGATGAACTGGGGCTCGACCGTGCCGGTCGGCGTGGGCTTCTGCGGGTGTCCGCCCTTTGGTGCCGCGCTCGGAGTCGGCGATGCGGAGGAACCCGCCGTGCTTGATGGCGTTGCGGAGGGCGGCACCGTCACGCTCGCCGGCAAGGGGAGGTTCGGCGTGAAACCACTCGTTGTGGTCGCCGTCGGCAGGGCTGCCGGCGCAGGCTCCGGCGACACGCTCTTCGCGTGCGTGCGCTCCCACACGATCACGAAGACGACGATCGGAAGGATGACGGCGAGCGCCGCAAGCAGCATCTTTTCACGAGCGCTCATCTCGCGGCGCCGCTCGGAGACACGAATGATCGCGGGCGGCGGCTCGGTGACGAGCGGCCGCTTCCGCGGAAGCTCACCGTCCGCGGTCGGAGCTGATGCGGGCGGTTTGGAGGCCTCGAGCGCCCGTCGACGTTTCTCTTCCGCAGCCGTGCGATCGGCCTGCTTCAGGACCGTATCGATGTCGGGGACGAATTTGTCGAAGTCGCTCATGGTGGCGTTCCTAGAAGAGAAGCCGCGGTGCCGGCAGCACCGCCTTGCGATGCGGCACCGCGGATGCTGTGCCACGAGGTTGAGGAGCCTTCGGCTTCGTCGGCGTGGATCGAACAGGAGCCGCGCTCGGGGCTGGACGGCCACTCACGTTCGCAGATGCGGTGGCGATCGCACCCGTTGGTGCTGTGCTCGCACCGAGCAGAGGCGTCGCGGAGGTAGCTGGCCGGTTCTCTGCGCGAGCAGATGGAATCTCGGCGACCGCAGCAGAGGCGGCCCCTGGAGCACGAACACGAAGCGCAAACGCGGCGCCCGCGAGCGCCATGATGAAGCCCCCGAAAACTGCGAGAAGAAGCGGCGTCCGTCCAGAAGCCGCACCTCGCCATTCGCGGATGCCCCTCGTCGGTGCGGCACTAGGAGTTTGCTGCGCGATCGCCCGCGCCACCGGCGTCTCGGGGCGTCTCGATCGAGGAGTCGGTGCTCTCGCGATGAGCAGCGCCTCGGGCGGAAGGCCGGGAAACGCGGGTTCGGCATCCGGCCCCGCGAGCGCTCGCACAACGAACCACGCCAACCGTTCGGCGCGGTCGCGGCGAGGCTTCCAACGGCCATTCGCGACCGCGATGGACGGAGGTACGAGTGCTTCGTACGCGCGCCGGCTCCTTGGCGCGCCCATGACGGCAGCCTCCACAAAGCGTACACGCACGACGTGGCACGCTTCCCCTCGTCGTTCTGAGATCGGAGAGAACGAAGCGTCGTCCCGCGCTGTCACATCTGCGAAAGCGGGAGCTCCTACGTTCGGCGAAATAGCCGTCGCGATATCGAGCGGAGGATCCGACGGAGCGAGATCTTCGACCGCGGCAGGCGTCTCCGCGTTCACGTGGAACGAGTTCGACAACTCGACGCCGCTCGGACGGATGCGCTCGGTTCCGTTCGCGGTGCGTTCCCATGGAGCTTCTTGCGAGCACTTCTCGTGAAGAATCCCCTCGGAGGCGCGCGGCTTGGCGATCCACGGCGGTGACGCGTCAGGCGGCGTCGACATGGGATCGAGCGGCGCCGTCACAGCGTGAGGCGGTGTCGGCGCTTCCTCTCTCACCACGACGGGAGGGCCGCTCGATTCCACGGACACGACCCTCGTCACGGCCACGGCTGTCGGGTCGAGCGGCGCACCGGCGCGTGAAGGAGAAGGGAGCCCGCGCAGCGTTGGAACCAGGCTTCGAGGATTCGCTCGCGGTGGTCGCACTTGCACTGGAGCAACCACGGGCGGGCGGTCATGCACGACGGTTGCCACAACTTCACCGGGCACCGTCACGCGCGGCCAGAGGTCAGAGCTGCCCGCACGGTGCCTGGCGCTCCGAAGCGTGATGGGGTGATTCGGCGGTAGCACGTCGAGGATGACGGCGAAGAGATCGTCACCGAGTGTCTTCGCCGTCTGGTACCGCTCCTCGCGAGTCTTCCTGAGGCAGCGAGAGATCACCGCCTCGGCACGAGCAGAAGCGTCCGGCAAGATCTCGCGCAGCAGCGTGGGTTCCATGAAGGCGTGCGCTGCCTGAATATCCGTGACAGTCGCGTCTGCATCGTCCAGCACGGGATACGGCGAACGGCCCGTGAGCATCTCGAAGTACACGATGCCGACTTGGTAGAAGTCGGCGCGGCCATCGGGCCGAACTTTGCCATGCACGAGCTCAGGCGGAAGATAACGGTGCGTGCCCAGCGGTCGCTGCTCGTCCGTCTGTGTGCCTGCGCTCGCACGCTTCGCGAGCCCGAAGTCGAGCAACCAGAAACGGCTCTTCTCGCCAACAAACCCGTTCTCCGGCTTGATGTCGCGATGCCAGATTCCCTTCGCGTGAGCGACGGACAGCGCATCCACGAGCTGGAGCGCGATGTGCGTCGCATGAGGGACGGAGAGCCTTCCACCGGGTGCGGTCTTGAGCAGCTCGCGCAAGCTCACGCCTTCGAGCCGCTCCATGACGAGATACCAGTCCCCTTGCTGCGTCGTGTTGGCCTCGTACAGCCGGACGATGTTCTCGTGCGAGAGCGCCGCCACCGCTTTGCACTCGCGCTTGAAACGCTCGACGAACTCCGGGACGCGCGCGTGCTTCCTGGCGATGACTTTGAGCGCCACTTCGCGCTCAGTGACCACGTCGATCGCCGCGTACACGACGCCCATGCCGCCGCGTCCGATCTCGCTCTCGATCCGAAAGCGGCCGGCGAAGATGGTCCCGGGAAGGAGCGTCTCGTCTCGCATCACGCACCCCAGGGCTCCCTATCGCCACCCTGTGAGCCGGAGGGCAAGCATAATCAGGATCCAGAAGCACACGGCCGATCCTACGAATGTTCCGCCGATGGCGAGGAGCGACGGACGCCGTGCATTCCTGCCCGCCGAAGGGGCAACGAGTTGCGGCGTGGCTTTCGTGGGGAGCGTGGGTAGCGACGTGCGAGAACCAGGGTCAGGCAGACGCTGAGTGCGAAGCTCCGGAGCAGGACCCTTGCGCTCGGGACACGGGGGCGGCAACTGCGGCGCAAGGTTCGTCGCGGCTTCGAGCGGCTGGGTCACTTCGGTGAGGCGATCCAAGATCCGGCCAAGCTCTTCCGCGAACGCTTCGGCGGAGACGAAGCGGTCTTCGGGCCGCTTCGCGAGGGCACAAAGGATCGCACGATCGAGCTCTGCCGGAATCGGCTGCGGCGCGACGCTCGAAGGAGCCTTGGGTGATTCGTTCAGATGCGCGTCAAGCAGCGCGAGCGTCGACTTGTGCTGGAAGGGCCCGCGGCCTGCCACGAGCACATACAAGACGACGCCCGCAGCGTAGAGGTCGGCTCGGGCGTCCACGGCAGTGCGTCCACGGATCTGCTCCGGCGCGATGTAGCGCGGCGTTCCCATCGTCGTGCCCTCTTGCGTCGGGTACGCGGGGGCCGCGGCGATGGGCGTCTCCGCGCCTCTCTGCCCCGCCTTGGCGATGCCAAAGTCGAGCAGCTTGACGCGATAACGCTCACGTTGCGCTTTCTCGGGAGCGGCACCCCCGGCGTCGCAGAGAAAGATGTTGTCGAGCTTCACGTCGCGGTGAACGAGGCCGTGCCGATGCGCCTCACCAAGCCCGGCGAGCACCTGGCGCATGATCTCGATCGCGGAGGCGACGGGAAGCGCGCCCCAGGTCTGAAGCTCCACGCTGAGCGTCCGCCCACGGAGGCGTTCCATCACGAAGTACGGCCTGCCGTCGCCGGTCCGACCCAGATCGGTCACGTCGACCAGGTTCGGATGGCAGAGCCGCGCGAGCACCTGCGCCTCGAAGCGGAACCGTTCGAGCCAGAGCGCATCGTCCGCGAGCGTCTTCTTGAGGAGCTTCACGACCACACGCTTCCCAAGCGTGACGTGCTCAGCCTCGACAACCTCGCCCATGCCTCCTGCTCCGAGCGTTGCCGTCGTGCGATACGGTGTGCCCGCGAGAGGATCTCCTGAATGTTCGGCGGAAACTCGTGTCTCGTCCACGGTCGGCATTGGCTTCTATGTGGAACAATCCGGTCGACGAACCGGAACGGGTCAGAAAAGTGAACCGCTTGCGTCGCATTTTTCGATCCCACATTTTCCTGACCTGATCTCGCGCCTCGTACGGATGATCTTCCTAGGAGCCCTGCATGAGCGACGACACGCCGACGCCCGATCTTGAGCTCGAAGCTCGGGTCGAGCGCGCCCTCCTCCCGTACCGCAGCTACCTCACCGACGAGGAGTACGCCGAGCGACGCCGCATGCTCCTCTTCCTGGCGAGAACGCACCCAAACCTGTCGACCTGGATCGAGGACCAACGGCCCCGCGCAGTCCCGGATCAAAGCGGCACGATCGTGAAGAAGGACACCTCCGCGCTCGAACGGGCTGCGGCGCGCCTCAAGACGCGGGGAGGCCGGGGGACGTGAACGACGTCGCACCGCCCGACGTTCGCCGACTCGACGATGCCACGCGAGCGAGGGTCGTTGAGGAGCATCGGTGGCTTGCTGAAAGTCTCGCGCGCGAGATGGCGTGGCTTGCACCGAAGACACTCGACGGCGACGTCCTCGGGTCGGCGTACGAAGGCCTGACACTGGCTGCTGCTCACTTCGATCCCACCCGCAAGCGACCGTTCGCGAAGTACGCCCACAAGTGGATCGTCGGCGCGATCCTCGATGAGGTCGAGCGCGTGCATCCTGGGTTTACGCGTGTGCACCGCGTGCTCCTCGACGCGTGCGAAGAGGCGGTGGACGAACCGGACGGCGCGCCGCTCTGGGACGACGGTGGGGATGCACTCGATCCGATCACGGCAACGATGTGGGTGAGCGACGCGACGCTTCGGCTTGCGCGTCGCGATGACGGACGCT
This sequence comes from Polyangiaceae bacterium, assembly GCA_046351455.1. Taxonomy (GTDB): domain Bacteria; phylum Myxococcota_A; class Polyangia; order Polyangiales; family Polyangiaceae; genus JADJRH01. The sequence goes on from JAXLYM010000014.1 coordinate 135,327, forward strand.
CGGAGGCGGAGCAGCGCGCGCTCAGACTCCTCGACGAAGAACTGGAACGACTCGGAGAGAGCGGGCGCACGCTCCTCCTTCGCCACGCAGAAGGCGCCACCTGGGCGGCGGTCGCGAAAGAGCTCGGCGTGAGCGAGAGCACCGCGAAACGGCGCGGAGCAGAGCTTCGAGCGCTGCTCTCGGCGAGGCTTCGGGCGCGAGGGGTGCGTCAATAGCTCGTCCGAAAAACTCCTGCCCAGGCGCTAACGATGCATTTCTGGTAGGTTCTCGACCGGACCTCATGTACCCCGAGCACATGGACATGTTGTACGGCAGAATCCTGGATTCCTGGCAAACGGATGACGCCACCTCGATCGAGCTTGCCGTTGGCGACACAAGACGCCAGCTCTGCCTCGCAACTGGGGTCGCCACTCCAGCGGCGCGCGGCGATATCGTGAAGGCCAAACTTGGGCCTGACGGAGCAGTCACCGCGCTCGAGCGCCTCAGCGGGCCATCACCTGGGACATGGGACGCCACGGGTGATGCATTGCGCTGGAGACGGCTGGGCAGCATGCCAAGCCGCATGGCGCTTTTGCAGCGACGAGATCTAATAGTTCGCGCTCTTCGAGCCTATCTTCACGAAGAAGGCTTTTGGGAAATCCAAGCCCCGCTGCTTGTCAGGGGCACTTGTCCAGAGCCCCACATTCATTCGTTTGGCGTTGACGATCATTACCTGTCAACGTCCACGGAATACCAACTAAAGCGGCTTCTTGTGGGCGGCTTTGAAAAGATCTTTTCGCTCACGCAGAACTTTCGCCACGGCGACTCCGGGCTTATTCACAATCCGGAGTTCACTATGCTGGAATGGACGCGGGCGTTTGGGTCGATTGATGCAATCGAAAGGGACGCAGAAGAGCTCGTTCGTCGCGCAGTGGACGCGATTTTTCCGGGCGCTGACACGCTTCGGTTCGGGAAACACGTCGTCCGTGTGGCCGGTGTACCCTGGCAGCGGTTAAGCGTCCGGGATGCTCTGAGGGAGCATCTGCACATTGACGTTGCGCCGGACTTTTCACTCGAATCTTTGCAGGCCGAATGCTTGCGAACCAACCAACTGGTACCCGCTGAATTCCTAAGTGACCCGCACACACTCGTTAGCATCTTGGTGGACAAGGTTTCTCCTCTGCTCGGAACCTCCGTGCCGGTATTTCTCCGTGGTTGGCCCGCCTTCATGACATCCTCCGCTGGGGGGGCACAGCAAGGTGAGATTGCAGAGAGGAGCGAACTGTTCATCGCCGGAGTCGAAGTAAGTGATGGGTTTCCGGCCCTCACCGACCCTATCGCGCAGCGTGCGTCCTTCGCGACGACCCTGGCCCAAAGACGCCAGGACGGACTTCCGGTGGTAGACGTTGATGAGCGGTACGTCGCTGCCCTAGAACAAGGCATGCCCCCAGCCGCGGGCATGGCCCTAGGAGTAGATCGTCTCGTTATGGTCGTGCTTGGCGAATCGCAAATTCAACGCGTGGTGCCGTTCGCATGGGACGAGCTCTAACTTGTTGCCTCGCCACGGCGACAAGTAAATACCCACTCGTCCACTAAACCAATATGAAGCGTGCCTGAGCGCTTAAGGCCGAATCGTCCCAAAACGCGAGCTCCATCCTCGGATACGGCAAAGGCAGCCAATCCCGCGGCGTCCGCTTCAGCTAGATCCTCCGCAAGCGACCGAAGCAACTGCTTCGACAAGAGCGTCTTTCGCAAGGATGCAACGACGCTGAAGTTGACAATGCAAATGAAGCTCGCACCCGGCGTAACACTCGGCAGCGGGATTAGTGTTCGATCGTGTAAAGTGTGAGCAGACTGTTCAAGCGTCACAAAGGCAGTCTCGGAGATAGGATGCCACGCTGTGTAACCTACTGGAAGCCAAGACCCGCTGGTGCGGTGGCGAGCCCACCACACTCGAAAACCAGCTGGGAACACATGCGCCATGAATGCGAGACGCTCGAACGACATCCAGTCGATTGGCTCGACATAGCAGGACCAGTCTGCGAGCAACATGGCCGCGACCAGGCGCCGCCACTCCGAACTCGCATAGCGACCGAACGGACCTGTTGGAGCGGCCGTTGCGCGCTCCAGATCTACCGGCACTGCTGCCAGATCAAAATCGTCCCGCTCCGCCTCGCGCAGTATGTTCATGCTAGCGTCAAACCACTCGCCAAGACGCGTCCCAAAGGGCTCATCGGGAACCGCGGACAAGATAGCTTCGGCATGTCGGTTCGCATCGGACATAAGCGAACGCTACTCGAAGAGTTTCAGCGCTGGCAAGGGCGATACGTCGCGCGAACAGTTTGAGACAACAATACGAACGCAGATCTGCGACACAGGGCAGCCCTCGGCAGAATCGACGCTTTCGATGATTAGTGCTTAGAGCTGGTTTCAAGAACCCTGAACACCAGTGGATGAGGGCTTGAGATGTGGCAGGCTGAGGCATATGGGTCGCGAGCTGGTGCCCGACGAGTTATGGCGGCGGATCGAGCCGCTGTTGCGTATCCCGCTGGAGCCCAAGGGGCGAAGTCGCCCGAAATGTTCCGACCGAGACTGCCTGCGTGGCATCGTCTTCGTCTTGCGAACGGGCATCGCGTGGCGCGATCTGCCGGCCGAGATGTTCGGTTGCAGCTGCAGCGGCGTCACGTGCTGGCGACGACTCCGGGGCACTGGTCCGAACCCGACGGACCGCGGCAAACCGGGCTCGAAACACCATCTTATCGTGGACAGGAAGGGCCGCCCTCTGACCGTTCACTTGACAGCCGCCAACGTCCACGACAAGCGCGAAGCACTGGCACTGATCGACGATATCCCTCCGATTCGAGGGCGGTGCGGTCGACCCCGCCGGCGCCCGCACAAGCTTCATGGCGACAAAGGCGTACGACGCCGCCGACCTCCGCCACGAGCTGCGTCGTCGTCGCATCCTGCCGAGAATCGCCCGCAGACGCATCGAATCGAGCGAGAAGCTGGGCCGCCATCGTTGGGTCGTCGAGCGTACGTTCGCGTGGCTCCACCGCTTCAAGAGGCTGCGAGTTCGCGAAGAACGCCATGGAGACATGCACCTCACGCTTCTGGAACTGGGCTGCTGCTTGATCCTCTATCGAGAGGTCGAGAGGCAATTTTGAAACCAGCTCTTAGATACCGGCCAGCGATTCGCGGTTTGCCTTGAGCTTCTCGAACATCCGCGCAATATCGAACATGTCGCTCTCAGTTCCTAGCAACATCGCATGGTGGAATGTGAGACACTCGCCGTACGCCTGCTCCGCGACCGGCAGTTCGTATCCAGTCGGATCAACGCGTATAATCTGTGAGTCAGAGAACCCACCCACGGACGCTAATGGTTTGTAAAGATGGTAATTGTTAAGGGGTGGATCCACCCGCTCAATGGTGCTCTCATTCAGCTCGGCAACCGCGGCCCGACGAATCTGCTCGATGCTCGCACCTCCAAACACCGACAAATCTAGTCTCGTGCAGAATCGAAAGTACGCCAAAGTGTCCACATTGGGATGACGATGCAGCACGGTGATGCCGCTAATACTGGAGCATAGGTCTCGAAGAACGGCACCGTTTCTTTGGCGCAGTTGGTTTTGACGCTCCAGATTGCGCAACCCTCCGAAGAGCACCGCCGATTGAAACTCCGACAGGCAGAAGTTGTAGCCCTGAATCGAGCCATGTTCTTCCAGTTCCGAATGCCCGACGCAAGGAGCGGCCGACTTGTATCGATAGCCATCGCCTCGCACTTGTTGCATTTTATCGTATAGTTCGAAATCGTTCGTAATTGCAGCACCGCCCTCGCCGCAAGACAAGAGCTTGGAATTGCCCATGCTAAAGATGCCAACCCTGCCAAATGTTCCGACTCGTCGCCCCTTCCACGTGGAGCCGTGAGCCTGTGAGCAGTCCTCTATAATCGGGATGCCTGTCTCGACGGCCAAAGCTGCGAATGCGTCCATATCGGCTACGGCGCAATATGCATGCACGACGATGACTGCCTTCGTTTTCGGCGTCATCGCACGATGAACCGCTTCGGGGGTTATGCACAAAGTTTGCGCGTCCACATCAACGAGTACCGGGATAGCGCCCACCCTTCGGACGGCCGTCGCGCACGATATCCAGACAAGTCCCGGAATAATGACCTCATCTCCGAAGCCGACACCAATTGCGGCTAATGCTGTCACGAGCGCCGCGGATCCATTGGCAACAGGAACGCAGTGAGCTACGCCATGAAAACGAGCAAAGGCTTCTGCGAACCGTCTCTCATAGAGGGGGGCGCCCATGTATTTGCCACCGATACCCCATCGCCCAGACCGCAAGACATCCTGCACGTAGCGCTTCGTTCGCAGGTCAGCCTGCGGCCACGTGGGCCACGATTTACGACGGACGGGTTCACCCCCGAGAAGTGCCAGTCTTTTATCGAATGACAATCGGTTGTGCATAAGGATCTGTCCCAAGTTCATTCGCTAATGGCCGCACGTCGAGATGAGAGCACGAGTGACCGCCCAAGTTAGACCCGCCGCAGGAATGGAAGTATATCTAAGGCGGTGTCCAGCAAGGCTCGACCGAATGCTGCGGAACGCCTTGGCGACCAGCCGCGCCTACGATTAGGGCGATTGGCATCATCTTTGAATGGCATCTCTAGTGTTAGAGATAGACAGTCGAATGTGTTGCCCACCCAGTTCGCAGCACAGGATAAGTCTGCCTGCCCAGGCGCATCGAACGGGTAACCGTGACGTCGCTGGAAACTCGGGAATGACTGCTCAAGGGCTTCGCTGAAGCGTTCTTCGAGCATGGCAATGCGCCTCGTATGCCGCGGATTCCCTTCGCAGCCCGCCGCGAAAACGTAAGGTATCTCTTCGTCACCATGAATATCTAGAAACAAATCGACTCCTGTCCGCGACAAGGTTCGACGGACGGCAAGCACCTCCGGCGCAAGATTCGGATTCAAAGCGTCCCAAGAGCGGTTTAAGTCCTTTCCCGCTGCGTTCGTACGATGATTCCCAAGCACGCAGCCATCTGGGTTCAGCGAAGGCACAACGAAAACACTAGCGTTTTTCCGGAGAGAGTAGGCGACTGGGTCGTTCTCATTGAGCATGCGATGAACGATTCCCTCTGCACACCACGCTGCCATACTCTCCGCTGGGTGTTGTCGAGCAACGATCCACACCCGACTCCCTGGGGCCCGTTCGCCGAACACAATAGCGATGATTGGCCGCCCGAGCAGGCTCCAACCAAGAACCTCGACACGCGCTCGCCTCGAACGTGAAGCGCAATTAATAAGGCGCTGAAAACGCGCATACGAATACCGAGGGAAGTAGGCGTACATCACGCTTCGCCGCAAAGGTGTGTGCCAAAACGTTAGCACGCCGTCGGCATATCGCGTCGGAACCCGAAACCAGTCCTCCTCGTCGTAAGAAGCACAGACGCGATAACCTTCCCAGGCCCCAGAATACTCCGCACTGGCCGCGTTTTCGATCCGAAACTGGCGCCGTACTCCCGGCTCACTACTCGAACGGAAGCAAAAGCCCTGCCGAAAATCGGCGGCATTGTCATTGCGCAACTCAAGTGAGGCGAGACCCAGCGTGCCTCCCGCGGAGACGCCGCGCACAATAATACTGGCACCGTCAAAGGCGGCATCGATTGTGTGACCTTCGCTCTCTCGCCTGAATCTCATCCAAAGCGCCTTCCAGTTCTGCTCCTGCGCTGCGCCGCCCTCTGACGTTTAACCAACGGAGACATGCTCAGGGCGCCCCCTTGCAATGCACACCACATGAAGCGTGTCTTTGAGCGTGTTCTCTGGATAAGGTCATCCCCGCCTCGAGGTGCTCCACCCCCTGAAAGACTATTGTGGCGAGAACACGAAGAACTGCGACGGGGTTGCCGATAATCGTCGTATTGATTAGCAGGGATCGTGGAGACTGGTGAAACCGATAAGACTTCAGCAGGTGTTTTTGTAATCGCGGGAGGTGTGCAAAGTGTACATTCGGAAAAAGATGGTGGGTGAGATGAGTCGCCGCGGTATGATGGTTGATTGCCGAGAGCGTCCGCTCTGAGCGAGTTACCGGTTCGAAGTAGGTGGCCTGCCTGAAGGGATGGTACAAGTCACCAGGTAAGTGGTCGGTAATGTTCATTAGAACGCTTGCGAAGGGGCCAACCACGAGAATTGTTGGCACCCATGCTAATAGCGTCAGCTTCCAATTGAGCAAGAGAAGGATCGTCGCCCACGCTAGTCCCATCCACCGTGTTATCACGACCTCCCAGTAGTGAGATGGCTTTGACCCTCGAAGCCTCCTAATGTATGTCGGCAGTGGGACCCATGGAAGAAAGGACCAAATAGACTCGAATGTATCACGAATAAGAAAACCCACGAAGCCCCAGACCCGGCTGGTACGCGGCAGATCCGCCAACGCTCGTAACCGTTTGTGCGATGCTTCCTCAACATGATAGCACTTGTGGTGATGAGCGTGGCGGTACTTGATCTCCATGGGGAACCAGAACATCAGCACACCGAGAGAGCGCCACGCGATGTTGAGAGCATTCCACCTAAAAATTCGCCAATGGTTCGAATAGTGGACTATGTTATCGATCGCCAGCGTAGCGTAGAGGCACCACGGCGCCAACACTGCCGCCTTCAACCACCACGCGTACGGCCCGTAAACAAGCAAGTAGGTTACCGCGATGAGCACTAGCCATTCGAATGCCAGGCCGAGATTGGCGCGGCGGCACTTTGCCGCCCATACGGGGTGCCGCCGCTGCAGCCGCAGAAATCTTCGAGCTGTCGTCGCTGCCAGCTTCAGGTCGCGATCGAGTGCACTTTGTGATGACGACTCCAAAGCAGGATGACCTCCGCAGCCGTCATCTGGCACCAAGCGTCGGTTCAACATTGCACTGCGTTCAGCGTAACCCCAAGGAGCACGGCGTGTCAACGAGCAACGCCCACCTTGCGCACTGACCGAAACGTGCTCATTGTGATCAAATGTTCAGATCTTTGGCGGTGGTTAGCTCGCTTCCACGGGAGCCATGATCGCGCCTTGAAAGCCGTCGCCATCTCGAGCGGGCGAGAGCTTACGTCCATAGCTTCTTACCTGGCAAATCTGGCTGGGCACCTCGGGGCATGCACCTCCTTAATGGTGCCTGACGGTGTCAGGAGTGGTAGAGTATAGGCATCGTATGACTTCCGCCATCATGCGCCCAAACACTGTCGTGGGATGGGATAGTCGGTGCCTCGCACACATGCCGGGCGCTTTGCACCCTGAATCGCCAGCTCGATTTTGGGGCTTCCCGCGTATGCTTCTGGGGCTTCCCTCCAACCTGGCCGTGCGAAACGTTTCGCGGACTGCAACTTTTGAAGAGCTTTGTCGAGTTCATGGCCCCACATATGTCGCTCACGTATGGGGGCTAGACGGGCGTCATGCAGAGCTGGACGAAGAGACCATTCTCTCGCCCGGTTCAGTGGGCGCAGCTTGCGTTGCGGTCGGCATGTGTTTGGACCTTGTTGACGATCTCATGGGTGGGAAGGCATCGAACGCGCTCGCCCTTGTGCGCCCGCCAGGTCACCACGCCCTCTTGGATCGCGGGATGGGTTACTGTATCTTTAACAACATTGCCTGCGCCGCTGCCCATGCGCGCGCTCTCGGGGTAAAGAGAATCTTGGTTGTGGATTGGGATGCCCACCACGGCAATGGTACTGAAGAATATGCGCTACGGACGCCTGGCGTTGCGTACGTTTCAATGCATGAGGATGCCCTTTTCCCTCAGGGAACTGGCACACTCGTACAGCTTCGTCCCCAAGGATCGATTATTAACATTCCGCTTCCCGCCGGCGCAGGCGATGCCGACGTGACTTACGCCTTGAGGACTGTTGTTCGTGTCCTTGCGAACGCGTTCCGACCAGAACTGCTACTAGTCTCCTGTGGTTTCGACGCGCACATGGCGGATCCAATGTCGTCACTTACAGTAACCGAAGTCGGCTTTGCTGCGATGACGGCTATCATACTGGAGATGGCCGCACAGCACGCCGCAGGGCGCGCCCTCTTCGTCCTCGAGGGGGGCTATAATCCGGCGTCACTTGCCGAGAGCCTCAGACGCGTCGCCGAGACTCTAGCTGGTCGGATTGCTCCCGTTGTCAGCGGTGTAGTTCGCGACGACGTGCGAGCGCTCGCCGATGGGTTGCAGGGGGAACTCGCCCGGCTCTATGACTGTGCCCAGCCCGCGGTGTCGACGAGCCGGGAAAAGGCCGTGCTATTTGCCGACCCCTCATCGTAGGATGAACTGCGGGCCGAGCGACTGGCATCTAGAGTTCATCCCAAGCAAAAGGTAGGACGCGAGTAATGTCCGCTTCGTCTAGAATAACCATAGTCAGTCGGTCGAATCCGAGCGCCATTCCGGCGGCGGGCGGTAGCCCTTGAGCGATGGACTTCAGGTAAGTCTCGTCGAGAGTCACCGTATCGAGCCCTTGCTCCGCTCTTTGTTCTTGTGCGCTGTTGAAGTGCCGTCGTTGAGCTTTTGGGTCCTGAAGAGCCGGAAAACCATCGCTTATCTCAAGCCCTCCGATGAAAAGCTCACTTCGCTCGACCACGCCGGAGGCCCTTGAGTCTTTCGCAGAGGAGGTCATAAAGGAGGGCCAATCTCTGAGAAAGAGAGGCACATCACAGCCGAGCTTCGGAGATACAATGTCGAGGAGAAGACTCACTAGAGCGTGCCGGTCGCTCAGAAACGCCTTAGGAATTGGCAGACGAATGCGCTCGATTTCCCTTTTCAAGGAGAGCAACGAGAAGTCCTCCGATACGTCGATACCGAGGTGTTGACGGAAGGCTTCCCGGACGGTCAAGTGATCCCAAGGGACTCCCCGTACTCGTACGACGTGACCGCGAAAGTGAAGCACTTCCTGACCCGGCGAGGTCGCTTCGACGGCGGAGCGCACCAATTCCGCCGCGTCCGCTTCGACTGCCTCCAGAGGCTCGAACGCCCGCGCCCATTCCAACATGGTGAATTCGGGATTGTGGTTGACTCCCTTGTCTTCTTTGCGAAAGTTCTGCGTGAGCGAAAAGATCTTTTCAAAGCCGCCCACAAGAAGCCGCTTTAGTTGGTATTCCGTGGACGTTGACAGGTAATGATCGTCAACGACGAAGGGACGCATGCAAGGGTCCGGACATGTTCCTTTTACAAGAAGCGGGGGTTGAATCTCGATAAACCCCTGTCCATGAAAGTATTGACGGATAGCCCGAGTCATCACATAACGTTGTTGAAGAAGTCTCATCCTGCTCGGTCTCGCCCCGAACGAACGCCAACGGAGCCCGTCGTGCAACGCATCCCATTCGCCATCGGCTGGCCTACTAATCAAGGTGACGTCCACCACCGACCTGTCACTCGTGAGAGACGCCTTGACGATGTCCCCCTGACGAAGTGATGACGTAAGCATCGGCGTAAGGCGAAATTGCTCGCGTTTTTCGCGAGATATTAGCTCTATCCAGTGAGTGCCGTCTTTCTCCCAAGTGGCTGTAATCCTGCCCCAAAGTGTCGACATATATGACAATAGGTAAGAAGCATTGTGCCAGAGCGCGGTAGAAACAAGCAAGCCTGTCTAACCCCGGCACGCTCGTCACCGCGGCGCTCAGCCAACCGTGCTGACTTCCTGTTCCGCTGAGCCCGCACGGCCGCCAAACCTTTGAAGATCTATGGAGCGCGCTGAACACTCAGGCCGCATCCTCCTTTTCGTACATCCTGCGGGTGCTTGTAGCGACTCCTGCGTCAACAGGGGCGTCCAAGTCGCCTTGGTCGTCAACGTCAAGCGTCGGAACCGCTGCTTCCTTCACGGTGTTGGGGCAGCTACCTGGTGGAACCGAGGGGGCGGGCGCTGGCGGGGACGGCGCGTCCGGGCTTGACGCTCCCCCTGCGGGAGCCAAGGCGACGGAGGGGGCGAGCACGAGGAACTCGGGCGGGATCACGACGGCGAGCTTCCGGACGGCCTCGCGCTTCCTTTCATCGACAAGATGGAGGTACCTGCGCGTCGTGTTCAGGTCGGCATGCCGGAGAAGTTCGGCGACCGTCGAAACGTCGGTCCCCAGGGTGAGCGAAACCGTCGCGGCCGAGTGACGCAGCGTGTGCGGGGTGACCCGTTTCTTCGTGCCGGAGAGTTGCCGAAGCCGCGCGACGAAGCGCTCCACCGATCGGATCGAGAGGCGCCTACCGTTTGGCGCGATGAAGAGGGCTGGCTCTTCGGAGCCCACTCGAAGACCTCGCACCGCGAGCCATGCTTGGAGAAGGGCGAGCGTCTGCGCGTTCAGAGGAAGATCGTGCCGGGAACCCCCCTTGCCATCGACGTCGAGGAGCGTCGCGGTCGCGAGGTCGATCTGCTCGATGTTGAGGGCGACAAGCTCGTGTACGCGGAGCCCGAGCTGCGACAGGAGCGCGAGCACGGCCAGGTCGCGCTGCCGCTGCCAGCCGCGCGACGAAGCGCTCGCTAGCGAGAACAATCGGCGGATCTCGAACACCGACAGCACCGGCGGATCGCGGGGCTGCTCCTTCAGAAACGAGATTCCCTCGGTCGGGTCCTCTTTCCAGCCGAGCTCGCGCTTGGCGAAGGTCGCGAAGGCCCGCAGCGCCGCGAGCTCCTGATTCCGGGTGGCCGCGCTCCGCCCGCCACCTTCTCGCAACGAGCGACCAAGGAAGGACTCCACCTCGCCTCGTGACGGCGCCACGGTCCCGTCGTTCCTTCGGCCGATGGACGCGAGAAGCGCCCCTGCGATGGCGACGTACGTCTTCTTCGTCCGCGCCGATCGATTCTGCGCAGTCAGGTGGCGGAGGAAGGAGAGAGCTGGCTCCAGCATAGCGGGGAGGGTGGCGCATCGGCGGCCAGGCTACGATGTTCGTCCGGCGGTCTCGCCGGTTCGATACCGGCCTCAAGCCCTGCATTCGGGGTTACGAGGCCGGCGGACTGCCTTGAATCGTGAGCTAATTTTCGAGGTCCCACACATGGCAGTTGGGGTCCAGAGAGAATCGCTCGAGGTTGTCCGTGTCCAGGCGGTCCTGGCGCACGAGTTCGAGGAGCCGCTTCACGTCGTCGCTCGAGAGGACGCGCTGGATGGTCTTCGAGGAAAGCGCCATGAGCGTGCGATTGAGGCGCTCCTCATCGATGCCGCGGAGACGAACGATCAAGTCCAGGAACGGGGCGTGGTACCGCTGGGGCAAATACGCAATCTCGTGAAGAACGTAGATGGAGACCTTGGGGTCGCTCATAGTGGGACTGGTGGTCACGGCTTTCGGAGGATGTCGTGGGCGCCGACGCGCCGGGCGATAATCGCGTCACCGTCCACGCGGAACGTCATCCGGTGGGATCCGGACACGCGAACTTCGTAAACTCCGCTGCTCTTGGGCTGCATCTTCTTGGCTCGGAGCGACGGATGCCGATGGTTGGCAAGTAGACGGTGGAACATTCTGTCGACTCTCTTCTTGAGTGGGGATGACAGCGCGCGATAGTCGTCAGAGAAGGGGCCAGTGATGACCAACCTCATACCTCCGAACGGCGAAGTGCCTCGATCGCTTCACCCGCGGTGTCGAAGGGCCCGAGAACATCCCCGCGTTCAATCGCCTCATCAGCTTCACGTTCCATCAGTTCCCAGCGGGCGTTGGCCGCCGAGACTCCGTTGCGGGTAGCTGCTTCCGAGCGGGCGAGAACGACCGTGTCGCCGGAGACGCGGACATCAAGCTTCATCCCTCGGCGAAGGCGAAGTGTACGGAGTACCTCCTCGGGCAATGTTACGTCCCTCCGCTTGCCGATCCTCACCGTTGGAGGGGTCGCAGCGCGAGTGGCTGGTGGGTAGGGCATACGACATCAGTACACCGTCCGCGCAAAGGGTCGTCAAGGCGCGGGGAGGAGAACGTCGACCAAGGCGACTTGGACGTATGTTCCACCTCCGATCCCCCGCATCTGGGGGTGTCGTCCAACAGGGGAAATTCCATGAAACTCCACACCGCGAAGCGCGCCACTCTGGGCGCGCTTTTGGTTACGACTCTGCTCCTCCTGCTCACAGGCAGCGTTCTCGCAGCCTGTGGCGGAAAGGGCGGTTCGGGTACGAGCTCCGGCGGCAGCGCCGGCTCGACTGCCGGGACAGGCGGAGCGTCATCGACAGTCATAGACACCGGTGGCGGTGGAGGCACTGGCGGCGGTGAAGGATGCGTTCCGGCCGATTGCTCCGACGGATTCGCCTGCACCATCGACACCTGTGGGTCGTCTGGAGCGTGCTCCCATACCATCGGTCCGAACGCGGGCGCGACGGCTTGTCCATCAGGACAGCACTGCGAGCTCTCCCAAGGATGCGTGGCGGACGTGGCCTGCGCGAACGATGAGCAATGCAAGAGCGCCTGGATGAACGACGCGTGCAAGACCGACGTTGTTTGCGATCTCGCGAGTTCGGTTTGCACGTTCAAGACCCTCGACAAGGACCATGACGGTCACCCCCCGCCGGTGTGCCAGGGAGACGACTGCGACGACAACGACATGGCTCGCTATCCGGGAAACTCTGAGGTCTGCGACGCAAGGGACAACGACTGCAACGGCGTCGCGGATGACTTGGGAGCCAACGAGGATCCGCAGAACTGCGGAAGCTGCGGAATCGTCTGCGGAACGGGGTTCGTCTGCGAGGCCGGAGCCTGCGGCTGCCCTTTCACGGTCTGCGGAGAGAAATGCGTGGACACCGTCACGGATCCGGGCAACTGCGGGGGCTGCGGCGCGACGTGTGACTCCGGCATGCAGTGCAGCAATGCCGCGTGCACCTGCGATGTAGGGCTCGCGCTTTGCTCCGGCCTCTGTGTGGACCCGATGTTCGACAATGCCAATTGCGGCGCGTGCGACAACGCGTGTCCGAACTTCTCCGTATGTGTGAGCGGCGCTTGTCACTGTCCAGGCGCAGATATTCTGGTCTGCAACGGAGTGTGCGCTGACACGCTTTCAGATCCGAAAAACTGCGGAGGATGCGGCACGACATGCGGTGCCGGGCTCTCATGCCTGAACGGAACTTGCATCTGCGACGGACAACTCTGCAACGGAGTGTGCAAGAACACCAGCCTCGATCACGACAACTGCGGCATGTGCGGACATGTCTGCGGAGCGTTGGAGTTCTGCGATCTGGGCACCTGTGCCGCACAAGGAGGAGGGGGTGGCTCCGGCGGAAGCGGCTGACGATTCTTTTCATGGAATGCCTGCCGTCCCGATCCCCTCCTTAGCTCGACCCTTACCCCGAGAAACTACAGGATCCCAGGAGGAGAGTCGAAGGAAGGAGGTGCGCGGAGTCCGAGAGTCGGACTCCGCGCGAGAAGGGCAGAATAGGAAGGTACGATTTCGTGTAGACTCAAGAGAACGAGTCTGAGACTTGAGGAGAAGAGCGTCACTCTTCGCGGCGACGCTCGTCGTCGCGGAGCTGGAGCCTGCCCGACACCGGCAGAGCCTCCAGAAACACGTTGATCGATCCGTCCTTGTTCACGAAGGCCGAACCGACCCTGGTCCAGAATGTTTTGTCATCGCGCTCGGTCATGGCGAAGGCAATCTTCCGGTCGCTGCCACCCTGCCGTTCGCGCGATGCGTGCCCGTTTCTCTGAGCGTTGCGGTCGTGTCGTTCGTCATAATCGCGGGACATGGTGTTCTCCTTTTCATGGGGTGAAAGTGTCAGTCTTCGTCGAAGAGCGAGATGGTCACGACGGGCTCTCCCCTGTCCCCCTGTCCTTTGAGCGCTCGAAGCAACATGGGGATGGGCGTCGCAGAGGCCGTCACGACTTGGGCGGTGAAGACAAGAATGTCCGCGGGCGGATTTTGGAGGGCCGCGAGGCGATACGTCGCGAGGATGTTCCGGAGCCTTAGCGCCTCGTCTTCTCCCGCAGCGTGTGCGGCCAGGGTGAGGACGACGGTGCGCCGCCAGGTGTGGTGAGTGAGCGCGATGGGGAGCGTGATGCCCATCTCTGCGGCCAAGGGGGTCGCATCGATGAGACATCCGTCCCGAAGCGCTTCCGCCCGCGTGTAAAGGTCTCCCGTTTCGACGTCCGGCTGGGCTTCGAGCTGCGGCTCCAAACCCGCGGCGCGTCCGTCGCGCTTGGTTTCTGCTCCGGCCATGAGCTTCTCACCGCCGGAATCAGGCAGCGGTCGCGAGATGCAGCACGGACGCGGGGTCCGTGAGATCGGGAGCCCCGAGCCTCACGTAGCCCGCGGCCTTGCCTCGAAGCGGCGAGTCAGACGCAACGGTGCACTCGATCGCAACGGTCCAGAGTCGCGCACCATGTTGGTGCAGGCTCTCGATCGCCGTGGCCTGCGCGCTCGCCGCGCTGTCCACGCCATCCGTCACGAGCACGAGATCTCCGTCGCCCAGGCTCTTCTTCGAAAGGGCATCGAACGCGCGTGTCCCTTCCGAGATCCCGAGCGCGGTGTCGGTGCCTCCGGAGAGAAAGTGGCGCACGACGCCGAGAAGGAGCGAAGCGCGGCCGGGCAACAGATCGTGCGTCACCGTCGACCGTGCGTAGTGCACGATCGCGACGTTGCGACGTTCTCGCCAAGCGACGCGTGTGAGCGCAACGGCGGCGGCCTTCGCCCACTCGTTTCTCGCTCCGTGCATCGAGCCCGATTCATCGAGCGCGATCGTGAGCGGTCCGCGGTCCGCGCGCATGTCGCCGCGCACTGCATACTGCGCCGCCTTCCGCCCCGCGAGGCGTTCCATGAGCACGAGCTCAAGGAGCGGTTCGCCGAGCGCGACAAGCTCTGAAGGCAGGAGGCGTGCGATGTCGTTGCCGCGTTCCACGGAATGGACTTCCGGGGGCAGCCCAGCGACGCGTTTCGCCCGCGCGCCGCAGAGCGTCGCGTGCATCCGGCCCGCCAAGCGCGCGATGCGTTCGAGCACCGCGAGGTCGCCGCCTGTGGTCTCCACCTCGCGCGCATGTGCCCACGAGGCTGACGCGTCGAGCCCGAAGCCTTCGTCGAAGACATCGGCCGTCGAGGCGCGGCAGACGAACGGCTCCCAAGCAGCGCGAGCCTTTTCCCGAAGCTCGAACGGCGTCGCGGCGCCCGAGAGCGCGCACGCCGTCCTCCAGTGCTCCGAGAAGGCGTAGGCGGCGGCAACGTCGTCCGTGAGGAGCCGCCGCAGATGTTGTAGCGGCGTGGTGTCCTGAAGAGCTTCAGCGTAGCTGCCGCCCTGCGGCGTCATCCCTTGCCCCAGGATGGCGTTCCAGAGGGATTCTGCGAGACGCGGATTCGTATCCCGTGCCTCGCAGAGCGCCGAGTGCGACGGCGCAGCCGAGGTGAACGTTCGCATGTTCACCCGCCCTTCAGATTTGGTAGCGGCGCGCGAGGTCGCCCTTCAGGCTCTCGTGCACGCGCTTCAGCTCATCGAGCTTGGGCTGGATGCGCCGGTGCGCGCGCTTCGAGACGCCGCCCGAAAGCTCCTGCTGGATCTTCTTCGCGGCATCGGTGATCTCTGCCGTGATGCGCGGAAGCGCGTCCATGTAGGCGGTCGGTTCGAGCGGGCGGGAGGCGTAGCACTTCAGCGCTGCATCAACGATCTGCACTGCCCGCGCGACCGCGCTTCGGTCCACGGTCTCAAGGACCGCCTGCACCTTCATGCGGTCGTCCGGGCTCTTCCAAAGCACGAAGCGCGAGACCTCGACATGGTCGAGCTCGACCTCGGTTGCCTCGTCGAGCCAAGCGGCAGCCTGGAGGACGCTCCGGAGAGCGAGCCAGCGCCGGTCGGAAATGACGAGCCTTTGGGCCTTCAGCTCCGTGCGGATCCGGAGAAGCTCGTGCACCACTCCGTGGGGCACAGCGACCATCCCAACAGCAGCGCGCGCTGCGTCCCACTCGTGGAGCGAGATCGTGGTCGGCGGCCGGTAGTCGGGAGGATGCGTGAGGAGGTCCGTCCACGTTGCGTCCGCGTCGATGTACTGCACGACGTCGCGCACGAGGAAACGGTCGTAGACCGCGGCGAGTGTGTCCTCCTCGGGCAGCTCGTTCGACGCGCCGACGATCATGCGGAGCGGGACCGGCTGCCCTTTGTACTGCCGCTCGTTCATCGCAGAGAGGAGCGTGTTCAGAATGGCGTCGGAGCCTTTGAACACTTCGTCCAGGAAGGCGCACTCGACACCGGCAAGTCGACCTTCGAGGTTGCGCTCCCAAGTGTCGCGCTTCAGCGCCGAGAGCTTGACCGGACCGAACAGTTCGTCCTCCGTGGTGAACTTCGTGATGAGCGTCACGAGCATCCGCGCGTCGGTGAAGGATGCGAGGAACGAGGTGAACAGGGCGCTCTTCGCGGTACCCGGAGGCCCGACGAGGAGCGCGTGATGACCCGCGAGCGCGGCGAGCACGATGCACTCGATCGCGCCTTCACGTTCACGATAGGTGGCGGTCAAGGCGTCCTGAAGGACGCGCAAGCGACGTCGCACGTCCGAGAGATCCACGGTTCCGTTGGTACCCTTGTCCATGGCTTTTCTCCGCGAGCTTGAGGGCGAGTGCTCAGTTCTTCCGCGTCGAGGGGCCCGTCGTGTCGTCAGCGATCGGCACCGCGAACGAGACGTCGCCCGCGCCCGAAAGCTCGCGCTGGAAGCGGCGGCGCAGCTCTTCGGCACGCCGACTGATCTCGTCGGCCTTACCTTCGAGCACGCCGCGGAAGAGGTCGGCCTTGGCGAGCAGCTCCTTGCAGGTCTCGATGCGCCGCTCGAGCGCGTCCTTCCGCATGCCGTCGCATTCGGCTCGCTCGAGATCGGTCACGAGATCAGCGAGGTCGGATTCGAGCGCGCTCTGTGCTGCGCTCTTCGCGACGGCAACGTTGTCCGGCGCGTCGTGCATCTCGATGCGGATGGGGCGGACCCCGATCGCTTCGAGGCGCGGCTTGAGGCGCGACCAGGCATCGGAGCTCGCCGGCGGGAGGAGATAAAAGCCGCCGCGGTCACGGAGCGGTACGCCCTTCAGAGCCTTGGCGGTTGCGACAAGCGCGGCCGAAAGATCCTTCGTCTCGCAGTGCGAGAGCAAATGGTTGGCGTGCGTCGCCACCGCTGCGGCGAGGCTCAGTGCTTCGTCGATCGCGTCGCCGCCTTCGGGCGGCAAGGCCACCGCCTCGTTCGTGGCCGAATCGATACGGACGCGAGCGCCGCAGACGTGTTCGTCACCCGATTCCCCGTCGCGGGGCTTCTGAAGGTAAACGGCGAACGCGGCCAGCGTGTCTCCCTTCGGCTTGCCGAAAGGGCGGATGAGGAGGCCGGGCTTCTTGCCGACCTCGCTGGCGGCGCGCGACAGCGCGGTGGCGGGCTCAATCGAGCTCACCAGATGTCCGAGCCCCTCGGTCGCAAAGACGGTGCGGGCCGTCTCACGCGACACGTCGATCAACTCGGTGTTCCAGGAGATGAGGTCGCCGATGTGGCGCCCTCCTGCGGCCTTAAGACGAGACTGTGCACGCGTGATTCTCTCTTCAGCAGCCATCATGACGGTTCTCCTTTCAAGATTCCTTGTCAGGTTGTGAAAGACCATCCTGCTCCGCTGGGAACAGGCTCTGACCAGGAGTGCATCGCGAGCGCGATCCTCCTGAGCAGAGCCATTCCTTGAGAGAAGCATCCGGGAAAGGTCCTCTTGCGAAGACCTCTCCCGGATGAAGAGTTGAAAAGAACAACGGCTCGGGGGGGCGAGGCCAAGGAAGGATACGTCCCCAGCCGGCCAACGATTCAGGTCTTAAAAGGGAGGCTGTCGTTCGGTCCGAAATAGATAACGCGACTGCCTTTCTTGCGACCGACGCGCGCGCCTTTCGCGTGCCAGTAGGAGAGGTAGGTTTCGAGCGACACCGCATCGAGACTGCTGCTATCCGGTTCCCGTCTCTTCGTCTCGGCCAGTCGGCGGGCGAGGCCTTCGAGCCGAGACAGGTCCATATCGCCCGGGATCTCGCAGCGCTCGGTCTCGCCAGGTACGAGACGGAGGTCGAGCACCGGCGCGCGGAGCTCCGCCTGAACGAGCGTGGCGAGGGGGATTGCCGTGACGTCCAGGACATAACCCTTGGACCCCATGTGCGCGAGGAAGGGTGAAAGGTCCTGCCCCGGACTCTCCGAGACGCAGGTCGTGCCGTCCTCGGATGACAGGCTGTACGCCAGCACCTTGAGGAGCCGTCGCTCCAGGAGGTGCACAGGAGAGCCTTTTTCCCTACGGTCCTTCGCACTCGGCATCGTCGGTCCTTTGGGTCGAGGCGGAAATCACGGAGGACGGCCTTGCACATTCAAGTCCGGCAATTCTACGAAGGCGCTCGTACTCGGATTCAAGTATCGGAACGACCGTTTCCTCAAAAGCCTCTACCACATGGGTGTTGGGGTGCTCGCGGAAGACCCATGCCCACTGGTCCGCATCCTCCCCGATGAACATGACGTAGGAGCCAGGGCGTACGAAAGGCGCAATCGCCTTGAGCACCTCGACATCGTCGGGATCGAAGACGTTGGTCGCGAGAAAAAGGTCATCGACGTTTTTCTCGTCGTCCTCGGTAAGCTCGAAGGAGCTGAGCGCGAGAGCCTCCTCAAGTGAGTCCGAATGCAGAGCGTGGCGCCCGAAGAGCGTCCTCAAGGCGGCCAGTGCGTCGGCTTTCTTCGAAGCGGGCAGAAAGAAGTCCGACCGTGAGTTCATGACCGAATAGCCCATCACGAACCTCCTTCCGGCTTCGGTTGCTTGGCCGGCACGCGATTCCGGGCGTTCGTCGGGTTCATGCGGGGACGGACTCCCGAGGTTGCTGTGCTGTCCGGCCGCCGCAGACGCGCCCGAAGAGCCGCCATGACACGACGAAGGATGCTCGCCAGGGGTTCCATGCCAATTTCAAGAGCCATACCCATTCTCCTTTCCGCCTCTCGGCGCCGCGACCCGAATCCACTTCAGGTCTCGGAGAAAGGGGCGGAGCGGGAAGGGGGCTCGGGAAGGCGGTTAGAGAGAATGTGCCTTCCCAAGCGAATGGGAAAGATCGATCAGCCCACGATACTTGAGCCCTCGCTGTCGGGAGAACTTACCCCGTCTGCACGAGAGATCTGGTAAGTTCCAAAGCTTCGAGGAGGTGCGGGGCCAAGACTGACTCGCTCTCGGCGAGATCGGCGATGGTTCGCGCGACGCGGAGGACGCGGACACCTGCCAGATCGGTGAAACCGAGACGGGTGCTCGCCACCGAAAAAATGTGGCTGCCCTGGACGTCGAGAATCGCAACACGCTTTACATCGCTCAGTGCGAGCATCCCGTTCGTGGCTGCGGTTCCGAGCTTCTTGGCGCGGATCCTCTGCGCGGATTGCGCTGTCGTGACACGTCCCCGTACGATCGCAGACGACTCCTTGGACTCCCAGATCCGAGGATTGGCTGCGTCCAAGGGGTGTAGGGCAACGCGAATATCGAGCCGGTCGGGGAACAACCCATCGAGCCCGGCGCAGTACCGGTCGCGGAGATCGGGCGTGCACACGCAATCGTCTTCGTCCCTTCGTGCACAAGGACACGGATTGGCTGTACAGACGAGGAGCGGTCGCGCGGGAAAACGGGTTTGCACGTCCGCACGGAAAACCGCCACTTCGCCGTTCCGAAGCACGTCAGATAGTTGGCTCAGCGTACTGGCCCGGAAGTCCAGGACCTGATCGAGAACGAGCACCCCATGATGCGCCAACGTCACTTCTCCAGGGCGGACGGGGACACCCCCACCGACAAGTCCTACCGGGCTCACCGATGAATGCGGTGCTCGGAAAGGAGCAGTCGTCAGGAGCCTGCCTTCAGGACCGAGGAGCCCAGCCACGGAATGGATGGATGTGACATCAAGTGCTTCCTCGCGACCGAAATCCGGCAGAATGCCGGGAAGACGTCGAGCCCAACTGAGCTTCCCGCTTTCGGGAGGACCGACCAGCAGAAGGCCATGGCGGCCGGCCGCGGCGATTTCGAGCGCTCGCCTCACGATGGGAGGACCCGGAATGTCTGAGAAGTCGTATCCATCCAGAACGATTCCCGCCGAGACTTCAGAGGCGCGTTTCAGGTCCCGACCGTCCTCGAGATGGGCGACGAGGTTGCGAAGTTCGCTCACAAAATCTGTGCGAATACCATGGCAGACAGAGACCTCGAGCGCGTTTGCTTGCGGAAAGACCACACGGGCGAACCCAAGCGCGCCAGCGCCGCGAACCATCGGAAGCGCGCCGCGCACGCCGCGGAGCGTGCCAGACAGCGAAATCTCACCAACAAAGGCCGTTCCGCGAAGCCGCGCCAGGTTGAAGGACTCCGAAGTTGCAAGTACCCCGATCACGACGGCCACATCGTTCGCGGCCGAGGGCTCAAGCCCGCGGGGGGCCGTCTGCCCCAGCTCAAACCGGACGGTGATGCGTCCGGCAGGCGGTTTGCGCCCCAAGGCTCGGAGCGCCGCATGGAGCCGGGCACGAGTCTCTCGAACACGAGGCTCCGCGAGCCCAAGAATCCTGACCGAGTTCGAGCCCGGCTCGAGGTGGACATGGACGCAAAGCGGTAACGACTCGAGGCCGTTCAATGCCAGCGAGCTCACAACGACCTCAGGTCGAGACGGCTCCAAGGAAGACGTGGTCGGAGCGCGGGGCGGACACCCCGGAGGTTTTCGAGAAATCGATTGTCGAGTGTCAACGAGCGATATGGGAACCATCGAAACGCCTTTCCCCGGTCGAGAGGACCGGCCCCGGCACAAGCCGAAATGGCTTTTGCCGGAACACATCCCCGCAAAGGGCACACTGTGTGTTCTACGTCAGCACCCAGGACTATAAGGACTGCTCTCGCACGCGAGGGCCTCACGTGCGAGAGGATCCTGGCGAACGACGGATTCGCTCGCCGGGTAAAGAGTAGAAGGAACCAAAGAGGCGGTCAGGCCCCACCGGTGCGCTGCCTTCTACCCGGAATTGGGTGCTTACGGCGCCAGTACCATCCGGGCGTTCCGGGGACCAAATAGAAAGGTGAGACTTTGGCGAGCTCCGTGTCACAGTTGGGGCAAGTGTACGCTCCGTCGTAGGGCTCCCCGACTGCTTGCGTTTCGTCGCCAGCATCATAGAGACTCACGGGCTCGAAACACATCGGGCAGGGCACTCGTGTCGCCCCGATTGCTGCCTTGTATCTTAGCTCGCGCTCGGCAAGAGTCAGTTCGTTGTCAGGGATTTCCAAGAGTCTTTTCAGACCCTCTGGGTCCTTCTTGGGCAACAGTTGATTCATGAGTCACCTCCGCGCTTTGACGGCTCTCAAAAGTGGGTTGAGCGGGCCGGTTCTGGTAATTTCGTGGGCCGGGAACATCGTGGTGACGGGTGCTGGGATGCCGGCGCAACACGATCGTGAACGGTCACGCTCATGGGCGCTTCGTCGCCATCTCTGGAGTGTTCGTACTCCCGGGCTAAAGCGGCAAGACTTCACGGAAGGGTGGGAAGGCGGGAGTCCCGCACGCTGCCACCATCCAATCGTCCGAGCGGACGAGCTGCACGTGGCGCCATGCGGGCGCAGGCGCGCGCATG
This sequence comes from Polyangiaceae bacterium, assembly GCA_046351455.1. GTDB lineage: Bacteria > Myxococcota_A > Polyangia > Polyangiales > Polyangiaceae > JADJRH01. The sequence continues at coordinate 156,816 of JAXLYM010000014.1, forward strand.
CTCGCATTCGAGGCAGAGCGGCGAGGGAGAGGGCGGAAAGTGGTGGGCCGTGATGGCATCCTCGATTTCCGAAGCCGCCCGGATCCACCACCCGAGACCTGCCACCGTCCGGTCGACCCTGTAGGTTTCGAGCCGCGGCGCGCGCACCAGCTTCACAAGCACGTGAACCAAGAGCCCTGTCCAGGCACCCTCTCCGACATCGATCGCGTACGTGTAAGCGCCCACTTGGAGATGACGTGCCAGGCCTTCTTCGTTCCACCCTTTGGACGATGTCTTGAGCTCGACGATGGTGCCGTCTTGAAGAACCAGATCGAAGTACCCTCGAAGTGGGCGCCCGACGACAGCACCTGTCCCCGGATGAACGAGGTCCACCTGAAATGGCACTTCGACAGCGGCGACTGACAGGTTCGCGTTCGTTTGGAGGTACAAGCGCACGAGGCGACGTCCCTCTTCGTCGAGCGAAGCGAAAGTCGCCGTCTTCCGGCGCACGTGTTCGCCCGCTGTGAGTGCCAACAAGTCGGCGGTGACGATCCTCTCCGCGTCGGCCGCATCCGGACGGTTCCCCTGGAGTCTCTCCGAGAAGAACCATCCGAGCGCACCGTGAACTGCGGAACCCAACACGAGCGACGTCGAGCGGAACTCCGCTTCTTCCTCGAGCACGTACCCGAGATAGTATTTGCGGGGACACATCGCGTAGCTCGTCAGCTGGGAGGCGGAGGTGGTCGGCGGCAGGTCAGTGGACATCGCTGGCGGCTCCGTTGCCGTTTGCGACGGTTCCCAGAGCGGTGACCTCCCTCTTCAGGAGATCAATCGCCCGGGACGCCTCGGCTCGCGAAGCGTCGACCAGACGCCCTGTGCCCAGTGCTCTCCGAACACGCGATTCGGCGGTGTCCGCCGTCTCGCCGAGCTGGAGTGCCAGGCGAAAAAGGAGCTTGCGCTGTTCGTCGCTCATGCGGCGCCGATCATTCGGCTCCGCCGCCTCAGGATGCTCGTCCCGGCCGCGGCTGCGCCCCTGCGCACCGCGCGCGGGACGCTGCTTGGAGGGCGGTCGGTCGCGAGAATCGTCGCCCTCCCAGGCGTCGCCGTGGGCGGGCAAATCCGAGGGCCTCGAAGAGGATGCCTCGGACGGCCCCGAGCTTCGAGGGAGCCGCACCTTCGTACCGAGCTCCTCGACGGCAACCTCGCCGATGTTCACCGCCGTGCGGAAGGCGCGTGCGAGAGCACGAGTCTCCGCCATGCGGATCACATGCGGCGCGATCTTGGAATCGACATTGTCGGGATTTGCATCGCCAAGGCCCGTGAAGGTGCCACTTCGTGTCTTCACTCGGGCGCTCACGATCGCCGTCATTCCGTTCCCTGCCTCCGGAGATTGAAGCAGTTTCGTCTTCACGGCCCGGAGACCGTCATCGTGGGCGAGAGCGAGCAGGCCCTTGAAGCGGACGACGTTGATCTCTGAGAAGCCGCCATGTTCGTCCTCGACCTGGACCCGAACGACAAGGCCGTTGCGTTGCATGGGAGTCAGTCTCCCTCGGTCAATGTCGAGGCGTGGTCGAACCGCTGTGCGGCGGAGTGAACGCCCGGTAAATGAAGGCCCGCGCGAAACGTGAGATCATCGAGCGCACCAGGGGGTTGTGAAAGAACGACATCGAAAATCCTTGTCTGGTCCCGTGTGTGGACCGACCGGACGCCGAGCCTCGGACTCAGCACGCGGTCGCTCCTCGCGGGACAGTGGGCTTTCGCTCACCCAGGGCGCGGCGACGGGCCGAGCACAACGGGTCTGGAGGCCCCAACGCGCACGACGGCCTCGTGTGCGCCAAACCTCATCAGGTGTTCGGCACGAACCTCATGGGTGAGCTCTCGCGCCACAAGTTCGGCGTCGTCCGCCCCGACCCGAAAACTCACGAGTGTTCCGATGTTGCCCAGAAGTCCCTGGCGGACTGGCGGATCGAGGACGGCAAGCGACTGCGTCGCGAGGACGAGGCCCACGCCGAACTTGCGAGCTTCGGCGACGAGCGCGAGAAGCGGAGTCGACACGAACGAACCCACTTCATCGACGAACACGAAGAACGGGGGTCGTTCCGAAATCGCGCAGTCGGCGCGCCCGAGCGTAGCCGCTTGAAAGGCTCCGAGAAGGAGCCCGCCCATCAGGACCGTTGCGTCTTCCCCCAGCCGCCCGCGCGGGAGCGGCGCCAGGACAATGGCCCCTCGGTCGAGTAGCCGTCGCGCATCAAGCCGCGGACGCGACTTTGTGACAAGGCTTCTCACAACGGGATTGCCCAAGAGCGCTCCCAGCTTGTTCAGGACGGGCGCGGCGATCTCCGCGACAAAGGCCTTGCCGTAGCCCACAAACTCCTGCGCCCAGAACGCTTGGACATGGGGATCGTGCACCTGCCGGAGGATGGCCTCGCGGCGTCGAGGGTCGATCAAGAGGTCGCGCGCATCGAGAAGCGTCGCGCCCCGCACTTCGAGCAGTGCTAAGAGCACGTGCCGGAGTACATGCTCCGTTCGTGGTCCCCAGAGTCCAGCGTCCCAGAGCCTCCGCATTGTTGCGAGCACATTCGACACCACGAGGGAACGATCCTCAGGAACCACGCTTCGAAGAGGATTTAGACCCGGGCAGGCATCGAGTTGCAGAGGGTCGATAAGCACAACATCGTTCTTTCGGCGGCTCGGTAGCGAACGGCGTACGTCTTGAGCGAGGTCCCCATGAGGATCGAGCAGCAGAAAGCCTCGACCCGCTCGCGCATCAGCGAGTGCCAGCTCGCAGAGGAGCGTCGACTTGCCCATACCCGTCTTCCCGATCACGAGGGTATGCAAAAGGCGGGTCTCGAGGGCGAGATCGCGAAGCCGCAAGGACGGCGTGAGCATGGGAGTGGATAAAGGCATGTGGAGAAACAAAAGGGGCTTTCCGGTCCCGCCCTCCCGCGGGCCAGGACCCCCGCCCGGAGCCACGGGGAGACCCCTCAGAATCCGCAGGCGAGAGAGCCCGGCGCGGATCAAAGCATCGGCACCCGTGGTGGGGCGGCGACGGCGGGAGGGCGAGCATGTGGGAGCGAAAGTCCCCCAGGCAGACATTGCGAGGCTTCGAGGCACCCCAGAGGAGATCCTCCGGACGGCGCCGCTGCCTGGGGCACTTTCGCTCCCGAACACGACGGAAAGAGGGGTACACGCATAGCGTCGTCCCCACCGAGAGAACGCGCTATCGGCGCAAGAAGGCGGAGACACTCCGTCGGCCTCACGTCGGCGTCGCAGGCAAAGAGGAGAAAGCCGGAGCGCTTGTCCAAGTTCGCTATGAGCGCAGCAGCATGGAGCTTCTCGAGGCGCCGCTCGTCAGGCACCAGCGTCACGACCCGCATCGCACGGACGGCGAAGTCCCGTTCCGGCCCGCCCTCTGTCTTCCAGGCGAGGTAACCGTGATACTTCTCCGCGAGCCGGAGCGGGGAGGTCGTGCCGCGATCCACTTCGACGAGCAGCCCTACCGGACCACGGGGACCGCGCACGAGCACGTAGCCGTCGGCCTGGAGCGCGACCCGCTTTGGCCCCTGTCCGGGGACGCGGAGCACGATCGACGTCGCGAGCCGCTTGTCGTCGAACTGTACGCCAAGCAGGTCAATCTCCTGCGCACGAGCCAAGGCCGTCACCGTCAGTCCGAACTCTCCGACGGCCAAGTCGTGCGCGCGCTTCTGCGACGACCGCTTCATGCGGGCGGCTGAGAGGCCCGAGGCGAGCACGCCGGTCGCCATGGTAAGTGCACGGGCCCCGGCACTCGTAAGTGCCAGGTAAGGCACGGTCTCGGACGCGAGGGCGACCGGCAGCACCCGAGCCTCGTGCACCAGGCCTGCCTGCACCCACCCATCAACGAGATCGGGAGTCAGTCCCTCGGGGCCGAAAACGGCGAGCAACGAAGTCCGGCGTGCGAAGCGGACCGTGGCGAGTGCCCGAAACACGGTCTCAGCAAGCCGCCGCAACTCGGGGGGAGCGAAGAAGGCTTCAGTGGCGGCGAGGCGCATAGGTTCGTGAGGGCACGGCTCCGCGAAGCACGACGGCGAGAGCCAGGCGTGCGGCCCTGCGGAGGGCAGGCGAGGGGGCGTACAAGGCAAGCTCGGGGTAGAGATCCAGTGCGACTCGAAGGCCGGGAATATCGGCAGAAGGACCAAGGACCGCAAGTTCCGATGCGTTCCCGACTCGTCGTCGCATCTCCCCATCACTGCTCACGACGGCGGTTGGCTTTTCGCGACGGACAAGGCGCTGAATCGCGGCCGTGAAGGACCGCGGGGGCGCCATTACTTCGCCTGCGCCGCGCACCTCCCACGGGTCGACCACGGCCCAGACGAGGCGATCTGTGCGGCGGCAGAGGGCCAGCACGCGGGGTTCGCGACGAGGGGGAAGACGGGTAGGCATAGCTTCAGAAGTCATGGCGAGAGGCGCCGGAGCGCCGCGCCGGCAGAAGCGGTCTCACCAAGGCGGTGAAGTACGCTGCACGCGAACGGCGCACGTCCCGCGGGCTCAGATCGAGCGCGCGTGTGAGCGCGTCCTGGATCGCTTCGGGCGGGAGACTACGTGCGACGAGCTGGTAGAAGGCGAGGCTGTGGGAATCGGCGAGAGCATCGGCGAGGTGTGCTGCCAGGGCGCTAGCCTCTTCCTCCCTCTCCCTGGACCCTCTCCCTTTTTCTCCGGGAACGAACGGTGACAAAGAAGCTTTCTCCTCGTTCGTTTCCGGGAACCCCGGAACCCCTTCACTCCCCTTTCCCCTCGCTTCCCCATCGTCAAGGGACGACTGACCGCCAAACAACAGATCCGTGACGGCGGCATGCACATCCGTTTCGGCCAACCTTGTCGCAAGGGCGGAGGCAGGCACAGTGCGGCGGTGACCGCCGAGCTCGATCGTGATCCGTGGAACAAGAGGGTTCAACATAGGAGTATGAGCAGTCAGAACCAACCGACTGCGAGGACACAGCCGATTCGACAGGCTTGCACGCTGATGCGGAGGCACGATCTACGTCGGTCCGAGATCCCGATGGATCCAGGAAAACACGGTAAGGCACGCAGCCGTGGCGACAATGGCGTCTTCCCAGTACCGCTCCGAGGCAGTCTGGTACCGTCGCGCCGCCCGGAAGTACGTGGCCAGTGGCGGATAACGGCGTACCACGTAGTCGTGCACCGCCACCCTCGTGTCGGTCTCGAGCCCGAGCACCTCCGCCATATCAAGCGGCGTGACCTCGAAGACGACGTTCTGACGAGCGGCGAGCGCTTCGCGGAGACGATGTCCGACAGCGGCACGTTGCGAGACGCAGTCGTCGGGCACGGCCAGCGCGACAAGGGTTTGCCGGTGACCGTCGAGCAGCCGCTCGACTGAAGTTCGAGCGCAGCTATGCTCGGGACCAACTGACTGACTTCGGTGCGTCCAGAGGTGGAGTGGTTCGCCCCGAAGCACAAGTGCACAGCCCAGGTAGCGGCTCCCGGCCGACAAACCTAGAATGAGATCTGCGCTCTCGGGGCCGGACGTCACGCCGGCCGACCTTGACGACGTCAACATGGTGAACGTAGGGCTTTCACCTCCTTTCGGTTAAGAGTTTTTCGCAAACGGGCAGACGTCGACCGCCGGAAGCGCGCACCTCCAGATGGCGCACGAAGGAGGATCCGCGACGACGGTCCGCCTCTTTCTACTTCGCTCGCTGCTCCCCCACCATACCGAGTTTCTGAAACCCACACATCGTGGCAGATGCCTCGCTCCCTGTGAATAACCCCCTATCCACAGGGAGCGGGGCACTTGCAGCGATGACCGAGACCGTCGGTCGCCGTACGCTTCGTAGTGATCGGCTTTAGTCGCCTGGCACCTGTTTGACCAGGAAGCGCTCAGAAGCGCCCCCCCCTTTGTTCCATAATCTCTTTGCGTTATGCTTCCATCGCCCACGAGGCAGCAGAAGTCTCTTTCTGCAAATCATGCGGTTGTCCCTTCACAATCAACTATGACAACAGGTGCCTCATCTTTGTGTACGACAAGCTTCCTGACTCTCCAAGACGTCGCACGTTTGCTTCGCATCTCCCCCGTGACAGTCTACCGCCTTGTCGAGCGGGGTGAACTTGCCGTCTACCGCATCGCGAGACGACTGCGGTTCTCTCCGAAGGACGTGACCTCGTACATCGAACATCGCAGATATGGTCCGCAAGCTTAAAGGTTCTTGGTGGGTCGACTTCTGCTACGCTCGCCGCCGATACCGCAAGCGCAGCCCCTTGAACAGCAGGGGCGGCGCCGCGAGCTACGAAGTTACGCTTCGGCAAAGGCTCGCCAGAGGAGAGTCCCTCGACGAGACTCATGCGGAAGCGCGGGTTACCTTCGCAGCGTTCGCGGCAAAGTGGCTGGAAATCTACGTAGGAACCAACAACAAGCCATCCGAACAAGAAAACAAGCGCTGGGTACTCTCTCGCCACCTGATGCCTTTTTTCGGGACCATGTTACTGGAGGACATCGACACGTATGCGGTCGAGCGCTACAAATCACGCAAACGCTCGGAAAGTTTGGCAGCGAAGACAATCAACAACCACCTCACCGTCCTTCGCAAATCTCTAAATGTAGCTGTCGAGTGGGGTGTGATCGAGCACGTGCCGACGATACGGGCCCTCAAAGTGGCCGCGCCCAAGTTCAAGTACCTGTCGCCCGAGGAAGCGGAAAGGCTCATCGGCGCAGCTCCTCAAGGCTTCTGGCGAGCTTTCGTCATCATGGCTCTCAAGACAGGAATGCGCTTCTCCGAACTTGTCGCTCTTCGGTGGGAGGACGTGCGCATCTCGGAACGCCAACTCTGCGTTCATCGAAGCAACGTCCGTGGGCATGTAGGCGTTACCAAAAGCTATCGAGTCCGGTACATACCTCTAACGGGCGATGTGATTGCAGAACTCGAGTCTCTCCCACGCTCGCACGAGCTCGTGTTTGCCTTTCGTGGCACGTGGCTGCGTCACGAAGCCGCGCGCCGCCACCTCCTGAACCTGTGTGATCGGGCCGAAGTACCCAATGTCGGCTGGCACGCACTGAGGCACACCTTCGCCAGCACGTTGGCAACACGGGGCGCGCCACTTCGCTCTGTGCAGGACCTTCTTGGACACTCCACTATCACCATGACTATGCGCTACGCACACGTGAGCGGCGATTCTCTCCGGGAAACAGTCTCTCTTCTCGATCCCACGGCGTGTTCGGTCAAGTTTAGGCAACCTGCCGTCAACCGACGGGAGATTTCGACCTGAACACAGTGGTCTTTGGTCCGTACAGAAGATAAAAACGACGTTCAACTAAGCAAAAACCTCGTCTATTGCCAAAACGAGGTTTCATGGTGGGCAGGCAAGGATTCGAACCTTGGAAGGCGCCAAGTGCGGTGTCACGTCAGGAACATCAAATTCTGCTCAACCAGAGCCTGTTTTGCACCCACACCTCTTAGACACCAATGATCGCAATTCCCCTCTAATTCACCTCTCGTGGGCAACCCGCGGTCAACCGCATGAAAGAAGCTCTCAGCCGAATCACTGGGGGCTTTTTGCTTCCTTGCACTCCGACACATCGCAAACACTCCTACGTGGCGGGGAGGACCACGGAGGCACCTGCAAACGCAATATGGGGCCATCATGTCCGACGCAGCGGTCTCGCCCCCCCAAACGCCGGCAATTTTACCCGCGGTCGTCATCCTTTCTCCGTCGCAGCACTACTGATCTCCCGGACAAACGCCTCCATGAAGTCAGCATCGACAAAAGGCACTTGCGCATACTGGAGACCCGTCGTGCCTTCGAGTTTTGCCAGCAAATGCCCCTTGCCGAGCAGCCGTTCGGCGCCCTTCTCCCCGAGTGCGATCTCGGACGTCCCCTCTGAGTCGACGCGAAGGATCAGGCGGTTTCCAAGGTTTGCTCGTAACTGCATCGGCATGACATTCGCGTCAGGGCGCTGCGCCGCGAACACCAAGTAGATGCCTGCGGCGCGAGCCTTGACCCCCAGGCGAGCGACGATCGAAGTAACCTCGTTCTTGTATTCTTCGACCAACATCCACTCCGCGAACTCGTCATGGATGAGCCACAAGGTCGGCAGTCTCTCTTCGATCGGAGCCTTCCGGTTGTACGCAGCAAGGTTTGGAACTCGGGCAGCCTTGAATCTCCGGTACCTGGCATCCATCTCGTCGACGAGGGCCCGTAGACGTTCGAGAGCAACAGGCTGCTCCGAAATCACGCCGTCGCGAAGGTGGGGCAGCCCCTCGAACTCGAAATAATCGACCCCTAGCTTCGGATCGATGAGGACGATCTCGGCCTGTTTCACGGTGTTGGTCGCAGCGATGCCGAGGATGATGTTCTGCATGAGGACGGACTTTCCGCTGCCGGTGGAGCCCGCGATCAAGGTGTGTGGAGCGTGCTGCTGACCTGGCGATAGGATCAGAAGAGCGCCGTCCGCTTCGCGGACGCCGATCAGGAGGTCGTTGTTGCCCAGCTTGGAGTCCGGACGCCATCGAGCCCAAAGATCCTGCAGCCGTACAACTCGACGAGTCGGACGTTCGACAGCCAGCGTGATGGCTCCAGGCTCCGGCTGCACGGCGATGATCGGCAAGCCGTAGGTCGTAAGCAGCTCCGAGCGCCGTTTCAGGATCTGATCGACTGTGAGGTTGGCGCTCCCCGCAAACTTGAGCAGCGCACTGTTCGGCGTCAGTGTGGCGCCCAACACTTTCGCTTGAAGTTGGAACTGCTGGAGGGCGTTCCTGGTCCGGCCCTCGACAGCCTTCAACCACTCGCGGTCTGCGTCCGTGTCGAGCTCGGTCGCACTCCCCGCGACCAAAGTTGCGATCACCGGGTAGGCCCAACCACCCGTCGAAGTCGGCGATGCGACGGGAGCAACCGGCACGGCGGGCGCTGGAGCAGGCACTCCTTCCGGCGAAGGCGGTGGAGCCATTCCAGTAGGCTCTCCAGGCGTGGGCGGGGGGTCGCTCGGTCCCTTCTTGCCGTCTCCGCCGGTACTCACAACGAAGGACGTCCGGTCCGTCGGCATCCGGTAGACGCGGGTGCCCCAGATGGCCTCCCCGGGGATATTCTCGCGTACCGACATGGGGCTCTCATTTCGGAAGTACCGCAGTAGGAGCTCCCGCAGTTGCGGGCGCCCGAATACTTCTTGGTACGCCCTGTCCTCAAGGAGCGGAATGGCGGCCCGAGAAGCACAATCGCCCGCCTCGTCGGAGTCCGGCACAAACACATGCGAGTAGCCGCGGACATAAATGCCGCACTCGCCCTCGCGAATCGATCGTCGCCATTCGCTCAGGTTCATGGCAGCGTTCGCCGGGAACTGCACGCCATCCAAGATCAGATCGGATAGGCGCGCGAGCCAAAGGTCGCGATCGAGCCGCTCGGGATTTCCGAACACGGCCTCGTCGATGCGAACCATCGTGTCGCGAAGCTGCTTCTGTGACTCCTTCCGCTTCGTGGATAGGCCAGCGAAGCCGATGTATTTCGCCTCCGATACGATGAGAGCAAGGCGCAGTCCGCCGTCTTCTGTCTGTTCGGGACTGAGCGCCAGCAGATCGGCAATCTGTTCCTCACGCTGGCCAAGCCATTCGGCATAGTCATCGAGAAAATACCAACCGAAGTACTGGTTTTGCGCCAGTTCCCAGCGGATGAGGTACCGACTCAGTACGACACCAAGCAGCTCGTTCGCGTTCCGGCCTCGCTTCGCCGCCCGCAGGACGATGTCACCGGAGATCGTGCTGGCGTCGTCGATGAGGCGCGTCGCCAGAAGTCCGATGTCGGCCGCAGACAAGCCAAGTTCCAGGCGCGTGAGCCGGTCCTTCACCATCGAGTTGAGGAGGGCGAGCGACGCCTTCGACGAGATGATGACGTTCCGACCCTGGGTCGCAGATTGCTTGTACCGAATGACGCGCACTTTCTGGTTTAGAAGCTGGCGCCGATCCAGAAGCTCATCGTAGTTTGCGACCCAGTTCCCCAAGTTGTGGGTTTCGTCGAAGATGTGGGCAGTCCTGGGATCTTGAAAATCCAACTGTCGAGCCGGCAAGAGGCGCCGCGTCTCGTCCTCGTCCCAGTCCCCTTTTAGAAACGAGGTCGCAGCGGTAAGGAAGGCCCAACCCTCCCGTGACTGGACCGGGCAGCAGAGGTAGACGACCGACTTCATGTCGTCCTTGGCCGCGGGCCGCCGGCGCGACCACCGGGCCGGAACCAGTTGTTCCGCGGACACCGGGCGTGCATTCTCAGGATACCACTCAACCCGGGCGTGTCTTGCGATCACATCCTGCAGAAACACAAGGTCATACGGCCGGCCGTCTGCTGCGTCCGGCGGTGGCGCCTGGTCCGCGATGATGCAGATACGGAGCCGCGCCATGAAGTCTTGGGTTGCTTCGCTGCCGTTGAATGCGTCCGCATTCCCATCCGCCGAGCGAATGATCTCGGTGTACAGGTCGCGCAGGCGACTGCCGTCGGCGTGCCGCAGCATCACCTGGCACCGAACATCTTCGTCTCCCTCGTACATCGCGCCGACGCGTTCGACGACGGCTTGCGGGAGTCTCGCAGAGTCGCAATTGTAGAGCACCACGGACAGGTTCGCATGCTCGTGGGGATACAACGCGAGATAGCGTTGAAGCAGATCTGCAACGCAGTCGCTTCCTTCGGTGGGGTTCTCGTTCGTGTCGTCGCTTCCCTCCGTCCCCGTCACGGGGGACTCGTGCAAGCTGTAGTCCTGCAGCACATCGGTTAGCGCGAGAAGCTCGGGCTTCTGGTCGTTCCACCCCAGCACAACCTCCGGATAGAAGGGATGCGCAAGCTCCTGCGCCAAGTCCTTGAAGAAGAGCCGGGTGTCACCAAAAGAGACCTGCTTGGCGGACAACAGGTGCGTCACGAGGCTAGCCACGCGCCGCGCCTTGCGGGCCATCGCTGCCATCCGCAGCGGGTGCCACGGCGTCACGACGGCGGTCGGCCTCCCGCCTTGAATCAGAACCGTTCCGACCTGGAGCAGCGGACGCAGCAACAGATGACGATTGCGATCCCCTTTCGCGCGCCGGCACAGCGTCTCAAGCAGCGCGGCATAAGCCTGGAGCTGGGTGGTGAGCTCGACGGCGGACAGTCCTGCCGTGCAGAACGACTTGACCGCTGCGCCGTACGTGTCCTCGAACTGCTTGAACTTATCAGCCAGGTCTCGGGCAACATCGGGATTGACGAGTCCTTCCTCCTGCGCCTCCTTCAGCGCAGCGTGCCATCGGGTCCCGATGTTATTCTCCTTCTTGTAAGCTGACACGAAGGAGCCGCGATCGCGGGCAAAGACGGCAACAAAGGTCTTGACGTTCGCTAGGTCAACTGTCTGAAATCGCCCCTTGGTGCTCACCGGATCGCGCGTCGCTTGCGAGAACACAAGGGGATGTTCTACAAGACGGTTCCAGTCGTCGTAGAACTGACTGGCCGCTGTATTCGGGTTGAACTTCCAGACGAGACGCGTGGTGCTCGGCTGTACCGTTCCGCTCGCAAGTTCGACTTCGAGCTGAATCGTGAACGTGATTTGAAGGCTCGCGCGAGCCGTCGAACGATTCAGGACGGACTTCTTTGCCTTCTGCCATTCCTCAACGAGAACAGGAAACTCGAAGAGGTAGCCGACCTCCCATTGAACCAGACTGCCGAGAAGCGCTCGCAGTCCCCCGTACCTGTGCGCGAAGAAGCGGCCTGCATCGACATTCAGCTCCCTCAGCGCTTTCTTCGAGGTTCGGTCGCAACGGATGGTGAGCTGCCGCGGCTTGTTGCTCCATTGGCTCGTATCCTTCTCCTGCCGGACGAACAGCGTCTCAAGAGAGGCTACGAGCCCGGCGACAAAGTCTTCTGTTTCGCGCGGCTTTCCGTAGATGAAGCGATCCCAGTACGACTTGAGCTTGGGAGCGTCCCGTAACTCCTCGCGGTGTGCCTCGTAGAACTCCGTGTCTTCGTCCTTGCACTCCGAAGTCTTCCGCTCTCTAAGGCGTATGAGATAGTCCTGGTCATCCTTGGCAAGCTCCAAATCGGGCTTGCGTTCCTCGTAGAAGTCGAACGTTTCCTTCCCCAAGTTGAACTTCTCGCGCCTCAGCCCTACAAAGAGGGGCTTCACGGTCTCCCACTCCAATTCCGCTAGGGCGGCAGCTTGCGCGTTCCAACCGCTCGGAGCCTCGATGAACTCCCGAACGATGGGGTGGGATGCTTCCGGGATATCCGCCACTACACGACCGAACGCCTCCTGGAGATCCTCGGCAACAAGCAGGGCCTGCGTCGGCGTCTGTTTCAGCAGGTAGCACGCACGCTTCTTGAAGAGGGACTCGAACTGGGTCCTCCATGCAGAGGCATGTCCGAGCGCCTTTTCCTTGATGCCCCGGAAGTAGTGTTCCTCTCGGGGCAGCCGTAGCGCCGGAAGAGCGACGCCCAGCGCGGCGATGATTGGATGACCGTCGAGTTCGATGGCGGTTCGCGTTCGTACGGCGTACCAGGCCATCTGCTCGAGGGAGACCGCACGAAGGCCCTGGAGACCATCCAGTGCCCGCTGCCACCACTTGCGTTGCTCCTCGGACAGTTCCAGCCCACTCGCAGCCGCCCGCACCCACCTGTCGGTCATCTCCTGCAACTGCGCTGAGCCAAGCCGGATGAACTCCTCGAGGGATTGGCGCTCGTCGTCTCCGGTGTTGGCAACCAGGAGTATCGGCTTCGTGATCGTCGCGTTCCGATAGAACGTGGCAGTCTTCGTCGTGAGAACTTCGGCGGGAAGCCCACGACCACTCATGAAGCTTTCCGGTAGCTTCAGCTCCACACAAGACGCGAGGTCTGGCTCCGCGAGCAGCGCCTGCGCGATGGCGGCCGTGTGCGAGGCGCTCAGACAGTCGATGATGTATCGCGCTGTGCCCTCGGGGTTGGCTTCCGCTGTGGCGATGACGTCACGGAAGTACAATACCGCAATCTGGCCTAAAAGAAGTTCAGGGGTCATGCCGCTGTCCGGACGAAGAAGGGGTTTTGAACATACGCGCATGCATCGGATAGCCGGCGTAGGAGGCCAAGACTCGACAGCCTAAGTTCCAAGCGTTGCGCGTTCGCTCGAAACGCCTTCTTGTCGCAGGCGTCAGGCGGCAAAACGTGCTCCGCGCCGCGGTCGTCGATAACGAAACCGTAGCGTCCACGAAGGTGCGCCAGGAACTCGTTAAATTCCATCCTCTGTCGTACATTCGCGAGAACAAGTGCTTTGATCAGTGCGTCAGTCGGCGCGTAGCGGAACTTGTTTGTTCCTCGCCGCGAGACGAGCCCGATCTCGCGTCCGTAGCTGCGATGCACGTCACCGACGTGTTGCCGATGGCGCTGGAGCGCCCGAGTGCGTAGCTCCTTGAAGAGCGCCTCCGGATCGCTCGGCCCGTCGTAGTCGCCGGGGTCGTCCGGCCAGTAGATCCGATCCTCGAGAAGCCGCTTGCACTCGCTGAACGCGTTGTTTCCCGCTGCTGCGCGCTTCCACTCGTCCGACTCGGCAATACCACGAAGAAAGCGGTCGACAGCCTCCTCGGTCAGGCGGTCGTTGCTCTGGAAGTTCACTGCCGACAACTCCCTCACCAACGTTTTACGTGGCGCGACAACTTCGCAGATGAAATGCGGTTCCATCCTGCCTGGCTGGTACCCGCTCGCGACATGCAGCTGGTACAGGACAACATGCAGCGCTCCCAGGGTGACGAGGTGCGGATAAGCGTCGAAACCAGGGAGGCGGAGCTCAAAGATGCGAAGCCAATCTTCGGCGAGTCGGTCGAACGTCGGATGGCGCCGGTAGGGCAGATAGCTCTGGGAGCGGGATTTGCGTTCCTCGTCGTACTCCGGCTCGAAGAGCTTCACTAGGCTGTTCCAGGGGTTCCGGCCCGCGAGCACCGTGGCAACATGCCCCCTGAGCTCGTTCGACAGGGACGAGCGGCACAGCATCATGTACAGCAACTCCCCGGTTCGGCCGAAGTTGATGTAGTCGCGCCCGGCGGTGCCGGATGGCGAGATGTTCAAGTCTTCGTAGAGGGCGTACCGGCCGAACGGAAATACGAATCGCGACGTCCAGCGCCGGTTAGCATCGCTCTCCACGACCGAACCGCGAAGAATGCGCACAAGCGATGCAAACTCCTTAAAAGAGCGGAAGTTGTTTCGGAGATATGAGAAATCGCGGCTGGGTACGGCCTGAGCCACGTCGCTCATGGATTTCAGCCAGTCGCGCCAGGCGGACCCATCATCCACGGATCGGTCGGCGACGCGGAAGATGGTTTCGTTGTTGAACAGAATGTTGCGCAGGTAAAGCCGCTGATGCGGCTTGTACCGGAGCATTTCCTCGTCCGCAGCTGCCGCGAAGAGGCGCCCCTCGCGCTCGCACGCCTCGGCGACATTCAGGAACTCCAGGAAGAGCAGCCATGGACTTTGGGAATTCCAGAGGCGATGCCCCCAGATCTGCTCGTCGACCCACATCTCCGCATCGGCGCGATCGTTCTTGTGGGGCGGGGGAAGAATCTCGACTACCTCAGACATGGGCGAACTCCACCACTTCGTCAGTCGGATTTCCTTGAGGGTCGAGGCTCAGGAGGGTACAAGAAAACACCCCCGAGTCATCCGACCCCTGCGCTTGCCGTCGCTGCGAAAGGCCGGTGAGAAGCCTACTCTTGAATGCCAGAATGTCCTCGTAACACTCACGCGAGAAACTCCCGGGGAGGGCGCCGGTCGCGACACGGCAGAGGAACTCGAACCGACGTAGGTTCAGCTCGAGTGAGCAGGACAGCCCCGCGCTAAGCTGCACCGTGATCGCGGGCCGTCCATTCGGTGCCTTCTGGATTTCGACGCTCTCCTGATTTCGCCGCCCGACGGGAATGCGATCCTCAAGCACTTGACTCACACGGCCATTTGATGAGGACAGGCTCGTCGCGAGCAGCAAATCTCGTTCTGTGGTCACGAGCATACCCACAAAGACTCGATTCAGCCCGCGAACCAGCCTGGCCAGTATGGCGCGCTCGACCTTTCGGCCGGAACTGAGCGCGCCGATGACGTTTTCGAGGTACTCCCCACCGTACTGGAAGACCGTCAGATCCCAGAGGCCAAACTTCTCTCCATCCTCCGGTGGAATAATGAAGAACAACCGTCGCCGTTGGCTCACCATCAGTTCCAGAAGGCCCTTCGCTGCATCATCACCCTCGTCCGCTCCTTCAACGTACGCTCGTTGGGCATCGCCATAGCTCTTGTCGGCGCCGTAGAACTCCGGATCCGTGCCCAGCAGCTTGTCGAAGTGCGGGCGTAGCGTCTCGTCAGACCCACCAAAGATGAGGAGACTGTCGATGATGTTCGATGTTTCGTGCCCGATGCGGAAACGGTTCAACGCATCGAACACTTCGAGCGACTCGCGTCGTGTCTCCGTTAGGTTCCCCCCGAAAATGTTGTTGAATACGCTTGCTTTCGCGATTGTTCCCCCACCGATGATTCCCTTGATGTCCTGCGCCCGCATGAGGGCATCCCTGGCGTCTGGGTGCCCGAGGACCGCGTTCGCGAGTAGGAGAAGGATGCGGCGGACCGAGATATGTACGTCGTTGTGGTCACAGAGCTCGAAGAGCGCGCGGAGGCGCTTCTTTACGAGCGAATCGCGAAGTAGCTGGTAGTTGTGACGGATTGGACATCGCGCTCCGAATAGCTCTTCTTCTGCGCGCGCTTCGGAGATGCACGCCTGCCAGCCATCGTGTTCGAGGAACGCAGTGATCGCCAGATCAAACAGGGTGACCGACGCCACATGGCTTAGATTGAAGAGGTGCAGCGGCACACCGTCGGTCGTACGGCGATCCTCGACGAGCAGCGACTCCAAGAGGTCGTGCGTCTGCACGACGGCCGGGATCTCGCGATCTAGGCGCTGCCATGACTCCATCAACTGCCCGTCGTTGGCAGCGATCAAGAACACGTCTCGGCGCTCCGGGTCGAACAGGCTGGTGCAGAATCGTCCCATGAGCTCGGTCTTGCTTTCGTAGCGCCCGGCGTCGTCCTTTGCTGGCAAGGCGGTAAGATCGCGGACGATGTGAACGGTCACGGGACGCCCAGCGACCGTGACATCGAGCCGGTAGTAGACGTCATCGGACGACCAGTCCTTGTCGCCCCCGCCCAACATCTTCCAGACCTTGCCGCACAGGTGGCTCTTGCCATCGCCGGCGGTTCCCGTGAGCACTACGGACATGGGCTCGGTCGCGTCGGGCCGAAAAAGTGCGAGTAAGTCCTGCTCCATCGGATGAGTAAACCGGAGCGGCTCGAACCCGGCGCGCTTCGCCGACGCGCGGATGTGTTCGTCGTACATGTTGTCGTTGATGGCGATCGGCCCGTACTGTCGAAGGAACCGGATCCATGCGGCTGCCTTGTCGGTCATTTCGGACGTGTCCTCCGGGTGCTGCGGCGTTCGCCTGCCCCTCACGAGCCGTCACGATGCCACAGTTTCTGAGGCGAATGAAGAGCTTCCGCGGCCGGTTGATGGTTCCGCGTGCTGCTGGGGCGGGGCGTTTGAGGCCCGCCTACGCCCGAGGGGCCGCACCGTGAAGCTCAGAGCGAGCCAGGATCCACGATGCGCGGCACGCGGCGTCCCGAAGGTCCCTTCCGCATGTGGACCACCTGTCGCGTGTTCGAAGGTCCAACGCTCACGTGGATCGGACGATCGGCATCGTAGAGATATAGCCGGTCGAACGCGGTCTTCGTGGCGAGCCAGCGCGCAACCTCAAGGCTGCTGATGCCCGGTACGAGAAGATCGACGGCCGCGCCCAGGCGAGCACAGATCAGCTTGCCCGCTCGGTTCACCTCGTGGCTGGCGTGCTGGTCGATCCCGGGGGCAATGCGGGCCTGGATGTGCTTGGTGAGACGCTCGGAAGCAAAGCCGTAGGTCAGAACGACCCGGCCGAACTGCCTCACGGCGGGATCGAGCACCGTTGAGCAGAGCACACCCAAGGCAGAAAAGGTCTCTGCGGCGCGGGGGAGGTTGTCGAACCCAGCGTCGCCCGGGGAAGCCAGCCGCGCCCAAGTCTCGCCGCATTCGACGAGGTCGCGGTACGTGAAGTACTCCCCGCACGCATCGTCCAGGCTTCGAGGTCTGCTTGGCATCAGCGCGGTCCCGTTTTGGGGTGTGACTGAGGTAGCATACTGCTCGATGGATTTCTCCACCTTGGCGAAGCAAGTCGCTCGGCTCTCCTTCGGCAAGCGTCTTCCTGAGGGGGTCTACGTACACGTCGAGGCCCTGCCACTCTTGGCGGGCGATCTGCGCGCCGCGGTTGACCTCGCGGCGGCTATCGCCAAGCTCGATGCCGCAGCCTTCCACGTCGTCAAGTTCGCGAACCGAGGCGCGAAGCTCTCTCTGCTGGCCTACCCGAGCTTCTTCCTTGATCCTTTCCCGTGCCTTTCGGCGTCCTGGGTCGTCGACCTCATATCGAGATCTGTCACGCACCGTGCTTACGCCCCCGACGGGAGTCCCCCCATTCTGCATCGCAAGGAACTCCTCCTCCCGCCGGATCACCCCAGGGTGCCCGAGTTCGCGGAACTGACAAACCACGCCGCCCAGCTCGGTCTCTTCGAGGATGCAAAGTCGATCGGGACCAAGAACGCGTGGACCGCCAAGCTCGAGCGATTGGGACTACGGGTCGACGGCCACCGGCTCATCGAAACACCTCGGCAAGCAACAACCACTATCCCCAGGGGCGGCGAGAGCCCCGAACCCGTTGTCTTGCGCCACCGGACGGCGCTCCAGCGATACAGCTTGTCGACGCCTATGCAAGCGCTGTGGCGATACGGATTCGTCGAATCCGGGGCCTCCGTGTTTGACTACGGCTGCGGACGCGGAGATGATGTCCGTATCCTGAAGAGCCTTGGGGTTGACGCTTCGGGCTGGGATCCTCATTTCGCTCCGCACGAGCCCAAGGTGCACGCCGATGTGGTGAATATCGGCTTCGTCATCAATGTCATCGAAGACAACCGAGAACGCCGGGATGCGCTCACCGGGGCGTACGCTCTCGCGCGAAAGGTTCTTGCTGTCGCAGCACTTATTGGCGGCCGCACGGCCTACGAACAACACCGTCTGTTCCGCGACGGGGTCCTCACAAGCCGCGGCACTTTCCAGAAGTATTTCTCCCAGCAAGAACTCCGCGAGTACATCGAGGCGACCGTTGGGCGCGAACCGATCGCGGTCGAACCAGGCCTCTTCCTCGTGTTTCGGGATGATCTCGAAGAGCAGCGGTTCTTGGCAGCGAAGCAAACCCGCGCTCGCTGCGCAGTAAGACTCACGAAGGCTTCCACTGTCGAAACGAAGCGTCAGCCCAAGACGACACGTTGGGAGCAACATCGCGCTCTCCTCGAGCCGTTCTGGGACCGTTGTCTCGAACTGGGCCGAGTTCCGAAGGACAGCGAGTATCCCGGTCTCGTCGAGTTACGCAGCGCCCTCGGAAGCCCTCAGAAGATCTTGAACAAACTCCGTGAGGAGCGTGGTGAAGCATCTTTGGAGGCGGCGCGCAAAGCGCGCATCGATGATCTGCTTGTCTACTTGGCGTTGAATCTCTTCGAGCGCCGACGTTCCTTCCGTCGCTTGCCGGACAGTCTCCAGCGCGACATCGCGTGCTTCTGGGGCTCCTACACGACGGCTCAAGCGGAAGCTGCGAAGGCGCTTTTCTCCCTTGGCACTGCTGACGTCATCTACAAGGCGTGTGCGACCGCCGCTGCCGATGGAGTCGGCTACTTGGACGGTGATCACGATCTGCAACTCCATTCGTCCCTCGTCGCCCAGCTGCCAGCGGTGCTCCGGATCTACATCGGGTGCGCGGCGCGCCTCTACGGCGAAGTCGAGGCTGCGGACCTCGTGAAGATCCACGTCCACTCCGGCAAGCTCAGCTTGATGACTTACGACGACTTCGTTGGACTGCCGCTGCCCCGCCTCCTCGAGCGGGTCAAGATTAACCTTCGCGCCCAGACGGTCCAATTCTTCGACTACGACGACAAGGCGCCGACTCAATACCTGTATCACAAATCGCGCTACATTCCGCGCGACTTCCAACACCACGACGAACAAGTGGCGTTCGACGCAGCCGTCGCAAGCCTAGGGCTCGACCTGACGAATCACGGGCCACCCGCAGCCTCTTTCCACGAGGCCCTGAGGGGCAGGCGCCTGACTGTGCGCGGATTCTGCCTCTCCCAAGACACGTAACGTGGCAGCCCCCTCTGCGCCGTATCGTCACCGTGCTCCGCTCCTAGCTGCGAGGAGTCTTCTTTCGTCCTAAACCGAACAAATGAGGCATCCCTCCGGATCCTCGAGTTCATCATCATCGTCGTCAACAGACGGACTGAGAACCTGGAGAAGCCGGCGGTTGGGGGCGGCCGCATTCTTTTTCGCCCGAGACTCTTCCCATCTGCGCTTGATCTCTGCCATGCGCTCCGGTTGCTCAAGTTCGGCAAGAGACTCGCTCGCATTCCAGTAGAACGGATCTCCCTCTTTGAGACTCCGCTCCTCGTACTTTTTTGCCTGCTCGAAGAGATCCGGGTGAACCTCCTTGAGCCTCACCCACTCGATACGCTGTTGGTAGAAACAAAAGAAGCAACCGGAACGCGTGCGTCCCCACTTCATGTAGGGAGGAAGTCCGAGGCCGGAGTCTTCAAGGATACGGAGGATATCTGCACGCACGAGACCGTCCTCACGGAACGGGTATACCGGCGTGATATTCGCCTTGTGGCTAATGTAGCCGTCGCGGTGCTCGTCCGCGCGAAGACCAACGTAGTTGAAGACGGGGTCGTCCCCCACGTAGGTCTCGAAGGGCTTGAGCTTCAACATCCTGGTACACCACCGTCGATGATTCGACGGGATCATATTGCCGTAGACAGTCAACCAATGGTCAAAACTATCACGGGAGGAGCTGCGAGTAATAGTCTTGCCAAGAATCGCTTCTAGACGGGCGAGGTAGTCGTAGGTCTCCGGAAGCTCCTTGCCAGAATCGTGAAAAACGTACTCCATTTCGGGAATGCGGTCGCGCAAGTAAATCGCAAGAGCGGCGCTATCCTTGCCTCCCGAAAGGCTCAGTATGTGGCGGGGCGGCTTAGTCACGATTCCTTCTTTCAGCAACCCCACACTTGGGCGTATCCCTTACGTCGTCTCATGATGCTCCCCGGACCAGGGCCTTCCATACGGCCCTCGAAGTCGCCACCAAACCCAGCCCGTCGGTCAATATCTCGCTGACCCTCCGCTCGATCTCCGCCACTCTCGCGTCGTCGCCCTGGCTCAAGTCGACAACTCGTGTGACCTCAGTTCCGTCGGCCATCGTCAGCAGCACACGCACCGCGGCTGTTCCGTGAGCCGCCTCGCCCCTTGCGAATCCCAGCGCTTCAACCCGCTGGAAGGTCTCTCCCAGACTCGTTACTTCATCCACGAACAGGCGCTCGTCCGCATCTGTCCACCGATTCGGAGGCTTCGAGATGACCACGCTCGCGAGCGCTTCCAGCCATCGCTCCAGAGGTAGAGCTTGATCTGCGAGTCGCACGCAGAACGCTCGGAGGCGTGCCTCCCGGATGTTGAGCTGAATGCCGTGCACACGCTTGGCCAGTGTATCCCGCGCACTGGACTCGCTCCTCACCGCTGTGTGGAGAGCCTTTTCGATCCGAACAAGTAGCGCCCCGTACGCACCGCGCAGCTCATCCAACGCGTCCCGAAGCGTGCGCACAAATGCCTGCACGTTCGCGTCATCTAGCTGGTCACCTGGAGCGAAAGGCTGTACTCCGCAAGCCTTCGGGAGATCTTGAAAGAGCAGCGTGACCGGCTCGCGAGCCGCGACAAGCGCGCTACGCACAGCGCGTGCTTGATCCGACAGCCGCGACGTTTTTCTGGCGTATTCAGGCAGGTCCGCCGCGAACATACACAGTGGCGCCACGACATCCAAGAGAGCCGGCTTCCGATCTGGGGGCGTGGCGACGTCGAGTAGGGTGAGCAACCGATCAAAAACGTCGGCCCGCACTCCAACAACCTGGCAAAGCTGAATCTCAAAGATCTCCGGTGCTTTGATGAGGCGAAGGATCTCTGCTCCTCCGACCTTCGTCACATACGATCCTCGCTCGTAGAAAGCCAGTTCGTGCTCGTGAGCCTTGATGTAAATCGCGAGCAGCAAGGGAAGAACACCGTCCCGAACCCCGTACGGCGCCCTGCGCAGCTCGGATTCGATTGCAGTGACGCCTATACGCACGTCAGGGGCTGCCGCCAGCATCTCATGGATGCGTCTGAACACAGGCAGAAGACGGCATAAATCACGTTCCGCGGAGGGTTCTGCGATGGTATAGGCGCCTCCGTCTTGTTGATGGATCCCCCCTCGCTGCAAGATGGACAGGTAGATCGATTTCTCCGGCGGCGCTCGGTCCTCGTCGAGCCCGAGCATCGGGAGGTGCGCCGAGTCTAGCAACCGTTCGATCACCCCTTGTCGCGCTTTGGCGCCAGCCGAACTGAGGGAACGGCGATTCAACAGTTCGTGCGTGATCGTTGGGGCGTAAGGGAACAGCTTATTGCAGATCTGCGAAAGCTGATCAATCAGCTCTCGACCGCTTCGGATCGTAATCCGGTTGCCAAGATGAAACCACTGCAAGGTCGTCGCCGGGGACGCACCGCGCAGCCCTACCAAATCTTCAAGGGTCCGCTGCAACTTGCGTCTAGCGGCCTGCAACTGCTGCCCTGCCTCTGCCGCGGCGTAACTGTCGCTGTTTAGAGCGGGCGTGTTCTTCACAACCCAATTCCAACATTCCACGCGCCGAACATCTAAGGCCACGTTCTCCAGGGGCTCCGGGACCGCAATAAGCATATCCCCGCGCTTGCGCGCAGGGGCCGAGGTCGCAAGTTCGAGAGCCAGGCGATGTTCGGCCTTCGTGTCGCAGAGCGGAACAAGCACCAGACCATCCGCGGTCTCCGGCTCGTCAAGCAGAGCTTCGGCCAGTTCGGCGAATGGCCGGAAGCGTACCTCGAAATGCCTGAGTGTTCCGGTCTCGATGTGGTGTCGTCGCGCAACCAAGGGGCGGCTGTCGACATGCGGTCCAATGTGGGCCGACGCGCGCTCAATTGTGTTGATGGCTCGCTCGGCTTCCTGGTACGCGCGTTCCAAACTTACACTCGTGTGCGGCCACAAGCAGTATCCGCCGGCCGTTCCTCGATCGTACAGAAGGTTCCGATCTTTGAGTTTCGCGATGGTCGTCGTCACGCTTGTGCGGGTGTGCTCGTCCAAGGCGTGGACGACGACTTCGGACGTGGCGAGCAGATCCTCCGCGTCAAGGAGGTTCAGCATGGCCACGGTCTTGAGGACCTGAAGCGCGAGGTCGTCTTCAGCCTTCAGGCCGTCAATCATCGACGAGATGCGCACCCAGTGACTCCGGTGGCTCTGCCCACCAAGGAGGTGGCCATAGTTCGAGCGTACGAAGTCGTAGAGATCATGAAGCCGGTACCAGCGATCGGACTCGACGGGCCCGGCGGCAAAGTCTTGCAGCCCGAAAGGCTCCGTCGACAACAGGAATCCGAACAACGAACGCTCGTGCTGGCCGAAACGTCTCAAAAACCGAACGAGTGGAGGCAGCACGAAGGGGTGGAGCGGGTACATCTCGGGCGCCCGAGCGACAAGTGCGCGCGCGTCCGCGCCACTCCCGTACCATCCGAAACGCGCCGCGCTCTCCATGGATCGGCGAGCCCGGTCAGGCATGTCACGGACCGCATCTGCGCGGACGCGCAAGGCGCCCGCTACCAGCAGTGACGTATGTTCGAGCGGTTGATCGAAGACAATTTCATCGAAGCGCCCCGCGATCTTCTCCCACTCCTGCCGCGCGGCCTGAGGCAACCTCTCCGCGTACGCGTGGAAGCTCTGGTGCAAAAGTCCGACGATCACGACCGGGTGCTCACCGCTGCGCGCGGCCATCTCGGCGAGCCGTTGGAGCACATACACGTCGGCGTTCGCTTGAAGCGAGCCGTATTCGAGAAACTTCCCGAGCTCGTCGACGATGAGAAGAAGCCCTGTGGCGCGCTCGCTATCGACCACGTACGTGCGGAGATCTCCGAGCGCTCGCAGGATCGCGGCTTCGCTGACATCCTGGACATCGAACTTCTCCCGAATGCGGCGAAGCGCTACGGGCATGCGCTTTTCCTCGTGGAGGCCCTCGAGTGAAGCGATGATGGTGCGGGCAAGTGCCGTTGTCAGTCCTTCGCGCGCCCCCATGACGAGGAGCGGGAGGAGCTTGACCCTTTTCCTTCCGTGGCCTAGGGCTGCGTGGTTCGTGGCACGTGCGAGCGCGGACGGCAGTTTCCGCTGCGTGAGTACGTGGGCAAGCAACAATCCGAAGGAGGACTTTCCCGTTCCATAGTCGCCAGTCACGCGCCACGCTCGCTGTCCGGAATCCGGCTGCAGCCCGGCGAGGATTCGCTCGAGCGCTTGCTGAGTCGGGTCCGTCAGGATGTAGCCGTCCAGTGCTTGCGGATCCTGAAAGTCCCGCTCCAGGTTTGCCGAACGCAGAAAACGGTTCGGGATGTTGAAGAGCTCCGCGATTGTACGTTCACGCATCGCGACGCTCCGCATCTGAATAAACGGCCTTCAAGAACTGCTTGGAGGTCCGTTCCGCACCGCGCACAACCATAGGTTTCGCGGCGGAAGCCGCGTATTTAAACGCTCCGTCCGTCACGTCTGCCAAGCGCTCGAGCCGCTCGCGAAGATCGTCCTCTGGGAGCTTGAAGACCTGGCCGAGGCTCCCCTCAGCAAGGGCAACGTCGCGAAAGGTTAGTGTTTTTTCCGCCCGGTGCCGCACGTTCCAGAAGTCAGCGAGGCAGTAGGCAAAAAGCGCGTCGGAGATCTCAGACTTGCGCTCCCGTCTGAACGCGTACGTCATCTCGGTTCGCCCCGCGGTACCCAAGCGACGTTCACCGAACTCCTGCACCAGATCGAGGTCGGCGAGTGGGCAGTCAAGCCCGTCCTCCAGCGCCGCTGCGGTGCGCCGCGCGGAAGCGACGTACGAATGCAGAAAAATGTCGACGTTCTGCTCCACGGTGACGCGAGACAACGGCCGCGGCCGACGCGAATTCTCGGCGAGGATCTGAGTAACGACGTCGCTGGGGCAGATCTCCGGCACTTGCCAACGAAACAGCAAAAATTGCCACGCCAGGATCGGCGCTTCGACGTGTGACGCCAAGTTCCAGTGGAGCAACCAGAGGGTGCGGATGTCTTCGAGATAGGGGTCGAACCCGCTCTGGGGGTCCAAGACTTGGCGTGCGAAGGGTGTCAGCTCGAAGCGTCTCCCGTCCCGAGGTGCCGCGACGCGCATGACGTCGATCCAGAAGCGCAGCGCCATGACCATGTTCTTGCCGAGGCCGAGCGCGACCATCGCCGCAGCGTCGTCCGCGAGGGCGGTATCGTCTTTGTCAAGCGCTTGGTACGCTCGCGGTAACCATGCGTGGCGGCACGGAAATGCGCCATGTCCTGAGGCCCGCGCCGTCACGGTCGATGTCTCCGCGTTCTGCGGCGCTCCGGCGCCGGAAGCGCTCCCGTGCGGCGTTTTCCTTCGGCTGTGTTCCTGCAAAGTTGACCCTGCCTCACGCATCGCGGCTTCCTACCGCGAGCGGAGCGGCGTGACCAGACCGAACCGGAACGGGCGCCGGCTAAGCGGACTCGGCTGGTGCACGTCGGGAAGGCGAGAACGAATCGGGAGGCCGGAACGGAGCAGACATGGCTTTCCGAGCGATGTCGACGAGGCTGCCGCTGCTCACCTCAGCGCTTGACCTTGACATGGGAAAGCTCTCTGGGTTAAGCGCGGCCATCGCAAGCTTCGGTCCGTCGCGTGGCGCGCGCGAAGGTCGCCGATGCCCCCTGCGTCAGGATAGTTGTCACCCCGTTTGATCCTGTCCGGCGGTTCAAGTCGGAGTCTGGATCTTCGTAGCAGGAGGCGGAGAGTGGCGACAGGATGATGGAGTACAGCGAAGGGTTCAAGTCGAAGATGGTGCAGCGGATGACGGGTCCGCGGGGCAAGACGGCGACAGCTCTGGCGAGCGAGACCGGCATTTCGCAACCGACGCTTTCGAGGTGGTTGCGCGCGTCCCGAGCTACGGTGGCGGACATGTCGAAGGATCCGCCGCAGGTCACCGAGCCGTCCCCCGAGCCCACGCCGCCGCCGCCCAAGGCCCCGCGGCGCCCCGAGGACTGGAGCGCGGAGGAGCGCCTGAAAGCCGTGCTGGACAGCTCGAAGCTGAGCGGCGCGGAGCTGGGGGCGTTCTTGAGGCGCGAGGGGCTGCACGAGGCGACGCTGCGGCAGTGGCGTGCCGCGGCGCTCGAAGGGCTCGGGGCGCAGCGTCCCAGTCGCGCCGAGCAGAAGCGCGTGCAGCAACTGGAAAAGGAGCTTCGTCGCAAGGACAAGGCGCTGGCGGAGGCGGCGGCGCTCCTGGTGCTCCAAAAAAAAGTCCACGCCCTGTGGGGGGACGGGGACGACGACACGGAGCCGAAGAGCGAAAAGTGATCTTGCGCCTCGTCGACGAAGCGATGCGCGACGGAGCGCGCGAAGAGCGGTGTGCGGAGGTGCTCGGCCTCGCCGCGCGCACGCTCTTGCGCTGGCGCCTCGAAGGCGGCGGCGAAGACCGTCGCACCGGCCCCAGCACGCCGCCGGCGCACAAGCTCGACGAGGCGGAGCGGCAGCGGGTGCTGGAGACGGCCAACAGCGTGGCGTTCCGCGACCTGTCGCCGCGACAGATCGTGCCCTTGCTGGCGGACCGAGGGACGTACATCGCCAGCGAGTCGACGTTCTACCGCGTGCTGCGGGAAGCGGGCCAGTTGGCGCACCGAAGCCACAGCCGTCCATCGAAGTCGACCCGTCCGAGAGAGCACATCGCGCGCGGGCCGAATCATGTGTGGTCGTGGGACATCACGTATCTGCGCAGCGCGGTGAGAGGAGCCTTTTATTACCTGTACCTGGTGATGGATGTATACAGTCGGAAGATCGTGGGCTGGGAGGTGCACGTCGAGGAGAGCGCGACGCACGCAGCTCGGCTTATCCAGGGTGCGATTGCGTCGGAGGGAGCGGACGCCGGGCGGCTGGTGCTTCACGCGGACAATGGCGGGCCGATGAAGGGCTCGACGATGCTCGCGACGCTTCAGCGGCTCGGGGTGGTTGCGTCCTTCAACCGCCCCGGCGTCAGCGACGACAACCCCTTTGCAGAGGCCCTGTTTCGGACGCTGAAGTACCACCCTGGGTACCCGAACAAGCCCTTTGCAAACATCGAGTCGGCTCGTGCGTGGGTGGAGGGATTTGCGACCTGGTACAACACCGAGCACCTGCACAGCGGCCTTCGGTACGTGACGCCCGAAGCGCGCCACGCGGGCCGAGACAAGGCGATCCTGGCGCGCCGCCACGTGCTCTACACCCAGGCAAAGAAGCGCGCGCCACGCCGCTGGACGGGCCCGACGCGCAACTGGTCGCCCGTCGGCGCCGTGTACCTCAACCCCATCAAGCAGGAGGTGCGCATCCAGCCAATCGCCTTCCCTGTCTCGTGATGGTTTATCGGACATCTATCTTGACACGCGCCGGATGCGCCTCCGCGGAGCGATCTCACCCGGGGGACGGCGTCCGTCCCCCCGCGTCTTTCGCACCCGAGGTTCGCTTCGAGATGACCTTCCACCGAGTCGCGTTTTCACGCGCGAGCCTCCCGCATAAAGGTGCGATGGCCAGGTCAATTTTTCGCCACAATAGTCCCATATAGGCGAATCTCATCCAGGCAGACGGTACTTGCCCCATCATGACTCACATCTGTCTTGAGTACCGTGAGGTGGATCTTCTTGGTGTGAGAAGGAATAGGAAGACGCTTCCGATTTCCGCGGTCCCGCTCCCGGCTGAACGTGAGCTCCCCCGCTCCGTCATCCCAGCTTATGCGCATATGGGTAATAATGTTGCCCAAGCGCCACATGTCTCCAACTTCAGACTGTCCCTTATCTCGGCGGATTTGCTTGGCCTTGGCCGAGTCATAAGGCCAACCTCCGCCTACTTCGACATAGGCCAATTCCACCCCCGCGGAATCAATGTCGGCCTCGATCCACTGTCCCACACGGTTCCCCGCAAGCTGACACCACGCTGTCGATTCGTCTCCGTCGAACGCGGCATCGGGCACGTATGGCTTCAAGTCGGCCGATGCGCGAACGGCGCGCACTACCCGTTGAGTCAGGTCAATCGGAGGTCGTGTTGGAGTTTGGGACGTAGTTGACGCGGCGGATACGGTCGCACCCCCACTGCCCGAGTTCGATGCGGCGAACATATGAGAGAACGCTGCAGTCGCGACAGCCATTGCTGCTAACAGCCTGTGGATCTATCCGGGCTGAAAATTCGCAGCGAATTGCCGCCGCCAATGGTCGCCCGTGATGTGCCATGCGTTTTGGGAAAGGCATGCCAGTCGCGCTCCGAGTCTTCGTGCCACAGCGGCCAGGAGCGTCCACAACATGAGAACGACCCAGAAACGACCCTTCCGGGTCGCCGCCAGGGCTCGGGGCGTCCCGGCGCCGAGGGCTTTGCGCATTACGAGACTCAAGTTGAGCGCGGCGATATGAACGAGGTAGCGCTTTCGCACGTTGTCGCGACCTCGAAGTCTCACCCGACGCAGCCCCCCTGTTTCGCAGGCGTGGGCGAACGTGCGCTCAATCAGCTCCCCTCGGCGCCTTTGCAGGGCTCGCCCTTTCACAGTCCGCGTCCGCGCGCGATTGGCGTACAGAGTGCGTTGCATGTCCCGCTTCGCCTCTGTCCACTTGCGGGCGCGATGCTTCTTCTCCGGCAGATAGGTCCGATAGCCCGAGCGCTGCAACTCGTGCAACAGGGCGGTCTTATGATACCCCTTGTCGGCCACCACTTCGATGAGCTCTGTCCCCTCGTTCACCGGAGCGCTTGTCGTCGCACTGGGCGGCTCGTCGTCCGAGTCGTCGCGCTTCTCTGCTCGCGCCTCTTGCATGTTCGAACGAGCCTGTTCGAGGCTCTGCGGCAGTGTCTTCGTGTCGGCCTGGTCCGCGGTGTACACCTCGGCAACCACCACGACGCCTGTCTCCATGTCGACGACATGCTCGCTCTTGTACGCCAGTCGCGTTCGACCATCCTTCAGCCGGGCGATTCGAGCGTCCTCGTCTGTCTTGCTCTTCCAGTCGACGTTCGAAGTCTTCTTGCCCTTTCGATTCCGGTCGTGCCGAACAGCCTCCTCCACCGTCGGCTCCGGAATCCCGTCCTCTTTCGCCAGCCGCTTGATGAACTCCTGGTAGACCTCTCCCGTATCGCGCCGAACGATCGTCTTCATCGAGGCGTCCGCCCGCAGATAGGTCGAGTCCACTCCCATGACTTTGCCCTTGAGAAGCCCCGACTTCTCCACCACTCCGAGCACGAATCGGAACATCGTCTCGAAGGCGTCGCTCCCCAATCGCTTGCGCATCTTCGAGATCGTCGAGTGGTCCGGCACTGTCTCGCCCGGCAGCAGCCCCAGAAACTCTCGCAACGACAGCGAGTCCGAGCAGCGCCACGCGATCCCTCGCTCCGACTCGATCCCTTCGAAGAAGCCCACCATCAGCATCCGGAAGTACACTCCCGGTGCGATCGACGGACGCCCCACTGTCCCGTCTGCTTCGAAGTGCTTGGCGCACGCGGTCTCCATCGCCCCGTCGAACTCGGCCTCACGCAGCAGCTCGTTGAGCTTCTCGTAGAACCGATGCCCAGGCGACCGCGGCAACGAGGGCGCCGCCACCCACAGCGGCGCCTGCTTCTCTCGTCTCCGTCCCATCGACATGACCGGCCCACCCTATCCATTCCGAACGAATTCGTCGATCCTTGTCGAGCAAAAATCCACAGGCTGCTAAGATGAGGGCCCCACCGATAACTCCCACGTTGGCTGTCGATAGAGTCCTGACGCCGCGGGGTTTTGGCGCCATCGTCGAGGCAGCTTGTGCGGTCCCGATAAGCGCGCCAACATGCGAGGAGGGGTTTCCTGTTGACTTTAGAGGCAGCGGTGGCTGGGCTGCGTGGATTGGCAGCGGAGGGCCTCGGTCAATAGGAAGTACTGCTTGTGGCGGCGGCGCTGCTTGCGGTGATTCCTGCACCCGAGTTTGCCGCCGCATCAAAGCGTCGATCGGCCCCCAGAGCCGTTCGATGTACACTTCTGCCAGTTCCCGTTTCAAGCCTTCTTTTGCCACCGCAGGATGAGAGAGGCCGAATTCGTGTGCGAACCATCCCCGAACCCGAATTGCTCGATTAACCTCCTCGTCAGAAGATAGCCATTCGAACGGGGGCTCGCATGCCATTGTGTAACGTCGAAGAAGCTGTGAGGAGTGGAACTCTTCTACTATCGAGAGCGGTAGAGTGGTCTCCTCTGTTTTACATTTTTGCACCAGCGCCATGTCGAGATGAGCTGCCGCAAGAAGTACTGCTACAATTCGATCTTGTTCCTCGCCACTGCGAGCCGAAATTCGCAGCAGTGTCACATTTTCAGGCGTGTAGAGAATCTGCGCCCTCGTCGATGGCGGTTGCCCTGGTCCAATCACCGGGAGTTTCTGGGCTAGAGTAAGCCACTTTCCGATTTCATCATTGTCAAAATTCCCCAGATTTAGCTTGATGTCGACACGTGCAAGAGACGCGAGCGCTTGCAGAGCTGCCAAGGGCGTGGGGATGTCCGCGTAGTGAACAAGATCGTTTCGAAGGAGCCGAGCCGGATCTAGCTCGCCTCGGCCGCCGATTATTGAGCTTTTGAGGGCGAGCTTTATGCGTTGATCAAGCGTCGTGGCAGCTTCGACCCCGTCGACTCTGGCTTTGCGCAGTGCGTCATACAATGAATGATCGATCTTGATGCATCCACTAACTAGAGCGTTGGCGCGGAATAAGGGGTCTGTGTGGCGTGCTTTGTTAAGCAGTTTGTCCCACTGCCCTCTAAGTTCATCCCATGATTTCACGAGTCGGCTCCGCTTGGAGGTGGAACCAATGCGCAGATATGAAGGAGTGCCGCTTCTTTGTGACGTCCGTCAGACATTCGCGTACTCATCAAGTATTTGATCCCACTCTTTCTCGGATATTCCGAAGTGCTCCCTCAGAGACTGCTCAAGCCTATCCACACCATCGATCATCATCTCCCGTGTCATCCTTAAATCATCCTTCACACCTCCATCCGGAATGTCCCTTTCAAGGTGCGCCAAGCGCGCTGCCGGTCGCCGAACGGCAAATACCGTCATGTCAAAGATCCGCTTCATCAATTCAATCTCAGGCCGTTGGGGCGGTCTTTCGCTTTGTGATGACGGGCGCATCTCCCCCCAGTTAGCTTCAGGCATAGTTCAAAGGTAAGGATTATGCGCACATTGTGGCACAGGGGCGGTCCACCACGCAAACCGCGTGAACTTACGGCTATTCTTCCTTGGCCATCTTCGTCTAGCGTTGGGTTCTCGTGGCCGAGCAAAAAAAGGCGGTTGTGGTCGTCTCGTTCGCCGCCTTGCACGGCGATCCCTACGCCCGAGACTGGAAGACCGGGCGCTTCGTGGGAAATCCGCCGGACGCGCCAGATCGCTGGGGGCCGACGCTCCGCGCACTGGGCGACCGGCGCTCCGAGTTGTACGGCTGCGTGTCCAACTGGTACTACCTCTGTCACCCGGAGAAGACGGAAGGGCGGGAGATCGGAGTCTCGGCGAATGATGTCGGAGAGGAGACGCGGCAGGCGATCGCGAAGCATCTGCCGTTGGACATCCGGCCCAATTTCCAGCCGCTGACTTGGGAAAGCTCGCGTCCTCCGACGGATCATGGTCACTTGTTCGAGATGGCGGCGGCCAAGCTGCGCGAGATTCGACGAAAGCACCCCCGATCGCCGTTGGTGCTGGTCCTGAACTCGGGCACGGCGCAAATGCATGCAGCCTTGTTGTTGGCTGGCTCGGTGGGTATTGTCGACGGCCCGATCCGGTTGGTGCAGATCGAGCGCAACGAAGGTGCCCGTCTTCGCCCCGACAAGCCCATCGTGGATGTCACGTTGGAGTTGCACACGGTGCTTCAAGTGGCCCGTGCCACGAAGCCTGCGGGGGTCTTGGGCGAGGAGGCCCCGACCGCGGAGTACGACCAAGCCACGAGCCCAGCGCTGCGCAAGGTGGTCGAGCTGGCGCGACGGGCGGCAAGGGTTCCCTTTCCAGTGCTTCTTCGAGGAGAGCGCGGCGTCGGGAAGTCGCAGTTGGCCAGGTTCATCCGTGCCTGGAGCCCGCATCGGAAGGCCGAACGGGACGATCGCTGGCCGGCCGTCGCATGCGGACAGTTCGCGGATCCATCGCGACTGATGGTGGAGCTCTGCGGTTCGGTAGAGGGAGCGTTCACGGACGCCAAGCACCGTGGAGGCCTCCTAGCCCTCGCGCACGAGGATACGCTTTTCCTCGACGAGATCCACGATCTGAAGGGCGAGAACCAGCGCGTGCTCATGCGCGTGCTCGAGGACGGCAAGTACTACCCGCTCGGGTCGTCGGAGCCACAGACCTCGAAGTTCCGGCTGATCACAGGGACGAACCTTCCGGACCATGAGCTTCGGACGAGGCTGGGGCCCGACTTCTACGACCGCATCCGGGACATCGAGATCGAGGTCCCGCCGCTGCGCGCTTGCAAGGAGGACTTGCCTTGGATGTGGGGCGCTGCGTGGAGCCATGTGGCGGACCGAGCGCGCCTTGACCCGCGCCGACTTGACGAGCACATGAGCGCGATCGTGCGCCGGCTCCGACTCGAAGAACTTCCTGGTAACTGGCGCGATCTTCGCCGTCTTGCGGTGTCGTTTGCGGTCGTCTTGGACGCGACCGATGAGCCCACCGAGGCAACCGTGCAGACGGCGTTGGACGAGTTCTTCGGGATGCCCGGCGCGCCCGCTGCAACCACTTCCGAAGCTATTTTGCGTTCGGGACGTGAGCGCACGCGACTGAAGAACCTGGAGCAGACGTTGGGGCCGAACCTCGAAAAATTCTGGGTGAAGTGCGATGGAACCCGCACTCCGCGGATGGTTCTAACCGAGATGCTTGGAGGCCTGTAGATGACCGTGGGGATCCGCGGAAAAGTGACCGTGGTCTTCGCTGGAAAACGACCGCCAGAAGACGCGGGAATTTGACGCTGGCGCCCGCAGAAAGATGGCGCGCGTTCCGGAGGGGCTCCGGAGCATGCACGTCAGCGCTTGCGGGGAATGGGGGTCGGCGCCGTGGGCTCGGAGCTGTCGGACTTGGGCCGAGCCTCCGAGAGGGCCAGCGAGTCTTTCTGTCGCCAGGAGTCGCCGTCGATGTCGAGGATGTGGCAGTGCTGGACGAAGCGGTCAATGAGGGCGGCGACGCACGCTGCCCCTGGGAACACGGTGCCCCATTGTTTGAAGGGGAGATTGGTGGTGAGGATCAACGAGCGATGCTCGTGCCGTCGAGTGATGATGTTGTAGAGCAGGTCGGCGGACTGGCGACTGCACGGCAGGTAGCCAATCTCATCGAGGATCAACAGCGAAGGAGCGGTGTACTTGCGGAGCCGTCGTTCGAGCGCGGGAAGGGACTCCTGCTTGAGGAGGTCGGCGAGCGCAGCCGAGAGCGTGCTGAAGCGCACGGTGTAGCCCTTTTGCAGGGCGAGCAGGCCGAAGTTTTGCGCGAGCATCGTCTTGCCGACGCCGCTCGGGCCGCGAATCAGCAGGTTGTGGCCTCTGTCGATGAAGCCGAGCGCAGCGTGCTGCTCGATCAGGTCGCGCGGAACGAGGCGCGGATGGTTCCAGTCATAGAGCTCAATGGGCTTGAAGGTGCCGAGAGTGGCGGCTTTGGTGCGCGCGGCGAGGTTTCGAGCGTCGCGCTCCCGACGAGCGACGGCGACCAGCTCCTCAAAGGTTTGGGTGGGCGACAGACGAGAGGTCGTGGCGTGCGCCGTGAGCGCGAGCAGGGCCTCTCGCGACACGCGTACACCGATCGAGCGAAGCATATCAGCGATGTCGTCGTTGGGCATCGTAGGACTCCAGGTCATGGGGGATGACGTCGCGATCGGGGACGTGAGCGCCGAGGTCGATGTCCATGGGAACAGGGTTGTTTGCGGCGCGCCGGTGCTCCTCGCAGAGGACGGCGAGCGCGCCGGGGTCGTGGGTGCCGCGCGTAATGGCTTCTTGCACGGCGGCTCGAAGGACCTCGACACCGTAGAGGTCGAGCAAGCGAAGGGTCTTGGCCGTCATGAAGCCGACGTTGCGACCGCCGAGGACCCAGCGCTCCAGGAGGAGGTCAAAGCCGGGCAGCACGGCTTGAAGCTGGTCGCGCCCCTTGGCCTCTCGCGCGGCCTTCTTGGCTTCGATGATCTCGGCACGATGCGCGGCCAGCTCAAGGATCTGGTTTCGCCCCCACGAGCGAGGGTGCTCTGCGACCTGGTCTTTGCCGTCGAGAAAGCCCACGAGCTTGTCACTGGCTACGAGGCGCAGCGTCTTGTCGGCGAAGTCCTTCGGAACCGAGTAACGATTGGAGTCGAATCGCGCGAAGGCGGTCTTGTCGATCACGATGGGCTGGACAAGGTCCGTCGAGGGGAGCGGGTCGGGCAACGGCAAGAGCCGACTCTGCTCCTCGGCGAGCACGTCGCGGACTCGGCGCTGGGGCCACCGTGGATGGGGACGTGCATTGGCGATCTCTGCGAGGAAGGAGAGCAGCTCCGCGTTGCCGCGGTCCACGTCGCGAAGGGTCCGAGCCGCAAAGAAGCGGTCCCGCAGGTAGCGAATGGCTCTCTCGACACGCCCCTTCTGCTGCGGCTTTCGCACCGCGCAGAGCCGCGGCGACACGCACATCTGACCGCAGAGCGAGAGCAGCTCGGGGTGAAACCGGATCGCGTCGCCGTGGCGCCCGAGCACGACGATCTTCGGATTATCGAAGAGCCACTGACGTGTGGCACCGCCGAAATGCTGGCATCCTCGGACCAGCGAGCGGCGCAGCGGATGGCGCTCCAGATCGAGCACCAGCTCTGCCACATCGCGCTGCGACCAGGCCAGCACCATCACGAAGGCCCAGAGTTGCCGCGTGCCCCCTCGAAAGCCACCTTGCCCACATAGGCCCAGTCGATCTGCGCCTGCTCGCCGACAAGCGGCTCGGTCCGCAGAAGACCTCCGACTTCGGTGGGGGCCGGACGATTGCGACATGCCGCCGCACCATCCGGATACCGCAGCAGCAACCGCGCTCCACCCAGCGCATGTCATAGAGACGTGTGGCGCGAAGCCTGGGATACTGCGTCAGCGTCTCGGTGACGAAGCCCTCATAGGCTTGCAGCGCCGGCGGTACTACCCGTGTCCTGTCCGCTGGGCTGGCTCACAGGCTTGCTCCAGCGACACTTTGCTGCAGCCCGAGCACGCTCGATGACGTCGTGGTGCAGCCCGAGCTGCGCCCCGATCATTGCCCACCTTCCAGTGCTCGGCGAAGTGCAGACGGCGGATCTCCGCCTCTTTGGCTTCGTCGATCGATGTCAGCTGAACTCCTGTGCAGCCGATGCTCGGCCGAAAGTTACCCAGACCCGACAGGCATTGACCGCGGCGCGGCGGCTCGTCGAAAAACAAGGGCTACCACGACGTAGTGCAGCGTTGTCCGGGCGACGCCGAGGGCCGTCGCACAAAACCAGCGCGAACAAGACCTGCTCCGACTCCGCAGAAACGACAGTGCGGACTCGCTGAGGTCGTGCCACAGCGCCATCGACTCGCACAGCATCGGTCCGGCAAATCGATGCGCCGGCATCGTCGCCACTCGCAGCCGCGCCTTCATCACCTCGTCCGGGCCGTGCATGAGCAGCACTCGGGTCTCCCTCTCGGACGCGAGGATCGTCATCACCAGCTCGTCCATCGGCGCTCGACTCCTGCAAGACGGAGACGGAGACGCCGTCCATCGGCGTCAGCGCTTCGGCTTGCAGGCGCTACCGCGGGCGAGGCCAACTCCCGGGAACCCATATCCATCACGCGCCGGCTCGCCCGCTGGCGGTAAGCGCGCTGCGCCGATCGCGGTGATCCAGCCTCGCTTCGCGGCTCCGCCGATACAGCAGATTCGCCGCTCGTTGCGCACGCCGCCGGCCCTCCCTTCGGCACGCAGCGCTGCAATGGCCTGACCACGATCACACGGACGGCACACGGCCAGAACAGCCGCAGGCACCATCCGCAGCGCACCTCTCGGAGGCTGTCTTGCACGAGTCCCCGCGCGAGCTCGCCGGGAACTTGACCTCTCTCTCGGGGGCGTGCGACACAGGCCGAACATCGGTCTGTCGCCGATCCCCGGAAGGCCCTGGTTGCGACCCAGGGCCTTCATTTCGCGTGCCGCATGGCCATTTTCTACCCCGCCAACGCCCACGGGCAGAACTTCTGCGCCGCCCCGTCACACCTCCGGCGTCACGACGAGAGGGGCAGAAATCTGCGGATCGGTGTGGCCATCAACAGAGGCCGGCACCCAGCGGCACGCGCGGAGCCGTTCATCCAGAAGGCGTTCCCTGCACGGTGGAGCACGCTGGCAGCGCCCGGGGTTGGGCGACGCACGTGAGCGGCGCGCGCCGAGCGCGCGCGGATGCCGCGCACGCTCCTCTTTTGTACTGGAATTGCTGGATAATTCCTCTTGGAACGGGACTCGCTTTGGTAGCTCTCCGAAAAGGAGACGACGTCCGATGCGCCTGCTTCCAAGTATCGTTCCTGTCTGCCCCCAGCCCTGCATCGCTCTCGCGAGCGAAGCCGACCGCACGCGGGAGGATCCCCCTGTTTCGGTGGAGCATTTCCCTTGCATTCTTCGGGAGTTCAGTGGGGAGGTTCGGAAAGTCACCCGGCGCACGCTCTGCAAGTTGCCTCTCGGGCGCCTCATGCGCCGGCTGGAGGACAGCTGTCGTGGCATCCGGCGCCCCGGTGCAAATCAGGTGCGCGACGCCCTCACACGGGACGAGCAACTCATCGATGACGTGCTGCAGGACGTGGCCATGGTGCTGTGGCAGCGCATCAGTGCGGGGCGGATCGCCGCTGCTCGCCCCGTGATCTACCGATTCCTCGAGCAGACGACGTGGCGCGTCGCGCGGCGCCAGGCCTTGCGCACGGCGATGCTTCACCTTGTGGCCGCCCCCGTCGATGACGACGGCGCCTGGGTCGATGTCCCGGTGCCGGCGAACCAGAACATGCTTGAGGTCGACATCACGGAACGTGCGCCGCGGTACCGCACGCTGCTCGCGATCCATCCGGAGGTGCTCGTCACCCTGTCTCCCGCCGAGCGGGAGGCCGTCGTGCTCTGGACCCGAGGCGTGAGCATTGAGGAGATCACCTCGGCGATGCAGGCGCCGAACGCCACGACGCGCGTTCGCCTTCATCGGGCCCGAAAACGCATCGACGCCTTCGTGGCCGACGAGCTTCAGCGCGCCGCGTGAAACATCCGGGGCGGAGGCGGCGTGGGCTCGAAGGTCGACCATGCTTGAGCGCGAACGAGAACAAGAGGCCCACCGATCGCCCCGCCTCGCGAGCCGCACGGGATCCCATTCACTGGAGCGCACCGGCCACGGGGCGCTCCTCGCCTTCATCCTTGCGATTACCGCCTGCAGCAACACGGAGCCGGGACCCACTCCGGCTCCTGTGGCATCGGCTGCGGTCCGCACAACCAAAGGTCCGCTCGCCTCGCGGCCTCGGTCCTCGGCGACGCCCGTAGTCGCACCCAAGGCGGCCGAGGCGGCGCCGATAGCCGCCGTGGACCCCCACGTCTTCGGCATGCTCTGCGTCCTCTTAGGGGCCCTGTTGTGCCTCCTGTCCCAACTTCTCTGGCGCTTGAGGACCGGGCGTCGCGGAGCGGCCCAGGAGGCCCCAGGAGCGCGGCGAACGTCTCCGGTGCATCCATCTCCGTTCTCGGCGGCGTCCGAGCGGCCAGCGTCGCACCGAGGGGCAATCTTCCGTGCCGTCCGGACAGGACAGTTACCGCAAGCTCCGCGCCTGCGCTTTCGCTCGGTAGGTGACGCGCCGATCGTCGAGGAGACTCGCCGTTGCTGGATCTGTGGACAGCCAGAGTCGGCCGGTCCCCATCACCACGCCTGAAGGAAACATCGGTGCTGCCAGGGGACATGGGAAATTCAAGAACCAGCGAGCAGATGACACTTGGCTCCTGGATCGAGACTGCACACTTCGGAGGTATTCGTGATCTCGAACGGGAATGGCATCTTCTCGCGTGAAACGTTGGCCGGATACGACCGCGCTGTTCTGGACCACGCCGTCGTCACTCTCGTGGGCTGCGGCGCCGCCGGGAACAACATCGCCCTGAACCTGGCGCTGGCCGGAGTCGGCGAGCTCCGCCTGATCGACTTCGACCACGTCGACCCTTCGAACGTCACACGCTCCCCGCTCTTCCACCGCGATCGCCTCCAGGGATCCGCGGTTCGCCACAAGGCGCGCGAAGTCGCATTGGGAGCCCTTGCGTGCTCCCACGCGCCGAAGCCCGTCGTTCGGTTCGCGGTCGCTCCGGTGGAATCCCTGGGGCTCGGTGTATTTCAAGACTCGGGCGTGATCGTGGCCGCCGTCGACTCGTTGTCGGTCCGGGCGTACCTCGCCGATGCTTCCCGGTTGCTCGGCATTCCTCTGGTCGAAATTGGATTCTCCGGTTCGGAGGGCCATGTTTCGTTGTTTTCTAACCAGGTTGCCGACGGCCCTTGCTGGCGCTGTCTTCACCCGAACGTGAGTCATGGCGCCTACTCTTGTTCGCTCCACGCTCGGCAGATTCTCTCTGAAGGCCGCGTCCCGGCCACTCAACCCCTTGCCGCTGCTCTCGGAGGGATCACGGCTGAAGCGACCATTCAAGCCCTCCATCGTCGCTTCCCGCTCGATAGCAAGGCGTTCCATCTGGACGTCCGTGGCGGCCAAAGTCGACTGCTCGCCATGACCGCGGACGCTCGCTGCCCCGGCGAGCATCGGCACCTGGGCACCATCCGAGACATCGATATTGGCCCCGACGACACGGCCCTGTGCCTTCTGGAAGCCATCGGAGCGGAGATCACCGACCCCATTCTGCACCTTCCGCATCCGATGGTGCTGGAAGTGCCGTGTGCGAAGTGCGGGTCGCCCGTCCGGGTCGGTAAGCCCGCTTGGAGCGTCAAAGAGGCGCCGAGCTGCTCCACATGCCCCGAGACGCCACGCTCTGGGCGGGGACTCCTCATCGAGACCTGGATTGCACGGGCAAACCCGAGCGCGCGCATGGCGCTTCGGAAGCTCGGAATCTGCGTCGGAGCGGTTGTCGAAGTCGAAGATGGGCGCTCGGGCCAGGTCCGGGCGCTTCGCGTCAAAGGCACCATCGACACCCTTTTTGTGAGCAAACAACGAAAGAACGGAACAGCCACAATTTGAAGGCATGTACCCAGTGCGAGACGGATAGACCGCCCGCAATGAAGGAGATGAAGATCATGGCAACCCCGGCGACTCCCGCGAACGGCAACCAAGGGCTCTTCACCGTGACGTTCCTCCATCCGCGCCAGGAAAACGAGCACGCGCAGAACCGCTTCAGCGCCGAGCTCGGGCCGGACACGACGGGGCAACACGCCCTGAATGGCCTCATCGGAGAGGGCTTTCTCGCCCCCCCGAGCGAGGAGAGGGCGTACACGCTCCAGAACCAGAAGCGCGGCACCAGTCTCTCGCTTTCGGAACCGCTCTCCGCGCAAGGCATCGGGAACGGCGACATCGTGGCGGTGATTCAAACGAACGCGGGGGCTGCGCGACTTACACCTCGCGAGCTCCGCTCGCGTCTCGGCTTCGATGCGGAGGTGTTGAAAGATCTCAAAGCGCCGAGCCTCGGTGCGATCCGTCCGTACGCAAGCGCAGTCGACTTCCGGGCCAACCGCGTCCTCACGCCTCAGGAGATGGCCGCAGGACGGGCCGAGTTCTACACCGTCGATTACACCTTTCCCATTCTGGTTGATCCTGAGAAGACAGTCGACAAGGCCACGGCTTGCTTCGATCTTCGGGCGTCTGGCAATTACCCCTACTCGTCTCCTGTCGCGACGTTCTTGACTCCGCGCCCCTGGAACATGCACGTAGCGTCCAGCGGCGAT
Source organism: Polyangiaceae bacterium (assembly GCA_046351455.1). GTDB lineage: Bacteria > Myxococcota_A > Polyangia > Polyangiales > Polyangiaceae > JADJRH01. Next base: position 195,828 of record JAXLYM010000014.1, read on the forward strand.
GTGTGCCTGGGAAGATGTTGGGAAGAGGCACAAGGCAAGATGCTCTTCGCCCAGCTCGTCATCCATGTGATGCGCCTGCTGAACTGGGACGAGCCCGACCGAGGCGAAGCCCACGATGCCTTCAGTGACGAAACCCTCGACTTCTGGCGCGACCGCCTCCGGTCCCGGCCGCTTCATCCGAATTTGATTTATCCGGCACTCCCCACCGAGCTCACCCATGGAGTCCGAAGCGCGGGGGCGGTATTCCGAGCAGCCGGCGGCACGGTCAGCCCCAGGACCGAGCAGGGGGTATCTTCCGCGGCGCCGCGCAGCGCAAGCATGTTTCAGCCGGTGCGGGGATGAGCATGAAGCCGAATCAACCCTCCGTGCGCGGGGCCGTGTTCCGGCCGGTCAACGTGGAGCGGAGCGTCCTGCCGTGCCGTGCCCGCGCTTCGGCGCGAGCTGGATACCAAGTGTATCGTGGGAAGAATGGCTTCGAGGCTGCCATTCCGGAGCACATTGTCGAACGCCTTTCCCGCTGGTGCGAGAAGCTGGCGCCGCTCGAAGCGTACGGGCTCTTGGTTGGCCGTGCCTTCAAGGACAAGCTTGGATTGCACGTCGTCGTTTTGGGCATCGTACCGGATCCGGACGCGAAGGCGGAGCGGTTCTTCATCGAGACGACGCCGACCTCGGAGTTTCGCACCCGGATGAGCGCCGCCCAGTTCTTCCCTGACTGCATCGTGCTGGGCTGGGTCCATTCGCATCCGAGGATTGGGGCTCAGTATTCGGGTGTTGATCGCGAAAATCAGGCCACATGGAAGGCGCCTTTTTCACTTGGCGTCGTCGTAGACGCGTGGGACCCGGTACCTCTCGGCGTCTACCGCGGGCCGGAATCGGAGCTCCTGACGCAAGTGGAGATCCAAGAGCGAACCGGCGTGCCTGACGCCAATGTCACCGAAGCTCCGTGCGATGTGGACGCAACCGAGCACGATGCTCCGGGGACGCACGATGCAGGCGCCCAGGCGGTGGTCACCAGGGAAACGCCGGCGGTCTCTCCGGCCGACTTGGCAGGCGCGGCGGTTGAGGAATCGGTGATCGCGAGCACCAGGCAAGGATGCTGTTCACATGGCGCGACGCTCTCTCTCCTCGTGTACGTCGTCATCGTCCTGACGGCGATTTTCGGTGCCATCGCGCTCTGCCGCACACACTCCCTCGATGATCGGGTCACGCGGCTGGAAGCGGCGGCTGCACGGGATCAAGAGGTGGTCGATGAGGTCACTGTTCTCCTTCTCAAGAGCGCGCTCCCGCCCGAAGAGCCAAATGTTTGCAACGAACCGAACCAGAGCCACGCGCCGTAAAGGCGACCGGGTAGAGCACCCACAGTCCTGTTCCCTCAAGCGATCTTATCCCCACTCCTCTCGGGGCAATAGGCAGCCTGCCTGTGCATGGTGGGCATTGAGGTCACACATTCCTGTTCCGTAGATGTCATGGAAGGGCCACTGCCATGTTTCTTCTGACAACCCTCGTCACTGCCCTGATCTTTTACGCCATCGGGCGCTTTCTCGTTCGCCGCTTTGGGTGGCCTCACGACGCCGAGGGGTTCGGCCGCTGGGGACTCGCCCTCCTTGGAGCGGCCGTGCTCCTTGTGGGAGTGCCCAGTGTGATCGATCTCACCATGAAGAGGCTCGGACCGCTGCCCAGCGTGAATCTGAGCGAGGTTATTCCCGCGCTCGGAGTGCTCGGCTTGGCCGTCTTGGGCCATGTGGCGTGGAGCCGAGGGGCGGTTTCGCGGGAAGACGCGCGCGCCGCGGCCGAGCGTGCTCGGTTTCAAGTTCGTCGTCCGGTGTTGCCCCCACCGCCGTACGCACCGCGACCTGAGCCCAGTACGCAGGCTGCCGCTTCAGAGACGAGTGGCGGTCACTTCGTTCCTCGGGAGCACCCCACGGGTCACACGCGGGACCCGCGGTAAAGGGGCAGTGCCATGCTGCGGCTCTTCTCTGCACTTCGGTCGTTTGCTGGTCACGATGATCCGCGCTCAGCGTACGAGGCCGAGACTCGGGCAATCGCTGACGTGCTCGAGACACCGACCGTCGATCCCCGCTTCCGTGCCGAGATGGCGAGTCTGCGCGGGAGGCCGGAGACCATTGTTTTGGGCTCGGCCCAACGCGACGCGAGCGTGCCAGTCGGGGCTCCGCTTCGCGAGCTGGCCGGCGCTGGCCACGCCTTGGTGCTCGGTGGCACCGGCGCGGGCAAGACCCGGGTGGTGGCGGGAATCATCCAGCAACTCCTCCGCCGACTCGCTCAGGGCGCGTCCTCTCCCGGCCTCTGGGTCGTGGACCACAAGAGTGAGCTGGTGGGGCTCGTACGGGAGATCCTCGCTGGGCTCGTTGGGGAGTTGCCCTCGGCGCAGAGCGCCCGGCTTCTCGACAAGCTTGTAGTTCTGAATCCGTTCTCCGACTGGCTGGTTCCGATGCAGATTCTCCGTCCCGAGGCGGGAGTCGCGCCGCAAGTGCAGGCTTTTGAGGTCACGAGTCTCATTGACCGCCTGGGAGGCGCCGAGCTCGGCGTTCGCCAGGACTCGTTCCTCTTCCACCTGATTTTGCTTGGAATCAGCAAGAGACTCTCCTTGCCACACGTCGCGGCGCTCCTCGCGAACCCGAACGAGCTCGCGGCAGCGGCAGCGTCCTCCCCCATCTCGGAGGTTCAAGCCTACTTCAGTGGAACGAACCGCCTGAGCCAGAGCTCCATGGAGGGAGTCGCCGCGCGCCTGCATCGGTTGCTGCGACTGCCTAGCACACGGCTCATGTTGGGGGCCGGCGACACCGTGTCGTTTCGACGACTCCTGGCCGATGGCTGCATCGTGCTGGTCGATGTCGGCTCACCACCCATGGGTTGTGAGGACCTCGGACGCTTCTGGGCTGGTCTCGCGACGCTGAAGCTCGTGCGCGCGATCTTCGAACGCACGCACGCTGAGGCCACTCGTCCGGTCACGATCTTCGTGGACGAATGGCAGGAAGGACTCCTCGGAGGCGGCGACATTGCCGAGAACTACGAACGGGTCCTCTCCATGGCGCGGTCGAGGGGCGTGAGCTTCTGCCTCATCTCGCAGTCGCTCGCGGGGGCCGCCAAGGTGTCATCGTCGCTCCCAAAGGTGGTCGCGACCAATACGAACCTCCAACTACTTTTCCGCGCCTCCGAGGAGGACGCGCGCGCGATGACGCATCTTCTGCCCATCACTGGTCGTCGCCCCCGCGAGTCCATGCTTCCATGGGAAGAGCGGCGCGGTTCGCCGTTTCTCTCCCGCAACGAGGAACTGGCCTCTCTCCAAGAAGAGGTCGTGCGCCTCCCGAACCGCGTTTTCTACTTCTGGGATCGCACGCGCCCGTACCCGGCGGAACTCGTGCACGCGCTCTACGTGGCCCCCGGTCCCGCGCCCCGCGGCGACCGGGCGCTCGAGCAGAGGCTTCTGGCCGGCACCCTCGCGCGACCCGTGGTCCAACTGGAGCGTGAGGAGCGCCAGGCGCGTCTCGTCGTCTTCCGTTCCACGACACCCATGCCACCCGAGCCGCGCCTTCCGCCACGACGCCCGCGGCAAAGAGGACGATCGTGAAACACCGGTCCTCACTCGCTGCATGTGATAGGCGGAGCTGCTCGTGACCTCGCAGACCTTGCGTGCGGGGTTGTGCCCATCTGGCGTGCTCGTTCGAAGACCCGGGCCCGAACCTGATTCTTCAGACGATAACTTCTATGGGTAGAATGATTCACCTTGGTCTCTTCGGAAACGAGCCGCTTCGCCTCGAATTGCGGCGCGAAATAGCACTTACCGAGCTCATGCTAAACCACCACTTCACGTGGACTGTCGAGACGCTGTCAACGGAGCTCTTCGAGTTCATGCAGATCACGTACGCCGATCCAGGCAAGTTCGCACACCCTTGGGCGCCTCTGCTTGGAACGTGCCGGGCGAAAGTCGGCGAAGACGACTGGAACGCCCAAATCATTGTGAGCTTTGCTCGCTGGCTCTCGGCGCGTCTGCCGACGGTCACAGTCCGGCTCCATGACGAGGGCAACTACGTTCTCGCTAGCCACCTGCTGTTTCAAGGCGGGCGGCCAGCCCTGGATGTCGTGAACATCGGTCGGAAACGTGACTATCTGCGCTCGAATGAACTGGTTGATGCGCTCGCGGACCTCGACGCGGCGGAGGCGATGGGACGGTTGGGTACCTACTTTCGACGCGTTTCGGCGGCGGACTACGGCGATCGACCAGAGATCGAGGCGCTCGGGCTCACGCAGGAGGAACTCGTGAAGACCACCTTGGACGAGGCGGCCGACGCGATGCGCTTCCCGTGGGATACAGAGTGGCTCACGCCGGGGAAGATCATGGTCTCGTAGCAACTCCCGGCGGCGCTGGTCCGGTGCGGGTGGCATCGGGTCCGGGAACACAAGAACGAGCACGGTTGCATGGCGCTACGCCCAGGCTCGAAGCCTTTGCACGACCGTCTCCGTCATCGTCGCTCGTGCCTCGCGGGTCGACGACACCCGGCCGGACCGCCGCTGTTTTCCGCGTGCCCCGCTCCAAGCGAAGAAAGGCATTCTATGTCGCAACAGCAACCCCCGTTTTCGCCCGCGAGCCTTCTGGCATTTCTCCTTCTGTCTCCTCTCTACGCCATCTACGGAGTGGTCATCGTTGTACGCTATCTCTTCGCGCCCTCACGTTTCCTGCGTCGAGCGCGACTTGCGATGGCCTCCGAGATCCGCTGTCCGAACGGGCACTCGAACAGCGCCACAGGCCGCTTCGATTGTGCAAGTTGCCACGCCACCTACCACGGATGGATCGGTCGCTGTGCGCTCTGCGGCGCCGGCGCCGGCTGGTTTCCTTGTGGTACTTGCGGCGTGGGCGTGCGGCTTCCCTGGAGCGTGCCGTGACGGCGCTGCGACGGAAGCGAGGGGCACCCGATCCTGATGCGGCGTCCATCGTGGGCGCTGCGCGCGACATCGACGTCCTCGAGTCGCTGGGCTGGGCCGGTTTTCTTGCGACGAGCCAGGTCGAGCATCTGCATTTCCCCTCGCGACGCACGGCCCAGCGGCGCCTGCGCGCGCTCCTCGATCACGGCCTCGTCCGCGCGCACACGCAAGGCGAAGCGCTCCAGAAGGAGAGCGTGTTCACACTGACGCCCCTCGGCGCCGAACAGCTCATCGAGCAGCGGATACTTGAGCCCGCCACCGTGAAGCTCGCGCATGCGCCGCGGCTCGGTAAGCTGGCGCATCTGCTCTTGACGCGCGACGCCTTCGTCACGTTCGTCCTCGCGGAGAAAGCGGCGTTGTTCACGCTTCGCGAATTCCGATTTGAAGAGGACCTGGGCAAGGACGCGAGCCTGCGTGCAGCCGGACTCCTGCCCGACGCGCTCGTCGACGTCGCGTTCCCCGGCCTCGAAGAGCGCGTCGCGCTCGAAGTCGACTGTGGCACCGAGACGACGACCACGCTCACGAAGAAGTTCACGGCGTACCGAACCGTCTTCGCCGCGCCGGGGAGCGCGCTCGGTGCGACGCGTACCATGCTCCACGTGGTGGCGCTCACGGAGGCACGAGCGACCACGATCCGACGCATCGTGGCGGATGTGGGGCTCACGGGGCGAACCCTCGTCGCGCTCCGAGATGCGCTCCCGCAGGAGCTACGTGCGCGCTATTCGCGCGAGCCGTACGTGCACCCCGTACGTGCCGGACGAACGGCTCCTCGCGCGCGAGAGCCGGTTTTTCGAGCGGTCGCGACGCCCTCCGCGGCGGCATTTAGGCCGCTTCAGAGCGAACGGCCCATCGTGCGACCGGCTGGAGCGCGAACCGGAGCTTGATGAGCGCCGTCATCGGGCGATCCTAGGAAGTGACGGGAACAAGGATCCGAGAGCGATCCATGCGGACGCGCAAGCGCAGAACGGGGCGTGGCAAATCGTAGCCGCTCGGTAAGAGCGTCTGCTGGCCCGTCGGCACAATCGGTTGCGAGAAAATCTTCGTGGGAAGGCAACAACTCGGGGAGCCGGAAGCATGGAGCGATCGACTGAACAACCCACGCCGAGGAGAAACGCATGGCGATCAACCACGAGAATGACCGAGGACTCCCGCACATGAGCGGCTCCTGGCAGAAGCCACGCAGGGTGGTTTTGTCGGAGCGGCGGATGACTCGGACCCCCAATGCAGGTGACGCCGTCATGGGACTCCTCGGACTCGTCCTCCTCGCAAGCCTGGTGAGTGTAGCGACTTCGGCCCCTCGAACGGAGCGGCCGCACTGCGCGACGTCCGTGCTCCCGACGACGCTCACGCCGGCGAGCACCTGCTCGCCCCAGGGGGACGCGGCCGAGGACAGGGAGCGAAGAACGCCGTCCGAACTCTGGGCATTCGTGACGGTCGCGCTTCTGGTGGCGGTGGTCTTCCTGTTGGGCTGGACGGCGGCCACGTGCGCCGCCGTGACAGCGGGGGTCCAGTCAGAACGACACACCAGCGTCGCGCAGGTGAGCGGCACTCGCAGAACGAACGCGGCAGTCCACCGAAATCACGGGACCACCAAAAACGACAGCAACGAGTAGCCCCGAGACAAGGAGTTCAGGCCGGCACGGCGCCGGCCGCAAGACGACACAGAGACGGCAGAACGCGCAAGGCGCCCGATGCTCGGAGGCGAAAAAGCAGGCTGCTCGGCCAAGCTTATTCTTCACCGATTCATCACTATGGGACTCGACCTACTCCCTCGACCGCGAGGGCCACAACCCGAAGGAATTGAGCCAGGCAAGACGCACCGCAACTCTGAACCGTGTCCGTTCGCGCAAGACCATAATCCGATTGGCGTGTTCGGCACCTGCTGCTCGCTTCGTGGGAACTCGACCGCTCTGTTCCTCATCTCGATGGGCCTCGGACAGCTCGCTATCGACCTCTACGCCTCCAAAGGCCCGAGCGAAGCAGGTGAGTTCGCCAAGGCTCTTCGATCTGCGGTGGCAAAGTTTCGGGAGATTCTCGAAGATGCGCGGCAAAGGGCGAACGCTCCAACGAATGGGCCGCTCGACGAGTGCACGATTCAGATTCCGGACGTCGGCTGGAGTTTTCCTCTCGAGAAGGCCATCGGGACACTGGAGACCGCCGCCACCTGGCATGAGAAGGTGGCTCTGACGGGCTTTGGCGTTCACGCGTGGTTCTGAGCGAAGGCGAGCGTGTGAGCCAGGTGTGTTCCGCTTCTCTGTGATCGATGGATGAGCCGGCGGGTCCGTTGGCCGAGCTGCCGCTTTCGCTGTCCGCATCGGTGCCTGCGCGTTCGCCGCCAAGGCCATCCGCACGCACCCTTCGCACGCGACCGGACGATCGTCTGGCGGGCCCGCCGGTAGGGCCATAGGCTTCATCCTCTCCACGGTTTTCTTGGAACTATGGCCTCAGCGTCCGCAGCCGTCCTTGCTCCTACCTTTTCCCACAAGCTCAAGATTGTCCACGCGACTGGGGCCGCGTTCGGCGGCGTTCCTGAGCATCCTCCTTGCGCGTTCGGACCCATCCCGAACGGAAGGAGAATCCAGTGCAAGATCCCAACAAGGCGAACCAGGACAACCGTGCGAACCAGCTCAACCCCAACAACCCGGCGTTCTGGAAGTCTCGCGGCTCGGTCGGCGTTCCGGCCCAGGTGAACCCGGGCTCCGGAGGGCAGAATCCGGCGCAGCACCCCGTCAAACCGGCCGTGCAGCCGCCGAAGAAGTAGACCGACGTCGCGCCCCGAGGCCGGGTATCACCCGGCCTCGGGGAGCGGAGGTGAATCATGTCTGAGCGTTTTGTTCCTCCCCTCTTTGGCTCCGTCTTGGGCACCCTCGTGGAGATCTTCGACTTGCGGCGCTTCGACACGCAGGGCGCCCTTGCCCAGAAGACCTCTCGTCGATATCTGGCTGGGGAGCGTGTCGGACGCGACGGCGAGACGCGCGCGTTGCGGGGCATCGCCGATGCCGTGATCACTGCCGGGTTCATCCCCTCGACTATTCGGCTGGCCCCGTCCTTCGGGGACGTGAAGCTGCGTGAGCTTCTGGCGACGCTCAAACCCCGCGATCTACTGACCGCGTTCATCGCGAACCACGCACAGCAGTGGGACCAAATGGCTGGAGCGCTGAGGCATCATTCCGCACCGATCGCGTATCCGCGCCATGCGGCCGGCGCATATCTCCGCCTCGTCACCATCGATCTCGCCGTTCGCTTGGGGGCAATGCTCTGGCTGCTTCGGGGGACGGAAGGCGAGCTTCCCGCGCCGGTGTGGGCGGAGCCTAGAGGTGCCGCAGGTTGGCTTCGCTCGACCCTCGAACGTGCGGGCGAAGCGCGCCCTACCCGGAACGACATCGCGCTGGAGCTGGGCGTCAACTTCAAGAGTGTTGATGCCTGGCTCGATGGACAGAGTCGTCCGGAGGACTCCAACTTGGCCAAGCTCGCTAAGCTCCTATCAGCTCGAGGAGTCGGTGACGAGACAGGCCTGCTCCGTGAAATGCGACTCATGTTCGCACTACAAGCGCTCTTTGAGCTCATCTCAGGAATCGTCGGAGAAGGCTATGCGCGCGAGATGGCGGACAGGTTGATCGGCTACGCCAACGTGTTTCCGAAGTTCCTCCAACACAGCAAACGGACGAAGGAGGAAGTCGACGGGTCGATGAAACTCAGCGTCGTCGCCGGCACATTTCCGCAGTCGCCTCCCTGGAACGAGTTCGTCCTCCGGTCCATCTGGCGTGCCGAGCCGGACCCGGTCTGGCGCACAGACCTGCAAGCCGTCACCAAGCCGTGGATTCATCGGCTCCAGCGAGTGGCGCAGGTGCTGGGTCCCACAGACCGCACAAAATTCAAGCGGGAGGTGGGCCACCAACCCACCGACGAGGAGCTGGATGTCCTCATGTACGTCGTACAGGCTGATCAGAGCGAGAAGCTTGCACAGAGTCCGCGCCACGCGCTGGCCTACGAGGAGTGCATGGCTGACCCGGTGTTTGCGGCGCGGGAGTATCGGTCTATCGCTTGCGATGCCTCCGACCAAGGCCGCTTGCCACAGGCGATTGAGGCTGCCCGCGAGTCGGTTCGGCTCGACCCGACGAACGCGGAGTACCACTTTCGGCTCGGTGCGTATCTATGGATGACGGACCAGATCGAGGAAGCGCTCGTGGAGTGCCAGGTCGCGTCGCAGCTGGAGCCCGCTTGGGATCGTCCACGGGTCGAGATCGGGGTGATCCTCTTGAACACGGGACGGCTCGCCGAGGCTATTCAGCATCTGGAACGCACGAAGCGGGAGCTCCTCAAACCGACTCCATGGCTCTTGTTCGTGAGAGCGTTGGCCCACGAGAAGGGTGGTTCGGTTGGAGGCGCCATCGCTGCCTACGAAGAGCTCCTTCAGATCGCGCCCGATGATGGGGAGGCACTCGACCGCGTGGCGCACCTGTACTTTGTTTCGGGCAGTGCAAAGGCTGCCATCGACCGCGCCAAAAAGGCGAACCATTTGGGCTTCTCCACGGTCTTTGATGCTTGGGAGTTCGGTTACTACAAGGGGAGGGTCCCAAAGGAGCGACCGCCGAACAAGACGCCTGTGGAACTCCTGCGGCACGTCGACCCGCCTTGGTGGACGCCGACCCCTGAGTAGTCGCCGCGAGAGATCCGCTGGTCGCGCCCGGGGAACGTCTGTAGGCTCGGGTTCGCTGTCGGGCCTTACGGCCCGTCCCCTGGGGTCCCGTGTCGCTTACAAGCCACCTCTCCTGGCCGAAATCGCCCGTCCGACAATTCTGCGACCGCCACTTCCTTCGCGAGCGCTCCGCCATGCTCGTGCGCGATGTGAATGATCAGATGCGCTGCGGGCAGGTCGGAGGCGAGCCCCGGTCAGTGCCACCCGAATACTCTGTCGTCGGAACCGCGATCACCTACCGTTTGGCACTCCTCTGGACGGCCGACATGACGGCAACGCCAGCGATGAAGGGACGAAACCTCATCCCTGATCTCGCCAAATACGCGACGCTCTTCGCCAAGAACGGGCGGCGCCAAGAACGTCGCCTGCTCACCGCAGGCGAACGGTTGTGGGCGCTCGCAACAGAGCTCTGCACCAGGCCGTCCCTCCGGCTGAAGGCGAACGCCCCTAACCGCGACATCCAGAGCTGCCGCGCGAGCATGGCACTGGCCCGCTTCGATCAGCTCTACCGCACGGGAGCCGTTCCTTTCATGGACCCGGAGGTCTTCGCTCGCTGGCCCCTTTCGTCGGCGCTCCGCCATCTTGTGCAGGGAAACGAAGAGGCGGCCTGGGAAGCGCTCGGCGCATCCGACGAGATGGTGGGGCGACTCGGGTCGATGGTGGCCTGGTTTCTGGAGTCGTCGTCCCTCTGGCTCCACCCGCGAGCGCGCGCCTTCCCGGTGTTTGCGGGGAGCGATCTCGTGCAGGGAGCCGACGGCGATCTGCTTATCGCGAACATGCTGGTAGAGCTGAAGTGCTCTTGGAAACCACGTCCGATCCACAGGCGCGAAGTGCTGCAACTTCTCTCGTATGTCCTGTTGGACTTCGAGGATGAGCTCGGCATCCGAGATGTGAGCTTCGTGATACCGACCCACAAGGCACGCTTCCTGGCTTCCGTCGACGAGATGTTCGGTTTCCTTTCGGGCAAGCGGCGCGCACTCTCGGAATGGCGATCGATGTTCCGTGAGGTCCTTTCGAAGAAGGGTGCACGATAGGCGGGTTGCCTCGGACGATGTGTGGACGCGCGGCAGAGGCGATGTTCGAGAGGGGAAATTGGTCGAAACGACAATCGCTCTGGGCGCCATGGATCGCACGGATTCCACCAAGGAGGCATCCATGCCGTCGTTTCTCATTGTCGTCCCGCTCCCCGAAGACCAGTCCGTTCTTGCCCAGCCCGTGCTGCGTTCTGCCGCGTGCTTTCTCGAAGCTCACGGCGCGGTCGAGCGCTGTGAGCACGGTACCTTCCGCCGGGGCGGACGCTCGGGCGAGGAGGTCCTCACCCTCGTCAGCTTCACCATGAAAACCACAACGCCAGAGGACGATGTCGCCGCGCGCGGGAGAGCGCTCGAGGGCGTGCTGCGCGCTACGCTTGGTAGCGCCGGAGTCCGTGGAGTGGATGCCCGCGTGTTCGTCTCCGCCACGTGAGGGCGCGATGGACGCGCCAAAGCCCACCAGTGGCTACTGGATGAGCGTCGAGGAGGCCGCCTCGATCCTCGGCGTGCCGACTGTGACCTTCCGCCGCGCGATCGAGCGAAATGCGCGAAAACGAGCGGACGGCGGCACGGATGCGAAGGTCGACGGCGTGACGGCGCGCAAGTGGGGCCGGCTCTGGCGCGTGCTCCTCGACCCCGACTGGATGAAGGCGCGCGCCGCCGGCTGAAAACCCGCCCGCAATGTCGCGACCCGTGCGCCGCGCGGCACGCCATGGTAGGCGCCTCCGCGCGGAAGCACGCGTCGTGGCGAGGAGAACTCCCATGGCAGTGCGAACAGTCACCCGCCGCGGTGTGCGGCGTTTGATCATTGACATTCGATACAGGAAGCCAGACGGCACCAAAGGCCGGTACCGCCACGATGCTGAAGTGCAAACTCTTGCAGCAGCGCGCGCGGAAGAGAGGCGTCGACTCGGCGCGCTCGCCACAGCAGGGTCGCCTTACGAGACGCCCCAACTGAGCGATGCGACGCCAAACTTGAAAGAGGTTGTTCCGGACGACTCAACGTCCAAGACACTCCTCTTCGAAGAGGTGGTGAAACAGTATCTCTCCCTCTTCGCGCCAAGCCACTTGAAACCCTCCACCATCCACGGGTACGAGGCAGTCCTCAACCAAGTCCTCCTCCCGCGGATTGGCAAGCTGCCAGTGGACACGATCGATGCCAGGGTCGCGCGCGAGATCGACACGACCTTGGTTGCACGCGACGTCACCCCGTCCACGCGACGGAACGTGCAGACCGTGCTGCGCTCGGTCCTCTGCCGCTACGCGGTGGAGGCCAAGATCCTCACGAGAGCGCCGGAGCTCCCCAGGCTCCCGAAGGTGGGCCGAAAGGTGCTGCGCGCGCTCACGTGCAAGGAAGTGCGGGCGATCCTCGCGGCCGCCAACAAGGCACATCGGACAGCCTTCATGCTCGCCGCCTACGCGGGACTACGTGGAGGCGAGATCCGAGGGCTCCGCTGGCGCCACATCGACCTCAAGGGCGGAGTGCTCGTGGTTCGGCAGAGCGTCTGTCGAGGTGTCGCATCGGCACCCAAGTCCGGTCACGAACGGCTCGTTCCTCTCACGGCGGAGCTTCGTGAAGCGCTCGAAAATGTGCGGCCGATCGATTCGAACGCGCTCGTCGCCATGAACACGAAAGGTCGCCCGTGGACGGAAACATCGCTCCTCTCCGCTTTCAAGCGTGCGCAGAAGCGGGCGAAGCTCGACGGGTGGCGGCTGCACGACCTCCGCCACTACTTCGTGACCGCGCTCTTCAAGAGCGGAGCCTCCGCACCCACGGTGCAGAAGCTCGCGGGGCACGAACGTCTCTCGACGACCGAGGGCTACGCGCACGTCGCCTCGGTCGATCTCCACGACGCCATCCAGAAGCTTGGAGGGTCGTGGTCGGAGTAACGGGGTAGGGGTAACAGTGGGGCAACAGCCCTGCGACGGCCCCCCTCTTTCTTGTCCTTCTGCTTGTCTGCGGCTTCCCGGTTCCAGAAGGGAATTGGTTACTTAGATATCAGAGGTGAGGACGGGATTCGAACCCGCGTGGGACGGTTTTGCAAACCGTTGCCTAGCCACTCGGCGCACCTCACCAAGAGATGTGGCGCGAGGAATGCCGCAAGGCGCGGCGCTTGTCAACCAAGAAAATTCGGCCGCGGTTGCGTGATGTCCCCGGTCGCCAAAATCACCGAGAAAGAAAGCGGATTTTGTTGTTGAGGCCCCGGCGTCGGGCACCTACCGTGGTCCTCCTTTTGTGGGACTCGGAGGCGCGATGAAGGCTTTGCTGGCGTGGACAATCGTGGGCGTGGTGGCGATGGGGACGGCGGGCTGCGGCGGGGACGGCAGCGGAAGCGGCGGCTCCACGACGGGCGGCGCGGGCGGCTCCACGAGCACGGGCGGCACCACCTCGGCCGGCGGCGCAGGCTCCGGCGGCGTCACGCAGTCGGGCGGCGCGGGCGGCGCGTTCACGATCTCCCTCACGAGCCCGGCGCTCACGGAAGGGGGCATGTTCGCGGTCGACAACACCTGCGCTGGCATGAACATCTCGCCCGAGCTCGACTGGACCGCTGGCCCCGCAGAGACCAAGTCCTACGCGATCGTTCTCAAGGACGTGACGATCAACCTCGTTCACTCGGCGATCTGGGACATCCCCGCGGAAGCGCTCAGCCTCCCGGCCGACGTCGACAAGGACGAATATCCAGCCGACGTGTCCGGCGCGCGGCAGGCGAAGGCCTACGACGACACGACGTACGGCTACCTCGGCCCGTGCCCGAACGGCGCCTCGCACAACTACCGATTCACGATCTACGCAGAGAACGTGGCGAACCTGCCGATCATCGGCATCCCCTCGAAGGACTCGGTCCCGGACGTCGCCCTGGAGCACGCCGTCGCGACTGGCACCTTGAACGGCACGTCGGACGCCAAGGCGCCCTGATCGTCCGGACTACCGCCCGCGGGACTTCGGCGCTGGCAGCAAGAACCGCAGCGCCGGGGTCGCGCGCCTTCGCCAGTCCTTCTCCGAGTGGCGGCCTCGCGCGTCCTTCCGGAAGCGGAAGTCCTTGTCCGTATAGCCGCGTCGCACCAGCAAGGCGGCCATTCGCTCGGCGGCGCGCAACATCGCTCCTCCGGCCTCCAGCGCGCCCGCGTCCATGTAAATGCGGCTCGTCCAGGGCTTCGGCGTGCTCTCCACGAGCTCGAAGATGCGCTCGCCCGTCACCCAGAGAGACGGGGACATCGACATCACGCCTCCGAACGTCTCGGGCCTGCGGTGGTGCGCATACAAGGCCGCGAGGCCGCCCAAGGACGAGCCGCCGATGATGCGCTGAGAGATGTCCGGCGTGACGCCGAATCCCTTCCCGAGCATCGGTACCAGGAAGTCGGCCATCCAGTCGAGGAGCCTGTCCAGCTTGCCCTGGCTGCGCGCGCCCGGCCACGGCACGAGCTCGTGAATGCGCTCCGTCCCGCCGTGGTCCACCGCGGCGATCGCCGGCTCCAGCCGCTTCTTCGTGGCGATCTTCTTCGCGGTGGTGTGCAGGTGCCAGCCGCCCGCGTACGACGGCTCGTCGTGAAAGGCGTTCTGTCCGTCGAACATCACGAGCAGAGGCGGCGGGCCTTCGCCGGTGTGCGGCGGCAAGTGGAGACGGACGCGGCGCTCACCGATGCCCGGTACGGAATACGGGCCAAGCACCATCACAGGGGAGACCATGGGCGGCGCTTCCTTCGCACGGCTCCAGCGTTTTGTCACGGGGCCATTGACGCGCCGCCGGGGATACTGCCTCCTTCGCCGATGCCCACCGTCTACCGGACGTGCAACCTCTGCGAGGCGATGTGCGGACTCGCGATCACCGTCGAACAAGGCAAGATCACCCGCATCGAGGGCGATGAAGAAGACGTCCTCTCGCGAGGCCACGTGTGCCCGAAAGGGCCCGCGCTGAAGGAGATCTTCGAGGATCCGGACCGCGTCCGCCGCCCGCTGCGCCGCACGAGAGGCGGCCTCTTCGAGCCCACGAGCTGGGACAGCGCGCTCGCGGAGTGCGGGGAGAAGATCGCGCGCATCCAGGAGAAGCACGGCAAGGACGCCGTCGCCGCCTACTACGGAAACCCCGCGGTGCACAGCCACGGCGCGATCCTGATGACGCAGCTCCTCAGCCTCGTGCTCGGGACCAAGAACAAGTTCGACGCGAACTCGGCGGACGCCAACCCGAAGCTGTTCGCCTGCGAGCGGCTGTTCGGCGACATGGCCGCGCTCACCGTGCCGGACGTCGATCGCACCGAATTCTTCCTGATGCTGGGGGCCAATCCGCTCGCCTCGAACGGGAGCCTGATGTCGATGGGGGACGTGCGCGGCCGCATGAAAGGGCTCAAGGAGCGCGGCGCCCGCCTCGTCGTCGTGGACCCGCGCCGCACCGAGACGGCGAAGATCGCGGACCTCCACCTGCCCATCCGGCCGGGGACGGATCCTGCGCTGTTGATGGGAATACTCCATGTGCTGTTCGAGCGCGGTCTGGTCGACGAGAAGGCGGTCTCCAGGATCGCGACCGGCCTCGCGGAGCTGCGCGCGGCCGTCTCCGGCTTCACCGCGGAGCGGGCGGCGCGGGCGACTGGCATCGACGCGAAGACGATCACGGAGCTCGCCGCGGATTTCGCGAAGGCCGAGCGCGCGGTCGCGTACGGTCGAATGGGCATCTGCACCGGGCCGGAGAGCGCCGTCGCGAGCTTCCTCGTGGAGGCGCTCAACGTCGTGACGGGCAATTTCGACCGGCCCGGAGGCATGATGTTCGCGACGCCCGCGATCGATCTGTCGAAGGTGGCGCGGTCGCTCGGCGTGTCGGGGGCCGGGCGCTTCTTCTCCCGCGTGCGCAAGCTGCCGGAGGTGGGCGGGCAGCTCCCGAACGCGACGCTCGCCGACGAGATCGAGACGCCCGGAGAGGGGCAGATCCGCGGGCTCGTGACGGTGGCGGGCAATCCGGCGCTGTCGGTGCCGAACGGAGACAGGCTGTCTCGCGCGCTCGCAGGGCTGGAATTCATGGTCTCCGTCGATCTCTTCCTCAACGAGACGACGCGGCACGCGCACGTCCTTCTGCCGGTGACTCCGGCCCTCGCGCGGCCGCACTTCGACGTGGTGCTCCACGCGCTCGCCGTGCGCAACACCGCCAAATGGTCGGAGGCCTCGGTCCCCGCCGACGGCGACACGCGCGACGACTGGACCGCGCTGCGCGATCTGTCGCGCTCCATCGCGAAGGCGCGAGGGGGCCTGTCGATGGTGGCTGTCGCGGCGCTCGATCTCCTGTCCGGCATGACCGATGAGCAGGCGATCGACATGCTGCTTCGGATGGGGCCTTACGGGGACCGATTCCTCCCCTGGAAAGACGGCCTCTCGCTGGAGCAATTGCGCGCGGCGCCGCACGGGATCGACTTCGGGCCGCTCAAGCCGTGCCGGGAGGAGCGGGTGCACAAGCCCGGACACAAGGCGGATCTCGCGCCCGCGGACGTGATCGCGGAGATCAAGCGCGCGGCGAAGGCGATGGATCGCGAGGCCGAGGGGCTGGTCCTCATCGGGCGGCGGCACCTCCGGTCCAACAACTCCTGGATGCACAACTGCCCGTCTCTCGTGAAGGGGCAAGATCGCTCGTCGCTCTTCGTTCACCCGGCGGACGCGGAGGCGCGCGGCCTCGCAGAAGGCGCGGAGGCCCTCGTGACGAGCCGCGTGGGGCAGGTCGCCGCGAAGGTCGTCGTCACGGACGAGGTGATGCGCGGCGTCGTCTCGCTGCCGCACGGCTTCGGGCACCGGGACGCGAAGGACACGATGCGCGTCGCGGGCGCGCTCGGGGGCGCCTCCATGAACTCCGTCACCGACGACTCCGTGGTGGACCCGCTCACCGGGACAGCCGTGCTCAACGGAGTTCCGGTCCGCGTGGAAGCTTATGTGAGGAGTGGATCTGACTGAATCCGACGAAATCGTGACACCACTTTCGGCGATTCCGCATACTCTCCGCCAACATATGCGGGATTCCTCGGCGGCGGGCTCGGTGCCTGTCCAAATCCGCTTCGGGCAAGGGGGTGCTTTTCAGAGCGAGCTGCGGCGGCGCGCAGACGCTTATTTCGAGAGCGCGACAGAGCCACGGCGCGACGTCGTCAGGATGTACGTCAAGTCGCTCGTCATCCTCACGTGGTTCGCGGGGAGCTGGGCGCTGCTCGTGTTCGTCGCCGACCGATGGTGGCAGGGCGTGCTGCTCGCGGTGTCGCTCGGCCTCAGCATCGCGGGCATCGGCATGGGCATCCAGCACGACGCGAACCATGGAGGGTATTCGTCGCGTCCGTGGGTGAACCGCGTGTTCGGCGCGACGCTCGATCTGATGGGCGTGTGCTCCTATTTCTGGCGCCTCAAGCACAACGTGGTGCACCACACGTTCACGAACATCCAGGGGATTGACTTCGACCTGGATTTCGGCTGGATCGCGCGCCTCTCCCCCGAGCAGGGGCGGCGCGGATATCACAAGTACCAGCACCTCTACATCTGGTTTCTGTACACGCTGCTCCTGCCGAAGTGGGTCTTTCACGACGACTGGGTCCTCTTCCGGACGATGCGCGCCGGCCCGCACAAGATCCCTCCCATGAGCCGCGGGGACGTGTTCCAGTTCTACGCCTGGAAATTGATTTTCGTTGCCTGGTCGATCGTGATCCCGGCCTTCTACCACCCGATCTGGCAAGTGGCGCTGTTCCACTTCATCGCGGTGGCGGCGCTCGGCGTCACGCTGTCGTCCACGTTCCAGCTCGCGCACTGCGTCGACACGGCGGATTTCCCGCCCCCTCCCGCGGACGGAGGCGTCCAGTCGGAGGACTTCGGGGTTCATCAGGTGAGCACGACGGTCGATTTCGCGCGCGACAGCTCGCTCCTCACGTGGTTTCTGGGCGGGCTGAACTTCCAGGTGGAACATCACCTCTTCCCCAAGGTATGTCACCTGCATTATCCGGCGCTGTCGCGGATCGTCGAGCAGACGGCCGCGGAGCACGGCGTCACGTACCGCTGCAACCGGACTCTCCCCATGGCGCTCGCGGCGCACTATCGGCACCTCCGCGAGATGGGCCGAGGGTGAGACGAAGAGGCCCTCCGCCGCCGCAGCCTTCGGCGGCCAGTCGAACGAACAACTGCCACGGATCGAGGTGATCGAATGCTCGGATGGATCGGGAATGGGAACGCCAACGCGGAGAATGTGGTCCGCGAGATCTTCGAGAGCGCGGGGGTCGGCGTCGAGGGCAAGAAGCCCGGCGACATCAAGGTGAAGAACCCGGAGTTCTACGGGCGGCTGCTCCGCGACGCGTCGATCGGCCTCGGCGAGTCGTACATGGAAGAGTGGTGGGAGTGCGAAGAGCTGGACCTCTTCATCGAGAAGCTCCTCCGCGTCGACATCAAGAAGAAGATCCAGGGCAGCCTGCGGATGAAGCTGCTCACGCTGCAGGCGCTCGTGACCAACATGCAGAGCCGCGACCGCGCGAAGCAGGTGGCGGAGGCGCACTACGACATCGGCAACGACCTCTACGAGGTGATGCTGTGCAGTCGCATGGTGTACACGTGCGGATACTGGAAGAACGCGAAGAACCTGGAAGAGGCGCAGGACGCGAAGCTCGATCTCATCTGCCGCAAGGCCGGATTGAAGCCAGGGATGCGCGTGCTCGATCTGGGCTGCGGCTTCGGCGGGTTCGCGATGTACGCCGGGGAGAAGTACGGGTGTGACGTGCTCGGAGTGACCATCTCCACCGAGCAGCAGAAGTGGGGCGCCGCGCGCGCCAAGCAGAAGGGCCTGTCCAACGTGGAGCTGCGGCTGCAGGACTATCGGACGGTGGCGGGGAAATACGATCGCGTGGTGTCCATCGGCATGATGGAGCACGTGGGGTGGCGCAATCATCGTCACTTCATGGAGGTCATCGCGAAGAACCTCGTGAAGGACGGCGTCGCCGTGGTGCACACGATCGGCTCGAACGAGAGCCAGAAGCACGGGATCCCGTTCTTCGAGAAGTACATCTTCCCGAACGCGGCCTCTCCCTCGATGGCGCAGCTCGGCCGCGCGACGGAGAACCTGTTCACGATCGAGGACGTGCACAACATCGGGCCGGATTATCGGCCGACCTTGCTCGCGTGGTGGAAGAACTTCGAGGCCGGGTATTCGACGCTCGACCAGAAGAAGTACGATCGTCGCTTCTGGCTGATGTGGCGCTTCTACTTGCTGGCGGCCGCGGGCGCCGTCGCAGCGCGGGAGTCGCAGCTTTGGCACATGGTGCTCACGCACATCGGGCGGGAGCAGCCGGACTGCCGCTTCAGTTGATCTGGAAGGGGGGAATCAACTCGACTTCTGACCGAACAGGGCGCCGAGGACGCCGCCCTTCGTGACGCTGGCCAGGGCGCCTGTCACCGCGGCGCACGCGCCGTGGACGGTGCCCTGGACCTCGTGCAGGACGTCCTTGATTTCGCCCTCGATCATCGCGGCGCCCTTCTCCACGGACGCGACCGCCGCCGACACCTGGCCGAGGACGTTGCCCACGTAGTTTATGGCGTCGAGGACGGGGGAGCCGCCCTGTGCGCCGCTGCCCGCGCCGGACGCCGCCGGGCCGCCCGCGAGCACCGTCGGCGCGCCGTCGCACACGATCGCGCCGCAGCCCGTCTGTGCACCGGATCGCGCCAGGAACAAGCCCTGAACCTGGATCGACGTGGAACCAGGCTCGATGGGCTTGTCGCGGTGATGGTGGCAGTCCACCGGATCCGCCTCCGACAGCGCCGCGCCCGCGCCCGGGGCCACGAACACCGTCGGAGAGGCCTTCTCGATGGTGCCTGTCGTGCTGTGGGGAATCAGCTCGGTAATCGAGAGCGAGGACTTGCCGCCGGACTTGCACGAGGCGCCGGCGCCCACCTGCGCGAGGAGCGCGCCGCCGTTGCCCCGCATCACGAGCGCGTGGCCGAGGAGCGCCGCGACCAGCGTGTCCGTCGACCGCGAGGCCGTGCCCGTGTCGTGGGAGATGCGGTCTCCCTGCTTCGCGACCGGGGAGAGGGGAGGGGCGCTCATTGGGCTTCCTCGGCCGCGGCCTCTCCGAAGCGAATGCCGCTCAGCATGCGATCGAAGAGCGGCTCCATCTGCGCGGCGTCGGCCTTCGGCGCGGTGGCGGTGAAGCACACGACGGCGCGGCGCTTGTCCTCCACGACGACGAGGCGCTGGAGCAGCGGGCCCGCGAGCGCCTTGCTCGTGAACCGCATCTGCACCGCGCGCGCGCCGCCGACGGACGTGTCCTTCTTGTCGACCAGCTCGAACCCGTCCACGCGCTGCGACAGCTCGGCGAGCTGCCGGTCCGCGTACGACGCGAGCGTGTCACTGTCCGTGAGCGAGTCGCGGGTCATCACGAAGCTCGCGGATGTGCTCTGTCCGGGGCGCGCGGGCGCGGAGAACGCGACGATCGTCTTGTCCTCCCAGTGGCGCGGCACCTCGAATGACACGTTGCCTTGTTGATGGCGCGGCATGGCTCAGAGCACCGCCTTCTTGAGGAGCGTCGTGAGCCAGCTGTCCCAGGGCCGCTCGTACACGATGTATCCTTTGTCCATCAGCGCCTGGGTGAAGGCGTCGGAGGAGGTGAGGCCGTCCATCTGGCCGTCGACGAAGGCGTTCGTGAATGCGGTCTGATCCAGGGGGGCCGCGTTCGCCGTGCGGAGGACCAGGAGCTGGCCCTCGTTCGGGCTCTGGAGCAACGTGGGAGTCTGCGACGAGTTGATCGCGTCCACGAACGTGTCGGGCGTGAAGCCGCCCGCGCGCGTGACCACGGTGCTGCCGTGAAGCGGGTTCTGGAGCATGACGTCGTTCGGCATGTTCGGCATGCTCGGCATGGCGCCGCTCCCGTGCGCGGCCATCGCCTGCGCCGCGCCCGCGCCGGAGGATGCGTGCTGGTGGGCCGCGCCGTCCGCGTCGGAGACGACCTTTTGCAGATCGAATCCGCCCTGTTCGCCGCCGATCTGCTTCATCGAGTGCTGTCCGATGGGGCCGATTCCGCCGGGGCGGTGCGACGCCAGACTGGCACCTTCCTCGGCGGCCTTGTCGCCGAAGTGGAGGCCGCCGGGGATCTGCGCGTGCTCGGTCGCGCCCTTCGCCGCGGAGCCGGGCATGTGCAGGTTCGGGAGCTGTCCGCCCTTCGCGCCCGATCCGGGGATGTTGAGGCCGTTCGCAGGGGCCTTGAAGCCGCTGCCGGGGACGTTGCCCGCCGGCGGCTTGAACGCGGCCGTCGGGTCGGCCGGGGCCTTGCTGCCCGAGTGGAAGATGTCATTCCACGCGTCCTTCGCGTCCTGAATGGCGCCCTTCGCCTCGTCGATGGTGTCTTTGACCTCCTGCTTGGCCTCGTTCCAGGCTTGTTTGGCGCCGTCGACGGCGTCCTTCACTTCCTGCTTGGCCTCGTTGAAGGCGCTCTTCAGGCCGAACCAATCCTTGATGTCCGCCTTGATCTCCTGGATCTTGGTCTTGACCTCGTTGATCGTGTTCTTCACGTCGTTGACGATGCCGGTCACCGTGTCCTTGAATTCCTGGACGGTGTCCTTCACGTTCTGGACGAGAGACTTGATGTTCGCCCGGATCTCCTCGAACGGGCCGACCACCTTGTTGCGGAACTCGATGGCCAGGGCGCGCAGCTCTTCCCACTTGGCCATGATCATGTCCTTGTAGGACTTGATCTCGTCCTTCACCTTCTGGAGGAGGGCGCGGCCGCGATCGCGGAGGGCTTGAATACGGTCCTGGACCTCCTTGATCTTCGCCTGGATCTTGTCCCGAACCTCGGCGACGGCGTTCTCGATCTGCGTCTTGAGCTGGATGAGCTGCGCCTTGTATTTGTCGATCTCGGCGGCGATCTTCGCCTTGGTCTTCTCGGCCCAGACGCGCGCCTCTTCCACCTTGGCCTCGGCCCACGTCATCGCGGACTCGACCTCTGGCAAGACGTCCTGTCCGATCTGGTCGACGGCGTTCTCGATCTTCTGCTTGAGCTGATCGACGCCGGCCATGACCTTGTTGCGGGCCGACTGGAGCTGATCCTCGATCTCCGGCGGGATCGACAATTCGCCCGGCGCGAGGCCCGGATCGATCGGCGGCGACTGGATGAGCTGCGCGAGCTGGTTGAGCGGCGGGGCGCCGGGCAAGAGCTTGTGCACGTAGTTCATGATCTGGCCGCTGGGCAGCGACACCGATGGAGGCGACGCCTGCGCGCTGTTCAGCTTCACGTTGGGCTGGCCGTCGATCGCGACGTCCCCGCCGGAGAGCGCGAGCGTGTCGCCGGAGCGCACGGACACGATGGCCTTCGCGTCGATGTACAGGTTCGGCCCGTCGAGCACGAGCGACGCTTCGCCCGTGCTGAGGACGATCTTGCCGTCCTTCGTGAACGTGCCGCCCGCCGCGCCGCCGAGGTCGATGTGCAGCGATTCGCCGACGTGCAGCGTGTCCACGCCGTGCACCGATGTCTCGCGCGAGCCGCCGACGACGAGCGTCTGATCGGCCTTCACCTCGTGCACCTCGGAGGCGCCGACGTTCGTGGTGAGAGAAGAGCCGATCGTCACGCGCTCTTCGCGGAGGATCGTGCGCTCGTAGTCGCGCTCGGCGCGGATCGCGATGATCTCCTCGCCCTTGCGATCGTCGAGCGCGATCTCGCTGTAACCGCCGCCGCCGGGCGTGCTCATCGTGCGCCAGATCGTCTTCGTCTTGTTCGCGGGCAGCGCCTGCGGCGGGGGCGCGGTGCCGTTGTGCACGCGGCCGGTGACGACCGGCTGATCCGGATCGCCGTCGAAGAAGCTGACGAGCACCTCTTCCCCGATGCGCGGCACCGCGACGATGCCGTAACCGGGGCCCGCCCACGCCTGGCTCACGCGCAGGAAGCAGCTCGATTTCTCGTCGCTCTTGCCCTCGCGATCCCAGTGGAACTCCACGCGCACGCGGCCCATCGCGTCGGTGTGGATCTCCTCGCCCGCGGGGCCGACGACGAACGCGCTCTGCACGCCGGCGATCTTCGGCTTCGGCGTGAGGAGCAGCGGACGGTGGGCTTCGTCGCCGAAGGTCGCCTCTCCGTTCACGGTCCACTCGCCGGCGCGCGTGCCCTCGATCGTGAGCGCGACCGCGAGCAGCGCGCGCTTGTCGCCCAGATCCGGGTTCGGGTGGCCGTGCATCGAGAAGACGACGCCCGGCGGAAGATCGATGACGTTCGCTCGGTAAGTGATGGCGTTCCGGCCGCCGCGGCGCGACGCGAGCGCCTTGTCCACGCGGGCCTGCGCTTCTCGTTCGTCGACGCGCGCGTCCCCGTTCGCGGGCTCGATCACGAAGGCGCCGGGCTGGTACTCGTAGACCTCCATGCGGTCTTCGGCGCTGCCGGGCGCGATCGTCGCGCTCGCGAGCAGCTTGTGGCGCGGGCGCGTGCGGAAGTCATAGTCGCGGATCGTCGCCTTGCCGGACCGCACCTCGCGCGCGGATCGCACCTGGCAGAGGGCCTCGCGATCGTTCGGCAGATCCTTGGTGTTCCAGTACTCGGGCGACGTCGCGCGCGGGTCGCGACGGGTCGCGTCCTCCGCCAGGACGACGAGCGTGAAGGGCTCTTCGACGGGCGTGCCGTCCTTCTTTTCCGGCGGGGGCGGCTCCTCGAACATGAACGCGATGCCCGCCTCTTCGAGCAGGCGCGAGAGGAACGCGAGGTCCGTCTCTCCGTACTGCACGCGGTACTCGTGCCGCGCGAACGCGGCCGGATCCAGCCGCAGCACCGGGGCGATCTCGTACTCGGCGAGCAGCGCGATCGCGATCTCCGGGATCGACATGTGCTGGAAGATGCGGCAGTTCGTGCGGCGCGTGAGGCGCCACATCGCGGGGGCCACGTGGATCGAGTAGGTCGTGAGGCCGCTCGGCTCGGCGTCGATCTGCTCGATGCGATGGACCACGCCGGTCCACTTGCGGGGCGCCCCTTCACCCCAGGGGGAGACGGCCTCGAAGGTCGCTTTGCGGCCGACGATCGCCTCGAAAGGAAGGTTGTCCGCGGGGGAGGTCGCGAGGATCTCGATGTCGAACAGGGCCGACAGCTTCTCGCGCACGGTGAAGCTCTTGACCGTGAGATCAGCCTCGGCGGACAGGGTCAGCGAGAGATTTTCCACGGCGGCAGGGTAACGGAGAACCGCGCGCGCAGGTCACGGTTTCCACCGGCCGGCCGGACGAAAAATGCGCGCGGCCGTGAACGACAATGCCTGTCGGGATCCTCTCGCGAGGGGCGGCGTCGTGGTACCTTCGGCCGCCCGAATGGACGTCGTCGCCCTCTCGCCCGTGCTCGTCGATCGTGTGGTTTGGCGCCGCGATCGCGAGCGATGGGCCCTCTCCGTCGTCGTGAAGGCGACCTTCGATCTGGTCCCCGGGGAGGTGCGGCTGTCGAGCCACCCGGTCTCCGTCTCGAAGACGGACGTGCACGAAGGGGCCAATTCGGCGCGCGCGCTCGTGGCGCCGAGCGACATGGTGCCGTTCAAGGCGCGGGCGGACGTGATGCTCGTGGGGCACGCGTACGCGCCGCACGGGCGCCCCGTGTCGATGCTGACGGCGCGGCTCGCGGTCGCGGGCGTGGACAAGTCGATCGCGGTGTTCGGCAATCGCATCCTCTCGCCGCGCGGCGTCGGCCCGGCGCTCCCGTTCGCGAAGATGCTCCTCTCGTACGAGCGCGCCTCCGGAGGCCCCGGCACGTCGAACCCCGCGGGGATGCCGCGCGGCGAGCGCTTGCCGAACCTGGAGCCGCTCGGCTGGTCGCAGGGCGGATCCGCGGGGCCGTTTCGCGGGGACGTGCCGCCTCCGCCGATCGGGTTCGGGCCGATCGCGCCCTCGTGGCCGGAGCGCGCGGCGAAGCTGCACCCGTGGCGCGTCGACGAGCCGATGCCCGAGGATCTCGACGCGAGCTATTTCAACGCGGCGCCGGGCGATCAGCAGGTCGGCTTTCTTCGAGGGGACGAGACGCTCGTGCTGGAGCACCTGCACCCGGATCACGCGGTGCTGCAGACGCGGCTCGCGGGCGTGGTGCCGCGCGCGTTCGCGGACCGCAGGCGCGGCGCGCCGGAGCCGGTGGAGATGCACGCCGACACGCTCTGGATCGACACGGATCGAAGGCGTTTGTCGATCGTGTGGCGCGGCGACACCCTGCTCGCGACGCCGGACGAGCCGGGGCGCGTGCTCGTCGCGATGACGAACGCGCGCGAGCCGCTCGGGTGGGAGCAGATGCAGCAGCTCTACCGCGCGCTCAACACCGGCTCGCACAGCAGCGCTTCGATCGATCCGGACGACGACGACGTGCGCGAGGACGCCGAGGACGAGATGCGCTCGACGAACGCGGTGCCGGCGGCGCGCCTGCCGGGGGGCGCGCTTCACCCTGAATTTCCCGGCCTTCCGTCGTTCGATGATGACGACTCGGAGGACGACTTCAACCATCGAGTCGATCCGATCGGCAGCGCGACGCGGGCGTTCGTGGTGCCGGGCGGCGCGATGATCCCGGACGCGGCGCCGGCCTGGCTCGCGACGCCTTCGCGGAAGGACGCGCCGGGGCCGCAGCGCCGCGGAACGCTGGCGTCGCACGTGGAGCCGAAGGAGATGGCGCCGATGCCTCCGAACGCGGACCTCGTGTGGGATTCGCCGCAGGACAAGGGCGGATCGCGCACGGAGCCGCCGCCGTTCCCGGTGATGAACGAGACGACCGCGACCCCCGGGACGTACGGCCGGGAGGCCCCGTCGATGCCGTTCGCGGCGATGCACGAGACGGCCGCGGGCCCCGCGTTCGGCGCGCACGACACGATCCCGCCGATGCCGTTTTCGCACGCGCACGAGATGCCGCCCCCGAGCGCGCTTTCGCCTCCGCCGCGCCCGTCGAACCTGGGGCAGATGGGCAGTCAGATCGGCCCGCCCAGCCTCGGGCAGATGGGCAGTCAGATCGGCCCGCCGAACCCGCAGATGGGCAGTCCGATGGGGCCACCGAACCTGGGGCAGATGGGCAGTCAGATCGGCCCGCCGAACCCGCAGATGGGCAGTCCGATGGGGCCGCCGCTCGCGAAGATCGAGGAGAACCGCACGGGGCCGCTCCCATCGCTGCAGGCCGCTCCGCCGCTGCCGGGGCCTCCGCCGCTGCCGGGGCCTCCGCCGATGCCGGCCTCGGTGTCGATGGCGGCCGCGGTGCCGATGCAGGTGTCTCCGCCGATGGCGGCCCCGGTGCCGATGCAGGCCTCCGCGCCGGAGCCGCAGAGTCCGTGGGCGCAGGGGATCGATCCGGTCGCGACGGCGGCCGCGGTGGGGCCGATGGTGCCGCTCGCGCAGACGTCGACGCCGCTGCCTCTCCCGCGGCCGGATCCGATGGATTTGCCGCCCCCGCGCCCGCCCCGGAAGGCGCCCCCGCGCGCGCCGACGGAGGCGGTCGATCTCGTGTGGTTCGATCCGGACTCGGTGGCGCGCATCGCGTCGCGGTACCGGGAGCTCGTGGACGATCTCGACATGGAGCCGCTCGATCCGGACCACGATTTGCCCGTGGACGACCCGGCGGCGGCGCGGGATAGACACCATGTATTCGGGGTGCTCACGCGGGCTCCGGTGACGGACGCGCGCGGGGTGCCGGCGGCGGCGCGCGCGGCGATCGACGCGCACGGGCGGTTCACGGCGCCGCTCGTGATCGTGGAGGGCGACCTCGTGCTCGGGCTCGACGATCGCGCGGTGCTCAAGACGACGGCGGCGTGCGCGAAGCCGCTCCAGAAGGACAACAAGCGCCTTCAGGACGTGCTCGCGAGCGTGGACGAGGTGATGGAGACGCCGCTGCTCCTCGGCCCCGCGGGCGCGAGCGACAGCCTGCTCCGCGAGCTGCTCGGGGCCTACGCGCAGAGCAAGCGGGCGCTCCCGGCGAAGGCCCTCGAGGAGCACGTGGAGCGCGTGCTGCTCGGCCAGCGCGCCTATCAGCTTCGGACGGTGCTGGGCGGCCCGCAGATCCGCGCGGCCTTGGCCCCGAGCGGCGGCCCCACGTTGATCTCGTACATCCCCGAGGCGGTCGGCTCCAAACTGCCACTCTCGCTACGTTTCCGCGCGCGCCTCATCGCGGAGGTGCACCCGAGCCCGGATCCGCTGGAGTCGGCGTCTCTGGCCTTGCGCGTCGTCGCGCTGGGGCGCCTCGTGCCTTTGCCTGGACGGGGCTGATCCACAACGTCGAGGACTACGTCCGCTCCACTGCGGACTCCGCTCCGCCAGGCGGAGCTCCGCCTCCGTGGAACGGACTCCGTCCTCCCAGTGGCGGCCGACGCGGGACGGGGCGCACCAGAACAACTGACCTCAAGCGCGCCCCCCAAACAAACTCTTTATTTCCCGAGGTGCGTCGCCAGGAATCCGAGCGTGAGCGGCCACACGATCGCGGACGCCTCGGCGTTGTAGTCGGAGCGGGCGTCGCAGAAGAAGCCGTGGTTCACGTTCGCGAACTCCGCGGTGACGAAGGATTTGCCCGCGGCGCGGACGGCGTCCACCACCTGGCGGTGGTGCTCCAGCGGGATGTACGGGTCGTTGCCGGCCCAGACGAAGAGGATGGGGCCGTGTTGCTTCGCGGCCAGGTCGATGTTCTGCACCGTGCCGCCGCCGTAATACGAGACCGCCGCGTCGAAAGGGGCGATGCCGTTCGCGACGAAGGACAGGCGGCCTCCCATGCAATAACCGATGACGCCGACCTTCTTGCCGGCCGTGTGCGGCGCCTTCCGGAGCCACATGTGCGACGCGAGGATGTCGGCGATCAGGCCCTCGGGCGTGAGGTTCGCGGTGAGCGCGATGCTCGCGGGGATGTCGTCGTACGTGCCCTCGTAACGCGGCTTGAAGCGGTGGAATACATCCGGCGCGACAGCCACGTAGCCCTGCTTCGCGAACCGCTCGGCGATGTCGCGGATGTGGTGGTTCACGCCGAAGATCTCCTGAATCACCAGGAGCCCGGGGTGCGGGCCCTCGCCCGACGGCCGCGCGACGTACGCCTCCATCTTCGAGCCGTCCGCCACATCGATGCTCACCCACTCGGTCGTGATCGTCGCGTCCATCCGATTCGCCTCCTTCGAGAAGGCCCGCCCCATACCGAAGGACCCCGCGCGCTGTCAAATAAGCGGCGACGGAGGGCTATTTCGCGTCGGGGCCGTACGTGCAGGCGAGCCACTCTTCGAGCTTGTCGCGCTCCTCGCGGGGCGGGTCGTCCGGGCCCGGCGGCATCGAGTCGTTGGGGCCGGCGGCGCGCACGTAGATCCGCGCGGCCCATTTCTCGATCTGCTCCGGCGTCTCGAACACGTAGGCCGGCGGCGCGCCCTTCCGGTCCAGGATCGTCGAGCCGTGGCAGTAGTTGCAGTACTTGTCCATGAACGGACGGCCGAAGTTCTCCAGCGTGAGGTCCGTCCCGTTCGGGCAACTGGAGCCGGACAGCTCTGGAAACAAGCCGCATCCCGAGATCGCGAGCGCCGCCGCGGCCGGGAGCAGCGCGAGCGCGAACAGCCTTGTCCTTCGAGGTGCCATGTTCCTCAAATGCTGTACTGGAAGCCGAGGCCGAGGCCGCCGAGGATGTACCAGCCGGGGCCGGAGGAGTTGGGGAAGCCCGCGAAGCTCGTCTCCGCGTTGGCGAAGGCGGACCAGTGATCGCGCGTGAAGAACGTGTAATCGAGGCCGAGCGCGCCCTCCGCCCCGCCGCGGTGACGGATGCCGTCCCCGACGCCGAACACCGTGCCTCCGGGGTTCAATGTGGCGGCGGGCACCGGCTCCTCGTGCTGGTGAATGAAGGCCACGCGCAGGTACGGCCGAGTCGGCCCGATGCGGCCCCAGATCTGCGCGCCGATCGCGAGCAGCGTCAGGATCCGCTCGTCCACCGAGCCGTACCCGAGGCGGCCCAGCGCATAGACGCCCACGAGATCGTAGAACCGATACGTCATCCCGAGGCCGCCCCACAGCGCGGCGTCCCCCTTCCACTCCGACCCGGCGCCGGAGAGCGACACGTTGAACCGGATATCCCCGGCGCGCGCCGAGCGTGGCGTGAAGAAGACGACCGCGAGCGCGAGCGCCGCGGCCACGGAGACGAGCATGCCTTTTCGCTTCATGAGGACCGTCCGCTCGGGTGCCGCACGGTGGCGCGGTGTTCGAAAAATACGGTAGACGATTTCGTGCCTTCGGTCACGAGGCCGCGTCGCTGTGCATCAAGAGGGCGCCGCCGCGGTCGTGGAAGAGCGCCACTTCGATGGGCGACCCGAGGACGCGGCTCTCGTACCGGAGGCGCAGGAGCGGCCACGCATAGGCCCGCACCTCGTACCGCATGATCTGGAATCCGCCCTGGAAGGCCTTCAGTTGGTCCAGCGCGCGCTCGATGGTGTCGCCGAAGTCGTGGCCTTCGAAATTCGGGCGTTCGACGCGCGAGCCGCCGCGGTAGGCGCTGCCGCCGACCTTGCCTGTCAGGTCCAGACACCGCAGCTCCTCGGGCGGGAGCTGCTCGATCGAGGCGGCCTGTTCCATCGCGCTCTCCAGCTTGAAGAGGCCCGGATAACAAGGCAGGTGCGAGGGCAAATAGAGCTCTCGCATCACCGCGGGCGTGTCCTCGAAGAAGCGGACTTCCATGTGGTGCGTCGACTGGCTGCCGCGGCAGTCCGGGCAGGGGATGAAGCCGAACTGGCACGAGCACCGGACCTGCTCGCCGCCGCGGAGAGGCTGGTAAAAGCCCCGGCCGCTGCACACTCGGCACCTGCGCTTGCCCGGCGACAGGAGGCACGCGGCGCACGGCATGCGGACGCCGAGCTGTTCGAGGACGGCCTGCGTCTTGGGGACGAAATCGTCCGGCGGGGGCGGCTTCGTGCCGATGGGGCCGAGGTTGTCGGGGTGGCTCGTGATCCACTCTTTCCAGGTGCGGCGCCGCAACGCCGCGGCGACCACGACGAGCGCGGACCACTTCTCTTGCTCGATCGGCTCCCCGGCGGGCAGCGGGAGGCCGGCCGCGCGGGCCGCCGCGAGCGTGGGGACGAAACGAGACAGGGTGTGCGAGATAGCCATGCTCACTCCGGATCACACTTTCCGTCGCACGTCGCGATCACCTCGCCCTGGCGAAGGAAGTGGTCCATCTGATCCATCGCCGCGGGCAGCGCCCGGATGGTCGCGTGCGCGGCGTTCATCGAGGTCACGTTGCCGTTCATGTTGCCCTCCGGCGGCTGGTCCTTCTCCTTCGTGTCGAACACGGAGAGCGCGGAGGGCAGGGGGCCCGCCGTGCTCGTGAGGCCCCAGAAGTCGATGGGCGAAGAGTCGAGCAGAGGCAGCTCCGCCGTGCGCGCGAGCATGGCAGAGGCCACGTTGGAGACCTGGAGATCCCCGACGCCGATCTGGAGCAGAATGCCCTTCTCCTTCACGCCCGGGAACAGGTCCTTCTTGTAGTGATGTGCCCAGTTGATGCCGTCGGCTCCGTCCAGGTAATTCTGGAGCACGCACACGATCTCCTGCTGATCGAGCCTGTCCTGATACTGGCCGTCCAGGATGAGCTTGAACAGGGTCCAGTTGGTGCTGCGCTGGAGGAGCGTCGTCCAGCTCGCGGCGCCGACGTTGAGCACGCCGCGGCCGAGATCGGGAGAGGCGGCCATCATCACGCTGCCCATCACGCCGCCGAGCGAGATGCCGTAATAGTCCACCCGCGAGCCGTCGATCGAGGGCGCCGCGTTCACGTCGAGGGCCGGATCCGCCGCGATGTCCGGCGCGATGTGCGCGAGGACCGTCACGTTGACGATCGCCTGCTGGAGGCGGTCGCCGATCCAGTTGAGGTGGTTCATGTCCTTCACCGCGAGCGCCGCCGCCTGCGAGCCGGCCGGGTCGATCCCCTCGTACGCGGAGAGGCCGGACCAGTCGGTGGCGACGGCCGCGAACCCCTTCTCGTCGAGGAAATCCTGCAGGTACGAGCCCCCGGACCCGCCGAGCTCCGACTCGCCGCTGCCGAGGAAGCCGTGCCCGAATACGAGGAGTCTTACCGCGCCCTTCGTGGCCGCGCGCGGGAGGATCAGCGTGAACGGAGCGGTCAAGTTGCCGTCACGAACAGGCTTTTTGTCCTTGTCGAAGGTGAGCGTCGCCTCGGGCACGTTCAGGGCCGTCTGCGAGATGAACTTCGGCGCTTCGAAATGGCCGGTGATGCGGCGCAGCGCCCGTGGGCTGAAGTCGTCCTCCACCTTGTCGATGGTGTACTTGAAGGTCTCCGTCGCGAAGGCGTCGATCGTCTGCTGTCGCATCGACAGGATCGGGCCCATGTCGGACTCTTCGGTGGCGGTCACGAAGTCCCACGCGACGAGGAGATCGGCCTTCGCGACTCCGGCCTTGTCCAGCGCGGAGAGGATCTCGGGCATGCGCGCGGCCTGGCGTTTGGCGCGGTCGCTCTCGGCGGTTCCAGCGAGGATCGCGTCGAATCCGGCGGGCGGCGGCGGCGTCTTTCCGTCCAGCGTCTTCAGCGATTTCGTGATCGCGACGGCGTATCGTCGGCCGTTTTCCAGTCGCTTCATGGGGCGAATCAGCAGCGTTTGACGGTCGTCCTCTTTGGTGGACTGCGCGTCGACCTCGGCGAAGTGCGCGACCTTCTCGCCCGTCTCCATGTCGACGATCACCGTCGCGGCGCCCGCCTTCGTGCTCGCGTCCGGGTCTTTCAGCGGTGGCAGACTGGCACCATCGAGGCGCTCCGGGAAATAGGCCACGATCTGCGTCGCGGGGGAGAAGCCGTCGAGCGCGTTGAGGCGCGCCGGGTCGAACTTGACGCCGTCCACGTTGACCGGGAACAGCTCCGGCGTGAGGTCCACGCGGAGGCCCGTGGGGGACGTCGCGTCGTCCTTCGTGAAGACCGCGCTCGGGTACGGGAGCAGGCACGCGCCGGCCCCGCGCAGCGGGTTGCAGTCCGCGGATAGGCCGTCGTCCGGCCCCGTGATCGTGGTGGTGCTCGTGGTGCCGGAGCCGCTCGTGTCGCTGCCCGAGCACGCCCCGAGGAGCGTGGCGAGCAGGGCCGTGACGAGGAGACCACCGCGGGATCCGAAGGGGCGAAGTCGGGAGGACAGCATCCGGAGAGGTCACCGCAAGAGGCGCGGAGCCGTCAAGAGATCCTTCGCGGCCGAAGGGCCTTATTCGACGCGGAGCGCCTCCGCCGCGACGAGGCGCGACGCGCGGAACGCAGGGTAAATGCCGGCGAGCAGGCCGATCCCGCTCGACACGGTGAGGCCGAGGGCGACCGCCCACATCGGCACTTCGGCCGGGAAATCCAGGAAGCGCGCGATCTGAGTGCCCGCGAAGGCCAGCACGACGCCGATCACGCCGCCCACGAACGCGAGCAGGATGGCCTCGATCACGAACTGGAGCAGCACGCGCCCGCGCCGCGCGCCGAGGGCTTTTCGGAGGCCGATCTCGCGCGTCCGCTCCGTCACGGCGACGAGCATGATGTTCATGACGCCGATGCCGCCGACGATGAGCGTGAAGGTGCAGATCACGAGGCCGGCCGCGGTCACGGTGTTCGCGAGCTGGTCGAAGTTCTCGCGCGCGGAGTCGTTCGAGTAGGTGTCGAAGTCGTTCTCGGCGTTCGCGTCGAGGCCGCGGATCGTGCGAAATTCGCTCACCGCGAGGTCCTGGAGATGGGCCATGCCGTCGTGCGAGCGCGCCATCACCGTGATGTTGAGCGAGCGGCCCGTGCCGTAGAGCTCCAGGAAGAGGCCGATCGGGATCGACACGAGGTTGTCCGGGTTGCCGCCGAACGGACTGCCACCTTGCCTCTCCAGCGTGCCGATCACCTCCAGCGACAGGCGCCCGAGCCGCACGTGCTGTCCGATGGGGTTCTGGCCCGGAAAGCACACGTCGGCCACGGTGGCGCCGATCACGATGACGCGCGCTCCGCCCATCGCCTCGGCCTCGGAGTAGCCGCGCCCCGCGCCGATAGGCAGGTTGTTGTTGGTGAAGAACTCGGGGGTTCCGCCGCCGACCTCGACGCCTTTGTCGGTGTTGTCGCCGGCGATGACGTCTTTTCCGGCGTCCCACACCTCGCCGCCGACCTGCGCGGCCTGCGGGAGCAGCTCTCGCAAGGCGAGCACGTTCGCGAGCGTGATGTTCTTCCGCTTCTGCACCTCCGGCGGGAGCTGGCCGAAGTGGAACGCGGGCATGCGCTGGATCTGGAACACGTCGGCCCCGAGGCCGCCCATGTTCTTGTCGATCGAGGCCTGCAGTCCGTGGAGGAGCGACATCATCGCGACCACGGTAAACACGCCGATCACGATGCCGAGCAGCGTGAGGCCGGACCTTAGCGGGTGCGCCCCGAGCGCGCCGACGGCGAGGCGGAAGTCGTCGATGCGGGCGGCGATCGCGGCCGAAGCGCGGGCCCTCCGCGTCGTCCGGACGACGGGCATGGGGCGGGATACGGGCAGTGCGCTACTCATGGCGCAGCGCCTCGATCGGGTGCAGGAACGCCGCCGAGATGGCCGGCCACAGGCCGAAGACCGCGCCGAGGAGCACGGAGCCGAGCACGCCGCCCGCGACGACGCGCGGATCGATGCTGGCGGGGACGGGGCTCAGGATGTCGAGGAGCGAAGCCGCGCCCGCGCCGAGGCCGACGCCCACCGCGCCGCCCGCGAGCGCCACCATCACGGCCTCACACAAGAACTGCATCAGGATGCTGTTTCGCCGCGCCCCGAGCGCGCGCCGCACGCCGATCTCCCGCGTGCGCTCCTTCACCGAGACGAGCAGGATGTTCATGATGCCGATCCCGGCGACGGCCGCGGTGATGATGCCGACCAGGATGCCGACCAGGTTCGTGGTCATCATGGTCCGGTCGAAGCCCTGGAGGATCTTGTCCTGTCGGTTGACGGAGAAGTTGTCGTCCTGATCCGGGCCGAGGCGCCGCTGCGCGCGCATCACGGCGGTCACCTCGTCCTCCGTCTCTGCCACCTTGCCGGCGGGCGCGACGACCGCGATGGTGAGGCCGCGCTTCATCCCGAACGAGCGCAGGAACGAGCTGAGCGGCAGCACGATGAGGCCGTCCTGCGAGCGGCCGAACGCGTTGCCTTTGCGCATCAACGTGCCGACGACCGTGCAGCGCGTGGTGGGGCCGACCTTCAATGTCTGGCCCATCGGCTCCTGGCCCTTGAACAAGGCATCTTCGAGGTCCGCGCCGATCACGCACGCGTCGGAGCCGAGCTCGTGGTCGAA
Organism: Polyangiaceae bacterium; assembly: GCA_046351455.1. Lineage (GTDB taxonomy): Bacteria > Myxococcota_A > Polyangia > Polyangiales > Polyangiaceae > JADJRH01. The sequence continues at coordinate 229,685 of JAXLYM010000014.1, forward strand.
GTCGCTGATGAAGCGGCCGCGGCGCAACTGCCACCCTCCGGCCTCCAGGAAGGCCTCGGTGGTGCCGCGGACGTCGACGTTCTTCAGCTCTTTTTCCGCGTGGGTGACGACGGCTTCGGTCTGGGCGACGGGCGCGATCGCGATGGGGAGGTGCGTGCGCGCGACGAGAGCGCGGTAGTCGCCCTGTCCGACCGCGGGGCGATTGCGGAGCTTCCACCAGTCGCGTCCGCCCACGCCCCAGGCCCATTTGTGCACATAGAGCGTGTTCGGACCGAGGGAGTTGAGCTGCCGCGCGAAGCTCACCTGCATGCCCGACTCCACCATGAAGATGATGATGACGGCCATGATGCCGACGGACACGCCCGCGATCGTGAGCGCCGCGCGCAGCTTGTGGGCCGCGAGCGAGCGCACCGCCTGCGACACGGCGTCGAACAGCTCCGCGAAGAAGCGCATCGTCTTGCGGAAGACGCCGAGCTTCTTGCGCTTCGGCAGCGGGGGGAGAGGGGCCTCGCTCACGACTGCCTCGCTTCGATTCGGGCCTTGGCGGCGGCCTCCGCGGCGAGCACCTGCGCCACGACGTCCGCGCCCATCGCCTCGGCGTTGGCCATCGCGACGTCCCGCCCCGGGCCGTCCGCGATCACGAGGCCGTCGACGATGCGCACCGCGCGCGGGCAGCGGGCCGCGAGCTTCGGCTCGTGCGTGACGAGGACGATGGTGTTGCCCTTCGAATGGAGATCCAGGAAGAGGCCGACGATCTCTTCGCCCGTGCGGCTGTCGAGGTTGCCAGTCGGCTCGTCCGCGAGCAGGAGCGACGGCTGCGTCACGAGCGCCCGCGCGATGGCGACACGCTGCCTCTGACCGCCGGACAGCTCCGTGGGCTTGTGCTTCATGCGGTCCTTCAGTTGCACGCGCTCCAGTGCGTCCTCGGCGCGGGCGCGGCGCTCTTTGCGGGAGACGCCGCGGTAGATGAGCGGCAACTCCACGTTCTCCAACGCGGAGGCCCGCGGCAGGAGCTGGAAGCTCTGGAAGATGAAGCCGATCTCCATGTTGCGGACGTCCGACAGCTCGTCGTCGCTGAGCTCGCGGACGTCCCGGCTGGAGAGCAGGTAGCGGCCGGCGGTCGGCACGTCCAGACAGCCGAGGATGTTCATCAGCGTGGACTTGCCGGAGCCGGATTGTCCGATGATCGCGACCATCTCTCCGGTGTCGATCGAGAAATGGATGTCCTTCAGCGCGTGGACCTTGGAGAGGCCCAGATCGTAGGTCTTCCCGATGTGATCGAGCTCGATCAGCGCCATGGCGATCTCACTTCTTCTCGCCCGGAGGACCCTTGTCGCCGTCAGGACCGCCCTTCTCTTGCACCTTCACCGACTGACCATCTTGCAGCTCCCGCGCGAGCGTGCGGTACGGGCCGTCCACGATGGTGTCGCCCTCGTTCAGGCCGTCGAGGATCTCCACGTCGGAGCGGCTCGCGATGCCGGTGTGCACAGGGTGCATCTCAGCTTTTCCGTCCTTGACGACGAACACCACTTTTTGCGGTTTTGGCTTGGCGCCCGCGGGAACCGCCTCCGCGCTCCCTGTTCCGGAGGCCGTCGCCGTCGCGGTCGGGGCAGGGGCCGCGCTCGGTGATCCGCTCGCGGACTCGGCTCCTTCGGGCTTCTTCGCCTCCCGGGAAGTGACCGCCTGGATGGGCACCGTGAGCACCTTTTGATGCGTGGCCGTCGCGATCGCGACCGAGGCCGAGAGCCCGGGCAGCACGCCGTCCGTCGGGGTGTCCAGGCCGACGCGCACGAAGAAGGTGGTCACCTCCGCGTCGGTGCCCTGGTTCTTGATCTGCGCGTTCTTGCCGACGGAGACCACCTTGCCTTTGAACGGGTGATCCGGCAGCGCGTCGATCTCGATCTTCGCGTCGTCGCCCTCGTGAATGCCGACGACCTCGTGCTCGCCGACCTCGGCCTTCACTTCCATCTCGGCGAGGCCGCCCATCAAGAGCACCACGTCCTCGCTGAAATCGGAGCCGCGGATGCGCTCGCCGACCTTGTGGTAAATCTCCAGGATCGTGCCGTCGATCGGCGCGGTCAGCGTCGCGCGCGAGAGGTTGTACATCGCGGTCTGGAGCTGGCCCTGGTTCTGCGCGATGAGCTGCTTCTGCGCGGACAGGCGGCTCTCGTCGAGCTTCAGGTTCGTCTGCGCTTTTTCGAGATCCGACTGCGTCGCGAGGCTCTCCGCCGCGAGCTTCTGGACGCGCTCCAGATCCCTTTTATCCTGGGCGATCGCGACCTCCACCTGGAGCGCGACGGCCGCCGCCGACGCCACCGCGCCGCGGAACTGGGCCACCTGGCTCTCCCCGAGGCGCTTGTCGATCTGGCCCAAAACCTGGCCTTTCGTGACGTGGTCACCCTCCCTCACGGAGAGCGACAGGAGGTCTCCGGTGACGTTGGAGCTGACCTTGATGGTCTCCCGCGCTTGCACGTGGCCCGCGGCGGTCACCGTGCGCGTGACGTCCTGTCGCTTCACGGTGGCGGTCGTGATCTCCACGGCCGGCGGTGGGTGCGGCTTGAGCCCCTGCACGGTGGCGACGCCGACGACGACGAGGATGAGAACAGCGAGGATCCAGCGGCCTACGGTCATGACGATTCCTGCTTCGATCTGCGGAGCCGGGCCTTATCTGCCCGCGGCGACGTTGGTGAGGAGGCGAACACACACCCAGGCGACGAGCGTGCCGATCACGGCCCTCCGGCGCGGCACCTGGCCGACCGCGGCGACCCCGAAGGCGAGGATCAGCGCGGCCCACAACGAATAGAAATCGAAGGCATTGCCCAGCTTGATCCACGGCGGCATCAGCGGCCGCCCCGCGAGCATGAGCGCGTCCGTCAAGGTCCGCGGCGCGAGCGCGCCGTCGTCCGGGTGCACGGAGAGCCTTCGAAACGCGGTGATCGCGTCCACGACGTTCGCCACGGCGGCGGGCACGAGGGTGACGGCGGCCACGGGCAGGACGGCGCTGCCCTTCACCTTTCCGCGGAGAAACCAGACCAGGACGAGGATCGAGAGGCTCGCGCCGAGGAGCTGCACCGGGGCGGACGTGGCGCCCTTCGCGATGGCGAGCACCTGGAAGACGCGCTCGGCGCTCTTGGTCTCCTCCGCGATTTGCCGGTCGCTCATGGTCGCGAGCTCGCCCGACATGTCCAGCTTTTCCAGCGTGGCGGCGCGCGCGTCGACCCGGAGCGCCATCACCGCGCCGAGGAGCAGCGAGCACAGCCACGCGACGAGGAAGAACCACCGCGCGCGCCCGACCTTCGCGTGCAGATCCATGCCTCGATCCGGCGTGAGCGCCAGGGTGATCCCGGCGCCTCGCGGGGCGGCGATCGGGCTCTCGTGCGCCTCTTCGGTCATACCCACGGCGCCCGCTTAACCGAGCCGCGGCGCGGCTGCACCAACAAGAGCGCTGCCCACATCGAAAAAAGGCGCACTGAGCACACTCGCCACATCCATGAGGAGGATCCCTCTCTGCCCGGTGAATGCCTCTTGGCAACGCGCACCGCCGCGTATACACAGGGCGGCAATGTTGCGCGCGGCCCTTGGAACAACTCTCCTCGTCGGGTCTTTGCTCGGTTGCACGACGACGCCTCCGCCCGCGGGATCGGGGGCCGTGACGCCCGCTTCCGGGAACACCGCCGCGGCCTCGACTGTCGAATCCGCCCCTTCGGCGGTCCCGCAAGCGCCGCCCCCGGCGGACGACGGGACTGGCACGTTGACGCTGCAGCCCGTGCAGAAGATCTGGTCCTTGTTCGACGTCGTCGCGAACGACGGCACGATCGAGCTGCGCCTCGGCTTCGATCCCGGCGGCGGCGCGATCGGGCGCTTCCGTTACGCGCCGGTCGTGAACGGGGCGCCCGAGCTCGCGGAGGAGACGAACGAGATCGATCACGCGGACACGACGGGCGGCATCGTCGAGATCGCGGGGAAGCGGCCGGATCTGATCTTCCACGTGGCCGCAGGGTTCCGCGCCGCGGCGTCGGATCATTATTACAAGCTCGACGACGACAACCACTTTCGCATGGACGGAGCCTATGCGTTCCCGGGCGACGGCACCGGGATCGGCATCCAGACGTGGTCGAACGGCCGCCTGCTCGAGTGGCGACAGCCATCCTCGGACGACCCTTCGTTCGCGCGGCTTCCGATGCTGGGGCTTTTGCGCGGCAAGGGGGACGCGCCGAGTCTGTCCAAGGCGCTGCGGACGCGCCTCGTGAAGGAGGCTTATTTCATCCAGGCTTATCAGGCGTTCCCGCAGAGCGGCGAGGTGGCGGCGATCGGCCGGCTGGCGCAGGCGAAGGGCTTCGGCACCGTCTTGTGGAAGGACAAGATGAACGAGCCGACGTACGCCGTCACCGTGCCTGATTTCGAGATCACCCAGGACACCGATATCACGCTGCTGGGCGGCAATTCGATGGCGGACGCGCGGCTGCTCGTCGGCAATCAAGTGATGAGCTGGAACGGCACGACGTGGGTGAAGGAGAGCGAGGTCAAGGACGGCCTGCCCGACGTGTGGTTCGGCACGACCCTCGTCCGGTCGGTGAAGGGCGGGACGTTCGCGCGCTTTCAGAAGGGCGGTCCGTGGCGCAAGCTCAAGGGGGATTTCGACGCAACGGCGGTCGACGCGGCCGGCGTGATCTGGGCCGTCGCGGACGGGACTCTCTATTCGAGCAAGCCCCCGGCGAGCCCGCTGCCCGAGGTGACGGAGAAGGACCTCGTTCTCCAGCGAAAGGCGAGCGTCCTGCGCGGCGGCATGCGCGACGTGACCGGAAAAGAGCCCACCGAGTATTCGTCGAAATGCAGCATGCATTACGTGCTCCTCGACGAGACGAAGGGCACCTCGGACGCCGACGATTACGCGGCCGTCCGCAAGGCGCTGGCCGGCCACAAGGACATCGGCGCGCCGAAATTCATCGTGTCTCGCGAGCGCGGCAAACAGCTCTTCGGCGCCCTCGTGACGGACGACAAGGCGGCCGATCGGATCGAAGAGATCGTGCGAAAGGCCGTGAAGGGCTCTCCCGCGAATGCGATGTGCGCGGAGCCGCCGGCCGTGCGCGAGGTGAAGATCGATCTCGCGACCGGCAATCTGATGAAGTGATGGCCTGATTCCGCACCTCGGCGGGGCGGTGTGCTCATGGGGCTTGCAACGTTCTCGGGCGACATTAGAACGCCCGTTGCGACGGTCGGTGCGAGCACCCCGGCTTCCGGCCTTCGCGCCTCGCACGAGGTGCCGATTCAATGAGAATCGGCCGAAATCGCCGCGGCTCCGGCCTCGAACCTGGGCGCGCGGTCCACGGAGGAGATGATGCGATACGCCATCAAGCTTTTGCCGTTCGCTGCGATCGCGGCGCTCGGGCTCACGGCCTGTGAGAATCGCCAGCACGCGACCTCGGACCAGAATGCCAATCAGGGACAGGCGGAGCGCCCCTCGCCGAGCGTGGAGGCCATCCGCGACGAACCGGGCAAGTACTACGGCAAGAAGGTCGGGATCGTGGGCGAAGTGGACGAGGTCTACGGGGACCGCGTCTTCGAGATGGATGGGGCCGAGTGGGCCTTCAACGACAAGATCCTCGTCTTCACGCGCTCGCCGGTGCGCCTCGGCGGGGCCGCGGTGACGACCGACGACGACATCGTGGTGAGCGGCACCGTGCGCCCGTTCGTGGCCGCCGACCTGGAGAAAGAGATCGGCTGGACGATCCCGAACGACGTCAAATCGAAGGTGGGCAATCGCCCGGTCATCGTGGCCGACGCGATCACGCGCACCGGCGGATATGGCACCTGGTCCGCGACCGGCAACACGCAGCCGGTGAGCACCATCCTCGGCATCGTGTCGAACATGGATCCGTCCATGCTCAACGGGCAGAAGGTGGATCTGGGCCGCGAGCGCGTGCAATCGGTGACCGGAAAGGGCTTCTGGATCGGGCCGAGCCGCATGAGCCAGGTGTTCGTGCTGCCCTCCACGGAGGACAAGAACCTGAAGGCCGGCGACTACGTGCACGTGACAGGCACCCTCAAGAAGGCCCCGAAGGACGCGGGCAAGGACTGGAACCTGCCCACGAGCGTCGCGTGCAACATGGACGAGAATGCCATTTACGTCGACGCGGCGACCGTGACCGACGTCGGCGCGGGCACGAACCTGAACCAGAAGGGGGATCAGGGGGCGGGCCAGACTGGCAATCAAAACCAGCCTGGAACGAACCAGAACCAGCCCGGGCAGAACATGAATCAACCGGGCCAGAATCAGCCGCAGAAGGGCCGTTGAGCGGAGTATGTCCCCCCCAGTAGCGGGTTTTTGAATACCGTTACTTGGGCGGGGTGGCCGGCTTCGGGGGGGTCGTTCCGGTCGTCGTCGGAGTCGGCGCGGGGGCCGGCTTCGGCGGCGTCATGGACGTTGTCGGCGCGGGCTTGCCCGGAGTCGGCGCTGCGCCCGAGCTGTCCGGAGCAGGCTTGTCCGGAGCGGGCTTGTCCGAAGCAGGCTTGTCCGGAGTCTTCGCAGGCGTGTCCCCGGCGGGCGCTGGCGGCGTGACGGCCTTTGCGTCCTTCGTCTTCACGATGTGGAACTCGACGCGGCGGTTCTTCTCGCGGCCCTCCGCCGTGTCGTTCGCGACGAGCGGGCGGCGCTTGCCGAAGCCCTTCGCCTCCAGGTGATCTGGCGCGATGCCGCGCTCCACCATGTAGCGCATCACCGATTCGGCGCGGTTCTGCGACAGGTCGTCGTTGTACTTGTGGGAGCCGAAGTCGTCGGTGTGGCCCTCGATCCGGACCAATTCGATCTCCGGGTTGACCTTCAAGAGGCGCACGACCTCGTTGAGGATCGGGAACGCGTCGGGCAGGAGGTCCGCGCGGTCGAAGGCGAATGGCACCTTCTTCAGCACGGTGATCTCGTTCGAGGCGGTGGTGCGGCGGATGAACTCGGGGCATCCGTTCTTCGCCGGATCCGGGTCCTTCACGCCTGGCTCGTGCACGCAGGCGTCCTGCGCGTCGGGGATGCCGTCGGAGTCGACGTCGTTGAGCATCTCCGGACAGCCATCGTCCTGATTCGGCCCCTTGTTGTCCTCCTTGTCGTTGGGGCACATGTCGATGTCGTCGGGGATCTTGTCCTTGTCGGCGTCCCCGGGGATGACGTACTGGAAGCCCGGCGATTTCGGCTTCGTGTCGAAGAGGTTGAACCAGCCGCCGAACGCCGCGACCGCCCGGAAATCCGGCGCGTAGCCCGCCGTGACGCGCGGCCCGGCCGCGAGGCTCACGTAGAGCTGCCCGTCTTCGTCGAGCTTGTAGCGGCCCTGGAGGCGCGCCTCGATCGGCGTGTTGTCCACGTCGCCCGTGGTGTTCTCCCCGATGCCGATGGAGCCTGTCACCTCCGCCCCGACGCGCAGCCGATCGTCCAGCAGGGGGGAGAAGATGCCGGCGCCGAACACCAGCTCGTCCGCGATGGTGAGCTCGTTGATCTTCGTCTTCGGCCGGAAGTGGTAGCCGACGTTCACCGCGGCCGCGACCACGTGCGCGTCGTACTCCGCCGCGAGGCCGAGCATGCCTGTCGTCGTCGTGTCGCCGCCGAAGGAGTACTTGTTTCCGATCGGCGCCCACAGGCTCGCGATCGCGCCCAATTTGAAGGCCTTGTCCTCCGTCCGGAAGACGACCGCGCGGGCGTCGAGGCGCAGATCCATCGGCACGACGGAGGCCTGATTGACCTTCAGCCGGACCTGCGCCGCGTCGCTGTACATGGACCCGCCCTCCTGGTAGACGGCGAGCGGGAACGAGACCTGGAACCCGAATCGGCTCAGGAACTCGGCCCCGGCGCTCACGTACGTCGTGAGCTGCGTGCGGACGGGGGCGCCGTTCTCCTTCTCCATGATCGCGGACTGATCGATCTTGTCGACGTAGTTCTCGACCCGGAACGGATTCAGACTGTATCCGAAGCCGAGCTGCCCGTAGATGCGGGCGGAGTCGCTCATCTGTGGACGCCACACGCCCACGCCGTCGTCCGGCGCGCCGGCCATCTGCAGGCGATCGAGGTAGAAGGTCGTCTGTTGGGCGGACGCCACGGCCGGGGCCGCGAGGGCCGCGAGGGCCGCCGCCACGGGCAGGATCTTCCCGAGGAGGCGCCTTTTGGGGGAGGGAGGAACCATGGTGTTGTCTCCAGGTTTCACTGCGGATCGGGGAGGACCTGCACGTCGTTGATGGGCTGGATGCTCGCGCCGGCCGGGTACGCGTACGAGACGAGCTTGGTGCCCTGCGCGGCCTTCGAGCCCCAACCCCACACGGTGACGCCGAACGGAGCGTCGCTGTGCATCTCGTGGCGGCCGTTCGAGCAGCCGTTCACTTCCATGAAATTGCCAGTCTCCAGGTCGACGCGCGTATACTCGTAGTCTCCGACGGCCTGCCAGCCGCCGAGCTTGCCCGCGCAGTCGAGGTAGACGTCGTGGAAGCTGTTATCGTACTGGGCCTTTTGCCGCACGATGACGAGGTTCGTCTCCGAGTACGTCGGGTCCGTGAAGAGGACGTAGCTGCTCAGGTACTGGGCCGGGGGCACCATGTTGACCCAGTCGGGATCGCCCTCGCTGTCGAACAGCTCTCCGCCGGTCATGTACTCCGACAGGAAGAAGGGGTGTTTTTCGTCCTGCGCCTTCACGACGAACGGGTCCCCCGCGTTGAACTCCAGCACGGTGCCGAGCTCCAGCGTGTCGGGGGCGTTCGCGGGCTTCTCCGGGGTCCACGTGAGCGTCGTGCCGTTCACGGCGCCGACGATGCGCCACGGGACGCTCGTCTCCGGGACGCCGCCGCCGGTGCGGCCGCGGTACCGGACACCCACGTACTCGTTGCCGAGGGCCTTCACCGGGGGGAGCTGCTGTTGTGCCGAGTCGCACGCGTTCTTGTCCGTCGGCACGTAGAGGCAGCTGTGGCCGCCCCACACGGCGACGGGCTTGTCCGATTGAATCGGGCTGCCGGACAGCTCCTCCGGCTGCTCGATCTGGAGGAATTCGCCCTTGTTGAGCACGTAATCGGTCTTCGTGTTGGCCGTCGCGGGGGCGACGCCGCTCCCTCCGACGATGTTCGTCTTCGGCAGGATGGTGACCGTCGTGCCGTCCTGACTGGCGAGGATGTCAATCAAGGGGGACGCGTTCGGGTCCTTCGTCGCGTTCTTGTAGGCGTTGACGGCCACGTAGTTCGTGCCCCACGCGCTCGTCGGGAAGAGCAGCGTCGCGGAGGAGAAGGCGGACGGGCCGCCGCCGTACGGGAGGATCTGATAGGCCACCACCGGGTAGTCCGTCGTGATGTGGAACGCCTTGCCGATGCCCGTGTCCGTCACGCCCACCTCGTCCGAGATCGCCGCCGGCTTCGGGCAGTCGATCACGAAGCCGAACTGATTGCGGGCCAGAAAGAGCACCGCCACCTCTCCGGCCGCGAGGCCGACCGCCGGATCGTAAGGCATGTACGTGATGGAGCCGCCCTGTCCCGTCGGCACGAAGGCGAAGTCCATCGGCAGGGACTGGCCGTCGTACTCCACGTTGATCTTCACCGGGACGGACCAGGTGTTCGCGATGAAGGCCGCGAAGCACGCGCCGTCCGCCTGGGGGAGGAGGCCAGTCTTCAGAGCGTAGTAGTCGCACCCGAACGAGCTCTGCGCCTTCTCCGCCGCGGCGCACGGATCCTCCGTGCATTTGCCGTTGCTGCAGCCCTTGTCGGAGTCGCACTTGGCGATGAACTTGCCGTCGCACGTGATGATGCTCTGGAGGTCTGGCGAGCACTTGTCCGCGCAGCCGGCCGCGTCGAGATCCAGGCCGCCCACGCTCGCGCCGGCGCCGCCCGTCCCGGTGATGCCGCCCACTCCGCCCGTGCTGGTGTGGCCGCCCGTTCCGCTGGTCAGCCCGTATCCCGTGTTGTCCGTGCAGGAGATGGCCAGTGTGCCGAGGCCGGTGGCGGCGGTGCTCGCGAGCGCGAGCGCGAAAAGCCAGGTGGATCGTCGTTTCATGGCGAGGAGCCCTCCATCAAGCGAAAAGGGGACGTTCCGGCGGGCGGATGGTGAACAGGCGGGGAGCCGCGGCTCCTCCACCCGGTGTCGCGCCCGAGGGCCCGTCGAATGGGCGCGCGGCGGCGTGACGGGAGCCCGACGGGCACCGGCGCTCGTCAACAAATACGCTGGATCGACGCGGCGCCATCAAGGTGGGGGAGCATACGTTAACCCCTCGTCCGGGCGCAACCCGCGGCGGCATCGAAGTCCGCCTCGCGTGATCGCGGCCGCAGGCGGGTGGCCGCGGGCTCCATCCATCGTGTCCCGAAAAGCCCCCTTGGAGGAGGCGACAAAACGCTTGACAATCGGCCGATCCAGTGACCTCGCACCCGCCCGAGCCGCGGGCTCGTCGAGCGGGCGCCCGCGGTGGACGCGAATCGGCGCCGATCCGGAGACGAGCGCGGGCCGTAGACGACGGAGGGGCGCGCCGGCAGAATATGCCGACTCCGACTCTCACCGACGAGGGGCCGTGACAGCGATGTCACGCGGGCGGGCGACGCGGGGCTGCAAATCGTGGGAAATCGAGCGTTCTCGGCGGGGAAGGGGGCAGTGGTCCGGCGCTTGCGAAGTGGGCAGTCGAGACGGCGAATGACGTTCAGGAGAAGCACGATGATCGGATATCAGAAGCGGCTCGCGGGCGTCTTCGTGTGCGCGCTCGGCGGCCTCGCGGGGGCGCTGGGGGCGCTCACCGGGTGCGCGACGAAGGTGTACGCGCCGGAAGACACGACGGAGCTCGTCGCGGCCGTATGCGAGAGAGGGTGCGAGTGCACGGGGTGCTCGGCGTCGGCGAAATCGGACTGTCTGAACAGCGCGACGGAGGGCGCGGCGGACGCGGTGGAGGGCGGCTGTGACATGCTGTTCCACGACTACTTCGATTGTCTGGATCAGCACATGGTCTGTGAGAACGCGACGCTCTATCCGGGCCAGTGCAGCGGCCTCTGGAATGCGACCGCCACCTGCCTGGACGAGTGGAAGAAGTGGAAGGCCGCGCACCCCGACGGGCCCTGAGAGACAGCGCTCTAGCGATACGCGATGAGGAGCGACGAGACCTGGTAGTTCGGCTCGGTGTGGGCGCCGCCGTCGTAGTCGCAGCCGACGCCGAGCGTGCAGGATTGGCACGTGGCCGCGTCGGGGCGACAGGTGTTCTCGTAGGCCTCCACGTCGTAGGCGAAGGTGCCATTCGACTGGCCCGCGAGGTCCGCCGTGACGTCGAGGGTCCACGGGAGGACGTCGGCCCCGGGGCACCAGCCGGCGCGGGAGTATTTCCAGGTGCCTTGTTGGCCGGGAACCGCGGTCGAGGCGCAGTCGGCGCGCCAGATCTGCTGCGTGTGGGCGGTGGATCCGGCGGTGATCGTGTGGTCGCGCTTGCAGAACTCGGCGCAGTTGTCCTTGTTGCCCTGGCCGTGGCCGGTGACGAAGGTGCGGAGCGCGTACGAAGCGGCGCCCTCGGGCAGAGTGACAGTCTCCTGTGGGAGCTGCGACGGGATCGTCTTCGCAGGATCGCCGTAGACAGCCGCGGTGCGCGTCCACACCGGGATCGCGGCGATCGGCTCTTTTTCGGGGACGCCGCCGGTCATTTCGAAGGAGGCGGAGAGCGCCCAACCGGCGCCGTACGGGCTCCCGGGGCCGACCCACGTGTCGATGAAGGCGCGCACGGTGGCCTCTCCGGTGAGGAGCGGGCGGAGGTCCGTCACGTCGATGTCCCACGCCGCCTCCACCTTGTAGGGCGTGATGAAGCGGGCGATCTCGATCTCGGTGTCCGTGCCGCCGTTCGCGCCGCCCTTCGCGACGAGGGACAGCGAGCCGAAGCGATCCCACGAGTCGCACCCGCCGTCGGGGCACGTGAGCGCGAGGTGCAGGACGATCTTGCTGTAGGTCCCCTCCATCGGGAACACGGCCGGGGCTTCGACGACGCGCTTGTTGTCGTCCCCCGCGAAGTAGATGTGCGTCTTGTCGAAGGGGGCGACGAGCGCGTCCGGGCCCGGGGTGGGGCCGGTCGCGGTGGTGCCGCCGGCGCCGCCCGTGGTGGTCGCGCCGCTCCCGCCCGCGGAGGAGCCGGAGCTGGTGTCGGACCCGGTGCAGGCAGGCAGTAGGAAGAGGCCAGTCAGGGAAAGGAACGCGAGGCGGACAAGGAGGGACATGCTCTCCTTCATAGCTGCTGTCCGCCCCGTCGAACAGAGGATCAGGCGAGCGAGATCCCCGCGATCGCTGCGGCGGCGGCGACGGCGGCCGACACGGTGACAGGGATGGTGAAGTTGTCGTCCAGCCGGGTCGAGACGATCTCTGCCACGGTGCCGGCGAACGCGCCGACGCCCGCGAGCAGCGCCATCGAGCCGAGCGGCATCGCGTGGAGGAGCGCCGCGACTGCCATGGATGCGGCCGCGCCCGCGAACAGGAACGCGAGCGATCCTTCGAGCGAGCGGCCCGCGCGGATGCGCGTCTTGCCGAAGCGCCGCCCCACGATGCCCGCGAGCGGATCCGCGACGCCGAGCACGACGAGCGCCATCTCCGCCGCGGGCTTCGGCGCGAGGAGCGCGAGGAGGAACAGGGCAGTCACGTACCACGTCGACGAGTTGACCTGGTGGTGCTCGTGCGCGTGCGCGATCGGGCCGAAGAAGCGCATCAGCTTGTCGTTGAGCCAGGCGCTGCGGCGGCGGCCGATCTCCATGCTCCAGGCCCACGCGGCGATCGAGCCGGAGGCGGTGAGCAACATCCACTTCTCTGGCAAGAGGCGCAGGAGCGACAGCGAGAGGAGGGCGGAGCAGACGTGAAAGAAGCTTCGTTTGTAGTTGGTCGGGCGGACGGCGGGGACGGCGACGCCCTCTCCGCGGAGCCACGCGGCGAGCGCGTCGTACGCGGGCTGCACCTCGCGGAGGAAGGTCGCCCAGGCCTTGCGGGGCTCCGCCGTGGGGGCGGACGGGGCGCGCTCGAAGACGGCGATCAGGCTGCCGAGCCAGCTCTCCGCGTCGTCCCCGGCGGCGGTCGCGACCTGGAGCAGGCGGGTGCGAATGTCCTCCACGCGGCGCTGCGCCTCGTCCTCTCGGCCGTCCCGCCAGCCCACAGGGTCGATGCGCTGGAGGAAGGCGCGCAGCTCTTCGGACAGGAGGCGAGTCTCGATGCGGAGGGTGGCATTCACGGCAAGGTTGGCCGCGACCCTAAGCAAGTTCCGGGGCGCGAGTAAAGTTACTTTCACCGCTTTCTTTGCGGCGATTCGTCACGTGTTCGTCATGTGTTCGGTAGGCGCGGTGCGTCAGGGATGGATGCGCCGCGGCGAGCGATGGAAGCGGCGCGTCGGCTCGCCCCGCGGACAGGCTCTCTGGGGAGGGCCGTCAGAGGGGCTGTCGGCGAGAGTGCCAGTCTGCGAACTGGCGCACGAACTCCTCTTGTCGTTCGTTCTCGACGGCGCCTTTGCGGGAGGCGCGGACGACGCGAATGGCATCCTCCGCGGAGGCGCCGCGGGCGATGAGGGCGCACGCGGCGACGGTGCCGGAGCGGCCGAGGCCGCCGCGACAATGGATCACGACGGTGCGGCCCTCCCGGACGGCGCCCGCCATCCGTTCCAGAAGGGACGCCAGATCGGACAGGGCGCCGGGGACGCCGCCGTCCGCGTACGGGAACGGCTCCACCGCGATGCCGTGGGCGCGGGCGCGGGCGTGCAGATCCGCGATCTTCAGGAACGCGAGCTCGTGCGGCTCACACAGGGACACGAGCACGCCCGCGTCGTACTCCGAGCGGAGCCGCGCGAGGTCCATGTCCACGTCGCGGCGCCACTCACCGTCGATGCCGGAGGCCTGCTTTCCAGGGGCGATCGTGAGGCCGATCCGGCCCGGCCCCGCGGCGGCGTCCGCCGGGAGGAAGTCGACGTAGATGGGGTGCGAGGCGGAGGTCTTTTCGATCGAGGCCATGGCGGCGCGCAGCATAGACCAGGACCCCGGCCGATTGGTGACATTGGTGACAAGGAAAGAGAGGAGTTTAATCTAGGTTGGAGTTGCGCGCGGCGCGCGGCGGAGCAAGCTCCCCCGCGAGGTGGGGACTGAAGGAGACGCTATGTCACTCTCGCTCGCAATCGCGCGCAACTGGTGGGTGCTTCTTCTGCGCGGCGTGCTCGCGCTGGCGCTCGGGATCCTGGCGTTCGCCTGGCCCGGAATGACGCTGTTCGTGCTCGTGGCCCTGTTCGGCGCGTACATGCTCGTGGACGGGGTGGCGGCGATCGCGCTCGGCGTGGGCGCGCGGCACGAAGGGCGGAACTGGTGGGAGATGGCCCTCGTCGGCGCGCTCGGCATCGCCGCGGGCGTCGTCGCCTTCTTCTGGCCGGGGATCACCGCGCTGGCCCTCGTCGTGATCATCGGGGTCGCGGCGATCGTGCGCGGCGTCGTGGAGATCGGCGCGGCCATCCGGCTGCGCAGGCTCATCGAGCACGAGTGGCTCCTCGGGCTCGCGGGCGTGGTGTCGATCGCGTTCGGCGTGCTGCTCCTGATGCGCCCCGGGATCGGCATGCTCGCGCTGCTGTGGTGGTTCGGCATCTGGGCGATGGTGTTCGGCGTGGTCGCGATCGCGCAGTCGCTCCGGCTCCTGTCGGTGAAGAACCGGCTGGAGGGGCGCGGCGGCGAGACTCCGCCTCTCCGCGTCGCATAGCGGTCGCTTCGGGAGCTGCGCGCTCTTCGGGGGTGGGGCGGCTTTCGGGACGGGGGGAGACAGCGCGCGGCGGCGGCTTCCTCGGGGGCGCGCGGCGGCGTGCGCACCCGAGAAAAAACAATCGCGATCGCGCCGTGGCTTTTGTTCGCGGCGGAACTAGTGTCTCGCGCGTGATCGTCGCCAAACGAAGGCTCTCCACCGTGGACCACGCGCCGGACGTGGTGGGGATGACGTACGTGTATCCGGTGGTGTCGCGGCGCGCGGGGGGCGTGTCGATCGGCGTGAACCTGAACCCCAACAACGCGTGCAACTGGCGCTGCGCGTACTGCCAGGTGGAGGGGCTCACGCTCGGCGCCGGGCCCGCGATCGATCTGGCGAAGCTCGAACGCGAGCTGACCGCGATGCTCGACGACGTGGTGAACGGCGACTTCCTCGAACGGTCGACGCCGGAAGGGGCGCGCGTGCTGCGCGACGTGGCGTTCGCGGGCAACGGGGAGCCGACGACGAGCCCCGAGTTCGCGGAGGCCGTGGACGTGACGGGGCGCGTGATGGAGCGCTTCGGGCTCGTCGGGACGCTGCCCGTGGTGCTGATCACGAACGGCTCGCAGGTGAAGAAGAGCGATGTGGCGGCGGGGCTCGCGCGGCTCAAGGAGATCGGCGGGCGCGTGTGGTTCAAGCTGGATACGGCCACCACCGAAGGGATGGCGCGGCTCAACCACGCTCCGGGCGATCCGGCGACGCACCTCGCCAAGCTGCGCGCGGCCGCGGCGATCTGCCCCACGTGGATCCAGACGTGCCTCTTCGCGTGGGACGGCGCGCCGCCGCCGGAGAGCGAGCTTTCGGCTTATTTGCAGGCGATCCGCGATCTGGTTCACGACGGGACCCCCCTCGAAGGCGTGCTGCTCTACTCGGTGGCGCGGGCCTCGATGCAGCCGGAGGCCGAGCACGTGGTGTCGCTCGACGAGGCGTGGTTGCGCAGGTTCGCGGCGCGCATCGAGGAGGCGGGGCTGCCGGTGAAGGTCACCGCCTGACGACGTCGAGGACTGCGGCCGAGGCAATCTCTCAACGCACGTACGTCCGACAAGCGAAGCGCGCACTGCTATGCTCGCCGGCATGTCGACCCTCCGCGCGGCAGCGATCCTCTCGTTCGGCCTCGCCACCCTCGTCACGGGCTGCAACCGCCCCCAGAACAACCCGCAATACCCGAACGGACAGTACGGCCAGTACCCGAACGGGCAATACGGCCAGTACCCGAACGGGCAGTATGGCCAGTATCCGAACGGCCCTTACCCGAACGGCTACAACCCCAACGGGCCGTACCCGAACGGGCAATACGGGCAGTACCCGAACGGCTACAACCCGCAGCAGCAGAACGCGCCCGCGCCGACCGTCCAGACGAACCCGCAGCAGAAGCCGGCTTCGCCCGCGGATCAGCCGGTCATGGGGCCGCAGCCGAACGATCCGATCACCACCGTGGACCTCACGTGGCTGCGCACGCAGGCCGGAAGCGTGATGGGGGAGCTCATCGTCGCGCTCTCGGCCGGCAATCAGCAGAAGGTCGCCAACATCCCCTTCTTCGCGGACCCGACGCCCGGTGAGGTGAACGCGTTCGCCGCGTGCGACGACCAGGGGCAGCCGCTGATGGCGATCACCGACGGGCTGCTCCAGGTGGAGTCGTACATCGCGCAGTTCAAGGCGACGGACGAGATCTTCGGCACGAACAAGCTCGATCAGTACCTCACGCTCCTCGCGAACTCGCAGCAGCCCGGCAAGCCGATCGTGCAGCCCGCGGCCGGCTTCACCGACCCGACGCAGAGCGCGGACGGGCGCAAGGTCCAGCGGCAGCACCAGATCTTCGAGGAGCAGGTCGCGTTCGTCCTCGGGCACGAGCTCGGGCATCACTACCTGGGCCACACCGGCTGCGCGAACGGCACCTCGTCCGGCAGCCGCGGCGTCTCTCCGGCGGATCTCGCGCGCCTCGCGTCGAACGTGATCCCGCTCGCGAACCAGCCGAACGAGCTCGCGGCGGACGCGGCCGGCACGAACAACCTGCTGTCCGCGGGCGCAAAACGATCCGGCTACAAGTGGACCGAGGGCGGCGCGCTGCTCACGCTGGATTTCTTCGCGCGGCTCGATCAGCTCACGCCGGCGTCCATCGTCTTCAGCTTCGAGCGCACGCATCCGATCCCGCAGATTCGTCGCCCCCTCGTGCAAGCGACGGCGAACGCCTGGCGCTCCAGCGGCGGGACCGGGATCCAGATCCCCAACCTGGGAACTTTGTTCGGGGGCGGCGGTTGACGAGGCCGAAGAATCCTGCACTCTACGGGTTCAAGCTGACCGCTCCGGTCGGGCCCTCCCGGCGGCGCGGGGTCCCGGATCCACGAGGACACCACCCCCTGGCGCGATGGATGCTTATGTCGCGGCGGTGGTCGTCCTGATGGGCCCGCGAGGGCTTCGTGGAGAGCGGTGCGAGCGAGCGAAGAGCTGAAATCTGGCCCCTACAGCGCATGGCTGGGCCGCATCATCGGTGAGCGCTACGAGGTCGTCGCGCTGCTCGGCACCGGCGGCATGGGCACCGTGTTCCGCGCCCGCGACATCGAGCTGGAGGAGCCGGTCGCGCTCAAGGTGCTTCGGCGCGATCTCATCGAGATCCCCGGCGTCGTGGAGCGCTTTCGCCGCGAAGTGAAGCTCGCCCGCCGCGTCACGCACCGCAACGTGGCGCGCGTGTTCGACATCGGCGAGCACGAGGGCGATAGATTCCTGACGATGGAGCTCGTCGACGGGGAGCCGCTCGGCCGGCGGCTCGCGCGCGGGCTCCTGCCCTTCGACGAGGCGCTGCGCATCTCGCTGGCGATCGCGGAGGGCCTCGCGGCGGCGCACGCGGCGGGCGTCGTTCACCGCGATCTGAAGCCGGACAACGTGCTGCTCGCGAACGACGGGCGCGTCGTCATCACCGATTTCGGCATCGCGCGGACCCACTTCGACGAGCAGGATCCGCTGCGCACCGTGGGCTCCGCGGCGGTGGGCACGCCCGCGTACATGGCGCCGGAGCAGATCGAGCCGGACACCGAGGTCGACGCGCGCGCCGACATCTACTCGCTCGGCGCCGTGATGTTCGAGCTGTTCACGGGGCAGCGCGCGTGGCCGGGGGAGTCGCCGCTGCAGGTCGCGGCCGCGCGTCTCGTGCAGCCGCCGCCGGATCCGCTCGTCGCGAAGCCGGATCTGTCGCCCGAATACGCGCGCATCCTGTCGCGGTGCCTCGCGCGGAGCCCCGCGGACCGCTTCCCCGCGGCCGAAGCGGTGCGCCTCGCGCTGCGCGTGCCCTCGCCGTGGACGGTGCAGGAGCAGGGGCCGGTCTCGGGCACGGACGACACGCCGGTCGCGCCCGCGTCGCGTCCGAGCGCGCGGCCGCCGGTGCGATCGAGCCTCCGTCCGCCGCCGCCATCGCGCCCGTCGATGACGCGGACGAGCGCGTCGCCGCCGCCTCCGAACGTCACGGCCTCCTCCACGCTCACCTCGCTCACGAGCGTCACGACGCGCCGCTCCCCCGAGGCGGAGCCGCACCGAGCGACGGCGGACGTGACCGCGGAGGAGGCGCGCCACGTGCTGCCGCCTTCGATGAAGGCGCCTTCGCTGCCGCCCGTGCACCCGCTGCGGAGCCTCACGCCGTCCGCCACGCGCGCGGTCGCCGCGCCCACGTTGCAGCGGAGCCTCACGCCGCCGTCCACGCGCGCGCCGCTCACGTCGGCGTACCTCACGCCGGGGTCGTCGCCGTCGCCGTTCTTCGTGCCGAGCGCGCCGGGGTCGTCGCCGGGCTCCGGGCCGCGCACGGTGGCGGTGCTGCCGTTCCGCAACGCGGGCGGGCCGGAGGACGAGTACCTCGCGGACGGCCTCACCGACGAGCTGATCGACACGCTCTCGATGACGGAGGGCCTCCGCGTGCGCTCGCGCGGCGTCGTGATGGCGCACAAGGGCGCCGACGCGGATCCGCGCGACATCGGCAAGAAGCTGGAGGTCGGCCTCGTCATCGAGGGCTCCGTCCGCCGCACCGGCGCGGCCGTTCGCATCACCGCGCGCATCGTCTCCGTCGCGGACGGCTCGCAGATCTGGGCGAAGCGCTTCGATCACGGCGCGGTCGACGTGTTCGTCGCGAGCGACGAGGTGGCGCGCGCCGTCGCGGAGGCGCTCACGCTCGATCACGACGCGGCCCCGCCCCCGCACGAGGCGCCCACGGATCCCGAGGCCGTCGACCTCTACCTGCGCGGCCGTCAGGAGTACCGCAAGTACTGGCCGGACGCGGTGAAGCGCGCCGTGCAGCTCTACGAGGAGGCGCTCGCGCGGGCGCCGTACAACCCCACGATCCAGTCGGCGTATGCGCTCGCGTGCGCGCGCCTGTGGTGGTTCGGCGGGGACGGCGGATCCGCGGCCGGCGCGAAGGCGAGGAGCGCTGCGGAGGCGGCGATGGCCGTCGCGCCGCACCTCGGGGAGCCGCACCTGGCGCTCGCGCAGGTCCTCTGGAACAGCGCCGACGCGAAGGGCGCCGCGCGCGAGATCAAGCTCGCGATCGAGCGCACGCCCACGCTGGCCGAGGCGCACGCTCTGCGCGGGCGCGTCCTCGTCGAGGGGAACCGCCTGCAGGCCGGCATCAAGGCGCTGCAGACGGGCGTCACGCTGGAGCCGAACGTGCCGCTGGCCCTCGGCGAGCTGGCGCGCGCGTACGCGTTCCTCGGCCGGTGGGACGAGATCCCCGCGATCGCCGAGCGCAACGCCGAGATCGAAGGCCCGCAGGCCCTGTGGTTCTCGCGCGCGCGGTTCGCGCTGTGGCGGCGCGATCGGGAGACGGCGCAGCGCTTCCTGGAGGAGATGAAGGCGGCGCCGCGGGTGCTCGCCGTCGCGCGGTGGATCGTCGAGCAGATCGTCACCGCGGAGGCCCCGCCCGAGGAGCTGGACCTCATGTTCTTCGTCGGTCGGGACGACGCGTCGGCGCGCCGGCGCTCGTTCGTCTACCAGATCGAGGCCGAGGTCCGCGCGTTCCACCGCCAGGGCGACGCGGTGATCGCGAGCGTCGAGCGCAGCGTGTCGGCGGGCCTCTTCGACCTCGCGTGGATGCTCCACTGCCCGCTCCTCACGCCGCTCCACGAGGACCCGCGCTTCCAGCGGCTGCGCGCGATCGTGGAGGCCCGCGTGAACGAGGTCATGCCCGAGATCGCGTGATCGGTCGCGCATGAGGACGCCGCTCGTCTCGGTGCTGCTGCCGTACCGGAACAACGCGCCGACGATCGAGGAGGCGCTCGCGAGCGTGCTCCAGGATCGCGACGTCGACGTGGAGGTGCTCGCGATCGACGACGGCTCCACGGACGCGGGGCCGGCCGTCGTCGAGGGGATCGCGCGCGCGGACGACCGCGTGGTGCGCCTCGCGAGCGGGGGCGTCGGCATCGCGAACGCGCTCGCGAGAGGGGCGCGCGCGGCCCGCGGACGGTTCGTGGCGCGCATGGATGGCGACGACGTCTCGCTCGCGGGCCGCCTCGCCGCGGAGGTGGCGCTGCTCGAAGCGGATCCGTCGCTCGGCGCCGTCGCGACGCAGGTGGAGGGCTTCCCCGAGGGCGCCGTCGGCGAGGGGCTGCGCCGCTACATCGAGTGGCAAAATACGCTTGTTTCCGCGGCAGATCACGCGCGCGAGCTCTTCGTGGAGTCGCCGGTGTGCCACCCCTCCGTGATGCTGCGGCGGAGCGCGCTCGACGCGGCGGGCGGCTTCGAGGACCCGCGGTGGGCCGAGGACTACGACCTGTGGTTGCGGCTGGACGCGGCGGGCTTCGGGCTCGCGAAGGTGCCGCGCGTGCTGTTCCGGTGGAGGCATCGCGAGGGGCGCCTCACGTTCAACGACGGGCGGTACGCGCTCCCGCTCTTCGACGAGGTGAAGGCGAAATACCTCGCGCCGAAGCTCCGCGCGCGCGGCCGTCCGATCACGATCTGGGGCGCCGGCAAGACCGGAAAGCGCCTCGCGCGCGCGCTGGAGCCCCACGAAATCCGGCCGATCGCGTTCGTCGACATCGACCCGCGCAAGATCGGAAGCGTGGCCCGCGGCGTGCGGATCCACCCGCCGGAGAGCGTGGTGCCGGGCGCGACGACGATCGTGTGCGCCGTCGGTGCGCGCGGGGCCCGCGACGTGCTGCGGCCGCGGCTGCGAGCGCTCGGGTTGGTGGAGGGCGACGACTACTTGTTCGCCGCGTGATCGGCGCCCGACGAGGTCGTCGCGCCGTCGGGGGCCGCGTCGCGTCGGTCGCGCGCCTTCGTCGTTGACGGGCCGCCGCGTGGGCTGGTGGGCTGGATCGCATGCAGAGGCGTCGCCACCAGGTTCGGCTTTCGTGCGAAGGCTTCCCCGATCAGGAGGTGCAGGTCAGCGAGCTCGACGGCGTCGAGGGGATCTCTCGCCTCTACGAATTCGAGGTGCTGATCGTCTGCCCCGAGCCCGACGCGCTCGACGTGGAGGACATCCTCCTCCGCCGCGCGACGCTGATCTTCGAGCGCTACGAGCACGAGGAGGACCTCGCGCCCGAGGTCGTCCGGCGCGTGCACGGCGTGGTCGCGGAGGCGCGGGATCTCCTGTCGCCGGAGCCGTACTCGGTCTTCAAGCTGCGCATCGTCCCGCGCTTCTGGCTCGCGACGCTGGTCGAGACGCTCGATCTCTTCCTCGACAAGAGCGTGACCGACATCGTGCGCGAGCGGCTCACGGCGCTGAACCTCGTCGAGGGCGAGGACTTCGAGCTGTGGCTCACCGACACGTACCCGGAGCGCGACCTCATCGTGCAGTACAAGGAGACGGATCACGCCTTCTTGTCGCGCCTCCTCGAGCACGTGGGCGTCAGCTACTACATCGAGCAGCGCGAGGACCGCGACGTCGTCATCTTCTGCGATCACAACCGCGCGTTCGGCTCCGTGGACGGCGGCCGGCCGCAGCCGTTCCGCCCGCGGGGCGAGCGCGTCGGCGTGCATCGGCTGGAGGTCGGGAGCCGCGTCGTGCCCCAGCGCTTCGTGCAGCGCGACTACAACTACCGCAACCCGCAGGTCGACGTGACCGGCCAGGCCACGATCCCAGCCTCCGGCGGCGGCGCGGTGGCGGGCGCGATCGTCGAGTACGGCGGCCACTGCAAGGACGAGGACGAGGCCCGCTGGTTCGCCGAGATCCGCGCGCAGGAGCAGAACGCGCGCCGCCGCGTCTTCGACGGATCCACCGATCTCGCCGTGATGGGCGCGGGGCTCCGCGTCACGGTGACGAACCATCCGCGCGGCGATCTCCCGCTGCTGCTCACGGAGGTGCGTCACCGCGCGCGGCAGACGACGCTGCTCGGCGGCTTCGGCGACGCGGGCGGCTACGGCAACGAGATCGTCGCGATCCTGGAGTCGACGGCGTACCGCCCGCCGCGCGTCACGCCGCGCCCGCGCATCGGCGGCGTGCTCACGGCCGTCGTCGACGCGGAGAGCCGCGGCCAGTACGCCGAGCTCGACGATCAGGGCCGTTACCGCGTCAAATTCATGTTCGACACGAGCGACGCGCCCGACGGCAAGGCGTCGCGCCTCGTGCGCATGATGCAGCCGCACTCCGGCCCCGGGTACGGCATGCATTTCCCGCTGCGCCCCGGCGTGGAGGTGCTGATCACGTTCATGGACGGCGACCCGGATCGCCCGATCATCGCCGGCACCGTCCCGAACCCGCAGACATCGAGCCCGATCACGAGCGCGAACGCGACGAAGAACATCCTGCGCACCGGCGGCGGCAACGAGATCCAGATCGACGACAAGAAGGACTCGCACCGCATCAAGATGATGACGCCGACGTCGAACACGACGTTTCAGCTCGGCGCGCCGAACGATCCCGAGCAGGGCGCGATGCTCTCCACGCTCGGCGCCTCCACCACGGTCGCGACGACCGGCCTCTCCGCCGCGGGCGCGTTCGCGTCGGCGGTCTCGCTCATCACCGACTACAGCTCCTCCGGCGACGTGGTCACGGTCGCGAAGAAGCCGGGGTTGGAGGCCGCGTTCACGCTCGTGGTCGGCGTCGTCGACGCGCTCGTGACGGCCGTGAAGACGACGATCGAAGAGGTCGACGCGGGGATGGACCTCTCCGAGAAGCGATCCAACCAGGAGGCGACGAAGGCCACCGAGGCGGCGACGGCGGCGCAGGCCGCGTGCAAGGCGTGCCGCGACGAGGCGATCGCCGCGCTGCCGCCCTCGCGGAAGGCCGAGATCGACGCGCTCAAGGCCAAATGCGACGTGTGCACCGGCGCGCACCCGAGCGCGCCCGCGGGCCAGACGTGCAAGCTCTCCGCCGCCGAGCAGAAGACGCTCGCGGACGCGACGGCCTACGAGGCGAAGCGCGACGCCGCGGTGGCCTACGCCGCGAAGATGGACGAGGCCGACGCGCTCCACGACACCGCGCTGCTGAAGCGCTGGACGCTCAACGTCGCGTCGACGAACGCGTCCACGCAGAGCGAGGACATGCACGACGTCGCCGCGGGCAAGCGCGTCGAGAACGCGCAGAAGGACTACGACACGGCCTACGCCGCCTACACCGCGAAATACGCCGACGCGCAGACGAGCGCCGCCGCCGCGAAGGCTCCGTACGCGACGAGCACCGCGTTCGCCGCGTTCGACGCCAAGAGCGCTTCGTGCGCCGGATCGTGCGCGAACCTGGATCGGCTCCGCGCGAACGCGGCGGCTCGAAACAAGGCCTACAACGATCTCGTCACGGCGCACGGCCCGCACAAAAATCAGACGAAGGAGGCGAAGACATACCTCGGCGTGTGGGCGTCGGTCCCGCCCCTCTTCAGCGCCGCGATGTTCATCTACACCAAGCTCAAGAAGAGCCAGAAGGCCGTGGAGGCGCTCGCGCTGTGGCAGACCGGCGCGCTCGAGATGGTGAAGTCCACGCCGCGGAAGATCACGACGCCGGGCGACTACACCGTCACGCCGAAATCGCCGAAGCACGTGCTCGGAGCGCAGGGATCCATGCACCTCTACGGCGCGAAGGATCTCCTCATGTCGAGCGAGACGATGATGATCCTCGGCGCCGGCGTGAAGATGGATCCGACGGACACTGCGGAGATCCCCGACCCGACGAAGGGCAAGGTCGCGATCGTCGGCGGCGAGGAGGTGCGCGTCGCGTCGAAGGGCGAGATCGAGATCGCCGGCGATCAGAAGGTCCTCGTGACGACCGATCACGCGGACGTCGTCGCGGATCAGGACGTCGAGGTGAAGGCGCCGCACCACAAGCTCGCGGCGCAGATGGACCCGCGCGCGCCGACGACGGACCTCGCGAAGCTGCTGCTCGACGCCGCGGCGAACCTCGGCACCGCGGAGATCGCGACCGACGGCGGCCAGTCCTTCAAGATGGAGCAGAAGCGCCCCGCGAAGACGTCCGAGATCACCGCCGTCACGCCCGGCACGATCAAGCTCGACGCGGGCGCCAAGATCGCGATCGAGGCCGCCGACGAGATCAAGCTCTCCATCAAGAACGGCGGCCCCTCGATCACCCTGAATCCGAGCGGGATCACGCTCAAGGTCGGCCAGAGCGCGCAGATCCTGATGAAGGCCGATCAGGTCCTCATGAAGTACGGCGGCTCGGTGATTTGCCGCCTCTCGGCCGACAAGGCGATGCTCAAGTTCGGCGGATCGCACGTCGTCCTCGACGCGGCGGGCGGCGACATCCAGGGCCCCAAGATCAAGCAAGGTTGATCCCACGTCGCCGCGGCGCGAGCCTCCGCGCCGATGCCTCTCCACAAGAGATTTTCGGCGCAGCGCGCTCCGCGTTCCGCCCGGCTCCTCACGTCCCTGATCGTCGCGACGTCGCTGTGGTTCGGGGTTGGATGCTCGTCTTCAGGCTCGGCGACCGCCTCCGGATCGAGCGCCGCGGCGAGCGGCACCGCGACCGTAGAGGGCCCCGCGGCGGAGGCGACGCTGTTCGCAAAGTCGTCGCCGATCCTCGCGGATCTCCCTGTCACGAAGCAGATCCCGAAGGACGTCGCCGTCGTGATCGCGGTGCGCGACCCGGCCACGATCGTCGCGAAGCTCTCGGCGATGGCCGCGTTCGGCGAGGCGAAGGAGCCGCTCGCGAAGGTGATCGACGAGGCCGGGAAGGACCTCTCGAAGGACCTGCCCGACCTCGCGGACCTCGCGGCGAGCGGCGTCGATCTCCACAAACCGGCCGGCGTTTTGTGGGCGGATCCGGAGATGGAGGTGGCCGCGATCTTCGCCGCCGTGAGCGACGAGGCCGCGATGAAGACGAAGCTCCAGGAGCGCGCCGACAAGTCGCACGGCCGCCGCGAGCTCGTGACCGTGGGCGACGCGCTGGTGCTCCAGGCGAAGCGCGACGTCACGCGCGCGGTCGTGCTGCGCAAGGGCCACGTCTTCTGGATCCGCGCGTCGGAGGGGTACGGCCTCGATCCGAAGCGCGTCGTCACGCTGGCCGAGGCGCTCGCGAAGACGAACGAGCCCGAGTCGCTCGCCGCCGACCCCACGTTCAAGGGCGCGATGGACAAGCTCGCGTACGGCGCCGAGGCCGCGATGTACGTGGGCACCGGCCGCATCGCCGAGCGCGTGCTCGACGACTGGAAGCGCAAGCAGGAGAGCGCGCAGAAGGGCCTCGAAGAGGCGAACGAAGCGCTCGCGGAGGCCCAGAAAAAGAAGAAGAAGGACCGCATCGAGGAGGCGAACGACAAGCTCCGCATCGCGAAGGCCGCGGTCGCGACCGCCGAGAAGCGCGCGAAGGAGGCCGACCTCGTGACCGCGCTCGAGGACGAGGTGCCGGCGGTGGCGGCGGGCCTCGATTTCGGCGACCGCGACGTCCGCGTGAAGGCGTTCGTCGCGCTGCCGAAGCCCGGCGCCGTGAAGCTCTTCGCGCCGCTCGAAGGGACGTCGCCCGCGCTCGACGCGACGACGGCGCACGAGATGGCGATGCGCTTCGCGATGGATCCGCGCGTGGTGAGCCTGTTCTTGGACCGCATGAGCGCGTCGTCGCGCTGGTGGTCGTACGGCGTCCCGATGGAGCGCGGCCGCGGGATGCTCACGTCGCTCGGCGTGGACATGGAGCAGCTCACGCCGCTGTTCGCGGGCGAGGTGAGCGCCGAGACGCACCGCCAGCCGCTCGCCGCGGATCCGGACGCGGGCGCGCCGCCCGACGGAAAGCCGCGCGAAGGGGAGGGGTACACGGTGATCTGGCGCGTGACGGATCCCGCGAAGGCGACCGCGTTGATCGACGAAGCGTGGGGCCGGATCGCCGACAAAACGCCTGCGGAGGCGCACCGCGAGCACCCGTCGCCCGGCGCGATCGACGAGCAGTGGCCGAACCAGGTGGGCCGTCACGTCCGCGTGATCGGCGGCGCGCTCGTCGTCACGACGGAGCCCGCGATGCTCACCGCGGCGGCCGATCCTGCGCCGCGCCCGCTGTGGCTCGCGAGCTCTGCGCACCCCACGTTGAAGCAGCTCGCCGGCATCGACGGCGCGGCGGGCCTCGTCGCGTTCGACGGCGCGACGTGGATGCGCCGCATGAACCGCGACATGTTCGGCGACGGCCGCACGCGCGTGGAGCTGCTGCGCGACATGGAGGATTTCGGCATGCTCGGCCTGCTCTCCGGGGGCGGCACGCGCAAGACGGAGAAGCTCGAAGAGGAGCGCAAGAAGCTCCGCGACAAGCGCCGCGAGCTGGAGAAGCTGCGCGCCGAGCACGAGAACGCGACGTGGCGCGCGTTCGCGGATCGCCTCGGGACGACGGCGTTCGTCGCGAAGCCCGCGGACGGCGGCGTCGCGCTCTACGGCGGCCTCTTCACGAGCGAGGCGAGCGTGACGGCGCTGGCGGAGGCGGCGATCGGCGCGTGGATGACGGCCGGCCCCAAGTGGGAGAAGTGGTCGGAGATGGTGGACCTCGACAAGAAGATCCACGCGCTCGACGAGAAGATCGAAGGCGAGCGGCAGAAGGCGATGGAGGACATGGTCGGCGACGTCTTGAACGGCCTCGGCGCGTCGGATCGCCCGGGTGGAGTCCTCGGCGGCAAATGGGGCGGCTTCGACGACGACGTGAGCGTGCTGATGGGCCCGAACGGAGGCCTCGGCACGCACGGAGGCGGCGTGGCGGGTGGCGGCGGCACCGCGGTCGGCGTCGGCGGCCTCGGAACGATCGGCACCGCGGAGCCGAAGAAGAAGCCGTGAAGGACGCGCGCGGAGGTGCCCCTCCCTGAGCTCGCGGGACGCGAGCGATTTGGGAGGGGCGGGCGGCGCGGAGGCCGAAGGCCGAGCACCGACCGGGGTGGGCACCTTCTCTGAAAGTGCTTCTTTTGTAGGCGTTTTGTGGGACGCGCGTCAGGCGCCGAGGGCGTGCAGCTGTTCGCTCTCGATGGTGCGGCGCGCGTCCGTCGTGGCGTCGAAGGCCACGTGCACGAGGGCTTTGGCGACCGTGTCGATCGTGATGGGGGCGTAGCGGCGCGTCTTGCCGACCACCGCGAACACCGCGCGCGCGAGGGGGAGGGCGATGCGTTCGCCGATGCGGTTTTCGGTGCGCGCGCCTTCGTCGTCGAGGAAGGAAGGCCGCAGCACCGTGAGCTGCGCGAACCCGAGGCGTGCGAGCGCCTCCTCCGCCTCGCCCTTCGTTTTGAGGTAGAAGCTGCCCGCGGTGGGATCGGCGCCGACCGAGCTGACCAGCACGAACCGCTTGGCGCCGCGCTTGTGAGCGGCCGCGCCGAACGCGACCACCGCGTCGTGATCGACCGCGCGGAAGGCCTCTTTGGAGCCGGCCTGCTTCATGGTGGTGCCGAGGCAGCAGACGGCGAGCGTGACGCCTTCGGGGATGGCGGCGGCCAGCGCGTCGACGCTCTGCAGATCGACGACCTTCGACTCCAGCTTGGGGTGCGTGATGGAGAGCGTGCGCCGCCCGAGGGCCGTGACGTGCGCGACGTCGCTTCGATCGAGGAGCTGCGAGAGCGCGCGGGAGCCGACGACGCCCGTTGCCCCGGTGATGACCACGCTGTGCATCGCGCCGCGTTACCACGACTCCGCGCGCGGCGGAGACTCAATTGGAGGTGGGCAGTTTCAGAGGGGGAGTTTGGAAGATTGCCATTCCGTCTTCTCATTCCGATCGGCCGCTCCATGCTCAGGGCCTTCGACGCACCGTGGTAGGATCACGCGGAGGCAAGATGTTCATCCAGCAGGCGAAGCACCCGCCTGCGTCTTCTCGAGGCCTCGACGGAGTGAGCAAGATGGAATGGTATGATCCCGTGTCGTCCTTCGCGAGCAACAAGGGGTATCGCTTCAAAGGGGATATCGCCTTCTGCAAGGTGGATGCGGCGTTCGGGCAGACGCGCGTGGAGCTCGTGGTCTCCAATGTGGGCGGCGGCGGACACCTCAATACCGTCGGTGCCGTGATCGCGCAACAGGGGGTGCTTCATTGCCGCGCAAAGGCGAAGGTCGTCGGGGAAGCGAACGTCGAGGTGCGGCGCCGAACACTCTTCGATCGCATCTTCTCCCGCGGTGTGCGCATCGGTACCCCAGAGTTTGACGCCAAGTACGTGGCGTTCGGGAGAGAGGAGGACGTGCGCCGGTTCCTGGGGGACGCGGTCGTGAAGAGCTTCGTCGCCATGTGGGACAAGACCCAAGGACTCGAAGTGGAGGACGGAGAAGTGAGCCTCTCCGGTGGTCAGTTCTCGCTCTCTCCCGAGGATCTCGCGTTCATCATCGAAACCGTGGGCACCATCGCGACAGCGCGAGCCGACTCCATCGCAGAAAAGTGACCGGAGCCGACTCGGTCGGGGCGTGAGCGAAGATTCCGAAATGGGCTTGTCATGTCCGCGGGGACCCTTGCTAGCATGCGACCGTGCTGAACCACGTCCGGACGAAAGCGTTCCCCGCCGCGCTCACCGTTGCGATCAGCCTCACGGCGGCCGCGGCGCGCGCGCAGGATCCCGCTGGAAAGACAGCCTCTGCAGGCTCCGCAGCTCCGCAAACGTCCGGCTCGGCCCCAACCGCGACGTCGGCTCCCGTCGCGAGCGCGCGCGCCTCCGACACGGCCGCGGCGTCTCCCGCGGCCGGCGCCGACTCGCACTCGTCCGGCGGCGCGCACGCCGAGGTCGCGGCGGAGGAGGGGCCGCGGAAATCGGAGGCGCCCTATCCGTGGGCCGCGCTCATCCCGTTCGGCGGCGGGCAGTTCCTCCGCGGCGCGGACACGCTCGGCATGTTCTTCGGCGACGGGGAGGTGCTGCTCGGCGCCGCGTCCATCGGCACCGCCGTCTGGTACGCCCTCATCTCCTCCAACAGCACGAAGACCCGCACGCCCGACGGCAAATACGTCGATCTCGAGGCCGTCCACAACGAGCTCTCGTCCATCGCGATGGCGAATCGGCTGGCCTTCTCGGGGTGGGCCGCGCTCACCGCCGCAGGCATCTTCGAGGCGCTCGTGAACAATCACCCGAGCGTCCGCGGCAGACGGGCCGCCGCTGCGCCCTCGTTCCACGTGTCGGCCGGGCCCGCGGACGGCGGCGCAGGGGTCAGTTTGCGCATCGTGTTCTGACCGTGTTCTGGATCCCATGACGCCTTCTCAAGAGGAGCTCGCGCGGCGCCTCGCGCTGCCGCAACGTCATCGGCTGTTGCAGGGGTATCCGATGTTGCCGCTCATGCGGGCGGCGCTGGATCCCGCGGTCCGCGAGCTCCGATGGGGCCAGAGGCACCCGGACGGCTCCGTGCACGTCGACGCGTTCGGCCCGGATTCGCCCGAGAAGGCCGCGCACGAAGAAGAGGCCTTCCTCCAGCTCGACGCGACTCGGCCCCTCCTCGTGGGCGTGCTGCCTCACTCGCAATGCAATCCGCGGGTGGAGGGCTGCGGGTTCTGCACGTTTCCGCACGATCGGTACAACAAAGGCCTCTTGCAGCTCACCGCCGAGGGCGTCTCCGACCAGATCTACGACCTCTTCGCGGCGCGCCCCGAGCTCCGGAAACGGCGCGTCGAAGGGGTCTATTTCGGCGGCGCGACTGCCAATCTCGCGCCCGCGAGGACGCTGTCCCGCATCGCCAACTCCCTCGCACAGCACCTCGATCTCAGCGCCGCGGAGGTCACGCTCGAAGGCGTCCCGAGCCTGTTTCGGTCGCTCCTGCGCGGGCCGTTCGAGGCGCTGCTCGATATGCCCGCTCGGCACCGGCGGATCAGCATGGGAGTCCAGACGTTCGACGAGGCCATGCTCGCGCGCATGGGACGAGCGCACTTCGGCGGCAAGAAGGAGGTCGCGCGCGTCGTCGACAAGGCCCATCGACACGGGCTCACCGCGTCCGGCGACTTCCTCCTCAACCTGCCTTCGGAGCCGCGCCGGCGGATGGTCGAGGACGTGCGCGAGGCCGCGGCGATGGGGCTCGATCAGATCTGCGTCTATCACCTGGTGCTCTCTCCGGGGCACGGCACGCCGTGGGGACAGGACCCGAGCGTGCTCGCGGAGCTGCCGTCCGTCGAACAGGCCTTCTCGAACTGGCTCGCCGTGCGGGAAGAGCTGCTCGGCCTGGGATACGTGCAGTCGACGCTCACCAACTTCGAGCGGGCGGAGGTGCACGCGACGGACCGGCGCTTCGTGTACGAGACCGCCTCGTTCACCCCGGAGAGGTACGACGCGCTCGGGTTCGGGCCGCTGTCGATCTCGACGTTCACGGACCCTTCGCGGCGTCGGGCGGTGAAATTCGCGCGCGGGAAATCGCTGCGATCCTGGGCGTGGGGGCAGCAGGATCTGTATTTCGCCTACGACGAGGAGGACCTGCGCCTCCTTCATCTGACGCGCACGCTGTGCCGACTCGGGGTCTCTCTCGACACGTACCAGGCGCTCTTCGGGGCCGCGTTGACAGACCACTTCGGAGAGGTGGTGGAGGCCGTCGTGGACGCCAATCTTGCGACGTTGGACAGCGATCTACGGCTGACGCCGAGAGGCATGTTCTACGCGGACTCGGTCGCGGGGCTCTTCGCGTGGCGACGTGGGGAGTCACTCCGTGAAAAAGGGGCCGGACGGACGACTCGGGATCTGCTCGATGACCGCGTCCGATTCAATGACTTCATGGGGTGAGCGGCTGCCCTGGTCGTGGAATGCGCGTCGGTTCGTCCTGACCGGCTCTGCGTTCGCGATGCCCGGCCTCTTCCGATACGCTCGGTGAATGCAGTGCCGATCGTGCGGACGGGAAGAGCGGTTCGGCGACTCGTTCAGCAACGGGATCTGCCAGAATTGCCGCGGCGGGCGGCAGGGGCGCGGCGTGCTCGGCGTCGTCGCGGGCCTGCTGTTCGTGTCGGTGAAGCTGCTGGCGCTCGGGAACGTGGGGCTCCTGGTGGTGGGCCTGAGCGTCGCGACGATCGTGCTCATCGGCGTCGCCCTGGGGGGCAACAGCCGGCCCGCGCACGGCGCAGCGGAGCTCGATCAAGGACCGGACGGGCCCGAGCAGGTCGTCGGCAAGGCGTGCGGCGCGTGCGGGGAGAAGATCGTGTCCGTCGTCGAGGCCGCGCGGTGCGACAAATGCGGCGATCCCCTCCACGAGGAGTGCCAGCACAAGCACCTCGTCGCCGCGCACAGCGGCTCGAAGAAGCACCCGTATCGGAAGTGACGTCGCTAGCGGATCCCGTGCTCTTCCAGCTTCGTGTACAGCGTGCGGCGGCTGATGCCGAGCAGGCGCGCGGCGAGCGTGCGGTTGTTTCCGGCCTGCTGCAGCGCGGTCAGGATCGCCTCTTTCTCCGCGACGCGGCGGCGATCGTCGAGCGTGGGGCCGGAGCCTCCCGCGGCGCGCGACGCTCCATCGTCCACCACCGGAGGCGGCGCGGCCGCGAGCATTGGCGCTGCGGGGGCCTGCGGCGCTGTCTGGGCGTCGCTGAGCGGGCGGCGGCCGAGCTCGCGCGCGACGTCCGCCGCCGTCACCTTGGGGCCGTCCGCGAGCACCACGAGGCGCTCGATGAAGTTCTGGAGCTGGCGCACGTTGCCGGGCCAGCTCTCCGCGGAGAGCGCGGCGATCGCGCCGTCGTCCAGCGCGACCGCGTGGCCGTGCGTCTGCGCGATCGTGTCCGCGAGGTGGCGCGACAGCTCCGGGATGTCGCCGCGGCGGCTGCGCAAGGAGGGCATCCACACCGGGACGACGTTGAGGCGGTAGAAGAGGTCCTCGCGGAAATCGCCCTTCGCGACCATCGCCTCCAGGTCCTTGTGCGTCGCCGCGATGAAGCGCACGTCGGCCTTCAGCGTCGCGGTGCCGCCGAGGCGCTCGTACTCGCGCTCCTGCAGCACGCGGAGCAGCTTCACCTGCATCGCGGTCGTGATGTCGCCGATCTCGTCGAGGAACAACGTGCCGCCCTGCGCGAGCTCCACGCGGCCGGGCTTGCGCTGCGAGGCGCCGGTGAACGCGCCCTTCTCGTAGCCGAACAGCTCGCTCTCCAGCAGATTGTCGGGCAGCGCGCCGCAGTGCACCTTCACGAACGGGCCCGCTTTGCGCACGCTCTGCTTGTGGATCTCGCGCGCCGCCAAGTCTTTTCCGGTGCCGCTCTCGCCGCGGAGGAGCACCGTCGCGCCGGATTTCGCGGCCCGCGCGAGCAGCGCCAGACAGTCCGCCATCTCGCGCGAAGAGCCGACGAGCGCCGGTGACTCCTGAGGCGACGGAGGGGCCGCGCGCGCCGTCGCAGCGCCCGCGAGCGCCTTGCGGAGCGAGTACAGGATCTCCTCGCGATCGAAGGGTTTTTGTACGAAATCGGCGGCGCCGATCTTCATCGCCTCCACGGCGTCGGGCACGGTCGCGTGCGCGCTGATCAGGAGCACCGGCACGTCGGGCAGCGTGCGGACCACGTGCGCGAGGAGCTGCATGCCGTCCATCCCGGGCATCCGCAGGTCCGTGATCACCGCGTCGATCGGCTCCGCCGCGAGCACCTCGATCGCGCGCGCCCCGGACGCGACGCTCGTCGAGCGAAACCCGCCCTGCGTGAGCAGCGCGCCGAGCACCATGCCGACCGCCGGGTCGTCGTCGACCACGAGCACGCGCGCCTTCGAATCGTTCTCCGCCATGAGCCGAAACCTCGCTGAACGTTGGCGGCGACGATACTACTCGCAGGGCAGCGTGATGCGCACCGTCGTCCCGCGCGGCAGGCGTGGATAGATCGTCGCGTCCCCGCCGTGCGCCACCGCGATGCGCTTCACGAGCGGGAGGCCCAGGCCCGTGCCCGCCGGCTTCGTCGTGAAGAAGTCGTCGAAGGCACGCTCGCGCGTGCGCGCGTCGATGCCCGTGCCCGTGTCCGAGACCTCGATCATCAGCGTGCCCGGGTTGTCGCCGCGGCACGTCTTCACGGTGAGCTGCCCGCCGCCCGGCATCGCCTCGAAGCCGTTGCGGATCAGGTTCTCGAGGGCGCGCGCGATGAGGTCACGATCGAGCGGGCACTCGGGCAGATCCTCCTCGACGAGCAGCTCCACCTGCGCGTTGTTGGCCGCGAACGGCTGGAGCGCCACGGTGTCGCGCACGAGGACGCCGACGTCGGTGAGCTGCTTCTCCGGCTCGATGCGGTGCAGGCGGCGGTACGCGTCGACGACGCGCTCGATGCGGTCCGCCTGGCCGAGCATCAGATCCAGGAAGCCCGCGTGCGGCTCGATCGGGCGGCCCTGCTTGTGCTCCTCCTGCAGGAACTGGATCGCGCCCTTCAACGCGGCGAGCGGGTTCTTGAGATCGTGCGCCATCTGCGCCGAAAGTCGGCCCAACGTCGCGAGCTGCGCGAGGCGCTCTCTCCGGAGCGCGGCGGTGGCGGCGGCCCTGCGCGCGGCCGTGAGGAGCGCGACGGTGAGCATCGCCGTGCTGCCCGCGAGGAGCGCCGCGTTCGAGCCGAGCAGCTTGAACAGCACGAGGTACGCGATGACGCCGATCACCGTGAGGCCCGACGCGAACACGAGCGCGCTCGTCGACAGCTCCTGGCCGAAGAGGCGCATGCGGAACGTGACGATCGTCATGAGGATCGCGCAGAAGAGCGCGCCCACGGAGCCGAGGCGCGGCACGTTCACGCCGATGGACATCAGCGGCTCGCGGAGGAACTCGGTGGAGCCGATCGCCGCGGCCATCGGCATCGCGAGGATGAGGAGCCGCGCGCGCGCCGCCTCGTCGGAGTCGGTGACGGCGCGCAGGTGCGAGATGAGGCGCGCCACCGCGAAGCCGCACACGGGGACGAGGCCGCCGAGGAGGAGCCGAGGCCACCACGGCGACGTCGGGCGCAGCACGAACCCCACCGGCGTGAGCGGGCTGATGAAGCCGATCAGCGCGAGGAAGCCGAAGTAGATCCACGCGGCCATGTGCGGCCAGAACAGGCGCTTGCGCTCGCCGACGAACGTGAGGACGAACCACACGCCGAGCGGCGCGGTGAGGGGGGTCGCCGTCGCGTCCAGCCAGTCCCACGCCCAGAACGGCGCGCCCGAGATGTCGTTCGCGGCGCCCGCGAAGTTCCACGCGACGAGGTCCGCGCTGAGGACGGCGAGCGGCAGCGCGAGGGGCGTCCGCGTCCCCGTGCGGCTGAGAGCGAACACGGCGACGAGCAGCTGCCCGGCGCACGCGAACAGCGCGACGTATCCGCTCGGCGTCATGTTGTCTGGAGATTACCGCTTCGGCGCGGGGCGCGACGTGCCGGCGAGGAGCCACGATCGCTCTGCGCCGACCGCGAGGAGCGCGAGGTCCACCTTGCCCTTCGGCGTCGTGGCCGCGACGTTGTCGCCCCACTGGCCGCCCGCGGGCAGCGTGATCGTCGGCTGACCCAGGAGCGCCTTGTGCGTCTCCCCGTCGGCCGAGAAGGCCGCGATCCCGTCCGCCGCGAGGGCCGACACGATCGCGGAAGGGATGAACGGCGCGATGACCGCGCGCACGCCGCCGAGCTCTCCGGGGTGCTCCGTCGCCGCGCGCACCTGATCGAGCGAGCCGAGCACCAGCGCGGCGCCCTGGATCTCGCCGTCGGAGCTCGCTGGCCGCGTCGCGGGCTTCCCGCCGAACGCCGGGCCGCGCGCGGGCACGGTCTCCACCACTTCGAGCGAGCCGCCCGCGCGCCATCCGACCGCAGGGGGAGGCGGCGGCGCCTTCTTCGACGCGTTCTGCTCGCCCTTCTTGTCGCGGAGGATGAGCACGTCGTCCGTCGGCAGCGCGCGCGGAACCGTCACGCGCACGGGCCGCTTGAACGAGCGCGGATCCCCGATCGCGCCCGTCGCCACCGCGTACGCGACCGTCTCCGCCGAGGCGACGACGAACGGCGCGACGCCCGGCCCGCGCGGCTCCGGATCCGTCGTGCGGAGCGACGTGCCGGTGCGCGGCGGCGGATAGATTTCGCCCGTGAGGAGGCGGCGATCCGGCTCCAGAATACGGGCGCCCGTCGCGACGAGATCCACGAGCGCGCCGGCGCGCGCCAGCACCTCCAGCACCTGACGCGACGAGGGCGCCACGAGCAGATCCAGCCGCGAAGGCACGCGCTTCGATTTGAGGAGCAGCGCCGCCGCGAGCATGTCGCGCAGCGTGACGCCGGAGTCGCCGCCGAGGACGACCTGCGACACCGGCTGGCCCGCGAGATCGCGCACGGGGCGCACCGCGCCGGCCTCGTCGAGGAGGAGCGGATCCACGGCGCCGAGATCCACCGACACGACCTCTTCGCACGGCGCGCCGGGATCCGGCACGAGCGCGCGGTGGGCCTTCGAGCGACGCTGATCGCGGAGGAACACCTCCGTCTTCTCGTCGCTCACGAACAGCGCCGCGGCCGCGCCGATCTGCGGGGCGATCCCGCAGAGGACGGCGCGCTCCCCGACCGACATGAGGCGCGCGCTCGGCCCCGCGAATTCGAGCACGACGGGGGCGCGGTGCTCCGACTCGATGCGGCGGACGATCTCGTCCAGGTTGCGGCGCAGGAGCTCCAGCGCGACGTCGCGCGCGCACACGAACGGGCGCAGGCGGCCGGACAAGTGGATCTGCACGCTGCGCGGGGGCCGCAGCCACACCGAGCCCGTCGCGAGCGCCTGCCCGAGGAGCGCCGGCGACACCACCAAGGACAGCATGCCGACGCCGCCCACCGTGCAGAGCCGCGGATCGTCCGTCAGCGCGAGCCGCGCGGGCGCCGCGAACCGCTCCAGGTGGACCGGCCCTGGGAAGCCGATGCCCGGCCGAGCGATGGGCACGTTGTACGCGGGCAGCTCCCCGGAGACGGCGTGAAACGCGCCTTGCTCCACGTCGTTCAGCGAGGCGCCGTCGGTGATGCAGGTGCCGTCGTAGGCGACGGCGACCTCGACGGTCGTCTTCTTCATCCCGAGCGCGAGCGCTTCGGAGAGCGCCCTCGTCGGCGCGCGCGAGAGGACCACCTGGTCCACCTTGACCTGAACCAGGTCCCCACGAAGCTGCGGGTCTGCGGCGCGTCCGGCGAGAATTTTCTGGGGCATCGTGCGGGGAGGATCCCCGGCTCGTGCGCGCATAGGGTCGGCCGTCCTTGTCCTTGGCGAGGCAGGAAACTTCGCTGGTCCGCGGGCGAGATCCCCTTCGAACCGTTTCGACGGGCCGCACGTTAGCCGCTCCGCGCGAGGAGGGTCAAGGCAAGCCTGATGGGCCCCCGCCCCTGGGGCGACATGGACCGGCTACGCGCGGGACGCAAGAGGCTTGGCGTCCACCGAAGCGCGCGGACGCGAGCGGAAGTGGAGAGCGTGCGAGGCGCGCGTCGAGGCTGGCGATATCTCGCGCCTTGGAATAGGTTGCGCGCGTGTCTGACAAGGAAAAAGACAAGGCCGAAGACGAAGACCGCGACGACGCGCCCGAAGGCGAAGCCGACGATGCGTCCGTGAAGGCCAAATCGAAGGCGAAGAGCGCCGAAGACGACGACGCCGACGAGGGCGACGCGAAGGACGAAGACGGCTCGGAAGAGGGCGACGAAGGCGCCGCCGATCGCGTCGCCGCCGCGCTCGGTCTGGAGGACGGCGAGGCCGCTCCGGAAGAAGGCGCCGCCGAAGCGAAGGAAGAAGAGGAGGCCGCCGCGCCGCAGAACCGCGCCGCGCGCCGCCGCGAAGAGGCGCTCGAGCGCCGCCGCAAGCGCAAGGGCCTCCCCGCGAAGAAGGAAGGCGAGGCCGAGCTCCCGAAGGACAAGAACAAGCGCGCGAAGGAGCTGCTCGCGCGCCGTCGGGAGTCCGCCGTCGAAGCCAAGCAAGAGCCCGCGACGCTCGAAGCGGGCGAGATGGTGGACGACGCCCTCTCGCGCATGTGGGCCGGCACGACGAAGTGGCTCCGCAAGAACCTCACCGCCGTGCAGTGGGTGATCGCGGCGGGCCTCGTCGCGGGCGCGGGCTACGTCGGCTACACGTACTACACGCAGAAGACGCTCGGCGCCGCGTCGGACGCGCTCGCCGCCGGAGCGCTCGCGGAGGACGGCCACATCCTCGCGGAGGACAAGCGCGCGGAGGAGGACAAGGAGCTCGATCCGTCGCCCGTCTACAAGACCGCGGACGAGCGCGCGGAGGCCGCCCTCGCGAGCTACCGCGACGTGCAGGCGAAGCACCCCGGCTCCGGCGCCGCGATCCTCGCGAAGCTCGGAGAGGCCGGCGTGCTGCTCGACAAGCGCGACTTCGACAAGGCGATCGAGGCGTTCGAGGCGGTGCAGAAGACGCCGCTCGCCGCCGCCGACGTGGACGTGCGCGCGCGCTGCATCGAGGGCGTGGGCCTCGCGAAGGAGGGCAAGGGCGACGCGGACGGCGCGATGGCGAGCTTCAAGACGCTGGAGGCGATCGACGCGCGCGGCTTCAAGGAGCTCGCGCAGTACCACCAGGCGCGCCTCCTCCTCGCGAAGAACACCGACGACGATCGCGCGAAGGCGAAGGATCTGCTGAAGACGGTGTACGACAAGCTCAAGGCGCCGAGCGTCGACGCGAAGCCCACCGTGTACCTGGAGCACGCCGTGGAGTCGCAGCTCAAGGTGCTCGATCCGAGCGCCGTGCCCGACCGCGATTCGCTCCAGGGCATCCGCGGCGGCGGGAAATCGAAGGAAGAGATCGAGGCTCAGATCCGCAAGATCCAGGAGCAGCTCGGAAAGAAGCAGGGCGATGGGGACGGGCACTGACCGCACCCGCGCCGCGGCGGTCGCGTTCGTCGCGATCGCCGCGAGCGGCCTGTCCACGGGCTGCGACGCGCTCCAGACGTACGCGAACCCCGAGGTGCCCATCTGGGTGAACCACCCGGGCAACGCGCTCTCCGTCTCGCTGCGGTCCTCGCTCACGAGCGAGCCGCGGCCGACGAAAGAAGGCTACGAGCGCGGTCGCCCGGTGATCGACGTGCCGCGGCGCCGCGTGTTCGTGCCTTGCTCGGACGGCGCGCTGTACTCGCTCCGCGCGGAGGACGGCTCGCAGATCTGGCGCTACCAGACGCTCGCGGCCGTGCAGAGCGAGCCCTGGTACGACGAGTCGGACGACTCCGTGTACTTCGGCTCGAACGACGGCGCGCTCTACAAGATCGCGGCGAAGGACGGCGCGCTCGCGTACCGCTTCGAGACGCGCGCGGAGATCTCGCGCCGCCCGGTGCGCCGCGGCGACACGGTGTACGTCGTGAACGCGAACGACACGCTCGTCGCGCTGGATCGCAAGACCGGCAAGATGAAGTGGAACCAGCACCGCACGCCCGCCTTCGGGATGGAGATCGCCGGCTACGCGGGCCCCGCGCTCGGCAAGGAGCAGGTGTACGTCGCCTTCTCCGACGGCAACGTGATGGCGTATGCGCTCGACGACGGCCGCGAGCTGTGGCCCGGCGTCGATCTCAGCGCCGAGGCCGAGCAGCAGAACGGCGGCGAGCCGGTGAAGTACCTCGACGTCGACACCACGCCGCTCGTCGAGCAGCAGGGCGACACGGAGGTCGTGTACGTCGGCAGCTACCAGGCGGGCGTGTTCGCGCTCGACGGTGAAAACGGCTCGCGCATCTGGTGGAACGACAAGGTGCTCGGCGCGACGGATCTCCTGATGTGGGAGCAGCCTGCGCGTCCGGCCGCGGACGGCAAGGGCCCCGGCATCCCTGCGCGCAAGCTCTTGCTCGCGTCCTCGGGCGTGACGGGCCTGTGGGCGCTGGATCCGAACGACGGCGGCCGCACCGTGTGGCACCGCGCGCTCCCCGAAGGCGGCATGACGGCGCCCGTCCCGTGGGAGGGCACGCTCCTCGTCGGCACGACGCGCTACGGCCTCTTCCTCTTCTCGCCTCTGGACGGCGCGGTGATCGACGGCATCGACACCGGCACCGGCATCGCGATGACCCCCGCCGCCTACGGCCGCCGCGCCTTCACCCTCACGAACGGCGGCACCCTCCTCGGCATCGACATCGCCCCGCCTCAGCGCTGATCAGCGCGCGATCAGCGTCCGGGCCCGTGAGCTCGCGCCGACGCCGAAGGAGTCGGCCCACTCGATCGTGCGGGCGTGCTCCGGGATGTTGCGCAAAAAAGCCTCGCGGTGCGCCGGATCCACGATCTTCGCGGCGCGCGCGAGCAAGGCGGCGTCGGCTTCGAAGAGGGCGTCGCGCGCGTCGGCGACGCGGTCCGCGGCGTTCAGCGCCTCCACGTACGCGAGGCGGACGAACGCGGCGCCCTCCTCCGCGCCGTACTCGCGCAGCGTCGCCATCGCCGTGTCCGCGGCCTCCACCGCCTCCTGCGGGTGGCCCATCGCGAGCTCCGACATCGACAGCGCCGCGAACGCATACGGCTTGTACGGCAGCACGTCGTCGCCGAAATCGGTCGCGCGCTTCGCCCGCTTGTGCGCCGCGGCGACGGCCCCTCCCGCGAGGAGCGCCCGCGCGAGGTACACGTTCGCGATCGTGATCATGCGCGCCGACGCCTGCTTCTCGAACTGCGCGAGCGCCGTCTCCCCGATCGCCGCGGCCGGGAACGCGGCGCCGCGGCGCGTGAGGAGCAAGCACAGGTTGAGCTGCGCGTTCGCCGTCACGGTCGGCAAATTGAGGCGCTTCGCCCACGCGAGCCCCGCGGTCTGCAGGTGCTCGGCGTCCTCGTTCTGGCCGAGCTCCGTCTTCATGAAGCCGGCGTTCACCTGATCCACGCAGGCGTCGCGGAGGGCGCCCGCTCGCTCGAAGCTGGCCCGCGCCGCGTCGAACGCGAGGAACGCGGCCACCAGATCGTCGCGCGTGTGCGCCCGGATCGCGTGCGCCCGGTGCGCGTGTCCGAGCGCGAACGGCAGCCCGTGCAGCGCCCCCGCCATCCGCAGCGCGTGCATGCGCCCGAGCAGCGGCTCCGCGGCCGGCAGATCGCCCCCGTGCACGAGCGCGATCGCGATCCGCGACATGGCGGTGACCTGCGCCACGCGGAGCGCCGGCTCCACCTGCGACGCCGGCACGGCGGCGAGCATCGCCTCGATGTCGCTCGCGGCCGCGTGCAACGCCTCCATGTCGCCGAGGCGCGACGACGCGATCGCGAACGCCACGCGCGCCTGGAACCACGACACGGTGCCGGGCGTGAGCAGCTCGACGCCGCGCCGCCCCTCGCGCTGGGCCGCCTCCGTCTCGCCGCGCCAGAGGTGGGCGTCCGCGAGGATCCTCGCGATCTCGCCGAGCGTGCGGCCCTCCGCGCCGCAGACCTCCGCGCGCTGACCGCGGGCGATCGCCGCTTCGAAATCGTTCGCCGCGAGGGCCCGGAGCGCCGCGATCCGGTACTGATCCATCGCGAGATCCGGCGCGCCGCCGTGCTCGTAGTGCCACGCGAGCACCGCGGGATCGCGCTCCGCCGCCGCGAGCCGATGCGCCGCGAGCCGGTGCGCGCGCGCCCGATCCTCCTCCGACAGCATGCCGTACGCGACCTCGCGCACGACGGCGTTGCGGAACGCGAGATCCGCGCCGGACGCCCCCGGCGACGGGACGCTCGCGTGCGCTCCGGTGGTGCCGAGCGACGGGACGCTCGCGTGCGCTCCGGTGGCGCGGAGCGACGCGGGCGCGCCCTCGGCGTGCGACGGGCCGGCGCGGCGCTCCAGGAGGCCGCGGGCGCACGCCTCGTCGATCGCCGGATCGATCATCTGCGGCGCGAGCGCCCCCTCGACGAGCGCCGCCAGATCGTCGCGCGCGAACACCTCGCCGAGCACGCTGGCCGCCCGCAGGAGCCACCGCGTCGCCGGGGACGCCGCCTCGATGCGGGCCTGCGCGACGCCCGCCACGGTGCGTGGCACGCCTGGGATCGGCGTCGATCCCAGGCCCGCGACGCTGATCGCCGAGGCCGAGCCCGCGGCCGCGCTGATCGCCGAGGCCGACACCGCGGTCCCCGGGGCGCCGAACGTCGGCGGCACGATCGGCGCGGCGCTCACGGGCGTCAGGCTCCGCGCGAGCTGCTCCAGCACGAACGGGTTGCCGCCCGCGGTCGCCGCGGCCGCCTCGAGATCCGCCGGGTGCACGCGATCGCTCGCGAGCGCGCCGAGCAGCGCCCGCGCGTGCGCCTCCGTCAGCTCCGACAGCTCGAAGGCGGCGTCCGGGTGCCCCACGAACAGCGTCGGGAACGTGGTCACGAGCGTCGCCGCGCCGATCGCCACCACCGAGAACGCACGCCCAGCGAGGTTCCGCAGCGCCGCGTCGAAGAGCCGCATGCTCGGCAGATCCGCCGCGTGCGCGTCGTCGAGCACCAGCACGATCGGCCCCGCGCCGAGCTCGGCCCCGAGCAGCTCCTCGAACGCGCGCATCGTGAGGTCCGCGAGCAGCACCGAGGCCGCCGCCTGCGCGTCGCCGTCGTCGTCGTCCGCGGCGCCGGTCACGAACGGCACGCCCATCGCTTCGCCGAGCACGACGGCCGTCTGCCACAGCGCGTCCGGATCCACCCGCTTCGCGAGCCGCGCCTTCAGCTTGCTGCGCCGCGCGGAGAGCGAATCCGAAGGCCCGATGTCCGCGAGCCGCGCGATCACGTCGGTGAGCGTCGCGAACGGGGCCGCGCGTCCGGACGTGTCGCCGCGCCCCCACCACACGGCGGTCCCCATCTCGGCGGCGACGCGCCCGATCTCCGTCGCGAGCCGGCTCTTCCCGATGCCCGCGCTGCCGGTGATGACGGCGCACCGGGCCTCGTTGCGAGCGGCGCTCTCCACGAGCAGCGCGCGCACGCCGGCGATCTCACGTTCGCGCCCGACGAGGGCCTCGATCCCGACCCGCTGCGGCATGTCGTTCGAGCGCACCGGCGCGCACACTAGAACAAGAGTCCTCGGCGCGCGCCGTTAAATTTCGACGAAAGGCCGCGCGGTCCGTGCGCGCAACTTCGGCGCGCGGCCGCGGCTCACATCCGCGCGGGGATCTCGATCCCGAGCGTGGACAGGAGCAGGTGCATCTGATCGAACGTGATCTTCACGAGCGACAGCCACGAGCCGCGCTTCGCCTCGTCCGACTCGTTGATGATGTTCGTCGCCTCGTAGAAGCGGCTGAAGAGCTTCGCCAGCTCGTAGGCGAAGTTGCACAGGTGGTGCGGCGCGCGCTCTTTCTCCGCGTCGGCCACGGCCGCGGGCAGCTCGCACAGCTTCAGCACGAGGTCGCGCTCCACGTCGCCCGCCGCGACGATCGGTCCGGGGGTGAAGCCACGATCCGCCGCCTTGCGCAGGATCCCCTGCATCCGGACCGCGGAGTACTGGAGATAGGGCCCCGTGCACCCGTCGAAGGACGCGAATTTGTCGAGGTCGAACACGTAGTCGGAGAGCCGGTTGTGCACGAGGTCCGCGAACTTCACCGCTCCGATACCCACCTTGGTGGCGGTGTCGTTGAGCTCGTCCTCGGGGAAATCCTTGCCGATCTCGGCGGCCAGCATCACCGATCTGGCGCGCTCCGTCATCATCTGGAGCAGATCGCTGAGCCGCATCACGCCGCCTTCGCGCGTCCGGAAAGGCTTGCCGTCGGACCCGTTCATCGTGCCGAAGGCGATGTGCTCCAGAGAGGCAGTCTCGGGCACGATCTTCGTCTTTCGGGACGCGCGGAACACCTGCTCGAAGTGCGTCGACTGGCGTCGATCCACCACGTAGAGCACGACCTCGCTCTTGAGCTCCGTCATGCGCTGTTCGAGCGTCGCGAGATCGGTCGTCCCGTACATCGCGCCTCCGTCCGATTTCACGAGGATGAGCGGCGGAATCTCGGTCTTGTCGCCCGGCTCGGCCAGCTGCACGACCAGCGCGCCCTGGCTCATCTCCGCGTATCCCTCCGCCTTCATCCGCTCGATCATCGGCTCGATCCGATCCTGAACGGTGCTCTCTCCGTACCAGAGATCGAACTTGATGCCGAGCCGGGCGTAGTCTGCCTCCAGGGCCTTGTGCGTCACGTTCACGAACTCTCGCCACAAGGCCCGATATCCGGGGCGACCGGCCTGCAATTCCGCCGTCGCCGCGCGCGCGAGCGCCATCTCCGCTGGGACGGCTTTGCAGAGGGCGGAGGCGACCGGGTACATCTCGTTCAGCTCGTCGAGCGTGACGACCGGCTCCGTCGGATAGGGCCCTTTGAAGTCCGCATTGAAGTACGGCAGATCCGGGCTGCGCCGCTGCATCGCCACGATGAGCATCCCCATCTGCGTGCCCCAGTCGCCCATATGAATATCGCTGGTGACGTTGTGCCCTTGAAAGCGGAAGAGCCGCTGTAGACAGTCACCGATGATCGTCGAGCGCAGGTGCCCCACGTGCATCGCCTTCGCGACGTTGGGACCGCCGAAATCCACGAGGACGTTGCGCGGACTCTGCACCACGGGACAGCCGAGGCGCGCGTCGCCCCGGAGCTCGTTCATGTGCTCGGCGAGGAAGGCGCCCGCGAGCTTGAAATTGAGGAAACCGGGCCCCGCGACGCTGACCTCCGCGAACATCGGATTCTGGGAGAGCTTGCCCTTGAGATCGGCCGCGATGTCCGCCGGCTTCCGTCGCGCCGCCTTCGCCGCCGCGAGCGCCCCGTTG
Organism: Polyangiaceae bacterium; assembly: GCA_046351455.1. Lineage (GTDB taxonomy): Bacteria > Myxococcota_A > Polyangia > Polyangiales > Polyangiaceae > JADJRH01. The sequence continues at coordinate 273,263 of JAXLYM010000014.1, forward strand.
CACTGAAACTGCCCCAGATCGGGCCGGGACGAAGGCAGGATCTCACCGAAGCGGCGCTCCAGCCCCATCTCTTCGAAGGCTTGAGAGGTGGCCGCGAACAGTTTTTCCCGCAGAGTCGACGTCATGCGCGCGACCCTACCATTTGGAGCACCGCGTCGCAACGCCGCAAAGCCTATGTTTTGAGACAATTCCACGCGAAGAGATCGCGAGTTTGGTGCCCCCCACGGGGGGGGGGGCGCCCGCGGGGGGGGGGCCGCCCCCCCCCCCCCCCCCACGGCCCTCACGAACGAGGCGCCGAGCGTCGATCTCAGCTCCGGCGACGTGGTGGAGCTCGGCTCCGGCGACGCGGTGACGGCGCTGCGCGTGACGCTGTCGGAGGAGAGCGACGGCGGCTCGGTCTTCGTGTCGTTGAAGGGCCTCGACGAGGTCGAGCCGGCCGCCGCGAAGATCGAGCAGGATCCGGGGCGCCTCTCGGCTTTGTACGCGTCGCAGAAGCGCATCGGCGCCGCGACGGATCTCGATCAGGTGCTGATCGAGGTGTGCGACGCCGCGCTCGCGCTGGTGACGCAGGCCACGCACGTCACGGTGGTGCTGCGCGACGACGAGCAGGAGCCCGACACGATGGCGGCGGCGTTCGTCCCGGTGATGACGCGCGTCCGCCTCGCGAGCGGCGCCGGCGGACCTCCGGGCGGCAACGTGCCGATCTCGCGCAGCGTGTACCGCAAGGTCGTGAAGGAGCGCGCCGCGGTGCTCGCGGCCGACGCCCGCACCGAGGTGGCCGAGACCGAGTCGCTGATGGGCGCCTCGATCCGCAGCACGATCGGCGTCCCGCTGTGGAAGGGCGACGTGATCCTCGGCGTGCTGCAGGTCGACAACCGCAGCGCCCCCGGCATGCTGAAGGCCGGCGACGTGGAGATGCTCCTCGTCCTCGCGTCGAACGCCTCGCTCGCCGTCGCGAACGCCCGCTTGATCAAGCGCCTCCTCGTCGCGGAGGAGCGGCTGCAGAAAGAGAACAGCTTCCTCAAAGGCCGCGAGGAGAAGCGCCGCGGCGGCGGCCCGAGCGTGCAGATCATCGGCACGTCGCCAGCGATGCAGTCCGTGATCACGCAGCTCGACAAGGTGGTCGACACGCGCGTGACGGTGCTCATCGAGGGCGAGACCGGCACCGGCAAGGAGCTGATCGCCGCGGCGGTGCACTACCGCTCGCGCCGGCGCGACAAATTGTTCGTGGCGCAGAACTGCGCGGCCCTCGCCGAGACGCTGCTGGAGAGCGAGCTGTTCGGCCACAAGAAGGGCTCGTTCACGGGCGCGACGGAGGAGAAGAAGGGCCTCTTCGAGATCGCGGACGGCGGCACGCTCTTCCTCGACGAGATCACCGAGACGCCGCTGTCGCTGCAGTCGAAGCTGCTGCGCGCGCTGCAAGAGGGCGAGATCCGCCCCGTCGGCGCGACGGCCGCGAAGCACGTCAACGTGCGCATCGTGGCCGCGACGAACCGCAACCTCGAAGAAGAGGTGAAGCGCGGCCGCTTCCGTGAGGACCTCTATTACCGCCTGAAGGTGTTCCCGATCCGCCTGCCGCCGCTGCGGGAGCGCCGCGACGACATCCCGCTGCTCGCGACGTATTTCCTGGAGCGCTACGGCGCGGAGATCGGCAAGCCCGTCGGCGGCTTCGCGCAGCAGGCGATGGAGCTGATGAAGGGCTACGACTGGCCCGGCAACGTGCGCGAGCTCCAGAACGAGGTGCAGCGCCTCGTGATCCAGCTCGAGCCGGGCGCGTTCGCGACGCCGGAGCTCCTGTCCGCGCGCATCCGTCAGGTCGAGGGCCTCGTGGGCCGCGCGGGCGTCGCGAAGGGCACGCTGAAGGACATGATGGACTCGGTGGAGAAGTACTTCCTCCTCGAGGCCCTCCGCGAGCACGGCAACAACAAGACGAACGCCGCGAAGGCCCTCGGAATCACGCGCGAAGGCCTGCACAAGAAGCTCCGCCAGTTCGGCATCTAGACCTGGCTCCGCGGAGTCCGCAGCGGAGCGGACGCAGTCCTCGACCTTGTTTTACAAGGGGGCTCTGCCCCCTCGTTTCACTCCCCCGCCGCGGAGCCGAGGAGGATCTCTCCTCCAAGCGGTCGTGTCGAACGCGAGCCGATTCGCTCCAGATCGCCCGCGTCGCCTGCGAGAACGCGGGGCCGCCCGCTCTCACCCGACGTGGTAAGAGCGCCTCCGTGAGCTCCGCGAGCGAAGCCCTGCATCAGCGAGCGCGCGCGTTCATCGAGGCCTCGATGCTCGCCGCCGAGACCGAGCCTTTCGATCGGCTCGCGTGCGACGTCGCGCGGCATCAGATCGCGTGCGTCCCTGCGATGGCGCGGCTCGCGAAGGCGCGCGGGCTCGACGTCGGGTCGATGCACGAGGCGGCGCAGATCCCGGCGGTGCCGACGGACGTGTTCCGCCTCGCGCGCGTGGCGGCGCACCCCACGGAAGAGGACGTCGCGACCTTCCGTACGAGCGGCACCACGAGCGGCGCGCGCGGCGCGCACGCGTTCCGGACGCTGGTCACGTACAACGTCGCCGCGATGGCGTGGGGCGCGCGGTACCTGATCGATCCGCGAGGCGAAACGCCCCAGTCCGCGCCGCGCGACGACTTCACGGTGATCTCGCTGACGCCTCCGCCCGACGAGGCGACGGACTCTTCGCTGGTGCACATGATCTCGCTGTTCGCGCGGTCGCAGCGCGGGCCGACGAGCTACCACCTCGCGAGCGGCGCGCTCGATCCGCGCGGCGTCGAGCGCGCCTGCGAAGAGGCTCGGCGCGAGGGGCGCGCGACGCTCGTGTTCGGGACGTCGTTCGCGTTCGTGCACCTGCTCGACGCGGCGAGCGGGCTCGATCTGCGGCTGCCGGCGGGGAGCCGCGCGATGCTGACCGGCGGCTTCAAGGGGCGCTCGCGCGAGGTGCCGGCGGAGGAGCTGCGCGCGCAGATCGCCGCGGCGTTCGCGATCGAGGATCGCGCCGTCGTCGGTGAGTACGGGATGACGGAGCTGTCCAGTCAGCTCTACGAGGCGACGCTCGTGGAGCCGGGCGCGCCGCACGGCGTGTTCGTCGCGCCGCCGTGGATGCGCGTCGTCGCGGTCGATCCGATCACGCTCGCGCCTGTGTCGGAGGGCGAGGTGGGCGTGGCGCGCATCGTCGATCTCGCGAACGTGGACTCCGCGGTCGCGGTGCAGACGGCCGATCGCGTGCGCGTCCTCGGCGATCACGTGGAGCTGCTCGGCCGCTTGCCCGGCGCGACGCCGCGCGGCTGCTCGCTCGCGGTCGAGGAGATCCTCGGGTGAACGAGCCTCCGCGCGGTAACGACGCGCGCGAACGAACGGCGGACGCCGAGCCCGACGCCCCTCCGCGCGACGCCGCGACGAACGATCACGGCGCGGACGAGCGGCGGCGACGCGTGCTCGCGACGAACGATCATGGCGTGGAAGAGCGCTTGCGGCGCGTGCTCGCGGTGGTGCGCGCGGGGGCGCGGATCGCGGACGCGACGGATCCGCTCGGCGTGGAGGCGCGCGCGCGGCTGCCGGAGGTGACGGGGCTCTCCGCGGAGTCGGTCGAGATCGCGCTCACGGAGCACCTGGAGACGCGCCCGTCCTCTGCGGATCTGAACGCTCTCCTCGCCCGCGCGGGCGCGGCCGCGACGTGCCACGTGATCCTCTCGGCGAACGTGTGCACCGCGCCGCTCCGCGCGATCGCGATCGCCTGCGCGACGGCGCCCCGCGTGCTCGCGAAGCCGTCGCGGCGCGATCCGGTCGTCGCCGAGCTCGTCGTGCGCGCGCTCGCCGAGGACGCCGATTTCGCTGCGGCGGGCGGCTCGATCGCGATCGTGCGCGAGGCCTCTCCCGCGAGCGGCGACGAGCTGCACGTGTACGGCTCCGACGAGACGATCGCGCGCGTGCGCGCGGCGCTCCCGGCGGGCGCGATCCTGCGCGCGCACGGGACCGGCTTCGGCGTCGCGATCATCGACGAGGACGTGCGCATCGAGGACGCCGCGGATCTTCTCGCGCGCGACGTCGCGGCCTTCGATCAACGTGGGTGCCTCTCGCCGCGCGTCGCCGTCGTGATCGGCGACGTCGATCGGGCCCACGCCTTCGCCCGCGCCCTCGCGCGAGATCTCGCGGCGTGGCAATCCCGCGCGCCGCGGGGAGCGCTGCACGCGGACGAGGCCGCGGAGCTCCGGCGCTACGTGGACACCGCGACCGCGCTCGGCGTCGCGATCGAGGGCGACGGCTTCGTGGTGGGCGTCGACGAATCTCCGAGCGCGCTCGTGCTGCCTCCGTCGGCGCGCGCGGTGCACGTTGCGCCGGCGACTCCGCGCGACCTCGCTCGGCTGCTCGAAGGCGTGGCGCCGAAGATCGCCGCGCTCGGCGCGGGGATCACCGAGCGAGGCGCATCCGAGACGCGCAACGGCCCCACTCCGGAAGGCGACGTGAGCTCAGGCGCGCCCCCACGAAAGAACTTGAAAATAAGCCTGATCGAAGGATCACGAACGGCCACGCAGATCGCGCGATCTGTCCTGCCCGGCGCCCGCTTCTCGCTTCTCGGATGCATGCAACGGCCGCCGCTGGACGGGCCGGTGGATCTGCGCGGCGACGTTGGAGCCGCTCCGAGCGTGATGGAACGTCCCCC
>JAXLYM010000015.1:0-237427 GCA_046351455.1 Polyangiaceae bacterium
GGAGGGGACGTCCGCCGACTCCGGAGCCGCTCCAGCGCCGAGCGCCGAGCCCGTGCAGAGATGGCGCAGCGCTCCATGGACAATACCCGTCCATGCCCTCCGAACAGCGTTGTTTACTCCCACTCACGACAGTGCATGTGGCCAGTCCAAAATGGACGAACAATGTCCATCTAGCGGCCGAGATCCGTTGTTCAAACATCGAGTCTGACTTACCTTCTGGGGCACCGAAACGACTCCCCAGGAAGGACATCGCACCCCATGATCGACAACGCCATCGAGGTCGTCTTCAGCTTCGACACCACCGGCAGCATGTACCCGTGCCTCACGCAGGTCCGGAAGAAGATCGGCGCCACCGTGAGCCGCCTGATGAAGGAGGTCCCGGGCATGCGAATCGGCGTCATCGCGCACGGCGATTACTGCGACGCAGGGGCGACCTACGTGACGAAGGCGCTGGATCTGACCGACGACGAGTCCGCCGTTTGCCGCTTCGTCGAGCGCGTCGGGCCCACGGGCGGCGGCGACGCGCCGGAGTGCTACGAGCTGGTCTTGCACGAGGCGCAGACGTTCTCGTGGACTCCGGGGTACACGAAGGTCTTCGTCTTGATTGGCGACGACGTGCCCCACGGACCGGCCCAGAACCCGAAGAAGCTCAACTGGCGCCAGGAGGTCGACAAGCTCGCGACGCAGGGCATCCCGGTCTACGGGGTGCAGGCGCTCAATCGGCGCCACGCGACGCCGTTCTACAAGGAGCTGGCCGAGAAATCGGGCGGGTTCCACCTCGGGCTCGACCAGTTCGCGCACATCACGGACATGATCCTGGCCATTTGCATGAAGCAGGCGTCCGACGACAAGCTCCAGAGCTTCGAGCGGGAGGTCGCGGCGCAGGGCCGCATGCAGCGCAGCCTTCATCGCATGTTCGACACGATGATGAAGCGCGCCCCGTCGGCGGACGCGTCCGGGACGGACCTCACGGTGGTGCCGCCGGGCCGCTTCCAGGTGCTCGACGTGGACAAGGACACGGCCATTCGCGAGTTCGTGACGGAGAACGGCCTGCGCTTCAAGAAGGGCCGCGGCTTCTACGAGTTCACGAAGACGGAGACCATCCAGGGCAGCAAGGAAGTGGTGCTGATGGACCGCAAGACCGGCGACATGTGGAGCGGCGCGCACGCGCGGGCGCTGCTCGGCCTCCCGGAAGGCGAAACTGCCCGTATTCGTCCAGCGCACCTCGACAAATACGTGGTGTTCGTGCAGTCCACGTCCGTGAACCGCCGGCTCGTCGGCGCGACTCGCTTCCTCTACGAAGTCGAAGACTGGACGGGCTGATTCTGCGGGAGGGGGTGCGGCGCGCGGGGACGCGAGAGGGGATAGAGACGGAAGGGCGGTTGGTGATCCCCCCAAATCTCGTCAACCGATGTTGCAGAAACCTTCGTAGTCGATGTACGAAGTGATGGTCGGGTTCTCTCCGCAGGCCGGGCAGCTCTTGTCGCGGCGCAGCTTGAGCTCGCGGAACTTCATCTTCATCGAGTCGTAGGTGAGGAGTCGGCCGGCGAGCGACTCGCCCTTTCCGAGCAGGAGCTTCACCGCCTCCGTCGCCTGGAGCACGCCGATCAGGCCGGGGAGGATGCCGAGGACGCCCGCTTCCTGGCAGCTCGGCGCGAGGTGGGGGGGCGGCGGCTCCGGGTACAGGCACCGATAACAAGGGCCCACGAACGGGATGAACGTGGTCACCTGTCCCTCGAAGCGGAAGATGGAGCCGTGCACGACCGGCTTCTTCTTGAACACCGACGCGTCGTTCACGAGGTAGCGAGTCGGGAAGTTGTCGCAGCCGTCGACGATGACGTCGAATCCCTCGAAGATGCGGTCGATGTTCTCGCTCGTGACGCGCTCTTCGAACTTCACGATCTTCACGTCGGGGTTGAGGTCGCTGAGGGCCTTCTCCGCGCTGTCGACCTTCGGCATGCCGACGCGGGACGTCGCGTGGAGGATCTGGCGCTGCAGGTTCGAGGCGTCGACCACGTCGCCGTCGACGAGGCCAATCGTGCCGACGCCGGCCGCCGCCAGGTAGAGGGCCGCGGGGCTCCCGAGGCCGCCGGCGCCGAGCAAGAGCACCTTGCCGTTCAAGAGCTTCTGCTGGCCGACCTCACCGACCTCCGGCAAGAGGAGGTGTCGCGAATACCGATCTCGCTGCGCCTCGGTGAGCTGCGGCGGCATCTCCACCGGGAAGCCGAGGTCCTTCCAGCGGACGAAGCCGAGCGTCGCCGACTCCACGTTGGTGTAGCCGAGCTCCATCAGCGATTTGGCCGCGAGCGCCGAGCGCGTGCCGCCCGCACAATAGAGCACCACCGGAGCGCTCTTGTCGGGGACGCGCTGCTCGATCTGGATCTCCAGAAAGCCGCGCGCGACGTGGAGGGCGCCGGGGATGTAGCCTGCGCGCCACTCGTCCTTCTCGCGGACGTCCACGAGCACCATCGGCGTCTTTTGCTCCAGACGGTGCTTGATGTCTTCCAGCGAGACGGTGCGGATCTGGCGGCGAATATCGGCGATGAGATCGGTGTACGTGGTCGGCATGCGCTCCTCGGCGATGTTTCGGAGCCGCGGAGATTAGTGCAGCGCGACCCCAAGTAAAGCCCCTCGTGCCTCGTTGGCTGTGATTTGCGTGGATCACGGACCTTCGCCCCGCGCACGTCACACGATGATGCGATACACCCCGTCGACGGTTTCGCGTACCCTACGAGCGTGGTGGGAGTCACCACAAACCGCATGCGGCGGAGCTTGCGGGGGGCGGCCGCGGTCTGTCCAAGGGGGCTCGGGGCCGGGCTCTTCCGAGGGGCGCCGTGGTGTGCTGTTCGCCCAGAAACAAGGAGCCGCGAGCCATCTCGCGGCGCGGTGGAGGTGTGCAATGAAATCAAGGACGCTCGGTCTCGCTCTGTTCGCTTCGTCTTCGCTTCTCGCCTTCTCGGGCTGCGTCAACCAGCCTGACGACGTGGACGAAGGCGACGAGGACGTGGCGACCGAACAAGCGCCGCTGCTCGGCGGATCGTGGGGCGCGGGCATCCCGATCTCCGGCGCGTACGGCCTCGGGACGCCGGCTCTCGGCCTCTACAACAACCGCATGCACATGGTGTATCGCGGCCTCACCGGGAATCAGCTCTTCATGTCGTCGCTGTACAACGGGTCGTGGGGCTCTCCGTTCGCGATCCCCAACATCCTGAGCCGCGTGACGCCGGCGCTCACCACGTTCGGCAACCGGATGATGATGGTCTATCCGCACTCGCTCACCAACCGGTACATGATGTCGTTCTACGACGGCAACGGCTGGAGCCCCGCGGAGGAGCTGGGCGAGGCGTTCTCCGGCAACCTCTCGCCGGCGCTCTCGTTCTTCGGAGGTCGCGCGCACATGGTGTATCGTGGTCTCGGCAACCAGCTCTTCGCGACGTCGTACGACGGGAACGGCTGGGGGAACCCGTTCGCGATCACGGGCGCGTTCAGCCGCGTGACGCCGTCTCTCGGCGTCTACAACAACCGCCTGAACCTCATCTATCCGTCGCTGTTCAACAACAACCTGGCGCTCGCGTCGTACAACGGCTTCGGCTGGGGCTCACCCACGCTGCTGCCGAACCTGTACAGCCCGTGGTCTCCGGGCCTCGGTCTCTACAACAACTCGCTCGCGGCCATCTATCCGACGTCGCTCGGTCTCGGCGGTCTCGGCGGCTGGGGCGGGTACGGCGGGTACGGCGGCGGCGGCGGGTACGGGCTGGACTGGTCGCTGTTCGACGGCAACGCGTGGGGTCCCGGCTCGGTCCTGTCCGGGTTCCAGTCGACGTATTCGCCTGCCCTGGCGAGCTACGGCAACGCGCTGAACATGGTGTATCCGGGGCTCAACAACCAGCTTTACTGGTCCAGCTGCCACTGAGGCCGCCACTGGGAGGACGGAGTCCGCTCAGCGGAGGCGGAGCGGAGCCTGGCTCCGCGGAGTCCGTAGCTGAGTGGACGCAGTCCTCGACGTTGTGACCGCCACTGCGTGCCGGCGCCTCATCTCTTCGGGGAGGGGCTCCGGCGCGCGCTTTTCTTTCAGGAGACTCAGGGCTTCACGTTCGCCCACGCGGCGTCGTCCGCTTCCATCTGGCCGATCCAGGAGAGCAGATTGACGCCGTTCTGGTTGATGGCGGACGGGTTGCCGAGGAGCACATGGTCCGTGCCTGTCACCACGTAATAACGGGAGTTCGCGTACGCGTCGAACTGGCCCTCCAGCACGCCGAGGCCCTCGTTGAACTTCGCCTGCGAGATCTGGAAATAGCTCGAAATCACGTTGTCGTGATCGTACGAGAGCAGGGCTGCGCGGTTGTTCGGGAGGTTCTTCGCGTAGAAGGAGAAGATGTTGGAGAGGTCCGTCTGGCACTCGGGGCAACCGTCCGGCAAGGTGGCGTTCAGGTTCCAGGCGGCGCGCCACTGGCCCTGGAGCTGGTCGGACAGGTACGGCGCCGGCAACGCAGGGCCGGAGTCGTCGAGCAAGTCCACGCGGGCCGCGCCGAAGGCCTGCTGCGTCTGCCACCAGTTGAGGCCCGCGCCGAAGCCGCCCGCGCTCGATCCGGAGAGCAGCACGCGCTCCGACTGCGGGAACGTGGCCACGATGCGCGACAGATAAAGAGCCATGTTCGCGAACCCGACGTGCTTCGTCGGCTTGCCGCCGTACACCGCGTCGGGGTTATTTCCCGCGTGCACGTCGCCGGTGCAATACGGCACGAAGAAGAAGCTCGCGTCCTTGAGGGGGTTGTCCGGGTTATTGCGGTCGAACACGCTGATGTCGAGGCCGGCCTTGTCCTTGTCGAACTCGGCCTCACCGTACCCGGACTCGATGTTGACGGCGGTCTTCAGGCTGTAGCACGTGAGATCGTTCCAGCAGGCGCCGCCGCCCATCAGGTAGATGACCACCTTGCTGGATTTGTCGGTGATGTTGGCGCCGATGCCGGTGGGGGTGCCGTTCGCGCAGAAGGCGTTGTCGAAGGGGACCCACGTCCACTGCTCCTTCGGCGTGTTGATGGGCTCTCCGGGGGTGGAGGTGGTCGTCTCGCTGGAGGTGGTCGTCGTCCCGCTCCCGCCGGAGCCGCCCGTGGCCGAGGCGCCGCCGCCCCCCGCCGACGTGGTGCCCGTCTCCCCCCCGGAGCCGCCGTTCGAGCCGGAAACGGCGTCGCCGCCGCAGCCGAGGAAGAGGAGAGAGGTGACCGAGGCGAGAGAAAGCAGGCTGAAAAGACGCATGATCGCAGTCTTTCCCGGGGGCGCGCGGGGGTCAAGGAAACCGCCCCGGGCTAGGGCTTAAAATGACAGGGCGCCGCTGGGGCAGAATGCATCTCTCCGGACAGAGACCTCAAAAAATTGGCGTCTCGGAGGGATCTATGCGTACCAAGGCGCCCTGTATGGTGCGACCGTCGCATCGAATCTGCCTCTTCCTCCTCGGCGCGAGCGCCGCGCTGGCCGCGTGCGGTCGCAAGACCGAGAGCACGCCCGCGCTCAGCGTCCCCGCGGCCGCCACGAGCGCCGATCCCTCCACGACCGAGCCGTCGCCCTCCGCGAGCGGCTCCGCGGATCCGGACGAACCGCCGATGCCCGCGCAGACCGGGCCCGCGCTCGTCGATCTGGAGGGCGTCGCGCACATCCCGCCGCCCCCAGCGGACAGCGCGCCGAAGCTCGCGTCGATCGCGATGCTGACGGACATCCGCGCGAAGCCGAACCCGCAGGCGAAGCGCATCGGCGCGCTGCGGGCGGGCGCGATCGTGGAGATGGACCCGACCCCGGCCGGCACGAACGGCTGCCCGGGCGGATGGCGCCAGGTGAAGCCCGCGGGCTACGTCTGCCTCGGAAGCGAGGCCACGACGAACCTCGAAGACCCGATCGTCCGCGCCTCGTTCCGGCGGCCCGACATCACGCAGAAGCTCCCGTACATGTACGGCATCGTGATGCGCGGCGGCCCCGCGTACGCGAAGATCCCGAGCGAAGCCGAGGTGAAGGAGAACGAGCCGGGGCTGAAGAAGCACCTCGCGAAATGGGCCAAAGACAAGGAGTCCGGCGCGACGTACGGAGTCGAGCTCTGGTACAAGTGGCGCCCCGGAAAGGACCCGATCCCGGCGCTCGACGCGCAGGAACAAGGCACCACCGACGACGACATTCCGTGGTTCCTGAAGGACGGCGGCCGCGTGCCGAACCTCTCGGGCCTCGTGAAGACGAAGGACGCCGTCAAGATTGACCAGATCGACCGCCACAACGGCGTCGCCTTCATCGACTCGTTCCTGCACGAGGGCCGCCGCTGGAACGTCTCCACGGACCTGCGCGTGATGCCGGCGGACCGCTTCCGCCCCATCCGCGGCAGCGATTTCCACGGGTACATCATCGGCAAGGACATCGACTTTCCGTTCGCGCTGGTCCGCAAGAAGGGCGCGAAGAAGTACCGATTCGACGGCAAGAAGATGGTCGACGGCGGAGAGCTTCCGTGGCGCTCCGCGGTGCCGCTGACGGGCAAGCAGAAGATGGAGGGGAGTCGGCTCTACTACGAGTCGAAGGACGGCTTCTGGGTCGACGATCGCTCGGCGGGCCGCGTCGATCCGGCCAAGAAGATGCCGGGCTGGGGCAAGAACGGCGAGAAGTGGATTGACGTCAACATCACCAAGCAGGTGCTCGTCGCCTACGAGGGGACCAAGGCCGTCTACGCGACGCTGGTGTCCTCCGGAGAGGCCGGTTTGGGCGATCCGGAGACGTCGAAGAGCACGAAGCGCGGTATTTTCCGCATCCACACGAAGTACGTGTCCATCACGATGGACTCCGACATCGTCGGTGAAGAGTTCGAGCTGCGCGACGTGCCTTACGTGCAGTATTTCGAGAACGGCTTCGCGCTGCACGGCTCGTACTGGCACGATGTGTTCGGCCAGCCGAAGAGCCACGGCTGCGTGAACCTGGCGCCGGAGGACGCGCGGCGTCTGTTCTTCTGGACCGAGCCGCAGGTGCCTTACGGGTGGCACGGCGCGGCGCGGTCTCTCACCGGGACCGTGGTGTTCATCCATCCATGAACGACGGGGCGCCATGAGCAACACGACGGTCGAGAAGGCGCCGAAGATCCCGCTCGCCCGCGCGAAGCTGCCTGTGTTGCGGCTGGTGTATTCAGGCGATCTGGTGATGTTGCCGGCGGGCCGGTTCACGCCGGGGCGGGGCGCGACGCCGATCGGGCGCGAGGCGAAGGGCGGCATCGCGCTGCCGGGGGATCCGCGGGCGTCTCGGCACCACGCGACGCTGCACGCGGGGCCGACGGGCACGCTCCGCGTCGTCGACGAGAAGAGCCGGAATGGCACCTTCGTGAACGGCGAGCGCGTCGATCAGCGGCTGCTCGCGGACGGGGACGTTCTCGGGATCGGCGACTCGTACTTCGTGGTTCGCGAGGAGCCGGAGGGGCTCGGGGACGCGAAGGTGGACGGTCTGCTCGGCGACGCGCCGTCCATGCGGGCGCTGCGGAGCACGATGATGCGCCTCGCGAAGGCGGACGCGACGGTGCTCGTGATCGCGGAGAGCGGCTGTGGCAAGGAGCTCGTCGCGCGCGGGATTCACGAGGCGGCGCGGCCCGGAAAGCCGATCGTCGCGGTGAACTGCTCGGCCATCCCCGAGAGTCTGGCGGAGAGTCAGCTCTTCGGGCATCTGGCGGGGGCGTTCAGCGGGGCCGTGGCGCGACCGGGGTTGTTCCGCGCGGCGGAGGGAGGCACGCTGTTCCTCGACGAGGTCGGGGAGCTCCCGCAGGCGATCCAGCCGAAGCTCTTGCGGGTGCTCCAGGATCGCCTGGTGTTGCCGGTGGGCGCGACGACGCCGGTCGCGTGCGACGTGCGCATCGTGGCCGCGACGAACCGGGACCTGCGCGGCGCCGTGGACGAGCAGCGGTTTCGAGGGGACCTGTATGCGCGGCTCGCGCAACACCAGCTCACGATCGCGCCTGTCCGCGAGCGGCGGGAAGACATCTTGTTGTTGCTGATGCACGCGATGGAGGCCGCGGAGCCCGGGAGGCCGCGCGCGAAGCTGACGCCGGCGCTGGCAGAGGCCTTGTTGCTGCATCGGTATCCGTTCAACGTGCGCGAGATCCAGTCGCTCGCGGCGCAGCTCAAGCTGAACGGCGCGGGCCTCGAGTCGTACGACGTGGATCTGGTGACGGACCGACTCGCCGTCTCCGGAGGCGGCCCGTCCAGCGACCGGCCCGCGGAGGCGAGCGCGAACGCCGCGCCGGAAGAGCGCAAAGAGGCCGCGGAGGAGAGGGAACCGCCGCCGGATCGCGCACGGCTGGAGGCCCTGTTGCGCGAGCACAAAGGGGTGGTCGCCGACGTGGCGCGCGCGATGGGTAGATCGCGCAAACAGGTGTATCGATGGGTCGTCCAGCAAGGACTGGACGTCAGCAAGTTTCGTGGCTGATAAAGCTCAGGCCTTCTCGGCTTCTTGAATACGGCTAATCGCGTGGGCCAGGTCGCCCTTCGTGCGGGAGCGGTCCTTGCTGTCGATCAGCTCGATCGCGCCGTCCGCCGATTGCAGCACGATCCAGCGGATCTTCATCTCCTCGGCGTGCTTGAACTGCTTCTTGATGTCGTTCGTGAAGGGGTGCAGCTCCGTCTTGATGCCGGCCTCTCGGAGGGAGTGGGCGTCTCGCAGCGAGCGGGCCTCGATGCCGGCGGCGCGCGGGGCGAACAGCGCGATCGCGCGCGTCCTCCGCAGCTCCTCCTTCTTGCGCTCCTTCAAGAGCGTGTAGATGCGCTCGAAGCCGATCGAGAAGCCGGCCGCGGGCACCTCTTTGCCGAGGAACTGGCCCACGAGGCCGTCGTACCGGCCGCCGCCCGCCAGAGAGAAGGACTCCGCCGCGCTGCCGATCTCGAACACAGGGCCCGTGTAATAGGCCATTCCGCGGACGAGGCTCGGCGAGAAGTCGAGCGCGACGGGGGCCGCGGAGGCCTCCGTCACGACCTGCTTGATGTGACGGAGGTTGTCGAGGACCGGGGCGAGGGCGTCATTGCATTTCTGGCCCCACTCGCCGAGGACGTCCGACGCGATGTCCGCGCCGCGGCCGACCGACGCGATGTCCTTCACGAAGGCCGCGAATTTGCCGGCCAGCTCCGCGGGGAAGTGGGCCTCTCCCTCCTTCGCCACGCCCTCGACTCCGATCTTGTCGAGCTTGTCGATCGAGACCATCGCCTTGCGGCTCTGCGCGTCGTCGAATCCCATCGACGTCAGAACGATCGGCAAGAGGCGGCGATCGCTGATGCGCACGAACGTCTCGCCGACGTCGAGGCGGCGGAGGGCGTGCGTCGTGGCCAGGATGACCTCGCACTCGGGCAGGGAGTCCTTGATGCCAATCACGTCGACGTCACACTGGTAGAACTCCCGCAGACGGCCGCGCTGCGGGCGGTCCGCGCGCCACACCGGGGCGATGTGGTAACGGCGGAAAATGGCCGGGAGGTGCGCGTGGTTCGTCGCGTAATAGCGGCAGAGCGACACCGTGAGATCGTACCGAAGGCCCATGTCCGCGAGCTCGGTCGGGGCGCCGCCCTCGTCCCCGCCTTCCTGCGCGCGCTTCATGATCTTGAACATGAGCTGCTCGGTCTCTCCGCCGGCCTTCGCGGTGAGGTATTCGATGCGCTCGGGCACGGGCGTATCGATGCCGGCGTAGCCGTGCGACTCGTACACGTCGCGGATGACGGAGATGAGGCGCTCCCTCAAAAAGAACTCTTCGGGGAGGATGTCGCGCATGCCGCGCGGCGGGACGATCTTCGAGCTGGACGCCATGATGCGCCCCTCGTTAGCTCATTTTCGGCCGAAACGCAGCAAGATACCGAGCCAGCCCTGGCCCAGATACATCAAGTTGATCAGCGCGTAGACCCAGAAGAAGACCTCCAGCCGGCCCGCCGCCGCGAAGATCCAGATATGGCTCGGATAGTGGTTGAGGAAGCGGAGGAACGTCGTGATCGACCAGATCGCCCAGCGAACGGGGCCCTCCGGGCGCGCGGCCTTCACCGTCTCGTAGTGCGCCTCCACCGGAGTCTCGGAGCCGGTCAGCTCCGGCCGACGCACGAAGTTGGTGAGCGAGGTGGCCGACGAGATGACGACGGCGCCCGCGAGCGCCGCGAAGAGGAACCGCACGTCCCGCGGCTCCCAGACCTTGAGATCGATCCCGAGCCCGCCGGTGAAATAGGCCCGCAGGCCCATCGCCGAGACGAGCAGCGTCGCCTTGATCTCGTCCGTGAAGAAGTCGAACAGGTGCCCCGACTTCGACGCGAGCTTCTTGTGGCGCGCGAGCATGCCGTCGGTGCAGTCGAAGAGGTAGCTGAACTCGAGGACGCCGATCGCGATGACCCCGCCTACGAACGTGGGCAGCGCGACGAGGAGCACCGCCGCCACCACGAACACGAAGAGGTTGAAGATGGTGATCTGGTTCGGCGTGACGCCCGTCGGCGTGAGCAGCGCGACCATGTATCCCGCGATCGGCCGCATGAAATAGTGGTTGAAGACCTGATCGTTCTTCTTGCGGGTCGCGAGGTAGATCTGCCAGCCGCTATCCATGGGACGGATGGCCGTAGGCCGGGCGACCCCCTGGTGTCAAGCGGTCCCGCACGCGCTTCCGAGGGTCCGACGAAAGGCGGCTCGATGATAGAGTGGTCGAATGACTTCTCTTGCTCGCTCTTCGGCTCTGCGGCTGCCGCTCGTCGCGGTCGCGTGCCTGGTCCCGGCGTGCGGCAGTCGATCGGCGCTCCCTGAGGATTCCGCCGGTGAGGGCGCGGGGGCGTGCGCGGCGCTCTCGTACGACGAGGATTTCCAGACAGGCGATCTCGTGACGCCGATCGAAGCGTCCTACCCGAACTACCTCGACGTTCGATTGACGCCATCGAGCGACGACGGCACGCGGCTGACGGCGATCCTGACGAGGCAGTGGAGCGGGGGGTCGATCGTGAGCCACGCGACCCTCTCGCCGTGGAAAGAGTGGCCGAACAATGGGCTGCTCCCGTCCGTCAAGATCACGGCGATCCACACGAACGGCACGGCGATCGGAGCGCCGGCGAAGGGGGATCGCTTCTCGATCTTCGCGCCGGGTTTTCTGAGCAAGACGGGGGGATTGGTCCTCTATCCCGATCTCGATCCAGGGGAGTCTGGACAAGGCTCCTCGACAGCCGCCGTCTCGGTCCCCGGTGAGAGCGCGACCTTCCTGTTGCCGCCGCAGGAGACGGACGCGGGGACGCCGAAGGTGAAGTATCTGTCGGGCGGGTTCCTTTCTCCGATGCAGTCGGCGACGCCGATCTTCGAGGACGGCAGCGCACCGTATACAGAGCAGCTCGGCTGCGCTACGAACAACCAATCGGCGGCGGCCGGGGTGGCGTACAGGAAGGAGTGGCTCATCGCGGTGTCCAGCGGCGACTCCAATCCACCCGGCTGCACGGGCGACACCGTCGGCCCGCCGGACCGGATCGACATCGTGGTCGCGTCGGCGTACGGCGGGACGACGTTGGCCACGAGCATCGCGGCGCTGGGCGTCACCCAGGTGCGCGCGGCGCCGCACGAGGACGGCATGTATGTCGTGTGGACGCAGAGTCACCCGGGCCCGGACACGGTGCAAGTCGCGCGGTACGACGGCCCGCAGAATCAGATCGTGGGGCCGGTGAACCTGGCGGAAGAGGGCGAGACCAACCTGGGAGTCGCCACGGCGAGGGTGGGCGCGTCGCTCCTGGTGGTGCGCGGCCGAGCCGGTGGGATTGACGGGATCGATATTGATCACATGGTGTTCACGCTGCTGGACGAGGACCTGAATCGCCTGTGGGAGTGGACGCTCGTGCCGACGTACAAGTACGTGGGCCCGCTGGATCTCTGGGGTTCGCCGGAGGGAAAGGGCGCGGTGCTCGCGTGGATTGACCAGGCCGACGGGATCAGCCTCGGCCGCCTCTCGCGGCTGGATTGCGTCGAGTGAGCGGCGTGCGACCCGGCGCCGCGCGGATTCGACGACTCGGATTTCGGCGCCGCGCCGCCGGGTGGTAGAGTGCGCACATGGCGTCTCGTCTTCACTTTTCGGGCGCGCGGGTGCTCCTGCTCGCGACGTTGTTGTCCGCGCCGGCGTGCGGCGCTCGGTCGGCGATCCCTGGAGATGGCCTCGGCTCCGGCGGGAGCGCGGGGGCGCCCGCGTGCACCTCGCTCACGTTCGGCGACCCGAAGAGCGATCTCCTGACGCCGGAGAACGGGCTCGACTACTACGATGTTCAACTGACCGCTTCGAGCGACGACGGAGCGCGGCTGACGGCCCTCTTGACGACGCCGCAGAACGGGGCGCACGCGGTCAGCCACGTCAGCCTGTCCCCGTGGCAAGACTGGCCCAGCGGCGGTGAGCTGTCGCCCATCTACGCGACGTCGATCGTCACGGGCAGCTTCCCCATCGGGGCGCCTGCGATGGGGGATCGCTTCTCGATCTTCACCGACGACGCGACTGACGAGGTCAATGGACTGAACCTCTACCCCGATCTCGATCCCAATGAGTCCGGACAGGGTCCTTCGGACACCACGATCTCGCTCTCCGGCGATGACGTCAGCTTCCTCGTGCCGCCGGAGGGCACGCCGGAGGCGGCGGCGCCAGTGAAGTACCTTGTGGGCAGTTACTATTACCCGACGCAATCGGCGACATCGGTCTTCGGGGATGGAAGCACAAAGGATACGGTGCCGATCGGCTGCACGACGGACAACCTCGCGTCGGCGGGGGCCGTGCCTTTCAAGATGGAGTGGCTCGTCGCGCTCGCCGTCGACGCGGCCAGTCCAACCGACTGTGAGGGAGCGAGCCCCGGCCCCTCGAACCGGATCGCCGTCATGGACGTGACGGGATACGGCGGAGCGACCTTGCTCACGAGCATCGACGTGGAGGGCATCACGGAGGTCCACGGGGCGCCGCACGAAAAGGGCATGTACCTCGTGTGGACGGTGAGCCACTCGGGCCCGGATGCCGTGCAAATCGCGCGGTACGATGCGACGACCGACACGCTGGTTGGGCCGATCAACCTCGCGGAGGACGGCGAGCTCAACCTGGGAGTCTCGATCGCGAGGGTGGGGTCTTCGCTCTTGGTGGCGCGCGGCCGCCTCCCTGCGAGCGGGGCCGCCGACGCCGGCATGATGCTCACGCTCCTGGACGAGGACTTGAATCGCCTGTTCGAGGCGCCCCTCGTGCCGACTCTGCCGTACGGTGGCCCGCGCGCACTCTATGGTTCGCCGGACGGGAAGGGGGCCGTGCTCGGTTGGGTCGAACAGTCGAGCGGCGTCGGAAGAGCGAGGCTCACCCGGCTGGATTGCTCACCCTGACAGAGGTGGAGGGGCGACCGCGCTGTCTCTCCACGCTCGCTTTTCGCGCCCGCTGCGGCTGGACAGGCACGTTCTTCCGTCTGCGTGTGATCGGATTCGGAGTCCTCCTCATCTCCGCGATCCCTTCGGCGCGTCCCTCCGCGATCCCTTCGGCGTGCCCCCGCTTGAGCGCCCCTGTCACCAGTCCGATCTTGTCCTGGATCGCGACGAGCTGGTCCGTTCGGGCCTGGAAACGGCTCTCCCATGCCGAGCTGGATCACGTAGTCCCTGGCAACATGTTCCACGACTCGCTTCTCGAAGTGCTCTACATAAAGCGCCTGCACCTTGACGACGTAATGAGTCCCGTGCGCGTCGATGCACCGCACGTCCACGATTGAATACTTCAGCTCCGGGATCTTCGGGCGGTGCTCCGGCGGCAGGATCTCCACCTCCACGATCCGATGCGCATCGTCCAGGCTCAGAAGCACATTCAGGAGCGCGATCAACAGCCCTTCATGCTCCTCGGCGCCGAAGATGCGCTGAAATACAACGTCCATCTTCGGGTCGGCGAAGACCTCACGCATGGGCCGACTCTATCGCAACGACCACGGAAAATCGAAGCGTATGCCCGGGATTTTAAGGCTTCTTCGGGATCCTCGCGCTACGGTCGCGGGATGTTCCATCCCTTGATGGCCGAGTGGTTTCGTCGACGCTTCGCCGGGCCGACGCCCGCGCAGGAGATCGCGTGGCCCGCCATCGCCGGAGGGAAAGACGTCCTCGTCGTCGCGCCGACCGGCGCCGGCAAGACCCTCGCTGCGTTCGCCTTCTTTCTCGATGCGCTGCTGCGGGAGTCGCTCGCCGCGCCGCTGCCGGATGCGGTGCACGTGCTGTACGTGTCGCCGCTGAAGGCGCTCTCCAACGACGTGCAGAAGAACCTGGAGGCGCCGCTCGCGGAGATGCGGGCGCTCGCGGCGGAGATGGCGTTCTCGGAGCCGGACGTGCGCGCGGCCGTCCGCACCGGCGACACGCCGATGGCCGAGCGGCAGCGCATGACGAAGAAGCCGCCGCACATCCTCGTCACCACGCCGGAGTCGTTCTTTCTGCTGCTCACCAGCGAGAGCGGGCGGCGCGCGCTCGGCTCCGTCCGCGCCGTCATCATCGACGAGATCCACGCGGTCCTCGGCGACAAACGAGGGGCGCACCTGGCGCTGTCGATGGCGCGGCTCGATGATCTCGTGACGCGCTCGGGGCGCGCGGCGCCGCAGCGGATCGGGCTCTCGGCGACCGTGCGGCCCGTGGAGGTCGCGGCTCGGTTCCTCGTCGGGAACGACCGCGCGCTGCCGGAGCTGGTGGCGCCTCCGCCTTCGCGCGATCGGGACCTCGCGATCGAGACGCTCGCGAACGAGCTCGGCGCCGCGACCACGCACGAGCAGTGGGGCGAGACCTACGATCGCATCGCCGCGCTCGTGAAAGAAGTGCGCACCACCCTTGTTTTCGTGGGGACGCGGCGGCTCGCGGAGCGCGTGGCGTTCCACCTCGGTGAGCGCATCGGCAAGGAGGCCGTCGCCGCGCACCACGGGAGCCTCTCGCGCGAGCGGCGTTTGCAGGCCGAACAGCGCCTGAAAGCGGGCGATCTGCGCGTCGTCGTCGCGACGGCTTCGCTGGAGCTCGGCATCGACATCGGCACCGTGGACCTCGTGTGCCTGATCGGATCGCCGCGATCGATCGGCGCGGCGCTGCAGCGCGTGGGGCGCTCCGGGCACGCGCTGTCGGCGGTTTCGCGCGGGCGCTTCTTCCCGATGACGCGCGATCAACTGCTGGAATCGGCGGCGATCGTGCGCGGGGCGCGGCGCGGGTCGATGGATTCGACGGCGATGCGGGACGCGCCGATCGACGTGCTCGCGCAGCAGATCGTGGCGGAGGCGTCGTGCGACGAGGCCTCGGAGGACGGGCTCTTCGCGGTGATGCGGCGGGCCGCGCCGTACGCGTCGCTCGGGCGGGCGCAGTACGACGCGATCGTGGAGATGCTGTCGGAGGGGTTCGCGTCGCGCCGCGGGCGGAAGAGCGCGCTGCTCCACCGCGACGCGATCGGGAAGAAGCTGCGCGGACGGCGCGGATCGAGGCTGATCGCGCTCACGTCGGGCGGCGCGATCCCCGAGACGGGGGGCATCGACGTGGTGCTCCATCCGGAGGCCACCAAGGTCGGCAGCGTCGACGAGGACTTCGCGATCGACTCGTCCGCGGGCGACGTGTTTCTCCTGGGCACGACGTCGTGGCGCATCCTCCGCACGGAGGCGACGCGCATGTGGGTCGAGGACGCGAAGGGCGCGCCGCCCAGCGTGCCGTTCTGGTTCGGCGAGGGGCCGGCGCGCACCAAGGAGCTCAGCGTCGAGGTCAGCGAGCTGCGCAAGGAGATCGCGGATCGCCTTCAGAACAAGGGCAAAGTGGAGGCAATGTCGTTCCTCCGCGAGGCGTGCGGCGCCGATGGTCGCGGGGCCGAGCTGCTCGTGGATTACGTGAACGAAGGGATGCGCGCGCTCGGGGCGGTGCCCGCGGTCGACACGGTGGTGGCCGAGCGGTTCTTCGACGAGGCCGGCGGGACGCAGCTCATCTTGCACGCGCCGTTCGGGGCGAAGATCAACCGCGCGTGGGGGCTCGCGCTGCGGAAGAAGTTCTGTCGCGCGTTCGATTTCGAGCTGCAGGCGGTCGCGACGGACGACGGTGTGCTGTTCTCGCTGGGGCCGCAGCACTCGTTCCCGCTGGAGACGGTGTTCGAGATGGTGCACCCGGATCACCTCGACGAGATCCTCACGCAGGCGGCGCTTCAGGGGCCCGTATTCGGCTTGCGTTTCCGATGGAACGCGACGCGGGCGCTCGCGGTGCTGCGGTCGCGCGCGGGCAAGAAGGTGCCGCCGTTCAAGATGCGGATGGCGTCGGACGATCTGCTCGCGGCGGTGTTTCCGGAGCAGACGGGGTGCCAGGATAACCACGGGGGGATGCCGCTGGCGCCGCCGGATCACCCGCTCGTGAACGAGACGCTGCGCGACTGCCTCACCGAGTGGATGGACACGCCGGGGCTCGCGGACGTGCTGCGGAGGCTCCGATCCGGGGAGATCGCGACGCGCGCGGTGGAGACGCCGGAGCCGAGCGTGTTCTCGCACGAGATCCTCAACGCGAACCCGTACGCGTTCCTCGACGACGCGCCGCTGGAGGAGCGGCGGACGCGCGCGGTGTCGCTGCGGCGCGGGCTGTCGGCGGAGATCGTGGATCGGCTCGGCGCGCTGGACGCGGAGGTTATCCGCGACGTGGTCCGCGAGGCGCAGCGCGAGGTCCGCAGCGCCGACGAGCTGCACGAGCTGCTGTCCGATCTCGTGATCGTGCCCGAGCGGTTCTTCGCGGAGGGCGTGCCGCTCGCGGAGGGCGAGTGCCTCGGGGCCGCGCGGATGAACGGCTTCTTCGAAGAGCTGGTGCGCGACGGGCGCGCGATGCGCGTGCGGCCTCGCAGCGAGCCCTGCGGCGGTGACATCCGCGGTGATTCGCCCCGTGAGCTTTGGTCCGTGACGGAGCGGCGCGCGCACGTGGAGGCGATCCTCGCGGGCGCGACGTTCGCGCCGGATGCGCGGCCGCCCTGGGAAATGAAGGCGATCGCGTCGGATGAGGCCCTCGTCGAGGCCGTGCGCGCGTGGATGACGCTGTTCGGGCCGACGACGCAGGACGAGCTGGGCGCGTGGCTCTCGGTGGATCCCTCCGACGTTGGCATCGCGTTCGCGCGCGTGGAGCTCTCCGGCAACGTGATGCGCGGGCGCTTCACCGCGTCGGCCACGGCGGACACGTTGCAGTGGTGCGATCGCGTCCTGTTGGCGCGCATTCACCGGCGCACGGTCGACGGGCTGCGGCGCGCGGTGGAGCCTGTCACGCCCGCGGATCTGATGCGGTTCTACCTCGCGTGGCAGCACGTCGCGCCCGGCACACAAGCGCGCGGGCGCGACGGGTTGCTCCGCGTGATCGGGCAGCTCCAGGGGTTCGAGATCGCGGCGGCGGGGTGGGAGGCGCACGTGCTTCCGGCGCGCGTCGTCGACTACAACCCGGCCTGGCTCGACGAGCTGTGCTTCGCGGGCGAGGTGAGCTGGGGCCGCCTCACGGAGCGCCGCGCGCAGACCGGCCCCACGCGCGCGACGCCGATCGCCCTCGTCGCGCGGCGCGATCTGCCGTGGCTCCTCGCGGCGCGATCGCTCGACCGGCCGCCCTCGAAGGAGCCGCCCGCGTCCGGGGAGATCCTGGGGCCCACGGCGGAGGCGGTGCTCGGCGTGCTGCGAGCGCGCGGGGCTTCGTTCTTCGAGGATCTGGTGCGGCGCACCGGATCGCATCCCGCGGAGGTGGAGGCGGCGCTGTGGCAGCTCGTGGCCGCGGGGCGCGTCACCGGCGACGGCTTCTCCGGCATGCGCGCGCTCGTGGATCGGGCCGCGCGCGAGGCCGTGTGGCACGTCGGCGGCATCCGCGGGCCCGCGCCGCTCGTCGTCGCCGGGCGCTGGTCCGAGCTCGAAGGCGACGCCGATCCGATGGAGCCGTCCGCGGTGATCGAGTCGCTCGCGCGCCAGTATTTGCGCCGCTGGGGCGTGGTGCTCCGCGAGACGATCGCGCGCGAGCCGAACGCGCCGACCTGGAGCGATCTGCTGCGCGTCTATCGGCGCCTGGAGCTCGCCGGCGAGATCCGCGGAGGCCGCTTCGTGGCCGGCTTCGTGGGCCAGCAGTTCGCGCTTCCCGAGGCCGTGGAGTCGCTCCGCGCGATGCGAAAGAAGCCGCAAACAGGGGAGATGGTGCGCATCTCGGCGTGCGATCCGTTGAACCTCACCGCGGCGATCACGCCCGGCTCACGCGTCGCCGCGACGCTCGCAGGGACCGTGACGCTCCGCGACGGCGTGCCGATCGAACAGCAACCGCAAGAGGATGAGGGCGCCCAGGTGGCGTGATCGAGGCGTTTCGAGGCGCGTGCCAGGGACGCTCCTCGCGGAGCGCAGACGTCTCACGCGGCCCAAAGAAAAAACACCAACCTCGACGCGTCGCCGCAGCTCCTCAAGCCGCGCGCTTGCTTCGGCGATGGCGCACCACGGAAATCGCGACCGTGCCGATCACGAACAGCCACCACGGCGCGTCGCCGGTGAAGGCGTACAGCGTGCGGCCTCGCATCCAGCGGATTTCGGCGGACGCCGCGTCCTCGTGGTCCTGCGGGATCGTCGCGAGCGCGCGGCCCACCGGATCGATGATCGCGCTCACGCCCGTCACCGTCGAGCGCAGGAGGTATTTGCGCTGCTCCACCGCGCGCATCTTCGCGAGCGCGAGGTGCATCTCGGGCTCCACGCTGCCGAACCACGAGTCGTTCGTCACGTTCACGAGGAGGTCGACGTCGCCGGCCGCGCCGAGCGCGCTCACGTGGCCGGGGAAGAGGTCCTCGTAGCAGATGAACGTCGCGATACCGTGCTCGCCCAAACGCAGCGGCGCGAGCGATTTTCCCGCGGCGAAACGGCCCGATCGCGGCGAGAGATCGCGCAGCCAGGGGAGCGTCTCCTCGAAGGGCAACGACTCCGAGAACGGCAAGAGGCGCATCTTGTCGTAGCGGCCGGTCCAGCGATCCGACTCAAAGAGCAGCGCCGAATTCGTCACGCGGCGGGAGGCGTCGTCGTGACGCACCGGCACCTTCTCTCCCGCGGGCGGCGGCGCGCCTTCGCCCTGCACGAGCGCGCCCGTGATCACGTTCACCTTCGGCGCGCCGATCATGCCGAACGCGCTCTCCACGAGCGGGAAGGGGACGGCCCACGGGAGCGCGCCCTCCGGCCACACGACGAGCGTCGCGCCCTTCGCCGCGAGCTTCGCGGTGCCCTCGCGCAGGCGGCGGATCGCCTCGGTCTCATCGTCGCGCGCGAGGTTCGTCTGCACGACGCCCGCGACGAGCGACGGGGCGCTGCGCACGCGCGCGTCGATCTGCGAGATGCGCAGCGAGCCCCACAGCGCGGCCACGATCGGGATCGCGAACGCCGGCACGATGACGCGCGGCTTCGTCTGGCGGTTGGGGCCCCACGAGGAGATCGTCTCGGCGACGCCGACGCTCGACATCGCGAGGATGACGCTCACGAGCACCGGGCCGCCGAGCTCCGCCGGCTGCACGAACAGCGGGATCGCGTGCACGCTCGCGCCGAAATACCAGGGGAACAAGGATGGGAGCGCGATCTCGGAGAGCGCGAGGCCCGCGGCGAAGAGGAGCGACGGAGGGCCCGGATCCATCGGCACCGCGCGCGACACCGCGCCGATCACGAGGCCGCGCAGCGCGTGGTACGCCGCGACGAGGAGGAAGATCGCGACGCACGCGATCGTGGGCAGGCCGCTCTGCTCCTGCAGCGTGCCGATCAAGAACCGGAGCGCGGGCGCCGTCGCGAAGAGGCCCGCGACGAAGCCGAGCCACGCCGCGCGCCGCATCGTCTGCCCCTCCAGCGCGAGCAGCAGCGGCACCCACGCGACGAACGCGAGCGGCCACGCGCCGACGCCCGGAAACGAAGCGAATGTGATCACGCCCGACAGCGCGGCGAGCGCGAACCGAACGCGGGTGCTCACCGACGAGAGCTCCGAGATCCAGGCCTGTGCACGCCGCGGGTGTAACACCACCCGGCCGCCGATGCTCACGCGGAAACGGTGCGAACCATGCGTGGCGGCGGCGCGACGAGCCGCGGGCGCCGCGCGGGGGTGACTTCACGGCGAGCCGGTACTACGTGCGGGCGCGGTGCCTTTCGGAGAGATCTCGGGCCTCGCGGCCGCTGCGACGTGGGCGATCGGTTCGCTGCTGTTCGCCAGGATCGGTCGGCGCGTCTCGCCCGGCGCGATGAACCTCGGCAAATGCCTCGCGGCCGCCGCGCTGCTGTCCCTGGTGCGGCTCGCGCTCGCGCCTTCGATCGGGCCGCTTCACATGTCGGTCGCGATCGGGGTGCCGCTCGCGGCGAGCGGGATCGTGGGCCTCACGATCGGCGACACGGCGTATTTCGGGGCGATCGTGGCGCTCGGCGTGCCGCGGGCGATCCTGCTTCTGTCGTCGGCGCCGGTGTTCGCGGTGCTCGGCGGCGTGCTCTTCCTCGGTGAGCGCGTCGGCGTCCGGGAAGGCGCGGGCATCGGGCTCACGATGGCGGGCATCGCACTCGTCGTCGCGGCGCGGAGCCCCGTGGCGCTCGCGAGCGGCGGTCGGGAGAAGATCGGATCGCCCGAGGATCGCGCCAAGATCCGCCGCGGGCTCGGGCTCGGCGTGATCGCGGCGATGGGGCAGGCCTCGGGAAATCTGCTCGCGCGGAGGGCCCTCACGCTCGGCATCGATCCGCTCGGCGCCGCTGCGAGCCGGCTCGTCGCGGGCGCGATCGGCCTGCTCGTCGTGTCGGCGGCGCTCCGTCACGCGGGTCCGTGGCTGCGGGAGCTCGGGGCGGATCGCTCGTGGGCGAAGGTCGCGGGCGCCTCGCTCATCGGCACGTTCGGAGGCATCTGGTTGTCGCAGCTCGCGATCGCGAACTGTTCGTCGACGGGCGTCGCGACCACGCTGCTCGGCACGAGCCCGATCTTCGCGCTGCCGCTCGCCCATTTCGCGGGCCACGAGCGCATCACCGCGCGCGGCGTCGCGGGCACGCTGGTGGCGCTGTCGGGCGTCGTGGTCCTCTCGCTGCGCGGCGGTTGAAGGAGTGCCCACCCCCGGCCACGGCTTCGCCGTGTCCGCCCCTCCCAAATCGCTCACAGTCGTTCGCGAAGGGAGGGGACGAATCAGTCGACGGACGGCAGCGTGATCTTCACCTGCGCGGGCACGCCGCGGGCGCCGGCGGGGCCGCGGAACGGGAGCGCGAGCAGCTCGCGGCGCATGCATTCGGCGGCGGCCTTGTACTTCGCGTTCTGCGCGGTCGCGACCGTGTTCTGGTGCAGGATGTAGCCCTCTTCGTCGATCGTCAGCTCGAGGAGCACCGCGTCCGGCGGGAGCACCTTGCCGTCCTCCCCTTTGCACCGGCTCACGAGCGGGAAATAGAGCTGCGCGCGCGCCTCGCGCTCGATCGCGGGGGACGCCATCACGGCCTGCACGTTGAGCGCGCCGAGCTGCACGCTCACCTGCTTCCCGCGGTGCGGCGCGTCCTCCACCGTGACGGGCGCCGCGGTGCCGGGGACGCCCGTCTCCGTGCCGATCAGCGAGCCGCCGTCCGGATCCGTGGGGCCGGGCGCGGACGTGGGCACTTGCCGCAGCAGATCCGCGAGCGCGAGCGGATCCGCCGAGGTGAGCGCCGCCGCGCTGCCGGTCGGGGACGGCGCGTCGCTCACGTCCGACGGCGCGGTCGCCGCGGCGCTGCTCGTCGAGCGGGCGCCCGCGCCGAATTCGCCGCGCGTCCACGTGGCGGTGGGCACGACGATCCGTCCCGGGGGCGCCACCGTCGCGGCCGGAGGCGGCCCGCTCTCGCACGCCGTCGCCACGAGCGCCGGCCCCGCGAACGCGAGCGCGACGCCGAGCCATCGAAGCGGCAAACGAGGCGAGATCGGCACGACCCCATTCTCTATCTCGCCTGCTCGCCGGCGACCAGAGCAGCCGCGGCCGGAGCCGCGCCCTCGCGGCGTCCGGAACTTGGCTGCCGCGCGCCGCGCTCGGTAGCGTTCGCGTCCATGACCGTGATTCTTCGGCGCGGACCCTCGCCGCGAAGCCGCCGCAGGGAAGGGGACCGGCGATCGTGAGCGACCCCGGGAGCCCCACGTCGGGCGCGGATCGCGCGGACGCGAACCGCATGGCCATCCGCGCGCTCCGGGCGATCCTGGAGGCCGCGACGCCGCTCACGCTCACCGTGGAGGGCGCGAGCATCGAGGTCCGCATCGAGCGCCTCCCGCCCGCGACGTGGCCCGTCCGCGGGATCGAAGGCCTCGACGAGGACGCCGACGGCCCGCTCCCCGGAGCGGTGCGCGCGCGATGCTCGTGGGCCGGCGGCAGCACCGAGCTCCTGTTCCGCGCGCATTGGTGGCAGACGAAGGGCGCCTATCGGCACCTCTTGGGCCTAAAATGCACGGTGGACGCGACCGATCAGGAGATCGGGTGGTCGACCGTCGCGCTGCCGCTCCGGAGAGCCAAGGACGGTGAACGGGTGCCTATCTGGATGTCCTTCAGCCCCTTTCGGCGAAAGGACGAGTCCGCGGAGGAGGTGCTGAATCAGCACAGCTATCCTCTGAAGGCCGCCGTCGAGCGCTCCGGGCTCCCGCTCTTCTCGGAGTGGAGAGCGGAGGTGTGCGTGATCGGCGTCCCCGGAGCCGAGGTGTCTCCGTCGCCGCAAGAGGCGTTTCGGCGCCTGGTCCACCTCACGTTGCTCAAACTGCCATTCTTCGTGCGCGGGAGTCAGAAGGGCTTCGAGGGGACACCGCCGTTCCCGATCCGGCGGGACGTCTCCCACGTGCCCGACGAGCCCGAGGAGACGCTGCCCGTCGAGGCCGCGGGCCGGCAAAAGAAGGCGGGGATCTGGCCGCTCCCCGGCGGCGTGCGTCAATACAAAGACACGCTGGATGCGCTGCTCCAGGCGCTCTCGGAGCAGCCGCTCGACGAAGAGGCCCTGTCACGGCTGCTCCGCGAGCGATACGAGGTGACCGGCGCCGTTGCCCGGAGAGGGTACACGAACCTGCTCCTGACACTGGGCCTCGTGCGCGAGCGAGAGGGCCAGTACGAGCTGACGTCCGAGGGGGAGACGTATTTGCTCGATCCCTCGCCGACGGCCCTCTTCGAGAAGCTCCACGCCCGGTACGTCGGCCTCGTCGAGGTGCTCGTGCTCGCCAGCGCGATGGGATCCGTCGACTCGACGCGCGCGGACGACCTGTTGCCGCCGCTCATCGGCGCCACCTGGAAGACCAGCAATCAATGCTCGTTTCGGCGCAACTGGCTTCTCTCCCTCGGCCTCACCGAGCGCCGCGACGACGGGGACATCCTCACGGAGCTCGGGCGCAAGGTCCTCCGGGAGCACGCCGAGGAGGCCGCCTCGATCCGGCAGCGGCTCGACGATCTCGTGGAGGAGAAAGGCATTCTGCTGGTCGACTCCGTCGATCCCGACGAGGTCTCCGCGGATCCGAGCCCGGACGTCGACGCGCTGCCCGACGTGGGGCGCGGCGCGGGGGCCGCTCCTTCGGCGTGGGACGCGGACAGGCTCGCTCTCGACGCGAAGCTGGCCGTCGCGCAGATGGGAGGGCTGGAG
Source organism: Polyangiaceae bacterium (assembly GCA_046351455.1). Taxonomy (GTDB): domain Bacteria; phylum Myxococcota_A; class Polyangia; order Polyangiales; family Polyangiaceae; genus JADJRH01. The sequence continues at coordinate 23,547 of JAXLYM010000015.1, forward strand.
CTCCCGCCGGCGCTGCTCGAACAGGCCTGCTCCGCGCTCTCGGCCGGCAAGCACCTGCTCCTCATCGGCCCGCCCGGCACCGGGAAGACGGAGCTGGCCATCGCGCTCTCGCACACGGCGCGGAACGACGGCTACTGCGCGGGCGCGCTCGTGGCGACGGCCTCCGCGGACTGGACCACGTTCGACACGATGGGCGGGTACGCGCTCCAGAAGGACCGCTCTCTGGTGTTCCGTCCGGGCGTATTCCTGCGCGCGATCGAGCGGCGGCAGTGGCTGGTGATCGACGAGCTCAACCGCGCCGACGTGGACCGCGCGTTCGGAGAGCTGATGACGGTGCTGGCGGGGCGGGGGACGGAGACGTCGCTCGTGAACGACGCCGGAGAGAGCGTGTCCGTCGGGCCGGAGCCGGGTCGCACACATCGTATTCCACGCACCTTCCGCGTGTTGGCGACGATGAACACCTGGGACAAGACGTCGCTGTTCCGGCTCTCGTACGCGGTGCAGCGGCGATTCGCGGTGCTCCACGTCGGCGTGCCGGACGACCCGGCGTACGCGCGGCTGATCGACACGCATGCGGGCAACGAGGGGCTGGATCCGCCGCTTCCCGAGGGAGCGAAGGGGCCTCTCGTGCGGCTGTTCCGCGGAGGCGGGCTGTTCGCGCATCGGCCGATCGGGCCCGCGGTGGTGCTGGACATGATCCGGTACATGCGCAGGCGGCAGGCCTCCGGCGACGGGTTCGCAGAGGCCATGTCGATGTACCTGTTGCCCCAGCTCGAAGGGCTGGAGCAGGAGCCGGCGGCGGCGGTCCTCGCGCTGCTCGTCGGCGCGCTCTCGGGCTGGACGTCGTCGGAGGCGGTCCTCGCGCTTCGGCGCCGGTACGCGGAGCTGTTCCCCCACCTTCAATTCCCGGAGACATGAGCGCGCCTCCCTGGGAGGATTTCGTCCGGAGCTGCTTTCCGGGGTACGTCTTGCCGGCCTCCGCGGCGGACGGGCTCACGGTGGAGGAGGCCAGTCGGTTCCTGGAGCGGCTCACGGGCCGTCCGCACGAGCTCTCTCTGCTGCGGGCGATATCGACGTTGGCCCCTCGCATGGAGGAGGTGCGCCGCTTCACGCACGAGCTGCTGCCGGATCTGGCGGTTCACCTGCCTTCGCGGACCGAGCAAGAGAGGCGGGAGTGGCGCGGTGGATTCCAGGGTCGATTGGAGCTCGGCCCCTCGCTCGCGCTGTGGTCCGCGGGGCACGAGACGCGGTTCGTGACGTCGTTGCGGAGGAGGAGCTTCGCGCTGCCCGAGAACGTGCTCCTCTGCGCGACCGGCGCGCGGCTCCTTCGCGTGCTCACGGATCTGCGGCTCGCGAAGGTGCTCGGCGATGTGGGGTGGGCGGCGGAGGCGCACGCGTGCGAGGGGCGGCTCCGGCATCTGCTGAGCGCCACGGTGCTCCGCGACGTGCCGACGGGGCCGATCACGCCGTTTCACGAGGAGGCGGCGCACGGGAGTCGGCACCCCGGCCACGCGGCGGCGCTCTCGCTCCACCGGGCCCTCCGCGCGGGCCTCGATTCGCAGGATCCGGCGGCGATCGCGGCGATCCTGGCGCGCGGCGCGCTGTGGCCGCTCGACGCCCCGACGCGGTTCGAGCTCGCGGTCGTGCTGCGTCTCGGACAGGCGATCGAGGCCTTCCTCGAAGGTGCCGAACCCGGGAGATGGGTGACGCATCGTCGGCTGATTCGCTCGGATCGCCGGGAGATCCTGGCGTTCGAGCGGGCCGACGGCGCGACGGTGATGCTCTATTACAACCAGTCGCACCTGGACGCCGGGCCGGTCGACACCGCCGCTCGCCACTATCTGGGAGCGACCGGTCGTCTCCGGCCCGACGCGACGGTCGTCGTGGGGTGCGGCGAGCGCCGGAGCGCCGTGGTCCTGGAGATCAAGCTCACGGAGCGGCAAGGGTACATGCTCGAAGGGCTCCACGAGGCGGCCCTCTACCGGCTTGAATACGCCGCGCACCTCCGCGGATGGCCGAAGGCGATCCTGGTCACGTCCGCGAACGTGCCGGGGCGCGCTCGCCGAGAGGACGACGTGATCGCGGCCGGGTGGGGCGACTGGCCGGCTCCGGAGGTGGTGGAGGGGATCCTCGCGCCGGTCCTCGCATGGTGAGGCTCAGAGGAACGAGGTCGGGGGGAAGTCCACGTCCACGTCGACCTCGGTGTTCGGGTCCACCGTGGTGTCCAGCGTGATCGTGGTCGTCACCGACTTGTCGTTGATGTCGACGAGCGTGACGTCGATGGAATACGAGCCGACGTCGAGGTCGACGTTGTCGACGAACGCGTCGCACGGGGCCTTCTCCGTGGCGATTCGGTTGCCGGCCGGGTCGTAGATGTCAATCGCGATGTCGGTCGCGTTGTGCGCGTCGCACGCGGACGGCGACGTGGAGCTCTCGACGGTCCACGCGATCGACAGGGTGCCTGTCGCGATGGTGTCCGAGCCGGTCGTGTGACTGTGCGACTCCAGGAAACAGCCGCTCGTCGTGAAGGCCATCGCAGCGGCGGGAAGGAACAGGAACATTGAATGACGGGGGGACATCTGGTTTTCCTCCATGACAAAGGGGAAGTGTCGTATTCAGGCAAGGTGATTCACGGCTCGTTGCGGCGGCGGTGGGCGTCCGGGGCCTCGTACGTGCCGCCGGGGACGCGGCGACGGTGGGCGGGCGGGGCTTGATAGGTGCCGCCCGGGCGGCGACGGTAATAGTCGACGCGGTAGGTCTGCAGCTCGGCCGGCTCCCTCCGGAACACGACCCATCTGCCGCGCGATCGGTAATACCATCGGCCGTCCACCAGATAGGCATCCGAGCCGGCGTAATAGACGTGCGGATACGTCGTGATCTCCACCGGCACCACGTCGGCCTCGACGACCGGGTAGCTTGCCACGAGCTCGCCCGCGCACCCGCCGAGGACGCCGACCGCGCCGCACAGCGCCGCGGCGAACAGCCCTCCTCGGAGCGTGGATAACAAGCAGCCCGTCCGCACCGAACTCCTCGGAGCGCCTTTCATCGTGCACCTCTCTTGTGGGGGTTCGCCCCGAGCTTGGCGCTCGCGCGTCGGCTTATCGAGCAAGAAGTGACCAGGCGTCGCGCGGATTCATTGCTTTGCTCATTGCGGTGACGCAGCTCGATTGGCCCGATACGCAACCTCCGGATGCAATGATATTCGTCGCCGGCGTTGGCCCCGTGTCGCGGCGTCCCCGAATCATCGGTGGATGCGCCTCGTCTCGTGCCCGGCTTGCAGCGGGGGCGGCTTCGTGGGTAAAGGCCGAGCGTGCGCGTTCTCATCGCTCTGCTGCGCCACGCGCGGCCATCGCTGCGCGGGAGCCTCGGGGCCCGCGTGCTCGCCGTCATCGTGCTGTCGGCGCTGTCCGGCGCGACCGCGGGGACGCTGCCCGCGCTCGTCGGCGTCGCGATCAACTCGCTGACCGGGCGGCCGATGCCGAAGGGCGGCGCGGGGCTCGCGGGGTGGCTCACGACGCTGCTCTCGGGGGCGCCGGGGTGGAAGGTGATGGTCACGGCGCTCGTGGGGACGCTCGTGACGGTCGGCATCTCCGTGCTGTCCAGTCACCGCGGCACGAGCCTCTCCGCCGAGCTGACGTCCGCGCTGCGCATCGAGATGCTGCGCACCGTGCTCGACGCGTCGCCGCGCGAGCTGGACGCCGCGGGCGCGCGCATGTCGAAGAAGCCGGGGCCGCCGCCTCCGCCCGGCGTGAAGATGCCCGAGGTGAAGGGGTCCGAGGTCGTGAAGCTCGCGATCGCCCGCGAGGCCGCGCAGGTGGCGGAGTTCCTCGGCGCCGTCGTGACGGGGCTGCCGCAGGCGCTGTTCACGCTCGTCGTCATCGGGTGGGAGCTGCTGTCGGATCACATGGGGCTCGTGTTCCTCGGCACCGCGGCGCTCTTCGGGCTGTCGCGGCTGTTCGCGGACCGCGCGTCGAAGGTCGTCGGCAGCAAGATGGCGAGCATGCAGCAGAGCGACGTCGTCATCTTCTCGCAGCTCGGGGAGACGCTGAGCGCGATCGAGGATCTGCGGCTGCTCGGCGCTCGGAAGCAGGCGCTGAGGGAGATCGCGACCTCGGCGCACCGCGCGGCCGACGCGAAGCTCGCGTTCGCGGGGGCGCTCGCGGTCTCGGGGCAGATCAAGAGCGTGTTCGCGGCGCTGTCGCCGCTGCTCGTGCTGGCGGCGCTCAGCGTGACGGGGCTCGCGGCGGGCGCCGGTGATGTGGCGAAGCTGCTCCTGTTCGTGCCGCTCGTGATCGCGCGGTTCGAGGCGCTCGACGCGCTGCGGACCGGCTTCATCGAGCGCGGATCGGTGCTGCGCGCGACGCTGTCGCTGCTGGAGATCCCGGCGTATCCGCCCGCGCATCCGCAGCCGGCGCGCGCCGATCAGGTGAAGGAAGGCGAGATCGTGTTCCGCGACGTGCGGTACACGCCGCCCGGGTCCGATAAATTGGTGCTGAGCGGGGTCACGCTCACGATCCCGAAGGGCGCGATCGTCGGGATTTGCGGGCGATCCGGGTGCGGGAAGTCGACGCTCGTGCGGCTCTTGTTGAGGCTCGACGAGCCGCAGAGCGGGGGCATCGCGATCGACGGGGTGGACCTCGCGCGGTTCGACGCGGACACGCTGGCGCAGACGTTCGCGGTGCTCGGACAGGCGTCGAAGGTGTTCGAGCGCAGCATCGGCGAGAACCTCACGATGGGCGTCGACGACGCGCCGCCGGACGCGCATCTTCGGGAGATCCTGCGCCTCGTGAAGCTCGACATGCTCGCGGAGGAAGGCGAGAACAAGGGGCTCGCGACGCGCTTCAAGGCCGTGCCGCCGAGCCTGTCCGGAGGTGAGCAGCGCCGCGTGCTCCTCGCGCGCATGCTCGCGCGGAAGGCGAAGATCTTCGTGCTCGACGAGCCCGAGGCCGGCATGCCGAGCGCCACGGCGGAGGAGCTCTTGAAGGCCGTCGCGGAGCTCGCGGCGGGCCGCACGTGCGTGGTGGTGACGCACGCGCCGCACCTGCTCGCGTCGACGTTCAACGTGGTGATCGACGAGGGCAAGGTCGTCGCGACCGGCACGCACGCGGAGCTCGTCGAGAAGAGCGAGCCGTACCGCGCGCTGCTGGCGGAGGGGATCCAGCGCGCGGCGCGCACCGGCGCTCCGGGCGGCCCGCCTCCGGGGATGCCGCCGGGCGCGCGTCCTCCGTCCGCCGGGCCGGTGCCTCCGCCGCGGGGATGACTGTATTCACAGATTCGTGCCCCTCCCTTCGTGAGCGAAGCGACTGAGCATTGGTTCCATCTCGTACGAATCCCGGAATTCTTCGTGCTCGTGACGCTTGTGGTGCTCGATGGCGAAGGTCGAGCAACAGGCGGAGAGTCGGTGGGCGCACGAGGAGTTTGGACGGGGTCGTTTCGGCGATGAGCGACGACGTGTGCGGGCGGTGAGGATAGCCGAGCGCGCGGCGCAGTCGCCGAGCGGACGGGTGAGCGACGTCTTTCAAAACAGCGCGGAGAGGCAGGCCGCGTACGATTTTAGAAGCCGCCATGTGCGCGTCAGAAGCGCTGGTGGAGTCGATGCAGCAGGCGTGCGTGGGCGCTGTTCTTCGCATCCGTTCGTGTTTGTGCCGGTCGATGGGACGAGCCTGTCGCTGACAGATCGGGGCAAAAGGACTTTGGCGCTGTCGGTAGCTATGCCCAAGGAGGCCGCGGGCTCAAGGAGTGCTCGGCGCCATCGCGGTCAGTCCCAGCGGCTCTCCGCTGGGGGTTTGCACCTTGCAGTGGTGGGCACGTCCGAAGCACAAGCCGAAGCACCGACATCGCTGCAGCGCCGCACGCAAAGTCGCCGAGAAGGAGACGCAGCACTGGGTCAACGCGATCGAGCAGAGCGCGCAGGCGTTTGTGCCTTCCGAGACGCGGGCGTGGTTTCAGCTGGACCGCGAAGGCGACGCGTGGCCGGTGCTGCGAAAGCTCGCCGAGTCGGAGTGCTGGTTCACGGTGCGCTCGCGCAGCAACCGACGACTGCGCACGGCCCGGGGCATCAAGCGCTACTTGCACGATGCCCGGGACACAGCGGTGCGCCACAGCAGCCGACAGCTGCACGTGCCTGCGGGTCCTCGTCGAACGAAGCGCGTAGCCGAGCTGGAGTTCATGCCACCTCGGTGCCGCTCGACCTGCTCAACGCGTGGACAAGTCGCATTATCGACTGCCCCTCAACGTCGTGTTTGTCCGCGAGACACACACGGCTCCGCCGAGAAAAGCCGGTGGTGTGGACCCTTCTGACCAACCATCCCATCGCCACGCCCAGCGATGTGGACCTCATCATCGACGGCTACGCTCAGCGCTGGCGCATCGAAGAATTTCATCGCGCGTGGAAGAGCGGGGTGTGCGGGGTCGAGACGATGCAGCTTCGCAGCCGCGCGGCTTCACCAAGTGGGCTACGTTCCTGGCCGCTGTGGCTCTTCGCGCCGAACGCCTCAAACGCCTCTCTCGGAGCAACCCGACATCACCACCTCGACGAGTTTTCTCCGTTAGAGCTCGAAGCCCACTCGAATAGCGAAAGAGGACCAGAAGAAGAGAACCGAAGTGCTGTCCGACCACCCCACTCTCGCTGAGGCCGTCCGATGGGTCGCCGACCTGGGCGGCTACACCGGAAAGTCCTCCGGCGGCCCCCCCGGCACCATCACCATCGGACGCGGCCTCCACTACCTCACGATCGCCACCAAAATTCTCAAAGCACTTCTTTCGAAGCCGAAGATGCGATGAATGCTCAGGCGAAGCGAACGATTTGGGAGGGGCGGACGCGCGATAGCGCGGCCGGGGGTGGGCACCTTGTTTCGCTGACACGCGCGCGCCCCCGTATTACAGGGCCCGACCATGACCACCTCGCGGCCCTGGCTGGTGTACGGCGCGAACGGGTACACCGGGCAGCTCGTCGCCGAAGAGGCGATGCGGCGCGGGCATCGGCCCGTGCTGGCGGGGCGCAACGAGGCGAAGATCCGGCCCCTCGCGGAGAAGATGGGGCTCCCGTGGAAGGCGTTCGGGCTCGACGACATCTCCGCCGCGGCGAAGGCGCTCGAAGACGTGGACCTCGTGTTTCACGCCGCCGGGCCCTTCGTGCACACGAGCGAGCCGATGATCACCGCGTGCCTCGCGCGGGGCGCGCACTACGTCGACGTGACGGGGGAGATCCCGGTGTTCGCGCGCACGCTCGATCGCGACGAGGAGGCGAAGCGCGCGAAGGTGTGCCTCATCTCGGGCGTGGGGTTCGACGTCATCCCCACCGACTGCCTCGCTCGGTTCGTGGGCGACAAGCTGCCGCACGCGCGGCACCTCGACATCGCGTTCGCGGCCCTCGGCACCACGAGCCCCGGCACCACGAAGACCATGCTGGAGATGATCGCGCGCGGGAACCTCGTGCGACGCGAGGGGGCGCTGCTCCCGGCTCCGCTCGGCGCGGACGTGCGCACGTTCCGGTTCGCCGACAAGGAGCGCGGCGCGGTCAGCATCCCGTGGGGCGATCTGGAGACCGCGTACAAGACGACCGGCATCCCCAACATCACGACGTACATGTCGCTGCCGCGCGCGCAGCTCCGCGCGATGAAGCTCTTCGGGTCCTCGATCTCCGGCGTCCTCAAGCGCGATCGCGTGCGCGACACGCTGTCCGGCTGGGCCGAGCGCTTCGTGAAGGGGCCCGACGAGACCGCGCGAAACACGGGGCGGTGGCAGGTGTACGCGGCGGCGCGCGACGCCGAGGATCGCAAGGTGGAGGCCTGGCTCACGACGCCCGAGGGGTACGCCTTCACCGCGCGCGGCGGCGTCCTCGCCGTGGAGCGGCTCCTCGCGAGCGATTTCGATTTCGTGGGCGCGACGACGCCGGCGCTCGCGTTCGGCGCCGATTTCGTCCTCGCGATCGAAGGCACCCAGCGCTTCGAGTCGCTGCCCTGAGCCGCGTCGATTGGTCCGCACGGAGAGCCCGATGAAGCAAGCCGATCAAGCAAGCCCTGGTTCGATGGCGCACGAGATCAAGCGCGGGCGCGGCGCGATCGCGACCGGCCCGGTGCCGCCGATCGCGTTCGAGGCGCGCCTGCGCGATCTGCTGTCCACGCTCGAAGCGTCCGCGCTCGTCGGCTCCACGGAGGGCCGGATCCGCGGCCTCGGCGAGCACCTCCGCTTCGCGTGCATGGCGATGCCGGCGTCGCAGGCGCTCGTCGCGCTGGAGCTCGCGTCGCTCGGGAGGCTGCATGTGCCCGTCGTCGCCGACGCCGCGAGCTACCGCACGCCGGACCTCGAATTCATGCCGAGCGGCACCCCGTTCGCGTACCTGCTCGCGGGCGGCAGCGGGCACTCCGCGCACCTCGGCAAGGACGATCCGATGATCGCGCCGCTGCGATCGTTGCTCTCCGAAGAGCCCACGTCGGGCATGTTCCTGCCGCTCCGCGTGAACGAGTCGGTGGTCGGCGGCGTCGCGCTCTTCACGTTCGATCAGCCGTTCGGCGATCAGCAGCTCGAGATGGGCGAGCGCCTCGCGGAGGTGCTGGCGCTCACCGTGGAGTCGTTCCGCACCGAGCGCATCCTCTTCGAGCTGTTCGCGCGCGCGCTGCCGGACGTGCTGCGCGATGTGCCCACGTCGTTCGCGGCGTCGCTGTCGCGCTACATCCACGCGATGCGGCTGCCGCCCGTGTACCGCCGCCGCCTGGAGCTGGCCGCCTCCGTGGCGCGCGTCGCGGACCGCGGCGAGGCGGAGGCGCAGCTCGTGATCGATCTGCTCGATCGCATCGATCAGTACGCGCGGACGCTCACCGGCATGAGCCCCGACAGCGGGATGGAGCTGCCGTGACGATGGTCTTCGATCCCCCCGCGCGCCCCTCGTTCGACGCGCTCGCGCCGGTGCCGATCGAGCGCTCCGGCCGAGGCGTCCGCGTCGCGGTCGTCGACTCCGGCGTGGACCCGCTGCACCCGTGGCTGGAGGGCGCGGCCCTCACGCATTTCGGCATCGATCGCCAGGGGGAGAGCTTCCTCGTGAAGCCGTGCGAGCCCGGCGATCAGAGCGGCCACGGCACCGCGTGCGCGGGCATCATCCACCGCCTCGCGCCCGAGGCCGAGCTCGTGAGCGTGCGCGCCTTCGGGCCCGACGGAAAATGCTCGCGCGACGGCCTGCTCGCGGCGCTGCGGTTCTGCGTGCGCGAGCGCTTCGGCGTCGTGAACCTCAGCCTCGGCATCGATTTCCCACGCGGCGCCCCGCTCCGGCCGAACGACTACAAATCGATCGTCGAGCTCTACGAGGTCGCGGACGCGGCGCACACGGCGCAGGTCGTGCTCGTCGCCTCGGGCCCGAACGCGGCGAGCTACCGCACGTACCCCGGCAAGTTCAAATCGCTCATCGGCGTGGGCCGCGGCACCTTCACGGATCCCGAGGCGCTCAGGAGCGAAGTGACGCTCGACTACGAGATCCTCGCGCCGGGCAACGACGTCCTGGGCCCCGCGTTGCCGGCCGGCGAGCGTCACTGGACGGGCACGTCGTTCGCGGCGCCGCACGTGACGGCGCACGTGGCCCGCGTTCGCGCTGCGCGCCCCGGCCTCTCCGTCGACGCCGTGAAGACCGCGTTGCACGCGCTGGCCGCCCAGTGGGAGACCATCAACGCCGCATCCAAGGATGGAGGAGTCGACCATGCTACCGCTTGAGCCGCTCGCCGAAGTCTCCCAGGTCGAGCGCCTGATCCTCCGCGCCCGCGCCTCCGAGGCCGCCGCCGAGATCGCGCGCCTCGAAGCCCTCACGCTGCCGCCGGTGCAGGAGGCCGCCCGCACGTACGCCCGCGGCGCGCTCGCGATGCGCGAGGGCTCGCTGGCCCCGGCCGAGGCCGATTTCCAGGCCGCTTCCAGCGGATTTCACGCGGTCGGTGAGACGGAGGCGTCGCACCTCGCGCGCGCCGAAGCGCTCCTCGCGAAGATGCGCCGCGGCCCGAAACAAGCCTTTTCGGAGGCCGAGAGCGCCCTCGGGGATCTCGCGCAGGCGACGACGTTCGCGCGCGTCCGCGTCGTCGCGACCCATTACCGCGGCGCCGCGCTGCGGTTGCTCGGCGACGCGCAGGGCACGCAGAAGAACCTGCTCGACGCGCTCGGGATGGCCGGAGAGCACCCCGCGGAGCGCCCCAAGATCCTGAACTCGCTCGGCACGCTGTACGTGGTGCTCGGCGCGTACGGCGCGGCGGAGGCCCTGCTGGAGCACGCGGCGGAGCTGCACCATCGCCGCGGCGACGCGGTGGGCGAGGCGATCGCGTGCGGGCAGCTCGGCGCGGCGGCGCTCGGCCTCGGCAACCTGGAGAAGGCGCGCACGTGGCTGCAGCGTCAGGAGTGGCTCGCGTCGCAGGTGGGCGACGCGTTCGGCCGCGCCCGCGCGCTCACGTTCCTCGCGGACGTCGCGCTCGATCTGGGCCGCCCGGACGACGCGCTCGAGATGGCGAACCTCGCGCGCGAGGTGGCCCGCAGCACGACGCCGCCGCTCGCGATCTGGCTCGCGTACGCGACGCGCGCGGCCGGCCGGGCGAAGGCGGACCTCCACGACAAGACGGCCGAGGCCGAGCTCCGCGACGCGCGGGCCCGGTTCACGACCATCGGCAACTCGCTGGGCCTCGCGCTCACCGAGTGGGATCTGGTGCGCCTCAGCGGCGGCGAAGTGAAGCCGATCGAGGGCGACGGTACGAACGGCGAGAGCCTCACGTGGAGCGGCCCCGCGTGGGCGCTCGCGTCGCTGGGCCTCTCGGCGCGCGTGGCGGGCCTGCTCCGCGATCACGCGGACCAGCGCGACGCCCCGTGGCGCGAGCGTTTCCCCCTCCAGCACGAGCTCGCGGCGCCGCCGGGAGCCGCGCCCGGCCCGAAGCTGCGGAGCCCCATCGCCGACGCGGAGGAGGCGTTCTTCGCGGTCGCGCAGTCGGCCCCGCACCTCGGCGTCCCGCGCGAGATCGCCCTTGTTTACGAGGCGCCGGGCGTCCTCGGCGAGGTGTCGAGCCGCCGCACGTCCGCGCAGCGCAACCTCGCCCGGCTGGGCGCGCTCACGATCGCGCAGGTGGGCCTCGTGATCGCGACGATCCGCTGGACGGGCGCCCCCGCGTTCCGAGCGCTGCCGCCGGAGCGCGCTTCTTGCGCGGCGATCGGCGCGTTGCCAGGCGTCGCACAGTGGGCGTGGCCCCTCGCGACGCCGGAGCCCGAGGTGGAGCGCGACGTGACGACGCTGCGCGCGGCGCTCGAAGCGTCCGGCGCGAAGGACGTCTTGATCACCCTCGAAAAGCACCCGACCGCGCGCGTGGTCTCCCCGCCGTTCGCGGGCGAGGTGGCGGCGACGGTGGAAGGCCTCGGCTGAGCGGTCGCCTCCGCGGAGCCGCCCGGACGGTCCCCAAAACCCCTATTTCTTCAGCACCTCGTCCACGCTGGCCGCCGCGAGCGACGCGCGGATCCACGCGTCGATCCGAGCCTCCGTGGATTCGCCGCGGATCTTCTTCTCCGCCTTCTTCGTCACCTCGAAGCCCCGCGCCGACAGGATCGTGAGCAGCGTCTCGCGCTTGCCTTGCAGCCGCGACTCCAGGAGCGCCGCTTCGATCACCGCGTTCTTCTTCGCGAGCAGCGCGGCGGCCACCGCGTCGTCGGCCTTCATCGCCTCCACCAGCGCGCGCACGGACAGCGGCGTCACGAGCGCCCCGTCCTCGATCGCCGCGTCGTTCGACAGGATCTCCCACGTGTCCGTCGCCCGCGACCACTCCAGCGCTCGCCGGCGCTCCACGTCCACCGCGAAGACCCGCCGCACGCCGCGACGCGACAGCTCCCGCGCCTTCGTCGCCGCGTGCCCGAGGCTCTCGGTGCTCACCACTTCGAAGGCCAGCTCTTCCAGTCGACGGCCGCCGGTCTCGGCGTCGCGCGCGGCGGGGAATACGCTCGCGTCCGGCGCCATGTCCCCGAGGTTCGACGTGCGCGTCAGCATGTCCGACGCCACCTCGTAATCGGCCCTCACATAGGCCTCCAGCAGCGCGGACACCTTCGAGTGCCGCGTCCCGTGCGCTTCGTCCGAAGGTGCCACTTCCTCCACCCTTCCGTCGATGATCTCGAACCGCCTCTCCGGCATCACCAGCCGCTCGTCCACGGCGGGCAGCGCCCTCCTCGGGGCGGCCTTCGCCGGCTGCGGCGGCGAGCGGAGCTTGCGAGCGCGCGCCTTGCCCGGGGCCGCGACGCTGCGGTCGTTGGCGGAGCGCCGCGCGCCGGCCGGGGAGCCGCGTTGCGAGCTCGACCTCTGGGAGCCGAGAGCGGAAGAGGAGGCGGGCGGAGACATCGAGAACACCCTATCACAGGCGCACTTCGCGGCCGCGTCGGGGGCCTTCGAAAAAAATCGCGCTACAGGTTGTAACCCTCGCCCGACTGCGGCCACTTTACGGGTGTGACGATCGCACCGGAAGCGCTCCTCTCGGTGGCCGGCGTGCCCGACGATGATGTGGCGGAAGCCACCATCGCGTCGTCGCGCGTGCGGGCTCCCTCGCGACCGGTGCCCGTGACGGGCGACGCGCGAACGGTCCTCGCGGCGCTCTATACGGCGCACGCGGCGGCGATCCTCCGTTTTCTCGGCGATTTGCTGGGGGACCGGGCGCTCGCCGCCGACGCGACGCAGGAGACGTTCGCGCGCGCATTTCGACGACTGGACACCTTGCGAGAGGACCAGAAGCGCCTCCCGTGGCTCTTCGGCATCGCGCGCAACGTGGCGCTGGAGGCTCGCAAGGCCCGCCGCGTCGCGAGGGGCCGATTCGCCGAGGGGGACACGCTCGACGACGTGCCGTGCAACTCCCGATCTCCGGAGGCGCAGGTGCTCGGCCGGGAGGCGGCGCGGCTCATTGAAAACGCCGTGAAGGAGCTGCCGGAGGAGAGGCGAGCGGCTTTGTTGTTGCGGTTCGATCATGGCCTCTCGTACGACGAGATCGCGGCGGCGCTGGGCTGGTCGGTGGCGAAGGCGAAGGTGGAAGTGTTCCGGGCGCGCGAGGTCCTGCGCGGCGTCCTCGGCAAGGACGACAGGGACGAAGGAGGCGCTCCATGAACTGCGAGGTGATGACGAGGGGCGATCTCGAAGCCTACGTGTTCAATGAAACGGACGGAGCGGAGTCCCGCCGCGTGGAGTCGCACCTCTTCGGATGCGCCGAGTGCGCGGCCGAGATGCGCCGCCTCCGCGAGGAGCGCCGCCTGTTCCGTTCCCGTGCGGAGGCCATGCCGGCGGAGGTCCCGTCCTTCGAAGACGTGCTCGCCCGCATCGACGCCGGCGGAGGACAGCTCTCCAGGGAGCCCGAGAAGACACCGCACGTGACAGCGGCACAGGCCATCTCGGAAGAGGCCATGTCGGCGCGCGCGTCGTCGCGGGAGCCTGGTTTCAGCGGGGATCGCGCGCGGAGACTGCCTGTCTCGGCGCGCTCGTCGAGGGGCGTGGGCGTGACGTCGGCGGTGCTCGCGCTGGCGGCCGCCTTCGTGGGCCTGTGGATGCGCACGACCCCGCCGCCCATCGCCGAATCGACCTCTCCGGCGCCCACGCAAGAGGCGTTGATCGCCCCGGAGCCGACGTGTGACGGCACCGAAGACGAGACCGTCCGAGTCCCGATCTCGGAGGAGCCGACCGCCAGCATCGACCCGTCGCTCCGGAACCCGCCGGTGCCCGTCCCCCCGTCGCCGCCCCTCACCACGACGTGCGAGAGCGACACCTGCCTCCCGACGGCCGAGGTAGCCTCTTCCTGCGAGAGCTGCGCCGCCTTCTGCGCGCCGACCGAGCCGTAACGTGAGAGGGTACGGTGCCCAGGCCGCCACTGGGAGGCCGGAGTCCGGTCCGCGGAGGCGGAGCTCCGCCTGGCGGAGCGGAGTCCGGAGCGGAGTGGACGCAGGCCTCGACGTTGCGGCATCCACTGGGAAGCCTGGATCGATTTCGTGTGCCCACCCCCGGCCTTCGCTTCGCGAAGTCCGCCCCTCCCAAAGCGCCTGATTCTCAGGCGCAGGGAGGGGACCGTGCCGTGAACCATCTTCAGCCACCGAGTCCCAGCCGCTGAGTCGGTCGGGCAGGGGTGGTGTTTGCAACAGTCTGTCCGAACGCGGCCGCGGGCCGCACAGGAGTCGTGTATGCGTCATTTCACTCGCATCGGGAAGCTCGCCGTCGCCCTCGTCCTCGCTCTGTCTGCCTGCGATCGCGGGCCGGAGACCGCCGCTCCGGAGGGCCGCGGGGCCGCGCCGGGGGCCGCCGCTCCGCAGAACGTCAAGGGCGAAAAGGCCGTCTCCGCCGTCCGCGTGCCCATCTCCGGGGCCAAGATCAAGGGCAGCGACCGCGCGCTCGTCACCATCGTGGAGATGAGCGACTACGCCTGTCCGTTCTGCAAGAAGGCCCATCAAACCATCGAGTCGCTCCTCGGCGAATACGGGGACAAGGTGCGCCTCGCCGTGCTCGAGAACCCGCTGCCGTTCCACAAGACCGCCGCGCCGGCCGCGAAATGGGCCTTCGCCGCGGGCGAGCAGGGGCGCTTCTGGCAGGCCCGCGACGCGCTGTTCGCGCAGAAAGGCAGCCTCGACGACGAGGCGCTCGCGGCGATGGCGAAGGACCTCGGCCTCGACGCGGACCGGCTGGAGCGCGATCGCAAGAGCCTCGCGGCCGAGAAGTACGTGCAGAGCGGGCTCGATCTGGCCGCCTCGCTCGGCGTGACCGGGACGCCGTGCTTCTTCGTCAACGGGGTCCGCCTCGTGGGCGCGCAGCCGGCCGCGGCGTTCCGGGCCGCCATCGACGCCGCGCTCACGAGCGCGAACGCCCTCGTCGCCCGCGGGGTGCGCCCCGAAGACGTGTATTCCGAGATCCTGAAGACCGCCGCGCCCGCGGAGAAGGCCGGAGGCGTCGCGAAGGGCCACGACGCGAAGGCCGGAGAGCCCGACTGCGGGGGCGCCGGCAACGACGACGGCAAGTGCGATCCTGCGAAGTGCGACGACGTGTCGGCGGACGAGCCCTCGGACGCGCCCGTGGACGTGGACCTCGCGAACGCGCCGATCCGCGGCAGCGCGGCGGCCCCGGTGATCCTGGTCGTGTTCACCGACTTCGAGTGCCCGTATTGCCGCAAGGCCGAAGAGACCGTGCGCGCGCTGGAGAAGGCCTATCCGGGCAAGCTCCGGATCGCCTACAAATCGGCCCCGCTCCCGTTCCACGAGCACGCGCGGCTCGCGGCGAAGGCGGCGCTCGCGGCGAAGAAGCAGGGGCCGGAGAAGTTCTTCGAGTACCGAGACATGGTGTTCGCGCACCAGGACACCCTCGATCGCGCCACGCTCGTGGGCTTCGCCGACAAGCTCGGACTCGACGCGCGCAGGTTCGCCGCGGACCTCGACGATCCGGCGCTGGAGGCGCTCGTCGCGGCCGACGTCTCGCAGGGCGAGAAGCTCTCGGTGAAGGGCACGCCGACCTTCTTCGTGAACGGCAAGCGCATCATCGGCGCGCAGCCCGAGGAGGTGTTCCGCAAGGCGATCGACGCCGCGCTCGCCGCGAAATCGCGCTGAAAGGGCAGGGGCGCGGAGCGGGGGGCGACATTCACGTTGCGGGCGGTTCCCCGGACATTCTTTCGCTCCATCGAACCCTCTCTTTCGGTCTTTTCGCTTTCCACCGGGGCGCGCAAGATCGATAGTCCACCGTCCGGCGCGCCCTCGAATGACGCGCCGGGACTGGCTATCTCCTGATCGAGAGTGCGTGCCCCGATGCGTCGTTCGTCCCGTCTCCCGCTCCTCGTCGCGTCCGCTCTGCTCGCCTCTGCCTCGCTGTCTTCGCGCGGGGCGGCGGCGCAGGTGAACGCGGAGGCGCTCCGCACGAACCCGCTCAAGCCGGGGTTCAGCGTCAACTTCGACGGCTCGTTCGCGCTCGCGACTGGCAACGTGGAGCTGTTCGATCTCCAATCGACCGGGCGCGTCCAGTACCAGACTCTGTATCCGGTGCCACCCGTGCCGGAGGGGGAGACTCCGCCGCTGCCGTTCATCCGTCAACGCGTCCTCATGACGGGGAGCGGCCGTTTCACGGAGGCCAACGACAAGCCCGTGGCGAGCCAGTCGTACCTTCACATGCGCTGGACCGGCATGTGGCACCCGCGCGTGGGGACGGACGTGTTCATCCAGCATCAATACGACCGCTTCTTCCGCCTCCAGCGCCGCAGCCTCGCCGGCGCCGGGATCCGCGTGGACATCGTGCACGAGCCCACGTTCCTGTGGTGGGGCGGCAGCGCCTACATGCTTGAATACGAGCGCATCAACGTCAAACAAGGCGCGCCGGACGAGCCGGAGACGCTGAGCCACCGCTGGACGAACTACCTCACGGAGCGGCTCGCGCTCGGCGACTCGGTCCTGCTCCAGAGCACCACGTATTTCCAGCCGCGCTTCGACGACTTCTCGGATTACCGGGTCCTGGAAGTGCTGGAGGGCCTCGGGAAGGTGAGCGATCTGCTCGGATTCGGCCTCTCGCTGACGGTCCTGCACGACTCGGCCCCTCCGACCGGCGTCAAGAATACGGACGTCCGACTGACCACGAACGTGCACCTCGCGCTCTGAGGAGAGGGCTTACCCGACGACGCTGCTCGGAGGAGAGGGGCTGTCGTCGTCTTCTTCCTGCACCGGCTCCACGTCCGCCCACAAATCCGCGAGCGAGATTTCCAGCGCCTCGAACGGCTCGATCCGTGCGGCCGCGTCGCCAGCCCACACGCCGACCTCTTCCCAGGTGCCGTGGTTGAGGCGCAGCGCGGTGAGGAGGCGACTCCGAGGGTCGATGTACCAGAGATAGGAAACACCCACGTTCGCGTAGAAGCGGCGCTTGATCGTCTGATCGTAGGCGCTCGTCCGGGGAGACAGGACCTCGCACACCCAATCCGGCGCGACACGAATGGGGCCCTTCGCGGGGATCTGCGACATGCGCTCGCGACGCCATCCCGCGATGTCCGGTGACACCTCTTTCGCCATCGGGAGCTCGATGCCAGGCTCGATGACGATCAACCACCCACCGGGGCCGCCCCGCCCGCGATGGAACGATCGCTCGATGTCGCCGTAAAGGGTGCCGCCCGCGAGCTGATGCTTCCCGCGCGGCCGCGGAAACGCATACATCGTCCCGTTCAGGATCTCTCCGCGCCACGTGCGCGGCAGCTTGTCGAGGTCCGCCTTCGTCGCTGGATGGCCCAGCACCACCTCACCGAGCGGCGTGCGCTGCGGGGGCGGAGGGTCGTCGCCGAGCGGGAAGGGGAACTTCGGGGCCGACATCGCGCCGAGCATACCGGATCTTTCGCTCCCTCGCTCCCGGCCGCGGTAAAACGCCCGCATGATCACGCCCACCGCCTTCGACGTCCGGCTCGCGTCCGCGCGCACGATCGCGCCGAGCGTCCGTCACTTGGTGTTCGAGCGCACCGACGGCCTCGCCTTCGACTTCGCTCCCGGGCAATGGGTCAATCTGCTCATGCCGGTCGTGACAGGGGAAATCAAGCGGTCCTATTCGATCGCCTCTCCACCGGACGGCTCGCCGCGCTTCGAGCTGGCCGTCACGCGCGTCGAAGGCGGGCCCGGATCCGCGTTCCTGCACGGCCTCGGAGAAGGGGAGTCGCTCCGCGCCGTGGGGCCTCAAGGGCTGTTCTGGCGCGAGGCCGGCGACGCCTCTCCATCGCTGTTCGTCGCGACCGGCACCGGGGTGGCTCCGTTCCGATCCATGATCCGCGCGGCCCTCGCGAGAGACAGCAGCGCGCCGCTCTGGCTCCTGTTCGGCGCGCGGTTCGAAGAGGACATCCTGTACCGCGACGAATTCGAGAGGCTCGCGGCCGCGCATCCGAACGTGCGGTACCACGTGACGCTCTCGCGCGGGGCCGAGGCGTGGACGGGGCGGCGCGGGTACGTGCAGCTCCACGTGCCGGAGATCCTGAAGGCCCTCGGGGACGCGACCGACTCGCCGCCGCACGTGTTCATCTGCGGGCTCGATCGCATGGTGTCGACCGTGAAGGAGCTGTGTCGCAAGGAGCTCGGCGTGGACCGCAAGCGCGTGCACGTGGAGCGCTACGACTGACCCGCTGCCGGCGATTGACCTGCGCTCCGCCGGCGCGTGACACTGACGAATGCGAACCAGTCATGGAGTTTGGGCGGGCGCGATCGGCATCGCGCTCATGACTTCGGCTTGCGGCGGCGGCAGCGGATCCGGCGGATCCGGCGGCACAGGCACCGGCGGATCCGGCGGGACCGGCACCACCACGAGCTCGGGGCCCGCGTGCGACGGGGAGCCCGCGACGCTCGATCTCGCCGGGACGTGGGCCGCGTACGGCGCGCTCACCGTGTCGATCGTCGGCGCGCCGGGGAGCCTCGTGTCGATCTGTCCGGCCGATCAAGAAGGGCAGGCGTTCCTCACGCTGTTCGTGACGATCGGTCAGGACGCCGCGGATCCGACGAAGCTGCAAGACGTGAAGGCCACGCTGTGCGCGATCGATCTGCCCGCGGTCGGCGCGGTCGCGGGGACGTGCGATCCCGGATCGATGGCCGCGGTCACGACGCAGATCACCGTGCCGGACGCGCTGCTCGACGCGCTGCCGACGCTGGCGGCGAACGTGGTCGGCGGCACGCTCTCCGGCGAGTCGAAGGGCGCGGATGTGTCGCTGGAGCAGTTCGTGGTGACGGCCGGCGCGACGACGAAGGGCGCCGCGCTGCCGAAGTGGGACGTTCAGCAATCCGGCTGCACCGCGGGCGACATCGGGCACAGCAGCACGTGCGAGGCGACGTGCGTGAACGACTGCGCCGCGCTCGTCGACGACGACAAGGACGGCTTCCCCGGCGTCACGCTCGGCGTGTGCGGGCGCGCGCAGGGCGAGGAGCAGAAGCCTTGCAACGTCGACGATCCGTCGCAGCCCGGCGTCACGATCCAGGGGCGCGCGTTCGTGGCGCTGGAGGTGAACCCGCAGTTTTCAGGGAAAGCGGAGTCGAGCTGCAAGCTCGACGGGTCCGTCACGACCGACGTCGTGTACCAGGTGGTCGGCGCCGACGTGACGCTGAGCAGCTCCGAGATCCCGGTGGCTTCCGCGATCCAGGCGCTGCCGACGCTCGTGGTGAAGCCGGATCAGAGCAAGCTGACGATGGTGCGCGTCGACGGGAAATACGCGACGCCGGACCTCAAGATCGATCCCGCGGATCCGCTCACGTCGTGCCAGACCGTGGTGGCGAAGCGGAACGAGCTATTTTGAAACCGAATCGCTCGCCGCGCGCGCGCGGACGTCGTAGGGCGTGCGCCTCACCGCAAGGACGCCCGTGGATCCTCGTATCGAAACCTCGCTGAACAAGGCCCTCGACACCGGCGATTTCCTCGATCTGCTGGAGCGCGCGCAGCCCGGCCTGGGCCTCCCCGGGACGAAGCCGCGCCTGGAGCTGGCGCACGAGATCGGCCTCGTGATCGCGAACGCCCGCGAGCGCGGCCGCGGGAAGAAGCTGGCGCGTCTGCTCGGCGCCTCGGAGCGGGAGGACGCGCGCATCCTCGCGGCCGCGTCGTTCGCGGTGATGGCGCTGAACGGGACGGATCGCAAAGAGGCGCTGGACGCGCTGCAGGAGCTCGCGGACGACACGCACGGCACGATCCGCATCGGCGTGATCGACGCGGTGCGCACGCTGCTCACGGCGGATCTGGAGGGCACGCTGCGCGAGCTCGTCGCGTGGACGGACGGCTTCCTGCAAGCGCACGTCGCGCTGGAGGCGATCACGGATCGGAAGATCCTCGTGAACATCCCGAGCGCGCAGGCGATCCTGGATCTCCTGGAGCCGGCGTTCCGTCTCGCCGACGAGGCGCCGCGCGCGGCCGACAGGTGGCAGGGCGTGCGCCTCCTGCGCTCCGGCTTGCCGTCGCAGATCGCGGCCTTCGTGTCGCGCTTCAGCGAGCTCTACGCGTGGGTGACGGAGCGCGCCGCCGCGACGAGGCCCGAGACGCGCGAGGTGATCGAGCTCACGGCCGAAGCGCTGACGCGCGCGCAGTTCCGCCGCAGCGAGGTCGACGCCCTCCGCGGCGCGCTGGGCAAGAGCGCGAAGCCGCCGCGCGATCCGTCGCGCATCGTCCACGGCACCCGCAAGCGCAGCAAACGCTAGAATCCGAGCGTGATCCCGGCCTCGGGCGCGAGGAAGCCGACCATCACCGGGAAGGTGAGGCCGCCGCGCACCGCGAGGTGGAAGCCGATGTTGCGCACCGGCATGTACGCGACGCCGATGCCGAGCGACGCGAAGCCGTTGCCCGCTTGTTTGTAGGCGTTCAGGTACTGCGTGCGCGGCTCCAGCCGTCCGTCGGAGCTGGTCTTCGTGCACGGTCCTTCGCCCTTCGCGCCGCAGGCCGTCGCGTCCTCGAGCACCTGCACCCGCACGCTCGAGTCGAGCTGCGCGAGCCCGCCGCTCACGAAGCCGAACGGCCGCAGCCCCGGCTTACCGAACACGTCGCGCCCGAGCGAATACCCGACGCGCCCCTCCACGTGCACGGGCAGGAACTGCACGCCGTCCCCCGAGGCGCCGTTGAACGCGAAGCCGAGGCGCACGCCGACGGTGAGGTTGTCGAGCACGCGCCGCTCGTACTGCGCCGCGACGCGCAGCGTGCCCAGCGAGAAGCCGGCGTTGATGTTGTCGCCGGTGTCCTTCGTGGGCGTGCCGACGTAGCGCGAGCCGTCCTCGCGCAGGCAGACGAAGTGCGCGTACGCGGCGCTCGCGGAATTCTGCGAGTCGTTCGTGCACACGTTCTGGCCGGAGAAGATCGCGAGATCCGGCGCGAACGACACGGTGACCCAGTTGTCGAGCGTGCTCTTCTTCTCGGGCGGGGCGACGCACTGACCGCCCTGGCACACGAGGCCGCTGTTGCACTGCCGATCATCGAGGCACTGGTCCGGCGCGGCGCCCGCGCGGCACTGGTCCGGCGCCGCGAACCCCGGCCACCGCGGAGCCTCCGACGAGATCTCTTTCTGCAGCGGCATGCGCAGCGGCTCCCCGCGCGAGCCGAACGTCGCGATGACTTTGTCGCCGTCGCCGAGGACGGTGATGAAGTAGCGGAGCTCGCCTTCTTTCCCGACCTCTTCGCACGGCACCTCGGCCCCGAAGCCGCGCTCGCCGATCTTGCGGAAGGCGAGCGGCTCGAACGTCTCGCTGCCGGGCCCCGCGTACGAGCCGGTGACCTTGCGCACGTTCGCGAGCTGCTCGGCCGCGATCTCCACGTAGAGCGGCACCGGCGTGCGGACGCGCTGCGCGGACGGCGGCTTGTGGGTGGCGGCGCTCGCGGACGCGGTCGGCGTGCCCATCTTGAGCTCGCCCTTGGCCTTCTCGAACGCGAACGAGACCTCCGCGGAGGTGAGGTCCGGGTCCGGCTGCACCTTCGGATCGAGCTTGAGCGCGTCGATGAAGGCGTCTCGCCCGTCCTCCAGCTCTTTGCGTCCGCCCGCGAGCACGGTGCCGAGCGCGGCGTACAGCTTGGCCTTCGTCTCGTTCGAGCACGCGGAGCCGCACGTCTCGATGGCCTTCCGGAGCTTCTCCTCGGCCTTGTCGAAGCGCGTCTCGAAGTAGTCGCTGTCCATCGCGTCCTTGAGGACCTTCTCGGCCTCCGCGTCCTTCGATGGAGCCGCGCCGGCCCCCTCGGCGCCGAGCACCCCCGCGAGCGCGATCAGCCCCACCGAAGCGCCGCGACCGAAGAAGGAGGAACGTGCGATGTGAAACGAGCGAAACACCGCGGCTACTCTATCCGGGCCGCCCAGGACTTTCGCACTTTTGTGCGAGCCTGATGCGCGCATCAGTCGGATCTCGGGGGAGGGTGCCCCCCACGCGCCGCGCTCCGCGCGCCGCCGCGCCCCCCCGGCATGCTCCTCCCTTCGGTCGTCCGCGTGCGGGGGGCGCCCGAACCGATGCGCCGGAATCGGAGCCACCGCGCGTCGGGGGCTGCGTCCTCCCAGTGGCGGCCACAAAACGTCGAGGACTGCGTCCGTTCCGCTACGGACTCCGCTCCGCAGCGGAGCTCCGCCTCCGCGGAACGGACTCCGTCCTCCCAGTGGCGGCCACAAAAAGCTCAAGGGCGCGTCCGGTTGCCCGGCGCGCCCTTGAAGAAGTCCACTTGATGGAGGGACGGGGTTTTCGGTGCCTCGTCGTTCCCGGTGTATTCGACCGTCTCCATCCTCCACACGTGCTTGCAGCGCCGTGTGGCATCGTCGTCCGCCGTCGGATTCCCTCTTCGGGGCGGCCGTTCGCGCAGCCTACGCCCGATTCGAGATGCCAGGGTTTTTCGCCCAGGGCAGCCGAGACTCCACCTCTTTCGCGCGGCATGGCTCCGTTTGCTACGGGGTCAGTGGCCGCTCGCTCCCTGCGCCCATCGGCTGGGGGAGCCCACGAAGAGTCAGAACCTCGGGCGCGCGATGTCACCCTCTCGACCGGCCCGATCATCCCCTGATGACCGCACCCATTCGCGAGAGCCTGGATCCCGGAAATCTCGTGGCTGGGGTTAGCACCCACGAAACCCTGAATCCCGCGCGCCTTCCGCGAGCTCGACTTTTCGACTCGATGAATAGACCTGCTGAATCGCCGGACTCTTTCCACCGAGGGGACGACATCCGCCTTTCGGCTTCTGCCTTCCCGTAGCACCTTTGCTGCGCCCGAAGATGACGCTCAGCCTCGTCCAGACTGGTTGCCTCTTCGTTCGCTGGACACCGCGCCTCGTTACCGCCTTACGACGTTCCTTGGTCGCTTTGTCAGCGTGCCTCGAGCTCGTTTCTACAACCGACGTTTCACGTCACGAGCACCCGAGAAAACATCCCTTTTGGAGACTGCCCGTCGAGCATTGTGGGAAACCCGCCAATGTTCGCCTTCGAGACCGCTCTCGGAGGGTCTGATTCGCACCAGGCCTCACTTCGAACGGCGCCGGACCACCTTGCGGTCATCCGACCTCCAACGGCTGCGCGCTTGACGGCGCGAATGCCGGCTTCGGGCCCTTCGACACCCCTTGCTCCCGACATGGTCTGTCGGACGAGTCCGCGCAGAGTACGATCCCGAAAGTTGCCCTTCGGTACCGTGCAAGCGTCCCGAAGGGCGCTTTCACGCGGAAGTGGGGGAGGCTCCCTGGCTTTCTCGGCCGAAGGCGCCCCTGTCGATTCGAACCCTCTGACACCTCTCATGGCCGTTCGGTGCAGCGCTGCTCATCACAGCGGCCCGCGCGGGTGACCTCGTGTTCCCCGGCGGCGCGTCAACGCGACCGGATCTCTTGAGGTCGAGGTGCCTTCCATCGCCCGAGACCATCGCCAGGACCCTTTTGAGGCTCTCGCGAGGTGCTCCCCTTTCCGCTGGCCGGCGGACAGGGCTGCCGCACGTGTTCATCGAGGTTCGAACCTCGACTAGACCCTTGTTCACTCGCTCTCGCGGGTGCCTTCAAGGCCGCGTGCGCACTTGCGACTTCTGCAAGTAGACGTTTCCACGAGCACGACCACGGACCACTCGAACACCCCAGATCACTGGAAGGTGATTGGGGCTGCTGAGACGACTCATTGAAAGTTGCCTTTCGAGCCGTTCAACCGCCGTAGCTTCTCCGGGACAGGGGCCGAGAACACCGTACCTCGGCGCTCCCCAGTGGGATTGCTCTCACTGGAGACTTTGCCCCGACCCGCATGGCTTCGGGCACCTCATGTCGCGTGAACCATTCGTCTCCCTGTCCGGAGCGACGCGGGAAACGACTGGAACCGCCGGCACAGCGCACATTTGCATGACACGCGCTGCATCAGGGTCGTGCGGCGCCTCGACTCCGCGAAGAGGGAGGTCGCTCACTAACCCGAGGGGCCTTCTGTCGAGAGACTGCCCTTTTGGAGCAGGGGTGTTTATCGGACCCAACCGAAGCTGGAATACCGCACCACAACGCCTTTTTCACCTTCGCGGGACCAGGGCGAGGGACGCTCGCTCAGGCCCTGAAAGCTCGGCCTCGCGACGCTGGCAAGCGACGAATCGTCTGCCTTGTCGTTTGACCGCAGCGCATCTTTCGACTTCTGCGTTCGAGTGGAGGTCCGCAGCCAGATGTGCCGCAGAACTTCCACTCGCGAAGATGCCCCTCTCGGCGTCTTTTGGCAAACAGAAAAGTCGGGGCCCCCACAAAAAAGTTGTCCACAGGCTTATCCACATGGTAGGCGCCGCTCGCGGAGGGTTTTGGCTGATTTTTCTTGATTTCGCGCCTTCTCCGCGGAGCCGATTTCGGCTCGCAACCTTTGCATTGGCCCGCGCAACGGGCGCGCAACAAGGCAGTGCGAACAGGGGAGTGGAGGCGCCGGAGAGCGGCGCGCGACGACGTCACGACTGACCGTGATCCGCGCGACAACATGATTGTTTCGGCGCTCGACACCGAACGGTCGGAGGCGGCTCCGGGCGGCGGCGGGAGCGGTGCTATGGTCGGCCCGTGCGTCCCGCAGAACGATCGCTCGACGACCTCTTCGCGTCCCACGACGCCGCCTCGCTCGCGACGTGGCTCGAAGTGCGGGGCGAGACGGCCTCCGCGGCGCGCGCGACGGCCGCGAAGGCGATCCGTCACGTGCACCGATCGAGCGGCGACGTGGCGTGGAGCGACGCGGCGCTGGAGGCGCTCGGCATCAACAAGAACGCGCGGCGGGAGCTGCTGGAGCTGGATCCGCGCGTGTCGCTCGCGATCGCTTCGCGCGCGCCGTCGGACGACGGATCGATGCGGATGCTGCTCCGCGCGAAGGACGGCGCGCTCGTGGAGTCAGTGCTGATCCCGGGGCCGGGGCGCACCACGCTGTGCGTGTCGAGCCAGGTCGGGTGCGCGCGCGCGTGCTCGTTCTGCGAGACCGGCTCGCTCGGGCTGTCACGGCAGCTCTCCGCGGGGGAGATCGTCGATCAGGTGCGCGTGGCGCTCGCGGAGCACGCGGCGCGCGGAGGGACGCCGCCGCTCGTGAACCTCGTGTTCATGGGGATGGGGGAGCCGTTCGATAACCTGCCGGAGGTGCTGCGCGCGATCCGGCTGCTCACGGACGGGCGGGCCTACGATTTCGCGCCCGCGCGGGTGACGGTGAGCACCGTGGGCGTGGTCGACAAGCTGGGCGAGTTCTTCGCGGGGACGAAGGCGCGGCTCGCGGTGAGCCTCAACGCGCCCGACGACGCGAGGCGCGCGCGCATCATGCCGGTGAACCAGCGCTTCCCGCTCGCGGCGCTGAAGGAGGCGCTCGCGAAGCACGTGCCGCACGGGCGCGGCGTGCTGTTCGAGTACGTGCTGTTCGACGGCGTGAACGACGCGCTCGAGGACGCGGATCTGCTCGCGGCGTACGTGCGCGATCTGCGGTGCCGCGTGAACGTGATCCCCTGCAATCCGGGGCCGGATCCGTCGCTGCGGCCTCCGTCGGAAGAGGCGGTGACGGCGTTCTTGCGGCGGCTCGCGTCGCTGGGCGTGACGACGCTGGTGCGGCGGCCGCGCGGTCGCGACGTCGGCGGCGCGTGCGGTCAGCTCGCCGGAGCGGCGCGGCGCGTGCTGCCGATGGTCGGGGAGTGAAGTGGGACGAGAGGGGCCGGACGGCGTGCGCGGCTACGGCTTCTTGAGCGCGACGTAGAACGAGGCGGCGCCGCGCTTGAGGCGGAGCAGGAGCTTGCCGTCCTTGCTCGCGTCCGTGATCTGCGCCTTCGTCGGGGATTTGGTGCCGTCGCACTCGAGGACTTGATCGCCCGGCTTCACGCCCGCGCGGTCCGCAGGGGAGTCGGTCGCGACGTTGCCGATCTCCACCGAGATCGCCTTCGTCGCGGGGTCCGTCGTCTCGTTGAGCGCGACACCGAAGCCCTGCTGCGCCGGGGTCGCGCGCTGCATCGGGAGCGTCGCGGGCGGCGAGTCCTTGCGCGACTCGAGCGTGACCTTCGTCTGGTACTTCTTGCCGCCGCGGATCACCTCGAACGTGAGGGCCTTGCCGGGGTCCGTCATGAAGACGTCGCGGATCACGTCCTGGGCTTCTTTGACGGACTTTCCATCGACCGTCGTGAGGATGTCGCCGGGCTCCAGGTGGGCCTTCGACGCGGGGCTGTCGTTCGTCACCGCGTTCACGAGCGCGCCGCCGGTCGACGGGGCGGCCGCGATCTGCTCGGCGAGCTGCGGCGTCACGTCCTGCAGGCCGACGCCCATCCACGCGCGGTCGACCTTGCCGTTCTTGAGGAGCTGCTCGGCGACGCGCTTCGCCATGTTGGCGGGGACCGAGAGGCTGATGCCCTGCGCCTTGCTCGCCGTCATCGTGTTGATGCCGAGCACCGCGCCGGAGAGGTTCACGAGCGGGCCGCCGGAGTTGCCCGCGTTGATGCTCGCGTCCGTCTGCAAGTAGTCCTCGACGGGGTTCGCGCCGCCGCGGCCCTTCGCGCTGAGCACGCCCATCGTCACGGTGTGGCTGAGGCCGAGCGGAGAGCCGATCGCGAGCACCACCTCCCCGGGGCGCGCCGCGTCGCTGTCCGCGAACGTGACGGCGGGGAGGCTCTTCGCGTCGATCTTGAGCACCGCGAGATCCGTCGTGGGATCGCGGCCGGCGAGCGTCGCGGAGAATACGCGGCCGTCCTTGAGCTTCACGTTGACGCTCTTCGCGTCCTCCACCACGTGGTTGTTCGTGAGGATGCCGCCCTCGCTCGTGAGGATGACGCCGGAGCCGAGGCCGCGCTTGCTGCCGTCGGCGCCCGCGGTGCGGAGGTTCGTGGCGTCGCTCGCGAGGGTGACCTCGATCGTGACGACGGAGGGGCTCACTTTCTCGGCGACCTCCGCTGCGCCGTCGCTGAGCTTCTTGAGCTCCGCGACCTTGGCCGGCGAAGGAGCGGCCGCAGCGGCGGGCGCCGCGCCTTTCTGCTGCGCGAAGGCCGGAGCGGTGAGGGCAACGAGGATGGCGGCGGTTCCGAGGGCAGTTGCGCGGAGCGACATAGGTGGATCCTCTGACGTGCGAGCCGGCGGGTTTATGCGCGGATTCTAGACGTCCGGCCAGGCCTCCGTGCCTTCGTTTTCGAGCCACACGCGGTCGAGCACGAGGCCGTCGGGCGGAGCGGTGATCCCGGCGTCGCGGCGGCTCCGAGAAACGAGCGCGCGCGCGGCCGATCCAGGGGGCTTTCTGCCTCGCACGACGTCGATGAGGGTGCCCACGAGGATGCGCACCATGTTGTGCATGAAGGCCGTGCCCTCGACCGTGATCCAGAGGCCGTTCGGGTCCGCGGGGTCCCGCTCGGGGGTGACGGCGTAGAGGGTGCGGACGGTGTCCTCGCGTTCGTCCGCGGAGGAGCGAAACGCCGCAAAATCGTGGGTGCCGAGGAGGGGGGCCGCCTCCTCGCGGAGGCGCGCGATCGTCGCGTCGTCGAGGCGCTCGGGGATGCGCCACGCTCGGCCTTCGAGGAACGGGTCGCGCAGCTGATCGAAGGCGATGCGGTACCGGTAGCGCTTCTTCACGCTCGTGAACCGGGGCACGAAGCCGCTCGGGACCAGCGCGGCGCGGCGGATCGCGATGTCCTCCGGGAGGTGGCGCGCGAGGCCGAGCGCCCAGCCGCGCGGGGGGATGCGGAGCTTCGGATCGAAGGCGACGCGTTGATCGCGCGCGTGCACGCCCGCGTCCGTGCGGGAGACGCCGCGGACGTCGCGCACGGTGGGATCGATCGCTTGCACCGCGCCGAGCAGCTCGCCCGCGATCGTGCGCTGCGTGGGCTGCCGCGCGAAGCCGGCGAAGCGGCGGCCGTCGTACGCGATGCTGAGGAGGATGGCGGGGAGAGGAGCGGTCTCGGGGAGCGCGACGTCGCGGTGTGTTTCTTCCGCGGGCGACGCGAGAGGATCTTCGTCGGTCGTCACGGTGTCGTGCCGCCGGTGCCGCCCGTGCCACCGGAGCCGCCCGTGCCCGTGTCGAGGTCGATCTGGCCGTAGCCGTAGAGGCACGCCGTGAACGAATTCGTCGCCTCTTTGCCGGTCGATTTGTTGATGCAGGCGCCGTTTTCGTACGCGTACTGGATGAAGGTCTTGTTCGCGGTGTCGACCTTGCTGAGCGCGGCGCAGCAGCAGATCATCGCGTCCGTCGAGTTGTTCTTGCACGTGCCGTCGGAGACCTGCGCGTCCCCGCACACCTCGACCGTGGGGATCTCGGTGCCGTCGTCGAGCGTGCGCTTCGAGGAGAAGGTGCCGAAGCAGCGGCCGAAGTTGTCGCAGGGCGTCTGCGTCTTGTTGATGAGGATGCCGTCGGAGGAGACGTTGTCCTCGCACGTGGGCGTGGCGCCCTCTTGCGCGCAGCCGAAGGGAGCGGTCACGGCGGCGAGACCGAGCAAGAGCGCGCACGCGAAGAGCGGACGCGGAGCCTTGGCGGTGCGGTTGCCGGACGTCGATCGAAGCGAAGAGAGCATCGTGGCCCCTATTGCTTGATGGTGAAGTTGATCGGGACGTTGACGACGACGCAGCCCTTGGTGGGCGGTGGAAACGAGCGTCCCTGAAAGCGCGAGAGCACGCAAGAGCTGACCTGCGGGGATCCGACGGTGTCGCTCGTGATCGAGGCGCCGCACACCTGACCGCCGGAGCCGACCTGCACGCTCACGTTCATGCGGCCCTCGACGGCGCCCTTCTGGAGGGCTCGGTTGTAGCAACCGCGCGCGCCGCCCGCGGCGGATTGGATCGCGGACGAGAGCGCGGAGCTGCCTTCGCCGGAGCCGCATTTGCCGCACGGGTTGGGGCCTCCGGCTCCGGTGCCGGCGACGCCTCCTGCGGTCGATGTGGCCGTCGCGGTGGGCTCGGGATCGGTCTCGATCTTCGGCGGGGGCGGGGGCGCGAACGCGGGAGGCGGAGCGGCCGCGGTCTGAGTCACCGTCGGAGGCGGCGGGGGCGGCGCGGGCGGCGGCGTGGAGCGCGAACGCCACACGAGCAGGCCGATGATCGCCGCGGCCATGATGCCGATGCCGGCGACGTACACGCCGACGCCGCTCGATTTACCAGGGATGGGATGTTCTTCTTCGGACACGGTCTCGCTGGGCCTCTCGAAAACAGCGGCACGAGTCTAAGGGGTGAGGGCGAGGAAGGCGAGCGCCGTATCGCCGTAGGTGCGCGTGCGGATCGTCTCGAAGCGCGCGGACGGGCGCGGGGGCCTGCGCGAGGCGTGCTCCAGGACGACGCGCGCTCCGGGCGCGAACGCGGGCGCGAGCGTCTCCAGCGCGGTCAGCGCCTCGTCCACGTCGTCGTACGGCGGGTCCGCGAAGACGAGATCGAACGCGCCCGCATCCGACGCGAGCCTCGCGGCGGCGCGGGCGACCGGCTCCACGATCACTCGGCAAAGAGGCTCGATCGCGAGCGACGCGAGGTTCGCGCGGAGGGCCTGGGCCGCGGGGCGCGCGCTCTCGACGAAGACGGCGGAGGCGGCGCCGCGCGAGATCGCCTCGATGCCGAGCGCGCCGGTGCCCGCGTAGAGATCGAGGACGCGCGCTCCCTCGACGGTCGACAGCGCGGAGAAGAGCGCCTCGCGGACGCGATCCGTGGTCGGTCGCGTGGCGAGGCCGCGGGGGGCCGTGAGCCTTCGTCCGCCGAGGTGACCGGCGATCACGCGCATCGTTCGAGCTTCGAAGCGAGGGGAGGAGGAGGGGCGTCGATCAGAAGCGGAAGCTGCCTTCGAGGCCGCCGCCCTGCGGGCCGACGTACGGCGTCAGCGTCCAGCCGGTGGTCTTCGCGGTCTTTTGATCCGAGGGCGGCGCGCTGGACGAGGTCGCGACGAGGTAGAGGCCGGTGCCGCCGACCGCCGCGCCGAGCGCGTAGAACACGAACTGCAGCGGCTCGAAGACGGCCTTGCTGCACGCGTCGGTGACCTTCTGCGCGTCGGCGCCGAAGCGGGTGCGATCCGTCGTGACCACCGTGCACGCGTTCTCGCCGGCGCGCAGCTTCGAGCGGGGGTTGGTGCCGTCGGGGCTCGTGCCGAGGACGGTCTGCGCGTCGTTCACCTGGAGGCTGCTCACCACGCCGAGGCCCACGAGCAGCGCGCCGGTGCCGATGCCGACGAAGCCGCCGACCTTGCGGAAATCGAGCGGCTTGGAGTCACCGGAGGACTGCGGGTTCAGCGCGACGTCGACCGTGCCCGTCGGCTTCACGACGGTGGTCGTCTCCGCGTCGCCGTAGCCCGGGGCCTTCACGGTGATGCGGCGCTGGCCGGAGGGGACCGCGAACGTGCCCTCGCCGTTGGTCAGCGCGCCGACCGGTGCGCCGTCGACGAAGACCTGGCCCGAGACGCTGCCCGCCTTCACGTGGAGCTGACCCTTCGGCGGGCCGCCGGTGAGCTGCGTGATCGCGTCGGTGGCGACCTTCTTCAGCGCCTCGTCGTTCGCCTCCGTGAGGTTCGCGCTGTAGTCGAGGGTGACCTTGTTCGTGCCCTGGCCGCGGACCCAGTAGTTGAGCTCCCCTGCGACGTTCTCGCCCTTCTTGTCGAGGAGGCCCCACACGTAGCGATCGCTCTTGATGACGTCCGCGATGCGCGACTGGCACGAGGCGTCCGGCGGCTCCTGGCACTGGAGCTTGAGGACGAGGACCTCGAGCGCGTTGTCGCCTTCGCCGAGGGACCAGCCCGGCATCGCGCGGATCGCGCTGCGGAGGGCCTTGGTGAGGGCCTCGGCCTGGTCGTCCGCGTCCGTCGTCTGCAGCGCGATGATGTGGATCGGCAGCGTGTCGGGACCGGGCTCGGCGGCGAGCGCGTGGCGCGGACCTACGAGCGCGGCGGCGCCGAGGATGCCCGCGGCGATCGCGCGCCGAGCGGTGAGGAGACCACGAAGCGGCGGGCCCGAGACCGTTGTGCGCTGGCTCATGTGCGGCTCCACGTGTTGGGTCGACACGTTACAGGCTTCGCCGCGGTTTCGGCAACGTTGTCGCGCGTCCCCGCGTCGGCCCGGCGAGCGCTGCGACGACGCGCGGCGCGGAGGGCCGCAGGCTTTGCTGGCGCGCCGCGGGGTTCGAGGCGACGCGGGGCAAAACGGGGCGACCTCAGCCGATCTCGATCTTGCTCCACATGTCGCGGCGCATGCGCTCTTTGCGGCGATCCGTGCGCGTGATGAGGCGCGCCGCGCCCCACGCCGCGAGGAGCTGCCCCTCTTGACCGAGCGCCGGCAACACGGATCGCCCGACCAGCAGCGTGCGCTCGATCGGGCCGCGGATCGGCTCGCCGCCGAGGCCGAGGTACCCGGGCGGATCGATCGCGATCTTCCGGATCATCGGCTCGGCGCGGCGGGTCGCGCCGGTGAGCTCGGTGCGATCGACGTCGGTGCGGCGGCCGTCTTCGAAGAGCCAGAGAGGCAGCCCGTCGTGCGGCGAGTCGGCGAGCAGGAGGTGCCGCTCCAAAAACGGCAGCTCCGCCACGAGCGCGCGGACGATCTCGGCGCGCGCCGCGGTGACGGCGAGGGGGCCGGGCGTGTCGAGGAGGATCTCGGCCACGAGGAGCTCGTCGTCGGGGCCGCTCGAAGGGCCGCAGCGCTGCAGGTGCACGACGGGGCCGAGCGGGCCTCCGCGGCGCGTCGCGTGGTACGGAGCCTTGCGCGAGGTGGCGCTCTGATCGCTCGGCAGCACGAACACCTCCTTGCCGAGCGGCTCCGGGAGGCCCTCTTTGCGCACCACGATCGACGCAACGAAGCGGCCCACGCTCGACGAGATGCGCGGCCACTCACGCTGCGCGCGGCGATGAATTCCTTCGCCGGACGTGAGCTCCGCGAGGTCTTCGCCGTGGCCGTCGCTCACCACGAACGTGGCGCCGATCGGCGCGTCGGAGCCGTCGACGCGCGCGCCCGCGACGGCGCCGCGACGGAGCACGAGGGCGTCCGCGCGATCCGCGAGCTCCGCGCGGCCGCCGTACGAGGCGATGCGCTCAAGGAGGAAGTCCTCCAGCTCTTCTTCGCCGCCCGCGAGCGACACGACGCCGCGGGTCCACGCGCCGTGCAGACGCGCGACCGCGAACGGGGGCGGCAGCGTCGCGGAGTCCGTCGCGAAGAGCACCGACTGCGTCACGATCTGCCGGAAAAGATGGGCGCGCGGGAATTCGACGAGGAGATCCGCGTCGGGCTCGGCGCGGACGTACGGCAGCAGGGCGGCGTGGCGGTTGGTCTCGCGGCGCTCCCAGAAGGTGCCGGGGGGCCACACGCAGTCTTGCGAGAAGGCCTCGTCCGCGACGGCGTTCACGCGCGCGAGCTCGGCGTACAGATCGTCGACGAGGCGGCGGAGCTCCGGCATCTCGCGCTCGATCTCGCGGCTCAGCAGCGCGACGTCCGGTGGGAAATCCATGCGGCGGCGCGGCGCGAGGATCTGGAGCATCGGCGAGCACGGCAGCGCGCGGCGGCGCCACGTCTGCGACTGCGCGAGCTCCACGACGACGCGGGCCCACGCCGGCGAGCTGGCCGCGAGGAGCGAAAATGCGCGCCGGCGGAGCGCGTATTTGCCGAATCGATAGCCCGCGGACCGCTCACCTTGACCGAGGAGCAGCACCGTGAAATCGCGGCGCGCCAGGAGCGCAGCGGTCGCGAGCGCGCCGATCGATCGACCGAGGACGAGGACGTCGTAGTGCCTGCTCACGCGCGCACCGACCTTGAAGGCGCACCGAGCGAAACGAAACGTCCCCCTCCCATCGCGAACAGCGTGAGCGATCTGGGAGCAGCGTCGAGGACTGCGTCCGCTCCGCTGCGGGCTCCGCGGAGCGAGGCGCAGCGAAGCCTCCGCAGATCGGGCTCCGTCCTCCCAGTAGCGGCCGGAGGGGCGGACTTCGCGAAGCGAAGGCTGGGGGTGGGCACCTCACCGTTCGTCACATTCGCCTCGTCGAATCCCGCTCCAGCGGCGCGCTCGTCGTCGGGGGAGTGATACGAGGGGGCGGAGCCCCCTTGTAAATCCCACAAAAATGCGACGAACGCAGATGTGGCACCCATGTTTTTTGGAGTCGCCCCGGCGCGTCCGTCTTGCTCACGCAGCGGTGCCCACCCCCGGCCCGTGCTCGCTTCGCTGCGCGCGGTCCGCCCCTCCCAAAGCGCCTGCTCCGCAGCCGCAGGGAGGGGGAGCGATCCGTCGTTCCGGGCACCGCTTCAGTCCTCCCGGACGACCACGCGGGGGCGGCCTCCGCTCGCGGGCCTCACGATCTCGACGCGGCCCTGCGCGATCCACTGGAGCACGCGGGGGAGGAGGTTGTGCTCGGCGTTGAGGACGCGCGCGGCCAGGGTCTCTTCGTCGTCGTCGTCACGCACGGGGACCGCCGTCTGCGCGATGATCGGGCCGGAGTCGGTGCCCGCATCCACGAAGTGCACCGTGCAGCCCGTCATCTTCACGCCGTACGCGAGCGCCTGCGCCTGCGCGTGAACGCCTGGAAATGCAGGCAACAGCGACGGATGGATGTTGATGACGCGATCCGGGAAGGCGTCGAGGAGCACCGGCGTGACGATGCGCATGAAGCCGGCCAGCACGACGAACGTCACGCCCGCCTCGCGGAGGACGTCCACCATCGCCGCGTCGTACGCCTCGCGCGTCGGGTAGTCCTTGTGCGAGAGGACGCGCGTGGGGACGTTGCGCGCCTTCGCGTGGAGCAGGCCGCCCGCGTCCGCTCGGTTCGACGCGACGACGCGGAGGTTCGCGTCGAGCCGGCCCGCGGCTTCGGCGTGCAGGATCGACAGGAGGTTGGAGCCTCTGCCGGAGATCAGGACGCCGAGATCGAGCCGCGCCATCGCTACACCAGCACCACGCGATCCTCGAACGCGGCGCCCTTCGTGACGATCACCTCGCCGAAGCGCCACGCCGTCTCACCCGCGCCGCGCAGAGCGGCGATCGCCTCGTCCGCGCGCTCCTTCGCGACGACCGCGACGAGGCCCACGCCCAGATTGAACGTGCGCCGCATCTCGTGCTCGTCGACGGGGCCGCGCTCCTGGATCAAGCGGAAGATCGCGGGCCGCTCGTACGACGCGAGCTGGAGGCGCACGCCGAGATCGTCCGGCAAGACACGCGGGACGTTGCCGGGGAGGCCGCCGCCCGTGATGTGCGAGAGCGCGTGCAGATCGTCGCCGAGAGCGTCGCGGACCGCGGCGACGGCCTTCGCGTAGATCTTCGTCGGCACGAGGAGCGCTTCGCCCGCGGTGCGATCGAGGCCGGGGAGCGCGTCGTTCATGCCGAGGCCCATGCTGCCTTCGACCACGCGGCGCGCGAGCGAGAAGCCGTTCGAGTGCAGGCCGCTCGACGCGACGCCGATCACCGCGTCGCCCTCGCGGACGCGCTTTCCGTCGAGGATCTTGGCGCGCTCCACGACGCCGACCGCGAAGCCCGCGAGGTCGTACTCGCCGGCCGCGTACATGCCGGGGAGCTCCGCCGTCTCGCCGCCGAGCAGCGCGCAGCCGGCCTGGTGACAGCCCTCCGCGATGCCGCGGATCACCGCCTCCGCGACGCCGACCTCCAGCTTGCCGGTGCCGAAATAGTCGAGGAAGAAGAGCGGCCTTGCGCCCGCCGTGACGACGTCGTTCACGCACATCGCGACGAGATCGATGCCGACCGTGTCGTGCACGCCCGTCGCGAAGGCGACCTTGAGCTTGGTGCCGACGCCGTCCGTGCCGCTGACGAGCACCGGATCCTTGAGGCCCGAGGGAACGGCGCAGAGGCCGGCGAAACCGCCGACGTCCGCGAGCACTTCGGGGATCCGCGTGCGCTTGGCGAGGGGCGCGATGCGATCGACGAGCGCGTCGCCCGCGTCGATGTCGACCCCAGCATCCTTGTAGGTGACGGCCATCGGCGGGGCTCTTCGCACACCTTCGCCGGGACGACAACGAACCCGCTCAGATCAACGACGGGCCTTCTTCTTCGGCTTCTCTGCGCGCTTCGGGCGGGCGGGGGGCTTCGAGGTCTTCGCGCGCGGCGGGCGCTTCGAGGTGCGCTCGGCGGCGGTGGTGACGGTGCGCTCGGCGGCGGTGGTGACGGTGCGCTTCACGCGGCGTTTTCGATCGATGGAGGCCGGGGCGTCCTCGGGCAGCGCGCCGGGGATCGGCACGTCTTCGGGGGAGGCGGAGCCGCGGGATTTGCGGCGGGACAGGCTGCGCGGGGCCTCCTCGAGCGACGCGGCCTCCGCGGACCTTCGCGCTCGCGGGCGGGCGTCGTCCTCGGGGCGGACGCGACGGCCGTAGACGGTGCGGCGCTCCACGCCGACGTCCTCGATCAGCACGCGGATCGGATCGCCCAGCGAGATGCGCTCGCCGGAGCGCGCCGCGGACGCGAAGAGGCCCGAGTCGTCCGCGACGAATTCGCTCCCGAGCGCGTCCATGCGCACGAGGACGTCGACGAACGGGCTGTCCAGCGTGACGAACACGCCGCTCGCGACGAAGGCCGTGACGGTGCCCTCGAACGTCTCGCCGATGTGCTCGCGCATCACGATCGCTCGGTAGATGTCAGCCACCTCGCGCTCGACCTCCATCGCCTTGCGCTCCTGCTCGGAGGCGGTGGTGGCGGCCTTGCGGAGCGCTTCCATCGCCGCTTCGCTCGTGTCGACCGGCTGGCCGTGGAGGAGCGATCGCACGGCGCGATGCACGACGAGGTCCGGGTAGCGCCGGATCGGCGACGTGAAGTGCAGATACGCGGGCGACGCGAGGCCGAAGTGGCCGATGTTCGCGACGTCGTACACGGCTTGCCGCATCGACCGCAGCAGGAGGCCGTGCAGGATCTGGCGCCGCGGGTGCTTCGAGAGCTTCTTGAGGAAGCGGACCAGCTTCTTCGGATCCTGGGCGTCCTCCGTCTCGAACGCGACGCCGAGCACCTCGCACGCGGCCGCGAAGCGCTCCAGCTTCGCCTCGTCCGGCGCGCCGTG
The DNA here is from genome assembly GCA_046351455.1 of Polyangiaceae bacterium. Lineage (GTDB taxonomy): Bacteria > Myxococcota_A > Polyangia > Polyangiales > Polyangiaceae > JADJRH01. The sequence goes on from JAXLYM010000015.1 coordinate 59,366, forward strand.
GTTGCGGAAGATCGTGGGCGCCCCGCGCTGGAGGAGCCACGCGGCCACCTGCTCGTTCGCGAGCAGCATCAGCTCCTCGATGAGCTGGTACGCCTTCGCGACGCCCGGATCGCGCGTGCGACGCTGCACGTCCACGGGCGCGTCCGTCTCGGGATCGAGGATGATCCGCGCCTCGGGCACGTCGAGGTCGAGCGCGCCGCGCCGCATCCGCCGCGCGCGCAGCAGCATCGCGAGATCGAGCAGGACGCGCAGATCGTCCCGCATCGCCTCGGCCTCTTCGCTCGGCGCGCCCTCCGCGGTGAGCCGCAGCGCCCGCGCGACGCCGCCGTACGTGAGCGCGGCGCGGGAATTCATGACGCCCTCGACGAGCTTCACGGAGGTCGGAGCGCCGGTCGCGTCGAGCTCCACCTCCGCGCAGAGGCAGAGCCGCCGCACGCCGGGCAGGAGCGAGCACAGGTTCGAGGAGAGCGCGCGCGGCAGCATCGGGATCGCGCGATCGGGCAGGTACACGCTGGTGCCGCGCGTGAGGGCCGCGGCGTCGAGCGCGGTGCCGGGGCGCACGTAGTCGGACACGTCCGCGATCGCGATCCACGCGGTGTACGTCCCGTCGTCGCGGCGCACCGCCCACACCGCGTCGTCGTGATCGCGCGCGTCCTCGGGATCGATCGTCGGCAGCGCGAGGTGCGTGAGGTCCACGCGGCCGGCGCACGCGCTCTCGGGCACGTCGGCGCCGTACGCTTCGGCTTCGGCCACGGCGGGGGGCGGGTGCGCCTCCTCGATGCCCTCGCGCATCAGCACCTTCGCGGTCTCCACCTTCGGATCGCCGGGCTGGCCGAGCGCCGCGATGAGGCGGCCTTCCGGGTTCTCGTCCGGCGACTCCGGGAAGCGGACGATCTCGATGACGGCGGCGTCTCCCTCGCGGCCGTCCACGTCGCGGCCGAGCACGATCGGCCCGCGCAGGCGCGTGTCGTCCGGCTCGATCCACGCGCTCTTTCCGCGGCGCCGCAGCACGCCGGTGACGCGGGCGGCGCGCCTCTTCACGATGCCCGCGACCTCGCCTTCCAGCCCGCGGCGCGACCGGGTGACGATCCGCGCGCGGACGGTGTCGCCGTGCAGCGCGCCCGCCATCGACTCGGCCGGGATGAACAGATCGCCCTCCGTGCCGGCGGACGCGACGAAGCCGAAGCCGCGCGGGTTCACGTGGAGCACGCCCTCGATGGAGCTGTCCCGGCGCTCGATCTGCTTGCGATCGAGCCGGAATTTCTGCCCCGCGAGCGGGACGATGCTGCCGTCGAACGCGAGGTCGTCGAGGAGCCGCTGGAGCGCTTGCTGCGCGCCGATCTCGATCCCGAGGCGCGCGGCGATCTCTTGGCTGTGGAGGGGGCGGCCGGCGGTGGCGAGGATGTCGATGACGCGGTCGCGTCGAAGGGGAGAAGAGGACATTGGAATGAAGGCTGTGCGGTGGCGGATCGGGCGCCGTCACGCGGCGCCGCGCCCTTCCGTAGCAGTTGCGGGGCACGCCGTCGCCGAACTTCGGCGGCCGCTGGCTTTACGGCCCCCCGCTTCCCCGCGCCGAGATCAGCCCCCGACCGGGCAGGACGCGATGCCGACGTCGTCGATGCTCCAGCTCGACACGATGGGCCCCAAGGTCACGACCTCGACGCCGAAGCGGACGCGGAACGTCTGGCTCTTGAACGCGCTGATGTCGAGGTAATGCAGGTTCCACCCCGACTCGTAGACGGGCGAGACGTCGGGGTTGGTCCAGATGGTGGTCCACGCGTTGCCGCCGTTGGTGGAGACCTCCACCGTGTCCTTCATCACCAGCGCGCCGTTCGTGTTGAGGACGCTGAAGTACGTGAGGAAGGCCTGGTCGCCCAGCTTCGTCGTGTCGATGTTCGGGCTCGTCAGGTACTCCGGCTCGTGGATCTGGTTCTGCGCGTTGCCGCCGATCACGTAGCCGGCGAGCTTGTTGTCGTTGGTGCCGGAGTGGTCCATCGCCGGGTCCGGGTTGCCCACCGTCTGACCGCTGCTGCCCTGCGCTTCCCCGATCTGCCATTCGCCGCTCGTCTGCCAGTTCCCCTGGTTGGCGAAATCCTGGACGTGCACGACGGTCGGCAGACAGATCTGCATGCCCGCCTGCGGGCCTCCCTGCGCGCACTGCTTCGTCCCGTCGCAGGAGAGGCCGAGCTGCGCGATGCTGATGGTGCAGGCCTCGCCGTTGCCCATCACGTTGTCGACGACACCGTCGCAGTCGTTGTCGGTGCCCTGATTCGCGCACGTCTCGGTCGTCGCCATGACGCTCGCGACGCACATCAGCGTGTCGCCGCCTTGGCATTGCCGCGTGCCGACCGAGCAGGCCCCCGGCTGCTGCGTGGTGCACGCGGTGTTGAGGTTCGGGATGTTGTCCTTCGTCCCGTCGCAGTCGTCATCGGCGCCGGGGTTCGCGCACGTCTCGTCGCCGGCGCCGACCGCTCCGACGCACTCGCCCCACGAGCCGTTGTTGCATGTCTGCGTGCCGGACTTGCAGATGCCCACGCCGGGCGTCCCCGAGCCGGCGTTGCAGTCCTGCGTCTTGCCGTCCGTGCACGAGCAGCCCTCGTCGACCTTCCCGTTGCAGTCGTTGTCGTGGCCGTCGCACGCCTCGGTCGAGGGGAGGACCTGGCCGTAACACGTGGCGCTCCACTCGCCGTTCACGCACTTGTTCACGCCCGCCTTGCAGACGCCGACGCCCTTCGTCTTCGGGTCGCCCTCGTAGCAGGGCTGCGTCTCGTTCCCCATGCACGCCGACGTCGAGGAGGAGCTGCTGCTCGTCGTCGTGGCGCCGCCGCTGCTCGTCGTGGTCGCGCCCCCGCCGCCCGACGAGGTGCCGCCGCCGGACCCGCCGGTGGCCGTGAAGGATTCGGTGCAGCCCGCTCCTGCGAGCAAGAGACCGGAGAAAGCGAGGACCCACGAAGTGCCGCTCCGCATGTTCGTCATGTCGAACCGTCCTGTGCCGTAAGGATGAGCGGCCCGCGCCGAGGCCCTTGTTGCCGGCCTCGCCGCGCGGTCACCGCCGAAAGACGAGCGAAAAAAAAGCGTACGCCCTCTCGCACGGAGCCCGCAACATGCTCCGCCGGCTCACGCTTCGTGTCGTGGTAGGTTGCGCGCCGCATGGGCACCGCGCCTCACGAGACACCTCCCGCCGACGATGAGACCGCGTTGGAGCGCGACGAAGCCGCGTCAGACCGGCGAGACGCCGCGCCGCTCGCGACGGCGACGATCTCCGGGGGCGAGGCGACGGCCCTCCGCGTCGCGACCATCGTCAAGCACGTGGCGCTCGCGCTCGCGATCTGCGCGTCCGCGGCGCTCGTCATCGACTACAAGAACGCGGGGGATCCGGCCTTCTGCGGCGTGCAGTCGGGGTGCTTCGCGGTGCGCGCGTCGGCCTACAGCCACGTGTACGGCATCCCGCTGCCGAACCTCGCGCTGCCGGCGTTCGCGATCCTCCTCGGCCTCTCCATCTACGCGACGAACGCGGCGAGCCATCGGCTGGTGGCGGGCGCGGCCGGGCTCGGCGCCCTCTTCGCGGTCGCGTTCATCGCGCTCCAGGCCTTCTTCGTCGGGGCGTTCTGCCCCTGGTGCGTGGCGGTCGATTCGTCCGCGATCGTGGCGGGCGTCGCGTCGATCTTGATCTGGTTCTGGATCCGGAACAGCGACGTGCGCGCGTCCGCCGCCTCCGTGCAAGGCGCGTCGGCGGGCGCGTGGGCCGTCACCGGCGCGATCGCGATCGGCCTGCCGTTCGTGTGGGCGAGCTACCCGGCGATCCCTCCCGCGCCGCCCGAGATCGTCGCGCAGCAGCAGCCGGGCAAGGTGACGATCATCTCGTTCACCGACTTCGAGTGCCCGTTCTGCCGCAAGCTGCACCCGGCGCTCGACGAGCTTCGCTCGAAGCACGGCGACAAGATCGCGTTCATTCGTAAAATGAAGCCTTTGTCGGGCCACCCGGGCGCGATGCCGGCGGCCAAGGCGTGGGTCTGCGCGCCACTCGACAAGCGCGACGCGGTGGCCTCCGCCCTCTACGAGACGGAGCCCGAGCACCTCAAGACGACGGAGCTCGTGGGCCTCGCGACGAAGCTCGGGCTCGGCGATCCGGACGCGTACGCCGCCTGCATGAAGGCGAAGAGCACCGAGGACGCGATCGATCGCGACGCGCAGGAATTCTCGCAAATCAAAGGGCGAGGGCTCCCGTTCACGTACGTGAACAGCCGGCAGATCATCGGCTTCAACCCCGACAAGCTGACGACGTCCGTGGAGCGCGAGCTCGGCGGTCCGTCTCCTGCGCTGCCGGTGTGGGCCATGTTCGCGGCGCTCGGCCTCGCGGTGACGGTCGCGTCCGCGCTCACGTGGAGATCCCCGAAGAGCGCAGCCTGATGCGGCGCGCAAGCTTCGCGGGCTGCCGCGTTTCGGACGAAAACGGATCCCGGCCGGCGCGCGGTCGTGCCAACGTACCGGGATGACAAGCGACTACGAGCCGAACAAGCTCCCCCTCGAGTTCTTCGAGAAGCTCCCCAAGACCGATCTCCACGTTCACCTCGACGGCTCGCTCCGCCTCGAGACGATCCTCGACCTCGCCCGCAAGCAGAAGGTCGAGCTGCCGGCGAACGACGCGGACGGCCTGCGCGCCGTGATGCACCTCGGAGAGAACGTCGGTTCGCTCGTCGAGTACCTGAAGGCCTTCGACGTGACGCTCTCCGTGCTCCAGACGGAGGAGTCGCTCTACCGCGTGGCGTACGAGCTCGCGGAGGACGCGGCGCGCGAGAACGTCCGCTACATGGAGGTGCGCTACGCGCCGATGCTGCACACGCGCCTCGGCCTCCGCCTCACGAGCGTGATCGAGGCGGTGCTCGCGGGCCTGCGCGAGGCGCACGAAGACTGGGGCATCGAGAGCAACATCATCGTGTGCGGCATCCGCAACATCTCGCCCGAGTCGTCGCTGGAGATGGCGGAGCTCGCCGTCGCGTACAAGGGCCGCGGCGTCGTCGGCTTCGATCTCGCGGGCGGCGAGGACGGGCACCCCGCGAAGCACCACCGCGCGGCCTTCCAGCTCGTCCGCGACAACAACATCAACACCACGATCCACGCGGGCGAGGCGTTCGGCCCCGAGTCGATCGCGCAGGCGCTCCACGTGTGCGGCGCGCACCGCATCGGGCACGGCTGCCGGCTCCGTGAGGACGGCGATCTGCTGCACTACGTGAACGATCACCGCATCCCGCTGGAGGCGTGCCCGTCGTCCAACGTGCAGACCGGCGCGGTGCGCGATCTCGCGTCGCACCCGATCAAGCTCTACCAGTCGCTCGGCCTGCGCGTGACCGTCAACACGGACAACCGCCTCATCACCGACACGACGGTCTCGAAGGAGCTTTGGCTCTGCCACACGAAGCTCGGGATGCCTCTCCGCGACATCAAGGGGATGCTCGTGGCCGGCTTCAAGTCGTCGTTCCTCCCGTTCCACATCAAGCAGCAGTACCTCCGCCGCATCACGGAGGACCTCATGCGCTTCAGCGAGGACGGCCAGATCAAGCCGCCTCCGCCCGCCGCGTCGGGTCGCGGTCGGCCCGAGTGGGCGCACGCGTCGCCTCGCAACGAGGACCTGCGCACCAACTGACGAAACTGCATTATGCTGCGCCCGTGCAGCTCGTGACCCGCTGCCCGCTCCGGGCGGCGTCGATCCTCTGGCTCCCCAAACCTCACGCGTACGCTCTCACCGTCGTCTGCAAGGCGACGTTCGAGCTCTCGCCCGGCGTGTCGCGTCTCTCGCGCGATCAGGAGCCGCCGGCCGAGAACGACGTGTACCTCGACGACGACGAGGCGCGCAGCCTCGACGCCGCGTCGGACCTCGTGCCCTTCAAGCGCCACCCCGAGGTGCTGGTCGTCGGCCACGCGCACGCGCCGCAAGGCGCGCCGGTCACGTCGCTCGTCGCGCGCCTCACGATCGCCGAGGTCGACAAGGCGATCGAGATCACCGGCGATCGCTTCATCCTCCCGGACGGCTCGCTCTCGGCGCCGGCGCGCTTCACGAAGATGCCGCTCCGCTGGGAGCGCGCCGCGGGCGGCCCCGACACGGAGAACCCCGTCGGCATCGCGATGGGCGCGGACGCGTACCCGGATCTGCACGGGCGCATCCGCTTGCCGAACCTCGCGCCGCGCGGCCGCTCCGTGCGCGAGCCGCACGACGTCGTGGAGCCGATCGGCTTCGGTCCGATCTCGCCGCGGTGGCCTTCGCGCGCCGCGCGGCTCCATCGACACGCCGCGACCTTCCGCCCCGACGCGTGGCACGTGCGCCCGCTGCCCGCCGAGGTGGAGCGCGCGTTCTTCAACGCCGCGCCGCTGGATCAAGGCCTCCACGAGCTCGTCGGCACGGAGCGGCTGATCCTCGAGAACCTGCACCCCGAGCACGCGCTCCTGCGCACGCGCCTCCCTCGCATCGCGCCGCGCGCCACCGTCGATTGGGGAAACGGCGCGGAGCAGGACCTCCCGCTCGTCTGCGACACGTTGCTGATCGACGCGGATCGCGGCCTCGCGACGCTCACGTTCCGCGGCACGCTCGCGCTCGACGTGCCGGAGCGCGCCGGGTGGATCGTGATCACCTCCGAGGACGGCGTGGCCGACGAGATCTCCGTCGACACCGCCCCGCGCGCCGCGACGCCCGAAGAGCTCGACATGGCCGAGACGTACGCGGGCCCGATGGATGGCGCCGCGTCGGTGCTGCCGTTCCTGGGCCGCGTGCAGCCCGCGGAGCCTCCTCGCGCCGTGACGCCGTTCGCGCCGCCCGCCGAAGCGCCGCGGTCCGTTCGGGAGCCGCCGACGTTCGGAGCGCCGCCGCTGGTGGATCCTCCGCGTCACTTCGGTGGTCCCGTTGATCCACCCTCCTTCGGCGCGCCGTCGTTCGAGCAGACCGCCGAGCTGTCGCCGATCCGGATGCCCGACGCCGTGCCGCCGCCCGCGCCCGTCACGCGCACGCTCGGCGAGATGGTCGCGGGCCAGTACGCGCCGCCGCCGGTCCCGCCGCCGATGGTGGTGGAGCCGCCGCTCGCGATCCCGCTCGGCGATCCGGCCGCGCCGCCGCCGATCATCGGATCGCTCGCGCGCCTCGCGCCCGCTCCGCCTGCGCCGCCCGCGCAGGAGGAGATCGAAGACGAGGTCGACGGCAGCGGTCCGCCCAGCGAGGAAGAGGAAGACGAAGAAGACGACGAGGACGAGGACGAAGAAGACGACGAGGACGAAGAAGCGCCCGCGCCGGAGCCGCCGCCTCCTCCGCCGAGAGAGGTGCCGCTCGCGGAGTACCCGCTCGAACGCTGCGCCCGCATCGCGGCCCGCGTCGCGCGACGCAAATCGGATCGCGCCGACATCCTCAAGAAAGAGGACCTCACGTCGCCCGAGTGGGAGAGCCTCTCCACGCACTGGAACGGGGTGGTTCAAGACGCGACCACCCGCGGCAAGACGAAGCCGCTCGACGCCTGGGACGAGGCTTACGTCGCCGAGCTCGAGGTGGAGCGCGGCGCGATCACCGTCGAAGAGTACGCCTCGCTGATCATCGCGTCCGAGCGAAACACCGCCGAGAGCCGCCTCGCCGACCTCGGGTTGCCGCGCGGCTCGTTCATCCGGATCCGCCGCGTGTGGGGCCGGAAGATGCGCGCGGACACCGCGCTCGCCGCGCAGGTGCGCGCCGCGACCGAAGCCGCAGCGTCCGAGGATTGAAGGGGAAACGAAGGGGGGAGGGGGAGCGGAAGGACGCCGCTGCGATCGCGGCGTCCCGTCGTCGCGCGGGTGAGATCAGTCGTTGATCTTCACCTTCGGCCCGCCCTTGATCGAGACGTCGCCGCCGGTGCAGTTGACCTCCGTCTTCGTCTTGCTCTCGATCTTGATCGTGCCCGCGGTGATCGTGATGGTGTTGCCCTCCATCGTGATGCGCGCGCCGCCCGCGGTGCCGAGCTCGATCTTGTCCTTCTGCATGAGCGAGAACGTGGCGTCCGCGCCGCCGCCCTCGCCGGGGGGCGAGATCTGCACGACGTGCGTGTTGCCGACGGTGAGCGCGTCGATCTGACCGACCTGCGTGGCGCGGTTCACGCCGACCGTGGTGTTGCGGTTCTGGCCGGCGAACTCGCGGATGTTCTCGGCGACGTCCTGCTGCCAGTTCTTGCCGATGTTGACGCTCTCGTTGCGGCCGACGGTGCGCGAGCGGTCCTGCCCCACGTTGTGCACGTCGTCGCGGCCGATGTTCTTCGTGCGATCGCGGCCGATCTTCACCTGCTCGTCGTTCTTCACGAGCTTGTGCAGATCCTTCTCGGCCTGCATGCGGAAGAGCTCCTGGCCCTTCTTGTCCTCCATCATGACCTCGTTGTAGTTGTCGCCGCTCCCGCCGGGGGACGAGCGCGACTGCCAACCGCTCTGGGTCTTGTTGTCGGGCAGCTTGTACGGCGTCTTCTGCAGGTTCGTGTACACGCGGCCGACGATGATCGGGCGATCCGGATCGCCGCCGAGGAAGTCGACGATCACCTCTTGCCCGATGCGCGGCAGGTTCGATCCGCCGAAGCCGGTGCCGCCCCACGGCTGGCTCGTGTGGATCCAGCACGAGGAGTTGTCGTCCATCTTGCTCTCGCGGTCCCAGTGGAAGTGGCACCGCACGCGGCCGAACTCGTCGGTGTGGATCTCCTCGCCGGCCGGGCCGACGACCGTCGCGCTCTCCACGCCGCTGACCTTCGGCTTCGGCGTCGTCATCGCGGGGCGGTACGGGTTCTCCGCGCTCACGGCCTCGCACGAGTTCGACCACTTGCTGTCGTGGCGCCCCGCGAGCGTCGACGCGATCACGAGGAAGCGCTTGCCCGCGCCGAGATCGCTCTTCGGGTGATCGAGGAACGAGAGCACGGTGCCCGGCATCGGATCGACCGTGTTCGTGTCGAAGTGCACCGTCTTCGCGACCGCGCGCTTCGCGTCGAGGCGCTTCTGCGCGAGCGTGCCGGCCTCGCCCTCGTCCGTGCGGTACTTGCCCTTGTCGTCGGCGGAGGGCGTCGCGTCGCCCTTGTCGCTCTCGAAGAGGAACGCGCCCGGCGTGTAGTGGAAGCGCTCCAGCTTCTCCTCGACGCTCTGCCCGCCCTTGCCCGAAGCGAGCAGCTTGTAGCTCGCGGGCCTCCGGTAGTCGTGATCGCGCAGCGTGTATTTGCCGGGGCGCACCTTGCGGGCGATCCGCATCTCCGTCACGTGCTCGAGATCCGCGTCGGTCGGCTTATCGCGGTACGCGATCGGCTTCTCACGCGCCTCCGCCGACTGCGGCTCGTCGTGCAGCACGAGCTTCGTCTCGCCGTCCTGCGCCTCGAAGAAGAAGCTGATGCCGGCGTCCTCCAGCATGCGGCTCATGAAGGCGAAATCGGTCTCGCCGTACTGCACGCGGTACTTCCGCTTCTTGTACGTGCCCGAGAGCCGCTGCACGGGGGTGATGCCCCACTCGCCCAGGATCTGCGTGACGATGTCGACCTCGCTCTTGAGCTGGAACATCCGGTGATTCCGGCGCTGCGTCAGGAGCCAGAGGGTGGGGACCAGCGTGATCTGGTAGGTGGATAATCCGCGATCCTCCACCTGGACCTGCTGGAGCTGGCTGCACAGCCCCGTCCAGGTGCGCTGCTGACCTGGCAGCACGCCCTTCGTGAGCTTGAACGTCATCGGCTGACCGATGGCGGCTTCGAAGTCGACGTCGTCGTTGTCGCACGTGGCCACGAGCGAGATCTCGAACAGCGAAGAGATCCGCTCGGCCACGTTGAAGTGGCGCACGTCGAGCGTGTCGCCGGTGGCGATCGTGGCTTCGAGTCGGTGATTCAACGAGGAGAGGGAAGGGGCTTCTGCCATGGGGGTGATCGCAGCCTATGCAATTGCCCGGCCGTCGTCGCAGGTGCGTTTTGCCTCACGGACGAATTGGCTGTCTCCTCCCTGCGCACTGCCCGATCGAAGGCCGCGTCATTTGGTGTAGGGTCGGCCGCCGATGGGCGTCCCGATCCCATTCTCGTACGCTTTCCTCGCGCTCCTCGGGGTGCTGCCGGCCGTGTGGCTCCTCGGGCGGGCGCTCGCGCACGTGGTCTCGCGGGATCGCGCGGCGCGCTCGGTGCTCGCGTTCGGGATCGCGTTCGCGGCCTGGCTCGTCGGCGTGCACGTCGCGTCGCTCTCGCTGCATTCGCTTCGGCGCGGCCTGCCGGTGGGGACGATCGTCGTCGGCGCGCTGGGCCTCGCGGCGGAGCACCTCCGGCGCAAGCGAGCGCACCTCGATCAGCCCGAAGGCCTCCCTGTCTCGCGCTGGGCGCTGATCTCGGCGCTGCTCGCGACGGCGTCGATCACGGCGCTCGCGCTGCGCAACCACATCCACGACGAGGTCGGCCTCAACGGCCACATGGCGTTCGCGGCGGAGATGCAGAACGGCGTCTATCCGCCTCGATATCTGGCCTTTCCGGACACGCTGCTCCGCTACCACTACGGCTTCGACATCGTGACGGCGTCGCTCACCGCGATGCTCCACGTCCGCATCGATCAGGCGATCGACGTCGGCACGCTCGGCCTCTTCTTCCTCTCGTGGTGCCTCCTCTTCACGCTCGGCGAGCGCTTGATCGGCCGGAGGGCGGCGTGGCTCGTCCCGCTGCTCGCGCTCTTCGCGGGCTCGATCCCGGCGATCTGCGACCGGCCGCCGGCGACGTTCGTGGCGCGCATCGTCGAGGTCTGCTGGGTCGGCAAGCACTACCTGAACCCGCCGGTCGTCTCGTATTTCTTCCAGCACCCGTGGTCCATCGGCGTCCCGGTGGGCGCGACGACGCTGCTCGTCTTCACCTCGAAGCGGCCCTTCAATCGGTGGGCTCGTCTCGCGGTGCTGGTGCTCTGCCTGGCCGCGCTCTCGCTGAGCCAGATCACGCTCTTCGCCGGCTTTTTGCCCGCGTTCTTCGTCGCCGAGATCCGCGGGGAGAAGGAGCTCTCGCCGATGGACGGCCTCAAGATGCTCGGCGTCGCGCTCCTCTCGCTCGGCGCGGCCAAGCTGATGGGCGGCTTCTTCGTCGTGCAGAAGGGCCTCCCGCGGCTCGATTTCAAGGTCCACATGGGCTTCGGCGACACGCTGTCGGAGACGTTGCGGTGGAACCTGCAGACGTTCGGCCTCCTATTGCCGCTCGCGCTGATCGGCTTCTTCCGCTTGAAGCGCGACGCCCTCGTGCTGGGCCTCGTCGCGGCGGGCAGCGTGCTCGTGTGCAACGCGATCCGGTACACGAATTCCGAAGACATCATGAAGTTCGCCACGGCCGCGTCGATCTTCCTCGCGGTGCTCTCGGCCTCGGCGCTCGCGTCGCTCTGGCCCGGCGCCTCGGCGGACGCGCGGCCCGCGTGGTGGCGTGCCGTGCCGGTGATGGCGTCGGTGCTCGTGACGATGCTCTCCGGCGTCGTCTTCGTGTTCTTCGTGAGCGGCGACTGGCCGACGCTCTTCCCGTTCCTGCGCAGCCAGCCGCAGGAGCCTTCGGAGCGTGACACCGCGGCGATCGTGTGGCTCCGCGAGCGCCTGCGCCCCGGCGATCTCATGTACCGGAACAGCGCGCACTGCGACTCGTACGCGCAGTGGGGAGGCCTCCCGCAGGGCCAGATCGGCTGGGCGACGAAGGCGTTCGGCTTCCCCGAGAAGCGCATCAACGAGCGCGATCGCCTGCTCCGCCAGCTCACGCCCCAGCCGCCGGAGCGCTACCGAAAAGAGGGTTTCCGCTACCTCGTGCTCGACGACACCGAGACCGACGAGGCGCTGCGCACGGCCGCGGAGATCTGGATCGCCGAAGGCAAGGCGACGCGCGCGAACGACATCGAAGGCCTGCTCATCGTCGAGCTCCCACGCTGACGATCCCCCGAAAAATCAAGCCCCGCGTGGTGCCCACCCCCCGGTCGCGCTGCGCGCGCCCGGCCCCTCCGGCCGCCACTGGGAGGACGGAGTCCGCTCAGCGGAGGCGGAGCGGAGCCTTGCTCCGCGGAGTCCGTAGCTGAGTGGACGCAGTCCTCGACGTTGCTCGGCGCTGTCGCGCCTCCGCGCGCCGCGGGCGGGGAGCACGTTCATTCGCACGCGCAGCAGGCAACCGACGCGAGCCTTTGGTAAAAACGTCGCCGTGAAGAAAAACTTCGTCATCGCACTCGCCGCTGCCTCGGGACTCGCGCTCTTCGCGACCGCGCAAGACGCCTCCGCGCAGGACGCCACACCGTGGTTCGCGACCAACCGCGCGGGCGGCTTCGTCGACATGTGGCCCGCGAAGGACTTTTTCAGCACGATGTTCGGCGCGGATCTGCAGTTCCGCGTCGCGCGCTCGGTGTACCTCGACGTGAGCATCACCGGCGCGTACGCCAGCGGCAGCGTCAACGTCGGGCCCGTCTCCATCAGCCGGGCGCAGGCGGCGTTCGGCAACCCGACGATCGGGGCGCACTACGCAGGCGAGATCAAGCGCAACTTCCACTTCTTCGTGGGCGGCACCGCGAGCCTGCCGCTGCTCCACGATCCGGACTACGACGTCGGAGTCACCGCCTCCGGCGTCCTTCCGATCCGCGGCTACTACGACATGGATCGCCTCGTCGTGGGCGAGATGGCGATCCGCGGCATGTTCGGCTTCGAGTGGCAGATCGCGCGCCCCTTCTTCTTCCGCGGGGAGGCGCGACCGGTCGTGTTCTTCTCCACGAACGACCGGCGGCACACCTTCGGTCACGCCAACGATTTCGTCGTCGAGACCGCCGCGGAGGCGGAGTACCGCTGGGGCAACGGCGTCGGTCTCGGCGGCCGCTTCCAGGTGGTGTACTTGCCGACGTTCGACGGCGACCAGGCGCAGGCCCTCTTCGAGCCGTTCTTCACGCTGACCCCGCGCACGAGCGGCTTCTATTTGCGCGCCGGCACGCCCGTGGCGCTCGACAACGATCTCGGCCCCGGCTTCGATCGGGACCGGCTGTTCGGCGTCCGCCTCGCGCTGGGCGGCCAGTGGTGATCGCGGATCGCCTTCAAATCCCGGGCGTCGGCGTCACCGCGAGGCGGATGTCCGCGTCGCCGCCGTCGCACCCGGTCGAAGGCGACTCGCTCCAGTAACGATCCGCATACACCGTGTATCCTCCAACATCGCCGGACGCTCCTTCGGCGATGCTGATCGACGTCGCGCCCACGGTCGCGCTCACCGCGAACCCCTGCGTCTTGCACGCGTCGTCGGGCGAGTCGCACTCCATGTCGCCCTTCGCGACGGTGACGCCGTCCGGCAGCTTCACCTCGGCCTCGTACGTCGCCTGCTCGATGTGGAGGATCAGGTTCCCCGCGTCGCGCAGCGTGGTGTGGATCGACGCGGGCGCGATCGGGTGCTCGTCGACGGTCTGCACGAGCGTCACCGCGTCGCCGTACATCACGTCGAGCTGAAACGTCGGCGCCTGCACGCAGGCGAACCACGTCTCCATGACGCCCACCTGGATCTCGATCCACGCCTGTCCGCTCCCGCAATCCGGCGAAGGCGGCGTGTCGATCCCCATCCCCGTGAGCGTGCCCGACACATCGACGGCGACGGGCCCGACCGGCTTGCTGTCCGGCCCGATGATCGTGACGGCCACGTGCGGCTCCGCGCCCACCTCGCACGCCGAGATCGTCGGCGTGGGCGTGCTCGTCGTCGTGGATCCGCCGGCGCCGCCGCCCCCGCTCACCGTGGATCCGCCGGTGCCGCCGCCCCCGCTGGAGCCGCTCGCCCCGTCCCCGCAACCCGCGAGCGCGCCCGCGATCAGCATCGCGAAGATCGTCGCCACGGGACGCGCGGCCCCGATCACGGACGCGAACCGTGAGATGCGAACCAGGGAAAACATAGGCTTCTCGAAGCTCGCGTGGGACTTCGAGCAGGCACGAGAACGGACGCTGGACAGATCGTCGGAGGAGGGAAGTCGATCGCGCATGGAGACCATCACACCTCCATCCACGCGGTCTTGTCGCGCGTCGTGAGCCAGAGCACCGCTTCCAGATCACGTGACGCCCCCCGCCTTGCGCACCTCCGCATTCATCCCATCTCCCAATCCCCTTCTCCCGAGGGCTTTCGTGAGAGACGTGCGCGGTGCCACGCAGGCTCGCGCCGCCCCAGCCCCCGCGCCGTCTCATCACAACTTCCTCGTCAGCGGGGGAGTGATACGAGGGGGCGGAGCCCCCTTGTAAATCCGACAAAATTTCTATGAATGCCGAGGTAGGCGCCTGCGCGAGATCACTCTCCGGGCGTGAACTTGAACGGCTTCTTCGGGGTCGAGTCGACGACCGGGGAGAACGTGATCGGGTACACGACCGTCACGATTCCGTCCTCGGGCTGCGGGAACGAGAGGCTGTAGAACGCGCGGATCACGCACGCGGCCACGGCCTTGTCGCCGATGTCGGAGCCGCCGTCGCTCACGTTCGAGACCGCGCCGTCGCGGCCGATCACGAAGTTCGTCGTCACGCGGCCTTCGAGCGACGGGTTTCGCTTCAATCCGTCCTCGTAGCACGCGCGGAATCGGCCGAAATTGGAGCGGATCACGCGCCGGATGATCTCCGGCGGGAGGCGACCGCTGACGCCGACGCAGCAACCCCACGAGCGCCACGAAGGCTCCCGCACCTTGTGGCGCCCGTGGCCGAACCCGGTCCCGAAACCGAAGCCGCGCGCCGCCGTCCCCGCGCCGCCGGTGCCGATGCCCGCGAGGCCGTCCGTGTGGCCGATCGTGCCGATCCCGCCGAGACCGACGCCGAATCCATCGCCGCCGCCGCCCTCGCCGATGCCCGTGAGCGCGAGACCACCCATGCCCTCCGACTCGCCGACCGCGTGTCCGAGCATGCCGCCCACCGCCGCGAACGCGTCCGCCGAGCCCCACGGAGAGTCGGCGCCGCGCACCGGAACGCCCGCCGAATCGCGCTGCGAATCGTCGCCGTTCAGCGCCGCGAGCACGCCCGCCATGCCGAACGATCGCGCGTCCGCGACGGCCTCGGCCGCGGTGAGCGACGTGCTCTTCGCGTCCTTCGCGGTCGCGCCCCAGTGCCCCTGATGCGCGCGGCTCGTGGTCGCGCCCGCCTTGCCCGCGTCGCCCTCGTGACGCTCGCCGCCGCCCGTCTTTCCGTTGCCCGCGCGGCCGTCCGCCTTCGCCTCGGTCTTCTTGCCGCCGTCGCCTTCGCGGATCGCGTCGGGGGCGGAGGAGCGCTCGTCCGCGGCCGCGAGGTACGCGCGCATCGCGTCCACGTTCGCGTCCGGCGCGCTCTCCGTCTGCGAGGCGAGCGCCGCGCGCGATCCCAGGAAAAGAAGGCCCGCGTGGATCGCCGCGACGAACGCGGTGTGCGCCCACGCCCCGCCGGCGAGGCGCCGCTTCGATCGCGACGGCTCGCCCTGCGCGCTCACGACGACCTCGAACGAACCGAAGAGCAGCGTCGCCTCCTCGTCCAGCGCGAGCGCCTCGCGCGCCGGCCCCGACACGAGCCGCATCGTCCCCGAGGCCGCGCGCACCGACGCGACCTTCCCCTCCGGCACGCGCACGTGCGGCCCGCCCTCGACGTCGGCCACGGCGATCGCCCGCGTCCCGATCACGTCGTGGGGCAGGGGCGCGAGCGAGGTCGCGTCGTCGCCGAGGCTCACGACGTCCCCCGCGCGCGCGCACCGGGTCGCGATCACGTCGCCTTTCCAGCTCACGGCGACAGTGGCAATCGAGGCGGAACCAGCGCGTTTTTCGTTGGCCATCGCCCCACCGACAGCCTCCCCGCGAATTGGTTCCGCCGACTTTCGATCCGGCCGTTCGCCGATCGTGTTTATCCTCCGGCCCCATGTCGGAACAGCCCACCTCCGCCTTCGAGCCCGAGCAGCCTCCGCCCGAGTCGATGGACCTCCTCACCGCGGACCGCAAGAAGCGCCGCGCGCGCATGCTCACCGTGGGCGTCGCGCTCGTCGCGATCGTGGGCGGCGGCGGATTCGGCCTCTTCCGTTATCAAGAAGCCCAGCAAAAGAAGGCGATCTCGACGGCGTGGACGACCTTCTCGCGGTGCCTCGTGGGCGGCGACCTCGACGCGAACGAGCGCGCGAGCCAGCGTTTCCGCGCGATGCAGCTCACCGCGATGACGATGAACGACGCGGAGCTGACGCTGGAGGGCAGCGACAAGACATGGCCCATCTCGTGCGCGGGCCCCGGCCACGCCGTCAATGAGACGCTGAAGAACGCGGGCATGGCCGAGAACGGCAAGAAGGATCTCGCGTCCGCCGCCGAGACGCTCGCGAAGGCCCTGAACGAGGGCAACTCCCTGTCTGTCGACCTGAGCGACGCCGTCGACGACGTCTTCGAGCAGGCGAAACAGGCCAAGATCGAGACGATCTCCGGCGCTCCGGTCCCCAAATCGCCCGCCCCGCAACACCCGCTCTCCGCAACGTTCCTTTCCACGGTGGAGCCTCTGTCGCGCGCGTCCTTCGTATTGAAGGGCGCCTTCACCGACGCGCACCCGGCGGGCGCGATGCGGCTCCTCGTCGAGGAGAAGGGCGTCGACAAGGCACCTTTTCTCTGCACCTTCGACGCGGGGACTCCCACGGTGCATTGCAAGACGCTGCCGAAATCGATCGCCGCGGGCCACGGACTCCGCCTCTTCGGGACGGCCGATGACGACTCGGCCCCTCTCGTGTTCGCGGGCGAGCGCGGGACGGCCGGCATCTTCCGCGCGGACACGGGCGAGAAGGTCGACGCGATGTACAGCTACGGCGGGTATGCGAAGGCCGACGGGTCCTCCGCGGTGCTCGGTTACAACCAGCGAGACCCCGATTTGCTGATCACGCGCCGCACGGCGTCCGGCACCGTCCCGCGCGTGAAGATCGAGGTCGACTTCGATCTGGGCAATCTCTACTACTCGTCGCAGCTCCTCTGGAACGCCCTGATTCTGCGCGGCGTCACGAAGCAGGAGGAGCGGAAGCTCTTCGCCGCGACGCTCGACATGCACGGAGAGCCCTTCAAGGACATGGGCGCGGTCGGCTTCTTGCCGGAGCCGGGCCTCATCGATGGATCGCAGGACGAGCCGCCGCACATCCAGGGTTGCCGCAGCAAAGAGGCGATGGTCGTCCGCGTGAAGGGCTATCGAAACGACTTCATGAGCTTCCTCATCGGCGGCAAGTGGACATCCCCGATCACTCCGGACATCACAGGGGGTATTCTGTCCTGCCACGGCACGGAGGCGGTGGTGACGCGCCTGGAGGCCGCGGGCGAGGGCAGCGCCTGGAAGACCACGGTCTCGCAGACGCACTGCACCTCCGCGGGCTGCCGCGGCGACGTCGCCTCGATGGAGAAGTGGCTGAAGGGCCGCTACGACTTCGGCCCGAAGGAAGGCCACATCGACGCGGTGGATCTGGACGGCAAGCTGCTCGTCGTGTGGGCCGCGGGCGAGCGCGGCGGCGTCCGCATGCGCCTCGCGAAGGCCGATCAGATCGACCGCGCGGAAGATCAGGTCGTGTTCGACGACATGATCAAGGACGGCATGGTCGGCAAGCTCTCCACGCTCTTCGATCTCCGCCTCTTCTCGCGCGACGGCTTCGCGATCCTCCTCATGAACACGGTGGCCGGCGTCCACGCCCTCCGCATCGACCCGAGCGGCAAGGTGTCCCCGGTGACCGTGAAGTGGGAGTGATCCCGCGACGACGACGCCCTAGCGGCGCTTGTTCAGATCGATTGTATACGCATACGTGAACTTCGTCGGAGCGGCGTTCTCCGGGAAGCGGGTCGACTGGAGCTGCTCCAGCACACAGGACGTCACGCCCACGTCCGTCACCGGGCGATCCGTGGGCTTGCTCTCCAGGCCGTCCCACTCCTCGGGAGCGAGCGCCTCTCCGTCCGTCACCTTGCCGTCCTTGCCGATCGTCGCGCGGACGACCACGACTCCCGACCTCGACGACTCCTTCGCGATGTGCCTGCACACGTCGAATCCGGCCTTCTGTGCGGCCGCGAACGTGCGCACGACGTCCTTCGGAAGCTCCGCGTCGGGCCCCGCTGCGGGCTGTTTCTTCCACTCGATGAGCGCGTTGTTGGCCGCGCGGAAGAGGTCCAGTCGCTCCATGTAGACCTTGCCGACCCGGCGCTCTCCGCCCAGGTTCGCCGCGAATTCTTCGAGCTCCACGGCGGTCTGGATCTCCCCCGTGCGGAAGTAGGCGAGCGCCCCCGTGTCGAAGCACTCGTGGCAGGATGGGTCCGCCTTCGCGCTCTTCTTCGCGGGCAGGATGGCCTCGGCCGCGCGATTGTGCGTCACCAGATACCACGCCATGTTGTTGAGCATCCGCGCGGAGGCGGCGCGCGGGAGCCACTTCTTGAGCAGCGCGTCCGCCTCTCTGCGCGTCTCGGGGTCCGGTGAATAGGTGACCTCCGAGAACAGCGCCGTGGCCGCGTCCTCGGAGTCGGGCGCGACGCGCGTCGCCGAGCGCAGGTCTTCGAGGACGGCGTGGTCGTCGAACTTGAGGTGATGGTAATTGGCCGCGAGCAAGTAGCCCTCCACCATGGAGGGATCCGCCGCGATCGCCGCGGTCGCGCGCCGTTTCATCTCGGGATAGTCCTCCTCCCGGCCGCCCTCGAACATCACGTCTCCCCAGAAGACGTCGACCTCCGCCTCGCTCATCTCCCGCGAAGGAGGCGCGACGTCGCGCTGGATCTCGTAGTCCGTCTTGAGCAACGTCACGTCCCCGTTGGCCCAGCTCTGCGCCGCCGACTGCCGGAGCACGTCCAGGTCGGCGAGCTTGACGCCCGCGAACGCTTTCGAGAATGCGCCCTGTGCGGAGTCGCCCGCGGCCATCCGTTCGAGCCAGGTGTGGAGGCGGTCCGAGGCGCCCGGCGAGAGGTTCAGCATCGCGTGGACCGTCGCCCACGAGCTCGCGTAATTGGCCTCTTGCCGGTGCTGCGCCTTCGTCTCGACGTCGGTGCCCTTCGCCTCGTCCGGCACGGCGCGGGCGGCGTAGAACGTCTTCGCGTCCATGGTGAAGAGGTCGCTCACCGCGGGCAGCTCCGACAGCGGGACTCCGTGCTTCCAGTCGTCGCCCCAGGCGAGGTGGAAGACCCCGCGCCCGAGCTCCGCCTTGCCGTCCTTCACCACGGCGGTCTGGTAGTACGAGGCCAGACCCTCGTTGAGCCAGACTGGCAGTTGCGGAAAGGCGTAGTGCACGAACCGGTGCGTGAGCTCGTGCAGGAGGATGCGCCGCGACGAGGGCGAGATCCCGCCGTACGTGATGAACGCGGGCATCCCGAGCCGCGCGGTGCCGAACGCGCCCGTGAAGTACCCGTCCGAGCCTTTGGGCCCCACGCGCCGGTAGTCTTCTTCCGTGCGAAAGACGATGACGTCCGTGTGGAGATCCGGGTCCTTGTCCATCGGGAAGGCCAGATCGGAGAGCAGGCGATACTGGGCCTCCAGCTCGACGGCGACGGCCTGCGCCTCCGCCTCGATCGCCTCGATCTTGAGCGTGAAGTGCTTGGTTTCCAGGACGCGCCAGGGCTGGGAGCCGACCGACACGCCGAGGAGCTTGCCAGTCGGGGAGACGCGACACGAACAGAGCAGCATCGTCAGGGCGGCGAGCCCCAGCCGTGCGCAGAGAGAGCCTGTCTTCATGGGGCGAGCACGCTAACCGGATCCGCCCGAGACATGTGCTCGAAAAAACGCCCGTCGCACGAACAGGGGACGCCGCCGGCCGAGCGCCGGCGCCCGAAGAAGGTCACTCGATGGGATACGACACCAGGTCCGACCCGCCGTCCGAGGGGAGCCGCAGCACGAGGCGCAGGCCGGTCCCGCTCGCGCGCGTGGACAGGGAGCCGGGATAACGCATCGTGGTCAAGGTCGAGGAGCCCCAGTGTCCGCCGCGGAAGAAGGCCTGTCGGTGATCGCCCGCGGGCGTCCCTTCGGCCGAGAGATCCGGAAGTGGGGTGTCGTCCGTCGCCGTGCAGGTCCAGTCGCTGACGCCGCCCGCCAGATCGCGCACGCCGTGGGGCGACTCGTCGGTGAGGAAGGCGCCGACCGGCTCGGGCTGCGGGGCCTCCGGGCGGGACTCGCGCAGCTTCGCGAACGACGGATCCATCTGCGGCCCCATCGGGAACGCGCGTCCGTCGGCGCCGCGCGCGGCCTTCTCCCACTCCAGATCCGTCGGCAAACGCAGGTCGAGGCCCGTCACCTTCGCGCGCCACGCGGCGTAGGCCACGGCGTCGTACCAGCTCACGCCCATCACGGGGAGGCGCCCCACATCGGCCTCCGGAATACGCTTCGCGCCGTCGCCTACGAGGAACCCGGGGCGCACCTTCAGGAGCCCGCCCGGCGCGTCCGTCAGGATCGGCTGTCCGTCCGCCCGAGGCGTCCGCTTCGCGCGCTCCGCGGCGTCCGGCATCGAGGAGAGAAACTCTGCGTATTCCGAAAACGTGACCGGGAAGCGCTGGATCGCGAAGTCCGGCAGGTGCGCGCGGGTGAGGCGGGTGTCGCGCGCGGGGAGCGCCAGAAACGGCCCGCCGGCGACGAGCACCATCCCGTCCGGGAGCGTCTCCGCCCGGCCGACGTCGATGCGCAGGACGTGATGCCGCGCCCGCTCGATCACCAGCGGATACCGCACGACCTTGCCTTTGTACCGCGCTGTCAAGAGGTACGAGCCGGACGGGAGCGTGAGCTTCTGGACCGGGGAGAGCGCGAGCTCCAGCCATTTCTCCGAGCGAAGGAGGAGGCCCCGCTGCTCGTACCGCGCGATCGACAGGATGGCCCGGCCCGGCGTCGTCGTGATGTCGAGCGTGCCCTCGCCGCGCAGCTGAAGGGCGAGCGCGCCGTCGTCGTACGCCCGCGCGAGCTCCAGGTACTGGGTCGTCTTCTCGACGTCGCCTCTCTCTTCGGCGGCCTCGAACTGCTTGTAATACAGGGCCGCGAGGCCCCGGCGGGACGCGGCGTGATCCGGCAGCCGCGCGAGCGCCCTCGCGAACGCGGTCTCGGCTTTTGCGCGCGCCGCGGCGGCTGCAGCGCGGGAGGCGGCGGCCTGCTCCGCGCGCTCCCAGGCCGGCTGTTTGCGGTGGATCGGATCCCACGGCCGCGTCTCGGCGAGGAGCCCGCGGGCCTGCGCTTCGAGCCGCTGCGCGTCCTGCTCCAGCGTGTCCACCATCGCGAGCGCCGTTGCGCCCTCCTCCGCGAACATGTCGGCGTCCCGTCGCCGCTCGGCGCGCTGCCGCTCCCCGTCGAGATAGGCATCGATGGCGTCCGCGAGGAGACGCGCGCTCTCGGGCCGGGCCGCGCGCGTCTTCGAACGACAGGCCGCGAGCAGGTCGTCGAAGGCGCCCTCCGCGGAGGCCGCGCTCGGCGCCGGCTCGCTCTCCAGCACCTCCTGCAACACGACGCCGAGCGCGAACACGTCGGACCGCGCGTCGAGCTCGCCGCCTTTGACGATCTGCTCCGGCGCCATGTACCCGAGCGTGCCCGCGAGCTCCGGCGTCGGCAGCGCGCACACGCGGTGGAGATCGCTCGTCGTCGACACGAGCGCCGCGCCCCAGTCGAGGACGTACACCTCGCCGAACACGCCGATGATGACGTTGTCGGGCTTCAAATCCCGGTGGATCACGCCGCGGCTGTGCGCGAAGTCGACCGCGAGGCACACCTGCCGCACGACGCCGAGGAGCTGCGCGAGGCTCATCGCGTCGGCCTTCCGCGCGCGGCGGCTCGCGAGCGCGTCCCGCAGCGTCTGCCCGCGGACGACGCGCATCGTGTAGTGGGCGCCCTGATCGTCGAGGCCGACATCGTATACAGGGACGATCGACGGGTGCTCGAGCTGCGCGCCGATCTGCGCCTCGCTCAGGAGAAAGTCGATGTGGGCCGGATCCAGCACGGTCTTCCGCGCGACGGACCGGCCGAGCGCGCGATCGAGCACCACCTCGACTCGACCCATCCCGCCGCGGGCCAGCTCGCCGAGGGGCAGATACCGATCCTTGCCGAGCGACTCCCGCACGTGCTCGCGCGACGAAGGCTCCGGCGGGACGTCGGTGGGCACGAGCATCGCTTCGGTCGTCTTCGCGCGGCGCGTGGGCGGCTCCACGTCGTCGGCGCCGGGGTCGGTGCTGGACTGCGAGTCCACCTCCAGCACGCCCATCTTCGTGTGAATGGCCCCGACCTCGCCGGGCGCGAGAGGCAGAGTCGCCTCCTCGGCAGGCGCCTCTTCTCCGGCCGCGCGACAGAAGGCCTCCACGAGCTCCGAAGCGGTCTGGAACCGCCGCTCGATGCTCGGCGCGAACGCCCGCTGAAAGAAGCCGTCCAGCGCCTCCGGCAGCCCCGGGACGACCGCGCCCACGGGCTCCGGAACAGGCAAGTCGCCGCTCGTCAGCGCGAGGTACACGTCCGGGATCGATCCGGGGAAGGGGAGCTGTCCAGTCAGGGCCATGTACAGCACCACGGCCAGCGACCACAGATCCGCGCGGTGATCGACGCTGCTCGCGTCCCGCAGGTGCTCCGGGCTCATGTAGACGACGGTCCCGAGGAGCTGACCGGACACGGTGTATGCGGTGCCGCCGGAGACCTTCGCGACGCCGAAATCGAGGACCTTGGCCGTCTCCCCGTCCTCCTGCCGAACGAGGAAGATGTTCGCGGGCTTCAGGTCCCGGTGCACGAGGCCGGCCACGTGCGCGACGCGCAGCGCCCGCCCGACCGCGGCGCAGATCTTCACGGCGGAGGCGACCGAGATCCGCTCCACGCGCCGCAGCCGCGCGCGGAGATCTTCGCCTTCGAGCAGCTCCATCGCGATGAAGAGGACGCCGTCCTCCTCGCCGTGATCGAAGACGCGCACGATGTGATCGCTCCGGAGCTTCGCGACGATGCGGGCCTCTCGGGCGAAGCGCCGCCGCGACTCCAGGGTTCCCTCGAAGGGAGAGCGCATGATCTTGAGGGCGACGGCCGAGCCGAGATCGATGTGCCGCGCGCGCCAGACATCCCCCATGCCGCCCTTGCCGAGCTGCGCCTCGAGCTCGTATTTGCCCGCGACGACGCTCCCTGGGCGGATGGTCTCCATGCGGCCCGTCCTTCAGCGCGCCCCGCGGAACGCCCGGACGACGCGCGCCCAGACTCCCGTGCTGGCTGGGGTGGATTCGCCCTCGGGAGGGGCCGAGTCTTCGGCAGGGGCCGAATCCTCCGGAGAGGGGCTGTCCGCAGGATTCCGGCTCTCGGCCGGCGTGCCCGCGGCGATCTTGCCGATGCTGGCATAAGGCAGGAACGCGCCCGAGCACTCGCCGCAGCGGAGGACCTCCGCGGTGTCCTGGAACACCTCCACGACGAGGGGCCGATTGCACCGCGGGCAGCTCCCCGGCCCGGATCGCGGCATCTCGCGCACCGGGGTGGGCGGCACCTCGCGCGCGAGCTCGGTGAAATCGCCGTCCTCCCAATCAATCCAGACGCCGCCGCATTTGCCGCACAGGTCCACGAGCGCGGACAGCTCGTCGATCGGAAAAGGCTGGAGCGGCTCGTGGCAGGTGGGGCAGGCGGGGGCGCTCCCGCGATAAGCGGTCACGGCGCACCGTACACTCGCCCCGGCGCCCGAGGCAAGTCGCCTACGCCCTCGCTCCGCGCGCGGGGAGCTGTCCACGCGCTTCACACCGGCCGCCCAGAGAGCGGACAGCGCACCTCCGATCGGCTGCGAATCCAGGCGAATTCGCGGTAGCGGGCGCTGGCCCCGGCCGTGCAATGACGCTCTCCCGGAGGCAACACGATGAACCCCGCTGAAGGCTACGCCATGGACTTCCTCTCTTCGACGCCGACCGCCGCGGAGGCGACCGCGCAGAGCGCCCTCCTCATCCCTGTCTACGCCACGTACGCGATCATCGCGATCGGGCTCACGGTGTGGATCGCCCGCACGCTGTTCAAGAACGGCGCGGTGTTCCTCGAAGAGGTGTTCCCGGACACCCCGAAGATGGCCGAGGCCGTCAATCGGCTCCTCGTGGTGGGCTTTTATCTGCTGAACCTCGGGTACGCGTCGCTGATCCTGAAGATGGGGCAGACGCAGACGATGGCCGGCGCGATCGAGGCGCTCGCGCAGAAGCTGGGCCTCCTGCTGCTGTCGCTCGGCGCGATGCACTTCGCGAACCTGTACGTGTTCCACCGCATCCGCCGCCGCGCGAAGCTGAACCAGCTCCCGCCCCCGGTGCCGCCGCAGATGATGCTGCCGCCGAGCAAGGGCCAGTCCGTCGGTCAGTCTCTCCGCGACGAGCGCATCCGTGAGTCGCTGAGCGTCCCCGCCTGATGCTGAAATATCGCCCCGCGGGCCCGTGGAGTCGGGGGATCGCTCCCGACTCCACGCCTCGCAGAGTGCCAGTCTCGCTGTCCGCTGTCCTGTCCCGTCCAACCCAGGAGTGGTCATGATTTCCCGCCTGATCGTCCTTTACGACGAGCGGTGCGCGCTGTGCGTCCGGTGCCGCGACTGGATGCTCTCGCAGGACGCGCTCGTGCCCCTCGAATTCCTCGGCTGCCGCTCCGCGGAGGCCCGCGAGCGCTACGGCCGCTTCATCCCCTGGCTCGGCGACGAGCTGGTCGTGGTGTCCGATCGAGGGGAGGTGTGGGTCGGACCGGCCGCGTTCATCGTGTGTCTGTGGGCGCTCGATGATTACCGCGAGTGGTCGCATCGGCTCGTCGGCGAGAGCTTCGCCAAGGTGGCAGTGAAGTTCTTCGCCACCCTGTCGAAGAAGCGAAGGTGGATCGCCCAGTGGCTGGAGCACCCCGGCTGCGACGGAGAACACTGCGCCATCCCGCACGCGCCGACTCCGTATCGGTGACGATCTCGGTTGACGCCTGCGGGCCCCGCGGAGAAAAACCGAGCATCATGAGCATCGGTGACGAGCTGAAGATCGAAGTCCTCCGTGAGCCCAGCGATCCGGAGGGCACCAAGGCCGCGAACGGGCACACTCTCCTGGTCCACTACACCGGCAAGCTGACCGACGGGACCGTGTTCGACACGACCCGCAAGCCCGGCCGCGACTTCTTCACGTTCAAGCTCGGTGACGGCATGGTCATCAAGGGCTGGGATCAAGGCCTGCTCGGCATGCAGGACGGCGAGGTCCGACAGCTCACCGTGCCCGGCCACCTCGGCTACGGCGAGAAGGGCGTGCCCGGCCTCATCCCGCCGAACGCGACGCTCGTCTTCGAGATCGAGCTGCTCGAAATCTGGGACTGACGCCGCCGCTTCGTTCCCCCCGCGCCATCACCGCAGCACGACGACGTCGTCGCGGTGCACCCACCACCTCACGCGATCGCCCCGGCCGGGCGAATCACGATCCGCGGTCCGCGTCGGCACCGACACGGTGAGCGACAGGCCCGCGCTCGTCTCCAGGTGGAGCTGCGCGAGCGGGCCGCGGAACACCTCCTCGCCCACCGTCGCGAGGAACGTCCCGTCCATCTCGAACTCGTCGCGCTCCACGTTGATCTTCTCCGGCCGGATCGCGATCGTCACCTCCGAGCCGAGATCGGCCGTCGGCGGATCGTTCGCGAGCAGCTCGATCCCCTTCGCCACCGAGAGGCGCAGGATGCCGTGCGAGCGCGAGAGCACCTTCGCGGGGAGGAGGTTCGCCTCGCCGATGAAGCTCGCGACGAAGGCCGTGCGCGGCCGATGGTAGATGTCGGAGACGGAGCCCTCCTGCTCGACGTGGCCCTCGTTCACGACCGCGATCCGATCCGACAAAACGAGCGCCGACTCCTGATCGTGTGTGACGAACACGAAGGTGATCCCGACCGTCTGCTGAAGGCGCTTCAGCTCGATCTGCATCGCCTCGCGGAGCTTCGCGTCGAGCGCGGAGAGCGGCTCGTCGAGCAGCAGCACCTTCGGCCGGCACACGAGCGATCGGGCGAGGGCCACGCGCTGGCGCTGACCGCCCGACAGCTCGCTCGGGCGCCTCTTTTCGAGGCCGTCGATCTGCACGAGGGCGATCGCCTCCTTCGCGCGGAACTCCATCTCGGATCGCGAGAGCCCCTGCATTTTGAGGCCGAACGCGACGTTCTCCGCGACCGTGAGGTGAGGGAACAGCGCGTAGCTCTGGAACACGAGGCGCACGTCGCGCTCGTACGGAGGCGCCGCGGTGACGTCCTTTCCGTCGAGCCACACGGAGCCTTCGTCCGGCGTCTCGAAGCCCGCGATCATGCGCAGCAGCGTCGTCTTGCCGCTGCCGGAGGGGCCGAGGAGCGTGAGGATCTGGCCGTGCTTGATCTTCAGCGTGACGCCGCGCACCGCCTCGACCGAGCCGTAGCGCTTCACGACGCCGCGCAGCTCGATCATGTGGTCCGTCTTCGCGACGACCGGAGGCGCGCTCCACGTCCGCGTCACCATCGGGGGCATCGTCATCGGTGCAGCGCCTCCTCACCGTCCGCTCGGAGCGCCCACGCGAGCAGCCCGAGGAAGATCACGAGCAGCGCCGTTCCGAGCGCCGCGCCGAAGGGCCAGTTTCGCCCCTGTCCGAACTGGTTCTGGATCACGTTGCCGATCAGCGGCACGCGCCCGCCGCCCATGAGATCCGTGATCGCGAACATGCCGATCGACGGGATGAACACGAAGAGCGCGCCCGCGATGATGCCCGGCCGCGTCAGCGGGAGGATGACGTGCACGAACGCGCGCCACGGCCTCGCGCCGAGATCGTACGCGGCCTCCACGAGCGCGCCGTCGAGCTTCTCCGCGCTCGCGTAGATGGGCAGGATCGTGAACGGGAGGTACGCGTACACGAGGCCGATCAGCACCGCGCCCTCCGTGTACAGCATCTCCACCGGCGACGAGACGAGGCGCGTGTACTGCAGCAGCGCGTTGATCACGCCCTCGGAGCGCAGGAGGATCATCCACGCGTACGTGCGGACGAGGAAGCTCGTCCAGAACGGGATCATCACGACGATGAG
Organism: Polyangiaceae bacterium; assembly: GCA_046351455.1. Lineage (GTDB taxonomy): Bacteria > Myxococcota_A > Polyangia > Polyangiales > Polyangiaceae > JADJRH01. Next base: position 86,244 of record JAXLYM010000015.1, read on the forward strand.
CAGCTTGTTGCGCCACCTCTCCGACGCGCGGCCGAGGAAGTAGCCGACCGGATAGCCGATGAGGAGGCAGAGGACCGTCGCGACGCCGGAGAGGTAGAGCGAGTGCAGCAAGATGCGGAGATATGTGGGATCCGCGATGCGCCCGAACGCTTCGAGCGAGAAGCGCGGCACCACCTGGCCGAGGTCGTCGCGATCGCAGAACGAGTAGCCGACGAGGATGAGGTTCGGCAGCACCACGAGCGCGATGAGCCAGACGATCATCGGCGCCGCGAGCAGGCCTCCGAACGCCCCGAGGGGCCTCTTGCGCGCGTCCCTTTCGCTCAACGGAGGAGCCTCAGTTCTGCGCCTTCACGTCGGTCACGAGCTTGTCGATGTCGGTCGCGAGCTTGCCGATGTCGCGGTACGTCTCGCCCCGCTTCGTCACGTCCATGCCCTTGATCACGCCGTCCGGCGAGCCGAACCACTTGGGCGGGTAGCTCGCGGGGTTCGATCGCTGCGCCTCGGTGAGGAGCTTGCGGGCCTCCGCGTTGGGGTTCGTGTACGGGAATTTCTCGGAGATCTGCTGCGAGACCTCCGGCCGCAGGACGTAGTTGATGAACATCTCCGCGCCGGTCTTGTTCTTCGCGCCGGCCGGGATGCACAGGTGATCGACCCAGAAGTGGCCGCCCTCCGCCGGCAGGACGTACGCGTACTTCTTGTCCTGCTGGTAGAGCAGCGCGGCCTCGCCGCTCCACACGACGCCGATGTCGACGTCGCCGTTGAGGAACGCCGTCTTCGGGCTGTCGGAGTCGAAGACCTTCACGAGCTTCGTCCACTCCGCGAGGATCGGCTTCGCCTTGTCGAGCGACGCCGCGTCCACCGCGTTCGGGCCGATGCCGAGCGTCGACAGCGCCCACGTCACCATCTCGCGGGCGTCGTTCACGACGACGATGCGGCCCTTGTATTTGGCCTGGAACACGTCCTTGTAGCCCGCGATCGGATCCTTGATCTTGTCGGTGTTGACGACGATGCCGACCGAGCCCGCCATGTACGGGACGCAGCGCTTGAAATCCGGATCGTGCGGCAGGCCGCGCATGTCGGCCGCGATGTTCTTGAGGTTGGGGATGTTCGCGGGGTTGAGCTCGGCGAGCTTGTTCTGCTTCGTCAGCGCCTCGACGGCGTACTCGCTCGGCTGGATGAGATCGTACGTCGTGCCGCCCGCGAGGAGCTTCGACAGCATCTCCTCGTTCGACGCGAACGTCTCGTAGTGGACCGTGATCCCGGTCTCTTTCTTGAAGCCCTCCAGCACCGAGTCGGGCACGTATTCCGACCAGCCGAAGAGGTTCAGATCCTTGCTGACCGGGCCCGCGGCGCCGGACGCTTCGGATCCCTTTTTGTCGGAGCAGCCGAGGACTGCGAGCGCGGACGCGCAGAGCGCGACGAGGAACGAGCGGCGCAGGACCATGCCGCGCATTCTCACCCAACCGATGAGTCCTTGTATGCCTTTTTCAGCGCCTCGGCGGCGACGACGATCATCGCGGTGAGCACCACGAGGACGGTGGAGATCGTATTCAGCTCGGGGCTCAGGCCGACGCGCGCCATGCCGTACACCTTCACCGGGAGCGTCTCCGACGTGGGGCCGCGCGTGAAGTACGTGACCACCAGCTCATCGAAGCTGAGCGTGAACGAGAGCAGACCGCCCGCGATGATCGCGGGCAGGAGATAGGGCAGGATCACGAGCCGGAACGCGCGCGCAGGCGTCGCCCCGAGATCGAGCGCGGCCTCTTCGAGCGACGGATCCAGGCCCGCGAGCCGCGCCTGCACCGTCACCATCACGAACGGGAAGCAGAACGTCGTGTGCGCGAGGATGATCGTGAGGAAACCGAGCTCGACGTGCAGCGTCTTGAACAGCACGAGCAGGCCGATGCCGAGCAGGATCTCGGGCAGGATCATCGGCACGTACGCCGCCGCGCGCACCGTGTGCATCATCGGCACTTTGTAGCGGTGCAGCAGCCACGCGGTCGCGGTCCCCAGCGACACCGAGAGGCCCGTCGTCCCGGCCGCGATCATGACGCTGTTCCACAACGACGCGATGAGCGCGCTGCGGCGCTCGTCCGCGAAGTGCGCGCGCGCCTCCTCGAAGAGCTCGCGGTACCAGCGCAGCGTGAAGCCGTCCCACACGAGGGCCATCTTGTTCGCGTTGAACGAGTACGCGATGAGGATGACGATCGGCAGGTAGAGGAACGCGATCACGATCGCGGTCCACCCCGCGAGCGCGCGCCTCGCCGAACGCTGCGTGATCGCCGCCATCTACTGCCTTCGGAGCACCGGGGCCGACGGATCGATCTTGCCGCCCACGACCTTGCCCTCGACGTAGATCTCCGTCGCCGCGGCGCCGCGCACCGGGTAGCCGCGCGCGATTACCTCGAACGACTGCGCCTTCGCGTCCGTGCGCAGCTCGTACTGGAACACCTGCGGCGCGCCGGAGAGATCGAACACCGCGCATTTCCAGCCCGGCGCCTGCCAGTCGGTCAGCGTCGACTGGTACGGGATGTCCTTCACCGTCGCGAGATCCGGCGGCGTCGGGCCCGCGGACGCGCACCACTTCGGCGGGGAGGCCTCCATGCCGGTGCTCAGGCTCACGAGGATGCGCTTCAAATTCAGCTTCGCCTCGTTCTCGCGGGTGCGCGCGAGGTAGTCGATCATCTCGCGCTCCATCAACGATCCGCAGCGCGGCAGATCGACGCCGGGGAGCTTCGGCGGGTGCGCGAGCACCTCCTGCACGATGTCGACGGGGCGCTTCTTTCCGCTGCTCTTCTTCGCGGCCGCGGCGACCGCGTCCGTGAGCTTCTTGCACTTGCCCGTCAGCTCTTTCGACTCGTCTTCGGTGAGCGGCTGCGCGCCGGGCGGGGCCGATGTCTCGATCGGCACGCCCTTCTTCGCGGGCGCCGCGTTCGCGGTCGCATCGGCGGTGGGAGCCGTGGTCGCGGCAGCGGTCGCGGTGGGCGTCGCGCTCGGCTCCGCCGTGGGCGCTGCGGTCGCAGCAGCGGTCGCGGTGGGCGCCGGGGACTGCGCATCGGGGGAGGTGGAGCCGCACGCGGAGAGGCACGCGGCGAAGGAAGCGACGAGCGCGAGAGCGCTCCGATTTCGAACGAGCATCATCGGCCGCGCAGACTATCTGATCCGCCGCAGCCTCAAAACTTCATCTACCATAACGGACGCGCTTCGCTAACATAGCGGACGCCGGTACGGGCCGGCCCAGGAGGTTTCTCACGTCATGTCGATCGCCCAAGCTCAGTGGTTCAAGGACAACGCCGAGTCGATCGGCCGCACCCCGCTCGTTCGGCTGAACCGCGTCACCGACGGCGCGCGGGCCCTCGTCCTCGGCAAGATCGAGGGGCGGAACCCCGCGTACTCGGTGAAGTGCCGCCTCGGCGCCGCGATGGTGTGGGACGCCGAGAAGCGCGGCGTGCTCGGCCCCGGCAAGGAGATCGTCGAGCCCACGAGCGGCAACACCGGCATCGCGCTCGCCTTCGTCGCGGCCGCGCGCGGGTACTCGCTCACGCTCACGATGCCGGAGACGATGAGCATCGAGCGCCGCAAGCTCCTCGTCGCGCTGGGCGCCAAGCTCGCGCTCACCGAGGGCGCCAAGGGCATGAACGGCGCGATCGCGAAGGCCGAAGAGATCGTCGCGTCGGACCCCGAGCGCTACGTGCTGCTGCAGCAGTTCAAGAACCCCGCGAACCCCGCGATCCACGAGGCCACGACCGGCCCCGAGATCTGGAACGACACGAACGGGCAGGTCGACATCTTCGTCGCGGGCGTCGGCACCGGCGGCACGATCACCGGCGTTTCTCGGTATTTCAAGCAGACGCGCGGCAAGGCGATCACCTCCGTCGCGGTGGAGCCGACGCACAGCCCCGTCATCACGCAGAGGCGCGCGGGCGAGGCGCTCAAGCCGGGGCCGCACAAGATCCAGGGCATCGGCGCGGGCTTCGTGCCGGACGTGCTCGACCTCTCGCTCATCGACGCCGTGGAGCAGGTCACGAACGACGAGGCGATCGCCTACGCGCGGCGGCTCGCGCGCGAGGAGGGCATCCTCGCCGGCATCTCGTGCGGCGCCGCGGTGGCGGCCGCGACGCGCATCGCGAAGCGCCCTGAAAACGAGGGCAAGACGATCGTCGTCGTGCTGCCGGACTCGGGCGAGCGCTACCTCTCGACGGTCCTCTTCGAAGGCCTGTTCGACGAAAAAGGCATCGCGACGTGAGCCACGACGTCGATTTCGCGGCCGAGAGCACGCCCACCACCGACGCGTTCGGCCTCCGCGCGGTGGTGCTCGGGCTCCGCCAGCTCCGGCACGCGGCGGACGCGCACGGCGCGCGCCCCTGCGGCAAGACGCCGCTCCCGTCGCGCGACTCGCTCGTGCGGGCGGTGAGCGGCCTCCGCGCCGCGCTGTTCCCCGCGCATTTCGGCCCGTCCGATCTCTCCGAGGACGGCGTCGATTTCTTCGTCGGCCACACGCTGGATCGCACGCTCGTGCTCCTGCAGGAGCAGATCCTCCGCGGCCTCCTCTTCGAAGCGGGCGGCTGCGATCGCGAGCGCCAGGTGGCCCGCGCGGCCGAGGTCACGCGCAAATTCGCGGCCGGTCTGCCCGACGTGCGCTCGCTCCTCGAGTCCGACGTGCGCGCCGCGTACGACGGCGATCCCGCGGCCACGAGCACCGACGAGACGGTCTTCTGTTACCCGGGCATCACCGCGATCACGCATCACCGGCTCGCGCACCCGCTCTACAAGATGGGCGTGCCGCTCATCCCGCGGATGATCGCGGAGATCTCGCACGCGGACACCGGCGTGGACATCCACCCGGGCGCCGACATCGGGCCGAGCTTCTTCATCGATCACGGCACCGGCGTCGTCATCGGCGAGACGGCGCGCATCGGCGAGCGCGTGCGGCTCTACCAGGGCGTCACGCTGGGCGCGAAGAGCTTCCCGCTCGACGCGGACGGCAACCCCATCAAGGGCATCGCGCGCCATCCGATCGTGGAGGACGATGTCGTCGTGTACGCGGGCGCGACCATCCTCGGCCGCGTCACGATCGGCCGTGGCTCGTCGATCGGCGGCAACGTGTGGCTCACGCGCAGCGTGCCACCGGGCAGTCGTGTGACGCAGGCGCAGGCGCGCAGCGACACCTTCGAAGGTGGCTCCGGAATCTGACGCCGGCGGTCAGCATCGGACGCGAGCGGATTCCACGTCGTATCGCTCCGCACGTGCACGACGCGCCCCGCAGGGCACCTCGCTCTTGCGGCCCCGCGGAGCGTTTGATATCGCTCGCGCGGGTCGTTTGTCCGCAGTGCCGTGACGATGAATCCCGACGAATAAAGCGCGCCGCATCCCTGGCTGTTGCAGGCGCACCTCTCCTTGGAAGTTGAGTCGCGCTCCCCGCCGGCCCCATTTCGAGACGGTGCGCGGCTGAGGAGCTCGGGATCTCTCGATGCCAGGCAGTAACACCGATTCGTCGCCGTCCGCAGAACAAGTCGCCCGCTGGTTGACTGACCACCTCACGAAAGCCCGCGATCTTGCGCCGGGCGCGGTCGATCCGAGCGAGCGCTTCAGCCGCTACGGCCTCGACTCGCTCGGCGCCGCGAAGATGATCGCGGATCTGGGGGCGCACCTCGGCCGATCGCTGTCCGCGACGCTGGTGTGGGAATACCCATCCATCGATGCGCTCGCCGCGTTCCTGACGGCCTCTCCAGCGGCCACCGAAAAGTCGCGACAACGCCGCACCGCCCCGGCGCGGCGCGCTTCGGACGCGGTGGAGCCGATCGCGGTGTGCGGCCTCTCGTGCCGCCTCCCCGGCTCGAACACGCCCGCGGCCTTCTGGGATCTGCTGCGCGAAGGCCGGAGCGCCGTGGATCACGTGCCCGACGGCCGGTGGGACGAGCGCGTGCTCCGCGACTCCGCGGTCGGCGCCGAAGAGCGCGCGAAGGTCAAGCGAGGCGCCTTCCTCGATCGCGTGGACGGCTTCGATCCGCTGTTCTTCGGCATCTCTCCGCGCGAGGCGGCGTCGATGGATCCGCAGCAGCGCCTGCTGCTGGAGCTCGTGTGGGAGGCGCTCGACGACGCGGGCATCCCGCCGAGCTCGATCAAGGGGACGGACGCCTCGGTCTACATCGGGGCCATCTGGTCGGACTACGCGCTGGTGTTGCAACAGGCCGGGATCAACAACATCGGTCCTTACACGGTCACCGGCACGCACCACTCCATCCTGGCCAATCGGATATCGTATCTCCTCGGCGCGAACGGGCCGAGCTTCTCCATCGATTCGGCTTGTTCTTCCGGCCTCGTCATCGCGCACCTCGCGGCGGAGAGCCTCCGAAGCGGGGAGTCCACGACGGCCATCATCGGCGCCGTGAACCTGGATCTCCTCCCGGAGAGCGCCCTCGGGGTGGCCCGTTTCGGCGCCTTGTCGCAGGACGGCGCCTGTTACACCTTCGACGCGCGCGCGAACGGCTACGTGCGCGGGGAGGGCGGCGGCGTCCTCGTGCTGAAGCGCCTCTCCGCGGCGATCGCCGATGGAAACCCCATCTACTGCGTGCTCCGCGGCTCCGCCGTGAACAACGACGGCGCGAGCAACGGGCTCACCGCGCCCAACCCGAAGGCGCAAGAGGCGGTGTTGCGAAAGGCGTACGAGCGCGCCGGCGTCGACCCGCGAGACGTGCAGTACGTGGAGGCGCATGGGACCGGCACCCCCCTGGGCGACCCCATCGAGGCGCGCGCGCTGGGCGCCGTCGTGGGCAGCGCGCACCCCGCGGGAAATCCGCTTTTCATAGGATCTTTGAAGACCAACATCGGTCACCTGGAGGGAGCGGCCGGCATCGCGGGGCTCCTCAAGATGGCGCTGTCGATCCAGCATCGGCAACTGCCACCCAGCCGCAACTTCGCGGTTCCGAATCCGCACCTCGACTTGCCGTCACTACACCTCTCGGTCGTCGACACGCTGCGTCCGTGGCCCGCGCCGCACAAGCGCCTGCTGGCCGGAATCAGCTCCTTCGGACTCGGGGGGACGAACGCGCACGTCGTCGTGGAGGAGTGGCCCGGTCCCCGCGCCGAGATCGTCGCTCTCCCCGGTGACACGCACGAAGAACAGCGGCGATTCGCGGCGGATCTGCGCGCTTCCATCGACGGGGCGGATGCGCTCACGTCCCTCCGCAGCCTCGCGGCGCGCGCGCACCGGCAGGCGCACGACAAGGCCCATCGCTCCACCGTGGTCGCGCGGTCGACGGTCGATCTCCGGAAGGCGCTCGATCGGTGGCTGTCCGTGGAGACGTCCGACGAGGCGTCCCGACTGGACCTCTCGAAGGGGCCCGTCTTCGTGTTCCCGGGGCAGGGCGCGCAATGGCACGGAATGGCGCTCACGCTGCTGCACGAAGAGCCTGTATTCCGGACCACCCTGGAGCGGTGCGACGCGGCGATCCGGCGAGAATTGGGCTGGTCGCTCCTCGAAGAGCTGACGTGCTCTTCGGCGGACTCGCGGCTGTCCGACATCGAGGTGAGCCTCCCGGCCATCATCTCCATCGACATCGCCGTCTCCGAGTGGTGGCGATCCATGGGAGTCGCGCCGGCGGCGGTCGTGGGGCACTCCACGGGCGAGATCGCGGCCGCGCACGTGTGCGGGGCGCTCGATCTCGACGACACGATGACGGTGATCTGCGCGTACGGCAGCCTCATCACGCGCCTGTCCGACCGCGGCGGGATGGCCCTCGTCGGCCTGCCCTGGGACGAGTCCGAGCGGGTGCTCGCGGGCTTCGAAGGCCGCGTATTCCGAGCGATCGCCGACAGCGCCGAGGCGACGGTCCTCGCGGGCGAGCCGTCCGCCCTCGCGGCCCTCGTCGACACCGTGTCTCGAACAGGCGTGTTCTGCCGCCGCGTGGCGATGAACGTGTCGCCCCACTGCCCCCTCGTCGACGAGCTGCGCGACGAGCTCCACGAGCGCCTCCGCGGGATTCGCCCCCGAAAGAGCCGGATCCCGCTCATCTCCGAGGTCACCGGCAAAGAGATCCCGGGCGAGCAGCTCGACGCCGCGCACTGGGTGAAGAACTTCGGCGATCCGGCCTTCTTCTCGCGCGCCGTGGACGAGCTGATCGCGCGCGGACACCGCCTCTTCATCGACGTCGGCCCGCACCCGATCACCAAACACTCCGTCGAGACGAACCTTCGAAGCGCGGGCGTGACAGGCCGTGTTCTGTCGTCGCTCCGGCGCGAGGAGGACGAGCGCACGACGCTGCTCGACTCCCTCGGTCAGGTGTCGGCGCTGGGCGCCAAGGTGGACTGGCGCGCGCTCTACGCCACCGCCTCCGAACGTGATTCGGGCGCGAACCCCGGAGTCCTGGTGCTGTCGGCGAAGAGCCGCGACGCCCTCGCCCAGAGCGCCCGCGCGTTCCGAGCGTGGCTGTCCGAAGGCCCGGACGCGCGCTTCGAAGATATCCTGTATACATGCGCTGTCCGACGGGACCACCACAAGCATCGACTGGGCGTCGTCGGCGCGAATGCCACGGAGCTGTGCACGGCGCTCGCGGCCGCGGCCGAGGGACGTCGCGAGGAGGGCGTCGCGCTCGGAGAGGCCATGAACGGCCGGCCCCGCGTGGTGCTCGTGCTGCCGGGGCAGGGGTCGCAGTGGCTCGGGATGGGGCGGCAGCTCTACCGCGAGGAGCCCGCTTTCCGCGACGCCATCGATCTCTGCGACGCCGCCATCGCGCGCGAGTCCGGGTTCTCCGTCGTCACCGAGATCCACGCCGGTGAAGCCGAGTCGCGCCTCGGCGAGATCGACGTGGTGCAGCCGCTCCTCTTCGCGATCGAGGTGGCGCTCGGCGCGCTGTGGCAGGCGTGGGGCGTCGAGCCGGCGTGCGTGATCGGCCACAGCATGGGCGAGGCCGCCGCCGCGTACCTCGCCGGCATCCTCACGATGGAGGACGCCGCGAAGGTGATCTGCCGCCGCAGCAAGCTCCTGCGCCGTCAGAGCGGCCGCGGCGCGATGGCCCTCGTCGAGCTGACGCGAAAAGAAGCCGAGCGCGCCCTCGCCGGCGAAGAGGCCCTCCTGAGCGTCGCCGTGAGCAACGGACCGCGATCCACCGTCATCTCCGGCGACGCGGCGGCCATCGATCGGCTCCTCACCACCCTTGAAGCACAGGGAGTATTCTGCCGCCGCGTCAAGGTCGACGTCGCGTCCCACAGCCCGCAGATGGACGAGCTGACCGCGGATCTCCTGACCGCGCTCGCCGACGTCGCCCCGCGAAAAGGCCGCATCCCGCTCCGCTCCACCGTCACCGGGGAGATCCTCGAAGGCCCGGAGATGGACGCCCACTACTGGGTGCAAAACCTCCGTCGTCCGGTGCTGTTCGGCGCCGCCGTCGCGCGGACGCTGGAGGACGGACCCACGCTGTTCGTCGAGCTGAGCCCGCACCCGCTCTTGCTCCCTTCGATTCAGGAGAACATCGCCGAGGAGCGCAAAGAGGGCGCCGCGCTCGCGTCCACGCGCCGCAACGGCGACGAGCGCCGCGCGATGCTGTCCACGCTCGCAGAGATCCACGTCCGCGGCCTCGCGATCGACTGGACGCGCCAGCTCCCCGGGGGCGGCCGCGTCGTCGCGACTCCCACGTACCCGTGGACCCGCGATCGCTACTGGGCCGATCGCGACAACCGGCCCTCCGCCGGCTCCACCGAGGCGCGCGTCGGACACCCGCTCATCGGGCAGCTCGTCGTCGCGTCGGACCGGCCCAACGCGCATTACTGGGACCAGTGGATTGACATCGAGACCCTCGGCTACCTCGCGGATCACCGCGTCCAGGGCTCGATCGTGTTCCCGGGCGCCTGCTACGTGGAGATGGCGCTCGCGGCCGCGGGCAGCATGTTCGAGGGAGAGGCCATCATCCTCGAGAACTTCGTGATGGACCAGGTGCTCCACCTCACGGAAGGGGAGCCGCGGCGCGTGCAGCTCGCCGTCATCGGAGAAGAGGGCGTGCAGGCCGGGATCCTCGTCTCCAGCCACGAGGCGACCGGCACCAAGTGGACGCGCCACGCGTGGGTGACCGCGCGCGCCGCCCTCGGGGAAGACGCCCCGTTCCGGCCGCCGGAGGACATCCGCGCGCGCTGCCCGCGCCGCCTCACCGGGGACGAGCACGCAGCTCGAATGGCCGCGCGCAAGATCGATTTCGGTCCGGCGTTCCGCGGGCTCACGGAGGTCTGGCTCGGCGACGACGAGGCGCTCGGGCACGTGGTGCTGCCGGAGAGCGCCGGGGCGGCCAGCGCATACAACGTGCATCCCGCGCTGCTGGACGCGTGTTTTCAGGCGGCGGCGACGCTGCTCGACGACGACGGGAACGACACGTGGGTGCCCGCGGCGATCGATCGGATCCAGCTCCTGGAGGCGATGCCGAGCGAGGTGTGGGTGCACGTCACGTGGGCCGGCGACGTGCCGCGGGGCGACTTCGCGGCGCTCGATCTGCTCGTGGTCGACGACGAGGGGAGGCCGCTCGTCGAGGTGGAGCGCCTCTGGCTCAAGAAGCTGGCGCGGCTGGAGCTGCCGGACGTGTTCGCGGGGTGCGCGTACGCCACCGACTGGGTGCCGAGCGCGCTGCCGACCGCGATGCGCCAGGAGCTCGCGGAGCCCGGGGATTGGCTGGTCCTCAGCGACGACGGCGGCGTCGGGGCCGAGGTCGCCGACGCGCTCCGCCGCGACGGTCACCGCGTGATCGAGTTCCTGCCCGGCCGCGAGCACCGCGCGCTCGACGCGGATCGCTACCTCCTCGATCCCGCGACGTTCGAAGGGTTCGAGGAGACGCTGCGCGAGGTCGCGGGGCACGAGGGCGCGCGCATCCACGGGATCCTGCACTTCTGGAGCCTCGACGCCACGCCCGCGTCGGCCTCGGGGCCGGAGCGCATCCTCGCGGACATCCAGCTCGGCGCGGTGACCGTGCTGTCCGCGGTGCAGGCGGTGATGCGGTGCGCGCTGCGCGATCCGCCGCGCCTCGTCCTCGTGACGCGGGGCGCGCAGCCGGCGGGCGGATCGGAATACGCGGTGTGTCCTTCGGGCGCCGCGGTGTGGGGATTCGCGCGCGTGCTCGCGGCGGAGCACCCCGAATTCAACACGGTGCGCATCGACATGGATCCGGAGGTGCGCTCCTTCGAGCTGATGTCCGTGATCCGCGAGATCGTCGCCGACACGCCGGAGGATCAGATCGCGCTGCGGGGCGACGCGAGGCTCGTGGCGCGGCTCGCGCGGTACCGGCTCGGCGTCTCCGAGGAGCTGACGTTCCAGGGCGACGGCACGTACCTCATCACCGGCGGGCTCACGGGACTGGGCCTCTCCCTGGCGCGCTGGATGGTGCGGCAGGGCGCGCGGAACCTCGTGCTGCTCGGGCGGCGCGGGCCCTCGGACGAGGCGAAGCAGGCGCTCGTCGAGATGGAGAAAGAAGGGGCCTCGGTGCTCGTGCGGAGCGCCGACGTGTCGATGCCGGAGGACCTCGCGCGGGTGCTCGACGAGGTGCGGCGCGAGCTGCCTCCGCTGCGCGGCGTGGTGCACAGCGCGGCCGTGCTGGAGGACGCGTCGGTCTACAAGATGACCGAACAAGGCTTCTGGCCGCCCGTCCTCCCGAAGGCGATCGGCGCGTGGAACCTGCACGTGCAGACGCTCGACGATCCGCTCGAATTCTTCGTGATGTACTCGTCGGTCGCGTCGCTCATCGGCTCGCCGGGGCAGGCGAACTACGCCGCGGCCAACGCCTTCGTGGACGCGCTCGCGCACGTGCGGCGCGCGATGGGGCTCCCGGGCACGGCGATTCAATGGGGGCCGTTCTCGGAGGTGGGGCTCGCGGCCGCCTCGGAGAGCCGCGGTCAGCGCCTGTCGCTGCGCGGCATCCAGAGCTTCACGCCGGACGAGGGGCACCGGCTCCTCTCCCGCGTGCTGCGGCATCCGGTCGCGGAGATCGGCCTCATTCGCATGACGGTGCGGCAGCTCTTCGACTTCTATCCGCGGCTCGCGCTCGCGCCGTTCCTCGATCAGGTGCGGCAGGAAGAGGCCCACTCGCAGAGCCGACAGACCAGCGAGGCGCGGTTCCGCTCGCTCATCGTGGGGACGCCGCCGGAAGAGCGGCGCGCCGCCGTCGAGAAGCACATCGTCGAGCACGTGGAGCGCGTCCTGCGCCTGCCCGCGGGCCGCATCGATCCGGAGCAGCCGTTCCTCAGCTACGGGATGGATTCGCTGATGAGCCTGGAGATCCGGCATCGCCTGGAGGCGAGCTTCAATCTGCGGCTGTCGGCGGCTGTCCTCTATACGTATCCAAACATATCCATGCTGGTCTCACACCTGATGACCGAGATGGCCATCGACACGACGACCCCGCAGCCGATCGTGGCGGCGGGCGCCATGGCTTTCCCGGAGATCACCGACGAGATGTCCGAGAACACGGCCGCTCAGATGCTGGACGAGAAGCTCCTTGATCTCGAGGATTATCTGAAATGACGAGCTCGCGGGATCAGCCTCCCGGCTCCTCCGGAAACCGCCCATTGCCCATCACGCGCCGCTCGCTGATGCCGCCGGCCTCGCAGGGGCCATCGTCGTCCCACCCGCCGCCGACCACACAGCAAGCGGGCGGCTCCAACCCCCCGGCCCGAGGAGAGGCGCCGCCGCCTTCGAGCCGACCCGGCGGGAGGCCCGCGCCCCCGGTCGCGCCTCCCTGGCAACAAGAGCCCCCGCGCAGCGTCCGTTCGCCCTCGATCCCGCCTCCGAGCGCGGCCGGCACCACGCCCCTGCCGAACACGAGCAGCACGAAGGGCACGCTCCCGGCCTCCGTCCAGAAGGCCCTCGTCACGCTGGACAAGCTGAAGGCCAAGCTCGATCAGGTCGAGCGCCAAAAGACCGAGCCCGTCGCGGTGATCGGGATGGCGTGCCGCTTCCCCGCGGGCGCCAACTCTCCCGAGGCCTTCTTTCGCATGCTGGAAGAGGGCGTCGACGCCGTCTCGCGCGTGCCGGACACGCGCTGGTCCGAGGCGGAGCGCGACCCCGCGGCGCCGGTGCATTACGGCGCGTTCCTCAAAGAGGACGTCGGCAATTTCGACGCGGCCTTCTTCAACATCTCGCCTCGCGAGGCCGAGCGCCTCGACCCGCAGCAACGGCTGCTTCTGGAGCTGACGTGGGAGGCCCTGGAGCGCGCCGGACAGGTGCCTTCGGCGCTCGTGGGCAGCAGGACGGGCGTGTTCGTGGGGCTGATGACCACGGATTACATGCTGCTCAACATGGAGGCTCCGGCGGAGAGCTGGGACGTGTATACAGCCACCGGGACGACGCACTGTTTCCCGGCCGGGCGCATCTCGTATTCCATGGGGTTCCAGGGGCCGGCGATGGTCGTCGACACGGCGTGCTCGTCGTCGCTCGTGGCGGTGCACCTCGCGTGTCAGAGCCTGCGCACCGGGGAGAGCGAGCTCGCGGTCGCGGGCGGCGCCAACCTGATGCTGTCGCCCGCGATGTTCGACATGATGGCGAAGACGAACGCCCTCGCGCCGGACGGGCGGTGCAAGACGTTCGACGCGCGCGCCGACGGCTACGTCCGCGGGGAAGGCGGCGGCGTCGTGGTGCTGAAGCGGCTCTCGGACGCGCAACGCGACGGGGATCCGATCCTCGCGCTCATCCGCGGATCCGCGGTGAACCAGGACGGGCGGTCGACGGGGCTCACGACGCCGAACGTGCTGTCGCAGCAGGCGATGCTGCGGCAAGCGCTGGAGAGCGCGCACCTCACCGGCGCCGACATCGGCTACGTGGAGACGCACGGCACCGGCACGTCGCTCGGCGATCCCATCGAGGTGGACGCGCTGCGGGCGGTGCTCGGCGCCCCGCGGGAGGACGGGCACCCGTGCGTGCTCGGCGCCGTGAAGACGAACATCGGCCACCTGGAGGCCGCCGCCGGCATCGCGGGCCTGCTCAAGGTCATCCTTTCGCTTCAAAAAGAGCGGATCCCGAAGAACCTCCACCTGCGCGCCGTGAACCCGCGCATGTCGCTCGCGGGGACGCCGTTCGTGCTGCCGACCGAGAACCGCCGCTGGGAGCGCGGAGAGCGCCCGAGGATCGCCGGGGTGAGCGCCTTCGGTCTCAGCGGCACGAACGCGCACATCCTCGTCGAAGAGGCGCCCGCCGTCGCGCCGGAGACCGAAGAGGCGGCCGCCACCGACGGGCAACCGCAGCTCCTGCCGCTGTCGGCGAAGACGCCGGCCGCGCTCGTGGAGGTCGCGAGCTCGCTGTCCGAGGCCCTCGCGCGAGGTGGGGAGTCGCTCGCGGACGTCTCTTACACGCTGCGAATGCGGCGCACGCACCACGAGCACCGGCTCGCGGTGGTGGGCACGACGCGCAAGGAAGTGGCCGAGGCGCTCTCCATGTATGCGAGCACCGGCTCGGCGCCCGGCGTGGTCCGCGGGAAGGCCGGGCAGGCCGGGCGGCAGAAGCTCGTGTTCGTGTTCCCGGGGCAGGGCGGGCAGTGGATCGGGATGGCGCGCGGCCTCGTGCAGCGCGAGCCGGCGTTCCGCAGCTCCATCGAGCTGTGCCACGAGGCGATCCGGCGGCACGGCACGTTCTCGCTGCTCGACGAGCTGGAGGCGACCGAGGCGACGTCGCGCATCCGCGAGATCGACGTGGTGCAGCCGCTCATCTTCGCCGTGCAGGTGTCGCTCGTGGCGCTGCTCGCGTCGTGGGGCATCGAGCCGGATCTCGTGATCGGCCACAGCATGGGGGAGGTCGCGGCCGCGCGCGCCGCGGGCATCCTGACGATCGAGGACGCGGCGAAGGTGATCTGCCGCCGCAGCCGGCTCCTCGTGCGGATCGCAGGGCAGGGGGCGATGGCGCAGGTGGAGCTGTCCGCGGAGGACGCGCAGGCCGCGATCGCGAAGCACCGCACGAAGCTCGCCGTCGCCGTGCGCAACGGGCCGCGGACCACGGTGCTCTCCGGCGATCCGGGCGCGCTGGAGGAGGTGCTCGCCGAGCTGGAGGCCGCGGGCGTATTCTGCCGCCGCGTGAAGGTGGACGTGGCGTCGCACAGCCCGCAGGTCGACATCCTGAAAGAGGATCTCGCGGCGGTGCTCTTCAACCTGCGGCCGCGCCTCGGCAAGACGCCGATGCTCTCCACGGTGACGGGGGACATGGTGCGCGGGCCCGAGCTGACCGCGGATTACTGGGTGAAGAACCTCCGCGAGCCGGTGCTGTTCGCGCCCGCGACGCGCCGGGCCCTCGACGAGCGACAGGCTGTATTCGTGGAGATCAGCCCGCACCCGATCCTGACGAACGCGATCGACGACAACCTCCAGAGCGCGGGGCACGAGGGCGTGGCGTTCGGCTGCATGCGGCGCGACACCGACGCCCGGCGCACGCTGCTCGAAGCGGTGGGGGCGCTGCACGCGCAGGGGGTGGCGATCGACTGGAAGCGCGCGATCGGCGCGAAGGGACGCACGGCCCCGCTGCCGCCGTACCCGTGGCAACGCCGGAGGTACTGGATCCCCGACGTGGGGCCGAGCGAGCGCGGCACCCGGCGCCCCAGCCCCGCGAGCCGCCTGCGGGCCTCGGCGCTGTTCACGTCCGAGTGGCGCCCCGCCGAGCGCCCGACGAAGCCGTCCCCCGCGATGGCCGGCCCGTGGCTGCTCCTGTCCGACCGCTCCGCGACGGCCGACGCGCTGATCGAGGCGCTGCGCGACGTCGGGATCCCCTTCATCCGAGGGGTGATCGGGCAGCGCACGGCCCGGCTGGAGCGCGATCTGTGGGAGGTGAACCCGTCGGATCCGGAGGCGTATACAAGGCTCCTCGAATCCGCGTTTCCCCCGGATTCGCCGTGCCGCGTGGTCGTGAGCATGTTCGGGGCGGACCCGGGCGGCGACGCGAGCGTGCAGGCGATCGAGCGGGCGCAGGTGCTCGGCGTCGAGAGCGCGCTCCTGGTCGCGCAGGCCATCTTGCGGACGGGGGCCGTGGAGCTGCCGCGGCTCTGGCTCGTGACCCGTGGCGTCGCGGCGATCCCGGGCGAGCCCGGGCCGAACGTCGCGCAGGCGCCGCTCTGGGGCTTCGGGCGCACGCTGCAGACCGAGCACGGCGATCTCGGCGTGCGGCTGCTCGATCTCGCGAACGCTCCCTGGGACGGGGAGGCGGACGCGATGCTCGACGAGATCCTCCATCAGGACGCGGAGGATCAGATCGCGCTGCGGCCTTCGGGGCGGATGGTCGCGCGGCTGATCCGGGACACGGCGGCGCCGGCGGCTCCGGCGGTGACGCTGCGGGCGGACGGGACGTACCTCGTGACGGGCGGGCTCGGCGGGCTCGGCCTCTCGCTCGCGGAGTGGATGGTCGGGCGCGGGGCGCGGCACCTCATGCTCGTCGGCCGGAGCGCCCCGTCGCGGGCCGCGCAGGAGGCGATCGGCCGCATGGAGTCCGCGGGCGCGAAGGTGCTCGTGGTGTCCGCGGACGTCGGCGTGCGCGCGGAGGTGGAGGCGCTCGTGGAGCGGATCCGGCTCGAATTGCCGCCTCTCCGCGGGGTCGTGCACGCGGCGGCCGTCCTCGACGATCACACGGTGCTGAAGCTCTCCGTCACGTCGCTGCGCGAGGTGGCGGCGGCGAAGATGTACGGCGCGTGGCACCTGCACGAGGCGACGCGCGGCCGGCCGCTCGACCTGTTCGTGATGTACGGGTCGGCGGCGGCGCTGCTCGGGCCGATGGGGCAGGCGAACTACGCCGCGGCGAACGCGTTCCTCGACGCGCTCGCGCTGAAGCGGCGCGCGGAGGGCTTGCCGGCGCTCGCGATCGACTGGGGTCCGTTCGCGGAGGTGGGGCTCGCGGCCGCGCGGTCCAATCGCGGCGAACGGCTCGAAGCGATGGGGTTCCGCGGCATGTCGCCGGCGCAGGGGCACGAGCTGCTCGGCGCGCTGCTCGGCGCGCCGCACGCGGAGGTGGCGGTGCTCGACGTCGACATGGAGCGCGCGGCGGAGGCGATCCCGCGGCTCGCGACGGCGCCGTTCTTCGCGAGCCTCGCGGCGGCCGGCGCCCCGCGCCCGCCCGACACGCCCCGTCTCCTCGAGATCGTGCGGCAGACGCCGGCCGGAGAGCGTCGGCAGGCGCTGGAGAAGATCGTGCGCGAGGAGCTCGCCCGCTGCCTGCGCATCGAGGCCGCGGACGTCGGGCTGGAGCAGCCGTTCGCGGAGCTCGGGTTCGACTCGCTGATGGGGCTGGAGCTGCGCAATCGCCTGCAGGCGGGGCTCGCGCTGCAGCTCTCGGTGGCCGACATCGTGACGCACACGCGCGTGACGGCGCTGGCGGAGCTGCTGCACGATCGCCTTGGAATCACGAGCGGACCGGCCTCGCGACCGCCGACGTCACGGAGGCCCGCGCGCGCCGCGACGGGGAGCTGGGTGGTCGTCCCGCGGCCGAGCCCCGGCGCCCGCGCGCGCCTCTTCTGCTTCCCGTACGCGGGCGGCGCCGCGCCGGTGTTCGCCGCGTGGCCGGAGGAGATGCCGCCCGACATCGAGGTGTGCGCGATCCAGCTCCCGGGACGGCACGAGCGATTGCACGAGCCGCTGCTGCAGAGCGTCGAGCAGATCGTCGAATCCCTCGTCCCGGCGCTGCTCCCGTACCTGGATCGGCCGTTCGCGACGTTCGGTCACTGCCTCGGATCGATCGTGATGTTCGAGGCGCTCCGGGTGCTCGCGTCGCGGCACGGGAAGCGGCCGGCGCACGTGTTCGCTTCGGCGGCGCCGGCGCCGCATCGGTACCTCGTGCCGACGGTGGGGAGCCTCTCGACGCGCGAATTCACCGATGTCTTGCGGACGATCGGGTTCGCGGACGAGCTCGTGCTGACGGACAAGGACGCGCAGCAGACGATGCTGCCGGCCGTGCGGACCGATTTCGACGTGGCGGCGCGGTACGCGTACCGGGCGGGGCCGCCGCTCGACGCGCCGATCACCGCGTTCGCGGGGCTACAGGACGGGTTCGCGCCGATCGATCTCGTGGACGAGTGGCGGCAGCAGACGTCGTCCCGGTTCGCGAAGGTGGCGTTCCCCGGCGGCCACTACTTCATCGTGCCGGAGCGGCGCGACGTGCTCGCCCACGTTCGCACGGAGATCCTGCATCGGCTCGCGGCGATCGAAGTGCAGCAGCGCGACGAGCCGCCCGTGTCCGGCGCGGATCCGTGGGTGGTGCACGTGGCGCCGCGCCCGTCGCCGGCCGCGCGCCTCGTGTGCTTCTGCGGCATCGGGGAGACGGCGCGGGAACAGGCACGTTGGGCGGGCGCGGTCGGCCCCGACGTGGAGGTGTGCGCGATTGAGTTGCCCGGCCACGGGGCGCGCGCGAACGAGATGCCGCTCGGCCGCGTGGAGGACATGGTGCCGCGGATCGTAGCGTCGCTTCAGGTGCTCGCGGACCGGCCGTTCGCGTTCGTCGGCACGGATCTCGGCGCGCTGATCGCGTTCGAGGCGGCGGCCTTCCTCGCGGGCCGCGGAGGTCCATTGCCGGTGCAGATCGTCGTCGCGTCCGCGATGGCGCCCGGACTCCATTACTTCGCGCCGATTCACCTCCTCCCGCAGGAGCCGTTCCTCGCGGAGCTGACGAAGCTCGGCCTCTCGACCGCGGAGACGCCGGAGCGCGCGCTCCGGGCGGATTGCGCGGCGTTCTCGGCCTATGCATTGCGAGGCGCGCCGCCGGTGGAGGTGCCGATTCTGGCCTTCGGCGGCGAGCTCGACTGGTTCATTCCGCTCGGCGGCATCCGCGGCTGGGGAGCGCACACGCTGCTCGATTTCGCCTTCGAATCACGGCGCGCGGGCCACTTCTTGAGCGAGGCCGACCGCGAGAAGGTGGCAGTCCTCTTGCGAAAGCGGTTCGGGCTGCCGCTTCAATGAAGAGTGGATATCAGGCGAAGGGGGGATTGACGGGGAGGCCGCGGCGCTGGCATTCGCGGTCGAACTCGGGGCGGGAGCTCCAGGCTTTGATGATGCCGCCGACTGCCAGGTTCGCCACGGAGACTCCCATCGTCACGAGCTTCGATGTCGAGAGGACGTAGACGTCGACGCTGCTCTTTCGCTCCGCGGCCCAGCTCTGCATGTCGATGCGAAGCTGGCTATCGTAACTGTGCATCTTGAAGAAATCGATGAGGAGCGCCGCCCGCGGCGCCTGCCGGTGCGCCTCGCCCCAGCGCCGGATTTCGGGGGGCGCGAACTCCCCATAACCGTGGCCGTCGACCATCATGCGGACGGCGCCCTTGTTGTTCCAGTCGAGGCGCATGCTGCCCTTCGCGCCGCGCCAGATCTCGAACGTTGGGCCGCTGGAAACAAGCTTGACGTCACTCTCCGGCATCAATGACGGAGTAGCAGTCTTCTAACCCGGGGTAAAGATTGGTGCGGCGCTCGGCGACGCGGGTACGTATGCGCTCGGAGATTCTCCGCAGCGCCCGTGCGAGGCTCGAAAACCCTCGCGCCGAAGGGCGCGGCCCGCGTCCGACGCGCGGGCTCGCTCAGAGGTACCCCTGCGCCTGGATTGAGAACAACCGCGCATAGAGGCCGCCCGCGGCGAGCAGATCGGCGTGCGTCCCTTGCTCGACGATGCCGCCCCTCTCCAGCACGATGATGCGCTCGGCGAGCCGCACCGTGGGGAAGCGGTGCGAGATCACGAGCGACGTCTTGCCTTGCGAAAGGCGCTGGAACCGCTCGAACACGGCGTGCTCGGCCTCCGCGTCGAGGGCGGCGGTCGGCTCGTCGAGGATGAGGATGTCCGCGTCCTGCCGCAGGAACGCCCGCGCGAGCGCCAGCTTCTGCCACTGGCCGCCGGAGAGATCGACGCCGCCCTTGAACCACCGGCCGAGCTGCGTCGCGAGCTTCTGCGGGAGGCGATCCACGACGTCGCGGGCGCCGCCGAGATCCACCGCGCGCTCGATGTCGGCCTCGTCCTCGATGCGCGCCACGTCACCGATACCGACGGTCTCGCGCGCGAGCAGCTTGTACTGGCCGAAGTCCTGGAACACGACGCCGATGCGCGCGCGGACGGCCTCCGGATCCCACTCGGCGAGGTCCTTTCCGTCGAGCAGGATGCGGCCTTCGCTCGGCTCGTAGAGGCGCGTGAGCAGCTTGATGAACGTCGTCTTGCCGGCGCCGTTGTGGCCGACGAGCGCGACGGATCGGCCCGCCGGCAGGAACAGGCTCACGTGCCGGAGCGCCCACGTGTCGCGGCCCGGATAGCGGAAGCCGACGTCTTCGAAGCGCACGCCGGCCTCCACTGGGAGGGCGGAGTCCGCTTCGCGGAGGCGGAGCGGAGCCTCGCTCCGCGGAGTCCGCAGCGGAGCGGACGCAGTCCTCGACGTTGCGCCGCGCTCGTCGGGGGAGGCCGGGACGAGATCGATTTGAGCCTTCGAAACAAGTGGATTTGCGTCGGGCGCCGCGAGAGCGTCGGTCGCCGCGGGGGCCTCTGCGTTCGCGCTCTCGTCCTTCGACGCCGCTCGCTTCGGGGGGCCGAGCGCGAGGAAATCGAACAGGTTGGACATGTACAGGTTGTCCTCGTACATGCCGCCGACCGCGGAGAGGATCGCCTGGAATGCCGCCTGTCCTTGCCGGAAGGCGAGCACGTACAGCGTCATCTGGCCGAGCGTGATCGTGCCCGCCGCGGCCGCGAGGCCCATCGCCACGTACGACGCGTAGAACGCGCCCGTCGCGAGCAGCGAGAGCGCGTACGCCCAGCCGCTGCGCTTCACGGCCAGGTCGCGATCCTCGCGGTAGAACGTCTCGCCGAGCGCGCGGTACCGATCGAGCAGGAGCGGGCCGAAGCCGAAGACCTTCACCTCCTTCGCGTACTCGTCGTTCGCGAGCACGTACTCGAGGTAGTTGAGCTTGCGCGCGTCCGGCGAGCGCCAGTTTCGCAGGCGGAAGGCGGCGGCGCCGAACTTCACCTCGGCGATCGTCGCGGGGATCGTCGCGGCCACGAGCCCGAGCACCACGAGGCCGCTGTAGCTCGCGATGAGCGCGACGTACCCCGCGAGCGTCACCGTGTTCTGCACGATCTGGAACGTGTCGAGCACCACCGAGATCGGCCGCGCCGAGGCCTCGCGGCGCGCGCGCGTGAGGCGGTCGTACACCTCCGGATCCTCGAAGTGCGACAGCTCCAGCGTCAGCGCCTTCTCCAGGATCTGCACGTTGATATCGAGCCCCAGCCGCGCGCCGAGCACCGACCGCACGAGGCCGAGCCCGCGCATCGCCCCGGCCTGCAGCGCGACGAGCACCGCCTCCGCGAGCACCCATTTCAGCGCGAGCGACGTGTCCTTCGCGAGGACGGCGTCGACGATCAGCTTCGCGGTGGCCGCGACCGCGAGCGGCAAGAGAGACGCCGCGATCGTGAGCCCGGCGAGCGCGAACGTGCCCTTCGGCGAGGCGCGGTACACGAGCCCGACGGTGCGCGGCACGTGCGCGAAGCTCGCGCGGAGGCGCGCGGTGAGGGGAAGGGAAGGGGCGGGGCTCGGTTCGAGAGGTGGCGACATCGATGTTGGCGGGGGCTCCTCGGGGTCACCGGCGACGGCGCACCGGCGGGTCGACCGCGCAAGCTAACCCTCGTGCGCGGCGGTGAACCGGGTCTTTACCTTTCTTTGTAGTCGCTCGGTCCTCCCCAGTGGCGGCCGGCTCCGCGGGCGTGTACGGCTGAACGTGCGTCCGGTCATGGGATCGGCGCGCCGTCCTTCGTTCGCCCCGCCCCCTCGCTCGGAAAATGCGCTCGCTGCGTCAGAAGCTCGCGGACCTTCCCTCGGCGGGATTTGGGCTACGAAAAGAGCCAGTCCGGACGACGAGCGGCGCCGACGAGGCCACGCGTATCGCCGAGACGACGCGCATCGTCGAGACGACACGCGCGGGCGAGACGACACGCGTCGTCGAGAGCACCCTCGTCGTCGAGACGGAGAGCGCGCAGGAGCACGCCGACGTGCGGCGCGCCGGTCCGACGAGCGCGGCGCCCGCGGCGAAGCCGTCGCTGGAGGAGCTGCGCGCTCGCATCGCCGCGCTCGTGGGGCACCGCGATCCGCCTCGGCCGCGGCCGGATCCGAGCGCGGGGGAGCTGCCGTTCGTCGTCGAGCGCACGGCGACGGGGCCCAGGTACGTGCGGCGCATCCGGACGGCGCCGGCGGGGCGCGTGGGGCGGGCGCCGCTCATCGCCGCGCGCGACGCGGACCCCGTGACGCTCGGTCTGCTCGCGCTGGATCCAGCCATTTCCAAGTGCGATCCGCGACGCGCGCTGTACCTCGACACCGAGACGACCGGGCTCGCGGGCGGCACGGGGACGGTCGCGTTCCTCGTGGGGCTCGCGTTCTTCGACGAGGCGCACCAGGCGTTCGTGTGCGAGCAGATGTTGCTGCGCCGCCTCGGGGAAGAGGCGCCGATCCTGGAGCTGCTCGAGAAGCGGCTCGCCGACGCGTCGATGATCGTGACGTACAACGGCAAGTCCTTCGACGTGCCGCTCCTGCGCGCGCGCTTCGTGATGAACCGCATGACGCGGCCCGCGGAGCCGCCGCACCTCGATCTGCTCCACGTCGCGCGCCGCGTGCACAAGCACCGCCTCTCGACGTGCACGCTCGCCAGCATCGAGAGCGAGGTGCTCGGGCGCGAGCGCGTCGGCGACGTGTCCGGCATGGACATCGTCGAGGCGTACATGCATTTCCTCCGCTCCGGCGACGACGGCGCGCTGCACGGCGTGGTGACGCACAACGAGCACGACGTCCTGTCGATGGTGGCGCTGCTCGGCATCTACGGGGAGCCGTTCGAGTCGGAGGAAGAGGTCGCGGAGGAGGCGCCGGCGCGGCTCGGGACGCTGCTCTCGGCGGCGGATCTCGCGGGCGCGGCGCAGACGCTCCATCGGGCCGGCGCGATGGATCGGGCGCGGGCGCTCGCGGGGCACGCGGTGCGGACGGGCGGCGGCGTGGTCGCGCGGCGCGTTTCGGCCGACATCCTCCGCGCGCGCGGCGAGATCGCGGAGGCGCTCCGGCAGTACGAGGCGATCCTGGACGAGGAGCCGGATCCCGAGGTGCGCCTCGTCCTCGCGAAGCTGTACGAGCACCACGAGCGCGCCTACGACCGCGCCCTCTCGGTGCTCACCGGCGGCACCACGGAGACGGAGGAGGCGACGCTCCGAAGACAGGCGCGCCTGGAACGCAAGCGAATTGCGGCAGCCACGCCTCGCGCACCTCGCGCACCTCGCGCGCGCAAAGCCCGCACCTGACGCCTCGTCGACGGGCCGCGCATACGGGCGGAGCGGGGCATCGGTGCCTGCTTTCGTAGGGGGAATGATGAAAATGACCGTGACCCTTCTCCCCACGGCGCGCCTGAGCTAAGGTTGCCCGCGATGATAACGGTCGGCTGCGCCGGCTTTCCCGTACCAGCGACGCGCTACTTCCGCGAATTCAGCTTCGTGGAGGTGCAAGAGACGCACGTGTCGCTGCCCGGCCCGGGAACGATCCGAAGGTGGCGGCGCGAGGCGCCGAGCAGTTTCCGGTTCGCGCTCCTCGGTCCACGTGAAATCGGGCAAGAGGGTTTCCGCGACGGCAAGGTCATCGAGACCGCGCTGAAGAGCATCGAGGTCATCGCGGAGGAGCTGTCGGCGAAGACGGCCCTCTTCGTGGCCCCGCCCGAATTCACGCCGACGCGCGCGAACAAGGCGGTGCTGAAGGAGTTCTTGACGGGCGTGAAGGCCCGCTTCGAGCGCGTGGTGTTCGAGCCCGCGCCCGGCTGGGACCCCGACGAGTGCGACGAGCTCACCCACGAGATCGGCGCCCTCTCCGCGCGCGACCCGCTGACCTCCGGCCTCTCGAAGCTGAAGGTCGCGTACTACCGCCTGCACGGCCCCGCGGGCCACAAGTCGCGCTACGAGGACCCGGCGATCGAGCGCCTGGCCGAGATCGCGAGCGGCGCGAAGCACACCGACGCGACGTACGTCTTCACGAACGTCGACATGTTCGCGGACGCGAAGCGCTTCAAGAAGGCGCTCAAGCTCTAGGGCCGAGCACGAAGAGGGGTGCCCACCTCAGCATTCGTCTCATTTTCGTGGGATTTACAAGGGGGCTCTGCCCCCTCGTATCACTCCCCCGAAGAAGAACGCGCCGCTGGAGCGGCGCTCGACGAGGGAGATGTGACGAACGCCGAGGTGCCACCCCCGGTCCGTGCTCGCTTCGCTCCGCGCGGCCCGCCCCGCCCAAATCTCTCCCTTCGGTCGTTCAGGGCGGGGGAGCGTCCCCTGATTCGAAACCGCGAGCGCGGGCCGTGAGGAGGCTCGGCGAAGAGGAACCGTTTTCTTCGGACGGCTTCGAAGGCGCGTGAGGTGGGCCCCCCGCACGCGCAGCGCGCGACAGCGCGCGAGCATGCTTGGGGGGCCGCGCTCCGCGCGCAGCGCGGGGCGCCCGGGGGGGCACCCCCTCGTGATGGTGCGCTGAAGTCGATCACGTGGTGGTGAGAGTCCCCCCGCGGTTGGGGCGATTTCAGGGGCCGCAGATGCTGCCGGCGGCGCAGTTCGGGGTCGCGTTGGTGCACTCGTTGTCGGGGTCGGTGCCGGGGACGACGTTCGCGCACGTGCCGTTCGTGCCGCCCGTCTTTGCGGCCGTGCAGGCCTGGCAGAGGGCGCCGCACGCGGTGTTGCAGCAGACGCCGTCCACGCAGTTGTTGCTCGTGCACTCGGCGGCGAGCGTGCATGCGGTGCCGTTCGCGAGCTTCGTGCACGCGCCGGCGCCGTTGCAGTTGGTGACGCCCGCGCACTCGCTGTCGGGGTCGGTCGCGTTCGTGACGTTGGCGCACGTGCCGTTCGCGCCGCCCGTCTTCGCGGCCGTGCAGGCCTGACAGAGCGCGCCGCACGCGGTGTTGCAGCAGACGCCGTCCACGCAGTTCGCGCTCGTGCACTCCGCGGTGATCGAGCAGGCGGTGCCGTTCGTGAAGAGGCCGCACTGGCCGAGGCCGTTGCAGTTGGTGTTGCCGGGGCACTCGCTGTCGGGATCCGTGCTCACCTTGACGTTCGCGCACGTGCCGTTCGCGCTGCCCGTCTTCGCGTTCGAGCACGCCTGGCACGAGAACGTGCACGCCGAGCCGCAGCAGAAGCCGTCGACGCAGAAGCCGCTCGCGCACTCGCCGTTCACCGTGCACGCCGTGCCCGTCGCGAGCGTCGTGCACGCGCCGGCGCCGTTGCAGTTGGTGACGCCCGCGCAGTCGTTGTCGGGGTCCGTGTTGATCTTGATGTTCGCGCACGTGCCGTTCGCCGCGCCGGTCTTCGCGTTCGAGCAGCCCTGGCACACGCCGCTGCACGCGGTGTCGCAGCAGTAGCCGTCGACGCACGCGCCGCTCTGGCACTGGGTGTTGAGCGTGCACGCCTGCGCCTGCGGGAATTCGCACTGGCCCGAGCCGTTGCACTCCGTCGCGCACTCGTTGTCCGGGTCCGTGTTGGAGGCGATGTTGCCGCACGAGCCGTTCGAGCCGGAGCCCTTCTTCGCCGCGGAGCACGCCTGGCACGTGTTCAAGCACGGGTTGTTGCAGCAGTAGCCGTCGACGCAGAACGTGCTCGTGCACTCGGTGCCCATCGCGCACGCGTTGCCGTTCGCGAGCGTGGTGCAGAAGCCGAAGCCGTTGCACGACGTGGTGCCGTTGCACTCGTTGTCGGGGTCGGTGTTGGCGGTGACGTTCGCGCACGTGCCGTTGACGCCCGCGGTCTTCGCGGCGCTGCACGCCTGGCAGAGGGTGTTGCACGCGCCGTCGCAGCAGAAGCCGTCGGCGCAGTTGCCGGTGACGCACTCGCCCGCGGCCGCGCACGCCGTGCCCTGGGTCTTCTTGCAGGCGCCCGCGCCGTTGCACACGAGCGACGCCCCGGGGCAGTCGGAGTCGCCGGGATCCGTGCCGCTCGGGATGAACGAGCACATGCCGACCGCGCCCGCGACGTTGCACGCCTTGCACGAGCCGCTGCACGCGCTGTCGCAGCACACGCCGTCGACGCAGTTGCCGCCCGAGCAGGCGTTTCCGGCGGCGCACGCGCTGCCGAGGGGCTGCTTCGCGACGCACGATCCCATCGAGCAGTAGGCGTTCGAGGCGCAGTCGACGTCGCTGCTGCACATGCTGTTGCACGTGACGCCGCCGCACGCGTAGAGGCCGCACGCGACGGTGCCCGCGTCGGTGCACGCGCCGGTGCCGGAGCAGGTGTCCTGGTTGGTCTGCACGCCGGCCGCGCACGCCGGGCTGTCGCCGCACGCGGTGCCCGCCGCGACCTTGTTGCAGCCGAGGCCGCCGCTGCAGAGGCCGTCGGTGTTGCCGCACTGCTGGCCGGGCTCGGGATCGCACTCGTTCTCGGGGTCGGTGCCGGCCGGGATGGAGCCGCACTCGCCGTCGACGCCCGCGCCCTTGAGCGCCGCGGTGCACGCCTGGCACTCGCCGGTGCACGCCGTATCGCAGCACACGCCGTCGGCGCAGAAGCCGCTCGCGCAGTCGGTCGCGACGCCGCACGTCTGGCCCGGAGTGCACGTGGAGCCGCACGATCCGCCGCAGTCGACGTCGGACTCGGCGTTGTTCTTGACCCCGTCGTTGCAGTTGGGGACGCACATCGAGCCGCTGCACTGGCCGCCGACGCAGTCGCCGTCGACCTTGCACGCCTTCATCGGGCCGCACGTCGCGCCGCAAGGGCCGCCGCAGTCGACGTCGGTCTCGCCGTCGCCCGCGAGGTACACGCCGCCGTTCTCCACGCCGTCGGCGCAGGTGGGCGCCGCGCACGCGCTCATGTCGCAGACGCCGTTGTAACAGTCGCCCGCGACGCCGCAGGGCTGGCCGGTGTCGCAGCCGTTGCACGAGCCGCCGCAGTCGACCGCGGTCTCGTCGCCGTTCTTCACGCCGTCGTTGCAGCTCGCGGGGAGGCACGCGCCGTCCACGCCGCACACGCCGGTCGCGCACTGGTCGCCCGCGACGCACTCGACGCACGCGCCGGCGCCGTCGCAGTAGTGGCTCGCCGTCGCGGGGCACGCGGTGCCCTTGTCGATCGGGCTGTTGACGGGATCGCCGTTGTCACAGGTGTCCGCGGTGCACTCGAGGCCGTCGTCGAGCGGATCCGTCGCGAGCGGGACCTGCTTCGTCGCGCCCTGGCCGTCGCACACGATCTGGCGGCAATCGCCGGGGGTTTGTGTCGTGACGGGCTTGCCCTCGGCCTCGGGCGCGAAGCCGCACACGCCCTTCGTGCACGTCGCGGCGAGGCACTCGTTGCTCGTCGTCGGGCAGTCCGCGGGCGTGCAGCAGTCGAGCTGCGAGCAGTCCGATGTCGTGGTGGTCGTGGTGGAGCCGCCCGTCGCGGTGGTGCCGCCGGCGCCGCCCGTGCCGCCGCCGCCCACGTCGAAGGAGCCGAGCAGGCTCGTGCACGCCGAGGCGCTCGCGATCGTGAGCAGCAGGGCCAGGAGGATGGTCTTGTGGATGGTGCGGCTCATCAGAATTTGCCCACGACGCCGGCGCCGCCGAACGTCACGTAAGGGGTCACGGCGGCGCTCGTTGCCGGCTTTGCAGCGGGCGCGAAGAGGAAGAGCGCGAGGCCCGCGGCGGCGAGCGTGCCGCCCGCGGCGAAGCCGATCGTGGAGACGAGGCCCATGGTCTCGTAGGCGTTCACGTCGCCTTGTTTGCCGGCGGGGCAGCGGCCGTTCGGGCACGCCTTCACGAGCGCGTCGTGCTGTCCGAGCGCGAGGCCGCCGGTGACGCCGCCGGCCGCGAGGCCCACCACGCCGACGCCGCCCACGATGAGGCCCCACGTCTTGCCGGAGAGGCCGAGGAAGCCGCGCGGCGCGCCGTCATCGGGGCGGCTCGTGACGATCGGCGCCGCGGTCGTGACGGCGGGCGTCGCGGTCGGCGTCGGCTCCGGCGGGCCCGCTTCGAGCGCGGGGACCTGCACGGTCGTCGTGTTGCCTTCGGTCACGCTGGTGTCGCTCGACCACGGCTTCTTTCCCGGCGCGGACACCTCGATGTGGTGCGCGCCGGCGTCCGCGGGGATCGCGACGCCCCACTGCACGGTGGTGACGTCGAGGCCGTCGCGCTTCACCGTGAGGCCCGGGAGCGAGGCCGTCGCCGCGTCGAGGACGATCGTGAGGCGAGGGACCTTCTTGTCGAGCTCGTCGATCTTCTTCTGCGCTTCGGCTTCGCGGCTGTCCTTCGCGACGTGCGCGGCGTCCGCGACGTTTTTGTAGCGGGTCCACGCGCTGCCGAGCTTGCCTTCCTTCTCGTAGCAACGGGCGAGCGCGAGGATGGCGCCGATCTTCCCCGGCTGGAGGCGCACGACCTCTTCGAGCTTGTCGCACGCGGCGTGGGTCTGGTTGTTCGCGAGGAGCTTCTGAGCCTCGTCGAAGAGGGCCTGCGCGACGGCGCGACGCTGCGTCTCTTCGCCGGGCGACACGGGCTGTCCGGGCGCTGCGGAGGGCGTCGCGGTGGCGGAGGGCGTCGCGGTGGCGGAGGGCGTCGCGGTGGGAGGCGCGTCGGCGTGGGCCGCGCTCGCGAGGAGCGCGATCGATGACAGGAGGAGGGACGCGGTGCGGGGCGCGCCGCTGCGAAGGCGAGGCATCGTGCCCGATCACGCGCTCTCTCGAAAAGAAGCGCAAGAGCTATCGACCGTGCGGCGTCGGAGAAGGACGATGGCTCGCGGGGAGCGACGTCAATCGATCGTGTCGACGGGCTTCTTCGGGGGTTTGCCGGGCTTCGCGCTGGTGGTGGGTGCGGCCTTCGTGGATCCGGTGGGCGCGGCCTGGCGCGCGTCGTTCGGCGCAACCTTGACGGGCGCCGCGCTGGGGGCCGGCTCGTTCGTCGCGCCGGGGGAAGGATCGCTCGGGAGCGCTGCGGGCGCGGGCTCCGAAGGCGACGGGGCCGGGGATGCGGAGGACGCGGGAGAAGGCGACGCTGCCGGGCGGGGCGGCTCGGTCGCTGGCGCGGAGGCGGACGGCTCCGCGGCGCCCCCGCCGCGGCTGATGCCGAACGCGATCCCCGCGACGAGGCCGATCAGGCACAGCGCGGCGACGAGCCACGTCGTCATCTTGCGGCCGGAGGACTCGTTGCTCGCTGCCTGGAGGGTCGTGTGCGCGAGCGCCGAAACCGCGACCGGTCCCTGCGAGCTGGGCGCGCTCGAAACGGGGGCCGCGGGCGTCGCGGCTGGAGCAGGCGTCGCAGCAGGCGGGGCCACTGCCGGCGAGATCACGACGGACGCGACCGGCGCGCTCGAGGCCGGCACCGCGGCGGGCGAGACAACCACGGTGGCCGCCGCGCTCGCTGCTGCGGCGGGCGTCGCGGTTTGTGCGGGCGCAGCGGGCGCTGCCGGCGGCGGGGTCTCTTGCAGCGGCGGCAGGTCCAGGATGGAGGCTGCGTTCGGACCCCGCGCAGGCGGCGTCATGATCGCGGTCGCTCCTTCGAGGATGGCGCTGACCTCGACGGCGCTCGATTCGTCCGCGGAGGCAGCGGGCGCGGCGTTCGGCTGCGGCGGTTGCGCGACGGGCGGCGTCGTCACCTGAAGCGACGTCACCTCGAGGATGGCGCTGACCTCGATAGCGCTCGCCTCATCGGCGGGCGCGAGCGGCGCAGGCGGGGCCGCCGATGTCGCGACGTGCGCTCTCGGCGCGGGCGGTGCGGGCGTCGCGACAGGCGCTCTCGATGCAGCCGCAGGAGGCGCGGGCGTCGCGATGGAGGCCTTCGGCGCTGCAGCCGGTGCAGGCGTCGCGATGGGGGCCTTCGTTGCGGCAGGCGTCGCGACAGGCGCTCTCGGCGCGGCTGGTGTCGCGGGCGCTTTCGGCGCAGCCGCAGGCGGCACCGGCGTCGCGGACGGCGGGCGGGGCACGACGGGCGCTTTCGGCGGGGCGGCCTGTGCTCCAGCAGAAACGACGGTCGGTACCCCGCTCGACGGCGCGCTCGGGAGCTTCACGTTCGGCGGGGACGGGGTGGCGCTGGCGATCGTCGGAGCGGAAGGAATCGGCGGTCTGGGCGGGGGCACGGAGCCTCCTGGTGATGCGTGAATCGGTGCAAAATCAGGGATGGAAGCGATGGTCGGACGCGAGCCGGGGCCGAGGAGCTGCGACGCCGGGACGCCGCACGTCTCCGCCGCGACCTCCGAGAGCGCGCGCACCAGATCGTTCGCCGACTGGAACCGCTGGTTGCGATCGCGCGCGAGGCCGACCTCGAAGAAGGCGTCGAGGCTCGCGGGCGCGTCGGGCAGGTACGTCCGCGCGGGCGGGATCGGGTCCATCACGATCTTCGTGATCACCGCCGTCAGCACCTCACCGGGGCAGGGGAGGTGGCCCGTCAGCAGGCGGTACACGATCACCGCGAGCGACCACAGATCGCTGCGCGCGTCGATCTCGCGCTCGCCGCGGATCTGCTCCGGGCTCATGAAATGGGGCGATCCGATGAGCTCGCCGGTCTTCGTGCTCTCCTTCGAGACGACGCCGCCGGTCTCCTTCGCGATGCCGAAATCGAGGATCTTGATAATGGGATCCTCGTCGTCGTGCCGCGAGATGAAGATGTTCGCGGGCTTCAAATCGCGGTGGATGAAGCCGATCTCGTGCGCGCGCCGCAGCCCTTTGGCGATCTGCGCGACGATGTTCAACGTCTCCACGATGCCGAGCCGGTCCTCGCGGCGGAGGCGCTGGTGCAGCGTCTCCCCGTGGAGCAGCTCCATCACGATGTACGGCGTGTCGTCCTCGACCCCGTAGTCGAACACCTGCACGACGTGCGGCGTGCGCAGGTTCGCCGCGGCGCGGGCCTCTCGCTCGAAGCGGGCGCGCACCTGCGGCGACGACGCGATCGTGACGTCCAGGAACTTCACCGCGACCGGGTTGCCGAGCGCCGTGTGGCGCGCCGTCCACACCGTGCCCACCCCGCCGCGCGCGAGCGGCTTCTCGATCTGATACTTCCCGGCGACGATCGCGCCCGGTCGTTGAAGCACCGCGGTCTCCTTGCCCGAAGGAAGGGGCCCCCGACCGTATCCGAGTTTTCGGGGTTCGTCAGCCGGACAAGGCCGCCGCGGCCATGTCGCGGTTCGCCGCGATCGCGTGGTCGTCGGCGCCGATCACGAGGAGGCCGACGTCGATCGCCTGCGGGAACAGCGCGACGCCGCGCTCCGCCGCCGCCTGCGCGGTCATGCCGTTCGCGAGCCACTCGTACACCGTCTTCGACAGGAACCGCCGCACGATCTCCTCGCCGATGCCGGTCGCCGCGACGGCGCCGTAGGGCCCCGCGTACACGCCGCAGCCCATGAGCGGCGAGTCGCCGATGCGCCCCTTCAGCATGTACAGCGTGCCGCCCGTCGAAGCGGTCGCGGCGTAGCGCCCCTCGCCGTCGCGCACCACCGCGCCGACCGTGTCGCAGCCTTCGTCCTCGGGCATGCGCGTGCGCGGCTTCGGATCGCGGGCCTCGCGGTGATCGCGCTCGCCCCACACGGGGCCGCCGAAGTTCCACACCTTGTCGAGCGCGATGTCGCGCCACGGGATCGCGTCGTCCGCGTAGTAGCCGTCGCCGTGCCCGCGCAGCTCCGCGACCGCGCGCTCGTACTTCTGCCGCGCGCGCTCCGTCGTCGGATCGTACTCGGGGAAGCCGATGCGCCGCGCGAACGCCGTCGCTCCGTCGCCCGCGAGCAGGAGGTGCGGCGTCTCCCGCACCTTCGCCGCGACGAGCACCGGGTTCTTCACGCGCTGCACGTTCGCGACGCCGCCGAAGCGCCCGTCGCTCGTCATGACGGACGCGTCCATCTCGATCACCTTGCCGTCGAGGCGCAGGTTCGAGCCGGTGCCCGCGTTGAAGCGCGGATCGTCCTCCAGCACGACCGTGGCCGCGAGCGCCGCGGCGAGCGCGTCCCCGCCGGCGACGAGGATCTTCTGCGCGGCTTCCGCTGCCACCACGCAGCCGTCGTTCATCGAGCTAGGCGACGCGGCGCCGCCGTGGGTGAGGATCGCGTAGGACATATCGAGCTGTTCTCCTGGAGCGCTCACTCGCCGGCGCCGTGCGCCTCGGCGTGCGATCGATCTTTGCCGAAGTAAATGACCTGTTTCCAGGTGCGCGCGATGTCGTCCGCGAAGATGACGACGAGATCGTCCGGCTGCGCGATCGACAGCGCGCGCTGCACGGCGTCGGTCTCCGTCGTCATCACGAGCACGTCCTCCGAGCGCATCCCGGCCTCGATCGCGCCCTCCGCGAGCAGCCGCGACACCTCGCCCACCGTCCGGCCGCGGCGCGAATCGTCCTCCTTCGTGACCACGAGATCGAAGGCGCCGCCCGCGATCCTGCCGATCGTCCGGATGTCGACGTCGCGCCGATCCCCCGCGGCCTGGAGCACGCCGATCGCCCGCTTGTGGCGCAGGCTCTTCACGAGCTCCGTCATCCGCTCCATCGCGGCCGGGTTGTGGCCGTAGTCGACGATGACGCGGAACGGGTGCTCGTCGAACACGTTGCACCGCCCCGGCGCCTGGAAGAACGACGTCGTGAACGTCCGCAGCCCCTGCCGGATCTGATCGAGCGAGACGCCCATCGAGTACGCGACGGCGGCGGCGGCGAGCGCGTTGTCCACGTTGAACTTCGCGCGCCCCTCCAGCGTCGCGGGGATGAGGTGCGTCCACGTCACGGGGATGTGCCGATCGCCGTCGTAGATCGTGAGCATGTCGCCGTTCACGCCCTGCTCGATCACCGCGGCGCGACCGCCCTTCTTCACGTGCGCGCGGACGATCTCGTTCGTCGGGCTGCGGGCAAAATACATGATGCGCCCCTCGGCCTTGTCGACCATCCGGGCCACGAGCGGATCGTCCGCGTTGAGCACGCTCGTGCCGCCGTCGCGCACCACCTCGACGACGAGCTGCTTCACGTACGCGAGGTCCTCCACGGTCTCGATCCCCGCGAGCCCCAGGTGATCCGCGCTCACGTTGAGCACGCAGCCGACGTCGCAGCGATCCCAGCCGAGGCCCTCGCGCAGGATGCCGCCGCGCGCCGTCTCCAGCACCGCGGCCTCCACCGTCGGATCCGTCAGCACGACGCGCGCGCTCCACGGGCCGGTCATGTCGCCCTTCAGCACGCGCTCGCCGTCGATGTAGATGCCGTCCGTCGTCGTGAGCCCCACGCGCTTGCCGGCCATCTTCAAGATGTGCGCGACCATACGGCTCGTCGTCGTCTTGCCGTTCGTGCCGGTGATCGCGGCCGTCGGGATGCGCGCCGGCGTGCCCTGCGGGAACAGCATGTCGATCACGGGCCCCGCGACGTTGCGCGACGTGCCCTCGGTCGGCGCGAGGTGCATCCGGAAGCCGGGCGCCGCGTTCACCTCGACGATGGCGCCGCCGTGCTCGCGGACGCTCTTCGAGATGTCGACGCAGATGAGATCGATGCCCGCGATGTCGAGCCCCACGACCTTCGCCGCGCGCGTCGCGATGTCGATGTTGTCCGGGTGGATGACGTCCGTTTTGTCCACCGCGGTTCCGCCGGTGGAGAGGTTCCCGGTGGCGCGCAGCGCGAACACTTCGCCGGCCGGCAGCACCGTGTCGAGCGTGCGCCCCGCGAGCTTCAGGAGCCGCTCGGCCTGATCGTCGATCTCGATCTTGGTGAGCACTTTTTCGTGCCCGACGCCGCGCCGCGGATCGCTGTTCACGACGTCGACGAGCGCGCGGATGGTGCTCGTGCCGTCGCCGACGACGTGCCCCGGCACGCGCTGCGACACCGCGATCACCTCGCCGTTCACGACGAGCACGCGGTGGTCGTAGCCCTCCTGGAACGTCTCCACGATCACGTAGCTGGAGAGGTCGTACGCCTTCTCCCAGGCCTCGCGGACGCTCTGCGCGTCCCGCAAATTCAAGGCGACGCCGCGGCCGTGCGACAGATCCATCGGCTTGACGACGACGGGGTACCCGAAGCGCTCCGCGATCTCGACGGCCTCGTCCGCGGAGTCCGCGCGATCCTGCCGCGGCACGGGGAGGCCGGCGCGCTCCAACAGGCCCGCGGTGAGCTGTTTGTCCTGCGCGATCTCGACGCCGATGTGGCTCGTCTGGCTCGTGATCGTGGCCTGGATGCGCTTCTGGTGAACGCCCCACCCGAGCTGCACGAGGCTGTGCTCGTTGAGCCGCAGCGTCGGGATGCCGCGCCGCTTCGCCTCCTCGACGAGCGATCGCGTCGACGGCCCGAGCGCCACCTTCTCCGCGAGCCGCGCCAGCTCGTCGAGCTCTTCGCGCAGGTTCGGCGCGGGCGCGAGGTGATCGGCGAAGTTGCTCGGCAGGATCGAGCGCAGGTAGCGGAGCGCGAGATCGCCCGCGCGCTTGCCGACGCGCTCTTCTTCGAACGAATAGATGATGTGGTAGACGCCCTCGCGCCCGGCGCCGCGCGTCTTCCCGTAGGTGACAGGCGTGCCCGCGAGGCACTGGAATTCGAGCGCGACGTGCTCGGTGATGTGCCCGAACCACGTGCCCTCGCGCAGCCGCTGCACGAAGCCGCCCGCGTGTCCGTACGAGCAGCCGTGCTCGTCGAGCGTCGGCACGTCGGCGAGCAGTTTGTCCACGAAGCCGGGGATCTTCGTGCTCGGGAACTGCTCCAGCTCCTCGAGATCGACGGTGAGGCGGATGACCGGCCGGTAGCCGTAGAGGCTCGGCCCTCGGTACACGCGGGTTTCGAGGAGCTTCACTTCGCTGGTTCCTTCTGTTCGGGCGCGGGCGCGGGCGCGGGGACGGGAGGCACGGAGGGGACGCGCGGCTTGCGGCGCGACGGCTTCGGCGGCAGCGACGGGTGCGGGATCGGCGGCGGCCACGCGGGCTTGCGCGCGTCGATGTCGAAGGTGCACGCGTGGGTGAGCAGATGCACCTGCACGCCGAGCAGCGCCGCGGGCTCGCTCTCGCTCTCGGTCTCGTGGATGTCGGTGTAGAGGATCTTCGCGCCGTCGATGACGGTGACGGTGCCCGCGCCGAACACCTTCATCTGGTGGTTCGGCTCCAGGATGATCGCGGTGTCCTCGTCGATGCCGACGCCGATCAGGAAAGGGTTCAGCGCGACGGCGGTGAAGAGCCGTCCGATGCGGTGGCGCTGCGCGAAATGCTGATCGATGACGAGCCTCTTGGTGAGCCCGAGGCCCGGCGCCATCGTGATGTTCCCGCGGCGCGGCGCGTACGCTTTCCGGCCCTGCGCGATCATGTGATCGCAGATCACGGAGGCGCCCGCGGACGTGCCCGCGACGACGGCTCCGGCCCGGTGCGCGCGCCGGACGGCCTGCGCCATGGGCGTGCCGCCGATCAGCGTGACGATGCGCCCCTGCGCGCCGCCGGTGAAGAAGATCGCGGTCGCGTCCTTCACCTGCGCGAGCTTCTGCGGGTCCTCGCCGTCGGAGCGTTGATCGACCCACACGGTCTCCGCGTGCGCGCCGAACGACCGAAAGATCTTCTCGTAGAGCGGCGCCATCTCGTTCGGGATCGACGACGCGGTGGGGAAGATCGCGATGCGCGCGCCCTTGCCGCCGGCGCGCTCGACGACGTGGCGGAGGATGGTGCGATCGCCGACTTTGTCTTCGGCGCCTCCGATCGCGATGAGCGGCCCTCGATTCGGGTGCGACGGCGGCGTCGAGGGTTTCAGGGACGGCGGGCCTTCGTTCGGCTCTGATGTGACGGACACGCGACCGCGACGATTACCACAGGTCGCCGAAAAAGGTGCCCACCCCCGGTCGCGCTGCGCGCGCCCGCCCCTCCCAAAGCGCCTGCTTCGCCTGAGCATTCATCGCATCTTCGGCTTCGAAAGAAGTGCTTTGAGAATTTTGGTGGCGATCGTGAGGTAGTGGAGGCCGCGTCCGATGGTGATGGTGCCGGGGGGGCCGCCGGAGGACTTTCCGGTGTAGCCGCCCAGGTCGGCGACCCATCGGACGGCCTCAGCGAGAGTGGGGTGGTCGGACAGCACTTCGGTTCTCTTCTTCTGGTCCTCTTTCGCTATTCGGAGGGCTTCGAGCTCTAACGGAGAAAACTCGTCGGAGGCAGGACGGTCGGGTTGCTCTCGGAGGAGGCGTTTGAGGCGTTCGGCGCGAAGAGCCACAGCGGCCAGGAACGTAGCCCACTTGGTGAAGCCGCTGCGCGGCTGCGAAGCTGCATCGTCTCGACCCCGCACACCCCGCTCTTCCACGCGCGATGAAATTCTTCGATGCGCCAGCGCTGAGCGTAGCCGTCGATGATGAGGTCCACATCGCTGGGCGTGGCGATGGGATGGTTGGTCAGAAGGGTCCACACCACCGGCTTTTCTCCTGGCGGAGCCCGTGTGTCTCGCGGACAAACACGACGTTGAGGGGCAGTCGATAATGCGACTTGGTCCACGCGTTGAGCAGGTCGAGCGGCACCGAGGTGGCATGAACCTCCAGCTCGGCTACGCGCTTCGTTCGACGAGGACCCGCAGGCACGTGCAGCTGTCGGCTGCTGTGGCGCACCGCTGTGTCCCGGGCATCGTGCAAGTAGCGCTTGATGCCCCGGGCCGTGCGCAGTCGTCGGTTGCTGCGCGAGCGCACCGTGAACCAGCACTCCGACTCGGCGAGCTTTCGCAGCACCGGCCACGCGTCGCCTTCGCGGTCCAGCTGAAACCACGCCCGCGTCTCGGAAGGCACTTTAAACGCCTGCGCGCTCTGCTCGATCGCGTTGACCCAGTGCTGCGTCTCCTTCTCGGCGACTTTGCGTGCGGCGCTGCAGCGATGTCGGTGCTTCGGCTTGTGCTTCGGACGTGCCCACCACTGCAAGGTGCAAACCCCCAGCGGAGAGCCGTTGGGACTGACCGCGATGGCGCCGAGCACCTTGAGCCCGCGGCCTCCTTGGGCATAGCTACCGACAGCGCCAAAGTCCTTCTTTTTGCCCCGATCTGTCAGCGACAGGCTCGTCCCATCGACCGGCACAAACACGAACGGATGCGAAGAACAGCGCTCCACGCACGCCTGCTGCATCGACTCCACCAGCGCTTCGACGCGCACATGGCGGCTCTCTAAAAAATCGTACGCGGCCTGCCTCTCCGCGCTGTTTTGAAAGACGTCGCTCACCCGTCCGCTCGGCGACTGCGCCGCGCGCTCGGCTATCCTCACCGCCCGCACACGTCGTCGCTCATCGCCGAAACGACCCCGTCCAAACTCCTCGTGCGCCCACCGACTCTCCGCCTGTTGCTCGACCTTCGCCATCGAGCACCACAAGCGTCACGAGCACGAAGAATTCCGGGATTCGTACGAGATGGAACCAATGCTCAGCTGCTTCGCAGCCGCAGGGAGGGGGGCGTTCCGTCATTCAGAACACCACTCAGAACGTGCCCACAAAGCCGATCCCCGCGGGCGTGGTGCGGCCGTCGCCGATCATCGGCGCGAACGAGATCGACGCCGCGCGCTGGAGCACCGGCCCCTTCTTCGGCGCGGAGGGCGCGTTCGGATCCGGGGACGAGACCGAATTCGGGAACGTGATCGCCCCGTGCAGCACCATCGCGCTCGTCCACGCGGTGAACACGGCGAGCGCCGGGAACGCCGCGCTGTGAAAGCACTTCGGATCGCCGCCGCACACGCCCAACCCGATGCCGCCCGCGAGCGCCTGCGCCCCGCCGAGGCCCATCTCCGCGATGGACCACGCGCGATCGATCTTCTCGCCCTTGATGGCCCAGTGGATGTCGACCGGCAGCGACGCCGCGTCGAACAGCGCGACCCCGACGGCCAACAGGTACAGCTCGGCCTCGCCGTCACTCGCGCGCGCAGAGGGGGCCGCGGACAGCACCGCGAGAGAGGCGCCGAGCGCCGCGACGGAGACCAGAAAACGCTTCATGCGCCGGTGTTTTGCAGCGCGCGTGCCCGAGCCGCTGCGAAGCCGCCTTCCGGGGCGACCGTGTCGCGATCGCAACACCTCCTCGTTCACGCGGCCGAGCATCGGGCCGTCGTTCACGTGGGCCGGCCCCGCTCAAAACGTGCCCACGACCCCGAGGCCGAGCGGCGTCATCTTCGCGTCCCCGACGATCGGCGCGACCGTGAACGACGGCCCGTGCCCCGAGCCGAACATCCCGCGCGGCGCGCCGAGCCCTTGCCCCATCATCGGCGCGGCGAGCGGCCCGCTCCCGAACGGCGGCGTGAGGCTCGCGGGCTTCGAACCCGGGTAGGAGCCGTATGCCGAGGAAGTGGACGAAGACGACGTCGGCGAAGGCTCCGGGGTCGTCGCGATCACCACGCTCCCGTGCACGGTCATGATGGCGGTCCACACGCTCGCCACCACGAGGGCCGGGAAGATCCAGTCCTTCTTGCACCGCGGATCCGAGGCGCAGACCGCGAGCCCGATCGCCCCCGCCGTGACCTGCGCGCCGCCGAGGATCGTCTCGGCCAATCCGTAGCCGTAGTCGACCTTCTTCCCGGTCACGCCCCACACGACGTCGAGCGGCAGGGACACCGAATCGAAGACCGCGATCGCGGCGAGCGCGATGGCTGCGCGCCCGTCATCCGCGCGGGCTGGGGAGGGAGCGCACATCACGACCGCCGCGGCGGCCCCACAAATCAAAGGCAACGAGAGGCGACGCATGCGGAGAGGAATTGCAGCGCTCGTGCCGTCCCGCGCTTCGCGGCCGGTGCGAACGGCGCGTTCCGCTTCTCGGTGGGCGCGCCGTTCACTGTGGTGCTCGCGGCACGGTGGATCGGTTCACGCCGCCGAGCCTCGCGTTGAGGCGCCTGTCGCGCGCCGTCTCAGAACGTGCCCGCGAGACCGATTCAGAACGTGCCCACGAAGCCGATGCCGATCGGCGTCGTGCGCGCGTCGCCGGCGATGGGCGTCACCGAGAACCCCGACCCCTGCGACCCCATCGAGAACATCGGCCGTTGCGGCGCCGAAACGAAGCCGTTCCCGAGCGGCATCGCGAACGAGCTCGGCGAAGGTGGGAGCCCGGGCGCCGCGCCGAGGGCCGATTTCGAGGCCGCGGTCTCCTCCTTCGTGGTCGCGAGCATGATGCCCCCGTGGAGCGTGATGAGCCCTGTCAGCCCCGTGTAGATCAGCGCGAGAGGCAGCCAGTCCTTGTCGTGATCGCTGCCGTTCAGGGCGAGGACGGCCGACGCGATGAGCCCGCCCGCGCACTGCATGCCGCCGAGGGTCACCTCGCTCATGGCCCAGCCGCGGTCCATCTTCTCGCCGCTGATCGCCCACCCGAGATCGACCGGAAGCGCCGCCAGATCGTAGATCGCGAGCGCGACGGCGGCCCCGATGAGCCGCCCGTCGTGCGCGTGCGCGGAGGGCGAGGCCGACATCACGACCGCGGCGGCGGCCACACCGGAGAGAGACAAAAGAAGGCGACGCATGCCCTGCACGATTGCAGCGCGCGTGCCGCGGAGCGTGCCGTCCGCGAGCGGTGATAAAGAGCGCGACGATGACCGCCTCGGGCGCCCCGTCTTCGCAGCGATCGTCCGGGCCATCCGGAGCGGAGAGCGCTGCGTCGAAGCCGTCGCGCACGGGCGGCGGCGCGGCGATGGTCGCGGCCGGCATCCTCCTCTCGCGCCTCGCGGGCCTCGTGAGGCAGCGCGTGATCGCCCATTATTTCGGCCTCTCCGTGCTCGCGGACGTCATCGCGGCGGCGTTCCGGATCGGCAACGTCACGCAGTATCTGCTCGGCGAGGGCGCGCTCTCCGCGTCGTTCATCCCGGTGTACGCGAAGCTCCGCGCGGAGGGCCGAGCGCGCGATGCGGCCACGTTCGCGCTCGCGGCGTTGGGCGCGCTGCTCGTCGCGGTGACCGCCGTGTCGGCGCTCGGCGTGTCGGCTGCGCCGTGGTTGTCGCGCGCGATCGTGCCTGGTTTCTCGGCCGAAGCGCTCGCCTCCACGACCCGCCTCACGCGCGTGCTCTTCCCGATGACGGGCCTCGTGATCCTGTCCGCGTGGGGCCTCGGCGTGCTGAATGCGCACCGTCGTTTCTTCGTGCCGTACGCGGCGCCGGTGCTGTGGAGCGCCGCGCAGATCGCGGGCCTCGTGGTGCTCGGATCGGCGCTCGGCGTGCGCGGGGAGCCGCTCGCGATGGGCCTCGCGGTGGCGTCGCTCGCGGGCGCACTGCTGCAGGTGCTCGTGATGTTGCCGTCCACGCGCCGCATCCTCGGAGCCTTGCGCCCGCGGTTCGATCGCGCGGATCCGAACCTCCGCGAGGCCGTGCGTCGCCTGCCGGGCGCGGTCGTGGGACGCGGCGTCATCCAGGTCGCGGGCCTCGTCGACGCGGCGCTCGTGAGCCTCACGGGACCGGGCGCGCAGGCGGCCTTTCAGTACACGCAGACCATCTATCTGCTGCCGCTCAGCTTGCTCGGCGCGGGAGAGGCGGCGGCGTTGCTCCCGGCGATGGCGGGCGACACGGCCGAGGACGATCGCGCGCGGCGCATCGAGCGGCTGCGCGGGCGTCTCGGGGGCGCGCTCGTGCGCGTGGCGGTGCTCGCGATCCCGGCGACGGCGGCGCTCGCGTTCCTCGGCGCCGAGATCCTCCGCGTGCTCCTGCAGGGCGGCTCGTTCGACGCGGCGGCGGCGGCGCGGGTGCAGCGGCTCCTCGCGGCGTATGCGTTCGCGCTCCTCGGCAACGCGTGGGGCAGGGTGCTCACGGCGGCGTCGCACGCCCTCGGCGACACGCGCACCCCGGCTCGCTACGGCGTGATCCGCGTGCTCGCGGGCGGCGCGGCGGCGGTGCTCTTGATGATGCGGTACGACGCGCTGGGCGTCGTGCTCGGCTCGGTGGTGGCGGCGTGGGTGGAGACGTTCGCGCTCGCCCGAAAGCTACGGACGGAGCTGGGCGGTCTCGGCGTGAACGCGCGGTTTGTGCTTGTTTCGCTGGGGAACGCGGCGATCGCGACCGTGAGCGCGGCGACCGTTCGTCACCTGTTGCCCGCGCCGTTCGCGGCGAGCGTCGTGGGTGCGCTGGTGGTGCTCACGGTGTTCGGCGCGGTCTATTTGGGGCTCGCGACGATGACGCGCGTGCTCGACGTGCGGACCGTGCTGCGCCGCGGGCGGTGACGGCTCGCGGGTCGCGGTCCGCGAGGAAATCATGCGGAGGTGCGCAGCATGCCAACGCAGGACAACCCCACCGGGCCTACGGGTGCCCCGAACTTTCGAGGGCCCGCAGGGCCGCCTCGAACACGCGCGCTTCGACCCGCGGCCCGGCGAGGAGCTTCGCGTTCTTCAGCCAACGTTGAAGGGGCGTGGTGCCGTCGGGCAGCGTGCCCATTTCGCGGAGCGCCGTCAGATCGCCGAGGAGTTGCTCATCGGGGCGCGGCATATCCGCGAGCTGCGCGGTGATCGCGGGCGCGAGGCCGGCGAGCAGCGCGCGACGCGACAGCCCAACGTGAATCGCCGCGCTGACCAGAGCGGAGATCGTGTCCTCCGAGATGTCCGTCGCGCCCATGGGATGGGCCGCAGAGTACATGACCTCTGCACAGCTCCGACTCCCGGCGCCGCCTCCGTCCAGGAGCGCGGCTCCATATCCCCCCGCATGGTTAGCCGTCGGCGCGTGCCCCGGTTCTTCAACACCGCCGGTCCGAACAAGGTCACTGATCCCGACGATGGAGCGTCTCCCCGAAGCGCGGGGGCTCATCGACTCAAGGGCTCTATTTCGTGCTGCACGCGCCAAGGCAGGTCGGCAAAACGACCTCGCTGCTGTCGTTGGGGCGTGATCACGCGGACCCTTTGCCCGAAGGGATCGCGCAGCTCGACGAGCACCTGGCGGGCCTCGGGCTCGACGCGGGGTGGCTCGTGATCTTCGACCGTCGGCCGGGCGCGGCTCCGATCGCCGAGCGTCTCGGCGCCACGACGGAGACGGCGAACGGGCGTTGCGTGACCGTCGTGCGCGCGTGACTATCCGAGCGTTCGCCGCGCCACCTCGCGGAATTCGGCCCCTCGCTCGGCATAATCCGTGTGCTGATCGAAGCTCGTGCACGCCGGCGAGAGCAAGAGCACGTCCCCCGGCTCGGTGAGGCGACACGCGCGCTCCACGGCGTCCGCGAAGCGCTCCACGTACGCGAGCGCCGGCCCGCCTTCCGGGAACGCCTTCAAGAGCCGCGGCCCCGCCTCGCCATAGCCAACCACCGCGCGCAGCGGCCCCGTCACGCGCCCAAGCGGCGTCGGATCCAGCATCTTGTCGCGCCCCCCGAGGATCAGCACCACGCGCCGGTCCGCGAGGCTCTCCAGCGCACGCTGCACCGCGTGCACGCTCGTCGCCTTCGAGTCGTCGACGAGATCGACGCCCCCCGCGCGCCCCACGTGCTCGAACCGATGCGGCACCCCGGGAAATGTCGTCGCCCGCTCCAGCGCCGCCTCGGGATCCACGCCGAGCGCGACCGCCATCGACGCGGCGACGAGCGCGTTCGATCGATGATGGATCCCGCGGATTCGAAGTCGATCCGCGTCGATCGAAGCGCCGCCGACGTGGAGCCGACCGTCCTCGAACCACGCATCGCAGCCGCGCCCGGCGGCGTCGCGAGGAGCGGCGCCCCGCGACGACACCGCGCGCACGTCGACGTGATCGACCGGCCACCCCGCGATCTTCGGATCATCGAGGTTCTGCACGAACACGTCCGGCCGCCGCGCGTGCTTCAAAATGGCTCGCTTCGTGGCCTCGTACTCGTCGAGCGAGGCGTACCGATCGACGTGATCCTCCGCGACGTTGAGCACGGTCGACACGCCCGCGTGGAACCGCCGCACCTCCTCCAGCATGAAGCTCGACAGCTCCAGCACGAGCGCGTCGCACGCGCGGATCTCGTCGTACAGCGCGGTGATCGGCGTCCCCATGTTGCCGGCCACCACCACGCGCGCGTCCTCGCGGAGCATGTGCGCGACGAGCATCGTCGTGGTCGTCTTGCCATCGGTGCCGGTGATCGCGGCGACGCGCTTGTGCGCATAGATCGGGTGCAGCAAATCGTAGTCGGACCAGATCGGGATCCCGCGCGCCCGCGCCTCGACGAGCAGCGGAATCGATCGCGGAACCCCCGGCGAAAGAAGCACCGCGGTGATCCCATCGAGCTGCGCGCTCGTCTGCGGCCCCGCAAACACATCCGGCACGCCCAGAGACCTCTTCGAGATCGCAGCGCGATGCCCACCCCCGGCCTTCGCTTCGCGAAGTCCGCCCCTCCCAAATCGCTCTCTCCGTTCCACTTCGTTCGCGAAGGGAGGGGGACCGTTACCGTCTTCGGAGCGTCGCTCGATCCGCAGCGCTTCAACCCGCGGCGCGAGCACCTCCATCGAGGCCGAATCCGACACCGCGAACGGCACTCCCATCCGCGCGAAGAGGCGCCCCGCGTGCATCCCGGTCCGCTCGCTGAACCCCACGACGAGGAAGCGTTCGCGCCGCAGATCGGCCCAGAAATCGGCTTCCGTCGTCATCGCTGTGCGCCGCCTCGTCCCTCCGCGGCGCGCACGTGCGCGACGAGCCACGGCGTCACGAGAT
Source organism: Polyangiaceae bacterium (assembly GCA_046351455.1). Classification (GTDB taxonomy): domain Bacteria; phylum Myxococcota_A; class Polyangia; order Polyangiales; family Polyangiaceae; genus JADJRH01. The sequence goes on from JAXLYM010000015.1 coordinate 129,625, forward strand.
CCGGTCGCTCCAGGTGCGGCAGGTGCCCCGCGTCGTCCGCGATGCGCGCCTCCGAGCCCGGGATCCACGCGCGGATCCGAGTCTGTTCTTCGGGCGAAACACGCTTGTCGTGCGCGCCCCACACGAGCATCGTCGGTACCTTCAGAGCGCCCACGATCCGGTAATCCCGCTCGACGTCCCGCCCCATGTAATCGCGCAGCGTCGCGAGCAGCGCGCGCCGGAACCCCACGTAGCGCATCTGCTCGCGATACCGCTCCGGCCACTCCGGGAACCGCTCCGGGTGATGGAGATCCTCCAACTGCGATGGCGCCAACGTGGGTGAGATCCGCTTCAAAAAGAGCGCTTCCCCAATCCCCGGCGCGCGCAGTCGCAACGGCGCGCGCCGCCCCGCGCCGAACCCCGGACCGAGGAACGTGAGCGACCGCACGCGCGACGGCCGCCGCGCCGCGAACGTCGCCGCGATCGACGCCGCCATCGAGAGCCCCACGAGGTGCACGGCCTTCGTGATCGCGAGCACATCAAGGAGATCCGCGAGCTGCCGATCGTACCGCGCCTCGCCATACCGCCCCTCCGGACGGTCCGACAAACCGCGGCCGAAGAGATCGTACCGAACGACACGAAACCCCTCGTTTACAAGCGGATCCACGATGCCGTCCCACAGATAGAGCGGCACCGAGAACCCATGAATGAGCACGACGACCGGCCCGTCCTCGGGCCCGCGAACGTCGATGTGCGTCACGCCTTCGGTCAGCCGCACGAACGTCCCGCCCGATCGCGCGCGCACCTCGTCGTCGAGAGCTTCGCGCTCCGGATCGCCCGGAACCGCTCCAAGCCTCACAGCGAGTCCCCCTCGGCTTCGGTCACATCTTCCTCGTCGAAGCTCGTTCCGACGGTCCGTTTCATGAGCGGGGGAGTGATACGAGGGGGCGGAGCCCCCTTGTAAAAACGTCGAGGACTGCGTCCGCTCCGCTCCGCCTCCGCGGACCGGACTCCGTCCTCCCTGTGGCGCCCCTTGTGAATCCCACAAAAACGCGACGAATGCTTAGGTGGGCGCGCCCGCATCAGCGCCACCGCAGATCGTCGTCTGTCACCAGATCGCGGAACGTCCGGTACCCGTCCGCCTTCGCCAGGAACGGCCTCAGCCGATGCGCGATCGTCGGCATCACGTGCACCTGCTTGCCCGCGGGCGTGAACAGCGCGCGCGCCGCGATGCCCGCCGATCGCTTGATTTGCCCCGCCAACGTGCGCGGCGCTTCCGGCGCGGCCCGCCCGTCTTCCGCCTCCGGATACGCGCGCAGGATCACCGCCTCGGGGTGGCACGGCAGGCTCCGCAGGTTCTCCACCCACCGCGCGAACACGCCGCGCTCGAACAGGTACTGCTCCACGTTCGAGACGTACAGCGCGCCGAGCGTCTCGCCGGTCCGCCGCAGCTCCTCGCCGATCGCCCGGATCGCGAAGTCGCCCCCGAGATCGCCCACCACCGGCAACAGCCGCGACGCGCGCTGCATCGCCTGCACGTGCCGGAAGCTCGCCTCCGATGCGAGGAAGCTCATCGGCTCGCCCGACGGGACCTGCACGAGGAGCTGGCTCCGCAGCGTCGGATACACCCGCAGCCGCGGCCCGCGCACCTGGAACGTGAGGTCCAACTGGTGCTCGAAGAACCACCGATGCACCCGCCGCACACGCGCACGATCCCCCGGCAAATACAGGCCCGCGAGCCGATCCAGGTGCGACGCCACGCGCCCCTCCGCCGCGCGGAACGACTCCTCCGAAGGCTCCGCGCTCGTCGCGTGCGCGATCACGTCATCGATCGACGCCGCGTCCCCGGGATCCGTCGCCTCGTGATGCGGACGCCCCAATAACAACGCGAGCCACTCGGATCGGCTGCGCGCCGCCTCGAACAGCGCGCGGTACAGGAAATGGAGCCGCGCATTGTCGCGCCGCACATCGACCACGAACGCCCGCGAGCTCCGCGCGATCCCCACGTACGAGAACGTCTGCTCGGGCCCGACGCCGAGGTACGCCAGATCGCGCGGGAGCGCCGCGAGGGCAGGGGCCGGCGCGAGGTAATCGCTCTCGTTCGAGATGACGTTGTCCGCGAAGAAGTACCCGCTCGGCTCCGAGATCCGATGGTGGAGCCGCACCCACTCCGCCACGTCCGCGTCGGCCTTCGCGATCCCGCGCGCCGAGAGATGCAGCTCGATCGCCCGCATCCGCAGGCCCCGCGCCATCTCCGGCACGCCCAGCGCGCGGCGCGCCTCGTCGATGGGACGCAGCGCGCGCCCCGCCAAAGCTCGGATCGTTCGCTCACCCGGGATGTGCACGCGTCCCTCGAATCAGCTCCCGCACGAGCACCCGTCGCAGCCGTGCGACGCGCGCTTCGGGGGCGTCACGTCCTGGTGCCGCCAGCACACCGGATCCGCCGCGAACATGTCGCCCGTCGCGTGGTACGAGGCCCCGCGGCACCCGTAGCAGACGTCGATGAGATCGCAGCTCGCGCACGGCTCCTCGACGCGCCGCCGCACGCTGCGAACGCCCTGGAATTCAGGCGTCGTCACGATGTCGGCGATCGTCCCGTCGCGCCCGATGACGCCGAACTCCTTGTCGACGCCCGCGCACGGCTGCACCCCGCCGCGATCGTTCACGTAGCAGTTGCTCTCGAAGAGCGTGCACGAGCCCGCAGGGAAGGGCGGGTGCGGGATCCATGTGAAGCCGAACTCCGTCTGATCGATGCGGAGCAGCTCCTCGAACAGCGCTTTGTACTTCGCGGGCGCCTCGGCCTCGTCGAACGTGAGGCTCGCGTTGTTCACCGCGGCGCGCCCGTGGATCGTGGGGATCTCGACCTCGGGGATGATCCCTTGCCGCCGCATCCACCGCCACATGTCGGGCAGGTCCTCGTAGTTCTGCGGGCAGATGATCGTCTCCAGCGCGAGGCGCCCCTCCGCCGCGAACCCCGCGTCGATCAGCGCGTCCACGCCGCGTCGGATGCGCTTCGCCGCGCCCTTCACGCCGACGAGCGCGTCCTGCACGTCGTCGCGCGGGCTGTTGAATTTGCCCACGACCGACACGTCGCGCGGGTGGAGCCACTTCGCGTCGTCTTCGCGGAGGAGCGTGCAGTTCGTGTACAAGTAACAATAACAACCGCGGCTGTTCGCGTGGTCGATGAGCGACGCGCCAGAGACGAGGATCGACTCGCGCATCAAGGACTCTCCGCCCGCGACGATCGACACGAGGCACGCGCCGATCGCCACCGCGTCGTCCACGATCTTCCGCAGCTCCGCGTCCGAGAGGCCGCCCGTGTGCGTGGCCGTCGCCTCGGTGTAGCAGTACGTGCACTTCAGGTTGCACTGCCGCGCGATCTCGACGCTCATGCGCTGGAGCGGCTTGCTCTTGTCCGGCACGCGCGTCCGCTCGGTCCGCGAGCGAATGGACGGCGGCGGCCCCCACGCGGGCGTGGGAAAGAGCGGCAGCGCGACGCGACTCTCCAGCATCCCGCGGATGCGACCACCCCGAGGGGGACGCGTCAAGCGAGCGAGCGCGCCGAATTCGCGCGTTCGTCGCCACAAACTTGGCCCTCGCCGTCGCGGCCTGTCACGACCGCACGCGTGCAGCGATCCACGTTGATCCTCGAGCGCGTCTTGCCGATCGGCATCCTCGCGGTGGCGCTCATCGGCGCGCCGGTGATGATCTTCTCGCCGGAGGGTTTGCCGCGGATGCGCGCCGTCGAGAAGGAGCTCGCGGACGTCGAGGAGGACAACGCCCAGCTCCGCCGCGAAATCGAGTCGCTCCGCGGCAACGTGGCCCGCCTCCGCGACGACCCGGCCGCGATCGAGCGCATCGCCCGCGACAACCTCGGCCTCGTCCGCCAGACCGAGGTCGTCTTCCAGTTCCCGGTCAAGCGCTAAAACCCCTACAAACGAAGGCGATTGGTGCCCACCCCCGGTCGTGCTCGGCCTGTCGGCCTGCGCGCGCCCGCCCCTCCCAAATCGCTCTCTTCGTTCGCGAAGGGAGGGGACGTTTCGTTTCTGTCGGGGCCGCTTGAAAGGCGCGGATGATGCTATCGTCGCGCGCGTGTCGACCGCGCTGGCCCTTCGGCTGATCGCTTCCGGCGCCGTTTCGCAGGCGGACGCCGAGGCCGCGCTGCTCAGCTCGCTCGCGCGCCGCGTGCCGTTCGTGCGCGCGCTCATCGACGGCGGCGCCATCGGGGAGGCCGCGCTCGATCAGTGGCTGGAGCAGCTCGGAGGCATCGGCCTGCGCCAGGTCGTCGGCATGCCCGAGCTCGTGAACCGGCTGCCGCCGCACTTCTGCCGCCGCATGGGCGTGCTGCCGATCGGCGTCGATCACGCCGCGCGCGTCGTGGAGCTCGCCGCCGCCGATCCGCTGGATCCGCACGTCGCCGCGGAGGTCGCGTTCCACCTCGGCGTGCAGGCCCGCGTGATGCGCGCGCCGATCGCCACGATCGAAGAGGCCATCCGCCGCATCGAGCTGTCGGCCGAGGCCGCCGCCGGTCGCGCGCGCCGCGCCACGCCGCCGTGCCCCCACGGCGCGCCCGAGTCGTCGAACCCGCCGCCACCGCCGCCGGATCCGGCGCCGATCCCGCTCGTGAAGCGCACCGGCGAGCGCTCGCCCGACACGCTCCGCCTCTACAAGCAGACGCTGCGACCCGGGGCAGGGAAGGACGATCTCGACTACGAGGACGTGCAGCCCTCGGGCCCGATGTCGTTCGACGCGCTGCCGGAGTCGCAGCCGATCCCGCTCGGCGCGCCGAAGAGCTGGGACGCCGACGCCGAGAGCGCGCCCCCGAAGACGCTCCGCGACTCCGGCCGCCTGCGCGAACTGGGGCAGCAAATCGAGGGCGAAACGCGCCCCATCGGCGACTCCGGCCGCCTCCGCGACATCGCGAGCCAGATCACGCTGGAGCCGCCGCCCTCGAACCGGCCCCCGCGGAGGTCCGAGCCGAACCTCCGCGAGCTCGCCGAACAGCTCACGAACGAGCCGATCCCGCGCACGCTGCGCGACTCGCAGCGCCTCCGCGACATCGCGCAGCAGGCCTCGCGCACCGCGCCCGACCCGCGCGACACGAGCCCGCGCTCCGTCCGCGAATCGCAGCGCCTCCGCGACATTCTGGAGCCGCCGCCCCCGATCGATCGCCTCCGCGACTCGCAGATGCGCCTGCGCGATCTGGCCGCGCAGCTCCCGCGCGACGCGACGCCGCCGACCGGCATCGATCTGCGCGCCCACGCCGCGCCGCCGGATCCGGAGGCGCCGCTCTCCGCGATGGTGCCGCCCGAGCAGACGCCGCCGCCGGGCGAGCCGCCGACCGTGTCGTTCCCGTCGCTGCCGCCGCCGTCGGTGATGGATCAACCCGGCCTCCTCGCGGCCGACACGGAGTGGTCCGCGCCGCCCCCCGCGCCGGAGCCGCGTCCCGAGGCCGCGCCGAAGAAGGAGCGCCGCCCGAGCCGATTCGCGCGCCCCGCGATCGACATCGACATCCCGCTGCCGCCCTCGGAGAACCGCGCGCGCCGCCAGCGCACCACGTGGGATCTGCCGCTCGCGGAGCCCCGCGAAGAGCCGCCGGAGCCGCTCGAACCGCCGCCGCGCACGCCCCCGAGCCTCCGCGCCGGAGACCCCGTCCCGCCGTCGATGCCCATGGATCCACCGCTCCGCCCGGATCCGTTCGACACGAGCGCCGTGCTGGAGGCGCTGCGCGGGGCCGCCTCGCGCGACGACGTCGTCGTGGCGGCGCTCCGCGGCCTGCGCACGGTCGGCCGCCGAACAGGCATCTTCGTCGTGCGCCGCGACGGATTCCACGGCTGGGCCTGCAACGTGGAGCTCGCGGATCAAGCGCGCCTCCGCACGGTCTCGATCCCCGGCGACGCGCCGAGCCTCTTCGCCACGGCGGTCGCGGCCGGCTCGTACTTCGGCCCCGTCCCGTCGAACGCCGCGCACGCGGGCCTGCTCGCGGTGCTGGAGCACGTCGGCTCCGACGTCGCGGTCGCGGTCGCGAGGGCAGGGGGCAAGCCCGTGATGGTCCTCTTCGCGGACGACCTCGTGGAGACGAAACGCCGCATTTTACCGCGTCTCCAGGACCTCGCCGACGCCGTCGGAGCGGCCCTGTCGCGCCTCCTCGCCGCGCGCCTCTGATCCGAAGACCGCGGCCCGAGCGCGGCCCCGCGCCCCCGTTGCCTCATTTCCGGCCACCGCTGTCCACCTGAGGCCACCGTCGCCGGCGCGCGCGTGGTGTGCTCGCGCGCATGACGACCCCGCAACCATCGTCCTCGTCGCTCTGGAGGACGGGCAAGGCGCTCTGCATCGTGGCCGCGATCACGTACGGCCTGCTCACCGCGGCGATCGACGTCGTGGACCCGCACCACCTGAGGAACCCCGATTGGCCGGGGCACGCGCGCTTCCACCTCCTGTGGCTCATCAGCGCGGGCGCGCTCGGCGCGGTGACCTCCATCTACTTCTTCTGGACGGCCACCCCGCGCACCTTCGAGCGCATCCGCACGGGCGCGATGCTCGGCGCGATGCACCTCGGCGGCTTCTTCTCGGCCGTCCTCTTCAAGCCCGCCGCCGGTGCCGAATTCGACGCGGACGGCCGCGTCTTGCTCGGCTTCATCCCTCCGGCGGCGCTCCACCTCTCCACGTCGACGGCGCTCCTCATCCTCGGCGTCGTGCTCTGTCACAAGGCCCGTATTCAAGAAGGGACGACCAAGTGAACACCGATCTCACGACTCCGGTCCTCATCATCGGCGCGGGCCCGACTGGCATGCTCGCGGCCCTGTGCCTCGCGGCGCGCGGCGTCGAATCCATCCTCCTCGAGCGCCGCGAAGGCCTGGAGACGCACCCGAAGGCGCACGAGCTGTCCGCGCGATCCATCGAGATCCTGCACGATCTCGGCTTCCATCACGACGATCTCGCGGCCGAGGCCTCCCCGCCGGAGGACGCCGCCAAGATCCTCTTCTGCGGCACCATCGCCGAGGAATTCGGCTGCATCGATCTGCAGACCGGCGGCGGCGCCCGCAAGTACCGCGAGCACCTCGCCGCGCCGATGCCGTACCTCAACGTGTCGCAGGTCGAGATCGAGAAGCGCATGCGCGCGCGCGTCCTTGCCACGCCGAGCATCCGCCTGCTCCAGCACCACCAGTGGGAGTCCTTCGAAGCGCAGGGCGACGCCGCCGTCACGAGCCGCGTCACCGATCTCTCCGCGCGCCGGAGCCTCACGATCGAGAGCCGGTACGTCTTCTGCGCCGACGGGGCAGGGAGCCGCACCCGCAAGGCCCTCGGCGTCGCGATGCGCGGCCCGGACAAGCTGCTCGACGTCGTGAACGCTTATTTTCAAGCCGATCTGAGCCAGGTCGTCCGCACGCGCGGCAAGCTCTATTTCATCTTCTCCCCGAAGGCGCCGGGCAGCGCGCTCATCGCGCACCACGTCGAGAAGCGCTGGGTCTTCCACCTGCCGATCGCGACGCCCACGGAGAAGGTCGAGGACTACACGCCCGAGGTGATGACGAAGAAGATCAAGGCCGTCCTCGGCCGCGACGACGTCGACATCCGCGTCACCTCGATGAGCCACTGGCGCATGGCCGCGCAGGTGGCGGAGCGGTTCCGCGTCGGCCGCGTCTTCTTGCTCGGCGACGCGGCGCACCGCTTCCCGCCGACGGGCGGCCTCGGCATGAACTCCGGCATCGGCGACGCGCACAACCTCGCGTGGAAGATCGCGATGGCCCTCGAAGGCCGCGCGTCCTCGGATCTGCTCGACACGTACGAGTCCGAGCGCCGCCCAGTCGTGCAGGCGAACTGCGACGCGAGCCGCCGGAACTACGAGCACATGACCGAGATCGCGGAGGCGTTCGGCATCGACGTGGAGGGCGCGCAGTGGGTCCACGAGCAGCTCGCGAGCCCGGCCGTGCGCGCGCTCCCGGGGCCTCTCCGCGCGCTGACGGAGCTCGGGTTCCAGAAGGTCGGCGAGAGCATCCTGGCCCGGTACCACCGCGATCCGGCGGTGCGCGAGCGCGTCCTCGCGGCGGTCGAGGCGCAGCGCTCCCACTTCGACCGGATCGGCCTCGATCTCGGCTACACCTACGACGACGGCGCGCTCCTGCCGGACGGCACGCCCGCGAACGAGGTCGACGACCGCGTCACGTCGTACGTCCCGTCGACGCGCCCCGGCGCCCGTTTCCCGCATTTCTGGCTCGACGGCACCAAGCGCAAGCGGAGCAGCCACGCCGCGATCGACTACCGCGCGTCCACCTTGCTGCTGGGCGCGTCCGTCGAGCGGCTCCCCGCGGACGCCGAGGCCCTCCGCGATCTCGAAGCCACCCGGGGCGTGCGCCTGTTCGATCTCGCGGCGGACGCCCCGCTCTGTCACCGGGCCGCCGTGCACGCGATGGCCCAGATCGAGCCGGACGGCGCGCTCTTGATCCGTCCGGACGGCCACGTCGCGTGGCGGATGCAGCGCGGCGTCACGCTCTCGATGGCCCTCGTCGCGTCGATCCTGGACCAGGTCTACGGCGCGTAAGTCGCCCGCCTGCAGCCCTTTCGAAGAAACTTTCGCGTGCCCCGCGCTCCGAGGGATGGAGTAATCCACGACCCATGAGCGACGGAGCTTCTCGGACGGGCGGCGGAGCCAAATCCGCCAAGGATCGCTTCCAATCGCAGCTCGAAAAGGCGGCGTCCCAGGCGCGCCCGCGCACGCCGATCCTCGCGGGCGGCCCCGGGACGGCGGGCGTCGACGCGGATCCGCTGTACGACGCGACCACGCTGAGCGCCCTCGGCTTCGAGCCCGAGCGTGACCTCGGCTACCCGGGCCAGCCCCCGTACACGCGCGGCGTGCAGGCCAACATGTACCGCGGCCGCTTCTGGACGATGCGCCAGTACGCCGGCTTCGGCACCGCGGAGGAGTCGAACGCCCGCTACCACTACCTCTTGTCGCAGGGCCAGACGGGCCTCAGCGTCGCGTTCGATCTCCCGACGCAGATGGGCCGCGACTCCGACAGCCGCCTCGCGCAGGGCGAAGTGGGCCGCGTGGGCGTCGCGATCGACTCGCTCGACGACATGCGCCGCCTCTTGAAGGGCCTCCCGCTCGACAAGATCAGCACGTCGATGACCATCAACTCGACGGCGGCGATCCTCCTGTCGCTCTACATCGCGGTGGCCGAAGAGAACGGCGTTTGTCGCGAAAAGCTGCGCGGCACCATCCAGAACGACATCCTCAAGGAGTACATCGCGCGCGGCACGTACATCTACCCGCCGCGCCCGTCGCTGCGCCTGATCAAGGACATCTTCGCGTTCAGCGAGAAGGAGGTGCCGCACTGGAACACCATCTCGATCAGCGGTTACCACATGCGCGAGGCCGGCTGCGACGCGGCGCAGGAGATCGCGTTCACGCTGGCGGACGGCATCGAGTACGTGAAGACGGCGGTGGAGGGCGGCCTCGACGTCGACAGCTTCGGCGGCCAGCTCAGCTTCTTCTTCAACGGCCACAACAACCTGATCGAGGAGATCGCCAAGTTCCGCGCCGCGCGCCGCATGTGGTCCAAGATCATGGCGGAGCGCTTCGGCGCGAAGACGGACCGCGCGCGCGCCTTGCGGTTCCACTGCCAGACGGCGGGCGTGACGCTGCAGGCCCAGCAGCCGATGGTGAACGTGGTCCGCGTGACGATCCAGGCGATGGCGGCGGTGCTCGGCGGATGCCAGTCCTTGCACACGAACAGCTTCGACGAGGCGCTCGGCCTCCCGACGGCGGAGGCCGCGACGTTGGCGCTCCGGACGCAGCAGGTCATCGCGAACGAGTCCGGCGTGGCCGATTTCGTGGACGCGCTCGGCGGTTCGTACGCGATCGAGGCGACGACGAGCCGCTTGGAGGCGGCCGCGTGGGACTACATCCGCCGCATCGACGAGAAAGGCGGCATGGCCGCGTCGATCGAAGAGGGCTACGTCCAGCGAGAAATCCAGGCGACGGCGTACCGTTACCAGCTCGAAATCGAGGACAAGCGCCGCGTCGTGGTCGGCCAGAACGATTTCGTCTCCGAGAGCGCGCCGGTGCCGGTGATGAAGGTCGATCCGAGCCTGGAAAAAGGCCAAATCGAGCGCGTCCGAGCCTGGCGTGCGGCCCACGACACCCCGGCGAAGGCCGAATCGCTGGCCAAGGTCGACGCCGCGGCCAAGAGCGCCGAAAACCTGGTCCCGCCGATCCTGGACGCGGTCAAGAAGGGCGCGACCGTCGGCGAAATCAGCGACGTCCTGCGCGCCATCTGGGGCGAGCACCGCGAATCCGTCACGATCTGACGGCCTCAATTCCCACAAAAAAAGCCAAATCGAAGCGAATCCAGCCCCGGCAACGCTGCCGAGACGTTCCGGGTGCTCGTGAGGTTGCGCTCGTCGAAGCCGTCCGCTGCGACTCCGGAACCGGCACGGGGGAGCCGTCCGAAGAAGCCCGAATCTCCCCCGCTACACCCCTTAGAAAACGCGCATAAGAAACATTATGTAAACTAAGCACGGATCCCGTTCTGGGCCGGGTCGCACGAGCTCGCCACGGCGCACCTCCGCGTCGCCGGTCCCGAGACCGAGCCGCCGCCCCGCCGAACCCGTCCACCCGCAGCGCGTCCTCGAAGCCTCCGTTCCGGCGCGTCGAGACCGTGGCCGAACCGCCGCGCTCATCCCCCGTTGCGGCCGCCCGTTTCAGAGGCCGCGGGCGCAGGCTCGCTGGCCGAGGTCTCCGCGCGGCGTCGGCCAGTGCGCGCACGTCGCCGGCTTGCTCCCGGTCGCGAACGCCCGCACTTTCCCGTCCGCCACGAGCGTCAGCGCTCCGGACGCCGCCTGCAAAAGCCAGTACGTCGGCATCTTTCCCGACGGCCCGAGCTCGGTCGCCCAGCGCGTCGTCCCGTCCGAGCCGATCGCCCACAAATGCGCGGCGCTCCCCGCATCGAAGCCCGTGGCCGTCGCCACGAACACCTCGCCGTCGTCCCCGAGCACCGGCCCCGCGAGGATGTTCTCGCCCAGCTTCACGCTCCAGATCGGGTCCCCAGCCGGCGAAAAACGCCCGATCACGTCGTACGTGGTCGAGCTCTGCCCCTCGAGCTGCTCCTCGCCGACCGCGTAGAGCCCGCCGTCCGCGTCGATCACCACCGGCGCGTCCCACCCGACGTACGGTACGCCGCCGCCCGGATACGAATTCCGGAGCGTCCCGTCGAGCCCCACGATCCAGAGGCCGCGGCCCGCCACATAATCCGGCCCTGCCGCGAGCGAGGCGCCAATTCCCCACCCCGGAAGCTCGCCCGAGAACACGACATCACCGCCCGGTGCGATCGCGCGGATCGGCTCCCCGGAGCTCCAGTTCGCGCCCCCCGCGAGCACCACGTCGCCCGCGGCGTCGAGCACGAGCTGCTGCGCGTACAGCGGATAACCGGCCGTGCTGTAGTAGCTCTTCACCGCGGCGACCGGAGCGATCGCGCCCGCGGAATCGACCGTGACGACCCACAAATCCGCGTCGTTTGCGATCGTCGTGAACACGGTGCCGTCGCTCCGCGCGGCCGTGAACCCGGTCGCGATGACCTTCCCCGGCGACACGCCGAGCCCGCCCGCTTCCGCGAACGCGTTCAAATCCGCGGTCCACACGTGCGCCCCGGTCACGAGATCGAGCGCCACGATGTTTCCGATGCCGACCAGGAGCAGTTTGCCCCCGACGACCATCACCTGCGGCACGTACCCGGACGCGGCGATGTACTCGGAGACGTCGGCCTCCCACCGCACCGCGCCGCACGCGTCCAGCGCGAGCGCCTTGCGCACGTACAGCGAGCCCTCCGCGCCGACGTAATACGTTCCGCCTTCGAGATCCGCGGCGACCGGGCCGAGCAACGTGAGGTCGCCCAGATCGAAGCTCGCGCTCCACACCTCGGTCCCCGGCGACGCCTGCGCGATGGTCGGGGCGCACGCCGCGGTGACGACGGGCGGACCGCACGTCGCGCCCCCGCCGCCGCCGCCCTCGTTCACGTCGAGCAACGCCGAGCGCGATCCGCACCCGACCAGCGCCGCGAGCCCCACGAGCGCGCCCAGTCCCCGAACAGACGTCGTCCGCACGCGACCGTCAACCCGCGTCGTCGTACGCGTTGTCTTCTTCCGGCTCTTCCGGCTCCGCGGGCGCCTCGCCGACGTCGCCGAACAAGATGATCTCGCCGGGGCGCACCACCGGCCGGCCGCTCTCCTCCCTCTCGGTCACCCAGGCCATCACGTCGTTGGGCAGCGTCGCGGAGTCGGCCTCGCGGAAGCCCTGCTTGCGGTAGAAGGCCATCGCCCAGTTCGCCTTCGCCCAGCAGCGGAGCACGATGTGATGGAGGCCCGCGCGGCGCGCGTCGTCGCGAACGGCCTCCAGAAGGCGCGCCCCGAGACCGAAGCGCTGCACGTCGGGGTGGACGTTGATGTCGGCGAGGTACGCGACGCCCGGGGCCTCGTCCCGCCACGCGGCGTACCCGGCGGGATGGTAGTCGGCCTCCACCACGTGGACGTTGTGATCGCGGGTGAGCGCCACGAAGTCCGCGTAGCTGCGGACCGGCACCTCCGCCGCGTCGAAGCCGAGCGCGTAGTACATGGCCGCGCAAGCTCGGTCGACCTTCTCCAACGCGGGAAGCTGAACCTCCTGCATGCGCGAGAGGCGGACACGATCCGGGGGGGTGCGCTCATCGGTGCTCATGGGGCGGCAAGGATACGTCCCGCCCTGCCCCGCTGTCTCGAAAAGCGCGCCGGTTTCGGTGCCATGCGGGTTGCCGGGAGAGCGGTCTCGTTCGCGGCACCCGGGAGCGCCCTGTTCACGAGTTGGCGGACCAGGCGCCAACCAGGAAGACGGAGCGGGCCGCCGCGGACCGCGCCTCGGGGAAACGCTCGACTTGCCCTAAAAAGAGCAATATTTCAATTGGATACCTTGGCACCCCTCAAGAGCGTTCGAGACAGGAAACGCCCGCGGCGCGGACGGGGCCATCCGCTGTCCGTAGCTAGAACGAAGATGAGGTTTGGGGGTGGAACGTCTCGGAAAGACGAGACGAATCAGCCGGTGTAGCCGAAGATGCGCGCGAGCTCGGCGCTTTCGGTTTCCGAGGTGGCCACGAGCATGGCGGCGGTGGCGCCCGGCGGCGGAGAGGCGCCGGTGGCAAGCGCGGTGACACGGATCTCGCCGCCCGGACGTGCCGGAGCGAAGACCGCCACCCGGAAGGCGCACACCGGCGAAGCCGCCACCGCCGGAGCGGGCGCAGGCTCCGCCGCGGGAGGCGCCGGCGCGGCGTGCGCAGCGGCGACCGCAGCATCCGCCGCGGCAGCCTCCAGCGCGGCCGCCGGGTTCTGCACCGTGAGCGAGCGCCCGCGGCCCGAGCCCGCCGCCGCATCCGACGCGACCCAGAGCGCGTCGATCGCCGAGTAACGGCCGGTGTCCGAGCCGATCGCCGCGGCCGCCGCCTCCACGTCCGCCCGCGACGTGTCGGGAGCGGCCGTCTGCGCGAGGAGATCCGCGTCCGACGGCGTGGGGCGGTCGTCCTCGTGGAACGGGGCCGGAGCGAACGGGGCCGAAGCGTAGGGCGCCGGCGCGCCGTGGCTTGTCGGGGCCTGGGCCGCAACGCGACGGGCGGCCTCTTGCTCGGCCGCCTTCTTCGCGGCGATCGCGGCGGCCGTCGCCTCTTTGATCTTGAGGCCGGGCAGCACGCTCGTGTCCTCGTCCAGATCGTCGACCGAGAGGTCCTTCAGATCGCGGAGCTGCTGGAGCACGGCGACGTCGCGCTGCGCCGTCACCTCGTCGTCGATCACCGAGAGCGCCTTCAGGGCCGCCGCTCGGGCCGCGCCGACGCGCACGTCGTTGCCGGGGGTCGTCGGCGCCTCGCTCGGGGGCATCGCCTGCGCGGGAGGCTGGGCGTGCGCCGGGCGGTGATCGCGGGGCTGCGGCTGTTTGCGCGGTTCCGCCGCGGGCGCCGCGTGGGCGCCGCGACCGCCGTGGGACGGTTGGCCGCCGTGCGACGCGTGACCGCCGCGGCCTTCGTGGGCGTCGCGACCGTCGTGCGTCGGGCGGCGGCCGGGGGCGAGCGGCGACTGCTCCCCGCGCGAGAGCGTGCGGCGGCGCGCGACCTTGCGAGGCGGCTGCGCGACCTGCGCTTGGGGTTGCGCCAGGGGCTGCGCGGGCGCCGGGGCCTTCGCGGGCGCCTGCGGGGCCTGCGGTTGCGGCGCGCGGTGCTGCTGCATGAGCTCCGGCGGGAGCTTGCCGACGCGCGTGACCGCCTCGTCCTCCGAGTCCGGAGAGGAGATGTCGCGCGGGCCGGTGCCGGGCATCGTCGCGCCGCGCGGAACGGGCTCCATCGAGGGGACGCCGCGGAGCGGCTGCGCGGGCGCCACGAGCGGCGGACGGGCCGAAACCGGAGGCGCCGCGGGCGTGGGCGCCTGCGCGACCTTCGGCCGGATCAGCGGCACCGCGGCGGGCGGCGGGCGCGACGGGATCGCCGCGGGCCGCACGGGCGGCGGGGCCGGCGTCACCGAGGGCGGCACGGTGCTCCGAGGCGGCGCGGAGGGATACGCCGGCGGCGGCACGCTCGACGGGTTCACCGGAGGCGCCGGAGGCGTCGCGGAGGGCGCGGGCGGACGGCGCGGCGGCGGACCGGGCGGCCCCGCAGCGGGCGGCGGACCAGGCGGACCCGCGACGGGCGCAGGCGGCGCGGCGGCTCCGGCCGGACCGGGCGCGAGCTCCACGGGGCGCCGGTTCGGCGGAGGCGGCGGACCGCCTTGCGGGCGCGCGGGCGGCTGGCTCGGCGCCTGCGCGGTCGGCGCTTGCTGCATGCGGCTCGCGACCTCCGCCGCGGCCTTGAACAGCTCCAGCGCGCGATCGTCGGCGTTCGCGTCCGATGCTTGTTCTGCGGCGCGACGAAGCCAACGGAGGGCGTCGTCGCGCTCGTTGCGAGACCAGAGCGCCTTGGCCGTTTGAAGGGCCAAGTACACGTCCTCGTCGTCGTCGTCCCTGGGAGGCGGAATAGAAGCGTCCATGGGCGGCCCCGCGACCCGTCTATCACGGTTTCCGCGAAACCCGCCGCGATATTCGCCGGGGCCAAGTTTTTGGTGCCGGGAGCACGACCGATCGAAATGTGGCGGAGCCTGCGGAGCCACCCGCGTGGGGTGGGACTCCGGAACCGCGGAAAGATTGCGTCCGCCCAAGGGCGCGATGCCTCCGCGCTCCCTTGAGGTTCACGGCGCCTTCGGGCAACCTGCGCGCTGCGCTCGGTTCGGCCGCTCGACGTCGCCGTGCCGCAGGCGCGAAGGATCGCTGCGTGTTCTCACTGCAAGATATCCAGCCGGGCTCGACGCTCGGCCGGTACGAAGTGTTGATGCCGATCGCCGAAGGCGGCATGGCCGCCGTGTGGGCGGCTCGCATGAAGGGATCGCGCGGCTTCCAGAAGGTCGTCGCGATCAAGACGATGCTGCCCGATCTGTCGGACGACATGGACTTCGAGGCCATGTTCTACGACGAGGCGCGGCTCGTCGCGCGCATCCGGCACCCGCACGTGTGCGAGATGGTCGACCTCGGCGACGAGGACGGGATGCTCTACATCGTGATGGAGTGGGTCGACGGCGACACGCTCTTCACGCTGAACCGCCGCGCGAAGCACAAGGGCGGCATCCCCCTGCCCTTGCTCCTCCGCATCGCGTCGGACGCCTCCGCGGGCCTGCACGCCGCGCACGAGCTCCGTGACGAGCACGGCAAAGTGCTCGGGCTCGTGCACCGCGACGTGTCGCCGCAGAACATCATGATCAGCTTCGACGGCATCGTGAAGATCGTCGACTTCGGCGTCGCGAAGGCGGCCGGTCGACTGCACGAGACGCGCGTCGCGGGCGTGATGAAGGGCAAGGTGCCGTACCTCTCGCCGGAGCAGCTCACGAGCGGCAAGGTGGATCGGCGCAGCGACATCTTCTCGCTCGGCATCGTGCTCTACGCGATGGTGAGCGGACGCCACCCGTTCCGCGCGCAGGAGGACTCGAAGACGATCGAGAACATCTGCTCGCGCGCGCCCGTGCCGCTGCGCGAGCTCGTGCCGGACACGCGGCCGGAGCTCGAGGCGATCATCCTGAAGGCGCTGGAGAAGGATCCGGAGGATCGCTGGCAGACGTGCGCGGAGATGCAGCGCGCGCTCGATCAGCTCCTCGGATCGATGGGCGTCACCGTGACCGACGGCGACGTGGCGGCGTTTCTGCGCGACACGCTCGGCGACATCATCGAGGAGCGGCGCGCGTCGCTGAAGGAGGCCATTCGCAAGGCGGACGGCCGCGCGCCTTCGGAGTCGGGCGCGGCGCGCGTGCGCGCTCGGCCGAAGGGCGGCGCGCCGTTGCCAGCGACGTTCGACGGCATCCTCCCCGTCGCGCTCGACGACGGACCGTCGCCGACCTCCGCGCCGATCTCGTCCCCGGTCTCGACGCCGCTGCCGAACACGCCGCCTTCGTCGAAGCGCGCAGCGGATCCTGCGTCGTCCCGCCCCTCGCCCGTCGTCGTGAAATCGAGCGCGCCGCAGAAGAGCGGCACGTGGCTCTACGTGTTCGCGGCGGTGATGATCGTGATCGCGGCGGTGCTCGTCGCGGCCGCGACCGGCAAGCTCCCGCTACCTCACTAGGTCGATCGTCTCCAACGCGTGTGTCTGCGCCGCTGGAGACGGCCCCTTCACGCGCGGCTCTTGCGGACGCGCCGCGAGCGCGACCTCGCGACGGGCGGGTGACCGCGAAACCCGAGAAAAATAGGGAAACGAGAGAGGACGGGCGGCTTCAGTAGATGCCGGTGCGCGGCTCGGGGAGGCAGATGCCGGCGGCGCACATCATGAGGTCGATGTCGCTCGACGTGCAGCTCACCTGGCGCACGCAGTAGTCGTCGTAGGCGCACAGCGCGTGGCAGCTCTGCGCGTCGGCCGGAGAGATGCGCGTCATGCACGCGTAGCTCGACGTGAGCCACGGAACGCCCTTCACGCTCATGTCGAAGAGGCAGACGTCCTTCTTCTCTTTCGGGTCGTACGCGTACGCCGTGCACTGATCGTTCGGCTCCATCTTGGCGCGCTCCGTCACCATGATGTTGAGCATGTACGTGTAGTCGCAGGGCGCCGGACGCGAGGCCTCGCGCGTGACGCGATCGCGCAGGAGCGGCTGCTTCAAGCCGTAGTCCTGCAAGCCGCGCAGCATCGTCACGAGCTTGTTGTTGCCCTCTTTCGGCTCCTCCGCCTCGCCGAGCGTCGTGAGGAGGCGCTCGACCTGCTTGTCCGCCTCCACGTCCGTCGTCGTCATCGAGGCCTGGTTCGGCTCGCGGCTGTAGCCCGCGCGGATGAACGTGTCGGGCGTGCGCGACGTGCAGTTGCCGATGTGATCCCAGAGCGCCTGGCTCATGATCGGCGGCCGCTTCGTGCCGATGCGACGACACACGCCGACGGAGCCCGGCGGCACCGTGCCCTTCGTCTTTTCGGGCGGCTGACCGGGGCCCTCGGGGACGAACTCGGTGGATGCGCAACCCGCGACCAACCCGAGACCGACGGTCAGGGCCGCCACACCCAGTGCGATGAACCGTGCACCAACGCTCTTCGAACGCGCCACGGGGCCCACGGTAGCAGAGGCATGCCCCCGGACCGAAATCCTCGGTGCGTCCTTTTCATTTTTTCGCCGGAACGTGGCTCGTTCCGAGGACCCGCATCGCGGCGGATTTGCTCGCGGGGGCGGCGGCCGTGGTATCGAACGGGCGCGCCTGCCCGGCGCGGAGGCTCGGATGGCGATCCAGAAACTGTCGACGGCGGACCTCGAAGCGGAGCTCGCGAAGTTCCCGGCGTGGAAGGTGCGCAACGGCAAGCTTCACCGCGAGCTCGACCTCGGCGACTTCGTGACGGCGTTCGGCTTCATGACGAGCGTCGCCCTCGTGGCCGAGGCGATGAACCACCACCCCGAGTGGTCGAACGTCTACGGCAAGGTCGTGATCGACCTCACGACGCACGACGCGGGCGGCATCAGCCCGCGCGATTTCAAGCTGGCGCGCGCGATCGAGAAGCTTGTGAAGGAGCCGAAGAACGGCGGCTGATCGCTCAGCCGATCGAGCGGAGGAATTCGACGAGGCGCGGGTTCACCTGATCGGGGTGCGTCAGGTTCGCGGCGTGGTGCGCGCCTTCGACCGGGACGAGGCCGCGGCAACCTTCGAGGCCCTTCGCGAGGATCTCCGCGCGCGACATGCCGATCGCCTGGTCCGCGGTGCCGTGGAAGATGATCGCGGGCGCCTTGATCTCGCCGATGCGGGGCGTGATGTCGTCGCGCTCGATGAGGCACATCGACGGCTCGCGGAACGCGGCCGGCTCGCTCTTGCGCCAGTTCGTCACCCACGGCTCCCAGAACTGCTGCGGGCCGAGGATGAGGCCGGCGATCGCTTGCACGAGCGGATCGATCGGGCCCATCGCGATCCACGTCTCCATCATCTGCCGGTAGCTCGCGAGCACCTCCGGCGTGTCGACGCCGGCCTGCGTCGACATGAGCACGAGGCCCTTCACGCGCGCCGGAGCGAGCAGCGCCGCGCGCAGCGACGCGAAGCCGCCCTGCGACATGCCGCCGACGACCGCGCTCTCGACGCCGAGGTGATCCAGGAGCGCGAGCGCGTCCGCCGCGTTGTCCCAGTACGTGAACGGCTTGCGATCCCACTCGGTGCGGCCGAAGCCGCGCGCGTCGAGCGTGATCACGCGGTGCGTGGACCGGAGCGCCTCGACCTGCGGCGCGAACATCGTTCCGTCCATGAGGAAGCCGTGCATCAGCAGCACGGGCGTCCCGCTTCCCCCGGTGTCCTCGAAATAGAGCTTCTGACCACGAATCTCTGCGAAGGGCATAGGGCTCCGCATGTTGTCATGCTCCGGCCCGCCGGGAAGCGTCACGTTTTCGTGCGTCGAGAGGGCGCCGCGCGGAGCGAGGGCTTCGGCCTCGATCGCGCGGTCACTTCTTCGTTCGATTCGCGGCGCGTCGCGGCCCTTTTGCAGCGGCGGCCGGCGCGGCGCCGAAGAGGTCGAGCTGGGCGGTGGACGCGGCGGCGGGGGGGCTCTCGTGGTGCGGCGTCCCCTGCCCTGCGGGCGGCGCGGCGAGATCGATCGCTGCTGCGGCGAGATCGATCGCCGGCACGTCGAGGCCTTCGGCGCGGGCCGTTTGCGCGACGTGCGTGAGGAGCTCCGGCGCGAGCGCGTCGTCCGGCTCGTGCGCGAAGAAGTACGCCTCGCCGAGGCCGAGCGCGCGCCACTCGACGAGGCGCCGGAGCCACACGTCGGCGCGCGGCAGATCCGTGGGGTGGAGGCCGCGATCCGCGTAGCCGTTGCCCACGAAGCGGACGATCACGAACGGCGCGGTGATGGCGGCGTGGCACACGTCGCGACGCCCCGCGACGTCGGTGATGACGGCGCCCGCGCCGCGCTGTTCGAGCACGCGCACGGCGTCCTCGCGCAGCGCGCCGCGGTGGAACCACGAGGGGTGCCGGAACTCCACCGCGACGCGAAACGCCTCCGGAAGAGCCGCGAGCAGCTCATCGAGCCCGCGCAATCCGCCGGCGTCGAGCCAAGGAGGAAGCTGCAAGAAGCCGGGCCCGAGCAAGCGCCCGAGGCGCAGCATGCGCACCGCGAAATCGAAGCCGTCGCGCGCGCTCTCTTCGAGGGCGCGTCGGTGCGTGATGCTCTGGTGCACCTTGGGGCAGAAGCGAAACCGATCCGGCACCTCGGAGGCCCACCCGTCGAGCACCTCTTCGGAGGGCACGCGGTAGTAGCTCGCGTTCAGCTCGATGGAGTCGACGCGGCGCGCGTAGAGCCGGAGAAACTCGCGGTCCGGCGTGCCGAGCGGGTACATCTTGCCGAGCCAGTCCTTGCGGGCCCACGCGGGCGCGCCGGTGCGCAGCCAGAGCGCGGCGCTGTCGGGATCGCGCGCGCCGGAGTGGAACGCGAGCATGCGCCGGCTCCGCTCGGGGAGCGGCGGCAGATCGAACGAGACGCCTGCGAGGCTCGGAAGGCGGCCGAAATCCACGGTGCGCGCAGTCTAGAACACCGATCGCGTCGCGAGCGGTGTTCTAGCGGGTTCGCGAAGCGAGCCCGGCTCCGAGGGGTGAATCGACCGGGCTTCGCCTGGGCGAGAGGGGACGCGAGGCGTCCCCTGCTTGGCAGAGTCGCGGTGCATCGGAGACCAGGTCCCTTGTTCGTGGGCTTGCAACCGTGGCGTGCCGTGCGATGGTGCGCGGCATGACACCGCGAGGCGAAGGACAGCGGGCCGCGTGGAGCCGCAAGACGTGGGCGACGCTCGCGGGCGGGTGCTTGCTGATCTCCGCGGCGGCCGCGATCGTCGGCGTTCGCGGCGGTTATGTCGGCGGCGGCTCGGGGCAGATGGCCTCGGCGGAGCGGCTCCCGGAGCTGCCGTCGGCCGCGGATCACTGGGTGAACGGTTTGCCCGTCTCGGTCGCGGGGATGCCTGGAAAGGCGCTGCTGATCGAGGCGTGGCACCCGGCCTGAAGCTCGTGTCGAGCGAGCGTCCCGGCGGTGCTCACGCTGCTGGGACGCTTCGGGGACCGCGGTCTGCGGGCCTTCGGAGTGACGGACAGCGCGCTCGCCGGCGAGGATCGGCAAGCGGTGCTCGACGCGATCCGCGACGAGAAGATGCCCTTCCCGACGCTGCTGGATCCGGAGGCCGCGTGGTCGAAGCGCGCGGGCATCGAGATCAACCCGACGTTCCTCGTGATCGCGAAGGACGGCAGCGTGCTCGCGCGCGTGACGGGAAAGCTGATGGACGGCGGCGAGACCTACGCGACGCTCGTCGCGGCGATCGAGCGCGCGCTGGCGAGACAGTGAACGACGATCGAGTGCGTGCTCTCGAAGCCGTGAGCGGAGAGCGTGGCGCGGTTCACGGCTCGGCCTTGGCGGCGCTCTTCTTCTTGCGTGGTCCGTTGGCCATGAAGGCGGCGAAATCGGCGAGGCCGCGGCGCACGTCGGCGTTGGTGCGCGCGACGGCCTGGGCCTTGGCGTAGATGTCCAGCATGGCGCTCCACACCTTCGACGCGTGGAGCGCGCGCGTCTCCTGCACCATCTCCAGGTGCTTCGCGGCGGACCGCTCCACGGGCTTGAGCGCCTCGAAGGCATTGAGACGGTTGCGCGCGTCGTCGAGCGAGAGCGCCTTGATCGTCAGCTCCTCGGGGTGAGCGAGGTACAGATCGAAGAGCGCCTGGACGTGTTGCTCGAACCCTTCGCGCGGGTGCGGCAGCGCGCGGAGCTCCTCGGGCGTGAGGTCGACGAGATCGAGCGACACGGCCGGCTTGCGGGTGCTCTTGGTGGCTTGCTTCGTCCCGTTGGTGTTGCTGGGGGACTTCTTGTTGGCTGCGGATGCGGGTTGTTTCTTCGTCTTCTTGGATTTGGTCTGCGCCATGAAGCCGAGCGTTTCACGGTGGAAACCAAGCGGTCCAGCGCGGCGGGGATACGTCTTGTGGGTTTGGTGGGAGGAGCGCGCGCAGGGTGGTTTCGTGGGCGACATCCCGACGCCTTCATCGGGAGAGCGACGCTTCACGGGAAGTCTGGTCAACCGAACGTGGTGCGACAAGCGCCGGTTTGCCTCTGAGGGGGGCCGGTTTGTGGAGGGACATGCAACGGACCGCGTCCGGGATGCTCCGTTTCGTGGGGGTCGTAGCGGTCGATCGTGTCCAGAGGGTCGGATTCGGCTGGGGAGCGGCGATGGATTGCTTCGGGGAGGCGTCGTTTCGTGCGGGGGTGGGCAGTTTGTTGGGGCTTAGAGACGTTTCGAAGGGTTACGAAGGGACCGCCCGCCGCGCGGCGCGGAACGCGGCGCGCTTTGGGGGCGGCGCCGCCCGCAGGCGCGAAGCGCCGAAGACGGCGGGTGGGGGCATAGCCGAGCCCGTATCAACGGGTCTTCGCACGCACAGCCAATTCACCGATTGCGCGGCTTGCGTTTGCTGTGGTCCGAGGCGGCGGTCTTGGCGATGTGCTCCTGTGCACGGGACGAGAGCACCCGGTTGACGACATGTTGAGCCCACGCGTTGTGGGTCGTATTCGCAAGCGATCGAGCGTGAACAGCGACGGCGTGTGCTTCCTCGCCACGCCCCAACGCGAGGAGCAACTCCGACTGGAGCGCGAATGCATTTGCCCTAGTAAAAAGATTACCGTTCGCTGCACACGTGCGTTCGCCTTTTTTCGCTGTCTCGAGTGCGACGGTAAGCTCGCCTCGCTCTTGAGCCAGCCGTGCAGTCAAGAACAGCACATCGGCAAGAGCCGACAGATTCCCTGATTCCTCTGCCACTGGGGCGATCGCCGCGATGTCCTCCGCAGCTCCGTCCAAATCGTTCACGTCCAATCGCAGAAACGCTCGTTCAATCCGGATACTAGCTTCGCCGAGGCGATCTTTTACTTTACTGAAGAGTGTAAGTGCTTCGTCGATTCTTGCGCTCGCGGCGGCGGTGTCGCCGGCCGCACGTTGCACTGTACTCAGCAGACGAAGCGTAAAAGCGCGATTCACCTGATCCTCGGTCGCCTCGAAGATCCGGAGCGCATCAAGCCCATCTGCGGTCGCTTCCGAAAAACGGTTGCGCAACAGATGTAGTCGACTTCGCGAACGAAGAAGCCAACCGCGAGCGTGGAAACTCCGAGGATCATTCGCGAGCGCGAGCCCCGCGTCCAGGTCCGCGATCACTTGATCATCGGCCCCGTGATCTGCGCGCATGTTTGCACGTTGGTCGAGGGCGAGCGCTTCGCGGTACGGATCCTGTCCCTCACGGAACAACGCCTGGGCCGCGTTCACGGTCGCAAACGCCTCCTCCCGTCGTCCGTGCACTCGATAGAGACGTGAGAGAAACAGCGTCGCTCTCCCTTCGCCTATGGGATCCCGACACAAGCGAAAAAGATCGCGGGCCGTAGTCGCCGCCGCCTCCGCGGGGCCGTCGAGAAGGATCGATCTGTTCGCCAGCGCCGTGCCCAGCATGGCCGATGCGAGGATCGCCGTCTCAGAAAGATCCTGCGCCAGCCGCGTCGCCCGTTGCGCTGCCGCCAGCGTCTCCTCTGCACGATGGGCGTCGCACCACCTGCTCCACGCTTCGTTTGCCGAACGCGCCGCCTCGATGCGGTCGTTCGCCGCTTCAAACTGCTCGCTCGCGCTCTGGAAGAGGAAGGCCTCGCGCAGCAACACCTCCTGCGTGAGCCTCTCCCCGCGGGCCGCCGTCAACGACTCGGCCAGACGGCGCACTGCGAGCGCTCCCTCGCGACGACGCTCGGGCGTCCAGTCGCGATCGCGGCGCGCGCGCAGGCTTGCCAGCACAAAATCGGCTTCGGCCTCTGCGTCAACTGTGAGCGTCTCCAAGGTCGGCGCATGCAGCGCGACCGGCTCAATCACCGGGAGAGGCTTTCCGCGCGTCCCGTCAATGCGCCACGCGATGCGGTCGAGGATCTCCAGGCTCCCCGGAAAGCTCAGTGTCGGACTCACCGCGCGGAGCGCTTCGAGGACCAGCGGCGCGTCACCGCCCGCCGGCTCCACGAATGCGTGACGTGACAGTACCGAGCGCGCCGCCGCCGAGAGGGGGTCCTCCGAGGAGCACGCTTCCAGAGCCGCGAGGAACCCGTCCGCCGCCTCCCGGCGCTCGGGCGAAGGAGACGGGCCGTGTATCACCGGGGGCGGAACGAAACGCCCCGCGATCACGACCGCGTACCCCTCGGCTTCGGCGTCCGTGATCGGCAACCCGGCGGCGCGCGTGGCGATCACACGCTCGGCGAAATCCAGCAGGTCGATCGGACTGACGAGGCGCTCCGCCGCTAGCTCCAGCACATCGAGCACCGGGTTGGGATCCGTGAACGGCTCCTCTTTCAGCAAGACGTCGGCGATGCGGTGCAGAAGCTGAATCTTTAGCGGCGCCAGCCACCCCAGCATGAGCGGCAACACGTCCTCGTCTGCGTCGAACAAGTGCAACGCCCCCGGGATCTCACGCGCTTCGTGGATGGGATCGTTGGGGCGCGAGCCCTCCTCGATGCGCCACCAAAGCAGCGCCCGCTCGGGCAGGCGCATGCGGCCATCCTTGACCACGACGCGGTCCACCCATCGCAGCGAGATCATGCGCACGCGCGGATCAAAACGCTCCACCGCTCGGCCCAGCATGCCCGCGAGTCGATCGCGGTGCGCGCGGGAATACCGTGGCATCACCCACGGCTTCGGAAGCTCCTCCGCAAAGGCCGTCAACCCAGGGACGTCATCCGTGGGGAAGAAGCGCATTGCCGTCAGTCCTTGTTGTGCGCCAGGAAGTGAAGGTGCGGCGGCAAGTAGTAACCGTGCATGTCCACGAGCCAGTCGGGGATGAGCGCCGCATAGGCCTGCGCGCGCTCGATGAGCCCCGCCGAGACGCCGCGCTCCGAGAGCTCAATCGGCGTGCGCAACGCTTGGGGTGAGCCGTCGTAGGCCTTGCCCAGCATATCCAGGTCGTCGCGCACTCCCGTGAACTGCTGTCGGACAAAGGGCATGAGCGCCTCCCGGAGTCGCGCGGCGTCCGCGTTGATAATGTCCACTTTGCGCTGGTAGTCGAAGTAATCGAGCCAGAGCAGGAAGCCCCACGCATTCCCTGTCCAGCCAGAGAGACACTCCGCGATCCGCGCAAGCCCAACGCGTTCAAGCGCCGTCTTCTGCGAGGCGCCCGCGAGCCGCATGCGCGCCTCCGCGACCTCGCGCAGTCCCTCGGGCGGCATGGGGGGCACCTCGAAGTTGCGAGGGCAGAGCTTCTGAAGATCGCGTGAAACGAACTCGGTCCGCAATGTCATGAGGACCACGGTATCGGCGAGCCCCGCAAGGAAACGGACGATGTCCGTCACGCGCTCAACGTCTTCCTTGTGCTCCGGGTAACCGGCTTGATCGAGGTTGTCGACGAAGACCAAAACCTTCTGCCCCACGCGGGCGCAATCGGTGAGGAAGCTGCTGATCGTCTCCTGCAGGAACGCGGCGTCGACCTTGCGCTCGAACGTCTCCTCCATCTCTTTGGATTTTCCGGTGAGCCGGGTCTGGCCGAACTCGAACTGCATCTTGTCGACGAACTTGAACGTTGTCGCCACGCCGAGCTTGAGCTGCTCCGTCCACGTCCGGATCTCGCGCACCTTCACGCTGGTCGCGTTCGCGATGCGGCTCAGGAGGTTCGCCGCGGCGCGAAGCTGCGCGTTGGTCGCCGTCAAGATGGCCTCGTCGGCGAGCGCGCGGGCAAGCGTCCGCAGCACGCTCTCGGGCCCCGGCGCGATGACCTGGCAATCTGCCTCGGCCACGAGCATGCCCCACTTGTCCTTCACGACGTCGACGGCCTTGCGGACGAGCATCGACTTGCCGACGCCGCGCTGTCCCCGGACAAGTATGTGCGCTCCGTCGGGCGCGTCCGGCGCGAGGAAGCTGTCGAGCTGCCCCACGAGATCCGCCAGCTCTTCGGTGCGATCCGCAAAGAGGCGCAGATCCTTGTATTGGGCCGGCTGAAAACAAGCGGAGAGCGGCGGGGTGTACGGCATGGCTCCTACGCCAAGCATTCGCACAACCCCGGCGGGTGCTCAACTTCGCCGCGTGCCCAAATCGTCGCGCGCCCCCTCGCACGCCGACCGCACCTCCACGCGAGCAGATGCCTCCCCGGCAGCGCGTCCGCGTCTCTTCCCTGCTGCGATACCTTGCCGCTCCGCGCCCAAGCCCCCTACCCTGGCGCGCCCAGCTTCGAGGTCATCGCATGAAGGCCGCTCGTTTCGCCTGCGTCGTCGCGTGCATCGCGCTCGCCTCTTCCTCCGCTGCGTGCGGGGGGAAAAAGAAGGGGTCCGGCTCCGGGGTCGCCGGCGCGGGGACGGCCGGTGAGCCGCAAGCGCCGCCCGAACCGGATGGGATCCGGCGCTATCGGCACATCGCCACCGGGCTCAAGATCCTGCCCACCCACGAGATGGATCCGAAAGAGGCCACCACCGTGTGGCACTACCGCGTGGAGTGGGCGAACAACCGCGTCGTCAAGACCGAGAGGGTCACCCCGAACGGCGGCGTGCAAGAGACGATGCTCGTCGAGTATCGGCCCGACGGATCACGCGTCGAGCACGTGCGCGATGCCTACGGCGTCGAGATCTACAGCGACACGATCGACCGCACCGCCGTCGTCACGCGGATGTGGCGCTCCGGCGAGCAGATCAACGACGGGTGCTACTGGCGGCGGCGCACCTTCGACTCGTTCGGGCGCATGGAGACGAACACGTGCCTCGACGACAAGAGCATGGTCATCACCGACGCGAACGGGTGCGCGGTGGTCCGCTACCAGTGGAACGTCTCGAACGACGTGCAGACGAAGGTGTGCCTGAAGAACGACATGTCGCCCGCCTACGACGCCGGCGGCGTGCACCGCACCACCTACGAGCGCGATCTGTACGGCTACGTGACCGACGAGAGCTACTACGGCGCGCAGAACGAGCGGACGCAGCGGCTCTCCGACGGGTGCCTCCGCGTCACGTACAAACGCGACGAGGCCGGCGCGCCGATCGAGACGATCTGCACCGACGAGAAGGGGCAGAGCACCTTCGTGCGCGCCGGCGGGTACACCACGATCCAGTCGAAGTACGATCAGAACGGCTGCCTCGTGGAGAAGAAGTTCGTCGACTTCGACGGCAAGACGCCGAAGAAGGGCGTCTTCGGGAGCACCACGTTCACCGTCGACAAACGCTGCGGCGTGCTCTCGGAGACGAACAAGGATCCGCGCGGGCGGCCGGTCTCGTTCGAGGTCGGCAAGCCGCCGATCGAGGAGCGTGAGCTCGCCGCGGACGGGCTGTGGACGAAGCGCACGTGCAAGGGCGCGAGCGGGCCGGTCGCGTGCTCCGACCCGAAGCGCACCAACCCGAAGGGCTCCATCGTCACGGTGGATCGCGACGAGATGGGGCGCGTCACGTCGATGAAGTGCTTCCAGAAAGGCGACAAACCGAGCCCGTGCGACGCGAGCACGCCGTTCGAGCGGAGGCTGGAGTACGGCTCCGACGGGCGGGTGCGCGCGGAGGCCTACTTCGACGAGAAGGGGCAGCCTGCGCTCGCGAACGGGATCGCGCGCGTCGAGCGGAAGTTCACGTCGGTCGGCAAGCCGCTCACCGAGAACTTCCTCGACAAGGACGGCGCGCCGATGCTCAACAAAGGCGGCGTCGCGTCGCTCACGTACCAGTACGACATCCAGCAGCGCGTCGCGGCGATCCTGGCGCAGGGCACGGACGGGCAGCCGCGCGCGTCGCGAGGCTTCGTGCTCATGAACGTGGCGTGGCCGCCGGGCGCCGCGAAGGTCACCGTCGATCGCGAGAACGAAGCGAAGCTCGCGAACGTGTTCCTCGGCCCCGACGACAAGCTCGTGAAGCGCCTCGAGTGCGCGGACCCCGCGGTGCCCTGCTACCGGAGATAAGGCGCTCTACAGGCCGCAGGTGCAGTGGGTGGCGACGCGGTCGTTCGCGTTTCGTACGCGCTCGCGGGCGCTCTGGCAGCGCGGCTCAGCCGGGCCGGCCAGCTCGCAGAGGTGACGGGCCGCGCGCTCCATCGACGCGAGGGCGCTGCACGCGACGCCGCACGCGTCCGCGGGCTTCTCTCCGTCGGCTTGCTTGGCCGCGTCCGTCGATACGGGGCCGCCGTTCGGCGCGGGGGTCACCGGGGCGCTGGAGGCCGACGGAGACGCGGTCGCCTGCGCCTCCGGAGCCGCGCCGCCGGGGGGGCCGAACAGCTCCGTGATGCGCCATTCACCGCGATCCAGCTCGTTCTGCGCGTCCTCCCCCGTGTCTTCCCCGAGGCTGGGGGGCGGCGCGGCGTCGCTCTTGGGCATCGAGCTGCCGCAACCGACGACGAGGGAGCCGCCGGCTACGAAGAGCACCAAGGCGACGGAAGCTCGAAAGGAGGCGAATCGGGGGGACGGGGACGGGGGCCAAGCTCGCATGCGGGTCCTCCAACGCTGGACGCATGGAGCGCCTTACGAAGCTCAAAGAAGTCCGGCCTCGCGACGACGTTCGATTTGTTGTGCGACGAGCATCGATCCGCCGCTAAAACCAGACCGGCATGGTGGACAGCACACCGCCCCCCGCGGACCTCCCCGAGCTCATCGGGCGGTACCGCGTCGTGCGCCTGCTCGGCGAAGGGGCGATGGGGCGCGTGCTGCTCGCGCACGATCCGGTGCTCGATCGCGAGGTCGCCGTGAAGCACCTGCGCGCGGACCTGCAGATCCCGGACGAGGTGCGCCGCGGGCTCGTCAAGCGCATGCGCCACGAGGCCCGCGCCGCCGCGCGCGTGATGCACCCTCACCTCGTCACGCTCCACGACATGGGCGAGGACGATCGCGTCGGCCTCTACCTCGTGTTCGAGTACGTCGAGGGGCCCACGCTGAAGGAGCGCGTCGCCCGCGGGCGGATGACCCCGAAGGAAGCGGCGCGCGTCGCCGTGGAGCTCGGGACGGCGCTCACCACCGCGCACGAGGCCGGCATCCTCCACCGCGACATCAAGCCCGAGAACGTGATCCTCTCGAAGAAGGGGGCCAAAATTGCCGATTTCGGGATCGCGAAGATCCCGGACTCGACGCTGACGCACCAGGGCGGGCTGATGGGCACGCCGGCGTACAGCGCGCCGGAGACGTTCCGCACGAGCACGTTCTCTCCGGAGAGCGATCAGTTCTCGCTCGCGGCGACGCTGTACGAGGCGGCCTCCGGCAAGCGCGCGTTCCCGGGGGACGACGCGGTCGCGGTGGCGCAGCGGATCCTGCACGAGAGCGCGGAGCCGTTCGCCGCGGCGCTGACCCTGCCGGAGGAGGTGGACCGGGTGTTCGGGCGCGCGCTCTCGCGGCGTCCTCGCGAGCGGTTCGCGTCGTGCGAGGCCTTCGGGCGGGCGCTGTCGGACGCGCTGCTCGCGGTTCCGACCGGCGGCGCGGGCTCGGCGGCGGGCGGCGATCCGGCGGCGCGAGCGGGCTCGGCAGACTCGGGCGCGGCGCTGCGATCCACGACGGACTCGGATGCGGCGCTGCGATCCACGACGGACTCGGGTGCGGCGCTGCGATCCACGACGGGCGATTCGGGCTCCGCGGTGCGGTCGGCGACGGGCGATTCGGCGGCGCGCTCGGCGTCGGGAGACAGCGGCTCCGCGGTGCGATCGGCGGCGGGCGATTCGGCGTCGCGCTCCGCTTCGGGCGTGATGGCGCGGGCCGTTTCCAGCAGCGCGGGCGACTCGATCACGAGCCGCACGGGGCGCGAGGAGCGGCTCGCGAGCGCTCCGGTGACGGCGGCGGATGGGCTCCCGCGCGAGCGGCGCAGCAGTCACATCGTGCTCGGCGTCATCGCGGTCGCGCTCACCGGCATGTTGCTCGTGCGGACGGCGCTCAAGACGACGGAGGAGACGCCCGAGCCGACGCCGATCCCCACCGCCAGCGCGGTGGCCCCAGCCGCGTCCTCGAGCGCGCCGAAACCCCCAAAAATCCAGCCCGTGCGCACCTCGAAGCCGACGTCCACGAGCTCGCCGTCCGGCGCGGACGCGGGCGCTCCAGGGAGCGAGCCCGGCGGCGCGGACGCCCCCACTTCATCGAGCAGCGAAGGCCCCAGCCCGACCAGCAGCGCGAGCAGCACCGCGAGCGCCGCGCCGACGATCACGCCGGATCCGCTCAACATGCCGTTGCGCCCGCGGTGACGGCGTTCGACGCCGATCGCCGACCGACGCCCGATCGCACGAAGAACCTTCTGAACGTGGGGTATCGACCGCGGCGCGGCCCGCCGTCTACGATGCGCTCCATGCGTTTCAATCGCCCGGGGCGCGCGCTCCTCGCCGCCCTCTTCGCATCGCCGATCGCCCTTCTTTTCTCGGCTCCGGCGCTCGCGAACGACTCGCTCACGGTGCAGCAGGGGCAGACCGTCGTCCTCGACGGCACCGTCCGCTACAAGGATCTGCACGTCCTCTCCGGCGGCAAGATCCTGGTGCGCCCCGTGTCGAGCGGCGCCGCGGGGAACGGCTCGCTCACGATCAAGGCGGCCACGATCGAGGTCGACGCGGGCGGCTCGATCGACGCGACCGGCGCGGGCTTCCCCGGCACCGCGACGAACGGCGATTCGGCGTCGTGCGGCGCGAACGCGGGCGGACAGGCGGCGATGAGCGGCGGCCCCGCGGCCCCCGGAGGCGGCGGCGCGGCGGCGGGCGCGGGCGCGACGGGCTGCCCCGCGGGCGGCATCGGCGGCACCCCGTACATTCAGAGCTGCGAAGCGAACCCAGGCGCGGCGGGCGGCGCGGCGTACCTCCCAGCCACGCCGGCCGACACGCCGAACCACGGCGGCGCGGGCGGCGGCGCGATCATCCTCCTGGCCGCGGAGATCACCATCAACGGCAGCGTCGTCGCGGACGGCGCGCCCGGCTTCATCCTCCAGAGCTTCGGCACCGGGGGCGGCGCGGGCGGGTACATCTCCATCGACGCGAGCAAGGTGAGCGGATCCGGCACGATCTCCGCGAAGGGCGGCGACGGAGGCGACGGCACGTCCGGCAAGGGCGGCGGCGGAGGCGGCGGCACCATCCGCGTCTCGGCGGTCACGGCCGTGGAGCCGGCGCTCGACGCGAGCGGCGGCAAGAGCGGCACGTGCGCGCCGGGGAATGCGGGCATCGCCGACGCGACGCCGCTCCCACAGAAGCCATGCGTCGACACGGACGGCGACGGTGACAAGGCGAAGGAGTGCGGCGGCGGCGACTGCGACGACTCCGATCCGAACGTGCACGCGGGGACCACGCCCGCGATCGAAATCTGCGACGGCCAGGACAACGACTGCAACGGCGCGATCGACGACGACCTCGTCAGCGACGCGTGCCCCGCGGGCCAGATCTGCGAAGCCGGCGCCTGCGTGGACGGAAGCGGCGGAGGCGGCGGCGCCACCTCGACCGGCACCGACTCCCCGCCCGACTACGTGACGTACCGAGGCGCCTGCGACATCGGCCGAGGCGCCCACGAGAACGGGATGGCCTTCTACGGCGCGGCGCTCGTCGCCTTCCTCGCCGGCCTCCGCGAGTACCGCAAGCGCCGCGGCTGATCAGCTCCCCGAGATGCTCTGTCGCGCGGTCTTTCGCGACATCGCGGGGTGCACGGACGGGTACGACGTGACGACGCTCTTCGCGGGGCGCTCCACCGAGAGGAGGCGGCTCGTCACGATCTGGCGCTCCTCGCCGTCGGGGCGACGGTACGTGAAGTAAATCGAATCGCCCGGCTCCGGCTCGCTCGCGTGGGGGATGACGCCGCCGTTCGAGTAGATGCGGACCGCGCCCTCCATCTTCAACGAGAGCGCGATGTGCGCCGTGTGGAAGCCGCCGCCGTTGCGATCACGCACGGCCACGCACACGCCGGAGCGCACGTGGTACTCGGTGTTGCGCGTGACGTAGACCTTGTGAACCCGACGCTCGGTGCCTTCGTAGATCATCGTGGGAGCGAACGATCGCACCCCCGTTCGCGCGCGGCCAAATTCCGAGACGCTCCCCCCACGGCGACACGCGCCCCGCGGCCCTCCTCACACGAACCGGCGTCGCTCCGCAACTTTGCGGCGAACCCGCCGAGACACGACGTGGCGCATCCAAGCAACTTTGCCGCAAGCGTCGCAGCGCATTTTCCCGCGCGAGCGCAGAGCAGACACGATCGCGGACGATGACGATGCGATCGTTCGGTGGACCGCGCGGACCAGGGCTCGCGAAGACGCGGGGGGATCGGCTGTTCCAGAGGCGCGCCGTCGAGATGTGGGCGTCCGTGCCGGGGCCGATGGCCGCGTTCGTGCGGCGCGCCGACGTCGTCAGCGAAGGCGAGGTGCGCGAAGAGAACGACGCCCGCGTCTACTACGGATCGACGAGCCTCCTGTTCGTCCCGAGCCCCGAGACCGCCGCGCTCTCCCCCGCCGAGCTGTGCGCGCGGCTCGCGGCGGATCCGCACGCGCGACTGCTCGCGCTCCGCATCGCCGTGCGCGAGGCCACGCTGCGCGCCGGCGGCGACGCGGGATCCGCCGCGACCGAGATGGAGTTCCGCGAGTCCGCGAAGGGCGTGCTCATCCACGTCGACATGACGCTCCCCCTCGACGCCGCGGCGCTGCGTTCGGCCTGAGGGCTCCGCGCTCGAAATCGGCTCCTTCGTCGCGGCGACGCGATCGCCCACGCGAGCGGTCCCGGCGCGACGCGCGGGCGGCGCGACGGCACAACGACGGTAAGCTTCACCGGTTCGAGGGGAACAACCGAGGCTCGCTCGTGGGGCCTCCGGAGGGGCGCTGTGAAGTCACTTTTCGCGCGCAGGGTCATCGCGGACAAGTACGTGCTCGATCGCGCGCTCGCCGCCGGCGGGATGGGCTCCGTCTGGAGCGCCTGGAACACCGCGCTCGACGTGCCGGTCGCCATCAAGTTCATGGCCCCCTCGCTCGTCGCGTCGCCCGAGCTCATCGCCCGCTTCGAGCGGGAGGCGCGCGCGGCCGCGCAGCTCCGCAGCACGCACGTGGTGCAGATCTTCGAGCACGGGCTCGACATGGGGCAGCCGTTCATCGTGATGGAGCTGCTCGACGGCGAGGACCTCGGCGCGCGCATGCGCCGCGAAGGACGGCTCGCCATGAAGGACACGGCGGAGGTCGTCCTCGGCGTGTGCCGGGCGCTCCGGCGCGCGCACGGGATGGGCATCGTCCACCGCGATCTGAAGCCCGCGAACATCTTCCTCGCGCGCGACGACGAGGACGACGAGGTGGTCGTGAAGGTGCTCGATTTCGGCGTCGTGAAGTCGCTCGCGGAGGCCGTGGAGAGCGGCGTCACGCGCACCGGCGAGCTGATCGGCACGCCCCACTACATGAGCCCCGAGCAGGCCCGCAGCACGCGCAGCGTCGATCACCGATCGGATCTGTGGTCGCTCGCGATCATCGCGTACCGCGCGCTCACCGCGAGTCTCCCCTTCCCCGACGAGGACGGCATCGGCATGCTGCTCCGCGCGTGCAGCGAGCACGCGCCGCCTCCGTCGCGGTTCGCGCCGGATCTGGGGCCGGAGGTGGACGCGTTCTTCGAGCGGGCGCTCGCGCTCGATCCGGAGGAGCGCTTCCAGTCGGCGCGCGAGATGGCGGACGCGATGTGCCAGCTCGCGGGCCTGCCGCTCTCGTCGCGCGCCGGGCACCGGAGCCCGCTGCCTTCGCTCGTGGACGCGCCGAGCTCGTCGCGCCTCTATCCTTCGCTCGCGTACGTGTACACCTCGGCGAGCACCGACGGGCTCCCGAGCAGCCGCGGGCGCGGGTCGCTGCCTTCGCTCGGATCGCTCCGCGAGGCGCCGCCGTGCCCCGTGGAGACGCTCGGCGCGCTGGGCCCGCCGCTCGGGGCGACGCACCTCGAGGTGAGCACGCGCGTCAGCGGGCCGAGCTGGTCCTCGGACGATCGCGCCGATCGCCGCGCGCCGATCGCGATCGTGAAGGGCGGCGCCGCCGACCCCGACGCGCCGACCGAGGGCGAGACGCGCCCGTCCCGTCGAGAGAGCACGCGCGCCGTCGTCGCGGACGCGCCGCCGCCTTCGGCGCCGAAGCCGCGCGCCGCGGTGCTCGCCGCGTGCGGCGCGCTGGTGGCGCTCGCCTTCGCGGTGGCGTTCGCGCCGATGAACGCGGCGCACGACGGCCGCGCGACCACCACGAACGCGCACCTCACGTGGACGACGTCGCTCGGCGTCGATCACGCGCGGACCGCGCCGGAGCCCGCGCCGAGCGCCGTGCCCGAGATCGCGCCCGCGCCGCGCCCGTCCGCCGAAGACCCGAAGGCGCCCGCGCCCGAGCCGATGCCCCTCGCCTCCACGCCGGTCACCGCCGTGCCCATGAAGGCGACGGCGAACCCGCCCGCCCGCAAGCCCGCGCCGCGACCGCTCACCCCGCCGCGAGCGCCGGCCCCGAAGCGGTCCGCGCCCGCGCGATCGCCGAGCGAGCCTCCCCTGCACAAGGTTTCCTCTACGCGCTGAGCCGGGCCTGTACTAGGGAGCTTCCGTCTCGCCCCCCGAGCGGCGCTCTCCTCGATGAACAAGAAGGAAACCCCCGGCTCCTCCGCTGAAACCGGAAAGGTGATCCACGTCATCTTCGGTCCGGGCGGCGGGCGCGTCAGCGCTCCCCCGGCCGACGCTGCCGCGAACGCCGACGGCGCCCGCGCGCGCGGTGAGCCCGCGCAGCTCGCGAGCGCCAAATCCAGCGAGCCCGTCAGCGAGACGTTCACCGTCGCGGAGGTCGCGCGCCTCCTCAGCACCACGCCGGCCCGCCTGCGCGCGCTCGACAAGGCCGGCGTCGTGACGCCGAGCGCCCTCAAGGGAAAGCGCCGCGCGTACACGTTCCCCGACGTGATCGCCCTCCGCGCCGCGCGCGATCTGCTCGAGCGCCAGGTGAAGATGCGCGAGGTGGCCGAGGCCGTGCACAACCTCCGCCGCGCGCTGCCGAAGGTGACGCGCCCCCTCGCGGAGCTGCGCATCACCTCCGACGGCCGCCGCATGGTCGTGAAGAGCGGGTCCGGCACGTTCGAGCCTGCGACCGGCCAAATGGTGCTCGATTTCGAGGTGAAGGACCTCCGCGACGACGTCGTGCGCGTGCTGCGCCCCGCCGTCACGAGCGAGCGCGCCAAGAACGCCCACGAGCTCTACGTGAAGGCGAGCGCCCTCGACGAGGACCCCGCGACGATGGACGAGGCGGAGGAGCTCTACCGCCGCGCCGTCGAGCTCGATCCGTCCCTCGCGATCGCCCACACGAACCTCGGCAACGTCTGCTTCCGCCGCGGCGACGACGCCCAGGCCGAGGCCTTGTACCGCCGCGCGCTGGAGATCGACGCGACGCAGCCCGAGGCGCAGTACAACCTCGGTTACGTGATGCTGGAGCGCGGCCAGGCCCGCGAGGCGATCGACTTCTTCCGCGGCGCGCTGAAGAGCGATCCGCGCTTCGCCGACGCCTACTTCAACCTCGCGATGGCGTACGAGCAGGTCGACGAGCCGTCGAAGGCGCGGCCGTGCTGGCGCAAGTACCTCGAGATCGAGCCCACCGGCACCTGGGCGGAGATCGCGCGCAAGCACCTCTGATCGGCTGCGAAAAAAGCGACGCGGATCGCGTCGCCGGTGCATACTGCCCCGCGATGAGCTTCGGCGGCCCTCCTCCTGGTGGTTTTGGTGGTCCTCCTCCGGACGGAGGTGGCTTCGGTGGTCCTCCCGGCGGCCCTCCCGGTGGTCCTCCTCCGGGCGGCGGTTACGGCGGGCCTCCTGGGGGTCCGCCTCCGGGCGGCGGCTTCGGGGGGCCTCCGGGCGGACCTCCGCCGGGCGGTTACGGCGGCCCGCCTCAAGGCAACTTCGGTGGACCGCCTCCGGGCGGCGGCTTCGGGGGTCCGCCGATGGGCGGCCCGTTCGGACCTCCGCCGGGCGGTCCGTTCGGTGGACCGCCCGGCCCCGGCTTCGGCGGCCCGACGATGGCGCAGCCGAAGAGCGGCTCCAACATCGGCATGATCATCGGCATCGGGTGCGGCGGCCTCGCGCTGCTGGGCATCATCGGCACGGTGGTCGCGATGCTCGTGGTGCGGCGCGCCGCGACGTCGTCGCCTCCGCCGGCCTATTCGCCGCCTCCGGTCGCGTCCCCGACTCCGACGAAGGCGGGCGGCGGCAGCGGCGATCTCAAGGCCGAGCTGAAGGAGCTCACCGCCATCAAGTCGAAGTACGGCAAGAGCACGCGCTTCATCGGTGAGATCGTCAACACCGGACAGGACTCGATCGGATACCCGTCCGCGAAGGTCACCTTCTACGACTCCGCGGGCACCGCGGTGGACAGCGGCACGTGCTCGTCCCTGGTGCGCGTGTTGCCGCCGCAGGACAAGGTCCCGTGTGCGTTCTCGATCTTCAAGGGCCTCGACTGGGCCAACTACAAGATCGAGATGACGCCTTATCCGCCCACGTTCCAGGGAGACAGCGCGGATATCGAGATCACCGACATCAAGTTCACGCCGAAGCGTGGTTATCAGCCCGACACGCTGGAGGGCAAGCTCACCAACAAGAGCACCTTCAAGGCGAAGAACGTGTGGGCGATCGTCTCGCTCTACGACGCGAACAAGAAGATCATCGGCGCGGAGAGCACCCTCGTCGCCGGCAACGATCTGGAGGCGGGCGCGTCCGGCCTCTTCAGCGCCAAGATCTACGAGGTGGCCGGCTCTCCGGAGAGCTACCGCGTCGTCTCGGTCGGCTACAGCCAGTAACCCTCTCCCTCGAAAGATGCCCACCCCCGGCCTTCGCTTCGCGAAGTCCGCCCCTGCTATGAAAACGTCTGTCAGGGGAGACAGCGGCCAGTCAGCGCGGTGCTGGATCCTCTCGTTTCCAAGGGATTCAGGACAAAGGTGCCCCCACCCGCCGTCCTCGGCGCTCATGCGCCTGCGGGCGGCGCCGCCCCCAAATCGCGTCGCTGTCGCGCCGCTCAGGGGCGGTCACGACGGTTGGAGCGGGGTCCTTCTGGTGAGGCTCACCGAGTAACCGAGCGTCTCCATTTCCGTGACCAGCTGCTGTTTCAGGCGCGCTTGCTGGGAGCCAGATATCTCCGTGGGCTCCGGCCAGCGCACCTCGCCGTCGCGCAACGCGCAGTAGACCGTCACGGCCAGCTTGCGAGCCACAGCGATGATGGCCTTGTTGTAGTTGGCGCTGTTGTGCAGCACTCGCAAAGAAGGCGCGCAGAGGCGAGTCGCGCTTGCGAGCGAGCACGTGAGCCGCCTGCACCAGCGCCGTTCGAAGCCAGGATTGCCCGGTCGCACAGGCGCCTTGCGACTCTTGCCTGCGCTCTGGTGATTGCCGAGCCAACCCTGCCCACGAGGCCAGATGAGCCGCGGAAGGGAAGACCGACATGTCCGCTCCCGTCTCGGCCACGATCGTGGCGGCGATGACCTGCGCGATGCCGGGGATCGTCTGCAGCAGCACCATCTCGCGGCTGTAGCTCGCTTGCAGACGCCGGCTCAGCTCCGCCTCCACCTGCGCACTCGAGCCTCTTCCTGCGTCAGGTCGTCCAGCAACTGCCGAAGGATCCATAGCGTGGTCTCGTTG
Source organism: Polyangiaceae bacterium (assembly GCA_046351455.1). Classification (GTDB taxonomy): domain Bacteria; phylum Myxococcota_A; class Polyangia; order Polyangiales; family Polyangiaceae; genus JADJRH01. Next base: position 166,667 of record JAXLYM010000015.1, read on the forward strand.
ACGGGATTGCTCAACGCCCGCACCAACTCCGCCTTCTTGGTGCGAAGCGACCCCTGCGCTAGCTCCGCCATCTGCTCGGCGCTCTGACCTCCGTCCACCAGCGCCTGAAGCATCGCTCGACCGCTCTTGCCCAGCACATCGCTGAGCACCGTCGCCAGCTTGATGCCCTCGCTCTCGACCAGCTTGATGATCCGGTTCTTCGTCGCGTTCTTCACCCCCACCTTCTTGGCGCGGTAGCGCGACAGCTTGCGAAGCTCCTCCAGCTGCTCGGATGGGATGAAGCTCGGGGAACGACGCCGTTCATCAGTAGCTTCGCCAGCCACGCGCTGTCACTCACATCGGTCTTGCGACCGGGGATCTGCTTGACCGCCGACGGGTTCGCCACGCTCACCAACCGATGGGCGAAAGCCGGCGCAGCGCGTGCACGAGCGGCTGAAAGTACACCCCCGTCGCCTCCATCATCACCGCCTCCACGCTGTGCTTATCGAGCCAGCGCGACAGCTCCTCGATGCCGTCCGCAGGTCGCGAACGTCCGGTTTTGGGTGCTCACTTGCTTGTCGGTCGCGATGCGAATCGTCGCCACCAACGTGTCGCGGTGCACGTCCACCCCACAACATCGCTCGAACATCCCTTCCATCGTCCTCGCTGCCTCGCTGCCGGACGACTCGAGAAAAAAAGGACCAACCTGCTATGCGTGCCGGGCACCGGAGGGTGCTTGCACATCTCGGGATTCGTCGAGCCGAGCCCAAACTCCCAAGCGAGGTCGTGCCTCAGTGGGGCGTCCGGGCCTTCGTTGCCGGCACCCACAACGTGCACATCTCACCCAACGTTTTCATCCATCGGGGTGAGGCGCAGCCTCGTGGGAACTCCCAAAGCGGCTGCTTCGCACCCGCAGGGAGGGGAGCCCTACTGCATTCAGGGCGGTGTGCTCGCGTGGCAGCGTGGCTGTCTTTGCGTCCGCGTTTCAGAGTGACGCGCGCTGGAGGTCAGTCGCCGCATCGTTTGCGGCCCCTCAAAAGCGATTTTGGCAGTCGAACAGAGCGCCCAAGCGCGGCGACCGCGTGTAAGCTGCGCGCCGTGTCGTCGCCCCTAGCTCAGGATCTCGCGCAAAAGATCATCGATGTGCTGCTCCAGCGCCAGCACGTGCTCCTCAGCAAGGGGGGCAAACAGGCGCTCGTGCGCGAGCTGGCCGACCGCATGAACGAGCGGCTCGCCACGATCATCGGCCGCATGCCGCCGCCCGGGATCGTGGACAACGAGGTGACGAGCACCTTCGGGGACGAGTCGCTCGACGACGCGGTCGAGGAGATGGTGGAGGACGTCACGGCGTCCCTCATGGACTCCGACCAGGTGGAGGATGTCTTTTCGGAGGACTCGGTGATTCGCCGGGACGTCTTCCGGATCGTGAAAGAGACGCTGCTCTCCGCGGATCGCTCGGAGGGTGAGGCGGACGAGGCGGACGTCGAGGTGACGCTCTCCACGCTCGGTTACGTGGCGACGAAGGCGGCGCAGGGCGCCTCTCCCGCGGTGGTGGAGACGGCCTTGTCCCGCGCGGCGAAGTCGTCGCGCGCGAAGCTGCTCAAGTACGCCCCGGCGACGCTGACAGCGGTGTTCCGCGCGGCGCTCTCCGGCCCCGACGCGCGGCTGGAGCTCGAGGAGGCGGTGGCGGACGAGCTGTCGAACCTCGTGGACGAGGGCCTGGTGGAGCTGCCGATGATCGAGCGGCGGATCGCGATCGGCCGTTCGGTGGCGAGCGACGAGCGCCATTCGACGCGGGCGCGCATCGACGTGGCGGCGACGCGCACGTTGCTCCGCAGCGGCTGCACGGCGACGTGGGAGTACGTCGCGGACGACACGATCAAGGTCTCTCTCGTGCCGATGTCGGACCAGGACGGCCGCTCCGTGGACGCCTATGTGGAGGCGTTCACGAAAGAGGTCCACGCCGTATTCAACCGCCCTCGCCCCGACCAGATGACGACCGCGGGCGTGCGCAGCGCCCCGCCGGCGCCTGCCGGAGCGCGGCCCGCGGCGGCAGCCGCATCGGGTGGAGGCCGAGCCGCGCCCCCCTCCCCGACCGCCGACAACCTCGACGCGTGGCTTCGGCTGGCGAAGGCAGCGGGCCTGACGGGCTCCGGCGCCGGAGAGTCGAAGAAGCCGTCTGCGGGCAAGGGAGAATCGAAGAGCGCCCGCACGTCGGACCGGCCCGAGAAGCGCCCGTCGGACGCCCCGCTTTCGTCGAAGAAGCCCGCCGCCGGGACGAAGAAGGCAGCCTCGGAGTCGAAGAAGGCTGCACGGGAGTCGACGGAGGTCCTCGCGGAGCCGACCCGGCCGAAGAGCGTCACGCCGAAGAAGCCGGCGGAGAAGGAGCCGAAGGCGGAGAAGGCCCCTGCGAAATCCGCGCGCCCGGCGAAGGAGCCGAAGCCCTCCGCGAAGAAGCCCGCATCGAAGAAGCCCGCGAAGGGCTCGGACGACGCGTCGGAGCCCCGCTCCGTTCCAAAGGCGAAGCTCTCGAAGAAGCCCGCAGCAAAGCCGGCCGGCAAGACCGCGCGCCGCCCCGCAAAGAAGGCTGTCACCAAGAAGGCTGTTGCGAAGAGGCCTGTCAAGCGCGCCGCCGCGAAGAAGTCTGTTGCGAAAAAGGCAGTCGCGAAGAAGCCTGTCAAGCGCGTGGCAGCGAAGAAGGCTGTCGCCAAGAAGGCTGTTACGAAGAAGCCTGTCAAACGCGGCGCCGCGAAGAAGGCTGTCGCGAAGAGGCCTGTCAAGCGCGGCGCCGTGAAGAAGGCTGTCGCGAAGAGGTCCCTCCCGAAGAGGCCTGTCAAGCGCACGGCAGCGAAGAAGCCCGTCCGTCGCACGGCAGCGAAGAAGCCCGTCGCACGGAAGCCCGTCAAACGTGCTATCGCGAAGAAGCCTGTCGCGAAGAAGCCTGTCAAACGCACGGCAGCAAAGAAGCCTGTCGCGAAGAGGCCGGCCTCGAAGCGCCCCGTCGTCAGGAAGGCAAACAAGCGTGTTGTCGCGCGGCGCCCCGCCGCGAAGAAGCCGGCCGCGAAATCGCTCAAGCGTAGCGTTGGCAAGAAGTCCGTCGCCAGGAAGCCTGCGAAGCGCGCCGCGGCGAGGAGGAACCCGGCGGCGAAGAGACCGACGAGACCGGCGATCGTGAGGAAGGGTCGACCGAGTCCCGGCTCCCGCGCAACGAAGCGCCGGGGCGCCCCCCCCGCCGCCAAGCGCCGCTCGTCGCGCTGAAGCTCAGGGCTTCTGGAGGTGGGCGTTGTAGATGATCTCGTTCCCGTTGTCCGGGAAGTAGAACCCGAACATCACGCACATCTCCCGCGGAAACACCACGTCGTTGGGAGTGTTGTTGTTCCACTGGCACGTTTGACGGATCGTCGTTCCCGCCTTGATGACGAAGGGGGCGTCCCTCGAGAACACGTCGGTGGGCGGATGCGACGAGAACGCCGCCGACCAATCGTGGTCGTAGAAGACGTCCGTCTTCCCGGTCCCGTCCACCATCTCCGCCGTGTAATGCGTGCCAAGCTCGTGCATGTGGCCACCTAGCCAGAACAGCTGCACATCCTGCTTGATCGTCGCGGAGGACACCCTCGTCGTGGCCGCGTTCGCGGGCAGATTGACCGAGAGATCCACAACGGTGAAGAGATTGACGTAAGAGTCCACCTTGGCAGGATCGATCGTGCTGAGGGTGACTTCGTCCTGCGTAGAATACGTCTCCCCGGTGGTGTTGATGTAATGAATCTGGAGCGCGATCTGCTTGCCGGCGGCGACCTTGTAGGCGAAGCCTTCCGGTAGAGAGATCACTGGTTCACCGGAGTTGGGCACGTCCGCGCCGCCGATCATGGTCCAGCTGGTCATTTCCTGATCGGTGCACGGGGTGTGACCGTTCTTCGTCTGATCGGTTGTATACACCGTGATATGATGACCGCCCGGGCCCTGCTTGCCGGAGATGCGCCAGACGCTCAGCTCCTCTTTGGTGACGACGCCGGTGTAATAGCAGTCGAACACGTCGCCCGCGGGAACGTCGAACTTGTCCGTCACGACGGTCAACCCGCTCGCCGCGCTGCTGGTCGTGTCCGCGGTGCCACCGGCGCCGCTCGTGTCGGCAGGCGCGCAACCAGACTCCAGCGCCGCAATCATCCCCATCCACAAGCAAACTCGGCGCAAGCTCATCGCGACCTCCTCACGTCCCGTCGGATCCCAGCGGGCCCGAGGCACCTCTCCCATTCACCTTATCCTGCGTCAATGGCCATCGAAGACGCGAGATGCGGTGTCGTTCTCGGGGGTCAACCGCCGCGCGACAGTGGGGCGATCAGGGCCGACAGGCGCTTCGACAAGGGCTGGCTCGGGGGGCCCTCGCGTCTCGTGCTCGGGGCCGCTTCGTGCTGGCGCAGGAATGGCTCCGCGACGAAGACCGCGAACGAGACGTACTCGTACAGCCACTGCGCGAGCATCGACTCCGACTGCGCCGGACCCACCATCACCGCGATGTTCTCCACGATGGTGTCGATCACCAGCGTGCCGTCCTCCGCTGGGCCCGCCTTGCGGAACAACGCGTCGTAAATGCCAGCGCCCGTCGCGAAGCTCGCGAGCTGCTCCGCCACCTCGGGCCACTTGTGGATCGCCGCGAGCTCCGCGTGGATCTTGCGGATCGCCTCGTTGAACAACGCCACGATCGCCGCTGGGCCCGTCGGCCTCGGCGCGCGCACCACGATGCGGTTCGACTGCACGAGCTGGAACAGCGCCTGCGTCACCTCGAATTCGCCCATCGAGACGATGCGGCCGATCTCCGACACGTTGCGGTGGCCGTCGATCGCCCCGTACACCGCGCGCAGCTCCTCGGCCGGCGGCGCGCGCTCCGGCAACACCTCCGGCACGTGCTGATCCGAAGGGATGCGCTCGCGGAAATACCGCGTCTCGTCCATGCGGCGCACGCCCTCCATCAGGAGGCCGTTCACGCTCAGGCTCTGGCGCGCCGTGATCCGCGACTCGTCGAAGGTGTCGAGGAAATAGAACATGCCGTCGCCGACGAGGAGCATCGCGTACACGATCTCCTCCGTCTGCTTCGTCATGAGCTGGAACAAGCGCTCGCGCGTGACGAAGCCGAGGCGCACGGCCGCCTCCCCGAAGCGGACCTCGTTCGTGACGTGCTTCGCCGTGATCTCGACCTGCTCCTCCGTCAGCGCGCCGTAGCGATACAAAACCTCGCCGAGGCGCTCGCCGTCCGCCGTGGAGCTCGCGCCGATCACGTGGCTGCGATCGAAGAAGATCGACCGGCTCGTGTGGCCGTCCAGCACCACCAGCTCGCCCGGCCAACCGGCCTGACCGATGAGACCGAAGACGTCGCACAGCGCGCCGTTCGCCGTGATTTCCCCCGCGAGACGGAAGATCGGGCCGTCCTCGGGATCGCGGCGGCCGTCCTCGCCCACGTACCGCATCACGATCAAATGCGCGGGGCCCGGCATCAGGCGGAAGGAGCCCTGGCGCGCACGCATGCGCTGGCTGGCCGTCTTCCCGACAGGGTGCGCCGTCCCTGTCGCATCCACGCGCACGAGCTCCAAGAGCTCTTCGTTCATCCGAGCCAATGTATACACAAGCGGGCGGGCTCGTCAGCGCGGCTTCGCTAACGCAAGGCCGTTCAATAGCGACGGGATCCGCTCCGGCCGTGTTCTGCGCATGGATCACCGCAGAGGAGCGTGCTACGAGCCGGCCCCCTCGATGGACCGTCTCACCGTCCGCGGCGCCCGCCAGCATAATCTGAAGAACGTCAGCCTCTCGGTGCCGCGCAATCGCCTCGTGGTGCTCACGGGGCCGAGCGGATCCGGCAAATCGTCGCTCGCGTTCGACACCATCTACGCCGAAGGTCAGCGGCGCTACGTCGAGTCGCTCTCCGCGTACGCGCGGCAGTTCCTGGAGCAGCTCTCGAAGCCGGACGTCGACGCGATCGAAGGGCTCTCGCCGGCGATCGCGATCGAGCAGCGCGCCCTGTCGAAGAGCCCGCGGTCCACGGTCGGCACCGTCACCGAGATTTCGGATTACCTGCGGCTCCTGTTCGCGCGCGTCGGCACGCCGCACTGCCCGAACTGCGGCAAGCGGATCGAAGCGCAGACCGTGCAGCAGATCGTCGATCGTATCCTCGGCCTCGGCGAAGGGCGGCGCGTCACGATCCTCGCGCCGATCGCGCGTGCCCGGCGCGGCGAGCTGAAGCTGGATCTGGAGCGCCTGCGCCGCGAAGGGTTCGTGCGCGCGCGCATCGACGGCGAGCTGGTGGACCTCGGCGACGAGATCGTCCTCGATCGCTCGCGGCCGCACGATCTCGATGTCGTCGTGGATCGCGTCGTCGTGAAGGAGGGCATCAAGGGGCGGCTCACGGACTCGGTGGAGCTGTCGCTGAAGCTCGGCGAAGGGCGCCTGCTCGTGGACACGTCGACCGAGCAGGAGCAGACGGAGCCGCTCTGGATGAGCGAGCGGTTCGCGTGCGTGGACTGCGGGATTTCGCTGCCGCCCATCGAGCCGCGGATGTTCTCGTTCAACGGGCCGCACGGCGCGTGCCCCTCGTGCGACGGCATCGGCACGCGCACGCGCGTCGACGCGGAGCGCGTGGTGGATCCGCGGCGCACGCTGCGCGAGGGCGCGGTGCTCGCGTGGGGCCGGCGCGGATCGCTGGCGCTCTCCACCGAGACGGAGCGCGCCGTCAGCACGCTCGGCGTGAACCCGGACATCGCGTGGTCGAAGCTGCCGGAGGAGATGCGCGACGCCATCCTCTTCGGCACCAGCAACGAGACCGAAGAAGGCGCCGAGGAAAAACCGAAGAAGCCCGGTCGGCCGAAGCGCAAGCCCGCGGCGTACGACGGCATCGTGCCGCGCCTCGAGCGCATGCTCGCGAGCGGGGAGACGATCCGCGAAGACTTCGACGAGGACGAGGCCTCGCTCGACGACGACGGCGGCGTGGCGGACGAGATCGGGCGCTTCGTGACGGTGCGCACGTGCGACGCGTGCGGCGGGCGCAGGCTCCGCAAGGAGGCGCTCGCGGTGCTGCTCGGCGCGCGGAACATGGCGGAGGTCGGGCAGATGCCGCTCCGCACGCTGCGCAGCTTCCTCGCGACGCTGGCCCCCCTCTCCGGCGCGGAGGGCGCGGCCTCGCCCGAGAGCTTGCGGCGGGTGCTCGTGCACCAGAACGGCGCGGGGCTCGCGCACGAAGGCGAGGGCTCCACGATGCTCGCGGGGCGCGACCTCGCGATCGCGGAGCCGCTCCTCCGCGCGGTGATCGCGCGCCTCGGGTTCCTCATCGACGTGGGGCTCGACTACCTCACGCTGGATCGATCGGCGCAGACGCTGTCGGGCGGCGAAGGCCAGCGCATCCGGCTCGCGACGCAGATCGGATCGGCGCTCGTGGGCGTGCTCTACGTGCTCGACGAGCCGTCCGTCGGCCTGCACGCGCGCGACAACGCGCGCCTCCTCGACGCGCTCCGACGCCTCGTGGATCTCGGCAACACGGTGCTCGTCGTGGAGCACGACCGGGACGCGATCCTCGCGGCGGATCACGTCGTCGACATGGGGCCCGGCGCGGGTGTGCACGGCGGTCGCGTCGTCGCCGAAGGATCGCCGGAAGAGATCTGCAAATCGCCGACGTCGGTCACCGGCCCGTACATCTCCGGCGAGCGGCAGGTCGCGCAGCTCTTCGGCCGTCGCAAGCCGAGCGGCAAATCGATCCGCCTCGTCGGCGCGCGCGCGCACAACCTCCAGAACGTGACGGCGGAGATCCCGGTGGGCCTGCTCGTCGCGATCACCGGCGTCTCCGGCTCCGGCAAGAGCAGCCTCATCGTGGACACGCTCCTGCCCGCGGCGAAGAACGCGCTCTACCGCAGCGCCGCGCCCGTCGGCGAGCACGACGCGATCGAGGGCCTCTCGCACATCGACAAGGTGATCTCGATCGATCAGGCGCCGATCGGCCGCACGCCGCGATCGAACCCCGCGACGTACACGGGCGTCTTCAGCCTGCTGCGCGAGATCTACACGGGCCTGCCCGAGGCGCGCGCGCGCGGCTACAAGGCCGGGCGCTTCTCGTTCAACGTGAAGGGCGGGCGCTGCGAGGCGTGCCAGGGCGACGGCGTGCTCCGCGTGGAGATGCACTTCCTCCCGGACATCTTCGTCACGTGCGAGACGTGCGGCGGCAAGCGCTACAACCGCGAGACGCTGGAGGTTCTGTACCGCGGCATGTCGATCGCGGACGCGCTCGACCTCAACGTGGAGCAGGCGATCGAGCAGTTCGAGAGCATCCCGAAGATCCGCGAGCGCCTCATCGCGCTGCGGCGCGTGGGCCTCGACTACATCACGCTCGGTCAGCCCGCGACGACGCTCTCCGGCGGTGAAGCGCAGCGCGTGAAGCTGGCGCGCGAGCTCGCCCGCAAGGCCACCGGCCGCACGCTGTACGTGCTCGACGAGCCCACGACGGGCCTTCATTTCTCGGACATCGAGATCCTGACGGCGGGCCTCGTCGGCCTGCGCGACGCCGGCAACACGGTGGTCGTGATCGAGCACAACCTGGACGTGATCGCGTGCTGCGACTGGGTGATCGATCTCGGCCCCGAAGGCGGCGAGCACGGCGGTCAGATCGTCGGCGTCGGCACGCCCGAGGAGGTCGCGGCGAACGCGGCGTCACACACGGGCCGCTACCTCGCGCCGACGCTCGCGGCCCTTGGAAAGAAGGGATCTCCGTCGAAGGCGCCGAAGAGCCCCGCGACGCCGAGCAGCGCCCCGCGCGCGGCCGTCTCCGCGCCGCCCGTGTCCTCGTCCAAGACGGGGAGCGCGCGCAGCAAGAAGAGCTGAGCGCCCCGCCGAGCGCCGGCGCGCGCAGCGACGACGACAGCGCTTCGCCGTGGAGATCGCTCAGCGCACGAAGCGGACCCGGAACGTCGCGTCCGTGGTCGTGTTCGCGCCCGCGGCGTCTTTCCCCGGCTCGTAGCTGAATTTGAGGGCGCAATCGCGCGCGGCGCGTCCGAAGCCGTGCCCGGGATCCAAGAGGACGAGCGCCCTCGTCGCCTTCCCGTTCGCGTCCACGGTCACGCGGAGCAAGACCGTCGCCTCGTCGATCGGATCGACGTCGGCTTCTTTCGGGAAGGAGCACGGCGTCTCTTTTTTCAGGCGCGCCGGCGTGGTGGACGGAGGAGGAGGCGGCGGGATCGGTCCGCCCACGACACCTCCGACCACGCCGCCGACGACACGACCCACGACGCCGCCGGCGACACCGCCCATGACGCCGTCGGGCTCATCGAGATCGATCGGCTCCTCGCGAGGCATCGCCTCGGGCGCGCGGCGCACCTGCTCCAGCACCTCCACGGGGCGCGGAGGAGGCGGAGGCACGACCTCTTCCTCCGGCTCGTCCGCCTTCGCACGGGCGGACGACGACGCGGCGGACGCGGCCGTGGACGTCGGGATCTCGGGCACGATCGTCTCACGCGGCGCCGCGGGCGAGCACCCGAGCGCCGAGACGATCAGCGGCCCGAACAGGAAGAGATCTCGGTGACGAGGATCGGGCCGCATCGTCGGCTCGCGATCAGCCGTAGTCTTTTTCGGCGCGCTCCTGATCCTCTTTGCAGCGGATGCAGAGCGACGTCTCCGGCCGCGCCTCCAGGCGCTTCATCGTGATCTCTTCGCCGCACTCCTCGCAGTTGCCGAAGGAGCCGTCCTCGATCTTCGCGAGGGCCTTCTCGATCTTGTCGAGGAACGATTTCTCGCGGCCGCGGAGCCGGAACGTGAACGACTGGAGGTACTCGCTCGACGCGAGGTCCATCTCGTCCGGGAGGTCGTTGGCGTCCAGCATCATGTCTTCCGACAGGGTTTGCTTGGCCTTCTTGACGATCTCGTCCCGCTTCTCTTCGAGCATCGTCTTGAACTTCTTGAGTTGCGCCTTGTTCATTTCATTCTCCGCGCAAACCGCCGGTCTTGGCCCCATGTTGGGGCGGCAGGCGATAGTCGCCCCTGAACGGATGACCCTGTCAAAAAGGGCGCAGAACGGTAGGAGCGAACCCCGCGTTCGTCAAGAGTTTCCTCTCACGAGCGCGCGAACTTTCTCTCAGCCCGCTCCTTGCCCGCGTTTCGCGTTCTGGTTCCCCCGGACGAGAGCGCGCATCGCAAGTTAGCAGCCCGCACAAGAACGGACCGTCCGCCGATCATGGCACCCCTCGTTGACGGCGGGTGCCTGCCGTGAAACACGCGCGGCGTGCTCGAATTCGATCCTTCCAAGCCGGCCGCTCCGCCGCGCGCTGCGTCCACCGTGATCGTGCTCCGCGAGGCCGCCTCGGCGCTGGAGGTGTTCTGCGTGCTGCGGCATCAGAAATCGAGCTTCCTCGGCGGCGCGATCGTGTTTCCGGGCGGCAAGGTCGACGCGCAGGACGCGGCCGCCGAGTGGAGCTCGCTCGCGACGGCGCCCCACGCGCGGGCCGCGGCGATGGAAGGGCCCGACGCGTCGGCGCTCGCGCTCGCGATCGCCGCGTGCCGCGAGAGCTTGGAGGAGGCCGCGATCCTGCCGCTCGATCAGCCGGTGCCGTCCGAGGTCGTGCTCGCGATGCGGCGTGAGCTGGAGGCGGGCGCGCCGTTCGCCGAGACGCTTCGCGGGCGCGGCGTGCGGCTCGCGGTGGACGCGCTCGTCCCGTGGGCGCGCTGGGTCACGCCGGAGGCCGAGCAGCGGCGGTTCGACGCGCGCTTCTTCCTGCTCGCGCTCCCTCCGATGCAGCAGGGCGCGCACGACGATCGCGAGGTCACGCACAGCTTCTGGGCCACGCCCGCGGAGGTGCTGCGGCGCTTCGTCGCGGGCGAGATCTTCCTCGCGCCGCCGACGTGCCGGACGCTGGAGCTGCTCGCGCCGTGCCGCTCCATGGCCGATGCGCTCGCGCTCGCGAACCAGCAGTCGCTGCAGCCGATCTGCCCTCAGTTCGTGCCGGACGAAAAGGCCCCGTTCCTCGCGCTGCCAGGCGATCCGATGCACGCCGTCGCCGAGACGCGCGTCGCCGGCAAGACGCGGTTCGTGCTGCGCGACGGGCGGTTCCTCAGCGAAGATCCCTGAAGGCGCGTCCGCGGGCGCGACCCGGAAAGGGGAACGGCGACATGCGATTGTCGAAGACCACGCTGGGTCTGCTCGTCGCGTGGATCGCGACCGGCTGCGGCTCGCTCGCGAAGGTGGAAGTGGACACCACCACGACGACCGGGAGCGGCGGCGCGAGCGGCTCCACGACCACGACCACGACCGGGAACGGCGGCGCGAGCGGCTCCACGACCACGACCGGATCCACGTCCGTCGCGGGGGCCTCGACCGGCGACGGCGGCGACGGCGGCACGATCATGAGCTGCGTCTCGGACAGCGAGTGCCCCTCCCCCGCGTCGACTGCGGCGGATCTCTGTGCCCGCCGTGCGGGATCGGCCAGCAGTGCGGTGGCTTCGACGAGAACTGTGCGGGCAGCCTGACCTGCGTGGGCGGTCATTGCGTCATCGCCGAGCCCGGACCGTGCATGTCGCCGGCCGAGTGCCTGTCCGGCTTCTGCGTCGACGGCGTCTGCTGCGACACCTTCTGCGGGGACGTTTGCATGTCCTGCGGGCTCCCGGGCAAAGTGGGAGTCTGCGCGTTCATCCCGCGGGGCAGGACCCGAACAACGAGTGTGGCGGAGCACCCCCGGGCGACGTGTGCAATGGTATGGGCGCATGTGGCCAGTGACGGAGATGTGAGCTCGGCGCGCCGTCCGCGATCCGTCGAAGTGTGAGCCCGCCCCGCAGACAGTCGCCTGCCTCGTTCGTCCCCGGGGGAGTGATACGAGGGGGCGGAGCCCCCTTGTAAATCCGATAAATTCCAGGTTCCTGGTCAGTCTCCGCCACGGAAGACAGGCTCAGAGACGCAGCACGTAATACTGATCACATCCGTGGTGCCCTGTTGCCCCCATGGGCGCGGTCATCCGCTCGAAGCTCATTCGCCGATAGAGCCTCTGCGCGGCCTTCATCCCGCTGAGCGTCTCCAGGTACATCATCGAATAGCCCATGCGGCGGGCCTCTTCGATGCACTTCTTGAGGAGCGCCTCTCCCATGCCGGTGCCGCGCACCTCCGAGAGCAGGTACATTTTTCGAAGCTCGCACACGTCCTCGGCCGCGCCGGCGAGCGGGCCCACGCCGCCTCCTCCGACGACGCGGCCAGCCTGCTCCACCACGAAGTACGCGGCGCGCGGCCCCGAATAGGCGCGACTGATGAAGTCGACCTCCGGATCCTGGATCGCGAAGCCGTCCCCCACGGCGCCGAATTCGGGCATGACCGTGCGGATGATGGCGGCGATCTCGGGATCGTCTTCGGGACGGATGGGACGGAGCGTGAGCGTGATCAAGGCCCGTCGACGATAGCGCGTCCGCCGGGCGCCGACAGCGCGAAACCTGCGCCGATCCGGCTCAGTCCGTGATGCTGAAGCGGACGCCCGCCGGCTGGAGGCGGTCAATCAGCTTGTGGCCCATGCAGGAGGCGGTCGTGAGGATTCCGCCCCTCGCGGGCAGCTCGTCCTGCGCGAGGCACAATGCGGCTTCCCCCAGCATACGGGATGTGGCGCCGTAGCCGGGGTCGCGATTGGCATCCACCATGGCGGTCGCGCGCTCTCCGTCGGAGGCGACTCCGTGGATGACGACGCGGAAGGAGCCTTTTTCGCGCTTCTCGCGGTTCGGGCCCTCTCCGGGCTGCGGCACCACTTTGCGGAGGATCGCGCGGCCCGGCGCGGTGACGCCCGCGGCCATCGTGAAGCCCGTCACGGCGCTCATCAGGCCCGCGGCGACGGCGCCTCCGGGGCCCTTTCCGGTGTCGACCTTCTCTTCGTAATGGAAGTCGCGGCCGTACGGGAAGTCGAGCAGGGCGTTCGTGCGGCGGACGATGCGCGTGTTGATGCCGGCCATCACGAACGGCGCGGTGAAGCGGCCCGTGTCGGCGTCGCGGCCGGGGCCCATCGGCTCGTTCTTGTCGCGGCCGCGGGCGCTCTCCGGCGAGAGGGCGTACGGATCGCCGATCGCGCGACGGACGGCGGGATCCGAGATGCGCTCCATCAGCGCGAGCATGCTCGCCGCGGTGCCGCCGCTCACGCCGCCCTGCCCGCTCTTGAGGCGATACCGGGCCTCGTGCAGGTGCGCGCCGCGCTGGCGGAGGTGGGCGTCGAGGAAGAAGACGCCGAGGTCGGACGGGATGGAGTCGAAGCCGCAGCAGTGGACGATGCGCGCTCCCGTGCGCTCGGCCTCGGCGTGGTGGGCCTCGATCATCTCGCGGATCCAGTGCACTTCGCCGGTGATGTCGCAGTAATCGGTGCCGTGCTTCGCGCACGCGGCGACGACGGCGCTGCCGTATTTCGCGAACGGCCCGACGGTGGTGCACACGACGCGCGTGCGCCGCGCCACCTCGTCGACGGACGCGGGGTCGAGGCCGTCGGCCACGAGGATCGGGAGGTCGCGCGGCGCGCCGGACGTGACGTGGACGTACGCGCGCACCGCTTCGAGGCGCGACTTGTTGCGGCCGGCGAGGGCCCAGCGGACGCCGCTGCCCGACGCGCGCTCGGCGAGGTACTCGGCGACGAGGCGGCCGGTGAAGCCGGTCGCGCCGAAGAGGACGATGTCGAATTCTCGGTCCGAAGAGGGCTTTTTCGTTTCCGCGCTCATGTTGGGCGCCGAGGATAGCGCGGCGCGGCAAGGGTGCGACCGGCTACTTGCCCTCTTTGTAGGCGCGGATCGCGTTCGCGACGGCGTCGGCCATCTTCTGGCGGTAGTCGGCGGTCGCGAGGCGCGTCTCGTCGTCGGAGTTCGAGATGAAGGACGTCTCGAAGAGCACCGCCGGCATGTCGGCGCCGACCAGCACGAAGAAGCCCGCGGACTTGACGCCCTGATCCTTCGTGTCGGCGTAGCGCTCCGAGAGCGACGCGAGGGCCGAGCGGTGCACCAGATCCGCGAAGTGTCGCGAGCGCGCCGCCATCTGGCCGACGTTGAGGTTCGTCAGGATCGCGCTGAGCTCCTCCTCGTCCGCGGCGTCGTGCTTGCCTTTCGCGAGCGCGTTCTCGCGGGCCGCGATGCGATCGGCCGCGGTGTCCCGCTCGCGCGACGGGTCGAGGTAGAAGGTCTGCACGCCGCGCGCGGTGCCGCTCTCGGACGCGTTGCAGTGGATGGAGAGGAAGAGGTCCGCGTGGAACGCGTTCGCGCGCGCCGTACGGAGATCCAGCGGGACGTACGCGTCGGTGTCGCGCGTGAGGAGCGTCTCGATCTTCATCTCGCGCGCGAGGATCGGCGCCACGCGGTGCGCGATCTCCAGCGTGACGTCCTTCTCCTTCAAGCCCGTGGGGCCGATCGCGCCGCTGTCGTTGCCGCCGTGACCGGGGTCGATCGCGACGCGGCGGATGTCGCGGCCCGTCGTCGCGCCGGCCGCCGGCTTCTCTTCGCGCGCGGGTGGGCGCGTGGACAGATCGACGACGATGCGGAACGGCTCCGGGAGGTAGAAGATGCGGCGATAGAGCGGGCCGGAGAGATCGAGCACGACGCGCGTCCCGGTCTTCTGCACGCCGAGGCGGATGCGCTTGAGGGCGCCGCCGACCGCTATTTCCTTGTCGATGCCCTTCGCGCTGGCGCCCTTCAAATCAAGGTAGATCCGCGCGTCCTTGCCGTTCTTCTCGTCGCTGCCGAGCTGGCCGACGTCGAAGCCGATCGGCGCCGAGACGTGGAGCACCACGCGCGCGCCCTCCTCCGATCCGAAGCGCTCGATCGACGTGATGCGCGACGGGCCCTTCGCGATCGCGCTGTCGGGCGGCGTGACGAGGAGGTTGTCCTTGTCGCGGCTCACGTTCGGGCTCGCGGCGGGCGGCGGCGCGGACGGCGCTCCGGACGATGTGGCGGCGGCGGTGACGGAGGCCGCGGCGATCGCAGCGGCGGCGGCGCGCGCGTTTGCGGCGGCCTGATCGGCCTCTTTTTCGAGGGCCGCCAGCTTGTCGCCCTCCGGCCGGAACGCGATCGCGGAGGCGCGGGCCACGCGGATCGCGTCGAGGCAGCTCGCAGGGGCGCCGCGCGTGGTCTCGACGCGCTCCGTCACGAAGAGCGCGCGGTACGTGGCGGCGGCGTCGCCCGCGACCTCGCCTGCGAAGAGGGCCGATCGGAGCGAGACCTTGCACCCCTGCTCCGTGGGGCCGAACGCGGCGGACGCGGCCTTGTACAGCTCGAAGGCCTCGTGCGCGTCGGCCTGCGCGCGATCGATGCGCCACAGGCGCGCGCGGAGATCCGCGGCCAGGAGCGCGAGCGTCGCGCCCTCTTCGGAGGCGCCGGATTTGGCGGACGCGACGGCGATGGAGTCGGCCAGGGCCACGGTCTCGGCGCGGGTGGGCAGCGGCGTGTCGGGGCGCACCAGGGCTTCGGCGCGCGCTCGTTCGGGGCTCGCGGTGGATGTCGTGGACGCGGCGGGGCCGCCGCTCGCGGCCGGATCGCAGGCGCTCACGAGCGCGGCCAGGCAAACGACCGTCGCGCTCGCGGCGCGCGTGGGTCTAGGATGACGGCGCGCGCGCGCTCGATGAGGCGCGGGGTCGCGCTCCTGGAGGCCGAAGGTGTCCGAATCGCAAGCCACGCCTGGTCCTACGCCTGTCTACGCCGACCGCGAGACGGGTGAGAAATTCCCCGATGCGACGAGCATGGTCAACGCCTACCTTTCGCGGTTCGCGAAGCGCGCCGAGCTGAAGGGCGAAGACGGCGCGCCGTTCGTGCCGGTGCTCGACGAGACCGGGTACGCCAGCCTGCAGCGCGGGAGCGCCACGATCGGCGTGAACGTGCTCGAGGCGCAGGGCGTGCTGATGGTGTTCTCGCCTGTCATGCCGGTGCCGCTCGCTGGGCGCGAGGCCTTCTATCGCAAGCTGCTGGAGCTGTCCTTCGTCGAGACGTCGGACGCGGCCTTCGCGATCAACCGGGAGCAGGACGAGGTGGTGGTGCGCAGCCTCCGGCGGCTCTCGGGGCTCGATTACGAGGAGCTGGAGGACATCGTCGCGACCGTCGGAGAGACCGCCGATCGGTGGGACGACATCTTGATCAAAGAGTGGGGTAGCTGAGAACGACCACCTCCGCGCGGCGCTCGCCGGGGGCCGCCGTCGCGCGGGTGTGGTCCGCGGTGTTCAGCGCAAAGCACGGGGTTTGCGGAGCTTCGCCGCGGGGTGCTACCGTTCGACTCCACATGGCAGCATCGGATCGCGACGCGCCTCTTTCGGCCGAAGAAGCAGAACGCCACGCCGCTCAAATCCGCCCCTCGTGGGAGGTGGATGATGAGTGGCCTGCGGTATCGAACGATGGCGCCAAGCCGGTCGCCGCGCCGGCCCCCGCCGCCGGCTCCGCCCCCGTGAAGAAGACCGGGAGCGAGGTCGCGAAGACCGTCGAGAGCGTCGCGGTCGTGCCCGCGGCGCCTCGGAAAAACGGCTCCGCGACGCTCGCGGACGGGAGCCGGTCCGTCGGCGCCGCCGCTGCGGCCGCGCAGTCGAAGAAGGACAGCGGGCCGTCGAAGCCGAGCGATACGCTCGTGGATGCGGAGCCCTCGTTCGCGGAGTCGAAGAAGACGGAAGCCGCGGCGCCCGCGGCCGCTCCGGCGGCTGGAGCTTCTGCGCCGCAGAAGACGGGCGCGCCCCGGCCCGGGCAGAAGACGGTGATCGGCACCGGCGTGCAGCCGAGCCCCGTGTCGGCGGTGACGCCCGCGGCGAAGGCCCCGGACGCTGCGGCCGCGCCCACGAAGGAGTCGGCCGTCACGGTGAAGGCCGCGCCGGCGGCGGTCGCGGTCGCGCCGGTTGTGGAGGTCGCAGCGGCGCCTCCGATCGCGGAGAAGGCGGCAGCAAAGGCAGCGGCGCCCGAGGCCGCGCCGGCTGCGAAGGACGCACCTGCGAAGGAGACCGCGCCGACGAAGGAATCGGCGATGGCCACCACGAAGGAAGAGGCGCCGGTGGCCGCGGCGATCGCGCCGGCTCCGGTGATCGCGGTCGAAGCGGCGCCCGTCGAGGCCCCGGTGATCGCGGTTCCGGCGGCTCCGATCGCGGCTGCGCCGATCGCACAGGACGCGGCGCCCGCGCAGGCGGAGGAGGCCGCGCCGGTGTCGCGCAAGCGCTCGCCGATGAGCCGGCGGCGCGTCGAGGAAGGCGGCGGATCCGCGAGCGATCCGGCCCCGTCGAAGGATGTGTCCGCGGCGCCTCGCTCGAGCGCTCGCTCGATGGAGGACGCGCCGGTGCACGCGGGCGCGAGCCTCAGCGGGGAGCCGGTCGACATCCCCGTGTCGGGTCCGTCCGGCGGCACCGTGCTCAAGATCGCGGGCGTCCTCGTCGCGATGATCGTGGTCGGGATCGGTCTCAAGATCGTGATCGGATCGACGGGCGGCTCCGGCTCGGGCGCGACGTCCGCGACGACGGCGAGCGCCACGGTGACGAGCGCGCCGACGACCGCCGCTGCGCCTGCGACCGCGACGACCAGCGCCGCCGCGACGACCGCCGCTGCGCCCACCGCGACCGCCGCGGCGACCGCGACCGCGTCGGCGTCGGCCAGCGCGACCGCGACCGCCGCCGCGAAGACGGCCGAGCCGGCGCCCGCGCCCACCCCGAGCGCGAAGCCCGTCGCCGTGGCCGAGCCCGCGAAGACGACCGAAAAGAAGCCGCCGTCCTCCACGCCGCCTTCGGGGCCGAGCACCGGCTCGAAGCCGCCTCCGAAGGGCGGGACGACGATCATGAAAGAGACCCCGTTCTGACCTTCGAATTTGCTGTTCCGCTGCGCGCCGGCAGAGCGTAACGTGCGCCCGAAGCCGGACCCTCTCCACAGCCCCGCACAACGAGCACCGATGAAACGCAGCGTCCTCGTCGCCGCATCGATCCTCTCGCTTGCCCTCCCCGCTCTCGTCACCGACATGGGCTCCGTCGCCCACGCGCAACAACCCGCGCCGACCGATCAGGTGACCGAAGCCGCCCGTCAAAAATACCAGGAAGGCGTGAAGGCCTTCGAGGCTGGAAAATACGAGGACGCGCGCTCCGCCTTCTTGCAGGCGTACGCGCTCAAGCGCGTCCCCGCAGTGCTCCTCAACCTCGGCCAGAGCGAGATCAAGTCGAGCCACTGGGAGGACGGCGGCAACCACCTGCAGCAGTTCATCCGCGACCACAAGGGCGCCACGCCGGATCAGATCTCGGCCGCGCAGGCCGGCATCGCCGAGGCGAAGAAGAAGACCGGTCACGTCGTCGTGATCGTGAACGCGGTCGGCGCGGATCTCTCGCTGGACGGCCTGTCGATCGGCAAGAGCCCGCTGCTCGATCCGTACTTCGTGAAGCCCGGCAAGCACGTGCTCTACGCGTCGTACCAGGGCTCCGCGGCGACGGCGGCCGTCGACGTGCAGAAGGGCATCGCCACGAGCGCGACGCTCACGCTGGCCGTGACGACGGCGCCCACCGCGACGGTGCCGACCGCTCCCGTTCCGACGACGACCGCTCCCGCTCCGACGTACACGGCGCCGGTCCCGACGTACACGGCTCCGGCGCCGACGGCGACGTACACCGGCCCCGCGCCGACGTACCCGTACCCGACGGGGACGGCGCCGTACATCCCGCCGGCGACGAACGATCCGCTCGGTCCGCCCGTCCCGACGGGCACGGTGCCCGGCCCGGACACGGGCGGGAAGGAGCCGCTGTTCACGTGGTTCCAGCACAAGCCGCTCGCGTGGATCGGCGCGGGCGCCGCGGTGATCGGGCTCGGCCTCGGCGTCGGGTTCTCGGCGGCCGCGGGCACCGCCTCGGGCAACGTGAACAGCTACCGCGACCTCATCCTGAAGCAGGCCAACGCGGTCGGGATCACGGGCTCGCCGTGCGGGCCCGAGAACGATCCGAGCAAGGACGATCCGCGCCTCATCGGGACGGACTCGTCGACCGGTCAGCCGGTGAACGCGTGCGACAAGCTGCGGCAGTCGCTCGGTCAGTACCGCGCGGACGTCGGCGTCGCGGCGACGGGCTGGGTGCTCTTCGGCCTCGGCGCGATCGGCACCGTGACGTACGCGCTCATCGACTGGTACCCGAAGCAGAAGAGCACCGCGAAGGGCCCGCAGATCCTCGGCGTCGCGCCCGCGATCTCGCCCACGCAGCAGGGCATCGGCGTCGTCGGCGTGTTCTAGAGCGCCGTTCCGCTTCGCGGAACGCCGCTCTAGTTTGCCCAAGTAAGGGGACGCCTCGCGTCCCCTCTCGCCCAGGCGAAGCCCGGTCGATTCACCCCTAGAGGCGGGCTCGCTTGCGAGCCCTTGAGCATCGTTCCGTGAAACGGAACGCTGCTCCAAACCCTCAACCCTTCGTCTTCTTCATCCCGAGCGGCGCGCCCGCCTGGCGCAGCAGATCGCGCATCGTCGTGCGCGGGAGATCGGCTCGCCTCGCGGCGGCGCTCACGTTGAAGTTGCACTCCTCGAAGATCCGGAGCGCCTCCGCGGCGTCGATCCTCTTGCCCGTGAGCAGCGCTGCGTCGCGCGCGCCGAGGACCTCGTGCACGTGGGGCGCCAGGATCGGGCCGCGCGGCGCCAGGATCGCCGCCTGCAGCAGCACGTTTCGCAGCTCGCGCACGTTGCCCGGCCACGAGTGTCGGCACAGCGCGCTCACCGCGCACGGCGACAGCTCGCGCGCGCCCACCTCCGACGCGGCGAGCAGGTGGCGCGCCAGGATCGGGATGTCGTCCACGCGATCGCGCAGCGCCGGCACCTTCAGCACGCACACCGCCAGGCGCTGGTAGAGATCGGGGCGGAAGCGACGCTCGCGCACCATCGCCTCCAGCGGCTCGCACGTGGCGACGACGAGGCGCACGTCGACGCGGTGCTCGGTCTCGCCGCCGAGCGGACGCACCGTCCCCTCCTCCACCACGCGGAGCAGCTTCGCCTGCACGTCGAGCGGGAGCTGCGCGATCTCGTCGAGGAACAGCGTGCCGCCGCTCGCCTCCCGGAACGCGCCGCGACGCTCGCGCACGGCCCCGGTGAACGCGCCGCGGTCGTGACCGAACAGCTCGCTCTCCGCCAGCTCGGGCCGGATCGTCGCGGCGTTGAGCGCCACGAACGGGCGCTTCGCGCGCGAGCCCTCTTGATGAATGGCGCGCGCGATCACGTCCTTGCCGGTGCCGGACTCACCGCGCAGCAGCACCGGCAGGCGCATCGACGCGACGCCGCGCACCGCCGCGCCGAGGCGCCGCATCGGCAGCGAGCGCCCCACCACGCCCTCGAGCGACGCGTGCTCCGCGCCGTCGAGATCCGCCGCGCGCTCCAGCCGAACGATGACGCGGCCCATCGCGAAGGAGCCGCCCGCGCCGCACAGCGC
The DNA here is from genome assembly GCA_046351455.1 of Polyangiaceae bacterium. Lineage (GTDB taxonomy): Bacteria > Myxococcota_A > Polyangia > Polyangiales > Polyangiaceae > JADJRH01. The sequence continues at coordinate 187,000 of JAXLYM010000015.1, forward strand.
CCGCTCCACGCGCGCGCCGCCGACGTGCACGCCGTTGCGCGATCCGAGATCGATCACCTCCACGAAGCGCCCCACGTGCACCACCGCGACGTGACGCCCGCTCACCGTCGGATCCGCGACGAGCACGTCCGCCTCCGCGGAGGAGCCCAGCGCGATCTCCTGGCCGACCTGCAGCGTGCGCGTCGCGAGCGGGCGGGCGCACGAAGGCGCCTCGATCACGACGAGCACCGGCCCGAGGCTCACCTCGTGCGACGGCAGATCGATCGTCGCGTAGCCGTCGCAGGCGAGCTCCATCTCGGCGCGCGCGGAGGCGACGGGACGCTCGCCCGAAGGGGGCGGCAGCGTGTCGGGTTTGTACGGAGGCGGGAGGATCGTCTGGAGCGAGAGGGCCGCGTTGTTCACGTTCGGGAGATCGCTGCGACGCGCGTCCGGTTGCGTGCTCCGTGTCGTTTTTTTCCTTTCACCAACCCTTGGCTCGAACTAGGAGCGTGGTGTGAAATACCGCAGCCAAATGCGGCGCAGCCAGCGGAGCCTCGCGGCGTTCGGTGCGCTCATTGCGCTCATGCCGGCCTCGTTCGCCGCGTCGCCCGCGCGCGCAGAGGACCCGCCGCCCCCCGACGTCCCGGCGGACGAGGGGCCGAACGTCCCCGCGCGACCGCTCCCGCGCGACGATCGCACCGGCCACTTCATCGCGTTCGCGGGCCTCAGCGTCGTCGTGCCCGCCGGTGATCTCGGCGCCGGCTCCCCTCCTCCGAGCACCGACAAACCCGCGGGCATCACGCTCGCGCAGGTCGCGGGCCCCGGCATCGGCGCGGAGGCGGGCCTCGGCGTCGGCGTCGCGCGCCACGGCACGCTGGACGTGCGCGGCCAGCTCGCCCGGTTCGAGCCTGCGAACGACTGCCAGAACGCGCGCCGCACCGCGCTCGGCCGCGGCGGCTCGGTGCCCGCGTGCAGCGCGCAGATGTTCGCGGCGGATCTCGGCCTCACGTACCACACGTCGCAGGCCCTCGGCTTCGATCCGTGGGTGCGCTACGGCGTCGGCTACCGCGCGATCCTCGTGAACGGCCCCCTCGCCGACATCGCGGCCACCGCGCCCGCCACCGGCACCTTCCACGGCATCGACGTCGCGAACATCACCATGGGTGGGGACTTCTACCCCGCGACGTGGTTCGGCCTCGGCTTCTTCCTCTCCGGCGTCATCGGGATCGAGGTCGCGGCCCCCTCCACGGAGGCGCGCGGCGCTGTCTACGGCCTCTTCCAGGCCGGCCTCCGGATCGCCCTCGATCCGCAGCGAAAAGCGGTGACTACCGCGACCGGGTGGCCTTCGAGCGGGTTCGCTCGCGCAGAAAGCTCGGTTTTTTCTCCAGCTCTGTATAATCCCCCCGCCCGATGAGCGAGAAGAAGCGGGGCGCCATTCTAACCGCAGCCGCCGGCCTCACCGATGTGGGTCGGCAGCGTCGCCACAACGAGGATCACATCCTCGTGCGACCCGACCTCGGCTTGTACGTCGTCGCCGACGGGATGGGCGGACACAACGCCGGCAACGTCGCGAGCGCGCTCGTCACGACGAGCATCGACAACTACTTCCACGCGACGAAGGACGAGCCGCCGCCGGACGCGAAGCCCGAGGACGCGGGCCTCGCGGAGGACGCGCGCCGCATCGCGCACGCGGTCCGCAAGGCCAACCGCGACGTCTACGAGATCTCGTCGACGCACCAGCAGCACCACGGCATGGGCTCGACGATCGTCGCGATGCACCTGCCGCCCGGCAAGGACGAGATCCACATCGCGCACGTCGGCGACAGCCGCTGCTACCGCGTGCGTCGCGGCGAGATCAAGCAGCTCACGCGCGACCACTCGCTCATCAACGACGCGCTCGAGATCAAGCCCGACCTCACGGAGGCGGATCTCGCGCGCCTCCCGAAGAACATCATCACGCGCGCGCTCGGGATGAAGGACGTCGTCAAGGTCGACGTCAAGTCGGAGAAGATCGAGGCCGGCGACATCTACCTGCTCTGCTCCGACGGCCTGTCGGGCATGGTGCGGGACCCGGACATCTGCGACGTGCTCGGCATGGCCGAGATGCCGGCGGACGCGTGCGAGGTCCTCATCGCGATGGCCAACGACGCGGGCGGCACGGACAACATCTCCGCCGTCGTCCTCCGCATCGAAGAGCCGGAGCCGGTCGCCTCCGTGCGCACGCGCACGAACCCGCGCAGCATCTACCCGCGCAGCATCACCGCGTCGACGCCGCCGCCCGAGGTGGAGGTCGCGGCGGCGGAGGACATGGACGTCTTCTCCGACAGCGCGCCGGTGGTCGATCTGCACCTCGACGTGGAGGCGCCGAAGAAGCCGAGCAAGGGCCAGCCAGCGCTCGCGGTGAAGGCGATCGTCGCGCCCGGAGAAGGCGACGGCCTCGCGGACGGCTCGGACCTCCTGATCGCGGACGAGCAGGACATCGGCGCGCTGGCCGAGATGCTCGACGACGAGGAGGCGGCGGCGCTGCACGCGGCCGGCGTCGACTCGGCCGGCGTCGACTCCGTCGATCAACGCGACCCCACGGACGAGCCCGAGCGCCTCACGATCCCCTTCGATTTACCGGCCGCGCGGTGCCGTAACTGCCGCGCGGATCTCCTCATCGGCGCGCGTTTCTGCGTCGAGTGTGGGGAGCCGATGCAAATCTCCGCATGACGAAGCAGTCCATTCGCCCCCCTGCGGCGGCCCGCGGCCCTCGCGTCCTCCCCATCGCCGATCGCCTGAAAGCCGACCAGACCCTCGCGGGTCGCGGCGTCACGATCGCGTTCCTCGACTCCGGCTTCTACGCGCACCCGGATCTCGTGACGCCGAGGGATCGCATCATCGCGTACTACGACGTCCACAACACCGAGTGGCGCAAGGACGTGCTGCACGGCCACCACAACGATCCCTCGGCGTGGCACGGCATGATGACGTCGGTCGTGTGCGCGGGGAACGGCTCGCTCTCGAAGGGCAAATACAAAGGCCTCGCGCACGAGGCGACGCTCGCGCTCGTGAAGGTGGGCCAGGCGCAGCGCATCCATCACGACGACATTCGCCGCGGCCTCGAGTGGGTCACGAACAACCGCGCGCACCACAACATCCGCGTCGTGAACATCTCGTGCGGCGGCGACTACGAAGAGAGCTACCTCACCGATCGCCTGTGCCGCGCGGCGGACGACGCGGTGAAGGCGGGCATGGTGGTGGTCGCGGCGGTCGGCAACGCGGGCCACGACCCGAACCACCGCGTGCTCCCGCCGGCGAGCGCGCCCAGCGTGATCGCGGTCGGCGGCTTCAACGACGGCGGCCACGGCGAGGGCGTGGAGGCGTACCACTCGTCCTACGGTCCCACGATCGACGGCCTGCAGAAGCCCGAGATCATCGCCCCGTCGATCCTGGTCGCGGCGCCGATCCTCCCCGGCACGCCCACGGGCGCGCAGGCGCGCCTGTACACGCAGCTCGACGAGGCCGAAGAGGGCGCGCTCCGCGGCATCCTGCACCAGCACCCCGGCGTGGACGCGGAGCTCGACGCCGTGCGCGATCGTGACGAGTACTTGATCCGCCACCTCGTCGCCGCGAAGCGAACCGATCAGTCGGTGCTGAGCGGTCACTACAAGCACGTCGACGGCACGTCGTTCTCGGCGCCGATCGTCGCGAGCGTGGCCGCGCAGATGCTCGAAGCGAACCCGAAGCTGAGCCCGCAGGAGGTGAAGCGCATCCTCCTCAAGACAGCGCGCCGCCTCCCCGGCCTGGCCCCCGAGCGCCAGGGTTTCGGCGTCGTGCAGCCGCGAGCCGCCGTCGACGCCGCGCGCGCCTCCGCCCACTGAGCGCCTTCACTTTTCGTGGGATTTACAAGGGGGCAAAGCCCCCTCGTATCACTCCCCCCCGATCGCCCTTCTTCGCTCCAATATCCACGTAACGTTCCCCTCCCATCGCGAACGGAGAGAGCGATTTGGGAGGGGCGGACTTCGCGAAGCGAAGGCCGGGGGTGGGCATCTCAGCCCACGTTTCATGCGTCTTGGAAGCGCCTTAGTCGCGCAGCAAGATCACCTTGCGAACGCCGGGCTCTGCGGCCTTGCGGAGCGCCTCGTCGGCGCGTGAGAGCGGCATCTTCGCGGTCACGAGCGACGCCGTGTCGATGCTGCTCGTCTCCAGCGCGCGCAGCGCCGGCGGGAACGATCCGCAGCGTGAGCCGACGACGCTGATCTCGTGGATCACGATCGGCGCGAGGTGCAGGCTCGATTTGTCGGCGACGGTGCTCTTCAGCACGAGCGTGCCGCGCGGACGTGTGGCGCCGATCGCCATCTCCAGGCCGGCCGCGGTGCCGGTGGCCTCGACGACGAGATCCGCCTGCGCGCGGTCCCAGTCTCGGAGCAGCTTCGTGCGCACGCCGCGCTTCGCGAGGACGCCGAGCTTGTCTTCGTGCTTGCCGACCGCGAGCACGCGCGCGCCCGCCTGATGGAGCACCTGCGCGATGAGGAGCCCCAGCTTCCCGTCGCCGAGCACCGTGCACCGCGTGGCGGCCGTCACGTGCACCTGCTCCAGGATCTCGAACGCCGCGGCGAGCGGCTCCGCGAACACCGCGGCCTCGTCGCTCACGCCGTCACCAACCTCGTGCAGGTTCGCGACGGGCACCGCGATGCGCTCGGCCATGGCGCCGTCCGCGTTCAGGATCCCCATCACGGTGCGCGTCGGACAGTGCCGCCCGAGCCCGCGCGCGCACGTCTCGCACGCGCCGCACGCGAAGTTGATCTCGCTGACCACGCGCTTCCCTCTCCACTCGTCGGGCCCCTCCGTGACGACGCCGACGAGCTCGTGCCCGAGTACGCCGGAGAACCCCATGTACCCGCGCACGATCTCGAGATCCGTGTTGCACACGCCCGCGACGCGCACGTCGACGAGGGCCCATCCGGGGCGCAGCGTGGGTTCGGGACGATCGAGGACGCGAGCGGTGGTGCCGTCGAAATGAAGGGCGCGCATGAGGGGCGGGAGGATACTCGAACGCGGTCTGTTCTGGGTCGTCGCGTCCCACCCCACCCTCGCGCCGATGCTGCGCCTTTCACGCGCTCGCGCTGGCCGCGATCCGCTCCTCACGCCGCGATCCGCCGGCTCCTCGACGCGCGCGACGCGACCGCTCGCCCCGCGAAATCCACCTCGTCACGCGCCCGCGAGAAGGCCGCGACCTCTCCGCCGAAGCGCGGACGGAAACGCTGACCGCCGCGCCGCACCGGGCCGCTTTTGCGCGACCCCGTTCCGGTGTAGTACACCGCGGCATATGAGCGTCCCCTTCGTCAGCGAACAGGATTTCGAGCGCGAGATTCTGCGGAGCGAGCTGCCCGTCCTCATCGATTTCACGGCCTCGTGGTGCGCGCCCTGCAAGACGGTGGCGCCCGAGGTGGAGGCGGTCGCGCGCGATCTCGAAGGCAAGGCCAAGGTCGTCAAGATCGACATCGACAAGTCGAAGCGCATCGCCGCGTCGCTCCGCATCCAGGCTGTGCCGACCTTCATGGTGTTCCACCGCGGTCGCCCCGTCGCCGCCGAGCAAGGCGTGCTGAAGCGCTCACAGCTCCGCGAGATGATGGAGCCGTTCCTCCCGCGCGCCGAAGGGGCCATCCGCGCGCCGGAGCTCGCGCAGCTCATCCAGCAGCAACAGGCGACCCCCGTCGACACGCGCGAGCCGGCCGCCTTCAACCGCGCGCGCATCCCGTTCGCGACGAACATCCCGATCGACGAGATCGAAGGCCGCCTCGCGGAGCTGCACATGATGGGCGGCGCGCCGGTCCTCTACTGCCGCTCCGGCGACAAGACGAAAGAGATGGCCCAGAAGCTCGCGGAGGCCGGCGTGCCCGTCGCGTTCCTCGAAGGCGGCTTCCTCGCGTGGGAGGCCGAGAACCTCCCGATCGAGCGGCCGGATTGAAGCGCGCGATCCAGGTTAGGATCCGCGCGTGCCCGCCTTCGCCGGTCCCCTGATCGGGTTCGCCCTCGGCGCGCTGCTCGCGCGGTGGGGACGGGGCGCGCGCGGGGTTCGCGGCGCGCTCCCTCTGTTCGCGTTCGGCGCCATCGTGCACGCGCCGGCCTGCGCTTATCCGCTGCTGTTCTTCCCCGATTGGGCCTTCGCGTACCTCTTCGACGCGCGCGGGGTGCCGTCCGCGATCACGCTCGCGCTCGTGCTGATCGACGCGGCGGCGCCCGCGGCCGGGTTCCTCCTCGCGCGGCGTGCCCTCGCGAAGGAGGCGCTCGGCGAGGATCCGACCGCGCTCGCCGTGGCCCTCTCGCTCGCGATCCTGCCGGCCGGCGCGGCGGTGCTCGCGAGCGTCGCGCTGGGGCCGCGGCTCGCCATCGAAGGGACGTACGCGATGGTGCACGGGGCCTTCGGCGTGGCGCCGCTCTGGAAGAGCCCGCTCGGGTACGCGCTCGTGTGGATGGCCGCGTGCATCGGCGCCGGCGCGTGGCTCACGGGACGCACGCTCGCCGCCGCCGCGCGCACCGCCGCCGAGCTCGTGCCCGCGCCCGTAGAGGACGCCGCCCCGAAGCCGTACCTCGGCGCGCACCGCCCGAACGCGAAGACCGCCGCGCGCGCCGTCGCGAATGTCACGTCCATGACATCCGCCGACGCGAAGAGCGCGACGCGCAAGATCGACGCCGCGCAGCCTCGCGGGCGGTTGACGGATCCGCGCTCCTCCGCAAGGCTACGCGAAAATGAGCACCTCGGCGCGCATGGAACAGGAAGTCGCGAAGCTCCTCGAGATCGCAAATGACGTCGTGAGCAGGGCCCGCGCGCGCGGCGCCGACGTGGCCGAAGCGGTCGCGCGCTCCGGCTCGGATCTCTCGACGAAGGTGCGCCTCGGCGAGCCCGAGCTCGTCGAAGAAGCGTCGCACCGCGGCGTCGGTATGCGCGTGATCAAGGACCAGCGCGTCGCGATGACGTCGACGAGCGATCTGTCCCCGCGCGGCCTTTCGCGCTTCGTCTCCGACGCGCTGGAGCTGCTCGAAATCGCGCAGCCGGATCCGTTCGCGGGCCCCGCGGACGCGTCGCTCTACGCGAAGCCGCCGTACCCCGCGCTCGACCTCTACGATCCCTCCGGCGGCGAGATCACGGCGGAGCAGGCCATCGCGCTCGCGCGTCGCGGAGAGGCCGCCGCGCGCGACGCGGACCCGCGCATCACGAACAGCGAAGGCGGCTCCTTCGGCCGCACGGCGAACGCGTTCGGCATCGTGCTGTCGTCGGGCTTCTCCGGCGGGTACGCGACGAGCTACGCCTCGATGTCGGTGGTGCCCGTCGCGGACGACGAAGGTGGCAAGAAGCGCCGCGGCTACTACTGGTCCGCGAAGCGTCACCTCGCGGAGCTCTTGTCGCCCGAGGACATCGGCAAGGAGGCCGCGCGCCGCACGCTCCGCAAGCTCGGCGCGCGCAAGGTGGCCACGTGCGAGGCGCCGGTCGTCTTCGATCCGGACGCGGCGCGCTCGCTGCTCGGCCTCTTCGCGAGCTCGGTGATGGGCTCGTCGATCTGGCGCAAATCCAGCTATCTCTTGAACCGCGAGGGCACGCGCGTCGCGAGCGATCTCGTCACGATCGTGGACGATCCGCTCATCGTCCGCGGCCCCGGATCGCGCCCGTTCGACGGCGAGGGCCTCCCCGCGCGCACGAACCTCGTCGTCGAGAACGGCACGTTGAAGACGTACCTCTGCGACAGCTACAGCGCCCGCAAGCTGAGCCGCGCGTCGACCGGAAACGCCTCGCGCGGAGGCGGCGGTGGCGTGGGCCCGTCCACCACCAACTTCGTGCTGCGCCCCACGGCGACGAAGGCCGCCGAGATCGTGAAATCGACCCCGCGCGGCCTCTACGTCACGGAGATGATGGGCTTCGGCTTCAACCCGGTGACGGGCGATTTCTCCCGCGGCGCAGCGGGTTTCTGGATCGAAGACGGCGAGCTCGCGTTCCCGGTGAGCGAGGTGACGATCTCCCTCAACCTCGATCAAATCCTCCAGCGCATCGACGCCGTCGGCGACGACCTCGACCTCCGCAGCGCGACCGCCTCCCCCACCCTGCGCGTCTCGTCGATGACGATCGCGGGAAGCTAAATAAAGCTGATTTGATGCCCACCCCGGCCTTCGCTTCGCGAAGTCCGCCCCTTCCAATCGCTCTCTTCGTTCGCGATGGGAGGGGGTCCGATCAGCGAGCCTCCACCAGCTTCCGGTAGCAGCAGCGCATCGCGTCCGCGTACCGATCCTGCGTGCGGCCGCGCGCCGTCTCCGTCGCCGCGGCGTCGAACGGATCCGCTTCGAACGGCGTGGGGCCGGTGCCGAGCACGAGCGCCGCAGGGCACTCCGGCGCCTCGTCCGCGGGGTAGCGCGTGCCTCCCTGCGGCGCGTCCACGCAGACCGACACCTCGCGGTAACCGTCCGGCACCGCGCGCGTCGATCGCGCCGCCACGGGCAGCGGCGTGCACCGCGAGAAGCAGCAGTCCCCGGGGCGCTCCCCCTCGTCGCCGCAGCTCTCGTTGAGGCCCTCGCGGTACCGCAGCGTCATCAGCCGATCGAACTCGAGCCGCTTCGTGTCCGTGTAGAAGAGCATCGTCGGGCCCGCGCTCGTGAGCCTGCGCGGATCGGCCGGGCAGTCCCAGAACGGCGCGTCCGCGGCGACGTCGACCGGCTCGCTGAGGTGGCCGCAGACGCGCTCGCGCATCTCGTCGAGGTCGCACGTGCCGACCTTGAAGGCGGCGGCCTCCGGGAGCTGCCGCGGGTCGTCCCCGTCCGGCACCCCGTCCGCGGGCTCCAGCATCGCGGCGCACCCCGCGAACACCGTGCAAACCAGCCCGAACGCGCACGCCCCCACGAGCCCGCGAACCTTCGCCCCGATCGCCATACGCCGAGAATAGCGCGCGCACATCGGCGGAAAAGCCGATTCGAGAGCGCCCGGCCGTGGTTCGTTGTGCTAGAGCGCCGGCCACGATGGATCCCCGGCATCTCCGCGAGCTGCTCACGAAACTCCGCGCCGGCGAGGTGGAGGTCGACGCGGCGCTCGAAGGCCTGAAGACGCTCCCGTTCCGCGACCTCGGATTCGCGGCGGTGGACCATCACCGAGCCCTGCGCCAGGGCGTGCCCGAGGTCATCTTCGGAGAGCCGAAGACGGCCGAGCAGATCATCGGCATCGCGCGCGAGATCGCCGCCGTGGACCAGAACGTCTTCGTGACGCGCGTGGACCCGGTGAAGGCCGCCGCCATCGCCGAGGCGCTCCCCGACTTCAAGTACGCCCCGATCGCGCGCACCGGCTCGATCGTGCGCGCGCCGATCCCGCAGCGAAAAGGCACCGTGGCGGTCGTGACGGCCGGCACCGGCGATCTCCCGGCCTCGGAGGAGGCGGTGGAGACGCTGATCGCGGTCGGCCTCACCCCCGTGCGCATGTACGACATCGGCGTCGCGGGCCTGCACCGCCTGCTTCATCGCGTGGAGGCGCTGCGCGCGGCGGACGTCGTGATCGTGGCGGCGGGCATGGAGGGCGCGCTCCCCAGCGTGGTCGGCGGCGTCGTCTCGACCCCGATCATCGCGATCCCCACCTCCGTCGGTTACGGCACGGCGCTGGGCGGCTTCACCCCGCTGTTCGCGATGCTGACGAGCTGCGCGTCCGGCGTGGTCGTCGTCAACATCGACAGCGGCTTCGGCGCCGCGATGGCCGCGCACAGGATCCTCGGCGGCGCCAACCGCGGCCCCCAGACCTGAGCCCCCTATGATACCAGGGAGAGATGCGCGCATTTGCAGGCCTCTCTCTCGTCTCTCTCGCGCTCCTCTCCGCGACATCCGGCTGCGGCGGTGACAGCTCCGGCAGCGGCGGAGGCGGCGGCTCCACCACCACGTCGAGCGGCGGCTCCACCACCACGACTCCCGTCGTGGACATCACGTATCCCACGGTCGGCGGCGTCTCCGGCGCGGCCGGAAAAGGCTCCTTCCGCTTCGGCGCGGCCTCCGCGGCGACGCAGATCGAAGACCAGAACACCCACACCGACTGGTACAAATGGTCGATGCCGGCGCCGGACGGCCTCGGGAAAGCCATGTTCCCCATCGGCGACGCGGTGAAGGGGTATACCCTCGCCGACCAGGACGTCGACCTCCTCGTCGAGATGGGCGTCGACTCTTACCGCTTCTCGATGGAGTGGGCCCGCATCGAGCCTGCCAAAGACCAGATCGACGAGGCCGCGCTCCAGCACTACTCGGACTTCATCGATCTCCTCATCTCGAAGGGGATCCGGCCGATGGTGACCATTCACCACTTCTCCAACCCGGTGTGGATCGACGACCCGGCCGACCCCAAGTGCGAGAACGGCCCCGCCGACACCAACCTGTGCGGCTGGGATCACCCGACGGGCGGCCCGATGGTGGCCGAGCAGCTCGCCGAGCACGCGAAGCTCCTGGCCGAGCGCTTCGGCGATCGCGTCGACGACTGGGGCACGCTCAACGAGCCTGTCAATTACATGCTCGCGGGCTACGGGATCGGCAACTTCCCCCCTGGCAAGAAAGGCATCCTCTCCGACATCCTCGGCAAATTCATGCCGACCGTGCGCAACTACATGGAAGCGCACTCCCTCATGTACGACGCGATCAAGGCCGCAGATACCATGGATGCGGACGGGGACGGCGTGCCCGCGAGCGTGGGGCTCACCAAGGAAGCCGCGGAGTGGGTCGCGGCCTCCGGAGGCATGCCGTCCGAGGATCCGACGGACATCGCCGCGCGCGACGCCGTCCTGTGGGTGTATCAATACCTCTTCGTGGAGGCCTTCCAGCAAGGCGGCTTCGACACCGATCTCGACGGCGTGCTCGACGAGCCGCACCCGGACTGGAAAGGCAAGCTCGACTGGCTCGGTGTCCAGTACTACTCCCGCGCGGGCGTCACCGGGGCGCCGGGCCTCCTGCCCGTCGTGAAGGCGACTCCCTGTTACGGTACGTTCGACGCCGGCGCCTGCGTTCCGCCCATCGATCCTACGTACTTCGTGCCGGCGATGAACTACGAGCATCACCCTGAAGGCCTGTATACAGTGCTGAAGGACTTCGGATCTCGGTGGCCCGATCTGCCCCTCTGCGTGACGGAGAGCGGCATCGCGACGGACGTGGGGGCGCGGCGCGCGGAGGTGATCGTGCGCGCGCTGGAGGCGATCGACGAGGCCCGCGCCGAGGGCGTCGACGTGCGCGGCTACTACCACTGGAGCCTCACCGACAACTTCGAGTGGGCGCTCGGCTTCGCTCCGCACTTCGGCCTCTATTCGGTGGACCAGTCCTACGCTCGAAAGGCCACCGAGGGCGCGACGGCCCTCGGCACGATCGCGAAGGGCCGCAAGCTTTCGGTGGACCTCCGCACCAAATACGGCGGCCACGGCCCGCTCACCGCTGAATCAAATTGATACGGAATCAAATTGATACGAATCGGGCAACACCCCTGTCGAAGCGCCTTTTCTCCGTCGGCCGGTGAAGTCGGCCAATTTGCCCCTCGGTCCGGGTCAAAAAAAGATCGTCACCGCGACACGAAGTTCTTGTCGAAACGTCACCACTCGGCCATAGGGCTTTCTGGCGGCCCACTTTTCGTTGGGGCCATTTGGAGATGGAAAACATGAGCATTCGGAAAGCCGACGGGGGTCTTCGGCGTGGCGCGAGGGCGCTTGCAGGAACACTCGTGCTTCGGTCACCCTCGCTCGATCCACGCTGATTTGAGCGGGGGGGACTCTCGTCTCAAGGCGCCGCCATCGACGCTGCCCGCGGCTGCAGGCGACTCTCCACCACGGAGACGGGCTTGGGGCGCCGCGCGACGCCGACGCGCTTCTCGATCACCGTGTCTTCGATCACCAGCAGATCGAGCCCCGTCCCGAGGAAGCAGCGGATCGCGTCCTCCGGCGAAGAGACGATGGGCTCTCCGTTGATGTTGAAGCTCGTGTTGAGGAGCACCGGCACGCCCGTGAGCTCGTGGAACGAGCGCAGCAGCGCGTGGAACCGCGGGTCGTCCTCGCGCGCCACCGTCTGCACGCGGGCCGTCCCGTCCACGTGCGTCACCGCCGGAATACGGCCGCGCATGGGCTCGCGCACCGGCACCGCGAAGAGCATGAACGGGCTCTCTCCGACGCCGCGGAGATCGAACCAGTCGTCCGCGTGCTCCATCATCACGGCCGGCGCGAAGGGGCGGAATCCCTCCCGCAGCTTCACCGCGGAGTTGACGCGCTCCTTCATGTCGGCGCGGCGCGGATCGGCGAGGATGCTGCGGTGTCCGAGCGCCCGCGGGCCCCACTCCCCACGTCCGTGGACGAGGCCGACGATCTTCCCCTCCGCGAGCGCCCGCGCCGTCGCGCCGAACACGTCGACCGGGCGGTGACACCGTATCTCGGGGCCGAGGCCGAGGATGGCGCGCGACAGGGCTCCGGACCCGTATTCGGGCCCCAGGAACACCGGGGCGCGCGGCGTCGTCACCCGCTCGCCCTTGAGGAGCACGTGGTAGCCGTAGAGCGCGGCGCCGAGCGCGGTCCCGGCGTCGTGCGCGGCCGGCTGCACCCACACGCGATCGAACATGCCGCTCCGAGCGATCTTGCCGTTCAAGGTGCAGTTGAGGGCCACGCCGCCCGCGAGGCAGAGGTTCCGCATCCCGGTGTCGAGCCGGGCGCGCGCGAGCATCTGCAGGACGACGCGCTCCAGCGCCTCTTGAAGCGCCGCCGCGACGTCCGCGTGCCGCTGGAGGATGGGCTCCTCCGGGAGGCGCGCGGGCCCCAAGGTGTCCCGCATCTCCCTCGAATACATGCGTCCGTCGGGGAACAGCGCGTCCCGCACGATGAGCCACGACAGCCAGTCCGGGTCCACCCAGAACGAGCCGTCCGGCAGCGTCTGCACGCGCGACTCGAAATACGAGCGGTAGCGCCCCGGATCCCCGTACGGCGCGAGCCCCATCACCTTGAAGTCGTCCCCGAAGCCGAAGCCGAGGAACCGAGTCATGCAGCCGTAGAGATATCCGACGCTGTTCGGCGCGTAGAGCTGCTTGAGCACGCGGAGCCGCGAGCCCTGCCCCACGCAGACCATGCACGAGGCGGCCTCTCCTTGTCCGTCGATCGTGAAGCAGAGAGCCTCTTCGAACGGGGACGGGTAAAAGGCGCTCGCGGCGTGGCAGAGGTGGTGCGGCACCGGCCGGAAGCGCCCGGGCTCCGGCAGCATCTCCATCCTCTTCGCGAAGGACCGCGCCGGCCGCGCGTCGTCGATCCCCGTGAGGCGGTTCAGGCGCCGCATGAAGCCGAGAGAGGCCTTGTACGCGAGCCGCGTGAAGGGGGCCATTCGCTCCTTGTTCGCGTCCAGCATGTCGGACGAGAAGAGCTGCGAAGGGCACGTGTAATAGCAGACGAGCGAGAGATCCGAGGCGTCCCGCGCGCCGGCCATGCGCATCGCGTACTCGATGGCTCGGCGCGGGAACTTGCCAGTGTGCTTCTCCCGCGTGAAGCGCTCTTCTTCGCAGGCGGCGATCACCTTGCCGTCCACCACCATCGCAGCGGCCGAGTCGTGACTCGTGCCCACGCCCGCTGCGTAACCGTCCACTCCGCCGCTATATCCAAGGACGCGCATGCGATCTCCCTCCCCCGAACTGCCCTGTGCAGAGAGGCTTAGAAGGGTTCCCGCCTTTGTCAAGGAAACCGGATCCGCCGGACGGCTCCGCCGATTTCATGACGGCGGGTGCGTGTTTCTGTAACGTTCGTCTTCGGCCGCGCGCAGCGCCAGAGACGGAATCGTTTTCGACGCCGCGGCGGACGGAAGGAGAATACCAAGCGATGAGTGCTCGTACGATGCGCCTCGGGTTCGCCGTGGCCGCCCTCGTCGGGTGGCTTTCTGCGAGCGGGCCCGCCCTCGCCGACGGCCCGGCGGCCCACCCCACCGGCAAACCGGCCGACAAGGGCGCGAAGCCCGATGACAAGGGCAGACCCGAAGACAAGGGCAAGCCCGGCGACAAGGGTGAGAAGGGCAAGGACGACAAGGACAAGCCCTCTCCGAGCGGTAAGCCCGACGAAGGCCCCGCCGCGTCCGGCGCCCCGTCCGCGAGCGCCGCCGCGAACGCGCCCGGCAAGGACCCCGAGAAAGAGAAGGCCGACCGGAAAGAGCGCGCCAAGAAGCAGCGCGACGAGGTGAAGGCCAAGGTCAAGGAGAAGCTCAAGAACCAGCCCATGGCGCAGGCCATGAAAGAGGAGCTTTCGCGCCACGCCCGCCGCGTCGCCCGTATTCAGCGCGTCAAGGAAGTGGCCCAAGGCGAGAAGGACGACGACTCCGTGGCCCGCGCCGACAAGCTCCTCGCGAAGGAGAACGAGCGGCACGACAAGTGGATGGCCAGCTACGACGCGGACAAAGGCGGTGCGAAATGAAGACTCCCCTCCTGGCCCTCGCGCTCGGCGTCGCGCTCGCGGCGATCGGCTGCGGTGACTCCACGCCTGCGTCCGGTTCGGCTTCCGGATCGGGCGCGCCCGCTCCGTCCGGCACCGCCGTGGCGCTCTCCGACTCCGATGTTCCGGTGCCCGCCGACTTCGAGGAAGAGGCCGCGCAGAAGATCAGCAACGCGAACTACAAGGGTGAGCTCGACTCGCTCGAAAAAGAAGTCGACTCGACCAAGTGACATCGTCGCGGCGCCAGCCGCGACATCCTCTCGTCATCGCTCCGAGCGTCATCGATCGGCCCTGGATCGCCGCTCGTCTCGTGTAGGATGGGGCCCCCGCGCGGTGGCGCACCCATGACCTACCAGGGCTTCCTCAATACGACGCCGCTCACGGCGGGGATGTTCGTGATGCCGGACGAGACCGGCGCGATGACGCTCGTCGTGATCGCGAAGGCCACGTACCGCATCCACGCGGGCCGCGCGCCGCGCCTCCCCCACGAATCGACCGGCCTCGCCTTCGCCGACGAACAGGAGCCGATCCTCACCGCCGCGACGCACACCGGGGAGCCGGGGTCGTCCAGCCTGCGCCGCGAGCACGAGGTCGTGATCGACAAACCGCTCGTCGACGTGGTGCTCCTCGGCCACGCGTACCCCGAGCACGCGCGCGACACGTCGGTCGACGTCACCTTGCGCGCGGGGCCGCTCAGGAAGACGGTGCGCGCGTTCGGGGCCCGCAAGTGGAAGAGCGCGCTCGGGCCGCCGAAGCTGAGCGCGCCCGCGCCGATCGACCGCGTGCCGCTCACGTTCGAGCGCGCGTACGGCGGATGGGATCGCCGCGCCGAGAGCCCGGAGGACCACCGCTGCGATCCGCGCAACCCCGTGGGCGTGGGCTTCTTCGAGATCGATCCGGCGCGCGGAAACGTCGCGTTCGAAGGCCTCGACGGCGCGCTCGCGCCCGATCTCGAGGATCCCGCGCGGCCCATCAAATCGATCCTGGATCGGCCCGCGCCGGTGGCGTTCGGCTTCGTCGCGCCGAGCTGGGCGCCGCGGCAGAGGCTCGCCGGCACGTTCGACGAGGCGTGGCGCGCGTCGCGTTTCCCCTTGCCGCCGGCCGATTTCCAGCGCGCGCACCACAACGCCGCGCCGGCGGATCAGCAGGTGCGCGACCTGCCCGCGGGCGCCCCGGTGGAGATCGCGAACGTCTCGCCGAGCGGCCCCCTCGCCTTCGATTTGCCGCGGTTCGCGCTCGCGGGGAGCGTGCTCGTGGACGGCAAGGAGAGCGCCGCGCCGATGCGCCTCGACACGCTGGTGATCGACGCCGACGCGATGCGCGTGCACACGGTGCTGCGAGCGTCGTTCCGCGTGCACCGGAAGCTCCACGATCTCTCGTGGGCGCGCCTCGGGGACGCGAAGGACGTGAGCCCGCGGGCCGAAATGAAGGGAGCCGCGCGATGAGCGCCGCCACGCCTGCCCCCGTCATGACGGTGCGCGCCGTCGGGATGACGACGCCGCTCGGAGACGGCCTCGACGCTTCGTGCGCCGCCTTGCGAGCGGGCCTGTCGCGCTTCCGCGAGATGCCGTGGATCGCGCTGGAGAGCCCGGAAAAGAAGCCGATCGTGCCGGTCGGCGCGACCGTGTTCGAGGAGGGGCGCCGCGGCCTCGGGAGGCTCGTGGACCTCGCGGCGAGCGCGCTCGCGGACATGCTGGCGCGCGCGGAGACGACGGCGAACGATCTCGCGACGGCCGGGATGTACGCCGCGATCGGCGAGCAAAACCGGCCCGGATTGGATCCGCGCGTCGCCTCCGATCTCGGTCCGCGGCTCGCGGAGCGGCTCGGTCTCCGGTGCGCGCACGGGATGACGGTGGTCGCCGAAGGGCACGCGGGCTTCGTGGAGGCGCTGTCGCGCGCCGCGCGCGATCTGGCTCAAAAGAAGGTGCCGCGCGCGATCGTCGGCGGCGTGGACGCGCTCACCGACGACGCGACGGTCGCGTGGCTCCACGGCGCGCGGCGCATCAAGGCGGGCGATCGTCCGGTCGGCCTCTTCCCAGGCGAGGGCGCGGCCTTCGCGCTCTTGACGCCCGGGAAAACGCCGGGCGCCATCACGATCGCGGGCGCCGTCACCACGACGGAGAGCGCCACGTTCGATCGCGACACGCCGTGCATCGGGACGGGGCTCGGCGACGCGATCCGCCGCACGCGCCTCGCGCTCGAGGACGGGGCGGAGATCGGGCTCGTGGTGAGCGACATGAACGGGGAGGTCTATCGGTCGGAGGAGATCGGATACGCCTTCACGCGCGCGCTCGCGAAGACGCAATTCCGGCTGTGGCACGCGGCGGACGCGATCGGCGACACCGGGGCTGCGGCGCCCGCGATCGGCCTCGGGATGGCCGCGCGCGCATTGCAACGTGGTTATGCGCGGACGGGGGCGGCGCTCGTGCTGGCCTCGTCGGACGGGGGGCTGCGCGGGTCCTTCGCCGTGCAGAAGAACAACGAGAAAGGGTGAGCGAGAATGCCTGTCACCGTCGGCGTCAACTCCCTCTCCGTCGTGCACGCGGCCAGCATGGGAGTCACCACGGCCTTCCCGGATACGTGCCTGACGCCGTCTCCGGCGGGCCCCGTGCCCATCCCCTACCCCAACGTGGCCATGTCGAGCGACACGGCGCAGGGCAGCACGCAGGTCAAGTGTGACGGAAACCCCATCTGCCTCGCGGACTCCAACTTCGCGATGAGCACCGGCGACGAAGCCGGATCGGCCGGCGGCGGCGTCGCCTCGGGCGTCATCAAGATGAAGGCCGAGTTCGTCATGTATTCTTTCGACGTCAAGGTCGAGGGCAAGAACGTCGCCCGCGCCCTCGACCCGATGCTCCACAACAACAAGAACACGCCCCCGTCACCCGTGATTCAGGGGCCCATCATCGTGGTGGTCTGAATGGCAATCTCCGAATCCGAGGTCCGCGCCGCCCGCGCGGAGCTCTCGGACCTCCAGAAAAAGCACATCGAGCAGCTCGGCTCCCCGTGCAACACCGCCCAATCCGTCGCGGCCTCCGGGCTCGAGGGGGCGTACCGTCTCCAGGCGATCTTGAGCTTCGTGAGCGAGGGAGACCGTGACGGCTTCTTCCACGCGATGTACCTCGCCGCGGCCGTGCGCAGGCGCTTCTTGCGGTGCGTGCGCCGCGGGATGCGGGCCCGCAAGTCGGACCTGCTCCTGAGCCGCGACGCCGGCATTCAAGAGGCCCTGTGCTCCGGGGAGGCGCGCGTGCTCCACGACCTCGTGCGGGACAAGCTCACGCTGGAGTCCGACCGCGATGAAGACAGCACGTATGCTCCGCTCTTCGCGCTCGGCGTCCGGCTCATGTGCATGGGCCAGCACGAGAAGGCGAAGGACCCGCTCCAGGCCTTCGAGCGCGAGCGCGGCGCCTCGATGGAGCCGCAGTCCCGGATCGCGCGGGCGGTGCTCGACAGCGATTTCGTCCTCTTCAACGACGGCCTCGCGGCGCTCCTCCGCGAGGGTGAAGCCGCGCTGTCCGCGGAGGACGAGACGGTCCCCGGCGTGGAGCGGCTCCTGTCGGTCGAGGGCCTCGCGCTCGCGCGGCTCGGCGCGCTGTCCGGCATCCCCGTGACGGTGGAGAGCCCGCTGCTCCCGAAGGCGCTCCTCGGCGCGGCGAACAAGCCGTATCCAGACGAAGAGGTGCTGTGGCCGCCCGTCCCCGCGAGCTTCACGGACGCGCTCGGGGACGCCGACTCGCTGATGGAGGAAGAGGCCGAATGAAGGACCGCGCGCGCCCCGCCCCGGAGCCGCTCCGCGAGCCGCTGCCCGCCGCACGACCGGCGACGGTGGAGACGATCGAGCTGCCCGAGGCCGCCGCGCACCCGGTCACGGAGGGCCGAGCCCACGCGGGGGCGGAGGCTCGCATCCTGGCGCCGCGGACAGGGTACATCGTGGGATTGGAAGGGGGGCAGTTGCAGGTGGACTATCCGGGCAACACGAAGGGTCCCCTCCCCGCCCGCAGCACCGTTCGAATGGACGCAAAGACCGCGCTGGAAGCGGCCGTGTCGCGGCGAGGCGCCGTGCTCGTGTTCGACGACGGGGATCCGCGCGCGCCGATCGTGGTAGGCCTCCTGGAGCCGCCGATCACGACGCTCATCGATCTCGTGCTGGAAGGCTCGCCGTCGGACGCCGGGGAGCCAGACAGCCACTCTGCGACAGACGCCAACAGCCACTCTGCGGCGGCTGCAAACAGTCACTCTGCAGCGGACGCAAACAGCCATTCTCCGGCGACCGCGACCGCGACCGCGACGGCGGACGGGAAGCGCGTCGTCGTCGAGGGGGAGGAGGAGGTCAGTCTGCGCTGCGGGGAGGCCTCGATCACGCTGCGGCGCGACGGGCGGGTCGTCGTCCGCGGGGCGTACGTGGAGACCCACGCTTCGGGGACCAATCGAATCAAGGGCGGCTCCGTCCGCATCAACTGACGATCTGGCGACAGGCCATCTGGAGAACCTGCATGGGAGTCGTGTTCTGGGACGTCATCGAGGAGCACCTGGACGAGGCGGAGTTCCTCTGGGCCCAGTGGGAGCGCGCGCTCGGGGCCCACGACGACACGCTCGGCGGCGTCGAGGAGCGCATCGAAGAGCGGCTGTTCGCGAACGTCGACGGCCTCGTCTCCGGCGGCGAGCCCGTGCGGGAGAAGGTGCTGCTCCCCGCGCTCGAAGAGGCCGAGGGCCCCGCGCGGATCGCCGCGGCCTTCGCGCTCGCGACGTCCGGCCCGGCGGAGGCGCGCGCTCGGGTGATCGCGAAGCTCGGCGATCCGAAGGCCCGCGGAGACGTGGAGCGCGCGCTCGGCCTCGCGACGGCGGACGGCCTCACGGCGGCGCTGGTCGCGGCGCTGCACGGGGACGCGGTCGATCTGCGGTCCGGCGCGCTCTCGGTGCTCGCGTTCCGCGGAGAGGTGCCGCCGCTCGCGCCGGTGCTCGCCTCGGATCCGGACGACGTCGTGATCGCGACGCTCCGGAGCGCGGCGCTCACGGGCGATCGGGCGCAGGCGGCGCTCGCGAAGGACGCGCTCGGCGCGGCGGCCCCCGAGGTGCGCGCGGCCGCGATCGAAGCGGGCCTCACGCTCGGCCTCCCGGAGGCGTGGAGCGCGTGCCGGAAGCTCGTGGAGGGCGCCTCCGCGGAGACGCCGATCGAGCATCTTTCGAGGCCGCTCGCGTGGATCGCGATGGGCGGGGACGCGCGCGACGTGGAGCTGCTCGTGTTCGCGCTCGGCCTCGGGCCGCACCGTGCGGCGGCGCTGCATGCGCTGGGCATTTCGGGTCGCGCGGCGGCCGCGGAGGCGTGCTTGAAATGGCTCGACGATCGCGATTCGGCCCCGCTCGCGGGGGACGCGTTCGTGGCGATCACGGGGATGCCGCTCGACCCCTCGATGAGCGCCCCGCACGACGACGCGGACGACACGGTGGCGCGCCCGTTACCGCGGCTCGGGCGCGACGCCGTCGAAGCGTGGTGGTCCCAGAATCAGGGCCGTTTCCACCGCACGCGCCGCACGCTGCTCGGCCGCCCCGCGACCTTCGAGACGATCGCCTCCGTCCTCGCGACCGGCCCGATGCGCCGCCGCGCCCCGCTCGCCGAAGAGCTCCGCATCCGCAGCCGCGGCCGCGCAAGGTTGGAGACGCGCGCCTTCACCGCGCGCCAGCGCGCCGAAATGGCCCGTTTGACAGCGCCGGCGCTCGGGTTCGATCAGCCATTTTAGTTGTATCCTGAATACGGGACGCCCCCCTCCCTTCGCGAACGACAGTGAGCGATTTGGGAGGGGCGGGCGCGCGAAGCGCGACCGGGGGTGGGCAACGTCAAGGCCTGGGCACCACTCTTTGATTTGAAGTCACGCTTCGAGTGAGATCCGACGGGTCAACTGCACGGGAGGTGTTAGCCTAAGCGCATGCGCTTCGCTCCGACGCTCCTCGCTTGTTCGCTGGCCCTCTCCATTCCATCGGCCGCTCTGGCGCTCACGCAGCCGGACGGCACCACCATCCCCACGACGGGGAGCCTCCAAACCCTGTTCGACGGGCGCGGGGAGGCGATCAACGCGCTCGGGGACGCGCTCACCGTGCCCGAGACCTTCGTGCCGAGCTGCGGGCTCACGTTTCAGGTGCTGCAGCGCAACGCCGGGTACCAGAACTCGTTCGGCTGGTACAACGTCACCGGGCAACAACCCGGGCTCCAGGATCTGCACGAGTTCCTCACGTGCACGGACGGCGTCGGCACCATCAAGACGCTCGCGATCAAGAACGATCCGGCCTACGCAGGCGGGCAGATCGGGTTTTACGAGGCCACCGGCAACTGCGCCACGATCCAGAATCACGATTACATTTTCTATAGCGAGAAGAAGTACAATCCGGACGGCAACCAGGCCAATCCGTTCATTCACCTCCTCATCTACAACTCCACCGTGACGCCGAAGGCCTTCTATTTCGGCTGGGAAGACCTGCTCGCGGGCGGCGACAACGACTTCGACGATCTGACCACCTTCGTCACGGGCATCTCGTGCGCGGGCGGCGGCGGCAAATGCCAGACCGGCTCCCCCGGAGTCTGCGGCGACGGGACGCTCCAATGCCAGAACGGGCAGCTCCAGTGTCTGCCGCTCGTGGGGCCCTCCGCGGAGAGCTGCGACGGCTTCGACAACGACTGCAATGGATCCGTGGACGACGGCGATATCTGCCCCGCCGGCAAGGTGTGCGACAACGGCAATTGCGTGCCGAAGTGCGGTGACGGAGAGTTCGTGTGCGACGCCGACCAGGCCTGCGATCCGGCGAAGGGGCTGTGCGTCGACCCGGCGTGCGTGAACGTCGCGTGCCCCGCCGGGACCAAATGCGTGAAGGGGCAATGCAAGGACCCGTGCAATGGAGTCGTCTGCCCGACCGGACAGGCGTGCATCGCCGGCAACTGCATCGATCCGTGCCTCGCCATCACCTGCGACGACAACCAGGTCTGCAAGGACGGCGCGTGCATCGACAAGTGCCAGTGCGCCGGGTGCCCGGCCGCGAATCAATGCCAGGGATCCGGGCTGTGCGTGCCGGACGGGTGCATCAACAACCCGTGTGAGCCCGGGCAGGTCTGCCAGCCGGACGGGACGTGCGCCGACGCGTGCAGCAACGTGGTGTGTCCGACCGGGCAACTCTGCCAGGCCGGGCAGTGCGTGAAGGATCCGAACATGGGCGGCGGCGGCACCGGCGGCGCCGGCGGCGGCTTCACGTTCGGCGGCGACGGCGGCTCCACCATGACGACGTCGTCCAGCGCCGGCGGAGCGACGTCGAGCAACGGCGGCGGCGGCGCCACGTCCACGGGCGGAACCTCCGACGGATCCAAGGGATCGTGCGGCTGCAAGGCCGCGGGATCCGAGCCTTCGGAGGCCGGCGCGCTGTTCGCGATCGGGCTCGTCGGGCTCCTGACCGCGCGCAGGCGGCGGCGCGTCGCTTGACAGGCCGCAGGCGCTTTTGAAGGATGAACATCGAGGCTCGATGGCCGCTGCCACACACCCGACCGGTCCCGAAGTCACGACGATCGGGAAATATCAGCTGATCGCGAACCTCGGACACGGGGGCATGGCCGACGTTTATCTGTCGGTCGTGCACGGGCCGGTGGGCTTCAACAAGCTCACGGTCATCAAGCGGCTCCGGCCGAGCCTCGCCGAGGAGCCCGAATTCCTCGCGATGTTCCTCGACGAGGCGCGCCTCGCCGCGCGCCTCAACCACCCGAACGTGGTGCAGACCAACGAGGTGGCGGAGGTCGACGGGGTCTACTTCATCGCGATGGAGTACCTCGACGGGCAGCCGCTCAACCGCATCCTCCACCGCGCGGTGAAATCCGGGGAGATGCCGCGGGAGATCCTGCTCCGTGTCGTGGCGGATGCGCTCGCGGGGCTGCACCACGCGCACGAGCTCACGGACTACGACGGCTCCCCCATCGGCGTCGTGCACCGCGACGCGAGCCCGCACAACATCTTCGTGACGTACGACGGGCAGACGAAGGTCGTCGACTTCGGCATCGCGAAGGCCGCGACCCGCTCCTCGGAGACGCGCGGCGGCGTGCTCAAGGGCAAGATCGCCTACATGGCGCCCGAACAGGCGCGGAGCGACGAGGTGGACCGGCGCGCCGACGTGTTCGCGATGGGCCTCGTGATGTGGGAGGTGCTCACGGGATCGCGGCTCCGGCGCGGCTCGGATCTGGAGATGCTGGAGCGCATCGGGATCGATCCGGTGCCGCGGCTGTCGACGGCGGTTCCGGGCTGCCCTCCGAAGCTGGAGGAGATCGTCGCGAAGGCCACCGCGCTCGCGAAGGACGACCGCTACCCGACCGCCGCGGCGATGCGTCAGGACATCCTGGAGTACCTGGATTCGGCGAAGGAGCGCTCCAGCGCCGAAGAGGTGGGCAAGCTCGTCTCGCGGATGTTCGAGGCGAAGCGCGCCGAAATGAAGGGGATCATCGAGCGTCAGCTCTCGGGCCTGCGGCGGGCCGCGCTCGAGGACGTGCCGCTCAAGATCGTGGACGCGCGACGGTACACGGCCGACTCGCTGGAGATGGCGCGCGCGTCGTTCACCGCCGCGAACATGCCGTGGGGCGCGACGACCGGCGGCACCGCGAGCGTGTCGCGCGTGACGCCCGTCTCCGGCCCGTTCGAGGCGGATCGCGGCAGCGGCTCGGGCGCGATCAGCACGGGGACGAGCTCCGTCAACACGGGGACGAGCTCCGTCAACACCGGGCACTCGGCCTCGCAGCCGACGTCGACGCTCGCGTCGCCGGCGGCGGGCAGCAAGCTGCGCGCGCCGCTCCTGATCGCGGCGGTCGCGATCGGCGCGGCCGCGACGGTGCTCGCGCTGCGGGGCAACGGCGGATCGGCCTCCGGCGCGACGACCGGCGCGACGACGACGACCGCGCAGGACACGGCCGCGCCCGCTTCGTCGACGATCGAGGTGCACCTCTCCGCGAAGCCGGCCACCGCGAAGCTGTTCCTGGACGACTCGGCGCTCCCGTCGAACCCGTTCGTGGGCCGCTTCAAGCGCGACGACAAAGGCCACGTCTTCCGCGTCGAGGCCGAGGGGTTCACGCCCACGCAGCGCACCGTGATGTTCAACTCGGATCAGACGCTGGAGGTCGCGCTCGATCGCTCGGACGCGCCGACGCACCCGGACAAGACCGCGAGCCCGGAGAAGCCGACCGCGCCCGGGACCGCGGCGCCCGGCGACGGGCTCCAGCGCCCTCCCGTGAAGCCGCCGCAGAAGCCGCTCGACGGCGACGATCCCTGGCGATGACGTGGCGATGACGCCGAGGGCCGTTTTCTTCGGCCCCCGACATCCGATCGTGAAACAATCGGCCGCGATGATGAGGAACGCAATGCTCATCGCGGCGCTCGCCGCGCTCCACACCGCGGGATGCAGCGTGATCGTCGGCAGCACCGTGAACGACACGTGCGCCACCAACGACGACTGCAAGGCGCTCGGCTTCCCGAACGCGACGTGCAACCAGACCTCGAAGGTGTGTGAGCCGACGGGCGGCGGCGCGAAGTGCACCTCGGACACGGACTGCACCGACGCCGCGCTGCCGCACTGTGACGCGAACGGCGTGTGCGTGGCCGCGGTCGGCTGCGAGACAGCCGAGGATTGCATGCCGAACGGCGACTCGCCGCCCGCGATCTGCCGCGCCGACAAGACGTGCGCGCAGCTCACGACGCCGGACTGCGCGCAGGTGCTCGGAGGCGACGCGTACAAGGATCCGAACGCGCTCATCCTCGGCTTCCTCGGCCCGCTCGTCGGCACCGACGCGAGCACGGGCATCCCGATCCACAACGGCGCCAAGCTCGCGATGCACGAGATCGAGACGAACGCCGTCGGGCTGCCCGGCGGAGCGAACGGCCAGCCGCGCCCGATCGCGATGGTGTGCTGCGACGATCTGAGCGCGCCGATGGACAACCCCCGCCGCGCCGCGAAGCACCTCGTGAGCGACGTGGGCGTGCCCGCGATCCTCGGCCCCGCGTTCAGCGGCATCACGATCGACACCGCGAAGAGCGTGACGGTCCCCGCGGGCGTGCTCACGATCTCGGCCTCCGCGACGAGCCCGTCGATCACGGATCTCGCCGACAACGGCCTCGTGTGGCGCACGTGCCCGTCCGACGCGGTGCAGGCGGTGCCGATCGCCGGCCTCGTGACGCCGATCGAGGCGCAGGTCCGCTCCGAGCAGATGCTGATGGCGTCGGATCAGATCCGCGTGGCGATCGCGGTGAAGGGCGACGCGTACGGGACGGGCCTCGCGGACGCCGTGACGCCGCAGCTCACGTTCAACGGCAAGGCCGCCGCGGACAACGGCGACAACTTCAAGCGCCTCGACTACCCGGACACCTCCGGCAACGAGAACCCGGATTTCTCCGCGATCGTGCAGGGCATCCTCGACATGAAGCCCCAGGTCGTCCTGCTCTTCGGCACGACCGAGACGGCGAAGTTCCTGTTCCCGGCGATCGAAGCGGCGTGGGGCGACCTCAACCCGATGCCGCCGCGCCCGTATTACATCTTCCCCGACGGCGGGAAGGTGCCGGAGCTGACGGCCGCGATCGGCTCGGACGACGACCGCCGCAAGCGCGTGCGCGGCACCGTCCCCGGCGTGGCGAGCTCGCTCTACGGCGCGTTCAAGCTTCGTTACAAGGCGTACATCAACGACGATCCGCTCGCCTACGCGGACACCGCGTACGACGCGATGTACCTGCTCGCGTACGGCATGCTCGCGGTCGGCGACAAACCGATCACCGGCGTCGCGATCTCGGACGCGCTCAAGAAGATGAGCAAGGGCACCGTGATCGACGCGGGGCCGAGCTCGATCAACAAGGCGTTCCAGGCGGTCCAGGCCAGCGGGGAGATCGACTACAACGGCGCCTCCGGCCCGCTCAACTTCGACCCGAAGACGGGCGAGGCGAAGGCCGACATCGACATCTGGTGCATCGGCCGCAACGCGGCGATGGATCCGGTGTTCTTGAGCTCCGGCCAGCACTACGACGCGACGGCGAACCAGCTCGTCGGCACGTACAACGATCAGGGCCAGTGCAACTGAAGGCGATCGCGCGGTGACGTGAGCGGGGGGCTCAGCCGCGCGTGAGGACGCTGATCACCTTCGACGCCTTGAGCTTGCCGAGGCCGAGGCAGCTCGTCGTCTCCTTGCCGTCACGCATGAAATTGGCCGCGGACGGCTCGATCTTGATGAGCTCGACCGAGAGGCGCTTGCCGTCGTACGTGGCGCGCAGCGGGGCCCCGCCGGCCTCCGTGCGGATCTCCTGGCACGTGGCGCGGGCCTTCGCTTTGTTGAACGGGAAGTCCTGCGGCGGGTTCGGTCGGAGGCGATCCTCGACGGCGAACACGCTCTCTTCGCCGGGGATGCGCCGCAGCACGAAGCGCGCCTCCCCCACCTCGTAGTCGGCGGGCGCGAACTGCGCCGGGTCCTTCACGCGGAACTCGATCGTGTCGGCGACGATCACCGCGTCGAGCGCGCGATCCGCGCTTCCCATCCACGCGCCGGCGAGATCTTCGAGCGGGCTCTTCGCGGGGGGCGTCGCGGTGCCGGCCGTCGCGGTCGTCGTGACGGTCGCGGTCGTCGTGACGGTCGCGGTCGGCTTCGGCTCGGCGGTGGGCGTGCCCTTTCCGTTCCCGCCCGCGGGCAGCGGGATCACGCCCGTCGCGATCAACGTGGCCGCGCTGCCGAGCGCCGCGAGCACGACGCCGCCCACGATCCACAGCGCGACGTTGCGCTTCGGCGGCGGGCGCTCACGGGTCGGGCCTTCGTCCTTCGCGGTCGGCACGTCCCGCGTCGACGCGACCGGGGGCGTGGTGATGTCCTTCGAGGGCTTCGCGATCTCCTCCGGCGCGCTCTTCGCGGGGGCCGGGAGCTGCGTGGGCTGCGGCGCCGCCGTGGGCTGCGGCGCGTGCCCGGAGGCGCCGATTTCGGCCTCGATCGCGGCCACCTGCGCGAGCACGTCCTCGCACGTCGCGAACCGCTCCTCGCGCTTCTTGGCGCACAGCTTCTGCAGCAGCGCGTCCACGCTCGGCGGCAGATCGTCGCGCGACGCCCGCGCGAGCGGCATCGGCTTCTCGGCCTGCGCGCGCATGATCTCGTAGTCGCTGTCGGCGTCGAAGGGCACCTTGCCCGTGAGCATCTGGTAGAGCACGACGCCGAGCGCGTAGATGTCGACCCGCTTGTCGAGATCGCGCCGCCCCGTCACCTGCTCCGGCGACATGTACCAGATGGATCCGATCACGCCGCGCGTCTGCACGCGCCCGGATCCGTCGTCGTGCTCGGCCTTCGCGATGCCGAAATCGGTGACCTTCGCGACCTGATCCTTCTTGCGGATGAGGACGTTCGCGGGCTTCAAATCGCGGTGGATGATGCCCTCCGCGTGCGCCGCCGCGATGCCGCTCACGATCTGACGGAAGACGCGCAGCGCCTCCGCGAGGGGCATCGTCTTCTTCTGCTCGACGTAGCGATCGATCGTGCGCTCGAGGCTCTCGCCCTCGATGTACTGCATCACGAGCCAGAGGCTCTGCTCGTCGACGACGACCGCCTTCAGGTGGACGACGTTGGGGTGATCGATCTGCCCGAGGACGCGGCCCTCCGCGAGCGTGCGCTGCCGCACGTCGGCGCGGTGCGACAGCTCCGACCGCACGGACTTGAGCACCACGTCGATGCCCGTGTGGATGTCGCGCGCGAGGTACACGACGCCCATGCCGCCCTGACCGAGCAGGCGCACGATCGAGTATTTCCCGTCGATCACGGTGCCCGCGGTCAGGCTCTTCGCGGCGGCGAGGCTCTGCGCGCTCTGCGCGGGCCTCGGCGGGGGCGCGGCGTCGATCGGCTTCGCGGCGGCGGCGATCAGGTGCTCCGGGCGGACGGCGGCGGACACCGGCGCCTCCGGCACGGTGCGGCTGCGATCCTCGGCGAGCGGCGCGACGTCGTCCACCGTGCGCGCCACGGACATCGCGGTGCCGCACGTCGAGCACGCGGAGGCCCCGGCCGGCTGCGAGGCCCCGCACGCGGCGCATCGAACCGTCGGCCCAGGAGACTGCGCGCTCACCTTCGGGGCCCCGTCACGAGCCTTACGTCCAGTGCCCCGCGCGCAGCGCCGCGGAGTCGACGGTCTTGATCTTCGGGCCGAGCGACTCGCGGAAGATCGCCTCGTCGTCGTCGTCCATCACGCCGTCGCCGAAGCCGGTCGCCGTCTCCATCGCGATCGCCAGGATCCGCAGGAACTGCTGCAAGCTCGACGCGCACAGCTCGGGCTTGAGCGTGTCCGTGCCCGTCATCGCGGAGAACACGGGACAGTCGCCCTCCGCGTCGAGCTTGCTGATGTCGAGGAAGTACGGATCCCCGAGCAACGCGCTGCGGGCGATGATGATCCAGCTCTTCCGCCAGCCCGCGATCGCGGGCGTCGTCTCCGAGGCGACGCTGTAACCCACCTGCTCCGCCGCGAGCTTCTCCGCCGGGATGAAGCGCACTCGCTCCACCGGCGTCACGGTCTCGACGTCGACAGGGTCAGCCGCCTGAAGAAAGCTGCGGAAACGGGCCGGGATGCGGAACGTCTTGCGCAGCTCCTCCACCGTGGCGGGGGGAGCCTTGCCGAAAGTAGCTGGGATCTTTCGCCTAGCGAAGATGTCCTTGAGCGAGGCAACCGCCTCGGCCAGGTCGCTATCCACCGAACGAATCCTTCCTTCGATAAACACCCGAAGGCTCCGCGGAGCCCTCAATGTGCCGTCGCGGGAAACGCCATACCCCGCGAGGGGCGCGGTAGTGTAACAGAAATCGTGATGGTTGATATCGCGTACGCTGAGAGCCGGTTCAGGGCGCCCGAGATTCGACACGGATACGGCCCGCAAGTCCACCTTCTCGACGATCCTTTCGCGTGGACGCTCCTCGCGAGGGCCTGCTCGCCGGACACCGGGCAGCCCGACGTCGGTCGTCTCGTCCGTATGCTCTACGAAGGGCTCGCGCGCACGGTCCTCGCGGCCGAATTCCCGCGCGCACGCGTCGACGTGCCCACGCGGATGATCGCCTCCCACCCCGAGGCCGTGTACCGAGGCCTCAACCTCTCGCGCCAGACGAAGACGGTGACGGTCGGCATCGCGCGCGCGGGCACGATGCCTTCGCAGATCGTGTTCGAGCTGATGAACGAGGTGCTCGATCCGGCGCTCGTGCGTCAGGACCACCTCTTCATGAGCCGCCAGACGAACGCGGCCGGCGAGGTGATCGGCGCCACGTGGCACGACGCGAAGATCGGACGCGACGTCGGCGATCGCTTCGTCCTCTTCCCGGATCCGATGGGCGCGACCGGCTCGTCGATGATCAGCGCGCTCACCTATTACAAGACCGCGCTCGAAGGGACCCCGGCCAAGTGCGTCGCGATGCACCTCATCGTGACGCCGGAGTACATCCACAACGTGCTCGCGGCGCACCCCGACATCGTGATCTACGCGCTCCGCCTCGATCGCGGCCTCTCCACGCTCGCCGCGCTGAAGAGCGAGCCAGGATCGCGCGCGGACGAGGAGAAAGGCCTCAACTCGCACCAGTACATCGTCCCGGGCGCGGGCGGCGTCGGCGAGATCCTCAACAACGCCTGGGTCTGAGGCGCCGAGATTTCTGGGCGACGCGGCACTTCCAAAGTAGATTCGACCTCCCCTTCGCATGGCCACGCCGCCCGGTCTCACCGCCTCCCCAAGCCTCACGCCGCCCGGTCGCAGTGACGTGATCGCGGGGCGTTACCGCGTCGAGCGCAAGCTCGGCTCCGGCGGCATGGGGCTCGTGGTGGCCGCGGTCGATCTGCAGACGAACGAGCGCGTCGCGATCAAGCTCCTGCGCTCCGAGGGGCCGATGCCGTCCGGCTCGTTCGATCGCGCCGACGAGTCCGGCGTCATCGAGCGCAGCAACCGCCACCTGGAGATGTCGACGCGCCTCATCCGCGAGGCGAGCAACGCCGCGCGCCTGTCGAGCGAGCACGTCACGCGCGTCCTCGACGTGGGCCGCCTGGAGAGCGGCGATCCGTACGTGGTGATGGAGTACCTCGACGGCGTCGACCTCGGCCGCTACGCGAAGGACCGCGGCCCGCTGCCGGTCGTCGAGACGGTGAACCTCGTCTTGCAGGCGTGCGAGGCGATCTTCGAGGCGCACGAGCGCGGCATCGTGCACCGCGATCTGAAGCCCGCGAACCTCTTCCTCACGTCGCGCGCGGACGGCTCGCCGCTCGTGAAGGTGCTCGACTTCGGCATCTCGAAGGTGCTCGGCGCGGACGACAACCAGCTCACCGCGACGAGCGACATCCTCGGCTCCCCGCTCTACATGTCGCCCGAGCAGATCCGCGACGCGCGTGACGTGGACGCACGATCCGACGTGTGGTCGATCGGCGGGATCTTGTACCGGCTGCTCGCGGGGCGCCCCGCGTTCGAGGCGCAGGGCTCAGCCGGGACGCTCGCCGCGATCATCAGCGACGCGCCGTACCCGCTCCGCGCGCTCCGCCCGGACGTGCCGCCGGATCTCGAGATGATCGTGCTGCGCTGCCTGGAGAAGGATCGCGCGCGCCGCATCCAGAGCGTGCGGGAGCTCGCGATCGCGCTGCAGCGGTTCGCGCACGGGCAGACGGGCGCGCTGCTGCCCGCGCCTGTCATCCACGCGCAGTCCGGCGCGACCCCGATGGGCGTGTTGACGCCTCCGAGCGGCGTGATGGGCGCGATGACGCCCGCGAGCGGCGTGATGCCGCTGCCGCCGCCGCCCGCGGTGCCGTCCTCGTTCAGCGAGGGGCCGAGCTCGATCACCGTCTCCGGCGGGAGCGGCCGTTCGTCCGCGCTCTTCGCGCTCGTCGGCGTGCTCGTGGGCGCGCTCGTCGCGGGCGGGATCGCGGCGTGGCAGCTCACGTCCGGTCCGTCCGCCGCAGGGAGCGCGGCGCCCTCCGCGGGCCCTTCGATCGCGCCGATCGCCTCCGGCGCACCTTCCGTTGCGACGATCGCGACCGCCGAGCCGAGCGCGACGGCGACGACCACCTCCGCGCCGAGCGCATCGACGACGAGCGCTCCGAGCAGCACCGCCTCGGTGAAGCCGGCGCCCCACCCCATCGGCCACGGCAGACCTTCCGATGATCCGCTCGGTGACAGGCTCTAGGACACGTCCCCTCCGCGCGGCGCTGCTGCTCGCGATGCTGGTCACGCCGCTCAGCGCGCACGCGCAGCCGAGCGCCGCCGATCGCACGCAGGCCGAGGCGCTCTTCAACGAAGGCAAGAAGCTCCAGAAAGAGGGCAAGATCGCCGAGGCGTGCCGCAAGTTCGAGGGCAGCTACAAGATCGATCCCGCCGGCGGCACCGTCCTCAACCTGGGCCTTTGCCACGAGAAAGAAGGCAAGATCGCCTCCGCCTGGGGCGAGCTCAAGGAGGCGCTCGCGGCCGCGAAGAAGGCGAACCGCAAGGACCGCGAGAAGATCGCCCGCGAGCGCATCGACGCGATCGAGCCGCGCTTGCCGTTCATGATCGTGATCCCGGACAAACCGTTCGACGGCCTCGCGGTCACGGTCGACGGCTCCGCGATCGCGAGCGAAGCGTGGGGCGCGCAGCTCCCGATCGATCCGGGCACGCACGCGGTGAAGGCGACCGGCCCCAAGCACGACGCGTGGGAGGGCTCGTTCGACGCCGCCGAGGGCAAGAAGATCACGGTGCGCATCCCGGCCCTGGCAGAGGCCGCGGAGCCCGCGCCCACGGCGACCGCGCCCGCGGCCCCGGTGGTGATGGTGCCGAAGTACCCGTGGATGCGGCCCTCCGGCATCGCGATCGCGTCCGTCGGCGTCGCGGCGTTGATCGTCGGCTCGGTGTTCGGCGCGAACGCGCTCGCCGCGGGCCAGAAGGCTTCGAGCGCGTGCGACGCGTCCTTCGCGTGCACGCAGGCCGGCTTCGACGCGGTGCAGAGCGGGCGCACGTCGGCGTTCGCGGCGGACATCCTCCTCGGCGCGGGCGCGGGGTTCGCGGCGCTCGGCGCGGTGTTCTTCTTCGTGGGCGGCGCGACGACGCCGGCGACGCCCGCCGTGGGCGCGGGCCCGCGGATCCGGCCGACGGCGCGGATCGCACCGAGCGGCGGATCGCTCGGCTTGGAGGGCGCATGGTGAAGCGTCTCGTCGCGGTGAGCGCGGGCATCGTGGTGGCCGGCTCGGCGCTGTTCGCAGCGAGCTGTGAGTCCGTCACGGGGCTCGACAAGGACTACCACCTCGCGAGCGGCACCACGGGCGGCGGCGGCGCGTCGACGACGACCACCACGCCCTCCGGCGGGACGGGCGGGACCGGCGGCGCGACCGGTTGCGTGCACGCGACCGTGCCCGACGCGCCCTCGATCGCGGACGACGGCGGCGACCTCGATTTCGTCGTCGCGATGCGCACGATCAACCTGGACGAGAAGGATTTCAACGTCACGCTCGGCCTCGATCTCGACGGCGTGTGCACCTGCGAGGACGGCGACCCGCCCACGTGCGATCAGCCCGCGGGCCCGCTGTGCGACGGCCCCGGAGGCATGGACAACGCGGTCGGCATCATCTTCGCGACGGTCTACGATCTCTCGTCGAAGGTCATCTCATCGGGCCAGCTGAGCGCCGCGGCGAACGCCGGCCAGTGGACGAGCCTCATCCGCGTGCGCGGTTACAACGGCAAGCCGGACGACGCGAAGGTGAGCGCGATGATCTACCTCACGCAGGGCGTGAACGTCGGCATGCCGAAGCCGCTGTGGGACGGCAACGACGCGTGGCCCATCGACGACACGTCGCTCTCGGATCCGCAGAACCCGGACACCGCGCTCATCCAGACGACGGATGGTTACGTGGCGGGCGGCGTGCTCGTGCTGCGGTTCGCGAACAACCCTCTGCGCATCCGCGGCCCGCTCTTCACGATGGACCTCACGCTGATGGACGTCATCGTCAGCGCGACGCTCTCGCCGTCCGGTTCGTCGTACAAGCTCACGAACGGCGTCATCGGCGCGAGGTGGCCGCTCGCGAACGCGTTCCCCGGCCTCGCGTCGATCCGGTACGCGGGAGGCAGCAAGCTCTGCAAGGACGACGACAACTACGTGGGCGTGAAGTCCGCGCTGTGCGGCAACGCGGACCTGCGCTTCGACGGCTCGACGGGCGCGTGCGACACGCTCTCGTTCGGCGCGACCTTCACCTCGGATCCGGCGAAGCTCGGAGGCGTCGTCCCCGCGGCCGGCCCCCCGCAAGACGGCTGCGCGGCCGACCAAGATCCGTCGACGGACAGCTGCAACTAGAGCGCTTTCCAAGAGGCACGGAACGAAGCTCAGGTGCCCACCCCCTGGCCTCGCGAAGTCCGCCCCTCCCAAATCGCTCACTTCGTTCGCGATGGGAGGGGAACGTTAGGTGTTTGATGGAGCCGCTGTAGAGCGCTTTCCAAGAGGCACGGAACGAAGCTCGTCAGCGGGGGAGTGATACGAGGGGGCGGAGCCCCCTTGTAAATCCCACAAAATGCGAGCGTTCCCTCAGGTGGGCGAGGTCACTTCTTCTTGTGGCGGCGCTTGTTGTGGTGGCTCGCGAGCGTCACGTAGTCGATCGCGACAGGCGGCTGCGGAGGGGACGGGACGATCTCCGGCGCGATGCGCTCGATCTCGCTCACCATCGCGTAGAGCTCGCTCGCGGCCGCGATGCGACGCTGCGTGAGGGCCGCGTACGCCTGGGTCAATTCGGGGACGCCGCGGCCTCGGACGTGGCCTCGGCGGACGAGGTCGCGGTAGCTGCGGGCGAGCGCGCCGGGCTCGAAATTGTGGGCGACCACGAGATCCTGCGCGACGCGCAGCACGCTCACCGCGGGGATGCGACCGTCCTCGTGCAGCACGAACGCCGCCTGTAGATAATTGTAGAACGGGACCACGCGCGCGCCGTACACGCGAAACTCGTACGGCGACGACTGGCGCTCCAGGTGGATGAGGATGCGCTCCACGACGGGGCCCTTCTCGACGTAGCTCGCGTAGCGGATCGCGTCGCGGATCGTGTCGTCGTAGGCGCCGCCGCGGCGCATGATGTCCGCGAGCACGTCCGTCTCCACCCTGCCCTCGCAGAGATCGGCGTAGAGCGAATAGACGAAGGCGTCCGCCTCGGCGTCGTCCCCGAGGAGCGCCTCGTGCACGAGCTCGCCCGACTCGTCGCGCTGCGACGGCATCTCGCACCGCGAGCGGAGGAGGTTCGGCAGCTTGTAGCCGAGCTGCCCGCGGAGCGCGCGGAACCGCAGGCGCAGCATGTTCTCGAGGTTCGGCTTCAGCGTGAGCGACGTCCACTTCGCGCCGTCGAGACGCAGCTTCTGCTCCAGGCGCGAGCGGAGCTGCTCGGGGCTGCCGGAGAGGAAATGCGCCTCCACGCCGGTGCGCCCGAGCTCGCGGAGGACCGCCGCCGCGCCGGGCACCGTGCGCTTCTGATCGGGGCGCTCGAACGCGGTCGACACGAGATCGCGGAGCGTGTCGAAGTCGGTGCGGAGGTACGTCTTGTCGAGGTCCCACCGGGCGACGAACGGCGCGCGGATCGGGGGAGCGTTCGTCAGGTCGGCGCCCCGAGGCTGCGTGGTGATCTCGTCCGACGGCGGCATGGAAGGCTCGCTGCGATCAGCGCTGGGTCCACTCGCGACGCATGCGATCGAGCGAGCTGATGAGGTCCTGCGCGTCGGCGGAGCGCGCGAGCTCCAGCGCCTCGCGGAGGTACACCGTGGCCTCGATCGTGCGATCGCGGCCGCGCGCGACGTACGCGAGCGATCCGAGGACGCGCGCGCGATCCGGACCGCTGGGGCCGGCGAGATCGAGCGCCTCGCGGAGCACGCCCTCGGCGTCGGTGAGGTCCCCGGAGGCCGCGAGCGCGTCGCCGAGCTTGCGGCTGAAGATGAGCACCGCGCGCACCGGATCATCGAGCTCGCCGCGGAACATCTCGCGGCGCCCCACGTCGAGGCCGCGGCGCAGCGCGAGCACGCACCCGCCCTGATCGCCGCGCGCCGCGCATCGATCCGCGACCTGCTCCAGCAGCATCAACGACTCGAACGCGTTCTGCGCGTGGAGCGCGTGGAGCGCGTGCACCTCGAGCGGCAGGCCCGCCTCGCCCGCGATGAGCGCAGCCTCCGCGTGCAGCTCGCGGCGCACGGCCGCCGGGATCGTGGCCAGCGTCACGTCGCGGAAGAGCGGGTGCATCGTCGAGATGCCGGCCGAGCTCTGCGTGACCATGCCGGACACGCGCAGCGTCGCCACGTGCTCGATGAACGCGCCCTGCTCCGGCAACAAGCGCTCCAGCGCCGTAATGCTCGCGTTGTCGCCCAGGACGGCCAGCGCCTGCAGCGTGCACCGCGCGTCGTGCGGGAGGCGCTCGATGCGCTGCGCGATGAGGTCCGCGAGGCGCGGCGGCGGGTTCGATCCGCCCTCCATCGTGAACCGGACGAGCTGATCGAGGTACAGCGGCGGCACGCGGTACTCGCGCGGTCGCGAGCCCGGCGCCGCGGACGACGGCGGCTCCATCGGCTGCGCGAGCGCGTCGTTCTTGGCGAGCGCGGCGGCGCCCTCCGGCGTGAGGCCGGAGAGCACGCGCGCGCCGTCCGCCCAGCCCGGATCGAAGCTCGGGACGTGCGTCGCGATGAGCAGCGTGGGGCCGGGCGGCGGATCGTTGACGATGTCGAAGACGGCGTTCTTGCTGGCCCCGTCGACGGCGTGCAGATCGTCGATCGCGAGCACCACCGCGCGACCCGCCGCGACCTGCTGCGCGCGCAGGAGCGCCCACCGGAGCGCCTCCGCCACGACGAAGCGGCGGTCGTTCGACGAGAGGCCGGGGCGCACGCTGCGGCTCCAGATCTCGCCGCGCGGCGCGATCGGCTCCCCGCGGCCGAAGATCTCCGCGAGGCCCTGACGCGCCTCGGGGCTCGCCGAGGCCCACGCGGGCGGACCGCCGCCGTCCGGCGGGAGCGCCGCGAGCGCGCTGACGGCCTCGCGCAGCGTGTAGTAGCCGACCTCCGCGCTCCACGGATCCGGCCCGACGCGCACCACGAAATCGTCCGCGAGCGTGTCCAGGAACTCGCGCACGAGGCGGGATTTGCCGACGCCGTGATCGCCGACGAGGCGCACGCCGACGAACGACGAGGACGCCTCCATCAAGCTCGCCGTGAGCCAGTCGAGATCGTCTTCCCGATCCGTGAGCGGCAACGGCAGCGGCGGGAGGCTCGGGCGCTCACGCTCGCGCTCGCGCCTGCCGCCGGAGGCGTTGCTCACCTTCGGCGCCGGCGCGACCGCGGGGGCCGTGATGCGCGCGCCGCACTCGCCGCAGAACTTCTGCCCGCGGGGCACGATCGCGTTGCACGACGAGCACACGACGCCGTCCACTTCGCCGGAGGCGCGGCGCGGCGACTCGATCTCCGCGAGGGCGACCGCGAGCGCCTCGGACAGCTCGTCCGCGGACTGGTAGCGGTCCTTCGCGTCCTTCTCGAGCGCCTTGAGCGTCACCTCGGCGAGGCTCTTCGGGATGTTGCGGCCGGGCGCGGCCTCGCGCGGGTCGAGCGGGCGCTTCGACATGTGCATCAGCACGACCTGCGTCGGCGAATCGCCCTCGAATGGTAGGTACCCCGTGAGCAGCTGGTAGAGGATCACGCCGCACGCGTAGAGGTCGCTGCGCGCGTCGATCGGATCGCCGCGGCCCTGCTCGGGGGCCATGTAGTCGGGCGTGCCGCACACGATGCCGGGGCTCGTGACGTTCGGCGCGACCTCGGCGCGCATCTTCGCGAGGCCGAAGTCCACGACCTTCACGAAGTCGCCGCCGGAACGCAGCTGCTCGAGGACGATGTTCTCGGGCTTCAGATCGCGGTGGATGATGCCGAGGTGGTGCGCTTCGCTGAGGCCCGCGAGCACCTGCCGGAGGATGTCGACGATGCGTCGGAACGGGAGCGGCCCCTCCTCGAACGCGATGCGCGCGAGGTCGCGGCCGCGCAGGAACTCCATCACGATGTAGAGCTGCGAGCCGTTCTTGCCGAAGTCGATCACGGCGACCGAGTTCGGGTGGTTCATGCGGCTCGCGGCGCGCGCTTCGGTGATGAAGCGAACGGAGGCGCTCTCGTCGCCGAGCAGGTGCGGGTGAATGATCTTCACCGCTACGGTGCGACCGAGCGCCTTCTGCTCGGCGCGGTACACGCGGCCCATGCCCCCGACGCCGACCAGCTCGAGCAGGACGTAGCCGCCCGGCAGCGTCGTACCGATCAGCGGATCGTCCGAGCTCTTCTGGAAGAACTCGTGGATCGGGAAGCCGCACACGGGACAGAACTTGTGCGACTCAACGCACAAATTGCCGCACTGCGGACACACCACTTCCGACACGGCGAGAGACGTTAGCACGGACGGGGGGCCCGTTGCACAAACGCGACGAGCGAGGAGCCAACAGATTCCGGCGCTTCAGCGGCGGAGCGCGCGCCCCGAGGGCCGAATCGCCGCCTGGGAGGCCCCTGAGCGCGCCCCCCGATCGGCGCAAATTCCAGGGAAGCGGGGCGATGATGCTACTCTCAGGCCGATGACGACATCGCGGCTTCGGTTGGGCCAGCTTCTCGTCGACGCCCGCCTCATCACGCAGGAGGCGCTGGACGACGTCCTCGCGGCGCAGAAGCGCGACGGTCGAAGGCTGGGGACCTTGATCGTCGAGCGCGGCTACATCAGCGAGGTCCAGCTCACGCAGATCCTATCGCACCAGCTCAGCGTGCCGTGGGTGTCGCTCCTCAAGATCGAGTTCTCGCGCCAGCTCTTGAACCTGGTGCCGCGCGAGATCGCCGACCAGTACTGCGTGCTCCCGATCTACGTGCGCAGGCCGCGCGGCCAGGGCGACACGCTCTACATCGCGATGGAGGACCCCACGAACGAGGAGGCGATCCGCTCGGTGAGCGCGCACTCGGGCATCCCCGTCCGACCGATGATCGCGCCGCCGAGCGACATCCGCAGCGCGATCCGCGCCTACTACGGCCTCTCCACGGCCGAGACCGAGCCGCCGCCGCCGATCTCGGAGGCGTTGCCCGCGCAGGCGCCGAACGTCACGCCCGAGCCGCGCGCCGTTCGCCTCGAGCCGGACACGAGCCGCGCGACCGACGCGCCCGCGCCGAGCGAGGTCGCGCCTCTGCCAGAGACGCTCGCGTCCCCGGCCCGATCCGACGCGGACGACGCGACGAAGCGCGACGCCGAGCCCGCGCAGGCGCCGCCTCAACGCGCGAAGACGCTGCGATCCGCGATGCACGACAACACGCCGACGATCGAGATCACCGGCGAGATGCACATCGAGATCCCGCCGACGAAGCGAGCGTCCTCTCACCCTCCGTCGGAGGCAGGCGATTCGATTCGTCGCTCGCGACCGCCCACCGAGGAGCGCCCCGCGTCGATCCCGGCGCCCCGGGGAAAGACCGCGCGCATGGTGTCGCTGACGTTGCTCGACGGCACCACGATCACGCTGCCAGCGCGCTCGAAGCGCCCCCCTGCCCCGTCGCCGGACGACGCGGTGGAGGTCGAGCCGCCGCGATCATCGCAAGCCCCCGAGCGCGAGAGCGCGCCGCCGCCCGAGCACATGTCGACGCTCACCGCGCGCGATCTGGTCGCGGCCCTGCGCGTGGTCGCGAGCGGCGCCGACGCGAGCGCGATCCTCGGCGACGACGTGCGGTGGGAGACGATGTTCGCCGCGCTGCTCTCGTTGATGCTCCGCAAACAGATCATCGCCGACTGGGAATTCGTCGAAGAGCTGAATCGCCTGAAGAAGCGCTAGATCCTGCGAGCCGGCCAGCGTTCGTCACATCTTCGTGCGCGCGGGGAGTGGAACGAGGGGCAGAGCCCCCTTGTAAATCCGACAAGCAAGAGACTACGCCAAGGTGCCCACCCCCGGCCGCGCGTCGCGCGTCCGCCCCTCCTAATCCGCTCGCTGCGCTCGCGGAGGGAGGGAACGTGACGTGTTAACCGGGGCCCCGCGAGGTCACAAAGTCGATCACGGAGCCCTTGGTCGGGACCGGATCGACTTTGATTGACTGGGGTTTTGAGGAGGGGTGGCGGGAGATCAGAACTTGTGGCGGCCGTCGCGGGCTTGCCGGCGACCGCGTTGACCGTGACGCTCTTCCGGCCCTTGTCGGGGTGGATGAACGTCACCGTGTGCGAGCCGCAGCTGATCGCGATGCCGACCTTGGGCGTGCTGCCGAGCGGACGACCGTCGAGCACGACCTTCGACACGGGGATCGAGTTGATGTTGATCGTGCAGCCTCCACCCGCGTTGGCGGCCGCGGACGCGCTCGCGGACGGCGTCGCGCTGGGCGTGGACGAAGGCGTCGCGCTGGGCGTGCCCGTCGGCGTCGGCGTGGTGCCACCGCCTCCGCCCTGCGTCGTGACCGCGGGAGGCGGCTCTTTCCCGGCTTCGTACAGCTCGACGCGGATCTTCTTCACCGCGACGCCGTCGTCGAACGAGAGGTCCTGCTTGAGATCGTTGAAGCCCTTCTTCGTCGCGACGATCTGGTACGTGTCGCCTGGATCGAGATCGATGTTGACGGGCGGCGTCTTCCACTGCTTGTCGGTGATGTCGATCTTCTTCGACTTCTGGCCGACGATGCTCACCGCGGCGCCCGTGGTCGCGAGCTCGAGCGAGACCTGACCCTTGACGACCTTGAGCTTGATGGCGCCGAGGTCCTTCGTCTCGCCGGCGGCGATTTCGACGGAGCGCTCGACCTTCTCGTAGCGATCGCCGCCCTCGACGCGGATCTTGTGCGTGCCGGGGGTGAGATCCTTGAGGTCGATCGGGAGCGTGCCCTTCTCGGCGTTGTCGACGTACACCTTCACGCCGTCCTGCGAGCCGCCGATCTTGAGGCCCGCCTGCGTCGCGGAGACGCCGCCCGCCTGAGGCTGATCCGGCGACTTGCTGCCGACGTCGACGAGCACGAGCACCGAGCGCTCTTTGCCGGCCTCGACGTTCTCGGTCTGCTCGGCGACGGGGAAATCACCGAGGACCTTCACGGACACCGTGCCGGCCTCGAGATCCTTCACCACGCACGGCGCGGTGTCGCACTTCTTCTGGCCGTTGATGAAGATCTCGCTCTTCGCGATGGGGCCGCCGCTCTTCGACTTGACGTTGATGTTGAGCTCGCCCTTGCGCGGCACGAGGATGAACGCGGCGAGCGCGAGCACCACGACCAGCGCGAGGCCGCCCAAGATGATGCCGGCCTTGCTGCCGCCTTGTTGCGGCGCGACGGGCCGCGGACGGATCGCCGTGGGCTCGTCGAGGCGCGGCATCACCGGCTGCGCCGGCGCGGCGGAAGGCATCGGCACCGAAGGGATCGGCGGGGGCGGAGGCGCGCTGGGCAGCTGCGGCTGCGGGGGCACGCTCATCGACGGACGCGCGGCGGCGCCTGAAGCGGCGAGCAGCGACGCGGCCGCGCCGACCTTCGCGGCGGCGTTGCCAGCAGCGGGACGCGGACCGCCGCTCGTGGGGACCGGCATCCCGTCGGTCGCCTTGTCGTAGACGTGGGTCGACTCTTCTTCGTCGTCCCAGTCCATGTCGACAGCGGGGCCGCCTTTCTTCTTTTCCTTCATGCCGAGCTGCGAGCCGATCGAAGCGGCCGGCGGCGGCACAGGCGGAGGGAGAGGCGCAGGAGGGGCCGCTTGCGAGGTCGCAGGTGGAGGCGGCGGCAGCGGGGGCGGCGGCGCGGAGGGCGGAGGCAGCGGTCCCGGAGGGGGCGGCGGCGCAGCTCCGAGCTTGGACGGAGGCGGCGGCGCGACGGGAGGCAGCGGGCCGAGCGTGCTCTGCCCCGGGGGCTTGGAGGGGAGCGAAGGGGGCGGGAGCGGCGCGCTCACCGGAGGTCCGGGAGGCGGCGGCACGGCGCCGAGTAACGTGCGCCCCCGCTGCGACGGCACCGGAGGCGCCAGGCCGGGGGTCGTGGGTCGGGCGGACTTCTTCGCGAGCCCCTCGAAGACATCCAGATCGCTGCCGCCCTTGTTATCCGCCATTTCCGAGACTCCTCACAGCATGCGGCGGGGTTGCGCCGCGAAAGATTCCAGGCGTCGTTCGGCGCGAGCTCTGGCTCGACCCGAAAGCAAGTGACAGAGGTGCGCCGCAAAAAAAGCGCAAGGCGGCGGAAAACTCAAGCGGCATCCGGCGCGCTCACCGCGGAGGATCGCACGATCTCCACTTTTTGCACGTGTTGCTCGTCGGCATCGAGGACCTTGAAGCGCATGCCGAACTTGGAAATTTCGGCCCCGCGCTTGGGGACCTCGCCGGCTTCGTGGGTCAGCATCGTGCCGAGCGAGTCGTAGTCGCCGTCGGCCTGGATGTCCGTGCCGAGGTAGAGGCCGAGATCGCCGATGGACACGTCGCCGACCGCGAGGTAGCGGCCGCCGCCCAGATCCTGGACCGGCGCGTCGCTCAGATCGTCGTGCTCGTCCTGGATGTCGCCGACGATCTGCTCGAGCACGTCCTCGAGCGTGACGATGCCGGCGAGCGCGCCGAGCTCGTCGACGACCATCGCCATGTGCTGACGCTTGCGGCGCATCACGCGCAAGAGCGACGCGAGCGCCTGCGACTGCGCGACGAAATTGGCGGGGCGCAAGATGTCCTTCAGCAGCACCTGGCGCGCGCGAAAGGGCTCGGCCCGCTTGAAGAGATCCTTCGCGTGCAGCAGGCCGACGACGTTGTCGAGCTGCTCTTTGTACACGGGGTAGCGCGAGTGACCGCTCTCGGTGACCTGTCGCAACACCTGCTCGGGCGGCGTGCTGATCTCGATCGCCTCGACCTTCGAGCGCGGGACCATCACTTCCTTGGCGGTCTGATCCGCGAACTCGAGCACGTTGCGGATGATCTCGCCGGGGCCGCGGCCGAAGAGGCCGCTCTTCTCGGCCTGGTCGACCATCTTCTCGACCTCGTGCTCCACGACCTTGGGGTTGGACGGGAGCTCCTTCACGCGGCGGATGAGGCGCGTCCCGATGAGCTCCATCGGCAGCGCGAACGGGAGCATCGCGATCTCGATCGGCCGCAGCCAGCGCACGAGCGACGGGGCCGCGCGGTCCGCGTGCTTCGCGCCGAGCGTGGTGCTGATCTCGAAGAGCGTGCCGCAGACGACGACCGTGGAGAAGGCGCCGAGGTACGTCGCGAACGCGGGCCAGTGAGCGTGGATGACGTCGGTGAGGATCACCGCGCAGATCGCGGACGTGGCGATGCGGCCGAGGAGGTAGCGCGAGCGGAGCGCGACGCCGTTCTGCTCGATGCGCTCGAGCGCGGCCTTGGTCGGGCCGGAGGACTCTTCGATCAAGGCCGCCACGCGGGCGGCGCTCAGCGCGTGGATCGCGGTGTCCGCAGCTGCGAACAGCGATCCGAACACCGCCGAGGCCGCCGCCCCCGCGAGCGGCCAAAGTGGAACCGTGGCGTCCAAAACGTCTTGCCTCGCGGCGATCGTACTGGAGCACAGTTTCGTGCGCAACAACGCCACACGCCCGCGAACGCTTCGATGTCGCATCGAACGGCGCGGTCAGGAGCTGGTGAAGCCGCGGAGGACGATGAACGCGTCCGGCTGCGCCTCGCCGATCGCGATGAGATCCCCCGAAGGATCAAGCCAAGCGGCGGGCCCCTCGAGCGGCGGGCAGGCTTCGAAGTCGCCGGGGCCGAGGCGCTTTCCTTGACGCGCGCGGACCACCCCCTCGAGCGACAGGGTCGCGACCGGGAGCGCGCGGCGGACGGCCGTCGCGATCGGCAAGATCGCCCCTCGGAGGGCGTCGGGCGGGGAGTCGAGCGGGAGCGCTTCGGCCGCCGTGAACGCGCCGCTCGCTGTGCGCCGCAGCTGCGAGAGGTGCGCCGGCACGCCGAGGTGCGCGCCCAGGTCACGCGCGAACGAGCGCACGTAGTAGCCCTTGGAGACGAGGAGATCGAGATCGATCGCGGGGGCGCTGCGATCCTCCGCGGCCGCGCCGAGGACGTCGATGGATCGGACCGAGATCGCGCGGGGCGGGAGATCGATCGCCTTGCCCGCGCGCGCGAGATCGTGGCTCCTCTCGCCGTCGATCTGGATCGCGGAGTACGCGGGCGGGAT
Organism: Polyangiaceae bacterium; assembly: GCA_046351455.1. Taxonomy (GTDB): domain Bacteria; phylum Myxococcota_A; class Polyangia; order Polyangiales; family Polyangiaceae; genus JADJRH01. The sequence goes on from JAXLYM010000015.1 coordinate 229,482, forward strand.
CTGCTCCGCGCGCGCGCGCTCGGCGTCCAGCGCGGCCGCGATCCGCGCAGCGGGCGCGGCGAGATCTGCGGCGAGCGCGTCGATCTCGGAGGCGATCTCGGAGGGGATCTCCGCGCGCGCCACGACCTCGCCCTCGGCGTCGAGGGTGGCGGTCGCGGCGCCGAACGTGACGCGGGCGGTGTAGCGCTTGTCGGCGGCGGTGAGGTACGGCGCGAGCTTCGTCCCCTCGCCCACCAGCACCACGAGCACGCCGGTCGCCATGGGATCGAGCGTGCCGGCGTGACCGACGCGGCGCTCATGCAGCGCTCGACGGACGCGCGCGACGACGTCGTGGCTCGTGGGACCGCGCGGCTTGTCGACGATGAGCGCGCCGCTCAGCTTCTCAGCCAAGCCAGATGCTCCTGCGCGACGCGAGCATGGTGCTGAGCATGTCCTGAATGACGGTGCGCACGCCCTCGGAGAGCCGCGCCACGAGCAGATCGTCGTCCGCCGCCTCGGGGCCATACGTCGTGAGCCGGATCGGCGCGCCGAAGCGGATCTTCCACTTGCTCGGCGCGGGCAGCAGGCCGAGCGGACCGAGCGCCGGGAACGTGGGCGTCACCGGCAAGTACGGCAGGCCCATGAGCTTCGCGAGGGTCTCGAGGCGGTACACCGTGGGGTTCGCCTCTTCGGCGCCGACGATCGCGCACGGGACGATCGGCGTGCCGGTCCGCAGGCACAGGCGGATGAAGCCGCCGCGACCAAATCGCTGGAGCCGGTAGCGCTCGCCGAACAGCTTGCCGATGCCCTTCGCGCCCTCGGGAAAGACGGCGACGAGCCGCTCGCGACGGAGCAGGCGCTCCGCGTTCTCCTGGCAAGCGCGCACCGCGCCGAGGCGGTTGAGCGACGCGCCGACGAAGGGCAGGTAGAAGACGAGATCCTCCGCCAGCCAACGAAGATCGCGCGACGAGGCGTGCTCGCGGCGGACCGCGGCGCGCAGCATGAGGCCGTCGTACGGGAGGGGACCGCCGGCGTGGTTCGCGACGATCACGCAGCGCCCCTCCGCCGGGATCTGATCGAGCCCCTGCGTGTCGACGCGGAAATAGAAGCGGTACAGGAAATCGATGAACGGCCGATATCGCTCTTCGTACGCGGGATCGAAGCCGAGCTCGTCGACCTCCTCGGCGCGCTCGCGCATGCCTGAGCGACCCCACTGCCGGAGGTAAAACTCCGACGTCAGCAGGTCGTGCGCGGAGCTCGCGGCGGGGGGGCCGGCGTGCGCGCTCCAGTCGAGATCGGGGGCGCGCGAAGGGAGCGCGGCGCCCGAAGAGCGAGGCGGCGCTGCGGCGGCCGCGGCGCGCTGCTCGTCGAGCATGCGATCGAGCCGGGCCTCGAGATCGCGGATCTGCTGGTTGAGCTCGTCGACGGTCGGCTGCGCGGGGGCGGGCACGCTGGTCGGCGCGCCGGACTGCGCGGCATCCTCCATCATCTCGGCGGGGCCGACCGGCGCGATGTCCGCGATGTCGGCCATGTCCGTCGTCTCGATGTCCAGCTCGGCGGGGAGATCCGGAGAGACCATCTGTTCCTCGAAGGTGGTGCGCACGGCGGAGATCGGCTCGGCGACGGGGCCCGCGGACGGCTCGGTCGGAGCGGCCGGAGCCTGAGGCGGCTCCGCTTTGGGCGGCGGCGGGGACGCGATCGTCGGCGCGGACTTGTCGCCGCCGAGCCAAGAAGGGAGCGGCCACGGCGGCGGGCGCGGGATGGTGAAGCCCGACCGCTTCTCGCCGTCGTGCTTGCCCTTCTTCTTGCCCTTCTCTTTGTCTTTTTCCTTGTCCTTCTTACCCATGGCGATCCTCACGATCGCCCGCGCCTCCAGGAGCAGCGGAGGCGCCCTCGGGAGCGGTGACGGGCTCGCTCACGGGGCGGCCGCCGCGCTTCTCGGAGAGGTGGCGCACGTCGCGGAGCCTCTGTGCGCCGAGGAAATCGACGAGCGCCTCGCGGGTCGTGTACGCCGGCACGAAGCCCATCGCGCGCTTCGCCTTGTCACCGTCGGCGACGCACAGGTAGCGCAGGTAGCGGAGGAACGAGGGCGGCGCGACGCCGGCCTGCGCTGTCCACAGCGCTCCCACCGCGATCCGCGCGGCCGATCCGAGCATCGGCACCGGTCGCCTGCCCGCGAGCTTCACGATCGTCGAGAGCGGCAGCACGCCGTCGCCGACGATGTTGAACGTGCCGGGGAAGTCGCGGACGATCGCGAGCTTGAACGCGGCGACCGCGTCGACCTCGTGCACGAACTGCCACAGCGGATCGAAGCCGAGCAGTGTCGGCACGACACGCTGCGTGAGGTACCGAGTGACGTAGTTCTGCACGGTCGGCCCGAGCACCGGCGCCATGCGGAGGATCGTCGCGCAGGTGCCCTTCGCCTTCGCGGCGAACGCGTTAGCCTGCGCTCGGCGGCGATCTTGTCGGCGAAGAAGGGCTCGTTGAGGTCGGCGCGGAGCGGGTGCTTCTCGTCGAGGAAATTAGGGTTCGGGGTGCGCGCCGTAGAGGATCGTCTGGCTCCAGACGACGAGCTTCGCGAGCCCCACCTGGCGCGCGGCCTGAAGAGGTGCATCGATCCGACGCCTCGAGCTCGTGCGCCCACGCGACGGCCGGCGTCGGCGACGAGAGGAACGCGAGGTGCACGAGGGTGTCAATTCCTTCCGCCGCGAGGACCTCGGCGACGCGATCGCCCGACGAAGGCGCCGTGAGATCGATCTCGCAGAACCGCGTCTTCTTCCCGGCGGTCTCCGGAGGGCGGACGTCGATCGCGACGATCCTCTCGATCTGCGATCTCTTCCTTCGAGGACGCCGATCAGGTTTCGACCGAGGAACGAGGCGGCGCCGGTGAAGGCGACGACGCGTCCTCGACGAGGCGCCGCGCGGGAGAGGCGATCGCCGGACGTCGGGAGCATCACCTTCGGCCTTTTCGCCGAGCGGGAGAGCGATCCGCAGGGGGAGCCATCGGGCGGACCGTAGTACACGCGGCGCGCGGAGCGTAGTTCTTCGTGCAGCGATCAAGGGGGAGGTCGCTTCACGGAGACACGCACCTCCGCGCACGAGCAGGTGGCGGCGACGTCGGCCAGGTCTTCACAAACCGCGGAGCTGCAGGCGGCGAGGCAGGTCGCGCCCGGCTTGCAATCGAGCTTGCACGTGGCGTTCTTGCAGCTCACCTCGCAGGTCGCGCCCTCGCCGCAGACAATGTTGCACACGCCCGCCGCGCAGGTCATCGCGCAGGACTCACCGACCGGACACTCGCAGGTCCCGAGGCCGGGCAGAGACGCGATCGCGTCGGTCGTCTGGCCGCCGCCCCCGTCCCCGACGGCACCGACCAGTCCAGAGCGCAGCCGGGACCGACCAGCCCGAGCGCCGCGACGACCCCCAAAAGCCCGCTCAACTTCATTTGCGTGGTGGGCGCCCGCTCCATGCCGTGCGCGGCGGCGCGCTCGCGGTCGACGCTACCACAAGCTTGCGCTGCTCGATCGCGACGCCCCATGGTACCGTGGGCCGCATGGCCTCGCGGACGCATCATCGGGGGCTCGCGGCCGCGACGATCGTGGTCGCCCTCCTCACGGCGCACGCGTCTGCGAGCGCGGACGACACCAAGGCCGCGCGCGAGGCCTACGACCGCGGCGCGCGCGCGTTCGGTCAGGGGAGCTACTCGGTGGCGGCGGCCGAGTTCTCGCGCGCGGACGAGCTCGGGCCCACCGCGGCGGCGCTCGAGATGGCGCTCAAGGCGGCGATCCTGGCAGAGGATCCGGGTGCTCGCGATGACGCTGGTCGACCGGGCCGCGGCGCGCGAGGCGAACGCTTCGGTGGCTGCTCAAGGGCGCGGGCGCGCGACCGCTTCAGCGACAAGGTCGCTCGGCTCAAGATCACGTGCCCCGCCGCGTGCGCTGCGAAGGTCGGGTCGGAGCCGGCAACGGTGGGCGCCTCCCCCGGTATCTTCGAGCGGGCAACTACGTCATCGAGATCGGCTGCGGGCGGCGCTCCGGAGATCTTCGCGGTGCAGCGCCCTTGGCGGCGCAGACATGGAATGGAAGCCGCCGCCGAAGCCCGCTGCCCCGATCGCGACGAGCGCTCCGACCGCGGCGCAGACGACGCAGCCGGTCGCGACGTTCACGACCGTCACCGCGGCGCCCACGAGCGCGCCCCTGCGCCGCGCGCCCTCGTTCTCGCCGGTGTGGTTCGGCGTCGGCCTCGGCGTCACGGCGATCGCTGGAGGTTTCGCGATCGGCTTCGGCGTCGACACGCTGAGCAAGCACGACGCGTTCGTCTTGAACCGCACCACCGACGGCGCAGCGGCCGGGCAGGACGCGCAGCTCCGCACCAACGCGCTCATCGGCGTCACCGCGGCGACCGCGATCTGCGACGGCCGTCCTCGGTTACCTCGGTGGCCTCGATCGAGCGCGCGCATGCCGCGGCCGACGCGCGCGACCCCGGCGATCTGGGCGGGCGTCCCGCTCGGCGAGGTGACGGGATGGCCGCCACCACCGTCCGCACGCCGCTCCCGATCTCCCTCCGAATTCGCGTTACGAGCTCTTGTTCAAGCTCGCGTCGGGCGGGATGGCCTCGGTCTACGTGGGGCGGCTCCGTGGCGCGGGCGGGTTCTGGCGGCTCGTCGCGCTGAAGAAGGCGCACGCTCACCTCATGGAGGCCTGGGTCGTTTCGGCGGATGCTCGTGGAGGAGGCCTGCCTCGCGTCGCGCATCCACCACCCCAACGTGGTCGCGGTGCTCGACGTCGAGCAGATGGACGATCACCTGCTGCTCGTCATGGACTACATCGAGGGCGCGAGCCTCGCGGACATCCTCGCGGTGAAGGGGGAAGCCGTTGCCTCCGCGCCTGCGGTGCGCATCGCGCTCGACGCGTGCGCGGGTTGCAGCGCGGCGCACGAGCTCACCGACGCGGCCGGCAAGCCGCTCCAGATCGTGCACCGCGACGTGTCGCCGCAGAACCTCCTCGTCGGGATCGACGGCGTGTCGCGGCTCACCGATTTCGGGATCGCGAAGAGCACACAGCACGCGTCGACCACGACCACCGGCGCGCTCAAGGGCAAGCTCGCGTACATGGCGCCCGAGTACGTCGACGGCGAGCCGCCCGATCAGCGGAGCGACGTGTTCGGCCTCGGCGTCGTGATCTGGGAGGCGCTCGCGAACCGTCGCCTCTTCCGCGGAGAGACCGAGGTCGACACGCTGAAGCGCATCGTGAACGCCGAGGCGCCGCTGTTCTCGACGGTGGCGCCCGCGGTCGGCGTCGAGCTCGATCCGGTGCTCGCCGCGGCCCTCGCGAAGGATCCCGAGCAGCGCTTCCCGAGCGCCAAGGCCCTCGGGACCGCGCTCGAGATCGCCGCGAAGCGCGCCGACATGATCGCGTCCGCGGAGGAGGTCGGCGCGTTCGTGCAGGGCTTGTTCGAGTCGCCCCTCTCCGAGCGCCGCAGGCTCATTCAGGAGCGCGTCGCCGCCGACGTGGGGCCGGCGTCCGCGCGCCCGACGGTCCCGATGCCGCAGCGCCGCGAGGGCCTGGCAGCGACCGTGATCGACGCGCCGCCCGCAGGAGACGCGCGCTTCGGTGCGGCCCCGCGCGGCGCCGCGACGCCCGCGATCGAGGCTGCCCCGCGCGACGCCGACAGCTCCACGGGCCCGGTGCGCACCTCCATCGCGACGACGCCGATCGCGACGATGGCGCCCGGTCACCGCGACGCGATGCCCTCCGCCTCCACGCTCGACGGGAGCGGCCTCTCGCAGCTCGGTCGCGAGCCCGCGTCGTCGGTGCTCCCGACGCGTCCGAGCCGCACGTTGCGGATCCTCGGCGCGATCGGAGCGCTGCTCGTCGGCGCGCTCGCGGCGATCGGCGTCGGCCGGTGGACAGGATCTTCGGGGACCGAGATCGCGCCCGCGAACACGAGCGAAGCGGCGCTCCCCTCCGGAACAACGCCCTCGATCACCGCGCACAGCCGTCGCAGCGTCCAGCGATCCGCCCGCAGCGACGGCCCCCCGACGCCGAGCGCGACGCCGCTCGCCACGTCGAGCGCGAAGCCCCCCGCGACCACCTCCGCGAAGAGGCCCGCCACCAAGCCGACGGCGACGAGCACGGCCGCGGCCGATGTCCTGCCGAACCCGTACGGCCCTCAAAAAATAAGCGCTTTCGAGATCGTGGAGAGATGCGCGCCCAAGGCGTCGCTCGCTTTTGTGCGGCTCCAGCGAACACGTAACGCTCCCCTCCCTCCGCGAATAAAGTGAGCGGATTAGAGGGGCTGCGCGAACGCGCGACCGGGGGTGGGCAACGTCACATGCTGGCTGGAGCTGCTGGCCGGATTTACAAGGGGGCGCTGCCCCCTCGTTTCACTCCCCGTTCGCTTCGTTTCGCGATCGGGGAGCGACGCGATCAGCTCACTTGAAGGTGCCGGCTCCGGTGCAGGAGCCCTTCTCTCCGCCGCCGTCGTACGAGCAGGAGAACTCGCCGTTCGCGCCCTTGATCGTGACCTCGCCCGTGCCGTCCACCGAGGCGCTCGCGCTGAGCACGTACGAGTTGCCGGCGTCGTCGAACGTCACGATCTGCACCGAGCCCGTGCCCTGGCCGGTCGACACCATGGTGCCCCAGTCGCCGTGCTTGGTGACGCCGCCGCTCGTCATGTCGAACGAGCCCTGCACCGTGGTCTTGGTGCTGCCTTCGCTCACGCTGATCGCCGCGGCCAACGAGCCGTCCAGACACTTGCCGTCCTGACACACGCTCGAGAGCGTCATCTCGAACGTCACGTCGGTCGACGCCGCGCTCGTGGCCACCGTGCCCTTGAAGCTGATCTGGCCGGTCGCCTTGCCGCCGGTCATGCAGCTCACGTCGGCCGAGCCCTCTGTCGCGCTGCCGCTCACACACTTCGCGTCGATCTTGGAGCCGAAGATCTCGTTGATGAACTGCATCGATCCGTAGAGCTCGATCGACTGCGATCCCTCGAGCACGAGGCCCACGCTCGTCGCGTCCACGGTGCCGCTCGGGCTCTTGATCGCGCTCTGCACGGCGTCCACGCGCTCCTCGGGGGACTTGCTCTCGATGCCGCCGCCGCTGCACGCGACGAGCGAGAAAGAGCCGGCGACGATCGAGGCGATTCCAAGCGTGCGAAGTGCGTTCATGAACAATTCTCCGTTCCGTTGAAGGCCGCGCGAGGGGCCGGGCCGCGCCATCGCGACCGCTCGCTCCCGCCGTCCGCGGCGTGGCGGGCCCCTTTGCAGCCGGCGCGCCACCTCGGCCACGATCGCGATCGCCTGCAAATCAGCTCGATTTCGCGAAGGCGCGCCGACCGCTGTGAACGAACGGACAAGGCCCCGGCGGGAACGCGTCGCTCCATGAATCGGCCGGTGGTCCGTTTCAGGGCGGCGCGGCAGCGGCGATCCTTGCCGCGCGGAGGAGCTACAGAGGGCGCGTGAATGGGCCTTGACACCCCTACCGTAGGTTGCGCACGCTCGGCTCCGATCATGGACGTGCCGATCGCCGTCGGGGACACCATCGCCGGGCGCTACCGGATCGAGCGCGTGCTCGGCCGCGGCGGGATGGGCGTCGTCGTCGCGGCGCGGCACGTCCACCTCGGCGAGGCCGTGGCGATCAAGATCCCGTTCGCGCGGGCGCTCATGGGGCGCGATCTCGCGGCGCGCGTCCTGCGCGAGGGGCGCGCGGCCGCTCGGCTCCGCGGCGAGCACATCGCGCGCGTGATGGACGTCGGCACGCTCGACAGCGGCGAGCCCTTCATCGTGTTCGAGCTGCTCCGCGGCGGCGATCTCGAGACGGCGCTCGACGCGCGCGGGACGATCCCCATCGGCGACGCGCTCGAGTACGTGCTTCAGGCGTGCGAGGGGCTCGCGGAGGCGCACGCGCTCGGCATCGTGCACCGCGATCTGAAGCCGGCCAACCTCTTCCTCACCAAGCGGCCCGACG
>JAXLYM010000016.1:0-226121 GCA_046351455.1 Polyangiaceae bacterium
GATCTTCGAGGCGTCGATCGGGCGCTCGGAGATCTTGAGCACGTTGAACGCGAGGAAGCTCTTGTAGACCTGGCGCGCGCGGCCGCGGCTGCGGTTCGTCGGCGTGGTCGGCCAGCGGCTCAGGAAGGCCGGAGTCGTCAGCACGCCCGCGTGCGGGACGGCGACGCTGCCGGTGTCCGAGTACGTCTGGAGCTGCAGCTCCTGGAACTCGTTCTCGTCCGCCGGATCCTTGAAGCCGGTGGCGCCGTAGACAAGCCCGTTGAAGGGATTGGCCACGACGTACGGCGCGGTCAGGATCTCGGTGAACGGCTTGTCCTCCTTGATGACGTGCGCGATGAGGTTGAGCGGCTCCCGCGCGATCGCCCTGGAGATGGCGCGCTTCTGGGCGTTCGAGTAATCGCCGCTGTCCCGGATCTCCTTGATCTTGGGGAAGTCGTCCTCGCTGATGATGTAGAGAGCGTCGCCGCCTCGATCCCACCGGTCGGTGAGGAAGGAGTCATTGAACATCTCCCGCATGCGCTCGAGGAAGATCTCCTCTTTCATGAGGCCGTCGAGCCCGGCGACCAGCGCGTCGTCGGTCGTGACCTTCTTCTCTTCGTCGGCCGTGGGGAGGCGCCCGGCGAGGTTGATGGCGGCCTTGCGGAACGTGTCCGCGGGCGTCATCAGCGTGACGCCGTCGATCGATTGGACCGTCGTGTCATTGCAGCTCGGCGGGTTCTTGATCTTGTCGACGAGGGCCTGGAGAGCGGCGTAATCCTCGCTGCCGTCCTCGAGGACCTTGCCGCCGCCGTGGCTGTCGCCGCCGATGGGCTTGACGAGGATGATCGGCTTTCCATCGACATCCACGCGAGAGATGTCTTCGATCATCTTCAGGTTCGCGTCGAGGAATCCGGGGTAGGACGAGGGCTGGAGGACGAACTTCGCCCCCTTCTCGGCCACCGCGACACCGTCCGGTGTATGGCACTTGGCGCACTTGGTGCCCATGAACGTGCCCCAGACATTTTGTTCGAAGTAAGTGCGTGCAGACTGGCACTCATCGCCGGAGCCGCCGTCGCATCCAGCCGTGACGGACACGGGGATGACGACGGCCGACCCGATGAGGAGGGCCTTCCATAGGCTTGTAGACCGCATGAGCACATGCTCGCAGAGCCCTCGGACGGAGGTAAAGCAAGACTTGCGTGCCTCTTCGAAAAAGGTGCGCTATGGTCGCCTATTTGCCTGACTGCAAGTCTACACAATGGGTGGAATCGTCCTTCCGCGGATTCCGGCAAGGCGCGCCGGGCATACGAAAGCCTTGAAAACAAGCAGGTTCGCGCTTCTCTCGATCCGGGGGTGAGGGGCGCTGGGCGGCGCTGCGTTTGCAGGTGCGCGCACGGCGCGCCTTGGAATCGCCCTCCGCGGCTTATGGAGATGTGACACACGAGGCGCTTGACAGGAGGGTGCCTTTTCTTGTTGGCACGGACTCCCGCTGTCGAGCGGCGGCGCGCGCCTCGTCCCGCCGCGGGTGAACGCGATCGATCGCGCAGCGCGGGCTTGCCGGAGCGCGGGAGTTTCGGCACCGTCGCGCCATGCGACGCGCAAAGCACCTGGTCCTCGTCCTCGTCCCTCTGTTCATCGCCGCGTGCGATCCGGCCCCGGCGCCGAGCTCCGGCGCGACCGCGACCGCCGCGACCTCTGCCGCCGCCGCGACGAGCGCCGCGCCCGCGCCGAGCGGCCTCGCGCCGCTGTCGCCGTCCGCGATGGCGGATCAGCCCGTGCAGCCGCAGCCGCCTGCCGCGGAGGCGGAGCCCGAGACGATCGCCGCGCAGCACCTGCTCGTCGCGTACAAGGGCGCGAAGGGCGCGGCGAAGACGATCACGCGATCGAAGGCGGACGCGAAGAAGCGCGCGGAGGAGGCGCTCGCGAAGGCGAAGAAGGGCGACGATTTCACCGCGCTCGTGAAGGCGTACTCCGACGAGCCCGGCGCCGCGGATCGCCTGGGCAACCTCGGCAAGTTCAAGCGCGAGGCGATGGTGAAGCCGTTCGCGGACGCCGCCTTCAAGCTGAAGGTGAACGAGATCAGCGACGTCGTGGAGACCGACTTCGGCTTCCACGTGATCAAGCGCAATCAGTGAATCGTTTTACTTCTTCTCGACGATGAGGACCTCGACGCGCTTGTTCTTCGCGCGCCCTTCCTTCGTCTTGTTGCTCGCGACGGGCTTCGCGGGGCCGTAGCCCTTCGCGACGAGGCGCGACTCCGCGACGCCGTGATCGACGAGCCACTTCTTCACCGCGTCGGCGCGGGCCTGGCTCTGCTTCACGTTGAAGGCCTCCTTGCCCTGGTCGTCGGTGTACGCGCCGATCTCGATCTTCGCGATGTCGGGGCGCTCCGCGAGCACCTCCTTCACCTGCGCGAGCACCGGCTCCGACGCCGCCTCGATCGGCGGCAGGTCCTTCTTCGCGACGCGGAACTCGATCGACTGGAGCAACGTGATCTGCTTGTCGCCCGTGCGCACCAGCGTCTTGCAGCCGTTCGCCTTCGGATCGGACGATTTCACGCCGCGCTCGCCGAGGCACGCGTCCTCCACGTCCATCACGCCGTCGCCGTCGACGTCCGGGTTCGGAGGCGGCGGGCAGCCGTTCTTCGCGGGGTCCTGGCTGATCGGACCGGCCTCCTTCGGGCACGCGTCCTTCGTGTCGGGGATCGTGTCCGCGTCCGTGTCGGGCGGCGGAGGCGGCGCGGGGCAGCCCTTGCGCTCCGAGGCCTCGCTCGGCTTCGCGTAGTCGTTCGGGCACAGATCCTCGTCGTTCGCGATGCCGTCGTCGTCGTCGTCGAGCACCGGGCATCCGTGCTTCTTCGCGTTCGGGTTCGCGGCGCCGGCGGCGTACGGGCACGCGTCGGTCGCGTCGCTGATGCCGTCCTTGTCGGAGTCGTCGGTGTCCTCTTCGGTGACGGCGCTCGACTTCGCGACGGGCGCCCACGCGATCATGCCGGTCACGCGGAACGACGGCGTGCCGATCGCCTTCGAGAGGCCGGGCCCGCCCGCCGCGCCGATCGAGAGCCCCTCGTAAAAGCGCCATTTCGCGCCGATCAGGAGCTCCGCGTTCGTGTCGCTGTTGAGCGAGATCTTCTCGTCCGCGCTGAGCGTGAAGTTGCCTGGTTGGATCGGCGTCGCGGCGTAAAACTCCGGACCGATCTGCAGCGTCTCCTTCGCGAGCAGCGCCGCGAAGCCCGCGCCGTACGTCACCTGCGTCGGGTTCTTCGAGCTGCGGATCTGGATGCCGCCCATCGCCGTGTACACGAACGAGAGCGCCGACGAGACCTTGTAGCGGCCGCCGAAGATCAGGTGCGGCGCGACGCGCGTGGAGCCGTCGCCCGTGTACGATCCGTTCCCGTCGAGCGCGCCGGTCGGCGCGTACACGTACCCTCCGACGCCGAGCTGCGCGACCCCGTCGTCCTCCCCGACGATGCGCACGCGCGCGCCGATGCGAAGATCGCCGAGCGAAGCGGACGCGGGCGCCGGGACCGTCGAGGTGCCGATCGTGAGCGCGTCGCCGTTCTGCAAGATCGCGATCGGGAGCGAGACGCTGAGCAGCGCGCGGTCGAAGAGCGCCAGCGACGCCGCCACGTGGAGGAACATCTGCGCGCTCACGATCGACGAGCTCGTCCCTCCTCCGGAGATGCGCAGCGGCGAGTCCGCGTAGTCCGCCGCGACGAAGGCCCGGGGCTCCACTCGGCCGTGCGCGAACGGAGAAGGGAGACCGAAGAACTGATCGCCGGCCGGGGACGGATCGAACTGATCGAGCGCGATGTTGTTCTGGATCTGCGTGTTCGCGTCCTGCGCGAGGGCCGGGGAGGCACTGAGCGCCGCGAGGATGCCGATGGGCGCCGCAGTGAGCCAGGCGTGCTTAGCCGTCATGTCGCGCATCCTATGCTGGCCGCTGGCTTAGCCGCAATCGGACGGTGGGTCGGATCGCGGGCGGCCCCGATCACTCCTTTGGTGACCGCGCGGGGATCGGGTATGCTCGCCTTCCCTTGAGCTCCCAGCTCGCCGACACGAACGTCCCCGTCGCCGAAGGCGATGTGCTCGCCGACAAATACAAGGTCGAGCGCGTCCTCGGTCAGGGCGCCATGGGCGTCGTGGTCGCCGCGCGGCACCTCCACCTCCAGCAGCGCTACGCGATCAAGTTCCTCACCGGCCGCGCCACGCGCGAGGTGAAGGGGCGCTTTTTGCGAGAGGCGCAGCTCGCGTCGAGGCTCAAGAACGAGCACATCGGCCGCGTCATCGACGTCGGCGAGATGGAGGGCGGACAGCCCTTCATGGTGATGGAGTACCTGAGCGGACAGGATCTCCAGCAGGTCGTCAAATCGCTCCCCCCCGGGGAAAACCTGCCGATCCACGAGGCCGTCGGCTTCGTCCTCCAGGTCTGCGAGGCCATGGCGGAGGCGCACTCGCAGGGCATCGTCCACCGCGATCTCAAGCCGTCGAACCTCTTTTTGACCGAGTCGTCGGACGGCTCGAAGATGGTCAAGGTCCTCGACTTCGGCATCTCGAAGGACGGCGCGGACGCGGACGCGGCCGAGGGCATGGCGCTCACGCGGACGGAGGCGGTGCTCGGCTCGCCTCTTTACATGTCGGTCGAGCAGATGCGCTCGTCCCGCGACGTCGACGCGCGCTCCGACATCTACTCGATGGGCGCGATCCTCTACCAGCTCCTCACGAAGCGCGTCCCGTACGAGGCGCAGACCTTCCCGGAGCTCATCCTCAAGGTCGCGAGCGAAGAGCCGCCGCCGCCCACGTCGCTGCGCCCCGACATCCCGCAGCCGCTCGAACAGGCGATCCTCCGCTGCCTCAAGCGCGATCGCGCCGAGCGCTTCCAGAACGTGGGCGAGCTCGCCGCGACCATCGCGGAGTTCGCGAACGACGACGGGATCGGCTCCGCCGAGCGCGCGCTCCGCACGATCGAGAAATCGGCCGGCGGCGCAGGATCGACGACGCTCAGCCCCGCGGCGCTCCGCGCGACCCGCGGCAGCATGGGCGGCACGCGCAGCGGCTCCTCGTGGAACGGCGGCACCACGACGGGTAACGGCGGCTCGAAGATGAAGACGATCGGCATCGCCGCCGGCGCGCTGATCCTCGGCGCGGCCACGGTGATGGGGATCCTCGTCGCGACGTCGCGCCCGTCCGCCACCGCGAACACCGCGAGCGACACCGCCGCGACCTCCGCGACCGCGGCCCCGACGAGCGCGCCGCTGCCGCCCGCGACGCAGGCCGCACAGCCATCGATCACGCCGCTGGTCGTGCCCGCGCCGTACAACGATCCTTCCCCGAAGCCGACCGCGAAGCCGACGGCGTCGGCCACCGCGAGCGCCGCCGCGCAGCCTCCCGTGACAGCGCCCGCGCAGACGCAAGCGCCGCCTCCCGCGCAGACGCAAGCGCCGCCTCCTGCGCAGACTCAAGCGGCGCCTGCTCCCACGCCGACGCCCGCCCCGACGCCGACGCCGAAGAAGAACCCGCTCGACATCGACATCAAGTAGCGCGCCGCTCGGCGGACTCGCGCGCATCGCACCGCGGAGGCAGCGAGCTTGATCGCGCGCCGACGCGCACGCTTCTTGTTGTTATTCGCGGCCGGTTGGGTTGGAATCCCACCATCCTGTCATGCGACAACGCACGCTCGGCATCGCCGCACTAAGCATGGTCGTGGTCGGGCTCGGCGCAGCGCACTCCGCTGCCCAGCCCGCTCCCGCCGCCAAACCAGCAGCCACCGCGAACGCGACTGCTGCGCCCGCCGCCACCCCCGCACCGCCCGCGACGACCGCGGCGCCCGCGACGACGGCGGCGCCTTCTGCCGCGCCGCAGACGACGCCCGCGCAGCCGGCGAAGCCGCTCTCGGAGTCGCTCAGCGGCCTCGCGAAGGCCGAGTACGAGGGCGGGAGGATCCTCTACGGCGACAAGGACTACGCGAGCGCGATCTCGAAATTCCAGCGCGCGTACGAGCTCTCGTCGGATCCGCGCCTCCTCTTCAACATCGCCGTCTGCCAGAAGAACCTCCGCAAGTACTCCAAGATGCTGGCGACGATCCGCCGCTACCTGGAGGACGGCGCGGCGATCCTCACCGCCGACGACAAGGCGCAGGCCGCCGACATCGTGAAGACCGTGGAGGCCTTCGTCAGCGAGCTGAAGCTCTCGGTCGACGAGGCCGACGCGGAGGTGTTCGTCGACGAGGAGAAGATCGGCATCACCCCGCTCAAGGGCACCATCTTCGTCGACGTCGGGGTCCGCAAGATCACCGTCAAGAAGAAGGGTTACAAAGACTCCGTCGTGAACAAGCAGGTCCCGGGCGGCGGCGCCGTCGCGGTGGACGTGCGGCTCGAGAAGGAGATCCACCGCGGTCGCCTCCTCGTGAACGCCGGCGTGAACGACGTCATCACGCTCGACGGCAAGGTGATCGGCCGCGGGAAGTGGGAGGGCGCGGTGCCGAGCGGCGGCCACACGCTCAAGGTGACGGCCTCCGGAATGGCCGCTTACCAGTCCGAGGTGGTCATTCAAGACAACCAGCCTCGCCGGGTCGACGTGACCTTGAATCCGCTCCCGGTGGACTCGACGGCGACCATCCTCTGGATCGCGGGCGGCGCGGCCGTCCTCGCGGGCGCGGCCGTCAGCGGAGCGCTCCTGTTCCAGCCTCCGAAGGCGACTCCGATCGACGGCAACTTCGGTGGTGGACGCGTCAATCTCGGGTTCCGGTTCGGAGGCACGCAATGAGGAAATGGCACCTTGCCGCGGCGGCGCTCGCCGTGGCCGCGATCCCCACGATCTCTGCGGGCTGCAACGCCCCGCCCCTCGGGGAGATCGTCCTGATCGTCAAGACGGACATGGCCCCTCCGAAGGACTTCAACAAGCTTCGGATTCAGGTCTTCAATGAAGGAGAGCTGAAGTTCCAGTACGAGGGTCCGGTCCCCGGCAGCCCCGACGACAAGGCTCGTATCGTGCTGCCGAGCACGCTCGGCCTCGTCGCGCCGGACGATCCGACGAACACGATCCGCATCGAGGTCGGCGTCCGCTCCGGCGGAAAGGACGGCCCGGTCCGCGTCGTGCGGGAGGTCGTGACCACGATCCCGTCGGACCGCGTCGCGATGCTCGATATCCCGATCCAGTTCCTCTGCAAGAACGACGATATCCCGTTCGACAACGACGGCAACCTGAAGCCCTCGGACTGCGCGGAGGGACAGACGTGCATCGCGGGCGTCTGCCAGGACAGCAAGGTCGACTCCACCACGCTGCCTGATTACGACCCCAAATCGGTGTTCGGCGGCAGCTCGGACCCGGCGAAGGGCATCTGCTTCGACGTCGTGAAATGCTTCGAGACGGCGGAGCTCATCGACACGGCCCTGCTCGACCCGGGGAGCTGCTCGTTCCCGATCCCGTCGAAGCTCGGCTACTCCAAGCTCAACCTCGCGCTCGGCGTGGAGTCGGACGGCATCTGCAACGGCGTCGGCTGCTTCATCGTGCTGGATCGCGTCAACGACTCCGTGGCGGACGAGCTCTCCACCGGCTGGAAGCTCGACGGCCCGAAGACGCACGTCAAGCTGCCGAAGGGCGTGTGCAAGCAGCTCGATCTGGTGGGCGCTCCGAACGCCGCGCCGAAGGTCCTCCAGATCGTGCAGGCGCCCGTGAGCGACGGCTGCCCGCAGAAGGACGTCACGTACTCCACGTGCGGTGAGTGGTCGGCGATCGGCCCCGGGAGCTCGGTGAACGCGACGCCGACGTCGATCGCGGGCGCGCAGGATCACCCGATCGCGGTGGCGCTGCTCACCACCTCGGCGAACGACACCTTCGCTTACTGGACCAACGGCGGAAACAGCACCATCCGCGGCGCGAGCCTCGGCGGCGGAAAGGTCATCTCGATCGACTCCGCGGATCCGCCGCGCGACATCATCGCGACGGAGAAGGCGCTGTTCTGGACGGCGGCGAACGGGCTCGGCTCGGTGAACATGTTCCTCGCGCAGAAGCCGGCCGCGGGCGAGCAGCTCGTGCAGCTCGCGACGGGCCTCGCGCAGCCGGACGGCCTCGCGATCTTCGAAGACGCGACCACGACGAAGCTGTTCTGGACGGAGTTCGCGGATCCGGGCCGCATCTTCACCGCGACGATGGCGGCGGACGGCCTCACGTTCGACGTGAACGGCGTCCAGGAGCTCGCGCAAGACAATGCGTATCCTGCGCGCATGGTCGCGGACAACACCTACGTTTACTGGACGAACGAGGGCACGTTCGACCTCAACAACGGCTCGGTGGCGCGCATCCAGCACGCGGTGCAGGGCCCGACGAAGCTCGCGTTCGCGGTGGACGGCGGCGCTCCGCTCGCGGCCCCGCGCGCGATCGCGCTCGACGCGGAGGAGAACGCCCTCTATTTCGCGACGATCGGCGACGGCAAGGTGTGGCGCATCACGAACGCGAACACGGCGACGCCGGACCCTGCGCGGGTGTTCGCGGACGGCCTCTCGGCGCCGAACGGCATCGTGATCTATGGCGGCAACGTCTTCATCGCGAACCGCGGAGACGGCACCATCGTCTACAAGGCGAAGACGGCGGCCGCGACGGATCCGGTGACGCCGCTCGCCGCGAACCAGCGCAACCCGGGCGCGCTCCTCGCGAAGAACAACTTCCTGGTCTGGGTCAACGAGGGTCCCTCCGCGAGCGCCGCGAAAGAGGGCTCCATCGTGAAGCTCGATATCTCCAAGCTCTGAGATCCCACCCAAGACCAAGTGACGTCCCCCTCCCTTCGCGAACGAAGTGAGCGATTTGGGAGGGGCGGACGCGCGTAGCGCGGCCGGGGGTGGGCACGCAAATTCACCTCTGGTCGGGTCGTGAGCGGTCGCCTATAGCACCGCTCACTGACCATGACCGACTCCCCTCCTTTCACGACAGACGATCTCGTCCTCGGCTCTTCTCCGCGGCAAACCGGGCCGGGGCGGTTCGTCTGGAGCGTGCCGGACGGGTGGCAGCAAGGGCGCGGGGCGTTCGGGGGGCTCGTGCTGGCGGCCGTCACGCGGGCGCTCTCGGCGTGCGAGCCTGAAGAGGACCGCGTGATGCGCTCGTTCAACGGGGAGATCGCCGGGCCGGTGCTCGCGGGCGACGCGGAGATCGAGATCACGGAGCTGCGCCGGGGCAGCGGCCTCTCCGCGTTCAACGCGACGGTGCGGCAGAACGGACAGGGCGTCGTGCGCGGGTCCGCCATCTTCGCGAAGAAGCGCGCCGCGGCGGAGGCGCCCGCGCAGTATCTCCCGTCGCCCGTCACGTCCCCATGGGGGGAGGTGCCGGTCGTCCCCGTGAGCGACGCGCCGTTCGTGCCTGCGTTCTCGAAGTACCTCGAATTCCGCCTCACCGAAGGCATCCCGTACTCCGGCGCGAAGGAGCCGATCGCGGCCGGGTGGATCCGCCTCAAGCGCGCGCCCGCGACGCTCGGCGCGCCGGAGATCGTGGCCCTCGCGGACGCGTGGTGGCCCGCGGCGCTCGCGACGCAGACGGCCCCGCGCGCGATGGGGACGGTCGCGTTCGGCCTGCAGTACCTGCCGCCGAGCGCGCCGCTGGATCCGACGATCCCCCTCTGTTACCGCGGAAAAATCGTCGCCGACCAGGACGGCTACATGGTGGAGATGCGCGAGCTGTGGACGCCGGACGGCCGGCTCGTCGCGCTGAACCAGCAGACGCTCGCGTGGATCCGCTGACGCGTCTTGGCAATCCGCCGCGCTGCGGCTATGCTGCGCGCCCCTCGTCCGGCCCCGTGCCGTGACCGAGCGCTCCGGTGTCGTCCAAGGGCAGGACGGAGGACTTTGAATCCTCTAATCGTGGTTCGAATCCACGCACCGGAACCAGGCCCCCTCAGAGCAACTTCAAGTAAGCGACGATGTCGGCCTGGTCCTGCGCTGTCAGGATCAGCGGCGGATCGCCGTCGATGTTGCAGTCGGTGGCGAGCTGGAAGAACGTCGCGTAGTGCGCCACGACCTCCTCGAGCGTCTTCGCCGAGTTGTCGTGGAAGTACGGAGCCGTCTTCTTCACGCCCCGCAGGATAGGGATCTTGAACTTGAAGAGATCGCCGTCCACCGCCGGGAAACCCTTGAAATTGCCGGTCACGAGCGCGCGCCCCGGATCCGCCATCGGGGGCAGCGGCACCGTGTCGCCGCTCGGGAGCTTGAGGAGGAAATTGAACGTGGGAGTCTGCGCCTCGTTCAGCTCCGACACGAGCGCGGTCGAGAAGCGCTCTCCGGCCGGCACCGGGTTGCCCCCCGTCGCAGGCTGGGAACAGCTCGTCTGCGCCGGCGCCGTGGGGAAAGGCGGCAGCGGCAAGTGGCCGAGGCCGTTCGTCTGGTTCAAGAGAGGGCCGGAGTGGCACTGCGCGCACAGGCCCTGTCGTGAGCTCTGCGCGTTCAGCGCGAACGGCACCGGCGTGTCCACGAAGAACTTCCGCCCGCGCATCTGAGAGGGGGAGTTGCCGGACGGCATCGCGGGCGGCGGGCCTCCGTCGGCGAAATTGCGCAGGTCCCACGACGAGAAGAAAGACGAGCTCTTCTCGTGCTCCGAGATCATCTGGAGCTGATCCGCCGTCGGCTGGATCGTCGCCTGCGCGTGGCCGAAAATGGCGCCCTTCGCCTGCCCCGTGAGGCTCGCCGCGCGGCCGTCGTACATGATGACCGGGTCCAGAGCAGGGGAGTTCTTCGTGGTGGGGACTCCGCGCTGCACGAAGATCTTCGTCGCCGTGGGGTCGTCCGCGAGCTGGATGTTCGGTGGGAGCTTGATCGGCACGAGGATGGTCGCGTTCGCCAGGATGCGCGTCGTGCCCTGTCCGTCGAAGGTGTCCAGCCCGTCGTGCTCGAACAGCGGGTCGTTCGGGTTCGCCGCGAAGCGCGCCTGCACGTCCGACGGGTTCAACGTGCCAGTCGCGTCGCCGTGGCACGTGAGGCACGTGCGGCCGTTTCCGCCGAACGTCTCCTCTCGATAAAGGCGCTTCGCCTCGTGCGCGCGGGCGCACGCAGCGCCGATGGCCAGTTCGGCAGACTCGACATCTTCCGTGGGGTCCGAGTCGGTGGGCGGCTCGCACCCGGCTGCGGCCACCGGGACGAAGAGGCCTATCGTGACAAGCAGACAGTGCCCATGAGACAGCCAGTTTATCTTTGACATCGGGTCCTGATTAAGTGGCTCCGACCTCGGCTTTCGTCAGTGCCTCGTTTCGGGTACTCCGGGTCTCGGGCCGCGCGTGGGGCCGCGGGCGCTCGCCGCTCCACGCAGGTCAATTTCGCGGCGATGTGCACGGAAAGAGGCCCGGCGCCGCGCGTCTGATACCATCGTGCATCCGATCCACGATGGTCAGAGAGTCCCGCGAACCGAGCGAGCGCGCCTCGCGCATCGAGCCGCTCACGAGGCTCGCCACCGGCGGCATGGCCGACATCTGGCTCGCTCGCGAGATCGGCACCGCGGGGATGGAGCGCTTCATCGTCGTGAAGCGGCTGCTCGCGCACCTCGCGCGCGATCCGGACATCGTCGACATGTTCGTGTCGGAGGGGCGCTTCGTCGCGCGGCTCACGCACCCGAACGTCGTGCAGATCCACGGCATCGGGGAGGACGAGGAGGGCTACTTCCTCGTGATGGAGTACGTGGCCGGGTGCTCCGCGAGCGAGCTGCTCACCGCGGCCGCGCACGCCGAGGTGAAGATCCCGCCGAACGCTGCGCTCGCGATCGCCGAGCAGGCGTGCCGGGGCGCGCACGCGGCGCACGAGCTGCGATCGCCGACGGGGGAGCCGCTCGGGCTCGTGCACCGCGACATCTCGCCGCACAACCTGATGCTCGGGCCGAGCGGCGAGGTGAAGCTGCTCGACTTCGGGATCGCGAAGGCCACCTTTGCGATCGACGCGACGCGCGCGGGCTCCGTGAAGGGCAAGCAAGGGTACATGTCGCCGGAGCAGTGCGCGGGCGGCGACGTGGATCGGCGCAGCGACGTGTTCGCGCTCGGCATCGTGAGCTGGGAGCTGTTCACGGGGACGCGGCTCTTCAAGCGCGAGACCGAGTACGCGACGATGCACGCGATCGTGAGCGGCGACGTGCGCGCGGCCACGAGCGTGCGACCGGAGCTGCCGGCGGCGCTCGACGGCGTGCTGAAGAAGGCGCTCGCGACCGACGTGGAGCAGCGGTTCCAGACGGCGGACGCGTTCCGGCGCGAGCTCGTCCGCGTGATGGAAGAGAGCGGCTTCCGCGCGTCGCGCGACGATCTCGTGAGCACGATGACGGAGCTGCTCGGGGCGCGCCTCGAAGAGCGGGAGCGCGCGCTGCTAGAGGCGGCGAAGACGGGCGCGCAGCCGGAGCCGCACGCGCTGCGGGCCGCGCTGGTGCAGCCGGAGACGTCGACGCCCGGCCCCGTGGATCGCGTCGCGGACGGCGCGGCGACGGTGGTCGAGCGCCGGCACGACTCGCAGACGCCGCCCCGTCGTGAAGCCGCGACGCGCGCGCGCTCGCTGACGCCGTTCACGCGCACGCCTACCGGCCGCGATCGCGGCGACGCCACGTTGATCGACGCGCGCCCCGCGACGCCGCACCCGCCCGCGGACGTGAACGAAGAGAGCGACGCCGCCGCGGGCGCCGCCGACGAAGCCGAGCGCCCCGCGGAACAGGGCACCTCGAAGTCGGACCCGGGACTCGGCACCTCGAAGTCGGACCCGGGACTCGGCACCTCGAAGTCGGACCCGGGACTCGGCACCTCGAAGTCGGACCCGGGACTCGGCGCCTCGAAGGCGGGCACGGCCGTCGCGACAGGGGCCAATTCGGGCTCTCGCACGTGGCTCGTCGCGGTCTTCGGTGTCGTGTTCGTGCTTGTTTTCGTGGCGATCGCGCTGCGTGGACAGGGCTCCGGGTCTTCGAGCTCCGGTGTTCCGACCGCAACAGCGGCGGGGCCATCCGGGCCGGCGTTGCGGTTCGTGGTGGCGCCGACGGTCGAGGCGGGGGTGCTCAAGAGAGAGCTGACTCCGTTCGTGACGTGGCTCGGCGGGCAGGTGGGGCGTCCCATCGAGCTGATCCTCGCGGACACGTACGATCACACCGGGGAGATGATCTCGGAAGGGCGCGCGGACTTCGCGCTGATGCCGCCGCTCCTGTTCGTGCGGTCGCTCGCGGGGGAGCCCCGGCTTCAGCCGCTCGCGGTGCGGCTCTTCGACGGGTCGCGGGCGAGCGATGGGTACCTGCTCGTGCGCGACGACGGGAACATCTCGCAGGCCTCCGACCTGCACAATCACACGATCTGCTACGTCGACAAGGCCTCCACGACCGGCTTCCTCCTGCCGCGCATCTGGATGCGGAAGAACGGGCTCACGCCGGACAGGGACATGAAGTCGATCGTGAGCGGCGATCACGTGGCCGCGATGCGCGATCTGCTGGCCGGGAAGTGCGACGCCGCGGCGGTGTATTCAGGTGCCTTCCTGACGGCGCGCAACCAGGGGATCGCGGTCGGTCAGCTCCGGGTGCTGGTCGTCACCGGCCGGGTGCCGCAGGACGCGCTCGTGGCCTCTCCCACGTTGCCGAAGGCCGATGTCGACGCGCTCAAAGGGGCGCTCCTGCGGTTCGAGCCGCAGCGGGACCTCGACGCGGGCCGCATCGGCGAGGTGCTCGACATCACCGGGTTCGCCGAATTCCGTACCACCGAGTTCGATGCGATCCGAGAGGCCGCGGATCGAGAGGGCCTGTTGCCCAAGCCAGGTAACAAGCCCCGATGAAGGCTCCCCGCCCTGAACGAGCGAAGCGAGAGATTTGGGCGGGGCGGGCCGCGCGCAGGCCGTAGGCCGAGCACGGACCGGGGGTGGGCACTTCAAGGTTGCTTGTTGGCGTCGCCCGGCGTCGACGACGTGTCCGCGAAATCGCCGGTCGCGTCGGGGAATCGGCCCCAGGTGTCGCCGCTCGGGACGGCGTCGGCGGGGTATTCGGCCTCTTCCAGGATCGCGTCGTCCGCGCCGAGGAGGTACACGCTCTCTCCGTTCTTCGCGCTGACGCTCCACGTCGCGTAATAGCAAGTATCGGGGCCGTTATTGCCGCATTTGTCGTGCGGGCCGACTCCGTCGTTCGCCGATTGGCCACACAGCACCACGAGGTGCTCACCAGGCTTCATCTCCGCGTCCTTCGGGAAGCGCGCGGCGTCCGCCGTCTTGGGGCCGCCGTTCGTCGTGTCGGTGTCCGCGAGCGCGAGGCCGTCGAGCGAGACGACGCCGCTCGACGTGTTCACGATCTCCACGAATTCGTCGCCCGTCGCGCCGATCTCGTTGATGACGAGCGGGAGCGCGGCCGTACCCCCCTGTCCGGTCGTGGTGGTCTGTCCGCCCGCGCCGCTCGTCGCGGTGCTCTCCGTGGTGGTCTGTCCGCCCGCGCCGCCGGAGCCGCCGGAGCCGCCGGACCCTCCGGAGCCGCCGCTTTGCGAGCGGGCCTCGGCGCAGGCGATGAAGAGCGCCGCGAAGATCACGACGACGACGACCGACCAGAGAGGGGCTGTGGGCTGCATCTTCATTCTCCGGAGATTGGCTATCTGGAAGACGAACGACGGTGTTCAGAAGGCGAGTCGGACGGCCGTGCGCCCTTCCCAGTAGTCGGAGCCGGGCAAGGACACCGCCGCGGCGCCGCCGGGCAAGGAGCGAGTCAGCGCGACGAACGCCTCCAGCGGCGGCGCGATCCGCACGCCGGTGGCGCCCGTCACGAGCACGAGCCGGTCGCCCGAAGACTTCATGTCACGGAAATAGGCCTGCGCGCGCGCGGCCAGGATCCACCGGACGATCGGCTCTCCGCGGACGCCGACGTCGAGGATCGCGGCCTGGCGCGCGCCCACGTCCTGCACCCCGAACGCGTACGTGAAGGCCGCGGCGCCGCGCACGCGCTCTCCCTCCCAGAGGAGCGCGCCCGTCACGCGGTCGGCCCGTGACAGGCCTGTTCCGGTGGAGCCGTTTTGATACGACGCGAAGAGCCCGAGCGGCGCCAGCGCCGTGCCCGGCGACGGGCGCACGAGCGCCGCGAGCTCGACGTTCTTGCCGCGGTTCAATTCGCGGTTCGTGTACCCCTCTCCGTTGTAGACGGCGGCCGCCGCGAAGCCGTACCCCTTCGGAAAAGCCACCTTCGCCGAGAGGCCGAGATCCGCGGGCGACAGGATGCCTTGTTGTTCGACCGACGCGGCCGCGAGCGCGCGCAGGCCCATCGCCGTGTCCAGCGTGGGGATGACGAGCGTGGGGACGATGCCGGCGTCGACGGCGAGCCAGGTCGAGAGTCGGTATCCCACGCTCGCCTCGCGGACGCGGACCACGAAGCTGTCGCCGGCCACGCCGACGAGCGCGCCCTCGCTGGACGAATAGACGCCCTCCACCGCGATCGCCGAGGTCGCCGGCCCCGCGGAGACGCGCGCGGACGCGATGGCCCGCGGCACCTCGAAGGCGTGAAACCACTGCATCGGCGCCGCGTTCGAGAGCGTCATGCGGAACGAATAGGCCGCGACGACATCCATCCCCGGCTGGATGCGGACATCGGGCATCCACGGCGGCAACGTCAGCCGCACAGCCGGGCCCTTCTCACGCTCGGCGTCCGGCGCGACCGGCACCTTCGCCTCCGGCGCGACTGGCACCTTCGCTTCCGGCACGACTGGCACCTTCGCCTCCGGCGCGACTGGCACTTTCGCCTCCGGCGGCGGGGGTGGCTCGTCGGCGCGGGAGGCTGTGGGGGCACACACGATCACCGCCGCGAGGACGGCTCCGAGGGAGAGTCGGCGCATCGAAAGAGCCCTGTGTTACGGGGAGATGCCGCTGTAGAGCTGCGCGAGCTCCGGCGAAGGAGCGTCTCCCGGCGCGGGGACGACGCCCAACGTGGGGCCGAGATCATCGAGCGCGTCGCGGAAATGCCCGTAGTCCTCGAGCACGCGCTCCGCGCCCGCGGCGCCCGCGTCCGCCTGCTCGGCCACGAAGCCCTCCGGATCGCGGCCGATCACGGACCACAAATCGGCGGCCTTCGATCCGGCTCCCTCCGGGAGCGGGGACGCGTGCACGCGCGCGAGCAGCGCCCCGAGGTGCGCGGCCAGATCCGAGATCGCCTCGGGCGTGCCGCGCTTTCCGAAGAGCCGACCCACGCGCACCGTCCTCTGCCCGCCGCTCACGAGCCGCACCTGCACGGGGAAGCCGAGCATCGAAGAGGTGCTCCAGAGGGGCGCCGTCGTCGCCGTCGCCCACGCCGCGCGCGTGGTGCGCTGTATACGGTCCTGGAGCGAGTCGAACCGCACGTCGGACGGCGCGTGCGACGGGCCGATCGCGTCGGCGATCTCCTTCACTTCGAGGAGGACGTCGTCGTCCGGAGAGTCCGAGTCGCCGCGCAGCAGCACGAGCACGCGCACCCGCGGGAAGCTGGCGACGCCGCTCCCGAGCTCGCGCACCATGTCCTGGATCTCGAAGAACGAAGGCGGCGGCGGATCCGACAAGGTCTCTCGATACCGGCCGAGCACCTCGGGGAGGGCCGTCTTGCACGCGCCCGGCAGATCGTAGAGCAGGCTCGTCGGGTTCGTGGGGTCGATCGCGCCGCGCTTGAAAATGCGGGTCCCCTTGGCCATCACCGTGAGGTCCGCGAGCTCCGACCGCTCCTCCAGCCCGGAGGCCGACCGCTCGAACAGGTCTTTCAGAACAGGGCCGTCGCCGGGCTCGGACAGGCGCTCTCGGGGGCCGCCGTCCGCGAGCGACCCCAGCGCATCCACATAGGCCTTCGCGGCAGATGCAGCGATGTCGCGCGCCGCCGCCGCCGCCGCGTCACGAGCGTCCGAGTCGTCCTCGTTCGAGAGGCGCGCCGCGAGCGCCGCCCCGATCACGAGGCGCCGCACGTCCCACAGATACACGCCCTCGTCCGCCGCGTCGAAGTCGTTCGGCTCCAGCGCGAAGGTGCCGTCCGCCGAGAGCAGCGTGCCGAAGTTCTCCACGTGCGCGTCCCCGAGCGTGAGGACCAGCGGCTCCTCCACCATGAACGGAGTGGTCCACGCGCCGTCCCGATCGAGGCGGTAGTCGTGCAGGTAGATTGGCACCGATCCGCGATAGAAGGAGTACGGATCCGACGCCATCAGCGCGTACTTGCCGGCCACGAGCTCCGGCCGGGTGCGCAGAAGGGGCATGTCCGCGCGCGCCATCACCGAGGCGATCTCCCCGGTGCGGTCGCCTTCGCCCTCGGTGCAGCCTGTCGCGCCCGCGCCGAGCAACGCGGCGGCCATCAGCGCCCCGTGGAGGGGGTACCGCCGAGAGGAGCTGCGCTGTTCGATCAGGCCCGACATGAGGCCTCCACGCTACCGGACGACTGTCACAGTTCGATGACATCTCAAGCTCGGCCGCGCCACAAGAGAGATCGCCTGTTCACGACTCGGCCCCACGATTGCACGCGGGGCGGGACGGGGCGTGACGAACGGGGCGCGACGTGGGAGGAACCGGCCATGGAAGATGCCTCGCGCCTGCCGCTCCTGCGCGCTCTGTCGCGCCGCTACCCGGATTCGCTCGCGGTCCTGAGCGAGATCGCGCACCTCCGGGCCGTGCTCGCGCTGCCGAAGGACTCGGTGCACGTGGTGAGCGACGTGCACGGCGAGCACAAGAAGCTGCGGCACATCCTCAACAACGCGTCGGGCGTGCTGCGGCCGCTCGTGGATCGGCTCTTTTACGATCGGCTCACGGAGGGCGAGAAGGACGCGCTGCTCGCGCTCGTGTACTACCCGGCCGAGACGTACGAGCGCGCCGATTTGCCGGATTTGCAAGCGCGGCGCGCGTTCGTGGAGAGGCACCTCGCGTGGCTCCTGGAGGTCGCGTCGGAGCTCGCGCGCGATCACACCGACAAGCGCGTGGAGAGCCTGCTGCAACCGGCGATGCGGCCCCTCTTCCGTGAGCTTCTGTCGCTGCCGCTCAAGGCCGCGCGCGACGAGCGGTTCGGCGCGCTGATCGAGCCTTTTCTCCGCAGCGGGCGCGAGCTCGACGTGGTGCGCGCGGCGGCGCGGTTCGTGCGGAACCTCACCGTGGACGAGGTCGTGGTCGCGGGCGATCTGGGCGATCGCGGGCCGCGGCTCGATCTGGTGCTCGATCTCCTGATGCGGCTGCCGCGCGTGGCGATCGTGTGGGGCAACCACGACGCGAGCTGGATGGGCGCGTGCCTCGGCAACGAGGCGCTCATCGCGACGGTCGTGCGGCTGTCGATGCGGTACGGGCGGCTCACGCAGCTCGAAGAGGGCTTCGGCATCCCCCTCGCGCCGCTGGAGCAGCTCGCGCGCGAGGCGTACGGCGACGATCCGGCCGAGCGATTCCACAGCAAGGTGGACGGGCCGCGCGACGAGCGGTTAGCCGCGCGCATGCAGAAGGCCGCGGCGATCCTTCAATTGAAGCTGGAGGGACAGCTCGCCCAGCGAAGACCGGAGTGGGATCTGGAAAAGCGCTGTCATCTGCACCGCGTGGACCCGGAGACGTGGACAGTCACCCTCGACGGCAAGACACATCCTTTATTGGACAAGCACTTTCCGACCGTCGACTGGCACGATCCCTACGCCCTCTCGAAGGGGGAGCGCGCGTGCATGGACGCGCTGCGCGAAGCCTTCTTGCACAGCCCGGTGTTATGGCGACAGATGAGCTGGGTGGAGCGCAACGGGGGAATGTGGACGCGGCGGGATCTGGCGCTGATCTTCCACGGGTGCGTGCCTGTCTCGGCGGACGGACGGTTCCTGTCGTTCCCTCTGGACGATCGAAGCCTCTCGGGAAGAGCCTTGTTCGACGCGCTCGCAGTAAAGGTGCACCAGACGTTCCGAGGGCGAGGACCCCGCGAACAGAAGGATCTGGACCTCTTCTACTACCTCTGGAGCGGGCCTCTCTCTCCCCTCTTCGGAAAGGACAAGACTGCCGCGTTCGAGACGCACTTCCTCGCCGACGAAAAAACCCACGTGGAGACGAAGAACCCTTATTTCCAGCTCCTCCACGACGCCGGATTCTGCGCGAAGGTGCTCCGGGAATTCGGAGTCGACGGGGAGCGCGGGCTCATCGTCAACGGGCATGTTCCGGTGCGGCCGGAGAAGGGGGAGTCGCCGGTGAAGCGGTCGGGGCGCGCGGTCACGATCGACGGGGCGTTCTCCGAGGCGTACGGCGATCGCGGGTATACGCTGGTGCTCGACGCGGGGCGCACGGTGCTCGCGGAGCATCATCATTTCGAGTCGGTCGAGGACGCGGTGGAGCGCGGGGCCGACATCATCCCGGGCGTGCGCGACATCGAGGTGTACGAGCGGCCGCGGTCCGTGGGCGACACCGAGCGAGGCGACGAGATTCGACACGAGATTGAGGCGCTGATGGAGCTATATGCGGCGTACGACGAGAACACCCTCGCCGAGGCGCCCTCCGAAGGGGTATGAACGGCGCGGGGATGTCCCCGGGAGCGCCGATGAGCCACAAGCCACCGCCGACTCCTTCGGTCCAGCCGGTGATCGTGACCGGCGTTCCGAAGGCGCAGTTTCGTGACTTCTACTTCCGCTTCCTCCGCCTCTCGTGGCCGATGGCGCTCGGCGCGATCGTGGCGGTGTTCCTGCTCCTGAACGTGCTGTTCGCGCTGCTCTACTGGGAGTCGGGCGGCATCGCGAACGCGCGGCCCGGCAGCTTCGCGGACGCGTTCTTCTTCAGCGTGCAGACGATGGGGACGATCGGATACGGGTCGATGTACCCGTCGACGACGTTCGCGAACTCGCTCGTCGTGGTGGAGGCGGTGGCGGGGCTGCTCGTGACGGCGGTGGCGACGGGCCTCGTCTTCACGAAGTTCTCGCAGTCGAGCGCGCGCATCCTGTTCACGAAGCACGTGACGATCGCGCCGTGGGAGGGCGTGCCGACGTTGATGATGCGCCTCAGCAACGAGCGCGGAAACCTCATCCTGGACGCGCAGGTCCGCGTGATCTTGACCCGCACGGAGAAGACGAAGGAGGGGGTGACGTTCTACAAGATGCTCGATCTGCCGCTCGTGCGCGATCGATCGCACGCGTTCACGCGCTCGTGGATGGTGATGCATACGATCACGAAGGACAGCCCGCTCCACGGGACGAGCCCGGAGTCGCTGAAGGCGAACGAGGTGGAGATCACGGTGGCGGTGATCGGCACGGACGACACGTCGCTGCAGCCCGTGCACGCGCGGCACGACTACAGCGACGGCGAGATCCTCTGGGGCATGCGGCACGCCGACATCCTGAGCGAGCGTGAGGACGGCCGGATCGTGCTGGATTTGAACCGCTTCCACGACGTCGTCGCGACGAAGCCGACGGACGAGTTCCCGTATCCGCGGCAGACGAGCGAGGGCGACGGCGTGCTGGAGGGTTGATCGGTCGACTGCGCGGGAGGCGCCGGCCGCGTGAAGGAGGGGCGCGCGGCGGCGGGGGTGTGCTACGAATCGGCGATGGGATCGAGCATGCAAGTCAAGGCGCGTGACGGCAAGGTCTACGACGTATCGACGGCGCCCCCCGGCGGCGCGCACGAGGTGAAGCTCGGCGGCGTGCTGCTCGGCACGTTCACGCTGCTCCCGCAGGAGACGAAGCTGAACGTGAAGAGCAAGTCGATGACGGAGACCCTCCTCGTCGACATCGCGGACCGCTTCGTGGCAGCCGGCGGCGCGCCGATGGGGATCCTCTGAGCGCGCGTCGTTTCGTGGTATGGGTACCCATACCATGAAGACCACAGTCGAGATCTCTGACGCCTTGCTAGAAGAAGCGCGGCGCCTCCTCGCCTCGGAAAAGACGACGCTTCGCGCGCTGATCGAAGAGGGGCTGAGACTGGTCATCGAGGAGCACACAGAGAGAAAACCCTTCAAGCTTCGGCCTGCGGCCTTCAAAGGGCGCGGGCTCCGTCCCGAAGTGAAGGACGCCGACTGGAGCGCGATCCGCGATATGGCCTATGAGGGGCGGGGCGGATGATCGCCGTCGATACCAACATCTTGGTCTACGCGCACCGGGCAGACTCCCGGTTTCACGATGCGGCCTTGGAGTGCGTCATCTCTCTCGCGGAGGGGAGCGTCCCGTGGGCCATCCCGTGGCCGTGCATTCACGAGTTCTTCTCCATCGTCACGCACCCGCGCATCTACTCTCCTCCGTCTCCAGCCGCACGCGCTCTCGATCAGATCGAGGCATGGCTGGAGTCTCCGACGCTGGTGCTCTTGGGCGAACAAAAAGGCTATTTCGCGACGCTGAAGAACGTGGTGCAAAAAGGTAAAGTAGTCGGTCCGCAAGTGCACGACGCGAGGATCGCGGCGTTGTGCGAGAGCCACGGTGTGACGGAGCTCTACTCAGCGGATCGCGACTTCCAGCGATTTCCGACGTTGCGGATCAGAAACCCGCTTTGAACTATCGTTTGGCCGGTGCGGATTCGAGATCGGCCAGCGCGCGGTAGCCGAAGAGGGGGGTGACGATGATGCCGAGGACGGCTGTGTAGACTGCCTTGTACAGGGTGACCTGACCGCGGGTCATCTCCGCGGGGCCGACCAATCCCAGGATCACGAGCGTGAGGACGCCCAAGGTGAGGGCCGACAAGAGGCCGACGAGGGCGCCTCGGCCGACGAAGTTCTTCGGGAGGATGCGGGCGTAACCGGGGAGATCGGCGCGCGCGAGGCCTTTTACTGCGCCGCTTCGGAGGACGCGGCGGACGATGGGGGTCAGGATCAGGCACGTCGTCAGGGGTAGGAAGAAGCTCGTGCCGATGGTGTCGCCGGCCACGCAGTTTCCCTTCGCGAAGACCGGGAGCGCTGCAATGGGCGGGAACGTGGCCCACGCGGCGCCGCCGTTCAAGGGGATGTTGAGGAGGACGCTGCCGATCGCTTGACCGAGGAGAAGGTTTCGATGGGCTGGGGAGAGTGCCATTTCGAGGGTGCCTTTCCGCGGGGGTCAGAGGCCTTGCAGACGAATCAGATAGCCTGTCTGGCCGAAGCCGCGGAACTCGGCGATGTAGAGGTCGCCGTTCGCGGAGAGGGCCATTCCGCCGGGGACGCCGATGCCGGTGAGGAGGGTCGTGCGGGCGCCCTCTTGGGTGATGCGGAGGATTTGACCGGTGGAGTCGGCGATCAGGACGCCGCCCTTTCCGTCGGAGATCAGGCCGTACACGTGCTCCAGATCCTCGGCCAGGACGGCGGCGTTGGCAGCGTCGCCGCCGCTCGGGGGGAACGCGAGGATGCGGGCCGGAGAGAACCACTCGGCGGCTCGAAAGGCGCCGTTTGGATCGAAGAAGACGCCTTCGGGGACGTCCATGCCTGTCGCGAACGGGGTGATTGTGCCGTTACTGAGATCGACGCGGTAGACCGCTGCGAGGTTGTTGTCGGAGAGGCCGGCAAAGGAGGAGATGTAGGCGGCGCCGTCGGGGCCTCTCGTCATGTACGTGACGTGATTGGAGAGCTTCGCGATCTGCGTGCGCGCGCCTGTTTTTCGGTCGATCCGGGCGAGGCTGAAGAGGTTCTCTTCGGTGACGAGGAGCGAGCCGCCGTCGTCTTCGCGGAGGCCAATCGGGGAGACGAGGCCTTCGGCGACGGGGACGAATCCGTCGGCGGACAGCTCGCGGATGCGGCCGGCACCGTACTCTGTGACGAAGATCGCGCCGTCGTTCGCGATCAGGACGTCACGGGGAGATGCGAGCGGGAACGGGTAGCGAATGCACGTGAGGCCCGCGGCGGGGACTCCCTCGGTCACCGTGGCGTCGGCGTCGGGAGGGACTGCGCAGTTGGGGTCGCTGGGCAGCGTGGTTGTCGTGCCGGAGGTCGTATTGGTGGACGAGGACGAGGTGCTTGTGGAGGTGCCCTGTCCGCCGGTGCCGGAAGAGGTGGAGTCCTCCGGTGGGGTGCACGAAACGGCTGCAAATAAAGCTGCCCCGACCAAACCCACCCAAGCTCCCCTCCCTTCGCGAACGGAGAGAGCGATTTGGGAGCAACGTCGAGGACTGCGTCCGCTCCACTCCGGACTCCGCTCCGCAAGGCGGAGCTCCGCCTCCGCGGACCGGACTCCGTCCTCCCAGTGGCGGCCGGAGGGGCGGACGGGCGATAGCCCGGCCGGGGGTGGGCACCTTCCCTGAGACGGGGTCACCAGAAATGCCTTAATTTCAGGTAAACGAGCAGCAGCAGGCCCGTGATCGTGAGGACGGTGCACGCCACCATCACGGCCACGAACACCGGCGGAGAGCGCATCTTCGTGGGGGGAGACGGGGCGCGCACGCTCGGGGCCGGGGCGCTCGTGGGCGGCACCAGAGCCATGCTCCGGGGCAGCGTCGCCACCGCGCTCTGCGGGATCGGATTCGGCATCTGCGGCGCGCTCGGCACGTGCAGCGTGGCCGGCACCTGCGGAGTCGGCATCGGCGGACTCGGCTGCATCGGCGGCGGCGGGCCTTGAAAACGAGGCTGCGCGGCGAACGGATCCGGCGGCGGCATCGAGCCGGGGCGGCGCGCCGGACGCGTGGGCTCGTTCGCGGACAGAGGCTGTGCGGGCGGCGCGCTCCCCGGCGCAGGCGGGCGATACGCGGGCGGCGGCAGGTTGTATTGAGGCGCCTGTCTCTGCGAAGGGGCCAGTTGCGAAGGTGCCAGTTGCGAAGGGGCCAGTTGCGAAGGGGCCTTCGGCGCGAGCTGGCGCGGCACCGTCTGCTCGCCGGTGTCCCCGAATTCATGCACCGACGGCAACGGCAGATCGCCGCGCACGACAGGCACCGTCATCTGCCCGGTCTCCCCGAGATCCGGATCCGCCTCGACGACGACCGGCGACACCGGCGCAGCGACATGCGGGGCGATCCGCGGGGTTTGCGCGTGCATGGGTGCTTGTCGCGGCGCCGGCATTCCTGCGGCGGGGCGCGGGCGCTGAGGGGCCAATTGGGCGAACTGGACACCTCGATCGAAAGGGACCGTCAGGTCGCCTTCCTCTTCGTCGAGCGCGTCCTTCGTGGCGTCGCCCACGAGCGAACGCGACGTCATCATCTGCGTCGCGCCCTCCTCGTCCTCTTCCACCGGATCGCTCATCGGCCCTTCGCCATCCCGCCCGATAGCACGAACAGGAGCGCCGCCCACACCGAGACCGTCACCACGATCGCCGCGATCATCGCGATCCAATGATCACGCTCCAGCGGTGCGATCGCCGTCTTCGCGGTCATGCGCGATAGCTGATCTTCCGGCTCCGTCACCTTCGGCGGCGCCGCCTCCCCGAACGGCATCAGCTCCGGGATCGACGCGAGCTTCGGCCGGTACGCCTGGCCCGCGCGCTCGTCCGCCGCGCGGATCGCGTCCGCGATCTCCCGACGACGCCCCTCCAGACGCGACGACAGATGCTCCGCGAGGAACGCCGCGACATCGGTGGTCGTGGTCGGCGCGGTCATGCACCCTTCCAGCGCGCGCTGCATTTCGAGGGCGTTCGGATATCGCTCCTCGCGGCGCGGGCGCAGCGCCGTCATCGCCACGTTCGCGAGCGCGGGCGGCACGTGGGGCGGCAGCGGATCCGGATCGCGCAGCGTGACGAGCGCCTCCACCATGTCGATGTCGCGCTCGGCGCGGTACGGAAAACGCCCCGCGAGGTACTGGTACAAGATCACGCCGAGCGCCCACAGATCCGCGCGCCGATCGACGCGCTTCATCTGCACTTGCTCGGGCGCGGCGTACTCGATCTTGCCCTTCAGGATGCCGGTGCGCGTCTTCTCGGCCATCCGATCCATCGCGGTCGCGATGCCGAAATCGATCACCTTCGTCACGCCGCCCGTCGTCACGAGGAGGTTCTGCGGCGAGATGTCGCGGTGCACGACGTTGAGCAGGCGCCCGTCGTCCCCTTGCAGCTCGTGCGCGGCGTGCAGGCCTGCGCAGGCGTCGGCGAGGATGCGCAGGAGGATGTTCGGCGGGATCGCTTGCCCGTGATCGCCGACGTCCTTGTGGAGGCGCGAGAGCGAGTCGCCCTGCACCCATTCGAGCACCATGTAGAGCTGCCCGTTCTCTTCGCCGAGGTCTTCGAGCGCGACGACGTTCGGGTGGCGGATGCGCGAGGCGAGCTTCGCCTCGTCGAGGAACATCGTGCGGAAGCTCGCGTCGTCCGAGAGGTGCGGCAGGATCGTCTTGACCGCGTAGAGCTTCTCCAGCCCGAGCTTGCCGACGACGCGCGCGACCCAGACCACGGCCATGCCGCCTTGTGCGACGGGGGCCAGGAGCTCGTAGCGCCCGTCGAGCCTGTGGCCCGGCGAGAGGTTCATTTGCGCGCTGATAGAAGCCATTCGGACGGTGCGGAAGAGTTTGCGCGATCGAGCGGACGATACCAGATGTTGCCGCTCACCATCGTGGCAAGAGATACTCCACCACGGAGACATGGGAAAAAAGACCGAGCTGTTGCAACTGCCGACGCGGATGCTCGCGGTGGAGCTGGGGAGCCAGAAGCGGTGGCGCAAGGTCGCCCTCTTCGGCGGGATTGGCGCCGTGGTCGTCGGCGGCCTCGTGTTCGCGGTGGTGCGCGCGGCGGACTCGCGCAGCGCGGCGTCGCTGGAGGCGTCGTGGACGGATCTCAACGCGTGCATGCTCGGCCCTGCGCTGAAGGACGGTGAGACGCCGGCGGCGCGCGCGTCGGCCGTGCAGCTCGCGGTCGTCGGCATGGCGAAGGACAAGCGCGGCAAGCCGGGCGAAGCGCCGTGGCCTTCGAGCTGCGCGAACGCCGCGTTCACGCTCGCGGAGAACGCGGGATCCGCGGAGAAGGGCGAGGCGCTCAAGGTCTCGGCGGACGCGCTCGCGAAGGCGTTGAAAGAGGACGCGAACGCGACCACCGATCTGGCGCCGCTCGTCGAGAAGCTGTGGGCGGACGCGAAGGCCAGCAACCTCAAGGTCGGTGCGGCTGCGAAAGGGCCAGTTGCGCCGGCGGTTGCAAGCGTGATTTTCACGCGGGACCAGTTCGCGGGTGTCCCGAAATTCCTCTCGGGGAATTTCGTCCTCTCCGACGTGCGCGAGCAGGCGTCGAGCGCGCCCCCGCGACTCCGTTTCTTGGTGGACTCCAAGGATGCGGCCGGCGGCCCTGCGCTGTGCACCGCTGCGCCGGGGGACACGACCATCAAGTGCGTGAAGGTCCCTGCGGAGCCCGCGAAGATGAGCCCGGGACTCTCGCTCGGCGGCACCACGGAAGACCGCGCGCAGCCGTTTTACTTTGCGGGTGACCGCGGTCAGCTCGGCATTTTCCCGCCGAACGGCGACAAGATCGTGGCAGCGGTGGTGTCGCCTGGTGCCGTGTCGCGGGCGGACGGATCGTTTTTGGCGCTCGCGAAGAACGAGCGTGGAAAGGATATCGGCCTGGTGGTGGCGCCTCCGACCGGGGCGGCGACGACTCGACCTCTCCTGTCCGGTTCGGATGTGGATTCGGGGCTGGCCGGTTTGTTCTGGGACTGGCTCGTTTACAAGGGTCCTGCGCGGGGCGGCCCGGCGAAGCTGTTCGCCAAGAAGCTCGGGAAGGACGGTCCGGAGGGCGCGCCGATCGAGATCGGGACCGCGGATGATCCGGCGCCTTCGAACGAGAAAGAGGCGCTCGTGGTGGGCTGTCACTCCGACGACGGGATGGCCGTCCGAGTGGCGGGCGGCACGACGGACACCGTGGCTCTGTATGCGGGCGGCCGTTGGGCGGCGCCGATGAAGACGGCCACGCGAGGTGGCCAGTTGACGTGCCGCGGCGTGGAGGCGGTGAGCACCAGTGTCCAGCACGCGGTGGAGAACAACAAGGACTTCCCGGTGATCCGCCAGGCGAAGTGCTCGGCGTCGGGGTGCAATACGACGGTGCTCCAGGTGCGTGAGATGCTGGGCGCCGTGAGCGAGATCGCGCCGGCGGACGCGGCGGGCATCTCCGCGGCCGACGTGAATGGCAAGCTGCTCGTCGTATGGAACGGCGGCGGAACAGGCGGGTTGCGTATGCGATTCGCGCCGGCGGACCGGATCAAGGACGCGGAGGACATCGTGATCACGGACGGCCGTGACGCGACGGGTTCGGCGAAGGCCAGCACGCTCACGGAGGTGCGCGTCCTTTCGGCGAGCACGTACGGTGTCATCCTGGTCGGCACCACCGCGGGAGTCCGCGCGCTGGTCGTGGACGGCTCCGGGGCTGTGAAGGCCGCGCAGAGCTCCCTGTAACGACGTCCCATCAAAAGCGGCCATCGCGCGCCGCGACAGGCCCCCGAAACAATGCGCCCGGCGATGCGGCGCCTCATGGGTTCGTGTAAGGTTGACCCATGACGCGGACCGCACCCGTCTTCGGAGACCCCAAGACCGACTTCGTCTTCCAGCGCATTTTCGGCAGCGAAGACCACAAGACGGCCTTGCTCGGCTTCTTGAATGACATCCTCCAGCTCGACGAGGCGCACACCATCACCTCGGTCACGCTGCTCCCGCCCGAGCAGCGGCCCAAAGTCAGCGAGCTGAAGTACTCCATCGTCGACGTAAAATGCGTCGATGCCCGCGGCACCACCTACGTTGTCGAGATGCAGGTGCTGAACGTCGAGGCCTTCGAGAAGCGCGTCGTTTACAATGTGGCCAAGGCGTACACGAACCAGTTGGGGCTCGGCGTCGGGTACCCCGAGCTCAACGACGTGATCGGCATCAGCATCTGCGACTTCGAGCTATGGCCGCACAAAGAGGCGCCCCACGTGCCGATGCTCAGTCGATGGCGGATGCAAGAACAACAGAGCGGCGTCGCCGGGCTGCCTCACCTTCAGTTCGTGTTCTTGGAGCTGCCCAAATACGAGGGCGGGCCGGAGCCGCAGAGCGTCGTGGACAAGTGGGCTTACTTCTTTCGAGAGGCGCGCAATCTGTTGACCATTCCGCCGGCGCTCCACCACCCGCCGCTCCTGGACGCGCTGGAGGGCGCGCGCACGGCCCGTTTCACCCGGGAAGAGTGGGACGCATACATCGCGGCTGGGATGGCCATCCAGAACGAGCGAGGGGCGCTCTCGCTCGCGCTCAAGCAAGGTCATCAGCAGGGGAAGCTCGAAGGAGAGCTCATCGCGAAGCGCGACTCCGTCCTTCGACTCCTGACGCGCCGCGGGGTGGCGCTCGCGGACGAAGACCGGGCGCGCATCCTGGCGTGCACCGATGTCGCGACCCTCGACCGCTGGTTCGACAATTCGCTGGGAGCGAAGACGGCTGCCGACGTCTTTTGAAGTTGACTGGGCGGGAAAAGCAGTGAAGTGCGATAGGCTCAGACACCATGATATTGCCGCCCGAGAAGATCGCGAACGTCCTCGGCGCGCTGGCCCGCGGTGAAATGGCCTGTCCATTCTGCGCGGCGGAGGCCACTGCCTTGTTCCCCGACGAGCGCGGGCCGCGCCTCCTGACGAGCGAAGGCTCCATGGAAGAAGCCGAGGAGACGCCGGGCGGGATGACGCAACAGGTGTATTGCGGGGCCGAGGACCGCGATTTCGAGGTGCTCTATCGCCCGCGGGAGCCGCTGCCGGAGTGCCCGGAGTGTGAGAGCGACTTCGATGTGACGGCGACGCCGCCCGCGGGGCATTTCAAGCTGAAGTTCGAGTTTGTGACCCAGGCACACTGCGAGTCTTGCGGGGAGGAGCTGGGCCCCGTGGTGTACGAAGCGTTCGACGTGCGCGACCTCGGGCTGCTCGGAAACTGACGACCCCCCGGCCTGCCCACGAATGCGCGCGGACGGCGGTTGGCCTATCCTTCGGAGATGGAACACAAACACGGACGATGGGCGCTGATCGCGGCGCTGGGGACGCTCGCGGCGTGCGGCGGCAGCGAGACTTCGAGCAGCGCCGGCGGGGGGACGGCGACCGGCGGGACGGGGGGCTCCACCGCCACCTGCGACTCCGGGGGTGCCGCGCCGGTCTCCACCGATTGGTGCGATCACGTCGCATCGGGGCCGAAAGGCGCCGCCTCCCCTGCCCTGGATTGGTCCGCGGCCCACGCGTGGGTGCGGTTCTTCGGGCACGTGCAGGCTTATTCGGAGGCGGATCAGGCCCTGTCCGCGGCGCTCGCTTCGAATGCCGCCCTCTCCGGGGACGATCTCTCGTCGTACGCAAAGGCCCTCTCCACGACCGTCTGCGCGCGAAAGGCCGACGACGCCACGCTGGGGCCTGCGAAGGTCGCCTCCCTGGGAGACGTCGCGCTCGTCACACCCGGGACTGGCACCCTCGAATTGCCGGCTGGCACCAAGGCCGTGCTCGTCGACCTGCGCGATCTGCCGTGGACAGAAGGGCTTCGTGACACGATCGCCGCGGCCGTGGCCCCTGCCCTCGCCGCAAAGGTTCACGGGCTCCTGGCCAGCGTGAAGCGCCACACCGGGATGGTGGACGAGGTCTTCTCCGGGCAAAACGTCTACAAAAACACGGTGACGAAGCCCATCGCGCTGCCGGATCTGCCCGCGACTGGCACCCTGGACTTGCCGCTCGCGATGCTCACGGACGCCGACATGCCCGCAGAAGCCGTGGAGATCGCCGCCACGCTGCGCCTCGCCGGACGGGCGTGGCTCATCGGAGAGGACCTGCGCATGGAAGTGGCCGAGTCACGGTGGCACGGGATCGGCAGCAGCGGTGTCGCAGTTCGGATTCGCGATCTCTACGTGTCGGCGGATACGCGCGCTCCCGACGTCATCCCCGCGGATACACGCACGACGACGCCCGAATGCTTCGCGTCCGACATCGTATCGAAGGGCGCCGTGCCGGCCGCCACCCCCGGAGACGCGGCCCGCTCCACCCTCGTGAAGGCCAGTCCGTTCGGCGAATCCCAGGATCCGGCGGATCCGCGGGGCGACGCGCGCGCGGCCCTGATCATCGCGCACGGGGCCGCGCGCACGTTCTATCCGTACTTTCCGATCGTCGGCGACGACATCGATCCTCGATTGGAAGAGACGCTCTCCGCCCTCCCCGCGGCGCCCACGCGCGAGGACGAGCGACAGGCCCTCCGGCGGTTCGGAAATGCGCTCGTGGACGGGCACAACTTCGTGATGAACTACAAGCCGGGGTCCGTGGCCGGAATCATCCCGATCTTCGTGGAGGACATCGATGGAGAGGCCGTGATCCGGCGCTCCGGGGATCCGGCGCTCGCGCCCGGCGACACCATCGTTTCGATCAACGGGGTCCCCGCCGATACCTGGTATGCGACGCAGCTCGCGCGCTCCGGCGGGGCGACTCCGGGGTATCGGTTCGAGATCGCGACGCGCGAGATGATGCGCGCGGACGGGCCGCAGTCGTTCGGCGTGCGCGACGCCGCAGGCATCGAGAAGACCGTCACGGTGGATCCGCATCCGCTCTCCGACTACACGGCGATCGCCGTCGCCACGAGCCGGCCCGCCGGAGCGCTCGCCGATATGGGGGCGCCGGATCTCTATTACATCAACCTCGACGGCTCGGTGCTCGGCGACATCACGCTGTTCCGGACTGCCCTCCAGGAAGCGGCGACGCTCGGCTCGAAAGGCCTCGTCATCGACATGCGCGGCTATCCCGGGGTCGACCATTACGAGGTCGTGCAGCGCCTCATCCTCGAAAAGGCGTCGTCTCCGATCTTCCGCACACCCGAGCTCACCGGCCCGGAGCCGCCCGTCTTCAAGGAAGAGAGCTTTCCCCTGCAGCCGCTCTCGACGCCTTCGTTCGCAGGGCCGATCGCGCTCCTCGTGGGCCACAGCACGGTGTCCGCCGCGGAGAACTTCTCCATCATGCTCGTCGACGCGAAGCGCGTGCACGTCGTCGGCCGGAACAGCGCCGGCACGAACGGGAACATCACCGGCGTCGAGCTCCCGGGGAGCTTCGGGTTCTCCTTCACGGGCATGGATGTCCGCCACGCCGACGCGGAGCACTCCGTCTTCCACGGGATCGGCATCGTCCCCGACATCGAGGTCGCGCTGACGGCGCAGGACTTCGCGGCGGGGACGGATCCGGAGCTGGAAGCGGCCATCACATGGCTCGCGATGCAGTGAACGTCAGAAGCTCGGGTTCACGGTGATCAGCGACGCATAGTAGTTGTACGGCGCCGTGATCACCTGGTTGTTCCCCGTCATCCACTTCACGCCCGCGGCGCTCGTCGAGATGGTGTCGCCGCTCACCCACGGCGCCAAGATCACCTTGAATTCGGCTCCGATCGGGAGGTTGCGCTGGAACAGCCACGTCGCGGCGGCGTAGCTCGTCAGCTTGTACGCCGTCTGCCAGTTGCCCAGATAGCTCGTCTCGCCCGTGATGTAGAGCGCGTTGCCGTAGCCGGCGTTGTAGTTGGCGGTGATCTGCGCCTCCGTCGGCGCCACGTGGATATCCATCGACGCGGGGGTGCTGCTCACCGTGACGAGGTTACCGTTGCTGGCGAGGAGCGAGTGGCTCGACGTCATCATCATCACGCCGATGGAGTGCTGGCCGAACGGCAAGAAGGCTGTATACGCGCCCGCGGCGTCGGTCGCGCCGAGGCTGTTTCCCGCCTGCCAGTCGCCGTCGTACACGGACACTCCGGAGATGGCGGTGCTCACGATCGCGTGGTTCACCACCTTGTCGCCGAGCACGTGAATCACCGCCGCGCCCTTGCCGGCCGGGATCGCCGCGCCGACGGGGAAGTGGTAGTTCTGGCCGAAGTTACTGTCCCAGCCGGTGCCGCCGCTCGTGTTGCTGCAGCCGAACCAGATCTGGAGATCGCCCGCCGCGCTCGGCGTCAGCGTCGCGTTGCCCGTCGCCCACGCGCTCGTGATGGCGACCTGGAACTGCGACACGGCCCCGCCGCCGATCGAATAATAACCCGTGATGCCCCACGCGAAGCCGCCGCCTCCGCCGGGCGAGTACGCCGAGCCGCCGCACTTCGAGGCGAGGCGCGCGCTGTCGTACGCGATCGTGATCGGCTGCCCCGCGAAGAGCGGCTGCGACGCCGTCTGCGTCCAGCTCGACGTGAACGTGATCACGGGCCCGCCGCTCACCGCGGCCTCCGCCGACGAGGTCTCTTCGTCCATATCCACATCGTTATCCCCATCCGCGCCGGCCACGCAACCGGGGACGATGGTCAGGAGCCCGAGGAGGGCGGCGGCAGTCACGCTGAGCTTGAGCATCGGAACGTCTCTCTATCTGGCGCACCGCACGGCGATGCGCGCGCGCGGCCCTTGAGCAACCGGCACGCCAAGCACCGAGGGCCGATCGGCCCGGGAAATCCGATCCACCGCGACACGGAGGGGGCACCCCGAGACAGCGCGCTGCGACACGCGACGGGCGAGTGACCCGGCCGCGTCGCGACTCCCACTCACGACGGGCCACATGGTGCGACGTTGTCCTTTGCGCGCTCCGTGCATCGATTGCGCAGGCCCACGGATCTCTGCCGGTCACGCTCGCGAAATTCCGCCGCCGAGGTGCAGGCCGTGCGCGCGAGTCCCGGTGTTGAAAACGGCTCTCGAAAGGCGGCAAAAGGACGCGATTTCTTCCGATGAAAAGGCCGAGATCGCGTGCACAAATCGCTTTACAAGCGCCTCGGGCAACAGGCATCGTTCCCTCGCTCGGGATAGAGGCAGTTCATCCTCCCGGCGCCGGCAGCACGACTGCCCATCTTCAGGAGGAGTCCTTGGAAGATATCAAGAAGTATGCGTCCGACGTGGTGCAGAGCACCTCTGCCCTGAACGGTCACAGCGCCGCAGATTGGCAGATCCTGACCGGCGCGCGCGACGCGACGATCGCGTGGTCGCGCGATTTCGGCAAGCTCTACGGGGAGCTTCTCTACACGCACCCGCAGACGTCGAAGGTCATGGAGAAGCACCCGCGCGCGGACCGGGAGATGGGCTTCGCCGCGTGGTACGAGCGCCTCGTCTCCGGCACCCCGGGGGACGCCTTCTGGGCCGAGACGAGCCTCATCGGCTGCATGCTCGCCTCCGCCAACGTCGACAACGGCCAGGTCCTCGCCCTCGCCGGCAAGCTGGAAGAGGCCTTCCTGGAGAGGTGCGTCGGCACGTTCGACGCGGTCCGCGCCATCGAGGTGTTCGGCGCCTTCAAGCGCGTGTTCGACACGGCCGTCTCCGTGATGGTCAGCTCGTACGAAGAGGCCATCATCAGCGGCGTCACGCAGATCGGCCTGAACTACCGGCTCCT
Source organism: Polyangiaceae bacterium (assembly GCA_046351455.1). GTDB lineage: Bacteria > Myxococcota_A > Polyangia > Polyangiales > Polyangiaceae > JADJRH01. Next base: position 33,038 of record JAXLYM010000016.1, read on the forward strand.
CGACCGCATGCGCACCGTCGCCATCCGCAAGATGATCGACACGCGGCGAGACACTCTGCCGCTCATGGACTGGACGGACTCGCTCAGCGTGAACATCGCCGAGGTGGACAATCAGCACAAGAAGCTCGTCGCGCTGCTCAATCAACTGCACCACTCCAGCGTGAGCGGCAAAGGCAACGAGACGATGAAGCAGGTCCTGAACGAGCTGACGGCGTACACCGCGAACCACTTCGCCTATGAAGAGAAGCTCCTCGCGGAGCACGGCTATCCGGAGCTCGCGACGCACAAGGACCTCCACGACAAGCTCGCCGCGCAGGTGGTGAAGTTCAACGACGAGTTCCAGAAGGGCACGAGCTCGATCTCGGCCGACCTCTTCCTGTTCCTGCGGAGCTGGCTGAACGGGCACATCCGCGGGAGCGACCGGCATTACGGCAAGTACCTGAACTCGAAGGGCGTGTTCTGACCGCCTGACTGGCAGTTGCAATGACGACCCCGCTGGCCCCCAAGAGCATCGGGACGTTCGGCCGATACGAGCTCATCGAGCGCATCGGCATGGGCGGCATGGCGGAGGTGTGGCTCGCGCAAATCTCGGCCGCGAGCGGGTTCCAGAAGCGCCTCGTCCTCAAGACCATCCACCCGAGCCTGGCAGAGTCGCCGGAGTTCGTGCGGATGTTCCTCAAAGAGGCGTCGCTCGCGGCCAGGCTCAATCACCCCAACATCGTCCAGATCTACGAACTGGGGGACATCGACGGTCGGCACTTCATCGCGATGGAATACATCCCCGGGCGGAGCCTGCGGCAGATGCGCGCCCGCGTCCGGAAGAAGGGCGCCGACAAGTCCGGCAAGCTGCCCGGGTGGTTCCTCCTCAACGCGCTGGCCCGCGCGTGCGACGGGCTGCATTACTCGCACGATCTCTGCGATCACGACGGCACGCACCTCGGCCTCGTCCACCGCGACATCAGCCCCGAGAACATCATGGTGTCGTTCGCGGGCGGGGTGAAGCTGCTCGACTTCGGCGTCGCGAAGATGTCGGCGATCGAGCAGACGCACAGCAAATCGCTGGTCGGCAAATTCGGCTACATGTCCCCGCAACAGGCCCGCGGGGAGCGGACGGATCTGCGGACGGACATCTACGCGATCGGCGTCATCCTGTACGAGCTCTTCACGGGGGAGAAGCCGTTTCAGGGCACCAACGAGGCAGTCGTCCTCCACAATACGGTGCAGGGCAACTACGCCCCTCCGCAGGAGGTGGACCCGACGATGCCCGGCGAGCTCGCGCGGATCATCGTGAAGGCGATGGCGTACGAGCCCGAGAATCGGCACCAGGACGCCGCGGAGCTGCAGGCGGATCTGACCGCGTTCATGCGATCGACCGGGATCGCCTGCGATCAGAGCCACCTCGGTATGTACGTGTCGTCGCTGTTCCCGGAGTCGACGGAGATCCCGGCGTACATCCGTAACTCGATGTCGGCGCTGCGCACGCCGAACAGCGAGCCTCCGACGGGGTCGACTCCGCCCTTCGAGCCGTCCCCCGCGCACCGGACGAAGCCGGGATTGCCGAGCCGGCCGGGGACGATCCCCGCGGCGCCGCCGCCTCCGCCTTCGGGGCCGCTCGGCGGAAAGCCTCCTTCGGTGAAGACGAGGCCGGAGGGAAAGGCGCCGCCCCCCTCGAAGAAGCCCGCATCGGCGGTGCCGACGCGCGCGGAGCCGAGCGCCTCGGGCGTGCACGTGCCGAAGCCGCCCCCGGTGCCGACGCTGCCGGAGGCGGCGGATCCGAACATCCTGGAGCTGGACTGGCCCGACGTGGACGGACAGGAGATCTTGTCGGTCCACACGGCCTCTCACGTCGAGTCGCCGAAGCTCCCGATGGACGACAAGGCGCCTCCGCCGATCTCCGCGGGCGGACACGAGAAGACGCCCGTCTCCGGGGACGCGCCGGACATCTTCACGCTCCACTCGCGAAAGACGCAGCCCTCCGCGGAGCCGCCGCCCCCCGTCGCGCCCGCAGAGTGGCTGTCCAGCGCGCCTGTCCAGAAGATCGAAAAGGTGGAGAGGGCCGAGAAGGCCGATGAGCCGCCGCCCCCCGTCGCGCCCGCAGAGTGGCTGTCCAGCGCGCCTGTCCAGAAGATCGAGAAGGCCGAAAAGGTCGAGAAGGCCGACAAATCCCAAGGATTCGATGTGTGGGGCGCCGCGCGGGTCCAGAAGCGGTGGGGCGACTACGAGACGACGGGGCCCGCGCCCGGGCCGGTGCGCGTGGACGCGTCAGCGCACTTCGAGCGGGGGCTCGCGTTCGTCCGGGAAAAGAAGCTCGAACAGGCCCTCTCCGAGTGGGAGCGCGCGACGGAGCTCGCGCCCGAGAACCGTTCTTATCAAGTCAATCTCCAGCGCCTGCGGGAACGGCTCAAGGCGAAATAGCGGACACGGCATTTCCGAGAAGAGAACCAGGGACGAGAACAAATGGCTTCCAAAGTCGAAAAGGTCACCGAGATCCTCCGCAGCATCCGGACATCCTCTCCGGAGGTCATCGGGGCCGTGGTCGTGAGCCGCGACGGGTTCATCGTCGCTTCCGTCATCCCCAACGAGATTGACGAGGATCTCATCGGCGGTATGGCCTCCACGCTGCTGGGCGTCGGCGAGCGCATCGCGACCGATCTGATGCGGGCGGAGATGGAGCAGATCTTCGTCAAATCGCCGAAGGGCTACATCGTCGTGAACGCGGCAGGGCCGGAGTCCGCGCTGGTGCTGCTCGTCACGCGCGACGCGAAGCTCGGCATGGTCTTCATCGAGCTGAAGCGCATCGTCGCCGAGCTCGTGCGGCAACTGGCATGAACCCGGTCTCGGATCCATCGCGCTCCGGGGACGCGGACGGTCGCAGTCGAGAGGCGGAGTCTCCGGCGGGCGGCTACGAGCTCGGCGCGGCGCGCGCCCTGGCCGAAGCGCGGCTCGCCTCGCTCGCGGAGGTGCAGGAGGAGAACGCGCGGCTCCGCGTCGAGGTGGCCGAGATAGCCTCTCTGAGGGCTCGGATCGACGCTCTGCAGGCCGAGGTCGCGCGCCTGTCCGCGGCCGGGTACATCGCGCGATCCGCGCACGAGGACAACGTCAAGAGCGGAGTCACGGCGTGCGGGCCGCAGCCGCTCGTGGAGCGTCTCGGGGCCGCGGCGCACGTGCGTTCGGCGGTGATCGCGGACGAGATGGGGTTCGTGGTGGCGAGTCACGGGGAGCTCGCGGAGGTGCTCGGCGCGTTCGGCACGTTCCTCGCGGACGCGGCGGCGCGGGCCACGGTCAACCTGCCGGTCGGCGAGGTGAAAGAGGTGCGGCTGCGGGGCGAGAACGACGTGACGATCTGCGCGCACCGCACGCTCGGAGAAGAAGGCCCGCGGCTCGTGTTGACGCTCGTCGAGGTGTCGCCGGAGCGGCGCGAAGATCGGGAGATCCAGGGCAGCCTCGCGCGGGCCGCGGCCATGCTGCGGAGCCCGTGAAGAGGCCTATTCCGACCCAGCCTCGAAGAGCTGAAAAGGCACGTTCGCTTCCGTGAGGCGGCGCGTCGTCGTGGCGATCGCGACATCCCCCTTGTCGGCGCCCACGAAGCGGCGGCCGAGGCGCGCGGCGGCGATCAACGTGGTGCCGCTGCCGCACATGAGATCGGCGACGGTGGCGCCGGGGCGGCTCGACGCGGCGATGATCCGGGCGAGGAGGCGCTCCGGTTTCTGCGTCGGGTAGCCGGTGCCCTCGCGACGAAGAGGCGTGTTCGCCACCATCGCCGGGATATCGGTCCACACGCTGCCGAGCCTGCGGCCCTCGTCGGCGTAATAACGATAAGCCTTCCCGTTGATGACGCGCTCGCGGTAGTGGCGGCCTTCCGCGTCAGTGTTCTTGAAATGCATCGAGAGGCTGGTGTCGGCGAAGGGCTCGCGGAGGTCCGGATCGCTGGAGTTGTAGATAACCAGTTTACGCTCTGCAGAAGAGCGCGTGTAGAGCAGCAGTGTCTGGTGAGTGACGGAGAATCCGCGGGCGCCGCGGCTCCCGTTGCCGGGGGCCCAGATGACCTCTCCGAGGAACGCGCCGCGGCCGAACACGCGGTCGGCGGCGACCTTCATTTCGTGGACGGCGCGGTGATCGAGGTGCAGATACAGCGTCGCGCCCGGCGACATGCGGAGCCGGATGGCGTCGAGTCGGGGCGACAGCATCTCCACGAGGGCGTCCGTGCCGAGGCGATCGTCGTAGGCGTCGGGCCCGCTCTCCGCGGTGCGGCGGCCGCGGCGCTGGCCCTTTTCGGCGCGCGCGGACATCGTGGTGCCGACTCCGTACGGCGGATCCAGATAGACGAGGTCGAAGTGGACGGAGGGTGGCAGTTGCTGGCAGGCGTCGAGGGCGTCGCCGGCAAAGAGGTAGTTTGTCGACTCCCCTCCTCCGAGCGCGTCCGTCATTCCGTCGCGCCTTCGTCCGCGGCCGGCGGTTTCGGCGCGGCGGCGGCCCCGGCCCCGTTCGCTGCGGTCGCGTTGGTGCCAGTTGCGTTGGCGCCAGTTCCGTTGGTGCCAGTTGCGTTGGTACCAGTTGCGTTGGTGCCAGTTGCGTTGGTGGCGTTCGTGCCAGTTGTGTTCGTGCCAGTTGCGTTGGCTGCGTTGGTGGCAGTCGCATTGGTGCCAGTCGCGGGCGGATTGGCGAGCTTCGCGAGCGCTCCGGGGGGCAGGAGGTCGCCGATGATGCTCGCGAAGATCTCCTGATCGCTCATCGGCGGGAGCTGCGGCATCGGCGAGAGCCAGCGCCACCGCGGGCCGCCGCCTGCGCAGCCGGCTACCAGCTCGTCCGGCGTGCAGGCCAGTCGCAAATGCAAATGGTCCGCGTGGGGCGTGGAGTCGGCGGGCTGCAACAGTACGCTCTCGGCTCGGTGCACGATCTCGTCGCTCTCCCCGCGGGCGCGCGCGTGCTCGATGACCAGCGCCTCCAGCCAGCTCGCGAGGAACAGCCACTGTACGTCGGCGCCCGGGGCCGTGACGAGGGCCTTGACCAACAGCCACTCTCGCTCCACGTCGAGGCGATAGAACTTGCCTTCGTGCACCGCGAGGCCGTCGGGTCCGTAGTTGATGAAGCCCGGAGTCCGCACCGACCGGCCGTCCGGCGTGAGCGCGTACAGGATGAGGTCGGCGTCGCGCCCGTTGCGGTGCGAGCGGTGTCCTTCGGCGAAGCCGCCGCTCTGAAAGGACATGTCGCCGACGAGCAGCGGCGCCCCGCCGGGACGTGCCTTGTGGACCGCGGCCGCGGCCGTGCGGATGGCGGCGACGAGGCGCGGATTGCCCCAGCGCACGTCGTGCTTGCGAAACCGCTCGAACCCTTCCCCCTTGTCGGGCAGCGGCGCGCCGCCGGTGAGGCACCCGCGATGCGGTAGCCCGATGGACCCGTGCACCCCCGGAGCGAGCGGTGAAGGCGCCCCGATGCACCCGACGAGCGCAGTGACCGCCGCCGTGAGCGCGAGAATGCCGAGACGCCGCATGCCCCGTCGCCTAGACGAGCGCTGTCCTCGCCGCAACAGGGGAGCTCTGGTACGGTCGCGAGAGATGTCCTGGAACCGCGGCCCCTACGACGATTTGCCCGACGTGCGCGACGGCCTGACGCGCGTGGAGCGCGTGATCCTGTACACGCTGTGGGAGACGCAGAAGGAGCGAGGCGGCCGCAACGTCCCGACCGCGATGCTGTACGGCCGCGTCGTCGAGCGCGTGAACATCAGCGTGCCGGAGTTCCAGCGCATCATGCAAAAGCTCGTCGGCGTCCAGGGCGGCAGCTTGACCCCGCGCCCCAACCCCTTCGAGGGCGACGACACCGACTGACCGTAAAGCGGGTCGTATACACGCGTTGTCCCGCCGGTTCGTCCCGCCGGTTTTTCGGCAATCCCGCCGGTCAGAACATCGAGATGCGGTCGGACTCCGAGCGGACCAGGGCGAGCAGGCGGGCGTGGCGTGGGTCGCTCTCCAGGAAGCTCACGAGGAGCGCCGGGTCCTCGATCGCCTCCGCGCGGGATCGCAAGGCGGCGCCGGCTTTTCGGAGGCGGTTGCGGGCGGCGTCGCGCTCTCCGAGGCCGAGCAGCGCCTCCGCGTGCGAAAGCTCTCCCCACGCGGCGCCGTATCCCGGGCTCACCGCGAAGAACGAAGTTGCCTCGACAGCCACCTTCAAGGCCTCTTCGGGATTGCCCTGGTCGAGCAGGATCGTGGAGAGTCTGGATTTCGCGACGGCTTGATCGAAGGGGATCGCGGACAGGCGATCGATGGCGCGGCGGGCCTCCTCCGCGGCGCGTGGGAGGTCGCCTTTTCGGCGGAGGACCTCGGCGAGCGCGCTGCGGGCCATCCCCTCGAAGAAGAGGTTGTTGCGCTCGCTCTCGGCCGCGATCACCTCGTCCAGATGACTCTCGGCCTCTTGCAGCGTACCGAGGAGGGCAGGGCTTCTTTCGAATCCCTCCCCTCCTCTTCTTTGCCCATCTCGGGGCGGCACGCGCCGCCCCGCCCCGCCGGCGAAGCCGTCGGGGTCCCCACCCCACGCGGGCGGCTCCGCAAGCTCCGCCGCATTTCGCGTCGGGGGGTTGAGGCCGGGCGGGGACGAGCTGATGCGGGCGCTCGCCGGCTGCGGGATCGCGTCGACGAGGGCGCTCGCAAGGAAGATGCGGGCCAGCGAGTCGAGCACGTAGCGCTTCTCGCCGCCGCCCGTCCCGAGCGCGCCGCGGAACAGGAACACCGCCTCCGCGTGCTTTCCGAGGAGCCACCAGTCGATCGCCGCCTGCACGCTCGCCCACTTGCGCTGGTGCGGGTTCCCCTTCTTTTCGAAGGCGTCCATCGCCGACCGCATGAAGCCGAGGCTCGTGTGCACCGCGCCGTCCATCTGCCGCGCCCGGTAGCCGCGCGCGATGTTCATCCAGCCGCGCGACGCGTGATCCGAGGCCTCGATCGGCGCGCCGATCTCCTCCGTGCGCGCGAGGTACGACGAGGCGATGTCGTGCGCGCTGACGATCGTGAGCGACATCACCACCGCGCAGAGCGCCTGCACCAGCTCGCCCGTCGCGTTCGGAGCGGCCGTCACGCCGTGCAGGAGCTGGATCGTCTCCACGTAGCCGTCGAGCTGCCCTCGCAGCGGCGCCGACCACACGCGCACCGCCGCGGCCATGCACCACGGGCGCGATCCGGGCGTCTCGCTCGCGAGCAGCACGTCCGCGTGCGCCGCGCCCGAGGTCCAGTCGTTGCGCCAGCCGTGCGCCTCGATCGCGAGCGTCGCGAGCTGCGACCGCAGCTCGCCCTGCGCGCCGCACGAAATGCCCTTCTGCGCGCACGCCACCGCCGCGTCGAGGTCGTTGCCGAAGAGCGCGCGCTCGGCGGCCGTGCGGTACCACGCGGCGGCCATCGCAGGCTCGCCGCCGCGCTCGAAATGCTCGGCGAGCGTCGCGGGATCCGTCTCGCCCGCGGCCGTCAGCCACGCGCCGGCGATGCGGTGGGCGATGCGGAGATCGCGCTCCGTGAGCATCGCGTACGCGGCGTCGCGCACCAGATCGTGGCGGAATTTGTAGACCTCCTGATCCGGCAGGCGATCCTCCGGCTCCTGCACGATCCACTCGCGCTCGACGAGGCGCGCGAGCCACACGTCGACGTCGACGTCGCGCGAGAGAGCCTCCACGCCGTCCTTCCAGAACACCTGGCCGAACACGCTCGCGGCGCGGAGGACCTTGCGGGCCTCGGGCTCCAGCGCCTCGATGCGGGCCTGCACCATCGAGAGCACCGTCTCCGGCGTCGCGCCCTCGCGGCCCTCCACCTAGGCGCGGATCATCTCCTCGAGGTAGAAGGGGTTGCCGTCCGCGTGCTCGACGATCGTCGCGACGAGCACCGGATCCGCCGCGTCGCCGAGCACCTGGCGCACGAGCCGCTCCGCCGCGCGGCGCGTCAGCTTCGAGAGGCGGATCTCCTGCACCGCGTGCTGCCGGAAGACGCCGGGCAGCGCGACGTGCACCTCCGGCCTCGCGAGCGCGAGCACGAAGAGCGGGCGATCCGCCGCGACCCGCAGCGCCGCCTCCACGAACGCGACCGTCGGCACGTCGCCCCAGTGCAGATCCTCCAGCACGAGCACGACCGGGTGCGCGCCGCACTCCGCGACGAGGAACGCCTCCCACGCGCGGCGCATCGGCTCCGACATCGAGAGCGGATCGCGGCGCAACGCGAGGAGATCTTCGCTCGCGTCGTCGTCGGGGGTCTTCGTGCCGGCGATCTCGCCGAGCAGCTCGGCCACGCGCGGCGCCTCCGGCGGCGGCACGAAGAGGCTCACGCGGGCGCGCAATTTCGCGAGGCGCGTCGCGAGCGGCTGGCCTTCGGTGATGCCGGCGGCGCGGTTCACGAGCTGCGCGAGCATCGCGAACGAGGAGCCTTGCCGCATCGGATCGCCGCGCGCCGTCCAGATCTCGCACGGCTCCCCGCCCGCGGAGACGCGGCGCATGAGCTCGTGACGGAGGCGCGATTTGCCCATGCCGGGGCCCGCGACGACGAGCGCGGCGCGCGCCACGTTCTCCGTCACCGCCTCCAGAAACAGGGCTTCCAGCGTGGCGAGCTCGCGCTCGCGGCCCACGCATTCGGTCGGGCGGCCGAGGAGCGGACGGCTGGAGTCGGCCTCGCCCCGGACGCCGCGGAGGATGCGCGTGCCGCCTTGTTCGATCACGTCGAACGTCGGATCCAGGAGGCCCGCGGTGCGCTCGTCGATGCGGATGCCGATGAACGGGCTCGGCTCGGGGACGCCGCCGAGGAACATCTCGGTGCCGATCTCGCGGTCGCGCACGAGGGCCACCGCGCGCTCGATCAGATCGCTCATCGGCGCGCGGGCCGACATCACGCCGCGGCCCGAGACGACCGCCATCTTGAGGCCGGACAAGAGAGGCCGCAGCGCCAGCGCGCAGCGGGCCGCGAGCATCGCCGAGTCCGTCGCGGCGCCGGAGCTGCCGAGCGTCACGAGCATCGAGCCGTCGCGGAAGATCTCCGCCTGGCCCTTGTGACGGCTCACCACGGCGCGCACCGCTCGCTCGTCCGCGCGCACCGCGGGCGCCACCGTCACCGTCGCGTCCGCGTGCTCCTCCGCGTTCGGCGGGATCGCGAGCACGATCGACACGAGCCGCTGCTCCTCGTCGCCGATGCGCGACTGCGGGAGCCGCGAGAACGGCATCGTCGCGTCGCCGATCGAGAGATCGCTCCGCAGATCCGACAGCTCCTCCATCACCGCGACGCCGTCCGCGGGCCGGTCGTCGGGGCGCTTCGAGAGCATGCGCGCGATCAGATCGTCGAGCTGCTCCGGCACCTCGGGGCACAGCTCGGACGCGCGGCGCGGATCGTCGAGCGTCACCTTCAGGAGCACGGTGAGCGGGTCTTCCCCCGAGAACGGCCGCTCGCCGGTGACGCACGCGTACAGCACGCACCCGAGCGCGAACACGTCGGACCGGGACGTCACGTGCCGATCGCCGCGGGCCTGCTCCGGCGCCATGAAGCCGATCGTGCCGATCATGTCGCCGGTGCGCGTGAGGGGCGTGTCGCCCTCGTCGACGCGCGCGATGCCGAAGTCGAGGATCTTGGCCTGCGACGGGCGGCCCTTCACGAGGAAGATGTTCGCGGGCTTCAGATCGCGGTGCACCACGCCGGCGTCGTGCGCGGCCCCGAGCGCGCCCGCGACGACGAAGCCGAGATCGATCGTGGACGCGACGGAGAGGCGGCCGCGCTTCAAGCGGTCGTGCAGGCTCTCGCCTTCGAGCCACTCCATCGCGAGGTACGGGCGCCCGTCCTCGGTGAGGCCGTCGTCGAGGAAGCGGACGATGTGCGGGTGCTCGAGCACGCGCAGCACGCGGGCCTCGCGGGAGAAGCGCGCGTCGCTCCCTGCCCCCGCGAGGACCTTCACCGCGACGCGGCGCCCGGCCTCGTCGTGCGCGCGGAACACCTGGCCCATGCCGCCGGCACCGGCGAGCGCCTCGACGACATAACGTCCCGCGATGCTCTGGCCAGGCCGCATCCGGCGCGGATTATCATCGGTGTCGCGCCGCTGGTAAAGCCGAGCTTCGCCGCGGAAACCCCGTAAATGTCAGCGGCGGTCGCGCGGCGAAACGAGCTTTCAAGAGCGCGGGCCGAACGCGGGCGGGAGCAGATACGCCGCGATTTCAGCCTCGATCGCGTACGTCGCGTCCTCGCCTTCGTGCCCCGGGGCGAGCGTCACGCTCTCGGCGTCGCGCGCGAGGTAGCCGAGGTCACGAAACGCATGCAGCGCGTTCTCCAGCAGCGGGCGGCTCACCGCCTCGGCGCGCTCGATCTCGCCGCCGAGGAACATCTGCTCGCCGATGCGCAGCGCGTGGAGCACGAAGTCGTGCGGATCGTGCGGCGTCTCGTTCGGATCCGCCGCGAGCGCCCGCAGCGCGCGCGCCGCGATCCGGTAGCCTTCGAGGAAGTTCTTCACCACCGCGCCGTAGAACAGCAGCCACCCGCGCCCGTCGAGCCCGTCGTGCCCGGCCCCCGGGACGAGCGCGTTTTCCTGCGCCTCCGCGATCTCTCCGCACGCGCTCATCTCGGCGAGCGTCGCCGCGAACCGCGCGTCGTACGTCGCGTCCGCCCGCAAATTCAGCTCGTAACGAAGCAGCCGCGCGAGCCGCCGCGCCCGGTCCAGCACGCTCGCCGCGTCCGCCCCGGCCGTCTCCGCGAGCGGGCCCGGCCGCGTCGACGCCGGCCCCGTCGTCGGCACGATCGCGGGCCTCCGCGCGCCGAGCGCCACCGCGACGAGCGCCCGCTGCACGAACAGGTGCACGATCATGTTCTTCGGGATATCGAGCGCGATCCGCCGCTCCTCCGGCACGATCCAGATCGGCTCCCCTTCGTCGGCCCGCAGCTTCGAGGGCGCGTTCGGAGCGCCCGGACCGAGCCGTCGCTCGCGCACGTGCGTGAGCGTGTCGCCCGGCACGTGACGCCGCAACAAGCCCGCGCGCACGTACACCGCCGCGGCGTCGCGAATGGCCTTCTCGGAGAGCGCGCCGCGCTCGTCGATCACCGCGGGCGTGATCCGCGCGCCCATCGATCGCACCAGCAAGAGAAGCCGATCCGCGCGCGCAAGAAGCTCGGCGTGCGGCATCCCCCGGCGCGGATGACAGAGCAGCACCGTCGCCACGAGCGCCCCCGGCGTCACCGCGGTCACCCGGTTGATCTCCTCCATCGTGTGCTGCGCGATCACGTTCACGAGCGAGCGTCGTTTGGCCGGAGAGGGCTCCTCCGGAATCCCCAGCGCGCGCCGCGTCTCCCCCAATTCCAGGATCTTCCCGATCTGCAGATTGGGCCGTCCGTACGAGCCGAGCAGCGCCTCCGCCGCAGACAGCAGCGATTCGAAGTCCTCCCCTTTCTTCGCCTCCCCCGACAGCTCCCGGAGAAACTCCGTCTCTTCCATCATCCGCTCGTAACCGATGCTCACCGGCACGAAGCTCACGGGTTTGTCCTCCCCGAGCGCCGCGTCCACCACCATGTTGAGCAGCCCCACCTGCGGCGGCAAAAGCTTCCCGGTGCGCGATCGCCCGCCTTCGAGGAAGAATTCGATCGCGAACCCCTCGTGCAAGAGCCGCCGCACGTACGCGTCCACCGCGATCGCATACAGCTTGTCACCACGGAAGTTGCGGCGGATGAAGAAGGCCCCGCAGCGCCGCAAGAGCTCTCCCAGCGGGAAGAACGCGAGGTTGTCGCCCGCGGCCACGAGCGGCAGCCCCAGCGCGTGCTTGCGCAGCACGTAGTGCAATAAAAGGTAATCGACGTGGCTCTTGTGGCTCGGCAAGAGGACCACCGGCCCCTTCTCCGCCGCGGCGCGGAGGCGCTCGATGCCCTCTTCGTCGACGTCGATGCCCGCGAACACCCGCTCGGCGACGCCGTCCGCCAGGAGCTCCAGCACGCGCAGCGTCGGCGCGTCGGGCTCCGCCTGCATCTCCCGCAACATCCCGCGGGCCTTCGCCACGACCTCGCGGTGCTTCGCCTCGTCCCCGCCGGCCATGTCGCGCATCATCGAGGCGAGCCGCGGCGTCGCGAGGGCCTCTTCGCGGAGGCGATCGAACACCGCATGTCCGGGGCCGGACACCATCCTCCGCTCGCGATCGACGCGCTGGAGAACCGCGTGGACGCGGCGGAGGATCGAAGTGGGCGTGGGGATGGCCACCGTCGTTTGGTGGCGAGATCTACTTCAGAAACAAGTCGCCGCGCAATTGTCGATGACACATTGCGTCCAGCTCGTGCAGTTCGCGTTGTTGCCGCACGACTGGGTCTTGCACGTGGCCGGCGGCGTCCCGTTGTTGAGGCACGTCGTGAAGGCCTGGATGTCGCTCGCGCACGTGAAGTCGTTGAGGCACGTCTCCGTCTGCGAGCAGCAGGCCGCGATCACGCATTGACTGCACGGCGTGCCGCCCGGGTCGAGCGAGCAGTTTCCGGCGTCGATCGGGGGCATTCCGCACGTCCCGCCGTTGCACGTGAGGCCCATGCAGCACTGGCCCGATTGCTGGCACGTGGAGCCGATCGGCAAGCACGCGCCGCCGCCGCACACGCCCATCGTGCACGTGCCGGAGCAGCACTCGTCGGGCGCCGCGCACGCGAAGCCGTCCAGCTTGCACTGGTTGCCGCCGCACGTCCCGTTGGTGCAGATCTGCGAGCAGCACTCGAAGGCCTCCATGCACGGCAGTCCGTCCGGCGTGCAACTCTGGAAATCGCACGTGCCCGAATTCGGGTTGCAGAAGAGCGTGCAGCACTGGCTCGGATCGAAGCAGGGCTGGCCGATGTCGAGGCAGCCGCCCCCGCCGCAAATCCCGGTGGCCAGATCGCAGTCGAAGTTGCAGCACTGCTCGCTCGATTTGCACGAGAACCCGTCGGGCTGGCACTCGCCGCCGGCGCACGTGCCCGTGTTCGGGTTGCAGAAGCCGTTGCAGCACTGTTGATCGAAGCTGCACACCGTGCCGTCCGGCTGGCACGGACCGGAGGCGCACGTCCCGGAGCTGGGGTTGCAGAAGCCGTCGCAGCACTCCGCGTTGGCCCCGCAGAAGACGCCGTTCGGCTTGCACGGCTGGCCGCCGCACACCCCGTTGTTGCACGCGAACGAGCAGCACTGATCCGCGGCCGAGCAGGGGTTACCGTCCGTCTTGCACTGCTGGAAATCGCAGACCAGCGTGTTCTGGTTGCAGATGCCCGAGCAGCAGTCGGCGCCGAAGGAGCAGCCCTGTCCGTTCGGATTGCACATCCCCTCGCCGCAGACTCCGAAGGTGCATTTGCCGGAGCAGCATTGATCGGGCGTCGCGCAGGTGAAGCCGTCTTGCTGGCAGATGGAGCCGCCGCAGAGCCCGTCCTTGCAGTCCTGCGCGCAGCAGTCCTTGTTCTCTACGCAGGCCGCGCCGTTCGGCTTGCACTCGAAGGGACCGCAGTAGTCGTTGTTGCAGTCGAGCTTGCAGCAGTCGGAGTTATTATTGCACCCTTCGCCTTCCGGCTTGCACTGGACGCCGCCGCAGATGCCGTTGATACAGTTGTAGTTGCAGCAGTCGGACGGGTACGAGCACGCCTTGCCGTCCGGGGTGCATTGCGTGCCGCCGCAGTAGCCGTTCACGCAGTCGAGGTCACAGCACTCCACCGTCTCCACGCAGGCGCCGCCTTGTGGTTTGCAGATGACGGGCGGCTTGCAGAGGCCGGATTTGCAGTCGAGGCCGTCACAACACTTCTTGGAGGCGCTGCACGCGTCGCCGATCGACTGGCACGCGCCGCCGCCTGCGCCGCCGCCGCCGAAGCCGTCGTCTCCGGTGCGCGCGCCGCACGCCGCGAACAGCACGCCTAACAAGCTCGCGGCGAACACCCACAAGAAAAGCCGTAACGAGAGCCAAGATCGCAGCATGGCCGCAGTCTACCGCGCGCCCGGCGAACGCTCCTAATCTTCTTGCGATCCCGTGTTTCCGTGGTGCCGGTCGAGCCGCAGCACGAGGTCGCCGACGAGCGCGCTCCAGCCGGTCTGGTGCGACGCGCCGAGCCCCGCGCCCGTATCGCCGTGGAAATACTCGTAGAAGAGAAGCCGATCCTTCACCTCGGGATCGCGCTGGAAGAAGTCGCTGTCGCCGTACACCGGCCGCTTCTTGTCGGCCCCGCGCTCGAAGATGCGGACGAGCCGTTCGGCGATCTCCTCGGCGCCTTCGCGCAACGTCCGCGCGCCTTGCCCGTTCACGTCGGGGATCGTGAGCACGTCGCCGAAGCCGTGCTCCAGCCGCAGCAGCGATCGATAAAGCATGTACGCCGTCGGCAGCCAGATGGGACCGCGCCAGTTGGAGTTGCCGCCCTTCATGCGGGTGCGGCTCTCTCCGGGCTCGTAGCCGATCTCACCGCGGCGGCGCATGCCTTCGAGCCACAGGCTCACCGGCCGGTCGGCGTGCTCGCGCGAGAGGGACCGCGGGCCGAACGGCGACAGGAACTTCGACTCGTCGAACAGGTGCGCGAGGACCTTCGGCAGGCGCGCGGGCGACACGGCGGAGAGGACGCGCCGCCCGTCCGGACGCTCGGTGACGGACTCCGCGAGGTGGGGATTCTTGGCGAGGAACCAGTCGAAGCGACGCGCGAAGTTCTGCAGCTTCCCGAAGGTGCCTTTCGTGATGACGTGCACGGCGCAGAGCGGGATGAGCCCGACCATGCTCCGCACCTTGAGGTGGCGCTCCTTGCCGGTGTTCTTGTCTTTCAAGAGGTCGAAATAGAAGCCGTCCTCCTCCGACCAGAGCGGCACGTCGCCCTCGAATTCCCCATGATTCATCGCGTGGACGATGCGGAGGAAGTGCTCGAAGAACTTGCTCGCGAGGTCCTCGTAGGCGCTGTTCGAGGTGGCCAGCTCCAGCGCGATCCGCATGAGATCGAGGCAGTACATGGCCATCCAGGCGGTGGCGTCGGCCTGCTCCAGGGTGACGCCCGGCGGCATCCCTTCGCTGCGGTCGAAGAGAGAGATGTTGTCGAGCCCGAGGAAGCCGCCCTCGAAGACGTTGTTTCCCTCCTGATCGCGCTTGTTCACCCACCAGGCGAAGTTGATGAGCAGCTTATGGAACATGCGCTCCAGAAACACCCTGTCTCCTTCGCCGCGCTGGCGCCGCTCGATCTTGAAGATCTGGTAGGTGGCCCACGCCTGCACGGGCGGGTTGAGATCGGACAGCTCCCATTCGTACGCGGGGATCTGCCCGTTCGGGTGCTGGTACCACTCCTTCACCATGAATTTTAGCTGCGCCTTCGCTTGATCGATGTCGACGGAGGCGAGCGCGAGCGAATGGAAGGCGAGGTCCCACGCGGCGAACCAGGGATACTCCCACTTGTCCGGCATCGAGAGGACGTCGGCCACGGAGAGGTGGCGCCACTCGCGGTTGCGGCCTTTGTGGCGCGCGGCCGGCGGAGGGAGGGTGTCGCCGTCGAGCCACTCGGCCACGTCGTAATGATAGAACTGAAGGCTCCAGAACAAGCCCGCGGCCGCCTGGCGATGGATGGCGCGCCGCTCGTCGGACAGATCCGGCCCCTGGACGGCTTGATAATACTCGTCAGCCTCGGCCTTTCGGCGCGCGACAAGCTCGTTCGTGCCCTCGAACGGGCGCTCCGGCGTGGAGTCGCAGAGGCGGATACGCACGCGGACGGTGCCTTTCGGCGGAACGTCGAATCGATACCAGCCGGCCGCCTTGGTGCCGCGGCGCGCGGGGTTCACGGCGCCCTCGTCCCCGGAGACCACGCGCTCGTGAAAGGCGTCCTTCACGTACGGCTGCCGCGGCGGCGAGCCCCAGAGTCGCGCCGTGTTCGTCTCGTTGTGCGTGAAGAGCAGCTCCGGCTCCCCCTCCAGATAGACGTGCATCGTCCCCAATTCGGAGTGCGTCGCGCGGATCGAGGCGGCGCCCTCCACCGGGGCGGTGGCCTCCAGATCCGGCAGCGCGCCGATCGGCTCTTGCCACGACCACGTGTTGCGAAACCACACGTGAGGCAGGATGTGCAGCGGCGCCGCCACGTCCGCGTGGTTCTTCGCGGTGATCGTCATCACGATGTCGCTCGGCGTATTCTTGGCATACTCGACGGTCACGTCGAAGTAGCGCCCGTCGCGGAAGAAGCCCATGTCGTGCAGCTCGATCTCCGGCTCTTCGATGGAGCGTTCGGCGGAGCGCGTGACCAGCTCTTCGTACGGATAGGCGTGCTGCGGATACTTGTAGAGGAAGCGGAGGTAGCTGCCCGTCGGCGTGGCGTCCTCGTGATAATAAAGCTCCTTGACGTCCTCTCCGTGGTTGCCCTGGGGCCCTGTCAGACCGAAGAGGCGCTCTTTGAGGATAGGGTCCTTCCCGTTCCAGAGAGCGAGGCCGAGACAGAGGATCTGGTTCCGGTCGCACAGGCCCGCGAGCGCGTCTTCATTCCAGCGGTAGGCGCGGCTGCGCGCGTGGTCGTGCGGGAAATACGCCCATGCGTCCCCGTCGGCGCTGTAATCCTCCCGCACGCTGCCCCAGGCGCGGTCCGACACGTACGGCCCCCAGTGTTTCCAGCGCAGGAGGCGCTCGCGCTCCTCGTTGAGGCGTTGCATCTCCGCAGGGATCGACCTCGTCGACATCCCGGCATGCTACCGCCTGCGGGCGAGTCGAATCAATGTCTCGATGTGGCTCGTCTGCGGGAAAATTTCGACGATCTCCACATCGGTGATCGTGAATCCGGCGGCCACCAGCGTGGCGGCGTCGCGGGCGGCGGTCGTCGGATCACAGCCAACGTAAACTACCGCCTTCGTCGAAGAGGCCGCGATCTTCTGGGCGGCGGCGCGGGCTCCGGTTCGCGGCGGATCCAGGACGACCACGTCGGCGTGGCCGGGGTCGTGCTCGCTCGCGTCGGCGAGGACGACTTTGCCCGCGAGGCCGCGGGCCTCCAGGTTCTTGCGGGCGCACACCACCGCGGGCTCCACGCTCTCCACCGCGACGAAGCGCTTCGCGAGCGGGGCCAGCAAGATCGACAACGTGCCACTTCCGGCGAACAATTCGACGATCGATGACAGGGAGTCTCCGCTCTTCTGCACCAGATTGGCCACGTGACGAGCGAGCACGATCGCCGCCTTTTCCGAGGGCTGCGCGAATCCGCCGGCCGCGATCACGAGAGGACGACCGTCGGCCCCCGCGAGCACCGGGCGCGGATCCCCGAAGGACGCCGGGGTGGTGGCGCCGTCCAGCCAGACGCGGGCGCCGGCCCAGACTCCCGCCTTCGTCTTCTGATCGAGCCGCGACCACACCTCCGCGGGGAGGCCGCCGCGCCACGCGATGTCCACGACAGGGCGCGTCTCGCTGAGAGATACCGAGATTTCGCCGTCTCCGGTGGCGCCGCGGAGGAGCTCCGGCAGCTCGCGGAGGAGCGCATCGAGCGCCGGCACCAGCACCGCACATCGATCGATCGCCGCGATGGAGTGCGAGCCGCCCGCGCGGTATCCGACGAGCGGTTTGCCGCGCTCCACGCGCGCGAAGAAGCGGGCGCGCGTGCGGTATCCGGAGGGCGCCAGTTGCGACGGATCGGCTTCTCCCGAAGGCGTTTCGTACACGTGGCGCGTCACGATCTCCGGCAGGGCCGCGGCGCCCGCGTGGCGGAAGGCCGATGTCACGATCTCCAGATGCGCCTCGTGCTGCGCGCGGCCGGTGAGGTGCATCAGATCGCAGCCGCCGCACGCCTCCGCGAAGGGGCAAATCGGCTCCACGCGGCCGGGGCCCGGCTCCACGACGCGGAGGAGCTTTCCGTGGAGGGCGCCGCCGCGCGACTCCAGCGTCACCTCCGCCAGATCGCCCGGCGCGGTCCGCGGCACGAACACGGCCCTTCCGTCGTCCCGCGCGAGGCCCGCGCCGCCCGCGGCGATCGACTCGATGCGGAGCGCGCGCGGCTTTCCGGAAATGCCCGCTTGCTTGTGTTGCGGCGATCTTCTCTGCGTGGAACGGCGATTCATGGGTACGTGACTTCCGAGGGACGGCGGACGCTACCCGCGGGGCCGCCTGCGCGCAAGCTCGCCGGACTCCCCCGACCGGCCGCGAACCCGCGGAGTCGACAACAACCCACCTCGACAACGCCTCACCTCGGCGAGCGCGCAGCCATCAGCGGCGTCGCCGGCGGAGACGGAGCGCGCAGAGCGCCCCCAGCGCGAGCAGCGGCCCCACGCGGCTCCCCGGCGCGTCCATCGGAGTCGCGGCGCAGGCGCCCTCTTCACCGACGACGATCTCCGGCGGGGCCACACAAGCCCCCTCCAGATCGCAGGCATACCCAGGGGCGCAGTCGGCGACGGACTGGCACGCTGTCGGGCAACTGCCGGCCTCCTGATCGCACCGATACGCGCCGCAGCTCGTCGCCTCGCACGACTCGCGGTCCGCGCAGCCGGACGGGCCCTCTCCGCACGTGAGAAGGTGACCCGGGCCCGTGCACGGGGCCAGACAGCGGCCCTCGTATCCGGGGATGTTGCAATAACGACAGCCGGTCTCACAGGCCGACTCGCAGCACACGCCGTCCACGCAGAATCCGCTCTTGCACGCGACGCCGTCCGCGCACGGGGTGCCGTCCGGGTCCGGCACGTAGAGCTCCGCGCTGTTCTGGAATCCGCCGCCCACCACGAGCACCGTCCCGTCGGCGAGCAGCGTCATCGTGTGGCTCTCCCGCGGGACGTGCATCGGAGTCGTGAAGTGCCACGCTGCCCCGTCCCACACTTCGGCGCTCTCGATCACGGAGGCCGTCGGGTCGATGCCCCCTGTCACCAGCACCGCCCCGGACGCGAGCCGCAGCGCCGCGTGACGATGCCGCGCGACCGCGAGATCCGGCGCCGACGTCCATTGATTCGCCGCGCCGTCGTAGATCTCCACCGAAGACAGGGACTTCCCGACGTCCTGGTAATCCCCGCCCACGACGCCGCCGGCCGCCATCACGCGGCCGTCCGCGAGCTCCGTGGCCGTGTGCCAGCGTCGATCGTGCTTGAGCGGCGCGCCGTGCGACCACGAATTGGCGATCGGGTCGTAGATCTCCACGTACGCGAACGAGATGTACATCGAGTTGGTGTCGTATCCGCCGCCGGGGACGATCGCGCGGCCGTCCGGCAAGAGCGCCGCGGGATGATAGAAGTTGCTCTGAATGAGGGCGTTGTCGGCGGCTGTCCACGTCATCGTCGCCGGGTCGAACACCTCACTCTTGTTGAGCGCGTTGTACCCGCCCGCGATGAGCACGCGCCCGTCCGCGAGCACCGTCGCCGGCGCGTACGAGTGGCTTCGCAGCGATTTGGGGCCTTCGGAGAACGTGTTCGTCGCCGGGTCGAAGATGTCGACGAAGCGGGAGATGTCATTGGACAGGTCCAGATACCCGCTCACGAGGAGCACCCGCCCGTCCGGCAAGAGCGCCGCGGCGTGGTTGCCGTGCGCCTTCGTCATGGGGATCGGCGCGCTCCACGTGCGCGTCTTCGGATCGAAGATCTCCGCCGTCCCGCCGCCGAGCTGCGAAAAGAACGACGACCCGGCGACGAGCACCCGCCCGTCGCGCAGCAGCGTCGCCGAGTGACCGCCGCGCGCATAGGCCAGGTCAGGCAGCTCGATCCACTGCGGCGCCGCGAACGTGGGAGTCGCCGAGAGCGCCGCCGCGAGGACGAACAGGCACGCTGCGAGCCGCTTCATCGCCGCCTCGTCATGAAGAGTGTGCCCACCCCCGGCCGCGCTACCGCGCGTCCGCCCCTCCCAAAGCGCCTGCTTCGCAGGCGCAGGGAGGGGACATAACTGGAACGCTTTCTTCGAAGAACGATCCCCGCCGCCGACATCGCGAAGATGCTCCAAGAGAGATCGTACGGATTCGACCTTTTGTCGACCGCGGCGACTCTGCAGCTCCCGGTGTCGCCCTGGACGACGTCCGGCGGCGGGACGCAATGGCCGGCGAGGTCACAGGCGTAGTCCTCCGCGCAGTCGCGGGACGACGTGCAGGTGACGCCGCACGCGGCCGCGGACGGCTGGCAGAGGTAGCCTCCGCACGCGACGGTGATCGCCGGACAGGCCTCCTCGCCCGCGACGCAGACTGCCTGTTTCGATACGGAGGCGAGGTCGGGGGCGCACGCGTCCTCGCCGCACGAAAAGCCTGCTTTGCTGCCGCACGTGCCGTCGCCCATGCACGCGTCCGCGCACGGCGCGCCGGAGCCGCACTCGCGCCGCGGGTCCTCGCCGGCCGGCGCCGGCACACACTGGCCCTCCGAACCGGGGAGAGCGCACGAATGGCACTTGTCCTGACAGGCGCTCTCGCAGCACACCCCGTCCGCGCAGAAGCCGCTCGCGCACGCGAGGCCCGTCGAACAGGCCTGTCCGGGACTGCCCAGCTCGAAGATCTCCGCGCTGGCCTGCTCGAAGCCGCCGACCGCGAGGACGCGGCCGTCCAGGAGGCGCGTCGTCGTGTGTCCGAGCCTCGCCCGCGTGAGCCGCCGGCCGGGATGCCACGCCTCCGTGACCGGGTCGAAGAGGTCTGTCCGCGCCTGCGCCGCCCCGTTCACGTCGTCGCCGGAGACCGCCATCAACGCGCCGTTTTCGAGCGCGACGAGCCGCGCGTGACGCGGGCCGGGCAGCGGCGCGACCGGCACCCATCCGGCGCCGACCTTGAAGAGGGCCGTGGCCTCCGACGTGAGGAACAGGACGCGCCCGTCCGGGAGCAGCGCCCCGTCGCCGGCCCCTCCGATCGGCATGGGACCCGCGTATTGCCACGTGTCGGCGGCCGCGTCGTAGAGCTCGCTCGAATTGACGTGCTCCTCGGTGGAGCCGTCGATGGTGACACCGCCCGCCGCGAGCACGCGCCCGTCCGGGAGGCGAACCAGGATGTGCCCGCGGCGCGCGTTGATCATCGGCGCGGCCGGCGTCCAGGCGTTCGTCGCGGGGTCGTAGATTTCCGCGCTGCCGAGCGAGGCAGCCCCGAAGACCGGCCACCCGCCCGTCACGAGCGCCCGCCCGTCCGGCAGCAGCGTCATCGCGGACTCGCGCCGCACGCTCTGGAGCGGCCCCGTCGCGATCCACGCGCCGGTCGCAGAGTCGAATACGGTGCCGTAGACAACCCCGTTCGCGGGCGGGATCTCCCCTCCGGCGAACAGCGCCCTTCCGTCGGCGAGGAGCGCGCCCACCGGGTGATCCGGGCGTTCGAGCGGCTCCGCCGGATCGAGCAAGGTCCACGCGCCGGTCGCGGGATCGTACAGCTCGGGAGAGGCCGCGGCCCCGGTGCCGGAGCCGCCGACCACGAGGACGCGGCCGTCCGCGAGCAACAACGCAGCGTGCCCCGCGCGCGCACCCGCGAGCGAGCCTGTCAATTGCCACGTGTCCTCCCCCTCCGGCTGCCGGGCCGCGGCGAGAGTGGCTGTCTCCTCCGGCGGCGCGCACCCGGCGAACAGGGCCGCTCCGAGCAACGCCGCGGAGAGGAGCGCAAAGGCCGTCGCCGCGGGGAGGAGCCGCTCAGAAATCATACCGGGCCCCGAGCGACGGCGCGATCGCGAACAGCGTGTCTCCGATCAGGGTCTGTCCCGGGAACGTGCCGATCCCCTCCGGGCCGGCGTTGATCTGCCGCTTCGACTCCCATTTCGGCGCGGAGAGGCCGAAGAGCACCATCGCCGACACGCCGAGCGACAGCTCCACGTGATCGCCGAGCGCGAGGCCGGCGCGCACCTCCGGCACCAGGGCGAAGAAGGTCGTCTCCGCGGTCACCGTGACAGGGCCGATCGAATACGCAGGGCCGCCGTCCTGCGGTGTGATGCGGCCCGAGCGCGTGTCGGTGACGTCCGCCCGCGCGAGCGCCGCGCCGAGGCCCGCGTGGAAACGGAAGCGATCCCCGCCGCCGAAGCCCGCGAAGAGGCCGCCCATCGCGCCGCGCCGCAGCGCCAAGGTGTCGGCCGCGGTCCCGGTCGACTGGCCCCCTCCGACGGTGTGGAGCGACACGGATCGACCGCCGAGCGCCTCGGTCGCGAACAGGTACCCTGCGAAGAGGCCGAATTCGAAGCCGCCCCGGAGCTGATAACCACCTTGCGCGATGACCGCGACGCCCGTCCCCGGCGCGGGGCTGCACGCGCCCGAGCAGCTCCCCGCGACGTCGCCCCCGAGACTCGGCAGGATCGGCACCGCGCCGATCAATTGAACGAAGGGGTGCGACGGGCGCGGCGGCTTCTTCCAGTACGGGGAGGACGGGTCGCGATCCAATGCGATCCGCACGATCTTGGGTGCGCCGCGATCCAGAGTGACAGTCTGCGAGGCGGTCACGAAGCCGGGAGAGGCCACCTCGATGGTGTGCTGTCCGGGGCGGAGGCGGCCTTCCCACGCGCCGCGGCCGAGGGCGACGGAGTCGATCGCGAGCGCCGCGCTCTCGGGCACCGGCACCACGCGGAGCGCCGCGGACAAGGGCTCTGCCGCCAGGGTGATGGTGGCGGTGCGGTTCGCCTCGATGGGCACCGACGCGGGCTGCGTGCCGACGTCGCCGGCGCCGCGCAAGAGGACGAGGTGGTCTCCGGGGCTGACGGTGCCCTCCCACGGTGTCTTGCCGACCACGTTTCCGTCGACGAGCACATCGACGGAGAGGCCGTTTCGCTCGGCGACGTGGAGGCGACCGGACGTCACGAGGGAGCGCAGACGCACCGAAGCCGACGTGGTGCGCCCGCCGGCCACGTCCACGCGCGTCTCGAACGGCTCGAATCCTTCCTTGAATACGCGGACCACGTGACTGCCGATCGGCACGCGGAGCGGCGCGAGGAGCGGCAATTCCCCGCGGGCGCGCCCGTCGACGGTGACGGCGGCGTCCGCCTCGCCGCCGAGGATCTCGATGGTGCCGACCTGATCGCGCAGCTCGGAGAAGGCCTTTCGGGCCTCCGCGCGCGTCGCGGCCGGGATCTGATCCACGTAGTCGCGGAGGAGGATCTCGAAGAGGTCGAACGCCTCGTCCGCGCGCGCGAGCTTCTGCAGGCACCGCGCGGCGCCGAGCGTGTTTCCCCACGTGGCGTAGGCTTTCCGCGACTCCAGGAACTCCGCGAGCGCCGCGTCCCAGGTCTCCTTGTCCGCGAGCGCCCGCGCCCGAGTGAAGTGCTCGCGCGCCTCCTCCTTCTTCGCGGCGGTGTCCGGGTCCGGCGGCAACGTGCCAGTGGATGACACCGTGCCTGTCGGCGCAACTGTGGCTGTCGGCGATACCGTGCCTGTCGGCGACACCGTGCCGGTCGGCGACACCGTGCCTGTCGGCGCCGCGGAGGGGGGCGGTTGCGCCGAAGGGGGAGGAGCCGGCTGCGCGGCGGCGGACGACAGGGCGACGAGGATGCCTGTCGCGAGCAAGAAAGGGAGGACCCGAGACCTGCCCACGATCCGTCCTTACTCCAGCCGATCCGGGAGCAGCGGATCCGCCGTCGGCTTCACGGTCGGCTGGGATGTGGCCCGCGCCGATGCCGTCGCCGCGGCGCTCGCTTTGGCCGATGCGGACGCCGTCACCGCCGCAGTGGCGGACGCCTTCCCGGAGGCATGCGGGGCCGTCGGTGATTGCAACATACCCGTCGGTGATTGCAACATACCCGTCGGCGATTGCAACGTGCCCGTCGGCGATTGCAACGTGCCCGTCGGCGATTGCAGCGTGCCCGTCGGCGATTGCAACGTGCCGGTCGGCGACTCCATGGTGCCAGTCGCGGTCGCGGCGACCGTCGGAGTCACGTCGGCCGGAGTCGTGGCGGCCGTCGCGGAGAGCTGCGCGGTCGCGCCCGAGGCGCCCGTCTCCGGGTGTGCGCCGTCCGCGGCGTGGCCCCGTGTCGTCGCGATGATGCCGCCCCCGAGGGCGCACGCGAGCACCCCGGCCACGACGAGCGGCGTCCGCGAACGTGGCAGTCGCCCCCCGGCGCGCGCGGCCGCAGCATCGGTCGGAGTCTCCTTGGACGGCGACTCCATGGCCGACGCGCTCTGAGCCACGGTGTCCGCGTGCGACTCCGGAGCGTGGCTGTTTCGCGCGGGCGGCTCCGAAAACCGGGCCTTCACCGAAGCGTCCGATTCGTGGATCGTCGTGCCGCCCTGGTGCGCGGGCGAGGCCGGGCGCGGCGCGTTCGGCTGCGACACCAGCATCGCGTCGTCGAGCGCCTCTCCGTTCGGCAGGAGCGCGACGATCGCGTCCAGCATCTCCAGCGCGGACTGGAAGCGCTCCTTCGGGTCCGTGCGCAGCGCGCGGTGCACCACGTCGGCCACGGGGGGCGGCACCCACGGAGAGATAGAGCGCACGTTCGTCGGCGCGAGGTGGCAGATCGCCATGATGAGGTCGCCCATCGCCTCGATGCCCGAGTGCGGCGTGCGGCCGCAGAGCATGCGGTACATCACCACGCCGACGGACCACACGTCGGTGCGATGGTCCACGTCCTTGATGCCGCGCGCCTGCTCCGGCGACATGTAGAGAGGCGAGCCGAGCATCCACCCCGTGCGGGTCATCGCCTCGTTGCCGGCGTTCGCGTCCGCGCGGATCTTCGCGATGCCGAAGTCGAGGATCTTCACGATGCGGCCGCCCTCGGGGCGCTTCGCGAGGAAGAGGTTGGCCGGCTTGATGTCGCGGTGGATCACGTGCGCGTCGTGCGCCCGCGCGAGCCCGCGGCACGTCTGCGCGGCGATCCGGAGCGCGACGTCCGCGGGCAGCACGTGCACGCGCTCCAGCATGGCCTCCAGATCTTCTCCGGCGAGCAGCTCGAACACGAGGAAACGCGCGCCGGAGACGGGGTCCGTGCCGGCGTCGAGCACCTCGGCGATGTGGGGAGTCTCGATGCGGGCGCTCACGCGGGCCTCGCGGGCGAAGCGCTCCTCCCGCGACGAGTCCCCGAGCGGCCCCGCGCCGCGCAGCACCTTCAGCGCGACGCGACGCTGCGTGTGGGTGTGCAGCGCTTCGTACACAGCGCCCATGCCGCCCTCTCCGAGCAGCCGCAGCACTTGGTACTTCCCGCCGACCGTCTCGCCAACCACGCCGCGACGAGGCTAACGGAATCGCGCGCGCCGGTACAGCCCCCCCGTCCTTTCTCGACGATGGCCCCGAGGCGTCTCTCAGGGTGCGCCGTGGAACACGTACCAGAGAGGGGCAGTCCCGTAGCCGTTGACTGGCACCCAGTAGTTGTATCCGTCGCGCGGCGCGGCCTTTCCGGTGACGACGATGTCCATGCGCCCGTCGCCGTCGAGATCGCTCGTGCGCCAGCGGTCGTAGCCGTAGGCCATGTCGCTCCCGTTGCTCGGGTCACCGGACAGATCGTTGAAGCCGCCGAGGAACGTGCCGCCCTTCGGGACGAACCACGGAATCGGCCCTTGCTCGAAGCCTGAGCCGTTGTTGATGT
The DNA here is from genome assembly GCA_046351455.1 of Polyangiaceae bacterium. Taxonomy (GTDB): domain Bacteria; phylum Myxococcota_A; class Polyangia; order Polyangiales; family Polyangiaceae; genus JADJRH01. The sequence goes on from JAXLYM010000016.1 coordinate 58,364, forward strand.
ACACGTACCAGAACGGTTTGTCGTCCTTGAAGCCCGGCACGGTGGGCCAGTACGAGTATCCGTCGCGCGGCTCGGCCGTGGCCGTCACCACGAGATCGGCCTTGCCGTCGCTGTTCATATCCGCGCTGCGCCAGCGCAGATCGCCGTACGTGACCTCGCCCCCGTAGCTCGGCTCCCCGGCGAGGTCGTTGAAGCCTGCGAGGTGCCCGCCGCCGAGCGGAACGAACCACGGAATCGGCCCTTGCTCGAAGCCGCCGCCGTTGTTCTTGTACACGTACCAGAACGGCTTTCCGTCCTTGTAACCGGGCACCTCCGGCCAGTAGGAGTATCCGTCGCGCGGCTGCGAGGTGGCCGTCACCACGAGATCGATCTTGCCGTCTCCGTCGACGTCGCTCGTGCGCCAGCGCGGCTCCCCGTACACCACGTCGTTGCCGCTCGAGGGCTCCCCGGCGAGATCGTTGAAGCCCGCGATCTGCGTGCCGCCGACGGGGACGAACCACGGAATCGGCCCCTGCTCGAAGCCTGCGCCGTTGTTCTTGTAGACATACCAGAAGGGCTTCCCGTCCTTGAGGCCCGGCACTTCCGACCAGTACGAGTATCCGTCGCGCGGCTGCGCGGTGGCCGTCACCACGAGATCGGCTTTGCCGTCGGCGTCGATGTCCATGAGCCGCCAGCGCTGATCGCCGAACGCCACATCATCCCCGAAGCCGGGCTCTCCGGAGAGATCGTTGAAGCCCGCGAGGTGCGCGCCGCCGACCGGGACGAACCACGGAATCGGCCCTTGCTCGAAGCCCGACCCGTTGTTCTTGTAGACGTACCAGAAGGGCTTCCCGTCCTTGAAGCCGGGCACCTGGTTCCAGTAGGAATACCCGTCGCGCGGGACGGCGACGGCGGTGATCACGATATCCGAGAGGCCGTCACCGTCGATGTCCGTGAGGCGCCAGCGCTGATCGCCGAAGGAGACATCGTCCCCGTTGCCGGCCTCTCCCGAGAGATCGTTGAAGCCTGCGGCGTGCGCGCCGCCCTTGGGGACGAACCACGGAATCGGCCCCGCGTCGAAGCCCGACCCGTTGTTCTTGTACACGTACCAGAAGGGCTTGTCGTCCTTGAAGCCGGGCACCTGATTCCAGAACGAATACCCGTCTCGTTGGACGGCGAGGGCTGGCACGACGAGGTCCGGTTTGTGGTCGCCGGTGAGATCGAGCATGCGGTAGCGCTGATCGCCGAAGGCCACGTCGTCCCCGTTGCCGGCCTCTCCGCCGAAGTCGCTGAAGCCGGCGAGGTGCGTGCCGCCGAGGGGCACGGACCAGGCGACGGGTCCCTCTTCGAAGTGGGTCGTCGGTTTGTCGGGGATCACTTCCCCGCCGGAGCCGCCCTTTCCGCCGTCGCCGCTGCCTCCTTTGCCACCTTGACCGGTCTCGCCGCCGTCGCAACCGACCGAGGAGGCGGCCGAGAGGAGGAGGGCGCACAGCGCGGCGCAGGAATGGATTCTACTCATGATCGAGCCTTTCGTGATGGAGTACGATAAGGAAGGCCGACCCTTAATCACACCGCCCGCCGGAGACAACCAATCCGCGACAACGTCGGACGTGAAATGTCTCATGAGAGGCCGCCGGACCGACCCTGCGTGACATGCCAAGGAAAGACGCGTAGCCTGGTCCAACGCGCCGTGCCAGCCCAGACTAGAGCCCATTTCCAGCGCACGTCGAGAGCGATTTTTGCGCGACTCTTCGTGGGGAGTCTCGGAGGCGCCGTGCTCGTGGGGACGTGGCTGTTCGGGTGTGTGGAGCCGCCGATGCCGCCGGAGGGACCGGAGATCCCGTCGCGACAGGAGGTCTTCGAGTCCGAGCGCCTCGCCTCGCCGGCGCAGAGGGCCAGTGTGGAGGCGCTGATGGCCTATCGAGATCGCGTGTGCGCGACGATCCCGGTGGACAGCATCCCGAAGGCGGCGCAAGCGCTCCGTGGTTGTATGGGCCCGAGGCCCTTGAACGAGATCGAGCTCCTGGAGGGCCTCCGCGCGAGCTCCCGAGGCGCGCCGGACGAGCCTTTGATCTTGGAGCGCCTCGTCGCGGATTGGGGCGAGGTGGCTCGTTCGGCGTTGATCGAGTGCAGCCGATTCAGCGTGCCAGTCTCTCCGACGGTGCGCGACGTCGAGCAGCGCCTCGCGGAGGTGCGGGCGCTGGAGACGATGATCGAGCGTTCGCGAAACGAGCCGGCGCGCCTGTGCGACGAGCTCACCCAGGACTTCCCGAAGCACAAGCGCCGAGTCCATTGCCCCGGAGACCCGCCGCCCCCCGCCGGCGGCGCAGGCAGCCCCCTGGATGAAGAGAGCGAGTCGCCGAATTGGCCTCTCCCGCAGCCTGGCAAACCGGCCGACGCCACGGTGGAAGGCATCTGACCGTCGCTCCGGCTCACCCGGTGACCACCGCGAGCGCGAACCCGTCGTACCCTTTGGACCCCACGGTCTGCAGCGCGGTGCCGGACAGCCGCGGATGCGCCCGCATCGCCTCGAAGAACCGGCGCACTCCGATCACGCTCGGATCGCGGCACTCCGGATTCGCCACTTCCCCGTTCCGCGCCACGTTGTCCGCGAACAGGACAGTCCCCGGCCGTGAGAGCCGCAGCGCCCCTTCGAGATAAACGGGGTTGTTCGGTTTGTCGGCGTCGATGAACACGAAGTCGAAAGGAGGCGCCCCCTCGTCGACGAGGCGAGCCAGCGAATCTCTGGCGTCCCCCACGCGTATGTCGACGACGCCGAGCAACCCGGCCCGTTCGAGGTTGCGCCGCGCGACCTCCGCGTGCACCGGATTGGCCTCCAGCGTCACGACGCGCCCGTCCGCCGGAAGGCCCCGAGCGAGCCAGATCGTGCTGTACCCGCCGAGCGTCCCGATCTCCAGCACGCGCCGCGCCCCCTGAATCTGCACGAGCAACGAGAGCAGCTTCCCTTGATTGGCCGCCACCTGATGCGGAGGTAGCCCCGCCGCCGCGCTGCCTGCGAGCGCGAGATCGAGCGCGTCGTCCCCGGGGACGAGCTGCTCGCAGAAATAGGCATCGACCGCAGACCAGAGGGCTTGTTCCATGGGGGCTCCTTCGTCGAAGTCGTCGCGGCCGACGCTCAAGCTGCCTGTCCGGGATAAGGCGGTTGATACGGATTCATGGTCTCCTCCTTCGCTGTCTCGCGCGGCCCGTCGAACCTCGGCGCGCCGCGCACACACCCCATATCCCAGCTGCGTGAAGAGGACCAGCGTTTCGAGGCGACGCGCCGGTTGACCGTGAGGCCGGGTTGGCCCGATGATGCCTGTCCGTCATGGCCGAGGACACGCTCCGCCTTCGTCGCCTCCATGTCCGCCGCCTCCGGGAGCTCGCGGTGGACGTCCGGGAGCTCACGCCGGCGGAGACGCGCGCGGCGCTGGGCCAGTTTGCGAGCGTGTTCCTGGGAGTCACCCGCGCGCCCGCGTTCCTTCTGGAGGTCGACGCCGCGCAGACGAGCGGCCGAGAGGTGAAGTACGGACAGTGGTTATCGCACGGCCAGCCGCCGCCGACCCTGAGGCCGCGCTTCGGGTGGCTGTCCAACTGGATGCCCGGGACGACGTGTATCCGCTTCGAGCGCAACGCATCTCTCCCGGCGCTGCGCCTCTCCATCGCGCCCATGCTCGACGAATGGGCCTTGTCCTGGCCCGGCGCCTACGTCTCTTTCGACGCGCAGAGAGCCATGATCGTCTCTCTGGACCTCGATGTCACCTGTTACGACCCGTCCCCGACCCGCAACACCCCGTATCGGTGACGTTGCTGCGCCCCGAAGAGCCAACCCGGCGAATTTTGCCGTCTTTCAGGCAGAGAGCTTGCATCTCTCGGGCGTTTGGAGATCCCCCATGAACAGCCTATTCCCCTCGAATCCACGGAGACAAAGCGGGGTTTCGCCCTTCACAGCCGTGTTCGCGCTCTCGCTGGGGCTGATCACCGCGTCATGTGGTGGCACAGCGAGTGAGTCATCCGGCTCGAACGGGACGGGGGGCAGCACGACGAGCACGGCGGGTGCGGGCGGCACCGCGGGGACGGGCGGCACGACTACCACGCTCACGAAGACGTGTGAGGAGCCGACGGTGCTCACGCAGGGGGACGGGTCCGAGAGCGGCTTCGTGAAGTGCAAGGACGGGTCGACGAACCGAGAGAAGAGCGTGGCCTGTCAGCTCGTCCCGGCGTCCGACAGCTGCGAGCCGGGACCCAGCGTTTTCGGCAACTGCAAGACGGCCGCGGATTGCGTGGCGCACCCGAACGGAACCTGCCAGGCCGACGCGATCCTCCCGGCGTCTCCGCCGACATGCTCGTGCGCGTACCAGTGCCAGAGTGACGCCGACTGCGACGCAGGCCAGGTGTGTGGATGCGGTTACAACGGTGGTTGGCCCCATTGCATCGCCGCGCCGAGCTGCAAGGAGAGCGCGGATTGCCCCTCCGGTGAATGCGGCCTTTCGTACTACACGAACGGTTGCACGATGCAGTACAACCTCGCGTGTCGGACAGCCGCGGACGAGTGCCGTGTCATCGACGACTGTGCCCCGACAGGCAGCGTGTGCAGCCAGACGATGGCCACCGGAAGCTGGACGTGCAGCTCCTACAACTGCACCTTGTGACGCGCTCGTGGAACGAGCCTGTTCGTTGCGCTGAGATCGCGAGCCGGTGACGGAAGGCGGGATTCGTCCCGCCGTTCGATTCGGGAAACCGTCACTGGTTCGTATCGAGGATGGCCGGACTCAAGATGATCTCCAGCGAGGTCGTACGGCCGACCTCGATAACGATCCCGGGTTGATCCAGGGTACTGTAGCCTTCGAGCGCCCAGTGGCCGGAGTAGGTGGCGGGAGGGAGAGGATAGAAATTGCACTTCCCTGCGGAGTCGGAGAGCTCCGTCCGCTCCACCGGCCCCGACATGGTCGAGGTGACGCCGGCGAGCGGTCGGTGTTGTGGGTCCGTGATGAGCATGGTGCAGGCGCCGTCTTGCAGCTCGCGAGATCTCATGACTGGTGAGGATACATGATCTCCGGCGCCCTCTCCAAGCGCCGCAGACGCCCGGGCCCCGCACCTTTCGGGAGCGAATACGCTTATCCACGCTCTTCGGGCGGACGCGCCGGTCGAGAGCGGAGCAGTCGATGGAGAGCCGAGAAGACCTGCGAGGGCGAGTCCCCCGCGGGCATCGCGACACCGTAGGAGGATGCGGCGGCGTTCGCGAGGTCCATCCACTTCGACTCCAGAGGACGCCCCAGCTTCTCCGAGAGACCGGCGAGTCTGGAGAGCAGGCTCATCGCCGTCGGCGAATACTGCGGTTCTTGGTGCGACAGCGCATCTTCGAGCGCCGCGACGGCCTCCGCGTCACGCCCGAGCGCCTCCAGCGTCTTCGCCATGGCGAGTCCGTATTCGTAGCGATCCCAGACATCGACAAAGCCGAGCTGCGCGCGGCCCCGAAGCTCCTTCTCGGCCTCGGCGTGGCGTCCGGCGAGGGACAGCGACAGCGCGCGATGACTCGCGATGCTCCGAGCGAGCCACCCGTCGTGATCGCGCTCTCGATTCGCCTCCAGGATCGCATCCAGAGCGGCCAGCGCCTCCTCCGGTCGCCCGGCCTTGTCGAGCGCGCCGATGCGCCCGAGCGCGCCTTCATAGGCATCCTGAACAGACAGCCGATCGAAGCAAGCCGCGCACACCGGATGCTCTTCCGCGCCCCGGGTGTACGTCTTTTCCGAGAGGTTCCGCTCACAGAGCCAGCAGAGCTGCGTGTCGTCTTCGGGAGTCGTCATTGTCGTTCAGACCACGTCGGGTTCATTTTGTGCGGGGGCATTTGTCGTCCGGCCAGTATCCTTCGTTGACACAGTACCGTTTGCAAGCGCCGCAGTCCTTCCGGGGTCCGAAGCGGGAGCGGTTCCACTCCGGTTGTTGGGGATTTTCGAGACACTCTACGAGAAGCTGCTGACAGTAATCCTCGTTGTCGTGCTTGGGCTGGCTAAAGTACGCGATAATCCCGATGACGACAATGATGCCGATCCCGGTCGCGACCAGCGGAGCGAAGGAGATCGGCGCCAGAGCGATCGCCTGCCCAACGAGCGGTCGCGATTCTGGAGAAGGCGCTCGCTCGTCGGTGGACGCGGAGCGTCGCTGAAGCGTCCCGGGCAGTTGGAGAGAGGCACCTTGGAGCGCCGACACCATGCAGCGCTCCGACTCGTGCCCTCCCATCGTCGAGCCTTTCACCTCCACCGAAACAACGGTGCCGTCACTGGACACGTGTACGTCCAGATCGACCGCGTGGGTGTTCCCTTCGATCGTCGGAAAGGCGGAGTCTGCACGCAGCACGCACTCCGTGAGACGCGAAGCGAGACTGGCTGGCAGCTCATTTCCATCGCCGTGGGGGCGAGAAGGCCCATCACCGACCGGCTCTGCGCCGCCGCATCCGACCGCGGGAACCGCGACGCCGAGGAGGACTGCCACCAGAAAGGATGCCGCGAGAGCCCCAGTTCGCGAAACCATGGTTATGGAACAGTCTTGTCTGTCGACGTGAGGATGGTCAAGCGCTCTCAGCCCCCCGAGCTAGCGGACATCCCAACCGAAGGCGCGGCGCATCAGCTCCGGATCGAGCCAGCGGGAAGCCACCCGGAGCGCCTGCTCGCGCTCGTCGGCCTCCGGGAAGCGCCGGCGCACGTCCATAAGCGCGAGCTCCTGCACGGCCCGCGTGAGCGCGCGAACGCGCTCGAGCTTCTGCGACGGCGACATCCGCCGGTAACCCTCGATCAGAAAGGCCTCGACCCTGGGGTGCGTGTCGCTCGGGGGGCCGGCGTTCACGCGGAGAGCATACCACCTCCGCGGACGACAAAACTTATCTATTGTAAGGCACGCCTCCGCCGCCAAGGCATTCGCCACGAGGTTGCCGCCGCCTCGGTTGCGGAAGTGAAAGCGGCAGTTGGTCCAGCTCGTCGCGCTCGCGTAGTCCTCTCGCTCATAGGTCGTCGCGTACGAGCCCAAGAGTAAGCCGGTCGAAGACAGCCACACCGATACGCTGCCCGATCCGGGCGCGCTGGGAGTCGCTGAGACGGTTATAGAATACTACCAAATCGGCTCCCTCGCTGGCGCAGAGACTTTGCAGCTCGCGCAGTTTGCCAGGGCAGATGAACGAGGAGCCGTTGAGTGCGCGGCCCTCGTGCGCTGCAGCGGCGCCGCCGGGGCGTCGGGAGCGCGACACACCCCGACGCTGAATCAGCGTCGCGACCACCGTTGCGCCTCGTTCGCGTACTTCATTTGCGAGCAGCTCCATCTCCAGGTCCGCGTCGACCCGATCCGCAAGCAGGCCAGCCAGTACGATTCGCTTGTCTTGGAGTGCTTGTGGGGTGATCACGTGTGGAAACGGACGCGAGGCGCGTGACGGGGTATGGCGCTTGCGGTGAGCGTCGTTGTTCATGTCGAGGTCGCCGCGATCCAGCGCTTCAGCGACGTCGGGAGGCCAGATGTCACGAAGTCGATCGTAATAGGCGCTCCAGAGGACGCCCAGGCCACCGGAGTCCTTGGTGCCCACGAAGCGCTGAACGTCCTCGATCGACTTCCAGTGTTCGGGCTGATGGAAGAAAGCGATGAATTCACCGATAGCCTGGTACGTGAACAGGGCATCTCGCAGGGAGAGAGACACCTTCCGATCCGCGCGGAACCGCTCCAGCCCGTGCTCCACCGTCGCGCGAACGACGTCTTTCTTCCCGGTGCTCACGCTTCACCCGATGCAGCCGGTGGCAAGTGGGACAGCTCCGGGACGGTCTGCTCGCGGAGCAACGGGCGCAGGGCGTGCTGCCAGCGCACCGCGAGCTCGCGCAGCTCGCGGGCGTCTGCATGCTCAACGGGGGCGGCCACGAAAGACGCTTGCTGTTCGTCGGTGAGAGCCACGATGAAATGGAACACGTGATTCTGCGTGACGAAGACGTCCACCGGAGAAGCCTCGAGATGCAGAGCGCCGCGCACGAGGCCCAGAAAGAACGTCCCCGCCGCGCGCGCTTGGGTAACTGGGGTCGACACGGAGAGGTGATGAACCCACTGGTCGTCGCTGGGCGTCACCGTATATGCCACGGCCAACCGATCCGTCTGCAAGACCGCGGGATTGTCCGGCTGCCTCGCGAGGGCTTGTCGCTTCAGCTCCGGAAGCAGCCGCCCGATCTCCACGAGGTGCTCGTCGGAGAAGAGGGGTCCCATGCGCCTGGCTGGCAGGACAACGAACAGGAGCACGACAACAATGAGAGCTACGCCAAGTCCGATCCACATACGGGCGCCCCGCGACGAGCATCACCGTCGCGCGTCCGGCGACGGACCTCATGATCTCTCCGCCGCTACTAGCAACGAGCCAGGTGCGGTGTCTCGATACACACTCAGATTGATCGAGATGCCTGCAGCCACCAGGACGGAGGTGTCGAGGACAACTGGCACCGCGCTCCAGTATCACAGGCGATACTGTTCAGCAAGCCTTTGACCGGAGTTGGGTTCGAGGGAGAGCCTCGTACTCGTCACCTGACACGCGTCGGAGGGCGCGCTTTTCGCGAAGATGGGGGCTGGGGTGTTGCGCGCTCGTTCATCGCGCGCGCCAGGAGCTCGGTGATCTTGGGAGACGACCGCCGTGCGCACGCGAGCGCCGAGGCCGGGTCAGCTCCAGCTTGGAGTAACAGCTCGATGATCTCGGTGGGCTCCTCGCCAGCTTGTTGACCTCTTTGGCATGTACCATCCACCGCAATGTCAACCGCGTGAGAGAGCGGGGAGACAGACCCGTTCGCCAGCCGTTCAACGTCGGCCCCACGGCGAATCAGGAGCTGCACACACGTCAGATTCTCATTCTCAATTGCAGCGTGGAGAGGATTCCAAAACTGGCCATCGGCATCAATGTCAGCTCCGCCATCAAGGAGACGCGTGACCCGAATGAGGTGCCCCTCGAAAGCTGCCCTGACGAGATCATCTTTCATGGTCAAGCCGGGTTAACACAAATGTGCGCCGCGAGGGGGAGCAAGCGACAGGGTGGAACGATCCGGAGCGCTGCCCTCCACTCGTCAGCACCGGCCTCTGTTGGCCATTGGGCCCTCGCGGACGTCGCGATCCCAAAGTTACGGTTCGTCGAGACGAAGTGGCGGTGATGGTTTGGGGCGGTCCAGTGCAGGAACAGAGCTTACAGTTCGCCAATCTCAGTCTCGGCACTGTGCTCGTCGATGAGCTCTTGGATGACCAACGCGGGCTTGAAGGACGGGTCGCCTAAGAGCAAGTGAGCATTTTTCATGTACACTACGATTGCCGGCGCGCCGCTTGCGCCTCGCCCGCGAGCATTCAACCAGTTAATATCACTTAAGATCTGTGCGAGCGGAGTATCCTCCTTCGGCAGACATGGAGCAGCACGAACGCCCGCGAGGAGCGCATCCCGGCTATTCGCGAGGCCGCCCTTCACGATCGCGTTCGTCAACAACGCCACTTCCTTGGCGTTCAGGAGAGGACCCACGCTTTCCAACATCGCATTGCACTCCTCGATTCTGCTGTCGGGGAGGCTGGCCTGCGCTAGCGGGTCGAACCCCGCGCTAGTGATGGTCGCCAGAGAAGTCGCGATAATGAATGCAAAGGAACGGAAATTCATGGTGCCTCCGTCGCGCGGGCTCGCTGGGCGGCCAAACGTTAGGAACGGTCTGGAGCGTCCTTTCTTGGGGTGAAAGCAGGTCGCTCGGTACGGGAAGCGCCGCCTGGATTGCGGAAACTCGCCGCCAGCCCAGCAAACCAGTTTCCTGAGCCGCAAAACTCACCGCTAGCCCAGCAAACCACTTTTCTGAATCGAAACACTCACCGCTAGCCCAGCAAACGAGTTTCCTGAGTCGAAGAACCCATCGCCAGCCCAGCAAAGCAGTTTCTTACACCGGGAAACCCGTCGCCGGCCCAGCAACCTTCCCGCCGCCACTCCGCCCCGTTTTTCTCGCGCCGATACCTCTCCTCCTATTCCCAACGTCAGATTTCTGCTCTTCGAAACCCAGCGTTTCCATTCCACATCTCCACCTTCACCTCTTCAACCACCGCGCATCCGAATCATCCGCCGTTCACTCACCGTGAATCACTCCACCACCTCGAGCGTCTTTGCAGCCGGCTCGGGCGAGTGGCCTGGAGCCGGGCGGGGTCTCTCACCGGGCGGAACCTCGTTGTTTGTTCTCGTCGACTCTCTGGCCCGGATGGACCGATGTGAAGATGAAAAACGCGAACGGCAAGACGATGTCTGTCAAATCCACCTCTTCCTCCACCTCCTCCGCCGCGAGCTCCTCGGCGAAAACGCCGCTCAGCGTCGCGGAAATCATGGGCGAGCTCACCGAGCACGCCATTCAAAAGGTCGTCGACGTCGAGGCTCGCGCTCGTCTCGAAACGGCTTATGAGCTGTGCACCGGAATCGCCGCTGTCTGCCTCTCGGACAAGAGCGACGACAAGACGCAGCTCCTCAAGAAGCAGCTCGCCGGCGTCGAGATCACCCTGGAGACCGTGGAGAACATCGTCGCCGCGTCCGTCCGGCTCATGGCGGAGATCGCCGACCGCGACTCGAAGGCCGACGCCTATCACATCGCCGTCGCGCACGCGAAAGACACCGAGGCTTCTCTGGGGCAGCAGATCGCGAGCAGCACGCTCCTGCTCCGCGGCAAGCTCGGCAGCAAGAATCCCGATCTGGAGTCGTTCGGCGTGAAGATCCGCATCGGCGGGCGTCCGACCAAGCCGCGCTCCACCAAGAAGCCCACCGACAGCGCGCCCGCCGCCGCCCCGGTCCCGGCCTCTCCCGTGAAGTAACTCCCCTCCTCTGAATCGCGGCGAGCCCCGCATCCCCGCAAGACTCCGCATCGCCACACACCGCATCGCCGCAAATTCCCCCGCGCGACGCTCGCTCCTGTACTCTGGGCACCACCCACCAGATTGCAGGAGCTCCACATGACAGTTCGACACGGACGGCCGCACCCGCGCGCGCACCTCTTCGCGCTCGCGCTCGCCGCGATCACCACATCGGCCTGCGCAGGCCAGACCACCATCGCGTCCGGCGGCGGCGGCTCGGGCGGGGCCACCGGCGGCTCCTCCACGGCCGGCGGCGGGACCGGCGGCGTCACCTCCACATGCACCCCCGAAACAGAGATCTGCGACGGCAAGGACAACGACTGCGACGGGCAGATCGACAACGTCCCCGCCGCCCCGAACGGCTGCGCCTGCAACGACGGCGACTCGCAAGAATGCTACTCCGGCGCCGCCGGTACGGACGGCGTCGGCGAGTGCCACAAAGGCTCGCAGGCCTGCACGAACGGCGCTTGGGGGGAGTGCACAGGGCAAGTCACGCCCGGCTCCGAGACTTGCAATCTGAAGGACGATGACTGCAACGGCGCCGTCGACGACAATATCCCCGACGTGAAGTGCGGCGTCGGCGCGTGCGCCGTCTCACAACCCGCCTGCGTCAACGGGCAAACCCAGCAGTGCATGCCGAAACCACCCACCACCGAGGTGTGCGACGGCATCGACAACAACTGCAATCAGCTCGTCGACGAGACCGACCCGATGCTCGGTCAATCCTGCATGACCGGCGGCTCCGGCGTCTGCGCACAAGGCAAGTACCAGTGCAACGCGGGCGTCTTTCAATGCGCCGGCGCCGCGCCCTCCACCGAGGTGTGCGACGGGCTCGACAACGACTGCAATGGCACCGTCGACGACGCACCAGGCACCGGCGGCGACTGCTCGACCGGCGCCCTCGGCGTGTGCGCGGCCGGCATCATCTCGTGCAAGCAGGTCGGCGGCGCCTATACGATTGACTGCTTCCCGATCGTGGCGCCCACCGGCGAGACGTGCGACGGGCTCGACAACAACTGCAACGGGTCGGCCGACGAAGGCGATCCGGGCGGCGGCGCGGTCTGCAACACCGGCGCTCCCGGCATCTGCGGGCCCGGCGTGCTCCATTGTCAGAACGGCGCCGTGGGCTGCGTCGCGAACGTCTCCGCCCAGACAGAGGTGTGCGACGGGCAGGACAACAACTGCAATGGCACCGTCGACGAGGGCAATCCGGGCGGCGGCGTCGGATGCGCCACCGGCCTCCCCGGGAAATGCGGCACCGGCACGACTTCGTGCTTCAACGGCGCCATCGTGTGCAATCAGACCGTGCAGCCGAGCGCCGAAGTGTGCAATGGCATCGACGACAACTGCAACGGCGCCATCGACGACGGCAATCCGGGCGGCGGCGCGGCGTGCAACACCGGGCTCCTCGGCGCGTGCGCGGCCGGCACCATCACGTGCCAGTCCGGTCAGCTCGCCTGCGCCCAGAACGTGCAGCCTACCGCCGAGGTCTGCGGCAACGCGATCGACGAGAACTGCGACGGATCAGCCCCGGCCGCGCCGACTTATTACCTCAACGAGACGTTCGCGAGCAACGCGGCTGGCTGGACTCTGGGCAACGAATGGGGCATCGGTCCGGCCGTCGCGTCCGCCTGCGGCAGCGCCGGGCTCACCGGAGACGACCCCGCCACCGATCACTCGCCCTCCGCCGACAACGGAGTCGCCGGCGTGGTGATCGGCGGCTGTTACTCGACGAACCTGCACTCCGATTACTGCATCATGAGCCCGGCCATCAACCTCTCCGCCGCTCCGAGCGCCTATCTCTCCTATTACCGGCAGCTCCACAGCGACTATCCGAGCTACATCACGAACCACGTGGACGTCTCCGGCGACAACGGCGCCACCTGGACAACGGTGTTCACCTCGCAGTCGGGCACGTTCATGAACGAGACGAGCTGGACGCCCGTGACACACAACATCACGGCTCAAAAGGGCGCTCAAACGCGGGTGCGATTCTGCTACACCGCGGGCTCGGGCGGCATCGTCGTGGGCGGCGGCTGGAGCCTGGACGACGTCCAGATCACCGACGTGACCTGCCAGTAACACTCCCCTTCACACTCCCCTCCACGCCGCCGTCCTGGAGAGGCGTTCCGCAAACGGAACACCGCTCTAGCCGCGGCGGCCCTCCAGAAACGACACCACCTCCGGCAACGTCTCCACCCACGGGACGTCCGGGACTGGCACGCTCCCGGAGCCTTCGGGCGTCTCGCCGCGCATCGCCGAGAGCTGCTTTCGCAGATACGCCTTCATCATGGGATCCACGTCGCTCAGGATGGCGTGGCGCCCCTCCTCCGCGGCGACGCGGCCTGTCACGCCGCTGCCTCCAAAAAAATCGAGCACCACCGACCCCGAATACGACAGGGCGCGCACCAGGCGGCGCACGAGCTCCGCGGGCTTCTGCGTGGGGTGGCCGACCCGCTCCGTGCTGTTGCCGTTCAATCGGCCGATGCGCCACACGTTGGTGGGGTTGCGGCCCTTCTCCACCGTCTCGGGGCGAAGGCGCTTGTCCCGGCGATAGGCCTGCTTCGTCGCCTCGTCGTACGGCTCGCGCACGGCGTCGAGGTCGAAGTGGTATTTCGGCGTCTTCGCGAACCACGCTATTTCCTCGTGGCGGCTCGCGAAGAAGCGGTGCGCGCTCATGCCGTTCGGGTAATTCCACACGATGAGGTTCACGAGGCGCATGCGGCTCTTCACGCGCAGATGGGCCATCAACGTGAGGAGGTCGCCGCTGCCCGCCTCCGCCTGGTACTGCAGGCCTCCGAAGATCACGAGACTGCCAGTCTCCGAGAGGACGCGCTCCGCCTCCGCGAGCCACTCGGACGCCCACGCGAGGTAGTCGGCGTGAACATCCCAGTCCGCGAGCTTGATGTTGTACGGCGGGTCACAGACGATGAGCTGCACCGACGCGGTCGGCAGCGCGCGCAAGAGAGCGAGGCAGTCCATCGTCAGCGCCGCGTGGAACAGCCCCTCTTCTCTCGGGGGCAGAATGGCCTTCTCCGAGGCGTGCCGCTCGCCCCGCTTCCGGAGGGCGTTCATGGCGCGATGGCCGGCGTTCTGGTGGGATCGGTTTGCCATCCGAGGGGCTCGCGCCCTCTTATCATCCGCGGACGGCGGCGGGGGGACGCTACTTCTTCATCGAGATGATGGTCGGCGACTTCTGGCCGGCCACGATCGCGACGCTGATGATCTTCGTCATGGGGCCGAGCTTGGCCGTGACGCGCACCGAGCCGGGCGGGAAAGGCTCGTTCACGATCGGCGGGACGTAGCTGCGGCCGGAGATCATGACCTGATCACACCGCGGATCGCAGCTCAACGTGAGATACCCCACGTCCTTCGCCGGAGCCGCCGCGGCCGGAGCCGACGTCGACTTCGACGACGCGGACGCGGACGCCGACGAGCCGGAAGACCCGGTGTTCGCGGGGGCCGCCGCCGTCGCCGAGGGCGCCTGCGACGGGGCCGGCGAGGAAGGCGCCGCCGCCGCCGTGGAGGGGCCCTGCAACGTCGCCGCGGCCGCGCTGACCATCGGCACCGCGTCCGGCGGGAGCGCGCCCGTCGCGCCCGCGCGGAACTTGAAATACAGGAGCGCCGCGATGCCGATCACGCACAGGGCCGTGAGCGCGACCACCGCGATGATCACGCCGGACGAGCGCTCTTTGCCGCGCTGCGCTTCTTGCTGAGCGAGCCAGATCGCCGCGGGATCCGGCCGCGGGAGCGAGATCGCCGTCTCGATCTGGGACTGGGGCGACTGGGGCACGCCCGGCATCTGCTGCGGCATGCCGTACGGCGGCGGCGGCGCGGCGTACGGGTTCTGCGGCGGCGGGCCTCCGAAGCTCACCGTCGACGGCGGGTTCACGTTGTTGGGCATCGGCCCGGGCGGAGGCTGAATGCCCATCGCCTGCGCCGTCTGCGGGAGCGCGATCGTGGCGTTGAGATCTTCCCCACCACCGTGATCCGGGTAGGCCGGGAACGCCTGCGTCGCCGCGCCCTGCGAAGGCGGCGGGCCTCCGAACGCAGGCGGCGCGCCGGGCGTGGGGCCGAACTGCGGGCGCGGCGGCGGCATGCCGGGCTGTCCCATCGGCGGGCCTTGCATCTGCCCGCCCATCGGAGGCGGCGGCGCACCGTACTGCGGCGGCGGGCCCGGCGGACGCGGCGGCGGCGCGTTGCCCGCGCTGGGCTGCGTCGCTCGCATCGGCGGCGGCATCCCCGCGGCAGGCGGCGGCGCTGGCATCCCCGCGGCGGGCGGCGGACGGTTCGGCGGCGGGCCTCCGAGCGAAGGACCCGGGCGCGAAGGCTCCATCTGATCGCGCGTCGCGACCGTCGTCGGGATGTCCTCGTCGTCGTCGAGGAGCGAGGTCGCCGCCATCGCCGATTGAGGCTTCGGCGGCGGGCCCGGCGGTCCGGGCGGAGGTGGCGGCGGCGCGCCCGCGGGGCCGCGGATCTGCGAGGCCGGCGGCGGCGGCGCTCCTCCCGCGCCCTTCGAGAAGCTGACGCTGCTCGGCTCCTCACCCTGCAGCGCGCGGAGCTTCTCGACGTTGATCGTGGAGGTGACCTCCGCCGCCCACGCGAGGTGCGCCTCACGCTTCTGGATGCGATCGCCGAAGACCGCGCGGACGTACGACGAGACCTCCTCCGGGCCGACCATCGCGCCCTGGCGCATCAAGAAGCCCTGCAGCGCTCGCGAGAATTCGCGCGCGGTCTGGAAGCGATCCTGCTTGCGCTTCGCGAGCGCCTTCAGCACGACCATCTCCAGCTCCGGCGGGTAACCCGGGATGATCGTCGACGGCGCGGGGACGACGCACGCCTGCACCTTCTCCAGCGTGTCGAGGTCCGTCTCCATGCGGAAGAGGCGCTGGTTCGTGGTGAGCTCCCACAAGACGACGCCGAGCGCGAAGATGTCCGTGGTGCGATCCACCTCTGCGCCGCGCACCTGCTCCGGGGACATGTACGCGAGCTTGCCCTTGAGCGTGCCGGCCTTCGTCTGCGAGAGGCGATCGGCCACCTTCGCGATGCCGAAGTCGACGACCTTCGTGTAGCCGTCGTACGTCACGAAGAGGTTGTGGGGCGTGACGTCGCGGTGCACGAGGCCAAGGAGCTGGCCGTTCTTGTTTCGAAGCTCGTGCGCTGCGTGCAGGCCGTCCGCCGCGTCGGCGCAGATGCGCGCGGCGAGCTCCACCGGCACGCGCTGGCCTCGCTCCTCCACGCGGCGCATGACCTCGCGGAGAGGCTCGCCGTGGAGGTACTCCATGGCGATCCAGTACGTGTTGTCGTCCTTGCCGAGATCGAAGACCTGCGCGACGTTCGCGTGGTTGATGCCGGCCGCGATGCGCGCCTCATCGAGGAACATGTCGACGAACTGGTCGTCTTCGACGAGGTGCGGGTGGATGCGCTTGATCGCGACCCACTTCTGAAACCCACCGGGGCCGTCCATGCGGGCCAGGTGGACGCTCGCCATGCCGCCCACGCCGATCTCGTCAACGACGCGGTAGCGGCCTAGAAAAAAGGTCCCCGCCGGCTTCTCCGGCTCTTTCTGCCGCGTGCCGGATGCCGACTGCGGGGAAGAAGACGCCGAACCGGGTGCACCCTGCATCGAAGGACGGGGCGGAGGTGCTGCCATATCTCTCGGAGTACCTGGATTCGCGATCCGCTTTCCGCCCACCTCGGACGGATTCGGACACGAGCAGCACGAGGGTATCGGAGAATTCCAAGAAGAGTAAATGGGGCGCGAAAGACCTTGATTCGAAGGGAAATCAAGGACACCGCCCCGGCGGTTAACGCTTTCCTTCCAGGGCCCGGGCGTGGACCGTCGCCATCACGCACCCGAGGAGCGACGCGATCGGAGCGTACGCCGGCGGGAGCAGTCCGAACGCGATCGCGACGCAGCCGAACAGGCCCGGGACGGCCGCGATCGCGACGCCCGCGCGCGCTTCCGTGCGGACGCGGCGGGCCAGCGCGAGGGCGAGGGCCGCGTCGCGCACGTCGTCCGAGGCCAGCGTGACCGCGAAGTCACCCGGGGCCGCCATCTTCGACGGAGCGGCGCCGGGAGACGCGCCCGTGGTCTCGCCCTTCGAGGTGCCGGCGGCTCCGAGCGCGACGGCGACGTCCGCGGTCGCGAGCGGATCGTCGTCGACGCCGCCGTGGCCGAGGACCGCGACCGTGACGCCCGCGTCCATCACGCGGCGCACCTCCGCGGGGCGCTCGGCCGGGAGCACCTCGGGCCGAACGTGCTCGATGTCGAGCGATCGCGCGATCGCCTCGCACGTCTCGCGCGAGTCGCCGGACATGATGATCGGCTCGATCTCCGCGTCGAGGAGGTGCTGCACCGCCGCGCGCGCGCCGGGGCGCAGGCCGTCGATGAGCGCGATCACGCCGACGAGGCGGCCGCCGATCGCGACGAGCACGACCGTGCGGCCCTGCGCTTCGAGGTCCGTGATCGTGCGCTCCATCGTCGCGACGCTGACGCGCTCTTCGAGCAGGAGCGCGCGCATGCCGACGATGAGCTCCTCGCCCGCGGAGCTGATCGCCGTGACGCCGAGGCCCGGGTACTGCTGCGGGTTGCGCACGCCGTCGGGGCGGATCGATCGCGCGCGCGCCGCTCGCACGATCGCGTTCGCGACGGGATCCTCCGACATGCGCTCGGCGCCGGCCGCGAGGGCGAGCACCTCGGTCTCGTCGAGCTTCGAGGTCGTCGCGATCACCTCGGACAGCTCGGGCTCGCCTTTGAGGAGCGTGCCGCGCGCGCAGAAGATCGCGGTCTGCACGCGGCCCGAGAGCTCCCACGCGTCGGAGGATTTGTAGACGATGCCGCGGCGCAGGCCGAGCAGCACGCCTCGCGCGACGTGCACCGCCGCGATCGACGCGGTCACGGAGGTCGCGAGCGCCGCGTGCACCGCGAACACGATCATCGCGATCTCGACGGGCGATCGGCGCGCGACGAACGCGGAGAGGCCTCCGACGAAGGCCGCGACGAACGACCACCGCTCGACGAGGGCGCGGCTCGCCTTCGCGACGGGGGCGAACGCGTCGGCGCGACGGCGCGGATCCAGGACGACGCGCGCGAACGCTCGATCCGCGCCGGCCCACGTGCAGACGCCGCGCATGCGGCCGCTCACCACGCGGGCGCCCGCGACGATCGGATCGCCGACCTTGCGCCACACGGGCGTGGTCGCGAACGTCCACGGGAGAAGCTCCACCTCGCCGTCGACGATCGTGAGATCGACGGGCACGACCTCGCCGGCCTCGACGATCACCTGCTCGCCGGCCTTGATGTCGAACGTCTTGTCCTTGAGCTTGTGATCGGGCGTGCCGTCGAGCGCCGCCTTGCGGCCGGGCACGTGGAGGTGCTCGTCGAGCCACGCGCGCTCCCCGCCGACGCTGCGGCGCGCGCTCTCGATCAGCCACGCGCCGACGGCGGATCCGGTGACGATGAAGCCCGCGAGCGACGTCGCCTCCCCCGCGAGCGCCGGATCTTTTCCGAACGACGACCACAGCGCGACGCCGACCGAGGCGATCGGTCCGACGAGCAGCGGCGCGGGGTTCGGATCGCTCGCGTCGCGCTCCGTCGTGAGCGCGCGGCCCACGAGCATCGTCGCGCCGACGCCGCCGAGGACGATGCGCGCGAGGATCGACATCGGCGCCGTGCCGAGCAAGGACAGCGACACCGCGAGCGTGCCCGCCACGATCGCGAGCACGAGCAGGAGCATGCCGACGTCGCGCGTCTCGTGGTGATCGACGCGGCCCGGCGCGTCGTGCAGGATCATGCGCGAGAGCGGCTCCAGCGGGCCCTCGCCGTCGAGCGCGGGCGGCGGATCCGGCAGGCCTTCGTCCGGCGACATCGGCTCGTACGCGTCGAGGATCGGCGCGCCGTGATCGTCCGCGGGCAGCGGCGGATCCGGATCGATCGGCGGCGGCGGCGGATCCGGATCGATCGGATCGCCGAGGAACGCCGCGCGGCACACCTGGCGGTTGCAGAAGTAGTGGACCTTCTGATCGAAGATCGCGACGTGCCCGGCGCGCAGCGGATCGATGAGCTTGCCGCACGCGGAGCACGGGACGGGATCGACGACCGGTCCTGCGGCGCGCAACTCCGAATGCCTCCGAAAATCCTTTGATTCGCCTGGAAAGAAGACGTCGCGTCAGGCCGGGGTGGCCGCGCGGCTCGCTTCCAGATCCGCGAGCACGTCGCCCGTCATGGCGACCGCCTCGTCGATCTCCGCCTCCGTCACGACGAGCGGCGGCGTGTACCGGAGCGCGCTCGCGCCCGCGATCGTGACGAGGAGCCCGCGCTTCTGCAGCGCCGTCAGCACCGGTCGCGCGTCGATGCCGTCCGCGAGCGGGAGCGCGCGCAAGAGACCGAGGCCGCGCTCCGGCTTCGTGAGCGAGGGGTACTTCGCGTGGAGCGCGGTCAGTCCCTTGCTGAGGTGCGCGCCCTTGATCGCGGCGCCCTCCACCAGCTTCTCCTCTTGAAGGACGCGCAGCACGCAGCGCGCCGTGGCGGATGCGAGCGCGTTCCCGCCGAACGTGGAGCCGTGCGTCCCCGGAGGCAGCGCGCCCGCGATCTCCTCGCGCACCAGCATCGCGCCGATCGGGAAGCCGCCGCCGAGGCCCTTCGCCAGCGAGATCGCGTCCGCCTTCACGCCCTGGTGCTGCTCGCCGAGCCACTTGCCGGTGCGGCCGATGCCCGTCTGCACCTCGTCGATCAAGAGCAGCGCGCCGTGCTGATCGCAGAGCGCCCGCAGCGCCGGGAGGAAGCCGTCGGGCGCGGGGAGCACGCCGCCTTCGCCCTGCACCGGCTCCACCACGATCGCCGCCACGTCCGCGCCCATCGTGGCCTTCACCGCGTCGAGATCGCCGTACGCGACGTGCGTGATCGCGCCGACCATCGGGCCGAAACCCTCGTGGTACTTCGCGTTGCCGGTGAGGGCGACGGAGCCCATCGTCCGGCCGTGAAACGAGTTGTGAAACGCGATGAAACGGTTCTTGTCCGCCTTGCCCTGCGCGAAGAAGTGCCGGCGGGCGAGCTTCATCGTCGCCTCCACCGCCTCCGCGCCGGAGTTGCAGAAGAAGGCGCGATCGAAGCCGGTGAGCGCGGTCAGCTCCTCCGCGAGGCGGATGTTCTCGGCGTTGTAGAAGTAGTTGGAGACGTGCATCAGGCGGGCGGCCTGCTCCGCGATCGTCTGCACCATGGCCGGGTGCGCGTGGCCGAGCGCGTCGACCGCGACGCCGGCGCAGAAGTCGAGGTACCGGCGCCCCTCCGTGTCGAACACGTCGCAGCCCTTGCCGCGATCGAGGACGAACGGCGCCTGCCGGTAGTTGCCGAGGAGACGCTTTTGAGCGGTCGCGAGGAGCGGCTCCGCGGAGGCGACGGTCTTCGGGGTTGGGGCGGCGGGGGTGACGGCGCTCATGGACGCCTCTTACGACGTGCCGCGCCCGCTGGCAAATGAGGGTGTTTCATCAGCGCACGAGGCCGGTGTATCGTGCGCGCGAGATCGCGGAGGCGGCGCCGGTCGGCTCGTTCGACGAGACGCCCGCGCGCTTCGCCACGATTGCCCTCCCCTTGATGGCCCGATCGCACAGCCCCCACCGATGAAACACCCTACGCTCTCGACCTTCGTAGCCGCCGTGCTCGCCTCCCTCCCCTTCACGGCGGCGATGGCGCAGCCCGCTCCGACCCCGGACGCCAAACCGCAGGACGCGCCCCCCGGTGACAAGCCGGCGGACAAGCCTGCTGATAAACCTGCGGATCAACCGGCGGACAAACCGGCCGATAAGCCTGCTGAGAAACCCGCGGACAAGCCCGCAGAAGGCGGCAAGGCCGACGCGCCGAAGGGCGAAGGGGCCGTGAAGATCGACGAGGGCACCGCCGGAAAAGGCGTCCCCGGCGAAGAAGAAGAGGAGTTTGCGCGCCGCCCGTTCATGGCCTCCGGGCGCGGCTTCAAGCTGTGGCCGGTCGTGCTCCTGCAGGCGCAGGCGACTCCGTACATCGGGTCGAACGCCTCTTTCCTGAACGGCGACATCGCGGAGCGGGCCGGCTTCCGGCTGCGCCGCGCGCGGTTCGGCGTGGGCGGCAGTTACAAGGAGCTCGTGGAGATGGAGCTCTCCGGTGAAGTGACCACCGATCGGGAGGCGATCCTGGCCCTCCACGAGGCGTGGGTCGGCGTCAAGCCGGCCGCGGCGTTCGGGGCGTCGATGGGTATCCTCTCCGTGCCATTCTCGCGGTTCGCGACCACGTCGGCCGCGGATACTGCCCTCATCGACAGGCCCCTTGCCGTCCGGGCGATGGCGCCGATGTACCAGCTCGGCGCGCTCGTCGGCGGCTCGCTCGCGGGCGGGCGGCTCAACTACGCGGCGGGCGTGTTCAACGGGTTCGCGCGAGGGGACCAGTTCTACATGGGATTCGACGAGAGCCTCGCGGCCCTCGGCAACCGCTTCGAGAACCTCGCGTACGTGGCGCGCGTGTCGACATCGATCCTGACGCCGGGCGCCGATATCCCCCGTTACGGGGACACGCGGCCGCGCCTCAACGTCGGCGCGAGCGCCTTCTTCAGCGACGGCGGCGCGCGCACGATCACCTCGGCCGAGGGGGACGTCTTCTTCTATCACTCCGGCTTCCAGGCGACGGCGGAGGTGCTCTATTCGTCGACCGCGCCCGTCTCGCAGCCCACGCAGCCCACGACGCAGAACGCGAACATCGACTCTCTCGGCGGCGTGCTGGAGGTCGGGTACACCTATCATTCGATGATCGGCGGGCACGTCCGGTTCGAGTACATCGACCCGAACATGGCTGTGGAGGACGCGTCGGACAACTGGCTCGCCACCGTGGGCGTCTCCTACACGCCGCCGCAGATCGGCCAGTTCGTGCGGGCGCAGCTCGAATTCACGCACCGTGAAGAGATGCACGGCAAGAGCATCGACAACGACGCTGTCACGCTCCAGACTCAATTCGTGCTGCAATGATCAAGAAGCTGATTCCCCTGTTGGGAGCCGTCCTGTTACTGCCCGGGATCCCCGCGTGCAACGACGGGAAAGGCCTCCTCCGCGCCAAGCAGATCGAGAATCGCTACGAGGTCGTCGGCGGTCCGGTCTCCGTCGCCGACATCGGCGACTACGTGCTCGAAAATGACGAGATCCGCGTCGCCATCCTCGGCGCGAAGGACTCCCCCGGCCCCGGCGTGTACGGCGGCAGCGTCGTCGACATCGATCGTCGCCGCGATCGTGGGGAGTTCTCGAACGCGCAGGGACACGACCGCTTCTCGGAGATGTTCCCCGTCGCGAACCTCCTCGTCCCGGATCCGACGTCCGTCGAGATCAAGGTGCTCGAGGACGGCTCCGACGGACAAGAGGCGGCCGTCCGCGTGGAGGGAACCGGGGAGTTCCTGTTCGAGGCGCTGAGCCTGCTCCGCGACCAGGCGGACTTGCTCGGCCTCTTCTTCCCCTACATCCACGCGAAGATCCACTTCCAGACAGACTATATCCTCCGCCCCGGCGACAAGCACATCGTGATGAAGACCACGTTGATGCTGACGGACAAACCGGATCTCGGCTGTCCGACGATCGACTGCACGGCCAAATCGCTCGGGTGCGAGCACGGCTTGCAGGCGGACAACAACACATGCCCCGTCTGCAAATGCTCCGACGTGGTGCCGCTGGAGTACACGACGGAGCCGCTCAGCGTGTTCGGCACCATCTTCGGCGACGCGGTGGATCAGCCTCAGCCGGCGATCAAGAAGACGGGCGTCATCGCCGGTGACTTCGTGTTCTTCGGCAACCAGAATGACGTGTTCGCGCCGGGGCCCGGCTTCGACGAGGATCAGGCGGTCCAGGACGCGTACAACGACGGGCGCAATCAGTTCCAGCAGCCGCTCGTCTTCGATTTCGTGGCGGCGGCCGGCGGGGACATCTCGTACGGCTACTTCACGAAGAACGAGAAGAACGACGCGGTCGTCAACGTGCCTCTCTTCGCGAGCGCCGCGACGGCCTTCCTCGCCGCCGGGAAGAACTGCCTGTTCGACGAGTCCGACGACGCGACCTGCGACAGCCAGCGCGCCTTCACCTACGAGCGTTACCTGGCCGTCGGCGACGGCGACGTGGCGAGCGTGCTGGACGAGGTCTACAAGACGCGCGGCACCGCGACTGGCACTCTCCGCGGACACGTCCTCTCGGAGGAGACGGGCGAAGGCGTCCCGAACGCGCAGGTGTTCGTCTTCCTCGACCCGAAGCCCGAAGAGAAGTGGGAGTCGCTCGACGCGGTGATCGACGCCAACGAGCGCGCCCGCGGCGACGTCGGCATGTACACCTCGATCGACGCGGATCTCGGCCTCGATCTCGTCGAGGACGGCGATTTCAGCGCGCAGCTCCCGCCCGGCGACTACGTGATCGCGGCCCGCAACGCGGACGGAACGTCCCTGTCGGAGCCTTTCCAGATCAAGGTGGAGGCCGGAAAGACCATCTCCCTCTCCCCGAAGCTCGTGTCGCCGGCGCACATCAACTACCGGGTCACGGACGATCTCGGCCGCTCGATCCCCGCGAAGGTGGCGCTCGTCTCGCTCGACGACAACGGCAATCCGCTGAACGGCGACGGCAAGCGCAGGCCGTACCTGGGCGACGGACGCCTCGGCAACGGGAAGCGCGCCATCAGCATGACCGCGGACGGCGAAGGCACGCTCGACGTGGAGCCGGGCCGGTACACCCTGCGCGTCTCCCGCGGTCCGGAATACAGCATCTTCGAAGAGAAGGACTTCACGCTCGCGCCCGGCGCGGTGAAGAACGTCGAGGCGGATCTCCGCCACGAGGTCGACACCACCGGATGGATGGGCGCGGACCTCCACCTGCACGCGACTCCCTCCTTCGACAGCGGCATGCCCTTGCCCCGGCGCGTGACGGCCGTCGCGGCGGAAGGCGTGGACTTCGGCCTCGCGACCGATCACGACGCGGAGACGGATTACTGGCCCACCGTCCAGAATCTCAACCTGCAGGCCCAGATCAAGACGGCTGTCTCGGCGGAGACGACCACGCTCGAACAGGGCCACTTCATCGGCTTCCCCCAGAAATACGACGCGCTCGCGGGCCCGGCGCACGGTTCGCACGACTGGACATGTGAGTCCGGCGGCGAAATCATGGCCGGTATTCGCTCGAACGTGGAGCCCGGAAAGGACATGTTCCTGACCGTCGCGCACCCGCGGGACGGCTTCTTCGGCTACGTCGACCAGCTCGGCGTGGACGGCTTCACGCTGAACCGGAAGCTCTCTCTTCTTGAAGAGCACAATCCGGTGTTCCGCACCGCCGACTGCTCGATGGATGGCATGGAGATCATCGCTGGAAAGCGCTTCGATCTCATCCGCACGCCCACCGTCGCAGAGGTCGTGGACTGGAATCGGTGCCTCGCCCGCGTCGGCGCCGCGACCAAGGTGGAGGAGCTCGACGCCGCCTGTCCGGAGGCCGGGAAAGACCCGCTCACGGTCTGCGGCGCGGACGAGCGATTCGCGGTTTGCAAGTCGCGCGCGCGCACGACCCTCGCCAAGATCATGACGAAGCGCGTGCTCGAACGCAGCGCGAGCGAGCAGTCGAAGAACTGGACGTATGCCGGCACGATGGAAGACAGCCAGAAGCTGTGCGACCCGACCGTCATCGCCGACGACGACCCGGTGCCCGCGGGCCTCGGCGACGAGCCGTGCTCGTACCGGCCGGGTCAGGTGGACGACTATTTCCGGTACCTGGAGCGCGGCCTGCTCGCCACGCAGGTCTCTTCCAGCGACGGCCACAACGACCTCAAGGAGCCCGGCTATCCGCGCACGTACTTCCTGAGCCCGACGGACTCCCCGCTCGCGCTCTCGACGGACGACGTGGTGGCGAGCCTGAAGGCCGGACAGGCCTTCTCGACGTACGGCCCCTTCGTGTGGGCGCAGATCAACGGCAAGACGTACGGACAGACCACCAGCGCGAAGCCGGGCGACTCGCTGGACCTCTACCTCGACGTGCGCACCGCGAGCTGGTTCGGCGTGGATCGCGTCGAGATCTACGTGAACGGCAACCTCACGCACCTCTACACGCCGAAGGTCGACGTCACGGAGCTGCACGATTTGAAGGGCATCACGAAGATCGAGGTGCCCAATCGCGACTCGTGGGTGGTCATCATCGCGATGGGGCTCGACGACAAGAACCTGATGTCGCCGGTCAGCGTGGACGTGCCGTTCGGGGAGATCCAGCTCTCGCGGCTGGCGTCGGACGCGTTCAGCAAGATCCCCGTGATCAACAGCTTCTTCGTCGCGCCGCCCACGACCCCGGACTGGACGCCGATCATCCCGTACGCGATCACGAACGCGATCTACATCGACACCGACGGCAACGGGAAATACGACCCGCCGCTGCCCCTGCCCGACTTCTGCTCACGTCCGTGCGACTCCAACAAGCCGGACGCCGAACAGTGCCCCACGCAGCAGACCTGCCTGGAGCGCGAGCAGATGTGCGGCGTCAACGTCGCGGGCAAGTGCGATCACCGCCGCCCCGCCGTCCCCGCCGCCGCCGAATAACGCATCGAACGAGGGGGGGCCCTCTCCACACCACAAAATGAAGAAAGCCCTCTTGTCCAGCTCCGGGCCGGACGAGAGGGCTCCTTTCACAGCCTGATGAATAGGCTTCATCCCACGTTCAAGTCACCGAGACGTGAGGCCCGAAGCTGCGAATTGGTGGAAGAGGAGAGAAGTGGATCGCGGAGATGGGGGGCCCCGCTGGATTCACTCCAGCGGGGGGAAGGGGCGCGTGCCCCTTCCTGCGACTAGAGATTCTCGGAGCACATGTTCGCGTGCTTCTCGCAGATCGACTTGTTGACCATCTTCTTGAGCTTCTCGGCGCGCTGCTTGTCGACCATGGCCTTCAGCTCGGCCTTCTGCTTGTCCATCTCCGCCTGCTGCGCCTTCGCCTTGTCCGTCTTCTCGGTCGTCTGCGCGACGCGGAAGGAGCGGCAGGAGTCGTCGTTCGGGGCGCAGTTCTGCACGCTCTTGGCCTTGTCGGTGAGGCGGTGCAGGGCCTTGTCGGCGTTCCGGTCGGCCTTGATGCTGCTGACGTCGCCGCCGCCGTGGGACTTGGCCGCGCCCGTCCCCGAAGCGCCGTAACGCTCGTTCATGTCGCCGTGCGCGCGGAACTTGTCGCCGAGCTTGCTCTCGGTCGTCCGCGTCGTCGCCTCTCGCTGCGGGCGCTCCTGCACCTGGCGCTCCGCGCGCTCCGCGTGACGGACCATCTCACGGGGCTGCACCACACGCGAACGGCCGCCGCCATCTTCGGACGGACGCTCCGCCAGAGCGACGCCGCCGATCAGAGACGCGGTGAAGAGCGCGGAGACGAAGAGGCTAACTCGCATGGCAATTCCTCCAGGGGGAGCGACGGACTCTCGAATCGAACCGTCACCGTGAAGACGGGCTCACTGAATTGCAGAACCCGGACCACACCAAATACACCGCTCGCATTTGGACAAAACAAGCCCCCTTTTGAGATTTCTCGATGTAGGCAAAGGTCGACAAATACCGGCCTTCGGGTGATGGGGAGTCAGCGAGCTAACGGTGGATCGTGCGCGAGCTGTCGGTAACGCGGGCTCAGCTCATCTCGGTGGGGCGAATCGACACAGGCTCGCTCCCGCGGGCGACGGCGCGCGTGCGATCGAAGAAGGCGCGGAGAAGAGGCTTGCCGGGCTCGCTCTTCTTTGATGCGATGTGGAGCACCTGCTCGCGGATCGCGGCGTTGATGGGAGTCGCGACGCCGAACGTGCGCCCGCGACTGACGATCTCCCCGTTGAGGAACTCGATGGCAGGCGGACGTCCGCGCTCGATCGCCGCCAGCATCGAGGACCGCAGCCGCCGGTAGCGCGCCCCCACCGCGAGCAGCAGCGTGTGCTTCGCGACGAGGCTCGTGGAGCCGGTGGAGGTGGCGCGCTCCGCCTCCGTGAGGGCGATCCAGTCGAGGTCCAGCGTGCCGCTCACCTTCTCCAGCCGGACGCCCGCGGCGCGCGCCACGTCGACGACCTCCGTCATGATCTCCAGCGCGAGGCGCCGCACGTGGCGGTGATAGAGGAGCACGCCGAGCCTGTCGCCGCCGACGGTGCCGAGCGACGAGATGGCGCAGTTGATCGCGAGCTTCGACCAGCGCGCGCCGGTGAGGTTGTTCGAGATCGTGACCGGGCCCACCGACTCCAGGAGGAGCGCGAGGCGATCGAGGCGCGGATCCGAAGCACCGTCGGGCCTCCCGATCACGAAGCCGCCCGCGGAGGTGCGGTCGTAGACGCCGGGCTCCACCATCGACGCGCCCCACGCGACGATCGCGCCGAGCACGCGATCGGGGCCGGCGATCCTGGCGATGCGCTCTTCGCAGAGGCCGTTCTGGAAGCACACCATCGCGCCGTCCGCCGCGAGGAACGGGAGCGCCCCGCGCGCGGCCTCCTCCACTTGGGGTGGCTGCGTCGCGAGGAGGATGAAGTCGAACGGCGGCGTGCCCGCTGGCAGCTCGCGCAGCGCCGTGCCGCGCACCTCGGGGAGATCGCTCGTGCCGGTGACGCGGAGGCCGCGCGCGCGGATCGCGTCGGCGATGGCGGCGTTCGTCGTGAGGATGGTCGTGTCGTGGCCCTGATCGAGGAGGTGCGCCGCGACGATGCCGCCGATGCCGCCGCTCCCGACGACGAGGATCCTGCCCAGCGAGAGGCCGTTCGCCATGCCCCCTTCTACCGGGAGCGGGCGCTCGTGAGGAGACGAAAAGGCTTATTTTCGAGAGGATTCGTGACGCGGCGAGGTCACCCGGGATGGATGCGCCGCGTCACCGTGCGGTGGGGGAGAGGCGGAGGCGCGATCAGTTGGCGGCGCCGAACGAGCTGTTCGCGGCGCCGTTCCAGTCGGTGTTCATCTTGGTGTTCATGCCCGGCTTGCGCTGGATCGACTTGCCGTTCGGCGTGGTGCCGGCGCCCATGTAGTCGACCGAGATCGTCGTCGCGGTGGGCGTCGACGCGTACGTGCAGAGCGCGCCGCCGCAGTCCGCGGGGAGCCAGCCGCCGGCCGCCTGGAGCGCCTGCAGCACGCCCGGGAACGCCGCGGCGCCGGTCTGGTTGCTGACGACGACGGGGACCGCATCCATGAGCGTGCCCGCGGGGCCGTCGAGCTCCAGCACGCGGTAGCCGAACGTGAGCCCGGTCGCGCCGCCGAGGATGTCCCACGCGGTGTCGTAGTTCGCGCTGTACATGCCGTTCGCGTACTGGGTCTTCGACATCGTCTCCGAGGCCGGCGCGATGCCGGCGACGCCGCTCGGGACGAGGTGGATGACGATGAAATCGCCCTGCGCGACCGAGAAATCCGGCAGCGTCACGAGCGTCTCCGTCGCGGAGCCCTTCTGCAGGAGCTTGATGCCGTTCACCGAGCCGCCCGTCAGCGCGACGAGCTCGATGAGGTCGTGCTGCGTGGTGATGTTCGGCGACAGCTCGTTGATGAGGAGCTGCGCGATCGGCACGTAGCTCTGGAACATGGCGCTGTTCGGCATGCCGAGGGGCGTGCCGAGGACGTCGTTCACGTTGGAGACGGTGACCGTGTAGACGAGCCCCGCCTGATCCGGCGTCGTGGTCACGGTGACCGAGGAGCCGTTCGGCGCGACCGCCATCGCCGTGAGGCCGTTGTCGAACGCGAAGTCCGCCACGTCGATCGTCGCGGGATCCATCGGGCGATCGAAGTTGACGATGACCTCCGTCGCGGAGAGCGGCACGGCGCTGAGCACCGTCGGCGCGGCGCACGACATGCCCATGAGGCTCGCCGGGTTGTACACGGAGGGCTGCGCGACCGCGTTGAAGCGCCACATCACGCCGTAGTTGGCGGTGACGTTGCACCCCATGCCGAGGCCGTACTGCGCGCGGATCGTCTCCGGCATGCGGAGGCGCAGGTTCGGATCGTTCATGCCCATCGTCTGGATCGGCGTCGCGACCTGCGGGGCGCCCGCGGAGATGAACGCCGCGTTGAGCGAGCCCGTGATCTTGATCGCGCGGCTCTCGTACATGTCGAGGCCGGACACGAGATCGGTCGCGGCGCTCACGTCCGTGACGAGAGGATCGATCGGGTTGCCGCTCGTGACCACGGTCGCCATTCCGAGGCCGGTGACGGCCTTGAGGCCCGCGGTCGTGACGACGTCGGTGACCGTGAGATCGACCTCGTCGCCGATCTGGACGGGCGGGTTCAGGGTCGTCGGATCCACCGCGACGAAGATCGCGGGGCCCGCGGCCTCTCCCTGCACGAAGAAGCCGGCCGCGTCCTGGCCGAGGACGGGCTTCGTGTACGTGACGAAGACGCCCTGGATCGGCATGTTCGGGACCGATCCGTCCGCGGACGCGCGCACCGCGGCGATCTGATCGGAGCCGCCGGTCGGCATGCTGCCGCCCATTCCACCCATGCCGCCGGTCGAGCCGCCGGTGCCGCCCATGCTGGTGGTGCCGCCGGTGCCGCCCATGCTGGTGGTGCCGCCCGTCGAACCGCCGGTGCCGCCGCCGCCGGTCGTGGCGCCGCCGCCGCCGGTCGTGGCGCCGCCGCCGCCCGTCGTCGTGCCGCCCGTCGAACCGCCGGTGCCGCCGGTGTCGCCGCCGGTGCCGCCGCTCGAAGAGCTGCTGGAGCTGCTGGTTGAGCTTGTGGTGGTGGAGCCACCTCCGCCGTTGCCTCCGTTGCTGGAGGACCCTCCGTCGCCGCATGCGGTAGCGATAGTCGCGAGGGCTACGACGAGCCCCAGCCGATAGATCGAGCGAACCATTGGAAGCTGCCTCCTGAAAAAGAGCCCTTCGACGCTAGTCGTCAGGGGTCGGCGATTCAATGGCGGCGCTGCGAAGAAACAGCGTTGACGGAGCGGGCCAGGTGCAGGCAAGACCCGGGGCGCGATGACGACCACGGAAGGCTCGCTGCGGTTCGCGCTCCCGAAGGGGCGCATGCAGAACGGCGTGTTCGCGCTCTTCGCGGACGCGGGCATCGGCCTGCGCGAAGGCGCGCGCAACTACCGGCCGGAGCTGTCGCTCCCCGGCTTCGAGGTGAAGCTGCTGAAGCCGCAGAGCATCGTGGAGATGCTGCACCACGGCTCGCGCGACCTCGGCTTCGCGGGCGCGGACTGGGTCGCGGAGCTGTCCGCGGATCTCGTCGAGCTGTTCGACACGGGGCTCGATCCGGTGCGGCTCGTGGCGGCGGCGCCGGTCGATCTGCTGGTGGACGGAGCCCTGCCGGCGCGTCGCCTGGTGATCGCTTCGGAGTACGCGCGGCTCGCGAAATCGTGGGCGACGCGCGCCGGCGTCGACGCGGAGGTCGTCCGCTCGTACGGCGCGACCGAGGTGTACCCGCCCGAGGACGCGGACATGATCGTGGACAACACGTCGACCGGCGCCACGCTCGCGGCGAACGGGCTCGCGATCGTCTCCGATCTGATGAGGAGCTCCACGCGCCTCTACGCGAACCCGCGCACGCTGGAGGATCCCGCGCGCCGCTCGCGCATCGAGGACCTCGTGATGCTCTTGAAGAGCGTGCTCGAGGCGCGCCGCCGCGTCATGGTCGAGGTCAACGTGTCGGCCGACAACCTGGAGAGCGTGATTCAGGTGCTGCCGTGCATGCGTCAGCCGACGATCGCGCGCCTGCACGGCGAGGAGGGCTACGCGGTGCGCGCGGCCGTCCCGCGGAAGGACCTGCCGCACGTGATCGTGGAGATCAAGCGACGCGGCGGGACCGACATCGTGGTGACCAACCTCGGACAGCTCGTTCCTTAGGCAGCGAGGAGAGGAGATCGGATGTCGACAGAATGTCGAATCGTGCCCTCGGCGCGGGTGGCGGGCGCCACCGGGTACGGCATCCCGCGCGCGCCGTTCGCGATCGATCTCCCGCTCGACGGCAACGAGGGGCTGAAGCCTCCGGCGGAGCTGCTCGCGGCGGCGGCAGAGCTCACGGCGGACGAAGTGCGGCGCTACCCGAGCACGGCGGCGCTCACCGAGAGGCTGGCCGCGCGGCACGGGATCGATCCGTCGCGCGTGCTCGTGACGGCGGGCGGCGACGACGCGCTCGATCGCATCATGCGCGCGATGCTGCCGGAGGGGCGCGAGATCGTGTTCCCGGTGCCGAGCTTCGAGATGATCGAGCGGTACGCGCGGCTCGCGGGCGGCGCGGTCGTGGAGGTGCCGTGGCCGAGCGGGCCGTACCCGCGTGACCTCGTGCTCGCGGCGATCACCGAGCGAACCGCGGTGATCTGCGTGGTGACGCCGAACAACCCGACGGGCGCGGTGGCGACCTTCGAGGACGTGCGCGCGCTCTCGGAGGCCGCGCCGACGTCGCTGATCCTGCTCGATCAGGCGTACGGAGAGCTCGCGGACGAGGACCTCACGACGCCGGCGCTAGGGCTGCAGAACGTGGTGATCGTGCGCTCGCTGTCGAAGGCGTACGGGCTCGCGGGGCTGCGCACGGGGTACGCGATCGGGGCGCCGCAGGTGATCGGGTGGCTGCGCGCGGCGGGCGGTCCGTACGCGGTCGCGGGGCCGTCGATCCGCATCGCGACGGCGCGGCTCGCGATGGCGGAGCGCGACGTGAACGATTTCATCGCGCGGGTGCGCGGCGAACGGCAGGCGCTCTTCGATCTGCTGGCGGAGCTCGGATATTCGCCGGTGCCGTCGCAGGCGAACTTCGTCTTCGCGCGGTGCCCGGATCCGGTCGCGCTGCGCGACGCGCTGGGGCGGCGGGGCATCGGCATCCGCGCCTTCCCCGGCAAGCGGCACCTCGGGGACGCGGTGCGCATCACGTGCCCGGGGGACGACGACGATTTCCGCAGGCTCGCGAACGCGCTCCGTGAGGCGGCGCAGGAGATCCGAAAATGACGGAACGACGAGGCGAGATCGCGCGCAAGACGCTGGAGACGGACGTCCACGTGACGCTCGTGCTGGACGGCGCGGGGTACAACGAGGTCGCGACGGGGATCGGGTTCCTCGATCACCTGCTCGGCACGCTCGCGAAGCACGCGCGGTTCGATCTGACGCTGCGGTGCAAGGGCGACCTCTACATCGACGATCACCACACCGCCGAGGACTGCGCGCTCGCGCTGGGCCAGGCGCTCGATCAGGCGCTCGGGGAGCGGCGGGGGATCATGCGGTTCGGCTCGGCGTACGCGCCGCTCGACGAGGCGCTCTCGCGGGCGGTGGTCGATCTCTCCGGGCGGCCGTTCGGGAGCGTCGATCTCGGGCTCACGCGCGAGAAGGTCGGTGAGCTTTCGTGCGAGATGATCCCGCACGTGGTGGCCTCCCTCGCGACGGCGGCGCGGGCGTGCGTCCACGTCGACGTGCTCAAGGGGCACAACGATCACCACCGGGCCGAGAGCGCGTTCAAGGCGCTCGCGCTCGCGCTGCGGCAAGCGGTGGCGCGCGACGGAACGGCCGCGATCCCCAGCACGAAGGGCGTGTTGTGAACGAGGTGCTCGTCGTCCGCACGGGCGTCGCGAACCTCGCGTCGGTGCTCGTGGGCCTCCAAAAAGCGGGCGCGAAGCCCCACGTGAGCGACGATCCTGCGGCGGTCCGCGCGGCGCGCGCGGTGGTGCTGCCGGGCGTCGGTCACTTCACCGCGGGCGTGCGGAGCCTCGCGGAGCGCGGCCTCGGCGCGGCGATCGCGGAGCGCGTGCAGGACAGCCGTCCGCTCCTCGCCGTGTGCCTCGGCATGCAGTTGCTGCTCGAAGCGAGCGAGGAAGGCCCCGGGGAGCGCGGCCTCGCGGTGGTGCCCGGCGTCGCGCGCCTCTTCGACGCGCACGAGGGGATCCGCGTGCCGCAGCTCGGCTGGAACCGCGTCGTGCCTTCTTCGGAGTGCCGCCTCTTGAAGCAGGGGTACGCGTACTTCGCGAATTCGTACCGCCTCGTGGAGCCGCCCGCGGGGTTCGCGTCGGCGGTCACGTTTCACGGCGGATCGTTCGTCGCCGCGTTCGAGCGCGGGCCGGTGCTCGCGTGCCAGTTCCACCCGGAGCTGAGCGGCAAATGGGGCATCGATCTCTTGAGCCGGTGGGTGAGCCTCGCGTTCGCCGAGGAGACGGCCGCATGCTGACCGCGCGCGTGATCCCGTGCCTGGACGTGAAGGACGGGCGCATCGTCAAGGGCGTCAAATTCGCGAACCTGCGCGACGCGGGCGATCCGGCCGAGCGGGCCGCGCTCTACGAGGCGACGGGCGCGGACGAGATCGTGGTGCTCGACGTCTCCGCCACGCTGGAGGCGCGAAAGACGCGCGCGGCGACGGTGCGCGCGGTGCGCGAGCGGCTCTCGATCCCGCTCACGGTCGGCGGCGGCGTCCGCACGATCGAGGACGCGGGCGATCTCCTCGACGCGGGCGCGGACAAGGTCGGCATCAACAGCGCCGCGGTGGAGGATCCGACGCGCATCACCAAGATCGCGGAGCGCTTCGGCGCGCAGTGCTGCGTGCTCGCGCTCGACGCGCGGAAGAACGAGGCCGGCATGTTCGAGGTCGTCGTGAAATCCGGCCGCGAGCGCACCGGCATCGACGCCGTGACGTGGGCGCGACAAGCCGTGGAGCGCGGCGCCGGCGAGATCCTCCTCACGAGCTTCGACAAGGACGGCACGCGCTCCGGCTACGATTTGCCTTTGATCGAAGCCGTCGCGAGGGCCGTGCGCGTCCCGGTGATCGCGTCCGGCGGCGCGGCGACGGCGCAGCATTTGTGGGAGGCGCTCCAGGCGGGCGCGGACGCGGTGCTCGCGGCCTCGATCTTCCACGACGACGAGCACACGCCGGACGCGGTGAAACGCGAGCTCCTGGCGCTCGGAGCGGAGGTGCGGCTGTGATCATCCCGTCGATCGATCTCATGGGAGGCCAGACCGTCCAGCTCGTGGGCGGCAAGGATCACGCGCTCGACGCGGGCGATCCGCGGCCGATCGCGCAGCGCTTCGCGATCGCCGGGGAGATCGCGGTCGTCGATCTCGACGCGGCGCTCGGCAAGGGCGACAACGCGGCCCTCGTCCGCGACCTGTGCGCGCTCACCGAGTGCCGCGTGGGCGGCGGGATCCGCGACGTCGACACGGCGCTCCGGTGGCTCGACGCGGGCGCGACGAAGGTGGTCCTCGGCACGGCCGCGACGCCCGAGGTGCTGTCGAAGCTGCCGCGCGAGCGCACGATCGCCGCGCTGGACGCGATCGACGGCGAGGTGGTGATCCACGGCTGGCGCACGCGCACGGGTCGCCGCGTCGAGGACCGCATGCGCGAACTGGCCCCGCACGTCGGCGGCTTCCTCGTCACGTTCGTCGAGAGCGAAGGCCGCTTGCAGGGCATCGATCTCGATCGCGTGAAGCGCGTCGTCGAGGCCGCGGGCGAGGTCCGCGTCACCGTCGCGGGCGGCGTCACCACGCCGGAAGACGTGGCCGCGATCGATCGCCTCGGCGCCGACGCGCAGGTCGGAATGGCCTTGTATACAGGCCGGATGGCGCTCGGAGACGCGATCGCGGCCCCGCTCGTCTCGGACCGTCCGGACGGCCTGTGGCCCACGCTGGTGACCGACGAGCGCGGGATCGCCCTCGGCCTCGCGTACTCCGACAAGGCGAGCCTCGCGAACGCGATCGAGACGCGGCGCGGCGTCTACTGCTCGCGCAAGCGCGGCCTCTGGGTGAAGGGCGAGACCTCCGGCGCGACGCAGGACCTCTTGCGCGTGGCCCTCGACTGCGATCGCGATTGCCTTCGTTTCACGGTGCGCCAGCGCGGCGCGGGCTTCTGCCACGAGGACACGTACACGTGCTTCGGCGACGCGCGC
This sequence comes from Polyangiaceae bacterium, assembly GCA_046351455.1. Classification (GTDB taxonomy): domain Bacteria; phylum Myxococcota_A; class Polyangia; order Polyangiales; family Polyangiaceae; genus JADJRH01. The sequence goes on from JAXLYM010000016.1 coordinate 93,008, forward strand.
GGCCTCTCGGCGCTGGAGCGGACGCTGGTCGCGCGGAAGGCGTCGGCGCCCGCGGGCTCGTACTCGGCGCGCCTCTTCACGGACGCGCCGCTGCTCGCCGCGAAGATCCAGGAGGAGGCGCGCGAGCTCACGGAGGCGACCGAGCGCGCGCACACGATCGCGGAGGCCGCGGACGTCCTTTATTTCACGATGGCCCGGCTGGCCCGCGACGGGATCGCGCTCGCCGAGGTCGAAGCCGAGCTGGATCGCCGCGCGCGCAAGGTGTCGCGGCGTCCGGGTGACGCGAAGCCGGGGGTTTTGCCAGAGAAGAAAGAGAACGAATCTTGATCCTTCGAACCATCGCCGAAGCCGACATCCCCTCGCTCCGCGTGGAGCCGCTCGACGACGTCACGCTCAGCGTGGCGGCGCACATCGTCGACGACGTGCGGGCGCGCGGCTGGGAAGCGGTCGTCGCGCACGCGATCCGCCTGAACGACGCGCGCGAAGGCGACACGCTCATCCTCCGAAAGGACGCGCTCAAGGCGGCGTTCGACGCTCTCCCGGAGGCGGCTCGCGGCGTCCTTTCGCGCACGGCGGAGCGCATCAAGAGCTTCGCGCAGGTGCAGAAGCGATCGCTCGCCGAGATCGCGGCGCCGGTCGGAGGCGGCCGCGCGGGCCACGAGATCGTGCCGGTCGATCGCGCCGGTTGCTACGCGCCCGGAGGCCGATTCCCGCTGCCTTCCAGCGTGCTGATGACCGCGGTGACGGCGCGCGCCGCGGGCGTGGGCGAGGTGTGGGTGGCCTCGCCGAAGCCCGCGCAGGTGACGCTCGCGGCGGCGCACGTGGCGGGCGCGGACGCGGTGCTCGCGGTGGGCGGCGCGCAGGCGATCGGCGCGCTCGCGTTCGGCGCGGGCGAGGTGCCGGCGTGCGACGCGATCGTGGGGCCGGGCAACCGCTGGGTGACGGCGGCGAAGCAGCGCGTCGCGGGCCACGTCACGATCGACATGCTCGCGGGCCCGTCGGAGCTCGTGGTCCTCGCGGATCACACCGCGGATCCGCGCCTCGTCGCCGCGGACCTCCTCGCGCAGGCGGAGCACGACACGGACGCGCTCCCGGTGCTCGTGACCCTGGATCCGACGCTGCCCGACCGCGTGCGCGCGGAGCTCGAAAAGCAGCTCGAAACGCTCCCGACGATCGACACGGCGCGCGCGTCGCTCTTGCAGGGCTTCGCGATCGTGGAGCCGGACCTTTCGCGCGCCGTCGAGATCGTGGATCGCCTCGCGCCGGAGCACTTGCAGATCTTGCTGGTGGATCCGGGCGTCGCCGCGGATCGCGTCCGTCACGCCGGCGCGCTGTTCCTCGGCCCGAAGAGCGCGGAGGTGATGGGCGACTACGGCGCGGGCCCGAACCACGTCCTGCCGACGAGCCGAGGCGCGCGCTCCCGAGCGGGCCTCTCGGTCTTCACGTTCCTGCGCATCCGCACGTGGATGGAGCTCTCGGATCCCGCGGAGATCGCCCGCGACGCCGCAGCGCTGGCCCGCATGGAAGGCCTCGAAGCGCACGCGCGAGCCGCTGAATTGCGCGCGTCGAAGTGAGGTCCCCCTCCCTGCGCTCGTGTGAACGAGCGCTTTGGGAGGGGCGGGCGCGCGCGAGCGCGACCGGGGGTGGGCAACGTCGAGGACTGCGTCCGCTCCGCTACGGACTCCGCGGAGCCAGGCTCCGCTCCGCCTTCGCGGAACAGACTCCGTCCTCCCAGTGGCGGCCAGTGGGCACCTTCGCTCCTACGCTCAAAGGAGTAGGATGGCCCCGTGCTGCTGGTGATCGGCGACTCCAACGCGGACGCGGCGTGTCGGCTCGCTGCGTTTCCACGCGAGGGGGATGACCAGCCGATTGACGGGTTCGCCTGGTCGTCCGGCGGCGCGGGCGTGAACGTGGCGACGGCGTTTGCGCGGCTCGGGGGGAAGGCGCGGCTCCTGTCGCGCACGGGGATCGACGGGGCGGCGGACATCGCGCTCGCGGCCGCGAAGAAGGCGCACGTCCATGTGTCGCACGTGCAGCGCGATCCGGCGCACACCACGGGCGTCTGCATCGTGATCGTCACGCCGGACGCCGAGCGCACGTTCCTCAGCCACCGCGGCGCCAACGCGCACCTGGAGATGCCCGACGCCACCGTGTGGGACAGCGTCGAGCGCGTGCACGTGTGCGGCCATGCGCTGCTCTCCGGCGCGCAGCGCACGACGACGCTGAGCATGCTCGAAGAGGCTTCGAAACGCGGCGTTCCGGCGTCGCTCGACCTCTGCTTGCCCCTGGTGCGCGAGCACAAGGCGTGGCTCCGGCGGCAGCTCTCCGCGTTCGACGTCGTGCTCGCGAACGAGGCGGAGCTCGCGCTGTTCACGCTCGGCGACACGGACGCCTCGGACGATCGCTTCGACGAGGCCGTGCACAGCATTCGAGAGGCCGTGAGCCCACGCGGCGCCGGCGCGGGCACGGTCGTCGTGAAGCGCGGCGCGCGCGGATCCGTGGTCGTCGGCGGCTCCGCGACCGCGGTCCCGGCCTTCAAGGTGACCGCGATCGACAGCACCGGCGCGGGCGACGCGTACGTGGCGGCCTTCCTCTTCGCGACGATCGCGGGCCAGTCTCCGGTGGTGAGCGCGTGCTACGCGAACGCCGTCGGCGCCCTTCAGACGGCGCGCGCAGGCTCGGCGGACGTGCTGCCGGCGCACGGCGAGGTCGCGGCCTTCCTCGACGAGCGCGGCGCCGAAAGCGAAGGCGCGGTGAAGATCCCGCCGCACCCATGGTGGCGCCCCTACGAGCCTTGACGCCCACGAGGAGACTGCCACTCTCCACGAGCACGCTCGACGGACGCTCTCCGAAGACCACCGTTCGACTGCCACTCTCCGAAGACCACCGATCGCCCTCCTGAGCTAGCGACTCCCACCGAAGACAGACCATGACGCCCGCCTGGAAGACTCGACTCGACGCGCTGAAGCTCCACGATTTGAAGGAGATCTTCGGCACCTCCAAGCCCATCATCGGCATGGTCCACTGCTGGCCGATGCCCGGCGCCCCCGGGTACGACGGCTACGGCGTCGACGCGATCATCGAGGCGGCCATCCGCGACGCGCAGGCCCTCCACGACGGCGGCGTGGACGGCCTCATCGTCGAGAACATGTGGGACATCCCCTTTCGCGCCGGCTCCCATCTGCCGCCCGAGAGCATCGCCGTGCACTCGGTGGTCGCGCGCGAGGTGAAGCAGAGCGTCGATTTGCCGCTCGGCATCAACCTCGTCCACAACGGCGGCCTCGCGCTCCTGGCCGTGGCGCTCGCGGCCGGCGCGACCTTCGCGCGCGTGTGCATGTTCACCGGCGCCGGAGTGTGGGAGTCCGGCTCCTTCGATGAAGGCTCCGCGGCCGACCTGATGCGCCGCCGAAAAGACCTCCACGCCGAGCACATCAAGCTCTTCTGCGACGTGGACAAGAAGCACTCCGTCCGCTTCCCCGGCATCGATTTGCCGACGCACATCGAGTGGACGCGCTTCAGCGGCGCCGACGCGATGATCGTCAGCGGCAAGATGACGGGCGACGCCCCCGACCTCGAAAAGGTGCGCACCGCAAAGTCCCTGTCCGGCGACACTCCCCTCCTGATCGGCAGCGGCGCCACCGCCGAGAACGCCGCGGCCTTCCTCTCCGTGGCAGACGGTTTGATCGTCGGCACGAGCCTCAAGGAAGACGGCAAGTGCGAGAACCCCGTCGACGTGGAGCGCGTGAAACAGCTCGTCCGCGCGGCCCGCGGCGCCAAAGACTCCGCCCCTCGCCCCAGCACGAGAAAGAGCCTCCGCCCCGGCCGGAGCGGCTGACCTCCCACAAAGAATACAGCCAGTTTTTTAGCGCGCGATTCGCACTTCCAGCACGAGATCGCCCACGCGCACCTGATCGCCGGGCCGGAGGGCCGCGCGTCGCACCGCCTCCCCGTTCACGTACGTCCCGCAGGTGCTCTGCAGGTCTTCGATCACGGCCTCTCCCGTCGCGAACGAAAACCCGCATTGCCTCCGCGAGAGCACCACCATCGGGATCACGATATCCGCCGGAGGCGTGCGCCCGAGCACGAGATAGGGCTTGTCGACGGGGATCACGGTGCGCGCCACTTCCTCGGCGCGGACACCTTCGACGAGGACGATCTCCACGCCGACGGGCGCCCCGTCGGGCCGGACCGGAAAGCGCAGGTGCGGGTTCGTGTTCGGCGTCGGCCCCCCGTTCTTCGCGACCTCCGCCGCGTGCCCGCACGCCCCGCAACAAGCGTCCTCGTACATGCGACGAGGATAGATCACGTTTCGCCCAGCCCCTTCAGCGAATCGAGGAGCCTTCGGGCGATGAAGCGATAGGGCCCCTCTGCTGCACACTCCTCGACGAACGAGAGGTCCTCCGCGCGAGTCGCGTTCACCAGCGATCGCCACGTACGAATACGTGCGAGCCGCCTGTCCGCCGTGTTGAGACCGGCAGGAAGTGGTCAATCGTCTCGGCGGACGTGACGCGGAGATCGCCGTCGCAATAAGCACACAGCTTCGGCCTCCGGCCGGCGCGGACGCGGTCGTGAGAGACGTCGGCGAGGCGGCGCTTCTCGAACTGCCATTGACGGAGGGCATATTTGCCGAGGATGCCTTCGCGCACGCACTTATCCGCTCGTTCCTTCCAAAAGGAGGGCGCCTCTCCCCGCTCGAGCGGGCTCACGCCGCCTTCTCCTGGAGCTTCTCTTCGATCCTGGCGCGAACGGGCACCTCGCGCATCGAGACGATCGCTCGGATCTCGTCGTTCAAACCGCGCAGCCACTCACGCGTCGCCAGAAAATCGGACCAGTCGACAGCGGCGCTCCGGCGGAGCGCGTCCACGCCGCGTCGGTGGACCTCCAGCTTCTCGCGTGTGGCCTCGTCGACGATCTGGGCAGGCGCGTCGAACACCTCCTCCACGACCCACTCCAGCGAACGGCCCGGCGTGAGCGCGAGAGGCTGAATCGTCCCCGACACGCGGTGCGTGCGCGCGTCCGGGCGGAGGCGAAAGACGTAGCCCTCACCGAGAGAGGCCACCACGAAGGGCGAATGAGTGGTCGCGTAGATCCGCGCGTTCGGGAAGATCTCCCGCAGGCTCGGCAGCAAGCGAATTTGCATCTGCGGGTGAAGGCTCTCCTCCACTTCGTCGAGGATGAGCCAGAATTCTTGCTCGAAGGGGGGTATCGAGGGGTCTTGCCACTCGACACGAAGGAGACGAACCATCAAGTCGGACAACCACGCCGAGGTGCTGCGGAAACCTTCGCCAAGCAGGTCCATCGGAATCGGAGGGTCATCATCGAGGCGCAGCGTCGGAGACTGGCGATCTACGCTGCCGACCGGGAGCTCGATCTTGACGGAGCGGCCCAGCACCTTGGAGAGCGCCCCCGTGATGCTGGCCATCTCATTTTGACGGTTTCGAGCGGTGGTTTCGAGCTTCTCTCGCTCTTCCGGGGTGGCGGCGGTGCGGGCGTAGCGCTCCGCCTTGATCATGTCGAATTCGAGGTTGACGAGGAGCTGCCCCAGATGCCGAGCGGCCGGAGTTTGCCGGCCGAACGACAAGGCCCCCGACAGCGGGCCTTCATCGATGCGACGCGGACCTTCGGAAGCCAAATCGAGCGTAGGCAAATGAGGACCAAATGCAAAGGCCGCCCAGCGGACAGGAGCGCTCGGCCCGCGGGCGGCAGAGCCAAATTGATCGAGCAAGATCGAAGGGACGCACGACGCTTGAGCCCCCGGCGCGTCAGAGGTCCATGAGATGCTTCTGTCGTCGACGACGGCATCGGTCCATTGGTCACCTGCGACGAACCGGATCTCTGCCCGAAAGTCAGCAGACCGGCCGCGACGGCGAACCTCTCGTTCAATGTCCGACAGACTCCGCGCTCGGCTCCATGCGACCGCCGCGAGCACCTGCGCGATCGTCGTCTTGCCGGTTCCATTCGGCCCTTCGAAGAGGATGACCTCCCCCCCGGTCGAAGGAGCGGGCGGCATCTCCAGCACAGCGTCCTCGAAAGGACCGATGTTCTTCAGCGCGATCCGCTCTACTCGCATGGTCTCTCGTCCGTGGAAAAGTGGAGTCGTGGCTGGCAGCCACGAGGTGGTCAGTCGACGAGCAGCACCAGCTTGCCGAACACCTTGCGGCCCTCGAGCAGCTCGTGCGCCTTCGCCGCGTCCCACAAGGACATCGTGCGATCGATCACCGGCCGCAGCGCGCCGCTCTGCAGGAAGGGCAGCGCGTCCAGCAACATCGATTTCGAGCCCATCGTCGAGCCGAGCAGCTCCACCTGGCGGAAGAACACGTGCCGCAGATCGATCTTCGCCGTGAAGCCGCCCGTCGCGCCGCACGTCACGATGCGGCCGCCGCGCGCGACCGCCGTCACCGCCTTCTCCATCAGCTCGCCGCCGACGTGATCGAAGATCGCGGCCGGGCCCTCGCGGTTCGTGAGCTTCTTGATCTGCGCGCCGTAGTCGTCCTGGCTCGTGAGGATCACCTCGTCGGCGCCGATCTCGCGCGCGGGCATCACCTTCGCGGGGTCCGTCGTCGTCGCGATCACGCGCGCGCCGAGCATCTTGCAGAGCTGGATCACCACCGTCGACACGCCGCTGCCGGCCGCGTGCACCACCACCGTCTGACCGGCCTTCACCTGCGCCTTCGCGAACACCATCTGCCACGCCGTCAGCGTGCAGAGCGGCGCCGCCGCCGCGTCGATCCAGCCCAGATCCGGGCCGATCTTGACCGCGTTCACGTCGGGGATGTGGATGAAGCGGCTGTACCCGCCGCTCACATTTTCGCCGAGCAGCTTGTACGAGCGGCACAGATTATCCTGCCCCGCGAGGCACATCCGGCACGTCCCGCACGAGAGGCCGGGCTGCACGAACACGCGATCGCCCTTCGCGAGGCTCGTCACGCCGGGGCCGATCTCGTCGATCTCGCCGGAGATGTCGCAGCCGAGGCGGTGCGGATACTGGAGCTTGAACGCGGGGCCACCGCGACGGACCCACAGATCCATGTGGTTCATCGCGACCGCGCGCACGCGCACGCGCACCTCGCGGGGGCCGAGCGGCCCGAGATCGATCGTCTTCTTCGTCAGGACTTCCGGCCCGCCGTGCTGGTCGAGCACCATCGCCTCGGTTTGCATGGGGCGCACGTTACCACGCGACATGCGCGCTCGGTCCCCCTGTGCGCGGCCCGCGCGCCGTGCGAAAAGAAGGCGTGGCCGGTCCGACAACCCCGAAGACGATCGGCGTCCCAGAGCGCAGGCGCCTCACGCTGTTCGACGTGGTGTGCATCGGCGTGAACGCGACGGTCGGATCCGGCGTCTTCGCGCTGCCCGACGACGTGTACGGCGAGATGGGCGGGTGGTCTCCGCTCGCGTTCGCGATCTGCGCGGTGCTGCTGCTCCCGGTGTCGCTGTGCATGGCGGAGCTCGCGGCGCGCACGGACGAGACGGGCGGTCCGTACGTGTACGCGCGGCGCGCGTTCGGCTCCGGCTTCGGGTTCGTCGTCGGCTGGTTTTGCTGGGTCGCGACGGTCGTGAGCTGGGCCGCCGTCACGATGCTGTTCGTCGAGATCGTGGGCCTCACCGGCCTCACCGCGCGCGTCGCGGGGGCGTGCATGATCACCGGCCTCGCGGCGATCAACTACGTCGGCGTGAAGCCCGGCGCCGCGCTCGTGAACATCGTCACGGTCGGCAAGATCGGCGCGATCCTCGCGTTCGTCGCCGTCGGCCTCTTCCGCCTGAATACGGCCCGTCTCGGCGGCCCCCTCCCGACGGCCGCGCACCTCGGGACGGGCGTCTACATCACGCTGTTCCCGCTCCAGGGCTTCGAAGTGGCCCCCGTCACCGCCGGCGAGACGCAGAATCCTCGGCGCAACGTGCCTCTCGGGACGATGGGAGCGCTCCTGTTCTCGGCGCTGCTCTACGTGGTCGTGCAGGCGGTGCTGGTGGCCGCGTATCCGAAGATCGGAGAGCCGACGGACACTCCCCTCCACGACGCGGCGAAGTATCTGGGCCCGACGATCGGCGCGATTGTCCTGCTCGGAAGCATGGTGTCGACCGCGGGCTTCACGGCGGGCAGCGCGCTCGGATCGCCCCGTTACGCCGAGGCGATGGGCAAAGAGGGAGTGTTGCCGCGGATCATGGCGCGGATTCACCCCCGCTTTCAGACTCCGCACGTCGCGATCCTCGTGACGGCCTTGTTCGCCGCGGCGATGGCGCTCCGCTTCGATTACCGCACGCTCGTCGGCGTCGCGAACGTGACGGTCGTCATCCAGTATGTGGCCTCTTGTGTCGCGGTCCCGGTGCTGCGCCGGAAGGAGCCAGTCGACAAGCACCGCTGGCGCGTCCCCGGAGGCGTGCTGCTCCCGATCCTCGGCGCCTTCGGATCAGCGTACCTGCTGCGCTACGTGAAGCGCGAAGAGTGGCAGTTCTCCGCCGGCTCCTTCGTGGTCGGATTCGCGTTCTATCTGTGGGTGAGGTACGGAAAGAAGGCCGCCCCGAGACCTTCGGACAGCGGCTGATCCGCGCAGAGACCGTCAGTCGAGCTGCTGGTGCAGGAAATCGAGGCTCCGCTGCCACGCGAGCTTGGCGTTGTCGGGGCTGTAGACCTCGGGGCGCGTGTCGTTCATGAAGGCGTGCTCGGCGTCGTAGACGTGGACCGTCATCGTGCCTCCGCGGGCCGTCAGGTTCTTCTGGATCTGCTCGGCGATCTCCGGCTTGGCCCACGGATCGGTGCGGGAGAAGTGGCCGAGGATCGGCGCGCGCACCTTGGCGACGTTGTACTGGTCCGCGGGCGGGACGCCGTAGAACGGGACGCCGCAGTTGAAATCGCTGATGCGCTCCAGCGCGCGGAACGTGAGCGATCCGCCCATGCAGAAGCCGATCACGCCGATGCGGCCGCCCGCGCGAGGGTGGTCCGCGAGGTACATCGCCGCCGCCTCGATGTCGTCGAGCGCGCTCTCACGATCGAGCTCCGTCGAGAGCCTCGCCGCCTCCGCCGGATCCTTCGTCGTCGTGCCGTGGTAGAGGTCGACCGCGAGCGTCAGAAAACCCTCGTTCGCGAGGCGCTGCGCGACGTCGCGGATGTGATCGTTCAGGCCCCACCACTCCTGGATCAGGACGACCGCAGGGACCTTTCCGTCGCCCGCGGGGACCGCCAGATCGCCGCTCGCCTTCGTCTTGCCGAACCTTCTCTCGAACTCGACCCGCGTCGTCGCCATGCGTGCCTCCTCGGTGCCCGGCGCGAGCCGTAGAGAGGCCCGATCGCGGGGGCCGCGAGCATACCTTCGCCCGGAGCATGGTAAAGGGGAGGCCCGTGGACCTGCTCTACTTCGCGCTGCTCTGCTCCGTGCTCATCTTCGTGCACGAGCTCGGGCACTTCGTGTTCGCGAAGATCTTCGGCGTGAAGGTCCTCACGTTCTCGATCGGCTTCGGGCCCAAGGTGCTTCGGATCCGCGGGCGCGAGACGGAGTACTGCCTCGGGCTGCTCCCGCTGGGCGGCTTCGTGAAGATGCTGGAGGAGAACCGGCAAGAGGCGATCCTCCCCGAAGACCGGCCCCGCACCTTCGAGGCGCAGGCGCTCTACAAGCGCATCATCATCGTGCTCGCGGGCCCGGCGATGAACGTGCTGTTCCCGGTTCTGCTCTATTTCTCGGTGTTCGCCGGGGATTCGCGATCGCTCCCCGCGACGGTCGGCGCCGTGCTGCCGGGGCACCCGGCCGAGGGCAAGCTGCTCGAAGGCGACCGCATCCTGGAGATCGACGGCGAGCGCGTGATGACGTTCGCCGAGGTGTATCGCACGGTCCGCGAGAGCCCGAACAAGGAGCTGAAGCTCACCGTCTTCCGCAACAACACGAACGTGGAAGTGGCGATCACGCCCGAGGAGAAGATCGTCCACAAGCCGCTCGACATGATCGAGAAGGTCGGCGAGATCGGCATCAAGCCGAGCCGGCCCGCCGCGGTGATCGGCGTCGGCCGCACGGACTCGCCCGCGTACCGCGCCGGTCTGCGCACGTTCGATCTCGTGACGGAGGTGCGGGGCCGGCCGATCAAGACGTACGAGGATCTCGACAACATCCTCCGCGACAACCGCGGCGAGACGGTGCCCGTGACGTACCTGCGCCCGGTGCGTTTCTCGCGCGCGCTCGGGGCGATGGCGGACATGGGCGTGTACGAGTCCGGCGTCGCCGCGCTCACGCCCGACGCGGGCCACGGCGATCTGTTCTCGCGCACGGGCATGGAGCCGGCCGATCTCTACGTCGTCGACGTGCCCGAGGGCTCCGCCGAATGGAGCGCCGATCTGCGGCCCGGCGATCGCATCACGGAGGTCGATCGCGTGGAGGTGCGCACGTGGTCGATGTTCACGGACAAGCTCTTCGAGTCGCCGGAGAAGCCGCACAAGATCTCGTGGCTCCGCAACGGCCAGCCGAAGAGCGGCACGATCCAGCTCCGACGCGAGGACTGGGTGGATGAATACGGCGAGCGGCGCCCGCGCTTCTTGCTGCGCGCGTCGAACTGGGCGCCCGTCGTGCCCGAGCCTCTCGTCGACAACCCGTCTTCGCTGAAGACGGCCTTCTTCTCGGCGATCGAGGAGACGTACGACGTCGTGCAGCTCATCGTCGCGGGCATCGCGGGCATCGCGCAGGGGCGCGTGAGCCTGTCCACGCTGGGCGGGCCGATCACGATCTACGACGTCGTCGGCGAGGAGGCGCGCAAGGGCGTCAGCTACTTCGTGTGGGCGATGGGCGTCATCTCGATCAACCTCGGCCTCATCAACCTGATGCCGATCCCGATCCTCGACGGCGGTCACCTCGTGTTCTTCGCGTTCGAGGCGGTGCTCCGGCGCCCGCTGCCGCTCCGCGTGCGCGAGATCGCGAGCCTCGTGGGCCTCGTGCTGCTCCTCTGCTTCATGGGCGTGGCCTTCAAGAACGACGTGGAGCGGCGGTGGGACGTGATCCAGGGGCAAGTGAAGGAGCTGACGGATTGACGACGCCGCTTCGGGGGCAAACGGTTCTTGGTGCGCGGACGCCGCTTCGGGGGCGAGCAAAGGAGCGTTCGGTTTGACGACGAAGCCGCTTCAAGGGGCCTCGGCGCGGGACGTCGCGGCGCGCGCGCTGGTGCGGGTCTGGCAACAGGCCGCGTTCGCGAGCGCCGCGCTCGACGGAGAGGTCGGCCGCGCGAAGCTGGATCCGCGCGACGCCGCGCTGGCGACGGAGCTTTGTTACGGCGTCCTCCGCGTGGAGCCGGCGCTGCTCGCGAAGCTCTCCACGGTGAGCGATCGGTTCCGCGCGCCGTCCGGCCTCGTGCGGGCGCACCTGCTCATCGGCGCGTATACATTGTGTTTCCTCGACAGGGTCCCCCCGTTCGCGGCCGTGTCGGAGGCGGTGGAGGCCGCGCGGCGCGTGGCGGATCCGCGCGTGGGCGGCTTCGTCAACGCCGTGCTGCGAAGGCTCGCGGCCGACGTCGAGAAGCGCGGGCGCCCGTCGCTCGGAGAGATGGTCGCGGCGTCGACGCCGAGCTGGCTGTGGGACGCGCTCAAGCGCGCGATGCCGTCCGCGGAGGTGGCGCGGTTCCTGTCGGAGGGGCCGGCCGCTCCGCCGCACGCGGTGTGCGTCGCGGATGCGTCCGCGCGCGACGCGACGATCGCGAGGCTGCGGGAGGCGATGCCGTCCGCGACGTTCGAGGCGGGCTCCGCGAGCGCGCGCGCGGTGCGGGTGCACGCGGCGGGCGATCTACGAAAATTGCCTGGTTTCGGCGAGGATTTCGTCGCGCAGGAGGAGGGCGCGCAGGTGGTGGCGCTCGCGCTCGGAGCGCGCCCCGGCGAGCGCGTGCTCGACGCGTGCGCGGGTCACGGCAACAAGACGTGGCTCCTCACGCACGAGGTCGGCCCCACGGGGACGGTCGACGCGGCGGACCTCCACGCGCCGAAGCTGAAGCAGCTCACCGTCACGCTCCGAGGGAAAAACGAGGCCGGCCGCGCCTTCGCGGTGGACTGGTCGAAGGGCCGAGGCGAGGTGCCGGACGGCTACGATCGGGTGCTCGTCGACGCGCCGTGCTCGGGCACGGGCACGCTGCGGAGGCGCCCCGAGATCGGCCTGCGCCGCACCGCCGAGGACGTGACGCGGCTCGCGGAGCTGCAGCTCGCGATCGTGCGGCGAACCGCGAGCGTGGTGCGCACGGGCGGTCGCCTGGTGTTCGCGGTGTGCAGCGTGCTGCGCGAAGAGGCCGAAGGCGTCGTGGAGGCCGCGGTCGCGCAGGGAGGCGACGACGGCGCGCGCCTCGTACCCACCGTGTTCGACGCGCCCGCGGTGCGCGCTCTGTTCGGTGACGTGACGTCGTTCCGGCTGCTGCCGCACGTGCACGGCACGGACGGTTACTTCGCCGCGAGCTTCGAAATCCAGCGTTAGAGCGGAATCGGAGGCGGGTGCCCACCTCAGCATTCGTCGCATTCGCTCAAGATTCATCACATCTTCTCGTCGCTCCTTTGCGGCCCGAGCTGATCCGCGGGGGAGTGAAACGAGGGGGCGGCGCCCCCTTGTAAATCCGAGAAATATGAGATGTGACGAATCCTGAGCGGACCGGGGGAGGGCGCCTGATCGTCGGCGCAAACGTCACCGGCGCTTCGCGCTGGATCTGCGGTAAAGTAGGCCGGATGTCGCACGAGGATTTGCACACGCTCGAATCCGAGCCGGGTAGGTTCAGCGCTGGAGGCGATGGCCTCGGGCTCGATGACGCGGGGCTCTCGGCGCTGCGCGCGGACATCGCGCGGTGGCGGTCGACGACGCTCGCGGACGCCGAAAAGAAGGTCGCGCCGCGGTCGCCGAAGTTCACGACGTGGAGCGGCGCCCTTGTGCCGGACCTCGTGACGCCGGCGGAGAAGAACCCCGATCACCAGCGCGATCTGGGGCTGCCGGGCGAGTACCCGTTCACGCGCGGCGTGCAGCCGAACATGTACCGCGGGCGGCTGTGGACGATGCGCATGTTCGCGGGCTTCGGCACGCCCGAGCAGACGAACCAGCGCTTCAAATACCTGCTCGCGCAAGGGCAGACCGGGCTCTCCACCGCCTTCGATTTCCCCACGTTGATGGGGTACGACTCGGACTCTCCGCGGTCGCTCGGCGAGGTCGGGATGTGCGGCGTCGCGGTCGACACGCTGCGCGACATGGAGGTCCTGTTCGACGGGATCCCGCTCGACAAGGTCACCACGTCGATGACCATCAACGGGCCCGCGATCGTGCTGCTCTGCTTCTACATCGCGCTCGCCGACAAGCGCGGCATCCCGCGGAGCAAGATCGGCGGCACCGTGCAGAACGACTGCCTGAAGGAGTTCATCGCGCAGCACGCGTGGCTCGTCCCGCCGCGGCCGGCGATGCGCATCGTCACCGACATGATCGAGTTCTGCTCGCGCGAGGTGCCGAAATGGAACTCGGTGTCGATCAGCGGGTACCACATCCGCGAGGCCGGAGCGACGGCCGCTCAGGAGCTCGCCTTCACGCTCGCGGACGGGCTCGCGTACGTGGAGAGCTGCCTTCTGCGCGGGCTCGACGTCGACGCGTTCGCGCCGCGGCTGAGCTTCTTCTTCGACGTGCACAACGACTTCTTCGAGGAGGTGGCGAAGTTCCGCGCCGCGCGGCGGATGTGGGCGCGCTTCATGAAACAGCGCTTCGGCGCCAAGCGGGCCGAGAGCATGAAGCTGCGCACGCACGCGCAGACGGCCGGCGTCTCGCTGACCGCGCAGCAGCCGTACAACAACGTGGTGCGCGTGGCGCTGCAGGCGCTCGCGGCGGTGCTCGGCGGCACGCAGTCGCTCCACACGAACTCGCTCGACGAGACGTACGCGCTGCCCACCGAGGAGAGCGTCACCATCGCCCTTCGAACGCAGCAGATCATCGCGGAGGAGAGCGGCGTCGCGAGCGCGATCGATCCGCTCGGCGGCAGCTACTTCGTCGAGTGGATGACCGACAAGATCGAGGCCGAGGCGATGGACTACATCCGCCGCATCGACGAGCTCGGCGGCATGGTGTCGGCCGTCGAGAAGGGCTACCCGCAGCGTGAGATCGCCGCGTCCGCGTACCGCTTCCAGCGCGAGATGGAGACCAGCGAGCGCGTGATGGTCGGCGTGAACAAGTACCAGGTCGAGGGCGAGAGCCGGAACATCCCGCTGCTCCGCATCGACGAGACGGTGCAGAAGACGCAGGTCGCGAACCTCCACAAAGTGAAGGCCGAGCGCGACAGCGCCTCCGTCCGCATCGCCCTCGACCGCGTGCGAAAGGCCGCGGCGGACGGCTCCAACTTGATGCCCCCGATCATCGAGGCCGCGAAGGTGTACGCGACCGAGCAAGAGGTCTGCGACGTGCTCCGCGAGGTGATGGGCACGCACCGCGATCCGGCCGAATTCTGAATCGTACCGCGCCACGCTCGCGCCCGCGACGGCCCTCTTCGAACCGCACGACACCCCCTGTCTTCTCCGGCGCAGCTTGCTTGGCTGCCCGCCCGAGGACTATCCTCGCGACGCGATCACTCGCCGCGGGGTCCCTTCCTCTGCATCACCCGTTGTTCACCCGCGCGAGGGGTTGCGCCGGTTCAATCGGCGTCCATTCTCACGCATGCTTTTCGCGGGGATCGGCGCCGAGAGAGCTTGTCCGCGGCCCTCGTCGGGGATAGCGGACGGCGTGAGGTAACTCCACCTCAGCCGGGACGATGTCTGATGCGGGATGTCCGCACGCGGCCGAAACCACCGCGCTGCGACCTCCAAAACGCTCGGAGTCCAGCGCTCCGGGCTTCGGCACGGCACCTGCTTCACGCGCCGGGCCTCTCTTTGAGAACAGGCGACCGGGGATCCGGCCCTACCGCCCTCCGAAAGGTACGAACTCGAATGCGAAGAACCATGCTTCGACGCCTCGCTCCCGCCGCTGCGGCCCTCGCGGTCGCCGGCGCCACCGCGACGGCCTCCGCGCAGAGCGCCCCGCTCGCGCTCGACCGTTTCTACCCGTCGCCCGCGGGCGATCGGATGTTCGGCGCGCAGTCGCCCTACGTCGGCGGCGAGCTGACCCCGTACGCCGCAATTTACGCGGATTAC
The DNA here is from genome assembly GCA_046351455.1 of Polyangiaceae bacterium. Classification (GTDB taxonomy): domain Bacteria; phylum Myxococcota_A; class Polyangia; order Polyangiales; family Polyangiaceae; genus JADJRH01. The sequence continues at coordinate 108,105 of JAXLYM010000016.1, forward strand.
GCGCACAATCCGCTCGTCCTGCGCACGGTCAACACGAAGAAGGACCTCGGCGCGATCGTCTCGGATCAGCTCTTCTTGCACCTCAACGCCTCGCTCGCGATCAAGAGCCGGCTCCTCGTGAACCTCGATTTCCCGATCGCGCTGCTGCAGTCGGGCAGCGATCTCAACGGGACGGCCGCGGGCACCGCGTACTCGTTCGTGGGCGCGAAGGGCGCCGAGATCGGCGATCTGCGCGCGGGCCTCCGGCTGCGGCTCCTCGGCGAGTACTGGGATCCGTTCCAGCTCGCGATCGGCGGCTACGTGTGGTTCCCCACGGGCCGCGCCGAGGACGGGTCGTACGTCGGCGACGGCAACGTGCGCGGGCTCCCGCAGGTGATCGTGGGCGGTCGCGTCAACGACATGATGGTGTGGTCGTTCGACGTGGGCGCGGATCTGCGCTCCGGCCAGACGTTCGGCGGCGTGTCGCAGGGCACGCAGATCCGCATGAACGGCGGCCTCGGCTTCCTCGTCGACGCGGGCCCCGGTCAGCTCCAGCTCGGGCCGGAGCTCATGGCGTCGTTCCTGGTCGATCAGCAGAAGGACGCCAACAGCGCGATCGAGCGCACGACGAACCTCGAGGTGCTGCTCGACGCGCGCTACCGCTTCCTGCACGACTTCGAGATCGGCGTCGGCGCGGGCCCGGGCCTCACCTCGGGCATCGGCACGCCGGACGTGCGCGTGATCGGCATGGCGGCGTACTCGCCGGAGCAGGTGAAGGTCGTGCCGGTCGACACCGACGGCGACGGCATCTTCGACGATCAGGACGCGTGCAAGACCGTGAAGGGCATGCCCAACCCGGATCCGAAGCTCAACGGCTGCGCGGACACGGACGGCGACACGATCCTCGATCCGCTCGACGCGTGCCCGACCGTGAAGGGCCTCGCGAGCCAGGATCCGAAGGTGAACGGCTGCCCCGACACGGACGGCGACGGCATCTACGACGCGCAGGACGCCTGCCCGAACGACAAGGGCGTCCCGAACGCGGATCCGAAGCTCAACGGCTGCCCGCCCGACACGGACGGCGACGGCATCCCGGATCCGGTCGACGCGTGCCCGACCGTGAAGGGCGTGCAGAACGCGGATCCGAAGCTCAACGGCTGCCCGGCGGACCGCGACGGCGACACCATCCCCGACGTCGAGGACGCGTGCCCCGACATCAAGGGCATCAAGACGAACGATCCGGCGACGAACGGCTGCCCCGGCGACACCGACGGCGACACGATCCGCGACGACAAGGACGCGTGCGTCAACGAGAAGGGCAAGCCGAACCCCGATCCGACGAAGAACGGCTGCCCCGAGGCCGTCCGCGTCACCGAGACCGAGGTCATCATCCTGCAGCAGGTGCAGTTCGACACCGCGAAGGCGACGATCAAGAAGGTCTCGGATCCGCTGCTCGACGAGGTGGCCGGCGTGTTCAAGGAGCACCCGGAGCTCACCAAGATCGAGGTGCAGGGCCACACGGACAACAAGGGCTCGGCCGCCGGCAACAAGCTCCTGTCGCAGCAGCGCGCGGAGAGCGTGAAGAAGGCGCTCGTCAAGCGCGGCATCGGCGAGGTTCGCCTCGTGCCGAAGGGCTACGGTCAGGACAAGCCCATCGGCGACAACACCACGGACGAGGGTCGTCAGAAGAACCGCCGCGTGCAGTTCGTGATCCTCGAGAAGGTGACGAAGGACGGGAAGACCGTGCAGATGACGCCGGCCGATCAGCCCCCGACCGCGCCGCCGCCCGGCACCAAGCCCGCCCCCGCTCCGAAGCCCGCGCCGGCTCCGAAGCCCACGCCCGCCCCGAAGGCGCCCGCCCCGAAGCCCGCGCCGGCTCCGAAGACGCCCGCTCCGAAGAAGAAGTGACCATGGGGGTCCAGCCGCTCCGGTTTCGCAAACTGATGCAGTCGGAGCGGCTCGACCTCGGTCAAAATTAACGGGTCCGCTCCCGAGGCGATGACGCCGACGGAGCGGGCTGCCCGACCTCCACCTGTCACCACGTCGAGGTACGAATGAAGCGCTTATTGGTCTTTTTTGCCGCGCTCGGCGCGCTGCTCCTCTTCCACGGAGAAGCGCTGGCGTCCCACTTCCGGTACGGGACGATCAACTGGACGGTACCGGATCTCATCAACGCGCCGAACACGGTGAAGTTCACGGTGAGCTACGCGATCGTCGCGAACTCACCGGCGAACCTGCAATCCATCCAGCTCTTCTTCGGCGATGGCGCGGACAACGGCAACGTGATCGGGCCGATCGTCGGCACCGCGAGCGACGCCGGCGGGCAGGCCTACGAGGTGCGCGAGTTCACGGCGACGCACACGTACGCGGCCCAGGGCACGTACACCGCGTACTTCGACGCTTGCTGCCGCATCGCGCAGCTCATCAACGGCGCGAACGCGCAGTACCACGTGGACACGAAGGTGGCGCTCCAGCCGGGCAACACCTCGGGGCCCGTGTCGGCGTCGCCGCCGGTCGTGCAGCTCCAGCTCGGCGCCACGCGGCAGTACACGTGGCCCGTCGTCGATCCGGACGGCGACCCCACCACGTGCCGCTTCGGCACCGCGGCGGAGACCGGCTTCGCGAACCCGATCCCGACCGTCCCCGCGAACAACAAGCAGCCGACGCTCACCTCGCAGCCGAACGCGTGTCAGCTCTCGTGGGACCTGTCGCAGGCGCTCGCGGGGCAGCGCTACGTGCTGCACATCATCTACGAGTCGACGCACAACGGCGTCATCTCCAGCACGGCGCTCGATCTCATCGTCGAGATCGTCACGCCCCCGCCGCCCACGTGCACCGGCGGCGGCATCTTCGTGCGCAACGTCGGCCAGAACCTCTCCACGATGCTGACGGGCCAGCACAACCTGGCCACGCCGCTCACCGTCTCGACGATCAACCTTCCGGCGACGGGGACGATCACGCCCGGCGGCAGCGGACAGAGCCCGTTCACCAACACGGTGTCGTGGACGCCGCAGGTCGCGGACGCGGGCAAGACGCTCATCATCCTCGTCAACTACACGAACGTCACGAACCTCACCGGGACGTGCTTCGTGACCGTGCAGGTGCCCGAGTGCGCGAACTACGGCGCGGCGTGCACCGTCGGCGTCGGCGAGTGCCAGAAGTCCGGCACGAACGTGTGCGCGGGCCCGAACGTGACGGTCTGCAGCGCGACGCCCGGCACGCCCACCGCCGAGCTCTGCGACAACAAGGACAACGACTGCGACGGCGCGGTCGACAACGGTAACCCGGGCGGCAACCAGGCCTGCTCCTCGGGCCTCCCCGGCGTGTGCAACGCGGGCACGACGCAGTGCTCGGGCGGCGCGATCCAGTGCAACGCGAACGTGATGCCGGGCGCGCAGATGGAGACATGCAACAGCCTCGACGACAACTGCGACGGCACGATCGACGAGGGCTTCAACGTCGGCATGATGTGCTCGGTCGGCGTCGGCGCGTGCAAGGCGACCGGCGCGATCGTGTGCGACGGCGGCGCGGGCGTCTGCGACGCGGTGGCCGGCAACCCGGTCCCCGAGGTGTGCGGCGACGGCATCGATCAGGACTGCAACGGCACGGTCGACAACGGCTGCGTGGACACGGACGGCGACGGGCTCTACGACGATCAAGAGATCGCGCTCGGCTCGGATCCGAACGACGCGGACACCGACAACGACGGCGTGATCGACGGGCAGGAGCAGTCGTACGGCGAGGACACGGACGGCGACGGGCTCATCAACGTGCTCGATCCGGACAGCGACAACGACGGCCTCTTCGACGGCACCGAGCAGGGCTTCGACTGCTCGAACCCGGCGACCGACCTCAGCGCGCACCACTGCATCGCGGACGCGGACGGCGGCATGACGACGACGAACCCGCTCGCCGCGGACACGGACGGCGGCTCGGTCTCGGACGGCGCGGAGGACGCGAACCACAACGGCAAGATCGACGCGGGCGAGACGGATCCGACGGCGGGTCACGGCGCGGACGACGTCGGCGCGGCCAACATGGACAGCGACGGCGACGGGCTCACGGACGCGGAGGAGATCTTCCTCGGCTCCAACCCGAACGACGCGGACAGCGACGACGACGGCGTGATCGACGGCCTGGAGCCGAACCTCGCGGACGACACGGACGGCGACGGGCTCATCAACGTGCTCGACCCGGACAGCGACAACGACGGCCTCTTCGACGGCACCGAGATGGGCATGGGCTGCGCGAACCCGGCGACGAACGTGGACGCGGGCCACTGCATCGCGGACGGCGACAGCGGCGCGACGCAGACGAGCCCGCTCGACGCGGACACCGACAACGGCGGCGTGATCGACGGCGCCGAGGACATCAACCACAACGGCGTGGTCGACGCCGAGGAGCTGAACCCGAACGTGGGCCACGGCGCGGACGACTCGTTCGTGGTCGACACGGACGGCGACGGCCTCAGCGACTCGCTGGAGATCCTGATCGGCACGGATCCGAACGACGCGGACAGCGACGACGACGGCGTGCTCGACGGCCAGGAGCCGAACTACAACGAGGACACGGACGGCGACGGCAAGATCAACGCGCTCGATCCGGACAGCGACAACGACGGCCTCTTCGACGGCACCGAGATGGGCAAGGACTGCTCGGATCCGGAGACCGACACCTCGAAGAACGTGTGCGTCGCGGACGCGGATCCGAGCACGACCACGAGCCCGCTCCTCGTCGACACGGACGGCGGCGGCGCTTCGGACGGCGCGGAGGACGCGAACCACAACGGCAAGGTGGACCCCGGCGAGCGCAACCCGACGCTGGGCCACGGCGGCGATGATCTGAGCGGCGACGCGGACGGCGACGGCCTCACCGACGGTCAGGAGATCGCGATCGGCACCAACCCGAACGACGCCGACAGCGACGACGACGGCGTGCCGGACGGCCTCGAGGTCCAGCCCGGCGTCGACACGGACGGCGACGGCCTCATCAACGCGCTCGATCCGGACAGCGACAACGACGGCCTCTTCGACGGCACCGAGATGGGCTTCGATTGCGAGAACCCGGCGACGGACGTCTCGAAGGGCCTCTGCATCGCGGACGCGGATCCCTCCACCAAGACCGACCCGCTCAACGCGGACACGGACGACGGCGGCGTGATCGACGGCGCGGAGGACATCAACCACAACGGCAAGCTCGACGCGGGCGAGATCGATCCGACCTTCGGCCACGGGGCCGACGACTCGACCGCGGTCGACACGGACGGCGACGGCCTCACCGACGGCGAAGAGACGGCGATCGGAACGGATCCGAACGACGCGGACAGCGACGACGACGGCGTGATCGACGGCCTCGAGCCCAACCCGACGGCGGACACCGACGGCGACGGCAAGATCAACGCGCTCGACCCGGACAGCGACGGCGACGGGCTCTTCGACGGCACCGAGATGGGCTTCGACTGCTCGAACCCGGCGACGGACAAGTCGAAGGGCGTGTGCATCGCGGACGCGGATCCGAGCACGAAGACGAGCCCCGTCCTCGCGGACACGGACGGCGGCACCGTGAAGGACGGCGACGAGGACAAGAACCACGACGGCAAGCTCGACGCGGGCGAGACCGATCCCACCGCCGGCCACGGCGCGGACGATCTCTGGTGCCTCGAAGACTCGGACTGCGGCGACGCGAAGAGCGGCAAGGTGTGCGATCCGAGCACGCACGGCTGCGTCGACGGCTGCCACACGCCCGGCAACGGCTGCCCCGACGACAAGCAGTGCACCTCTTCCGACGAGACGATCGGGCAGTGCGTGCTCTGCATCACGGACGCGGACTGCGGCCAGTCCGACAGCGGCAAGGTCTGCGATCCGAAGAACAACACGTGCGTGGACGGCTGCCACGACGGCGGCAACACGTGCCCGAAGGACAAGGTCTGCACGTCCGCGACGCAGACGATCGGCGTGTGCGTCGAGTGCGTGAGCGACGCGCAGTGCGGCGCCGCGAACAGCGGCAAGGTCTGCGACACGGCCACGAACACGTGCGTCGACGGCTGCCACGACGGCGGCAACACGTGCCCCGACGGCCAGACCTGCTCCTCGCTCACGCAGACGATCGGCGTCTGCAAGGCGGGGGACGGCGTCTTCGCCGAGGGCAACGGCCTGCTCTGCTCGGCTCGCCCGGCCAACGACAACGGCAGCGACTCGTCCGGCTGGCTGATCCCGCTCGCGATCGGCGGCATCCTCGCGGCGCGCCGTCGCCGCCGCTGATCCCTCCCCCTCCCCTGTGAGGCGCGGTCCCCTCACGACCGCGCCTCATTCTTGCGGACGACTGTCCTCACCTCATCGCGGTAGGATCTCCCGGATACGAAGCCGTACGGCTTCGATCGGCGAGCTCCGGTGGGGCGCTCTGCGCTCCGGTTTCGGCTTGTCCTTTAGCCTTTTGGAGTTGTCGTATGCTGTTCCTCGGTTCGCTCTTCCCGCTCCTTCGCGCGCTCGCGGGCGGGGGCTCCGGCGTGGCCATCGGCCGCGCGCCCCGACATCGCGGCGTCGCGAGAATCGGTCGCTGCGTGATCGCGGCCCCCGCGGTCGCGCTCCTCTTGACCGTGGCCCCCGGATGCACGCCGGATCGCTCGGACGATCAAGCCGGCGACGCGCCCGCCGAGCGCACCGGCGAGGCCGCATCGTCCGTGCTCGGCGTGGACGGCGCCCTCACGGTGAGCGCGGCCAACACCGTGCTGAACCAGTACGGGGTCCTCGCAGCGGACGCCGCGGTGGGCGCGAACAGCCTCAGCGTGACGAACATCGCGGACCTCACGAGCGCCTCGTTCGGGCCCCTCGCGGCCGGCGATCTGATCCTCGTGATCCAGATGCAGGGCGCCGCGATCGACGCCACCGACACCGCCGCGTACGGCACGGTGACGAACCTCAACAACGCGGGCCGCTACGAGATCATCGGCGTCGCCGGCACGAACGGGAACACGATCAGCCTCAACACGTCGTGCGGCGGCCTCAAGTACGCGTACACCGCCGCGGGCCACGTGCAGGTGGTGCGCATCCCGCAGCTCACGACGCTCACCGTCGACGCGACCGGCTCGATCACCGCGCCCGCCTGGGACGGCACCCGCGGCGGCGTCGTCGCGATCCACGCGGCGAGCACCGTCACGCTGAACGGCCTCCTCGACGTCAGCGCGAAGGGCTTCCGCGGCGGCGCGATCGAGAACAACTCGGCGAACCCCGGCAGCAACGTCACGATCTACCGCTCCGCGGCCGACACCGACGGCGCGGAGAAGGGCGAGAGCGTCGCGGGCTACGGCGCGAGCTACGCGAACGGGCGCTACGGCCGAGGCGCGCCGGCGAACGCGGGCGGCGGCGGCAACTCGCACAACGCGGGCGGCGGCGGCGGCGCGAACGCGAAGGCCAACGCGGCGGGCGTGTGGAACGGCCAGGGCGTCATGAACCCGCTCGCGGTCGGCGCCGCGGCGTGGCAGCTCGATCCTTCGTACAACGGCGGGCTCACGACGTCCGTCGGCGGCGGTCGCGGCGGCTACACGTACGGCGCGAACAACGTGAACGCGCTCGCGACGGGGCCGGGCAACGCGCTGTGGGGCGGCGACAACCGCCGTCAGGTCGGCGGCCTCGGCGGGCGCCCGCTCGACACGGATCCGGCCGGTCGCATCTTCTTCGGCGGCGGCGGCGGCGCGGGCGACGGCAACAACGGCGGCGCAGGCGCGGGCGGCATCGGCGGCGGCATCGCGCTCGTGATCGCGAACAGCATCACCGGCAGCTCGATCGTCCGCGCGAACGGCGGCGGCGGACAGAACACCTCCGCGGGCGGCAACGACGCGCCCGGCGGCGGCGGCGGCGGCGGCACGATCCTCCTCAACGCGCCCACGGTGACCGGCATCTCGATCGAGGCGAAGGGCGGCGTCGGCGGCATCCAGAACATCGCCGGCAACGAGTCGGAGGGCCCCGGCGGCGGCGGCGGCGGCGGCTACGTGCTCGTCGCTCCGGCGGCGCTCCCCGCGACCGTGAGCGTCGCGGGCGCGGCGGGAGGCACCACCAACTCCGGCGCGCTCACGGAATTCCCAGCGAACGGCGCGACCGACGGCAACGCGGGCCTCGCGACGAACATGCCTGCGACGATCTCCGCGTGCATCGACACCACCGCGCCGGACACCACGATCGTCACGTTCGAGCCGAACCCGACGAACGATCCGACCGGCGACTTCGCGTTCACCTCGAACGATCCGACCGCGACCTTCGAGTGCCGCATCGACAACGGCGCGTGGGGCGCGTGCACCGCGACGTGGTCGACGCCGGCCCTCGCCGACGGTCAGCACACGCTGCAGGTGCGCGCGATCGATCAGGCGGGCAACGCGGATCTGACGCCCGCCGCGTACACGTGGGTCGTCGACACCACGCGGCCCGACACCACGATCGTCACGGTCGAGCCGAACCCGACGAACGATCCGACCGGCGACTTCACGTTCAGCTCGAACGATCCGACCGCTACCTTCGAGTGCCGCATCGACAACGGCGCGTGGGGCGCGTGCCCCGCGACCTTCTCGACGAACGCGCTCCCCGACGGACAGCACACGATCCAGGTGCGCGCCATCGATCCCGCGGGCAACGCGGATCTGACGCCGGCCGTCTACACGTGGACGATCGACACCGCGCCGCCGGACACGACGATCACGACGTTCGAGCCGAACCCGACGAACGATCCGACCGGCGACTTCACGTTCGCGTCGAACGATCCCACCGCCACCTTCCAGTGCAGCGTCGACGGCGCCGCGTTCACGCCGTGCCCCGCGACCTTCTCGACGAACGCGCTCCCCGACGGGCAGCACACGATCCAGGTGCGCGCGGTCGACCCCGCGGGCAACGTGGATCCAACGCCCGCTTCCTACACGTGGATGGTCGGCGCCGACGCGGACGGCGACGGCCTCTCCGACTCGATCGAGGCGATGATCGGCACGAACCCGAACGACGCGGACAGCGACGACGACGGCGTGCCGGACGGCGCGGAGCCCGCGTACAACATGGACTCCGACGGCGACGGGATCATCAACGCGCTCGATCCGGACAGCGACAACGACGGCCTCTTCGACGGCACCGAGCTCGGCGTCACGATGGCGGGCGCCGGCACCAACGTGGGCGCGGGCAACTTCATCCCCGACGCGGATCCCTCCACCACCACGGATCCGCTCAACCCGGACACCGACGGCGGCACCGTGAAGGACGGCGTCGAGGACGCGAACCACAACGGCAAGATCGATCTCGGCGAGCGCGATCCCTTGAACCCCGCCGACGACGTCGACACGGACGGCGACGGCATCGGCGACTCGGTCGAGCTTCAGATCGGCACGAACCCGAACGACGCGGACAGCGACGACGACGGCGTGATCGACGGCCAGGAGCCCTCGTACGCCGAGGACACGGACGGCGACGGCCTCATCAACGCGCTCGATCCGGACAGCGACAACGACGGCCTCTTCGACGGCACCGAGCTCGGCAAGGGCTGCGGCGATCCGGCGACGAACCTCGCGGCGCACCACTGCATCGCGGACGCGGATCCGGCGACGACCACGGATCCGCTCGACGCGGACACCGACGACGGCACCGTGAACGACGGCGCGGAGGACGCGAACCTCAACGGCAAGATCGACCCGGGCGAGACGGATCCGACGGCGGGCCACGGCGCGGACGACGTCGGCGCGGCCAACATGGACACCGACGGCGACGGCCTCACCGACGCGGTCGAGATCTTCATCGGCTCGGATCCGAACGACGCGGACACCGACGATGACGGCCTGCTCGACGGTCAGGAGCCGAACCCCGCCGACGACACGGACGGCGACGGCCTCATCGACGTGCTCGATCCGGACAGCGACAACGACGGCCTCTTCGACGGCACCGAGCTGGGCAAGGACTGCGGCAACCCGGCGACCGACGCGGCGGCGAACCACTGCATCGCGGACGGCGACGCGGGCGCGACGAAGACCAGCCCGCTGCTCAAGGACACGGACGGCGGCGGCGTGATGGACGGCGCCGAGGACGTCAATCACAACGGCGTGCTGGATCCGGAGGAGATCAACCCGACGACCGGCCACGCGGCCGACGACGCCACGCTCCTCGACACCGACAAGGACGGCCTCACCGACGCGCTGGAGATCCTGATCGGCACGGATCCGAACGACGCGGACAGCGACGACGACGGCGTGCTCGACGGCCAGGAGCCGAACTACAACGAGGACTCCGACGGCGACGGCCTCATCAACGCGCTCGATCCGGACAGCGACAACGACGGCCTCTTCGACGGCACCGAGATGGGCAAGGACTGCGGCAACGCGGCGACCGACGTCTCCAAGATGACGTGCGTCGCGGACGCGGATCCGGCCACCACGACGAGCCCGCTGCTCAAGGACACGGACGGCGGCGGCGTCTCCGACGGCAACGAGGACACGAACCACAACGGCAAGGTGGACGCGGGCGAGCGCAACCCGACGCTCGGCCACGGCGCGGACGATCTCACCGGCGACTCGGACGGCGACGGCCTCACCGACGGCACGGAGATCGGCCTCGGCACGGATCCGAACGACGCGGACAGCGACGACGACGGCCTCCTCGACGGCGACGAGGTCCAGCCCGGCGTGGACACGGACGGCGACGGCCTCATCAACGCGCTCGACCCGGACAGCGACAACGACGGCCTCTTCGACGGCACCGAGGCGGGCAAGGACTGCTCGAACAAGGACACCGACACGACGAAGAGCCACTGCGTCGCGGACGCGGACGGCGGCCTCACCGTCACCTCGCCGACCGACGCGGACACCGACGACGGCTCCGTGAGCGACGGCTCCGAGGACACGAACCACAACGGCGCGATCGACGCGGGCGAGACGAACCCCACGGTCGGTCACGGCGCGGACGATCTGCAGAACACGGACACCGACGGCGACGGCCTCAGCGACGCGCTGGAGCTCACGATCGGCACGGATCCGAACGACGCGGACAGCGACGACGACGGCGTGATCGACGGCAAGGAGCCGAACCCGACGGACGACACGGACGGGGACGGTAAGATCAACGCGCTCGATCCGGACAGCGACGGTGACGGCCTGTTCGACGGCACCGAGATGGGCATGGATTGCAGCGATCCGGCGACGGACCTCTCGAAGGGCGCGTGCGTGGCGGACGCGGATCCGAGCACGACCACGAGCCCGCTCCTCGTCGACACCGACGGCGGCACCGTGAGCGACGGCGTCGAGGACGCGAACCACAACGGCAAGATCGACGCGGGCGAGACGGATCCGAACGACCCCGCGGACGACGTCCCGGTGACGGGCTGCGCGGACGACGCCGAGTGCGGCGCGGCGAACAGCGGAAAGGTCTGCGATCCGACCACGAAGACGTGCGTCGACGGCTGCCACTCGCCGGGCAACGGCTGCCCGTCCGACAAGGTCTGCACCTCCGACACGGCGACGATCGGCGCGTGCGTGGAGTGCGTGGACGACACGCAGTGCGGCGACGCGCAGAGCGGCTCCGTCTGCGACAAGAACGTGTGCGTGAGCGGCTGCCACACCCCCGGAAACGGCTGCCCGTCCGGCCAGGAGTGCACCTCGTTGACCGTCGAGCTCGGCACGTGCGAGGCGTCGCAGACGACCACCACCCCGGAGGACAAGGACGGCGTGCTCGCGGCGGGCGGCGGCCTCTTCTGCTCGGCGCGTCCGGCCTCCGAGGACGACGGCACGCGCGGCCTCTTCGTGGTCGTGGCCATCGGAGCGCTCGCCGCGATCCGCCGCCGCCGCAAGGCTGCCTGACCGCGTTCCCCACCCGCGAGGAGCGTCGATCCCACGTGCGATCGACGCTCCCTCACCTCACCGAACCCCCTTCGAGAAATCGCCGCGCTGCGCCGTGAATCGAGCGGGCTACGCGAGCGCTTCGACGCGGTCTTCTGCGCGGGCACGATCGGCTCCAAGAAATCGACGAGAGCGGGATCTTCCGATAATCTTGGACGAATGACGGGCGGTGATACGCGGCGCAGCGCGACGGCAAACCACAACCACGCGACGATGTTCTTCACCGTGTCGCCGCAGCCGGAGGTCGACGACACCGCGGCCGCGCGCGCCTACGAGCGAGCTCGCGCGCACCTCGCGTCGCTCCCGGCCGCCCCCGCGACGGCCGAAGGGTACCGGATCTTCTGGGCCCGCGGCGAAGAGGTCGGCCACCGCGACATCGGCCCCGACGACTACGCGATCGTCGGCCGCCACAGCGCCTGCGACATCGCGCTGCCCTCCGCGGCCGAGCTCTCGCTGCGCCACCTGCTCGTCGCCACGACCGCCGTCGCCGACAGCCCGCGCGGCCTGCGCGTGCTCGATCTCCGCGCGTCGCTCCCCTTCTTCACCGACGACGGACAGCCGCGCCGCTCCATCGTCGCGACCGGCCCCGTGGTGCTGCGCCTCGGCACGTACGTCTTCGGCGGCGTGCCGATCGGCCCCGCGATCGAGCGCGCGCTCCTCCCCGACGAGATGCCGCGCGCCGTCGTGAGCTGCACCCTCGGGACCGCCGGGCAGACCGGCACCGCGTCCGAGCTGTCGACGATGGGCGCGGACGAGGACGACTACGATCCGCCGGAGCCGCTCCCGCCGAAGACGCTCCCGACGCCCGGGACGCTCGCGGGCTCCGACAAATCGCACGCCTCCCGCGTCACCGTCGTCGCGGGCACGGCCTTCCTGACCGAGGTCGCGCGCCCCACCGCGCCGACGACGTTCGCCCGCCTCACGCTCCTCCGGGACGGACACTCCGCGTCGCTGGATCTGCCGAGCACGGACCTCGAAGCGGGCGTCTTGATCGGCCGCAGCGAGCGCTGCACCGACGGCGGCCTGCGGCGCGTGCTCGACGGCAACATCTCCCGCATCCACGTGCTCCTGCTGCGCGAAGGGGACGACGTGCTCGTCTTCGATCTCTGCTCGACGCAGGGCACCTTCGAGCACGGCCACAGCGTGCGCCGCGCCCGCATCTCGCGCGGCGGCGGCTCCATCTCCCTCGCGCGGACGAACCCCGTCATGCTCCTGCTCCACCCACGTGACGAGACGTCGCCCGAGGGCGCGCTCGAAGGTCCCCCGCACCATCCATGAGCCAGCGCCCCGAGGAGAACGCGGCAGGTACGAACGGCAAACCGCTCACCGCCGCGGGGGATCGCGCCTCCAAAGCACCCGACATCACCGAGCGCCGCAGCTTCGCGGACGTCCCGCCCGAGGAGCGGCCCGACGCCACCTGGTCCGTGCGCCCCGGCTTCCTCGTGACGATCGGCGGCCCCGTGGCGGCGCTCGGCGTCGTCGCGCTCGCGATCGCCCTGCCCCGCTACAGCGCGAAGCTGCCCAACCCGACGGCGCTCCTGTTCACGATCGTCGCGTTCTCGGCCTTCGTCGGCCGCGTGCGCAGCGGCCTCGTGAGCGCGCTCATCGCGTGGGGCTACCTCGCGTACTCGTACTCGCAGGACGAGAACGGCGAGGGCACGATCCGCATCGCCGTCGCCGCGCTCGGCCTCCTGTCGATGGTCCTGTGGGCCAGCATCTCGAAGCGCCGCGCCGATCGCCTCGCCGAGGAGACGCTCGAAAAAGAGCGCGAGCACTCCGCCGAGCTCTACCGCCTGCTCGAAGAGCGCCGCCGCGCCGAGGCCGAGCTGAAGCAGGCGAAGGAGGAGGCCGAGGCCGCGAACCGCGCCAAGAGCGAGTTCGTCGCCAACGTCAGCCACGAGATCCGCACGCCGATGAACGCGATCATCGGCATGACCTCCCTCGCGCTGCGCACCGACCTCACGCGCGAGCAGCGCGACTACCTCGGCATGGTGAAGACCTCGTCCGACGCGCTCCTCTCGATCATCAACGATCTGCTCGATTTCTCGAAGATCGAAGCCCAGAAGCTCGTGCTCGAAGAGGTGGAGCTCGACGTGTGCGACGTCGTCCGCGACTGCTTCCAGACCGTCGCGCTGAAGGGCCACGAGAAGGGCCTGGAGCTGCTCTACACGGTGGATCCGGACGTCCCGCTCACCGTGATCGGCGACCCGCTCCGCGTGCGGCAGGTGCTCATCAACCTCCTCTCGAACGCCGTGAAATTCACCGAGGTCGGCGAGATCTTCGTGCGCGTCCGCCTCGCGGAGGCGCCGGGCGACGATCACGTGCACGTCGCCTTCCACGTGCGCGACACCGGCATCGGCATCCCGGCGGACAAACAAGGCGGCATCTTCCAGGCCTTCTCGCAGGTGGACGGCTCCACGACGCGCAAGCACGGCGGCACGGGCCTCGGCCTCACGATCTCGTCGCGGCTCGCGGAGGCGATGCACGGCGGCATCCACCTGGACAGCGCGCCCGGCCGCGGCAGCACGTTCGTCTTCACCGCGCGCTTCCGCCGCGCCGACGCCGACGTGCGCGAGGAGACGCCGGAGGGCCTCCTCGGCAAGCGCGCGCTCCTCGTCGAAGATCAACCGCACACGCGCGACATCCTGGAGAGCGCGCTCGCCGCCGCGGGCCTCGACGTGGAGACGGCCGCGGATCTCGAGGGCGCCAAGACGTGGCTCACGCGCTCGCGCAAGGAGCAGGTGCCATTCGATCTGTTCCTCGTGGACGCGGAGCTCGGCGAGGCCGACGGCTTCGCCTTCGTGCGCGACGCGGGGCCGGCCGTGGCCGAGCGCACCGTGATGATGCTCACGTCGACGTCGCACCTCGAGGACTCCGCGGAGTGCCGCGCGGCGAAGGTCGCGGGCTACGTGGTGAAGCCGGTCTCGCCGAAGGTGCTCGTGCACTCGATCTGCCACGCCCTCGGCATCGTCGTGCACATCGACGAGACGTCGCCGCGCCTCTCGCTCGCGTTCCCGGCCGACGGGGAGGGCACGACCGGCCGCCCGCCGCGGATCCTCGTCGCGGAGGACAACGTCTTCAACCAGACGCTGCTGCTCCGCCTGCTCGAAAAGAAGCGCTTCGACGTCGTCGTGGTCGACAACGGCGCGCAGGCGCTGGAGGCCATCACCGCGAGCCCGTTCGACCTCGTGATCATGGACGTGCAGATGCCGGTGATGGACGGCATCGAGGCCGCGCGCAAGATCCGCGAGCACGAGGGCGAGGGCCCGCGCACGCCGATGATGGCGCTCAGCGCGCACGCGCTCCCCGGCGATCGCGAGCGCTTCACCGCGGCCGGCTTCGACACGTACGTCTCCAAGCCCATCAACCCGACCGAGCTGTTCGCGACGATCGGCTCGCTGCTCCAGAGCTCCTTCGGCGCGGCCGATCTCTCGATGCGCCCGCCGATGATCTCCACGCTCGGCGACATGATGCCGACGCTGCCCCCGGCGCCGGATCTCCCGTCGATCCCCGCGTCCTCGCGCGCGCCCGTGTCCACGCGGAGCGCCGAGCCGCCCATGTTCGACGCGGCGAAGGCGCTGGAGCAGGCCGGCGGCGATCCGGATCTCCTCGCGGAGGTGCTCGGCGTGTTCGTCGAGGAGAGCGACGGCTGGGCCCGCGAGATCCACGACGCCGCGGCGAAGCGTGAGGTCGACCGCCTCCGCCGCGCCGCGCACACGGTGAAGGGCGCCGCGTCCAACTGCGCGGCCGATCGCACCGCGAGCCTCGCCGCCTCCGTGGAGCAGCTCGCCGCCGGAGGAGACGTCGCGGCCGCGGCCTCCCGCGCGACGGAGCTCACCGCGTCCCTCCGCAAGCTCGCGGGCAGCGTCGGCGACTATCTGCGCGCTCACCAGGAGGGCCGCGCCGGCAGCGAGCAGAGCCTCTGAGCCGCCGTTCGCCGCCGCGTCTCCCCCCACAAGGCCGCGTCGATCGCCCTCGCCTGGCCCCGCTTCCTCGGTCCTTGTCGCATTTCGGAGCAGCGGAGGAGCACGCGCCCGCTCGTTGCGAAAAGCAAAGAGAGATCCCGCCGCGCTCTCGCTGCGATAATAGGGTCCTCATGGGTCAAGGAAGGATCCGCCGATGACCAAGGTCCTCATCGTCGACGACTCCGCGATGGGCCGGCGCCTGTCCGGCGGCCTCCTCAAGAAGTACGTCGGCCTCCACCCGATCTACGCCGCGAACGGCCGCGAGGCGCTCTCCGCGATCCCGCAGGACGTCCCCGACATCGTCGTCACCGATCTGCAGATGCCCGAGATGGACGGTCTCGAGCTCGTGGAGACGATCCGCAAGCACTACCCCACGCTCCCCGTGATCCTGATGACGGCGCACGGCAGCGAGGAGATCGCGGTGAAGGCCCTGCAGAAGGGCGCCGCGAGCTACGTGCCGAAGAAGAACCTCGCGCGCGAGCTCGCGAAGACCGTGGTCGAGGTGCACGAGGTCGCGCAGGCGCACCAGAAGCAGCAGCGCGTGCTCGAGTGCCTCACGCAGACGGAGGCGCGCTTCGTCCTCGCGAACGACATCTCCGCGATCGCGCCGCTCGTCGGCCACCTGGAGAACAACCTCACGCGCATGCGCCTCTGCGACGAGACGGGCCTGATCCAGGTCGCCGTCGCGCTTCGCGAAGCGCTCGTGAACGCCATCTTCCACGGCAACCTGGAGGTCTCGTCGGACCTGCTCTCCACGGATCCGTCCGCGTACGACGTGCTCGTGGAGGACCGCAAGAACAAGAGCCCGTACCGCGATCGCCGCGTCTACGTGACCGCCCGCGAGACGCGCACGGAGGCGACGTACGTCATCACCGACGAGGGCGGCGGCTTCGATCCGTCGAACCTCCCCGACCCGCTCGATCTGATGAACCTGGAGAAGCCGAGCGGCCGCGGCCTGATGCTGATCCGCACCTTCATGGACGAGGTCATCCACAACGAGCGCGGCAACCAGATCACGATGGTGAAGCGCCGCCAGACCGAGTCGAGCGAAGAAGAAAACTCCGAGAGCTGAAGTTGGATTTTACAAGGGGGCTCCGCCCCCTCGTATCACTCCCCCGCCGCTCTGGAGCCGCTCCGAGCGTGATGGAACGTTCCCCTCCCATCGCGAACGAAGAGAGCGATTTGGGAGGGGCGGACTTCGCGAAGCGAAGGCCGGGGGTGGGCACCTGAGCTTCGCTCCGGGCTTCTTGGAAGCGCCCTAGAACGACCCGATCACCTTCAAGCTCCCGGGCCCGATCGACACCCCGATCGACGCCGCCGGAGCCGGCTTCGCGGCCGGTTTGCGCTGCGTGAAATACCAGTACGCGCCGGCCCCGCCGAGCGCCGCGAGCCCCACGCCGAGCAGCACCCCGGCCCCGAGCGTGAACTGCTGCGCGTCGTCGCGAGCGCCCTGCGCGCCCACCGGACAGTGCTGCACGCCGCTCGAATCCGGAGGGTACTTGCCGATCGGACACTGCTCCGCGAACGAGTCCAGCGCCCCCGCGCGCAGCCCGTAGAACACGCCCGCGCCGATGAGCGATGCGACCCCCACACCGCCGGCGATGAACGCGGGAAGACGCGAAGGAGGCGGCGGAGGAGGCGGCGGCGGCGCCGTCTCCGTCACGGTGGCGGTCGCCGTCGGCACGGGCCGCTCCTTGTCCTCGATCTCGAACGTGAGCGTCTCGTACCCGTGCTCCGCGAGCGTCACCTCACGCTTCTGCGAGAGCTGCCCGTCCGTCTCGACGCC
The DNA here is from genome assembly GCA_046351455.1 of Polyangiaceae bacterium. Classification (GTDB taxonomy): domain Bacteria; phylum Myxococcota_A; class Polyangia; order Polyangiales; family Polyangiaceae; genus JADJRH01. The sequence continues at coordinate 125,689 of JAXLYM010000016.1, forward strand.
GATCACGTGCGCGCCCGGATCCAGGTTGATGAGCGATCCGAAATCCTTCGCGAGCACCGGCTCCCCGTCGATCACGACGCGCGAGTAGAGCACCGTGCCCTTCACCTCGATGCGCACCGACGCCACGCGCTTGCGGAGCGCCTCGATCCGCGCGGGCGCCTTGTCGGCGACGACCTGCGCGTCCTTGCCCATCTTGATCGCCTCGGCCTCCGCGAGCTCGAACCCGCGCAGCGCGCTCACCAGCTTGCCGAGCTTCTCTTCGCACAGCGCGATGTGGAACCGCACGTGCGGCGTCATCTTGAAGGCGCCGACCTTCTGGAACTTCTCCAGCGCGACGGCGTAGTCGCCGTTCTTCTCCGCCGTGAGGCCGTCCTCGAACGCCTTCAGCGCGGCGGCCTTCTCCTCGGGCGTCTTCTCGGCTTCGGCGGGCTGCGCGAGCCCCGGTGACGTAGCGACCACCCCAGCGGACGAGATCGCCAACACGAGCGTCGCCAACGCAGCGCGGCGAGATCCGGGACCGAGACGTAGCACGCACGCAGGGTACCAAAGCTCTGCCCCCCGCGTGAAAAGTTGTGCCCCGCGCGACGCCGAGCCGGAATTTTCCACCTGTTGACACGTGAGTCATATACGAGCCAATATTTCGCACATGAAACTTTCGCGCGCGCTTCTTCTCCCACTCCTCCTCCTCGCGACGGCGGCCCCCATCGGCTGCGGCGGGGGCGACACCTCCGGATCCAGCGCCGGCGGCACATCGAATGGAGGCGGCGGCAGCGCGCCCACGGGCGGAACGGGCGGTTCGACGGACACGAACCCCACGGGCGGCGCGGGCGCGACGACCACCACCACCTCGGACGGCGGCACCACCAGCACCACCGACACGGGCACCACGAGCACCACCTCGTCTTCGACGGACGTGCTCGATCCCGCGAAGGACGGGCCGTATCAGACCACCACGAAGGACGGCACGTTCAACGCCAACAACGCGTCCGTCCCTGTCCACGCGGTCTATCCGACGAGCGGGCCCGAGGCGGGGCCGTATCCCGTGATCGTGATCGCCCACGGATTCCAGCTCCCGGCGTCGCAGTACTACAAGTATGCCGAGCGCCTCGCGACGTTCGGCTACGTGGCGCTCGCCGTCGACTTCCCCACGAGCCTGTTCTCCGCGGACAACCCGGGCAACGCCGCGCAGCTCGTCGCGAGCCTCGACTGGGCGAAGACGAACCTCGCCGGCATCGCGAACTCCGATCTCGCGGGCATCACCGGCCACTCGCTCGGCGGGAAGCTGTCGCTCCTCGCGGTGACGAAGGATCCGCGTTTCAAGGCGAGCATCGTGCTCGATCCGGTGGACGGCGGCGGCTTCATGTGCAGCCCGCCCGGGTGCGTCGACGTCTCCAGCCTCATGCCGCAGATCAACGTGCCGACGGGCTTCCTCGGCGAGACGACGGACGCGATGGGATCGGGCTTCGGCCAGGCGTGCGCGCCCTCGGCCGACAACTTCCAGACCTTCTATGCGGGGGCCAACTCGCCGAGCTTCGCGGTCACGATCAAGGGCGCGAACCACATGAGCTTCCTCGACGACGTGGCGAGCTGCGGCTTCACCTGCAACGTGTGCAACATGGCCACGCTCGACAACGCCACGGTGAACGGCATGTCGCGCGCGTACGTCGTGGCCTTTTACGAGCGCCACCTCCGCAACAACACCGGATACGACACGTACCTCACCGGCGCGAAGGCGCAGGAGCTCTACGTGACGCCCGGGACTGCCACCATCGAGTCCAAGTAGCCAGAGCCCCGCGTTCGGGGCTTGGTTTCGGCGGCGGGGTCCGGTAATCCTCGGGGGCGATGATCACGCTGTATCAGTTCCCGGCGGCGTTCGGCCTCCCCAATCCCAGCCCGTTCTGCTTCAAGGTCGAGACGTATCTCCGCATGACCGGGGAGCCGTACGAGGTCAAGCGCGGCAATCCGCAAAAGGCGCCGAAGGGCAAACTCCCCTTCATCAAGGACGGCGGCGTCGTCGTCGCCGACTCTGCCCACATCCTCCAGCACCTCGTGAAGACGCGCGGTGACAAGCTCGATCAGGGCCTGTCCCCCGCGGACCGCGCGCTCGGCCACCTGATCCGCCGCACGATCGAAGAGGGCCTTTATTTCTGCCTCGTGTACGCCCGCTGGGTGGACGACGTCGGCTTTGCGGCCGGCAAGGAGGAGCTGTTCGGCGCCATGCCCGCGGTCGCGCGCGCCCTCTTCCCGTCGATCGCGCGGCGCATGGTGCGCAAGCAGGTGTACGCGCAGGGCACCGCCCGTCACGCCCAAGAGGACATCTACGCCATGCTGGACGCCGACGTCACGGCCCTCGCGGACATCCTCGGCGAAAAACCGTATTTCCTGGGCCAGAGTCCGACGAGCGTCGACGCGACGGCTTATGCGCACCTCGCCCTTCTTCTGTGGAGCCCCCTGTCCGACGCGGCGACCGCCCCCATCAAGAAGCACCCCAATCTGGTGGCTTATTGCGAGCGGATGAAGGCCCGCTACTTCCCCTGATCGCGTGACGACGCTGGAGGGCCCCGAGATGAGCTTTCGCCCCTTCGCCGAGATGCCGGTGGGGGCGCATCGGCTCTCCATCCTGCGCGACGGGGAGCAGACGTTCGCGTCGATGCTGGCGGCGATCCGCTCGGCGAAGAGCAGCATCTGCCTGGAGACGTACATCCTCCGCGACGACCGCACGGGCGCCCGCTTCGGACAGGCGCTGATGGAGCGCGCGAAGGACGGAGTCGAGGTCAACGTCCTCTACGACGCGTGGGGCTCCAGCCTGTCGATCGAATACTTGATGTGGCTATCGCAGGCCGGCGTCCGGACGATGCCTTTTCATCCGGTGGAGCTGTCCACCGCGATCGACAAGACCCTCGCGAAGCTCACCCTCCGCAACCACCGAAAGCTCCTGATCGTGGACGGGACGGTGGCGTTCACGGGCGGCCTCAACCTCTCGGACGACTACGCGTCGACGGCGGACGGCGGCCGCGGATGGCGCGACACCCACGTTCGGATCGAGGGCCCGGTCGTCGGTGAATTGCTCGGCTTCTTCGTGTCCACGTGGAAGGCCGCGGGCGGCCCCCCGCTCGACTCCGTACGCTATCCGAAGCGCCTCCACGTGCACGATCCGGCCGTGCAGGTGGCCGCCAGTCACCTCCGTCGCGGCCGCCGCACGGTGCGCCACGCCTACGGGGACGCCATCCGAGAGGCCAAGTCGCATATCTACATCACGAACGCCTACTTCCTCCCGACGGTGCGTTTGCTCCAGTCCCTCCGCCACGCGGCGAAGCGGGGAGTCGACGTCCGCGTGATGGTCGCGGGCACCACCGACGTCACGGCGGTCCTGCTCGCGTCACGCTCGATTTACGGCCTCTTGCTCAAGTCGGGAGTGCGCCTCTTCGAGTGGGAGGGCCGCGTCCTGCACGCCAAGACTGCCACCGTCGACAGGCGCTGGTCCACGGTCGGCTCCTCCAACCTGGACAGGCAGTCACTCCGCTTCAACCTGGAGGTGAACGTCATCGTCCGCGACTCGGCCTTCGCCGGCGCGATGGAGGCGATGTTCTTCCAGGACCTCGACAGTTGCCGCGAGATCACGCTCGACACGTGGGAGAAGCGCTCGCTGTGGGAGCGGGGCGCCTCGTGGGCGGCGTACCTCGCGCGCGACTGGCTATGACGTGATCAGTATTCGCAGACCGCGTTCTGCTGCTTCACGCGGACGGCATAACAACACTCCACCGCGTTGAGATCCGGCCCGCACTGCACGTCGTAGATCGAGACGGACGCCCCGCAGTCGGTGGCCTTCAGGATCTCGTACCCGAGCTCGGTCTTCGTCTCCTTTGCGTCCTTGTCCGGACAGACATCGAGCTCGTCGTGGAGACAGGCATAGATCATCTTGTACGTCGCGCCGGAGCCGTCGTCGGGCGGGTCGGCCGGGGCGGGGCACTTCGCGAGGAAGGCCTTCGCGCGCTTCGAGGACTGGGCGGCGGGCTCCACCACGGCGTTGCCGCTGCACGCGAGGAGGCTCGAAGAAAGGAGGACAAGCACGACCGGAAGGGACAGGCGCATGGTGACCGGGATTCTGCCACGGATTGTCGGCGCGCGAAAATCGCGTGAGGGCCCCCGGTGTTTCGCATGCTAACCTTCGGCCCCATGTCGACTTTCCGCCGCTTTCGCGGCACCGATCGGTACCTCACCAACGACGCCCTCGAAGCCGCCGTGAACTGCGCGCTCGCGCTGGAAAGGCCGCTGCTCGTGAAGGGGGAGCCTGGCACCGGCAAGACGCTGCTGGCCGAGTCCATCGCGGAGGCCATGGAGTGCGAGCTCATCCCCTGGCACGTGAAGAGCACCACGCGCGCGCAGGACGGCCTCTACGTGTACGACACCGTGCAGCGCCTGTACGACTCCCGCTTCGGCGACGGCGACGTGAAGGACATTCGCCGGTACATCAAGCTCGGCCCGCTCGGCCGCGCGCTGAAGTCGGACAAACGCGTCGTGCTGCTGATCGACGAGGTCGACAAGGCGGACCTCGAATTCCCGAACGATCTGCTCCACGAGCTGGACCGCATGCGGTTCCGCGTGATCGAGACGAACGACGAGATCGTCGCGAAGGAGCGCCCGATCGTGGTGATCACGTCGAACAACGAGAAGGAGCTGCCCGACGCCTTCCTCCGCCGGTGCGTGTTCCACTTCATCGACTTCCCCGATCAGGACTTCATGCGACAGATCGTGCGCGTGCACCACCCGGATCTGGAGCAGTCCTTGGTGGACCAGACGCTGAAGGCGTTCTACGAGATTCGCAACGTGAGCCGCCTGCGAAAGCGCCCCTCGACGAGCGAACTCATCGACTGGATCGCCGTGTTGAAGAAGGCGGGCGTCGGCGAGGTGAAGCTCGACAAGAGCCTTCCTTTCCTGGGCGCGCTGCTCAAGAAGGAGCAGGACATGGTGGCGCTCGCGGACCAGCTCGCGGGCGGCCGCAAATTCCGATCTTGACCTCGAACGTGCCAGTCGTGCCCGCGGACGACCTCTGCGGGCGCCCGCAAACCTCGGAGTCGTGAGGGCCTATGTTCGTCGAATTTCTCTACGAGCTGCGAGTGCGCAAGGTGCCAGTCGGCGCGCAGGAGGCGGTCGCGCTGGCGCGGGCGCTGTCGTCGAACCTGCACGAGACGTCGCTGGAGGGCTTCTATCACGTGGCGCGCGCGCTCTGCGTCCACTCGGAGATCCACCTCGACGACTTCGATCTGGCCTTCGCGAAGCACTTCAAGGGCATCGAGGTGGAGGCGAAGAAGATCGCCGAAGAGATCCTCGAATGGCTGAAGGATCCGATGCCGATGCGCCATCTGTCCGACGAGGAGCGCGCGGCGATCGAGGTGCTCGACATCGAGGAGGTCCTCCGCCGCTTCGAGGAGCGTTTGAAGGAGCAGAAAGGCCGGCACGACGGCGGCAATCGCTGGATCGGCACCGGCGGGACGAGCCCCTTCGGCCGCGGCGGAGAGAACCCGTCCGGCATCCCTGTAGGCCAGTCGGGCGGCGGCAAGGGCGGCGCGATGAAGACCGCGGACGCCCGCAAATACAAGCCGTATCGCAATGACCTGGTGCTGGATGTCCGCCAGGTGGAGGTGGCGTTGCGAAAGCTGCGCGCCTTCGCCCGCGAGGGCGCCGAGCGTGAGCTGGACATCGAGGGCACGATCGACGCGACCGCGAAGAACGCCGGCGAGCTGGAGGTGGTGACGAGGCCGCCGCGCCGCCCGAACACGCGCGTCATCTTGATGATGGATGTCGGCGGATCGATGGATCCGTATGCCCATCTGGTATCGCAGCTCTTCTCCGCGGCGAAGCGCTCCACCCACTGGAAGGAGCTGCGGACGTACTATTTCCACAACTGCGTGTATGGCCGCGTCTACAAGACGGACGGTTTCCAGGACGCGATCAAGGTGCGGGACCTCATCCACGAGTGCGGCAAGCACTACAAGCTGGTGATGGTCGGCGACGCGTCGATGGCGCCGTACGAGCTGCTCGGATCTGCCAGTTACGGCGGTGACGACGCGCACGTGCCTGGAGCGCAGTGGCTCGCGATGTTGCGGGAGCACTTCGATCGGAGCGTGTGGCTCAATCCGGACCTCCTGGCCGCGCCGGAGCCGCAGGCGGAGGGCCAGCGCTTCGGCTTCCAGAATACATGCGACGTGATCCGAGGCATTTTCCCGATGTTCTCGCTCACGGTCGCGGGCCTGGACGACGCGATCAAGGAGCTGACCGGCCGCAAGACCGCGAAGCCGATCGCGCTGCCGAAGGGCATCAACATCATCTAGGATTTGGCTCGTTTGGTGCTGGGGCGCGCGGGCTTCTTGGGGGGAGTTGCCGCCGCTGGAGTCTTCTTTGCGGGCTTCGAACGTGCAGCTTTCTTCGCTTTGGGCGGAGACTGGGGGGAGGCGGTCGCGGAGACCGTCGAGGTTGTCGTGACTGGCTCGGATGCGAAGGGCTGAGCTGGGGCGGAGAGTCGCTCCATCAAGAGGCGAGTCGGCTCGCGGACCTCAGGGGCCAGCGTGCGGAGAAGGAGCGGATTGCCGGCTCCCAGAATGCGGAGCGCTTCACGGAGAGGGAACCAGCGCTCGCCGAGGTCGGTTTCGTCCAGGAGAGTGACAGCGTCTGCGGCGTGGCCGGAGAGGGCGGCTTCTCGGAAGAAGAGGAGGAGCTCGTCCCAGACGTCTGTGTGCCAGTCGGGTGAGCCTTCTTTCAGGAATCGTCGAGCGAGCGGGGCGGCTTCCTCCCACTTCCCGAAGTGAGCCAAGATTGTGGCAGCGGTGTGTGCAGCGCGCGGGTCGTCGGGGAGCAAGCGAAGGGCTTCTCTCGATGCGTGCTCCGTCTCCGCGGTGGTCTCATTTGCCAGGTAGAGATGCCATGCAAAATCGTTCCAGACTTGGCCGGTTGTGGGAGATAGCTCAGTGGCGCGCCGGTATGCACTGAATGCAGTCTGTTGGGCACCACTCAGGAAACGAGCGTTCCCAAGGAGGCTCCAGGTTCTGGCATCCTCTGGACGAAGGTCCACGGAGCGGAGGAATGCCTCTTCGGCTTCTGCATACTTCCCCATCTCACCCCGAACTTGACCGAGATCAGTCCAATAAGAGGCCTCTCCAGGTGCGAGATTCGCGGCCTGCAGATAGGCCTTCTCCGCCGCCTCGTTTTGTCGGAGGTGCCAAAAATAGAGTGCCCCCAACTCCCTCCACGTCTTTGGATCGTCATGCTGCAGCTCCAGCGCGCGACGATAAGCCTTCGCCGCCTCTTTCGCGTCGTTCCGGTGATGGGCGAGAAACCACCCCCAATGGCGCCATTTCGCAGGGGCGGCTTGTGGAGCGGCGACGGCTGCGCGGAAAGCGGCTTCCGCGTCGTCGAGTCGATTCGGGACTTCTGTCAGCATCAATGCGAGACGAGCAGCGGCATCCCCTCTCTCTTTATCAAGGTCCATGGCCTTTCGAAGGGCCCGCTCCGCCGCAGCGATCTGCCCTTCGTGGTGCAACAAATCACCATAAGCTAGCCAACCAAACGGCATCTCGCTCGGCGGGAGCACGGCAGCGAGGCGCGAAGAGGGGAAAGATTCTCCTTTCATCAATCGCGCGTCTGCCAGCGCAAAAGCCACTAGACAAGGCGCTTCCAGGACGATGGCTGCAGCTTTGACGTCGTCGAAGTTCTTGCCTTCTCGCCAGTCAACAGGCCACTCCACGTAACCCAATTGCGTCGCCCGTCGCAGGATCTCAGAAGTCGTCGGGCCCAGAAATTGTCCCCACTCGGCTCTCTCTTCTTGCAGGATGGAAAGCATGTCCTGGATCTGCGACTTGCGCAGTCTCCCCATTTGGGCGGCGGTCAAAGCCTTTTCCTCCTTGGAAAGGTTGAACGACCCACCCAGAAGATCCGCAAACTCCTTTGCGCTCCAACCCTCGAATTTTATCGGGGCCGAAAGCACCGCTTCCCGAAGCTCTGCTGCTGCCTTGTGCCGATCGACAATGGGCTTCAGCCCCGCGTCGGCTCCGTCCAGTTCGATGATCTCCGCGATCTTGTCCCGTGTCTCCCGCTGCGCAGTGAGCGCATACACTGCCGCCCCCTCCAACGCCATTTTGAGTGGCTCTTCATCGACCGCCTCCGCGAACGCCAATGCGGACTCCGCAAACCGCATCCGTTCGTTCTTTCCCCGTGCGCCCTCCACGCCGCGGAGCGTCGTTCGCGCGTGCTCCCGCAGCTCCTCCCCCTCGTAGAGCATCTTCAGAAACTCCACGAGCCACACGAGCCTCCGCCGAACACGACGGCTCGATCGCATCAGATACCAGATATTGAAGAACCGCTCCGCCACCTGGAATCCGGTCTTCGTCTCCGGTACGAATGGCACCTTCTCCACCACCCCGTCCGACACCAACCTTGCGAGCTGCGAAGACGTGGCGTTGATGTCGAGGCGAGCCTCCCGCGCGACGTCGGCGGCGCTCGCAGGTTGCCAGTGGAGCGCCAGCGCGTGCACCACCCGCTGCGCCTGATCCGAGAGCGCCTCGAATCGATGCTTGTAGAGCGGCGTGCACTGATCCAGAAGCCTCTCCAGATCACTCCGCACGTCCCCCCCCGGGCTCGACGCCGTCACGCCGTGCAGCAACACCAACGTTCGCGGATTGCCGCCCGTCAGCAAGCGCAGCGCGCGCAGGCGGGCAGGCTCGCGATTCAACCACTCTTCGACCTGCGGAGTCTCGAAGACGCGCGACAACGTCAACAAGACCTCTCGGCACTCCGCGTCGTTCAAGCCGTGCAGGTGGTGCACGTGGAAGAAGTCGTAGAACGCCTTGCCGTAATCGTACGTCGTCTCGATGGCTGCAGCGCTCGTGCCGACCACACACAGCCTGTCTTGCGAAGAGAGCAGCTCGCGCAGCGTCCAGTGGTCCTTCTCCAGCCGGTCGAACAACATATCGATGTTGTCGAGGAGCAAGAGCAAACGCGCCCTCTGTCGCTTCGCCGTGCGGATGAGCACGTCGAGCGCGCGCGCCGCACGCTCCTTCTCCGGGCCGTCGGGGATCGCGTCCACCGCCGCGTCGAGGGCCTTCACCGCGTCGAGCTTTCCTCGGGCTTCGAGCGCGTCGCTCAGCGCGTCGACGCAGTTCAAATAGAAGTCGGAGAGCTGCGCGACATCGTATTGCTCCTCCGGGAAATTGAGGGGCAACCACGCGTCGCGCAGCACGGGGTCGTCGTCCACCAAGTGGCGGAGCCGCCGGAGCAACGTCGTCTTTCCCATCCCTCGCTGACCGACCACGAGGTGATGTTGCACCGAGCCACCCGCGGCGACGCGCCTCAGATCCTGTTCGAAGAGCGCGAGCACATCGCGGCGCGCCACGAAGCCTAAAATAAGCTCTTCCTTGCTGAGCAGGTTCGGATTGAAGACCGCGGGCCCACGCAGAGGGCGCTGGAGGACGTCGTTCAAGGCATCACCCGACGGAGCCAGAAGTCCCGCAACATCGAAGATCGAAACGCGACGCGCCCCTCGTGCTCGATGAGGTAGCCGTCGCTGCGGAGCACGTCGAGCAGCTCGTGAAGGCGCGCCTCACGCTCGCGCGGCTCCTGCACATGACGAGAGAGGACACCGAGCAGCGTGCTTCGAGTGACGCCGCTCGGATCCTTCGCCGCGGCGTGGAGGATCTCCACGGCTTGTCCGTCCTCGGGCGGGCCCAGCTCCTCGTGCAGCCGCTGCTTCCAGTAGTCGAAATAGGCCCTGTGCGCAGGGTCCATGAGCGACTCGTAGGCGGCGTCCACGTCCTCCACCGTCGGCTGCGTGAGGGTGCGGAGAAAGCCTTTGCGGATCTCCGAAAAGAGGAGCTGCAAGTGATACGGGATGAGCCAGCCCGCTCTCTGGCAGATGCGACTCCGCACCTCTGGAGAGAGGGCGATCTTCGCGCTGGCCGCGAGGTCTTGAAGGAGCGCATCGGCGGTGTCCGGGGAGAAGGCGCCGAAATCCGTGTAGACGTAGAGATCGTTGATCGTGTCGCCGAGGTTCCGCCGGCGAGCCACGGTGTCGAGGCCGATCGATCCCGCGAGCAGCCACCGCACGTGATCGCCTGATTTCATGTCCGTGCGGACGTTTCGAAACCAGTTGAGGAAGTGCCGCGCGCGGTTGCCGGTAGGGTCCTGTTTGAGCAGCGAGAGCACGAAGATGGGCAGCTCGTCGATGAGGAGAAGCCACCGCTCCGGACCGCGGCCGAACGCGCTGAGGAGAGCCTCGCTGAGCTGCGCCCACTGCTGTTCGGCCTGCTCGCCGAGCTCCACAGAAGCGCCGAAGAGCCCCACCTTCTTCACGCTCTTGAAGAGGCGACCGAGAGGGCTCTTCGCGATCGCCGCGATCACCTTCCGCGCAGGCTTGTGATCCTTGACGCAGTCATAGAGCTTCTGCGCAAAGGCCAGCTCGTTCGGAGCGTCCGCGACGCTCACGTACGTCGGGAGGAACTGCCGCTCTGCCGCGCCGTCGAGGAGGCGATACATGAGCGATGTCTTCCCCACCCGACGCGGCGCCAGGAGGAGGATGTTGTCCGTCTCCAGCCGGCTCCACATGTCGTTGATCTCGCGCGACCGGTTGAAGAAGTCGCCGCCCCGGACCGGCTTTCCCACCACGTTGGCTGCCATGGCGGCACCGTACAACAAAAATGTTGTACATCAAGTTTGTTTTACGATGACGCTCGAATCCCGCCGCGACCGGACGCAAGCCTTCGGCGCATGCAAGGTTCCGTCGCAAATTGGGGCCTGCTCCCCGGAGGCATCGATATGATGTGGCCCCATGCGGCGAGCCATCGAAGAGAGAGCGGTCCTCGGTCGACGGTGCGGTGCGGCGCTGTTCGTGGCGGTCTTCGGGCTTTCGGCGTGCGGGGTCGTCGTGGTCGACACGTCGGGCAGCGCGACCGCGGGGGCGGGCGGCGGCGGGGCCGGCGGAGGCGGCGGACAGACCGTCACGACGACGAGCGAAGAGCCGCATTGCGACTGCGAGACCGACGGCCAGTGTGAGCCGGGCCAGCACTGCAATGGGTGCGAATGTCTCTTCGAATGCTCGGAATTCGAGCCCTGCCCGGAGGGGCTCCTCTGCTGCAACTGGAACTGCGCGGACCTCTCGAACGATCCGATGAACTGCGGCGGCTGCGGGGTCGAGTGCCAGTCTCCGCACGCGAATCCGGTCTGCGAAAACGGCCTCTGCGGCATCTCCGGGTGCGACGAGGCTGGCTATTCGGACTGCGACGGAGATCCGACGAACGGCTGCGAGACCCTCGGGACGTGCCTGTGCGTGCCGGGGGAGATCTTGCCGTGTTACGACGGGCCCGCGGGCACGCAGGGGGTCGGCGCTTGCATCGGCGGCATGCATCCGTGCCTGAACGGGTCGGCTTTCGGCGACTGCCAAGGTGAGGTGTTGCCCTCCACGGATGTGTGCAACGGCGTCGACGACGACTGCGATGGCGTCGTCGATCCGCAAGACTTGGATGGGGACGGATTCACGATCTGCGACGGCGATTGCTGCGATTCGCCCGCGTGCGCTGCCTACCCCGCGGAGGTGAACCCCGGCGCCTTCGAATACCCCGCGAACAGAATCGACGACGATTGCGATCCGGCGACTCCCGACGACCAGCCTTATCCGGACTGCAGCGGCGCGCCGCTCGTCACGCCGACCTTCGCGGGGGCGCTGGCGCAGGCGATGGATCTATGTGTATTCACGACGGAGGAGCCTCCCCTCCCCCAGAAGAAATGGGGCGTGATCAGCGCTGGATTGACGCTCGCGGACGGCACCTCTGCGCCCCTGGACGTGCAGGTGGGGGTGCTCGCGAGCTACGGAGTCAACGGAGCGCCGAAGATCGGCTCGACGATGGCCGCGCTCTCCACCGGCACGGCGCGGGACGAGGACGATCCGGGGCACGTGTACCCGCAGAACGGGCCGGAGCCGAACCAGATCGGCAACTTCAACGCGATGACGCTCTCCGCGCTGCCGGCCGATTTCGTGGCGGCGGGCGGCGATCTGTCTCCGGGCAACTGCGCTCCTTACCAGACGCCTCTCCCGGCGATGGTCAACGACTCGGTCAGCCTGAAATTGCGGATCCGGGCGCCCACGAACGCCGGGAGCTTCTCGATCCGCTACGGCTTCTATACCGCGGAGTCGCCCGAGAACGTCTGTTCGGAATACAACGACTTCTTCGTCGCGCTGCTGGACAGTCAGGCGCCCGGGATCCCCGCGGACAAGAACATCGCGTTCGACGCCGTGGGCGATCCGATCTCGGTGAACAGCGCGCATTTCGACGTGTGCGCGGTGTGCCCGGGCGGCACCTGGCTGCTCGAAGGGACCGGGATGGGCGGCTGGGGCGGCATCCTGTACGACGGGGCCGCGACTGGCTGGTTGCAGCAGGACGCGCCGGTGGTGCCTGGAGAGACGATCGAGCTGCGATTCCTGGTTTGGGACGCGGTCGACGGGAGCGTGGACTCGCTGGTGCTCCTCGACGGCTTTCGCTGGCACCTCGTCAATCACATGGGCCCCGGTCCGTGATCGGGTGTCGATCCGCGCGAGCGTCGGTGTAGGATGCGCGCGTGAAGACGGGACGACCCAGCCTATCGCCGGGGCTCGCGTGGGCGCTCGCGCTGACCGCGACGTTCACGATGTCGGTGAGCTACGTCGATCGGCAGACGCTCGCGGCGCTGGCCCCGACCGTCACGCGGGAGCTCGGCATCGACGAGACGTCGTACGGCCTTCTCTTGTCGGCGTTTTCGGTCGCGTACCTCGTGGGGTCGCCGCTCGCGGGGCGCCTCGTGGACGCGGTCGGCGCGCGGCGCGGGCTCCTCGGCGCGGTGCTCGTGTGGTCCGTCGTGGCGGGGTTGCACGCGCTGGTGCCGAGCTTCGCGATCCTGTTCACGCTGCGCATCGCCCTCGGCCTCGCGGAGGCGCCGAGCTTTCCGGGCGCCGCACAGACCGTCCACCGCGCGCTGCCGCCGGGGGAGCGCGCGCGCGGGCTCGGTATCCTGTTCACGGGCAGCTCGTTCGGCGCCATGGTCGCGCCCAAGCTGGCGGCCTTCTTCAACGAGCGCTTCGGGTGGCGCGCGGCGTTCCTCGGCTCGGCGCTCGTGGGCCTCGTGTGGGTGCCTCTCTGGGTGGCGCTGGCCTTCCGCAAAGACGCCGACAGCGTGTTCGAGGTGCGCAAAGAGAAGGCCTCGGAGCCTGCGTTTCGCGTGCGGGACGTGCTCGCGAGCAAGGCCGTCTTGCGCGGCGTGGTCCTCATCCTGAGCTGCGCGCCGCTGCTCGGGTTCCACTTCAACTGGCTGTCGAAGATGCTGGATCGCCGCTTTCACACGACGCAGGCGGAGATTGGCAATCTCCTGATCTTGCCGCCGCTCCTCTACGACGCGGGCGCGGTCATCTTCGGGAGCCTGGGGACGCGGCAAATCAAGTCGAACCCGGACAGTGACGATCCGCCGTACGGCCTCATCGTGGTGGCGACGCTGTTCGTGATGGCGGGGCTCGCGGTGCCGCTCTGCCAATCACCGTGGCCCGCGATGGTGGCGACCGGCCTCTCGATGGCGGGCGGAGGAGGCCTGTACGGACTCGGCACCAGCGACACGCTGCGCCGCGTCTCCCCGCGCGGGTTGTCGCTCGCGGGCGGGATTCTGGCGGCGGCGCAGTCCCTGGCGCTCATCATCTCGAACCCGCTCATCGGAGAGTCGGTGAAGCGGACTGGCAGTTACACGCCGACGATCCTCGTCCTGGCGATGCTGCATTTACCGGGGTTGACAGCGTGGATCTTGATCAAGGCCCCTCCGGTGCACCGGGTGCCGGAGGAGGCGGAGGTCGAGGTGCCGAGTTAGAGCGAGGCTCACCGCGGAATGGACTCGCACCCAGCGCACGCGACGCGAGCGGGGGAGTGATACGAGGGGGCGGAGCCCCCTTGTAAAGCCCCCCAAAAGCGTCTGTCTGCCTGTGCTCGTAGCGGCGTGAGCCAGGTCTAGTTCGCGCAGAGGGAGGCACACTCCGCGGCGTCGCGGAAGCGGACGTCGCACGCGACCTCGCGGTGCGGGTGGATCTGCTTGTAGCAAGCATCCGCCGCGGCCTTGTCGCCGTAGCAATAGTCGCAGCTCCCGCCGGGGCCGACCTCCGTACAGAGCTGGGTGTTCGAGCACATTGGGGAGTCGACACAGCTGTCGGTACCGCCGCTGCTCTTGACGCCGAAATCGGCGTCTTCGAGGAGGCAGTCTGCGCAGACCGTGCCTGTGTCCTGGATGCGGGCCCCGCACGTCTCCCGGCACGTGTCGGCGCTCTCTTGACTACAGACGTCGCCGACCGTCGGGTCCGAAGGCTCTTTGATCGTGCACAAGGATACACACCGTGGATCGTCGGCGGCGCCGCCTCCACAGGCGGAGATCATCAGGGCCAGCGGCGCGACGAGGAACACCAGGGCAGAGAGGTTTCGCATGAGCGCCCCCGTCACACGGCGGACGCGGCGCCACCAGATCGGAGCACAATCGCCGCTGCGTGCTTCATTTTCGTGGCTCGCCGCCGCGCGGGAAGAGCCCGCGAGATCAGGGGGCGCGATCCAGCGTGACGAACGTGACGCCGGGTGTCTGGCCGGGGCGGCGCTCCGTCTCGATGAAGCCTGTCCGGTCCAGGTGAAACACCGTGTCTCCGGGCACGTCCAGGTCCACCTCCGTGAGATAGATCCGCGTCGCGAGGGGGAGCGCCAGGCGGAAAATCTCGGCCCCTCCGATCACGCGCGGCTCCGGGTCCGTGGCGCGCGCCAGGGAGATGGCCTGTTCCAGCGTCGTCACGACCTCACACCCCGGCGCGGAAAACGTGGGGTCGCGGGAGATCACGATGTTGCGGCGGCCTTCGAGCGGGCGGCGCGTCTCTTCGTAGGTGCGGCGACCCATGAGGATCGCGTGGCCCATCGTCATGTCCCTGAAGAAGCGGAGATCCTCGGGCAGATGCCAGGGGACCTTTCCGGCGGCGCCGATGACACCGTTCTTGCCGACCGCGAGCACGAACACGAGAGGCTCCATCACGACTCCTTGTCTATCACGGGGGCAGAGAGTTTCACGACGGCAGAGTCTGTCACGTTGGCAGAGTCTGTCAGCGGGGCAGACGGAACGAATCCATGCTTCGTCGCAGGGTGTTCCGGTCGATCTTGAGGAGGCGGGCGGCGCGGCTCAGGTTCCTGTCGGTCGCGCGGAGAGCCTCCAGGATCGCCTTCTTTTTGGCCTCCTCCACGACGTGGGTGAGCGGGCGCACCGGGCGTGGCTCCGAGCTCGGCGGCGCGTCGCGATCGGGGAGCCTGCCTGTGGAGGTGGCAGGCTTGTCGCCGGAAGAGTGCCTGTCACCGGGAGAGTGCCTGTCGCCGGGAGAGGCCTTGTCGGCGGTCCACAGCGAAGGGTCCGTGATCTCGCGCGTGAGGTCGCTCGCCTCCACGACGGCGTCGCAGAACACGGCCCATCGCTCGACCTCGGCCTTCAATTCACGCACGTTGCCGGGCCACGGATAGGCCAGCACCGCTCGGCGCGCCTCCCGCGTGAGCTGGAGTCTCCCGGAGGCGCGACGGGCGGAGACCTCGTCGAGAAAGGCATCCATCAGCACCTCGATGTCGCCCGGGCGCGCGCGGAGGGGCGGCACCTCGATCGTGGCGCCGCGGAGACGGAAATAGAGGTCCTCCCGGAACGTGCCGGCGCGCACCATCGCCGGGAGATCGCGGTGGGTCGCGGCGAGGACGCGGACGTCGACAGGCACCTTCGCCTCCCCGCCGACGCGCCGCAACACCCCCTCTTGCAGCACGCGCAACAAGGCCGCTTGCACGCGCGGCGACAGCTCCCCGACCTCGTCGAGGAGCAACGTGCCATTGTGCGCTTGCTCGAAGACGCCTTTGCGGCGCGAGGAGGCGCCGGTGAACGCGCCGGCCTCGTGCCCGAACAGCTCGCTCGCGAGGACGCCCTCCGCGAAGACGCCGCAGTTCTCCGCGACGAACGGCCCTTTCGCGCGCGCGCTCTGCTCGTGAATGGAGCGCGCGACGAGCTCCTTGCCCGTGCCGGTCTCTCCGAGGATCAGCACCGGCGCGTCACTCCGCGCCACGCGCTCGATGCGACTCCGCACCTCCAGCATGGCCGGACTCTCGCCGAGCAGAGGGCTCTTTTGGGGCCGCACCTCGGCGCGGAGGCGCGCGACCTCTCGGCGGAGGGCGCGGATCTCCGGAAACCCCTCGAAATCCAGGCGAACGACGCGCACCGGGGGCCGCCCCTTGTCCACGAACACCGCGGGGATCACTTGCAACATGCGCGCGGGGAGGACGCCCGCCTGCACGAGGATGACCCAGAGTGTCTGTGCCTGCGGCGTGCCGGCGGAGAGGCAGATATCGAGGCTCCACTCCGGCGCCGGAAACGCCTTGCGCGCGTCGTTCGCGAGCGGCCCGAGCTCGTGAAACAGGGCCGCATGATCCGAAGGGTCCGCGACGTGGATCGTGCGCACGCTCGCCGCGGGCCCGAGGCGCTCGATCTCCTTCGCGAGGCGCACGGACGGCCCCTCCCCGGCCGGGATGGTGAGCACCCAGACAGCGTCGTACCGACTCTCCCCCTGGTCCAGAAGCCGCAGCACGGGCCCGCGATCCTCCGCCGGCCGAGGCGCATGATGCGCCGGCCGAGGCCCCACGATGCCCGCATCCGACCACGTGAGGAGAGCGCGCTTCATGCTCCGGAGGATACGCCGCCCGCCGACTCGGTGGTGAAGAATTCACCAGCGGTGGTGCGCCGCGCAGCATTTTGGTGGTGCGCAGCGCACCACGCAGAGACGCCGGTGCGTGTTTTCGCGGTGAAAGATGGATGGCACGGCCGTCGCAAAGGCTGCTCGGAGTCACGGAGCGGTGCTCACGATGGATACGATCGAAAATCTCCCCTTCCCGGTGACACTCCCACGTAGGACGCACACGATGAACAGCCACGAAGCAAGATTCGACACCACGCCTCTCCCCGATCACGCGCGCGTCGTGGCGGGGCCGGACGTCTGGATGGAAGGGGACGCGGTCGCGCAGCTCGCTCGGACTGCCGCTCTGCCGGGGTGCGTGCGCGCGGTCGGGATGCCCGATCTGCACGTCGGCAAGGGGCCTGTCGGCGCCGTGTTCGCCACGCGCGAGAAGGTGTATCCGCACCTGCTCGGCGGCGACGTGGGGTGCGGCGTGCGCGTCATCGCCACGAACGAGGACGCACGGAACCGGGACGCCGTCGAGCGCCGCGTCCTCCGCACCTGGGACGACGCGCCTCTCGAAGGGTGCGACGAGCGCGCGCTGGTGGAGGCCGTGTGGCGCCGCGGGATCGCCGGGCTCGCGGAGATCGAGGACCTCCCGGACGCGCTGCGGGCGCTCTGCTCCGCGATGCCCCAGACTGCCAGTCTGGAGCCGTCCGGAGATCTGCTGGCGGCCACCTGCGGCTTCGCGGAGGCGCTCGGCACGATCGGCGGCGGGAACCATTTCGTCGAGATCGCCCGCGTGGACGAGATCCGGAACAAGGCGGCGGCGCAGACTCTGGGCCTCCACAAAGGCTGTCTCGTCGCGCTCGCGCACTCCGGGTCGCGCGGGCTCGGGACGGCGCTCGCTCGGCGCTACGGGGACGCGACGCTCACGGGGGAGGCCATTCGGCCTTATCTCGCGGACGTCGCGGGGGCGTGTCGGTTCGCGCAGGTGAATCGGTTTCTGCTGACGTATCGGCTGTTGCGGGCGCTCGGGGCCGCGCGGACATCGAAGGTGACGGGCGCCTTCGACGTGACGCACAACGATGTTCGCGAGGAGCCGGTGGACGGGGCGCCGACGTGGGTGCATCGCAAAGGCGCGGCGCCGGCGCACTCGCAGGCTCCGACCATCGTGCTCGGGAGTCGCGGGGCGCCTTCCTGGGTGCTTGTCGGCCTCGGAGAGGAGGCCGGGCTGCGGAGCGTCGCGCACGGCGCGGGCCGGCGAATGGGGCGCGCGGAGGCCCTCTCGAAGCTCAAAGGCAAGTACCGCCGCAGCGAACTGGCGACCACCAAGCTGGGAGGACGCGTGGTGTGCGACGACACCGATCTCCTCTACGAAGAGCACCCGGACGCGTACAAACCGATCGAGCCTGTCGTCGCGAGCCTCGTGACGGCGGGCCTCGCGGAGCCGGTCGCGTCGCTCGTGCCGGTCGTCACGGTGAAGCGATGAAACCGGCCTCCGTCGTGCTCCAGATCAGCGCAGGAACAGGCCCCATCGAGGTGCGGCGCTTCGTCGCGGCGCTCGCGGATCACCTGCTGATTCAATGCGAATCGATGGGGGCAGTCGCCTCCGACGTGGTGGTTCACGGCGACGAGGACGCCCCCTTCAGCGTGGAGGTGCACCTTCGCGCGGCGCCCGCGGAGATCGCCTCTCTGACTGGCACGCACGCGCTCGTGGCCCGCAGTCCGGAACGCGGCAAACGGGCTCGAAAACGCTGGTTCGCGAGCGTTTCGGTGTGTCCTGCGGTGGAGAGTATCGCGCCGACGAAGGCGATCTCGCGCGAAGAGGTCACCATCACGGCCATGCGCGCGTCCGGGCCCGGCGGACAGCACGTGAACCGCACCGCGAGCGCCGTCCGCGTGCACCACGCGCCGAGCGGCATCACCGTGCGCGTCGCCGACGAGCGCTCGCAGCGCGACAACGTGAGCGCGGCCCTCGCTCGGATCGCCCGGCAAATCGAGGCTCGCGACGGAGACCGCACGTCGAAGGCGCGCGCCGAGAGGCGCCTTCTGCACTACCGCCTCACGCGCGGAACGCCCGCCTTCGTGTACGAGCTGGATCGCGACGGTCACCTGGCCCTCTCCGATCGTACGTAAGCGGCGGCCCCCCAAGTCCACCGTGGACGCGCGGCGCGGCCTGGGGCAATAGGCCCGAATCCCGGCGTCGCTCGCGCCTCGCCGCCCCGGAGGAAACGCCATGTCCGATCTTCACACCCGCTGCCTCGACACCTTCCCCGAGTGGCTCCGCACGCTCGCCAGCGACGCGACCGAGCTCGGCGCCCTGCTCGAAGCGGAGCTGTCGGAGGACGCGCGCCGCTACGTGGCCGGCGGCCTCAACTACCTCTTCAAGTCGCTCGACCTCATCCCGGATGGCATCGAGGACCTCGGCTTCCTCGACGACGCGTTCGTGGTGCGCCTCGCGGCCTCCCTCGCGCTCAAGAACGACGCGGCCGCGCGCGAACAGCCGGTCCTCGCCCGCCTCGCGCACGACACGGCCCTCGTCTCGGAGCTGCTCGGCAAGGACTACGCGCGGCTGGAGCGCTACGTCCAGGGGCTGCGCGTCGGCGCCGCCCGCGGCCGCACCGTGGACGAGATCATCTCCGACGCCGAGGTGCGGCGCGCGTTCCTGAGCGAGCTGTCGGGCTGGTCCTCGAGCTACGCGGCGCCCTCGTTCTCGCGCGACGAGAAGAACATCATCAAGCTCCAGTCGTTCCTCAACGCCAAGCTGCCGGCGTGATCCGCGGGGCCATGGTGCTCCGGATCGGCTTCGTTTCAAGCCTCTTTTGCGCGCTCCTCGCGGCGGGCTGCGGCCCCTCCGACGGCCCCGGGGCGGGCGCCGCGACCACGTCGTCCGCGCCGCCCGCGCCGCCCACCGAGCGCTGGACCGAGGTCACGAGCGACGCCGCGCCGCTGCTCGTCACGATGCACGAGGAGTTCCCCCCGCCCGAGGTGCTGCGCCGCGGGGAGCTGCTCCGCGTCGGGAAGAGCCACGGTTTCTCGACGTGGAAAGGCGTCGTCGACGACGTGGAGGTCACGCGCGACGGCATGGTGTTCGAGGCGCAGCACGCCAAGGACGGCACCGTCGGCTTCGCGTTCCAGAGCGATCTCGGCGGCGAGGTGACGATCACGTCGACGTCGTGGCTGTGCGCGCGCCTCGCGAAGGACCTCACGCTGAACACCGATGCGTGCGCGTCGAACCTGCACCGCGCCCGCACCGTCACGGGCGCGATCCTGTCGTATTTGCCGTGCGGAACCGGCCGCTGCCCCGTCGTCTTGGAGCGCGGCGACGAGGTGGGCGTGCTCGGCGTCGACGGCCTGTCGAGCGCGCAGCTCGTGTCCGGCAAGAAGGCGAGCGTCCTCGTCGCGCAGACGCGGGCGGTGAAGGACGAAGGCAAGGTGACGAGCGGCGCCGTCGCGATCCTCCGCTTCGACGGCGCCGCGCCCGTGCAGGACGGCTCGTTCGAAGGCGATCTCACCGACGCGCGCGATCCGGCGCACGTCACGTCGAAGGTCGTGAAGGTCACCGCGTCGCGCGGCGGCGTTCACCTCGAAGGCAAGATCGAGGTGCGCAGCGCGGACGGAGCGATCGAGAAGACGACGAAGATCGACGAGCTGCACGCCCTCCCCCCGCTCGACTGACGATCACCTCGCCGCGGCCTCGCGCTTCATTTCGAGCTCTTCCCAGCGCGCGGTGAGCGCCGCGGCGTCCTTCTTCGCGGCCTCCAGCTTCGTCATGAGGCCGGGCACCTCGTGGCCGCGCTTCGCGTGGAGCGTCGGATCCGCGAGCTCTACTTCGATCTCCGAGGCGATCTTCTCCGCGGCCTCGATGCGGTCCATGATCTTGTCGAGCTCCAGCCGCTCCGCGTAGCTGAGGCCTTTGCCTTGTTTCTTCGGCGTTTCGGTGACGGCGGGGGCCTGCGCCGGCTTGCTCCTCGCGCTCGCCGCGGCCTCGGCCTCGGCGGCCTGCGCGGCCCCGGCGGCGCGCTGCGCGCGGTAATCGTCGTAGGTCCCGGCGTACCGGACGACCTTCCCGTCCCCCTCGAACGCGACGACCGCGGTCGCGATCCGGTTCAAGAACCAGCGATCGTGCGTCACGACGATCGACGACCCATCCATCTCGACGAGCATCTCCTCGAGCGCCGAGAGCGTCTCCACGTCGAGGTCGTTCGTCGGCTCGTCGAACAGGAAGAGGTTCGCCTTCTGCGCGAGCAGCTTCGCGAGGGCCACGCGCGCGCGCTCTCCACCCGAGAGCGATCCGACCGGCTGGCGCTGCTTTTGTCGGTCGAACGAGAAGCGCTCCAGGTACGAGTAGATGTCGAGGTTCTGCCCGCCCATCTCGACGCGCCCCTTCGCGCCGCCGACGTTGTCGAAGATGGAAGCCTCGTCGTCGAGGCCCGCGCGGTGCTGATCGAAGTACGCGATCTTGGTGTTGAGGCCGATGTCGATCACGCCGGTCGACAGCTCCACTTCGCCGAGCAGCGCGCGCAGCAGCGTGGTCTTCCCGGTGCCATTTTTCCCGACGACGCCGATGCGCTCGCCGCGGCCGACCATCATGTCGAAATGGCTCACGAGCGTGCGCCCGCCGAGATCGATCGACACGTCCTTCAATTCGAGCACGCTCTTCCCGAGGCGCGACGTCTCGGCGGTGAGCTGCGCGCGCGCCTCGATCTTGGGCGCGACGATGGCCTTCGCGGTCTCCGCGCGCTGGATGCGGGCCTTCTGTTTCCCGGTGCGCGCCTTCGGTTGTCGCCGCAGCCACTCGAGCTCGCGCCGCAGGAAGTTCTGCCGGTTCTGCTCGGTGCGCGACTCCAGCGCGAGGCGATCCGTCTTCGCTTCGAGGTAGTCCTCGTAGCCGCCGTCGTACGAATAGAGCTGGCCTTTATCGACCTCCCACGTGCGCGTGGACACGCGATCGAGCAGGTAGCGATCGTGCGTGATGAGGAGGATGGCGCCCGGGTATTCCTCGGAGAGGAACGTCTCCAGCCACTCGATGGTCTCGACGTCGAGGTGATTGCTCGGCTCGTCGAGGACCGCGAGATCCGGCCGTCCGACGAGGATCCGCGCGAGCGCGACGCGGCGCTTCTCACCGCCGGACATGGTGCCGACGCGCGCATCCGGATCGCGGATGTTCACGTGATCGAGGATGGCGAGCGCCTTGTGGCTCATGTCCCATCCGCCGAGCCGTTCGACGTCTTCGGCCGCGTCGTGCTGTTCGTGCAGCAGCGCCTCCGCGTCGCCTTCTCCCTTGGCGAGCCGCGCGCCGATGGCGTCGTAGCGGGCCTTCGCCTCGGTCCACGCCGCGAGCCCCGAGAGCGCCACTTCGCGCGCGGTCAGCTCGGGATCGAAGCGCGGCTCTTGTTCGAGGACGCCCACGGTGGCGCCGCGCCGTCGCGCGACGGACCCTGTATCGGGCGTCTCCAGCCCCGCGAGCACGCGCACGAGGGTGCTCTTTCCCGCGCCGTTCACGCCGACGATGCCGATGCGCTCCCCCGGATGAATCGACAGCGAGACCCCGTCGAGGATGGCGCGCGCGCCGTACGCCTTGTGAAGATCCTGCGCCGAGAGCACGGGCGCCGCAGTCAAATCCGCCATGCGCCGCGACGACTAGCACGCGGAGGCCGCCACTGGGAGGGCGGAGTCCATTTTGCGGAGGCGGAGCTCCGCTTCGGAGCGGAGTCCGCGGCGAAATGGACGCAACCCTCGACGTTGTGGGGCAGCGGGAGCGCGACAAACTAGAACTGACCGATGTACCGCGGAGGGTGGCCGCGTCCGTCGTCCACCTCGGTCGAGATCGGATCGCCGAGAACGCCTTGATTCACCGGGAAACGGAGCGTCGCGTACGAGTCCGCATCCGTCACGAAGCACGCCTCGGGGGACGTGTCGGGTGCGCCGCCCTCGCGCGCGGGGCACAGCACGGCGCCGATCTGCACGGGGCCCGCGCGGTGGATCTCCTTCGTCGCGCCGGAGTCGAGATCGAGCGCGATCGCCACGTCGTCGACGCTGTCCTTCACGTTGCCGAGCAGCGTCACCACGAGCGAGCGCTCCCCCGCGTACGACAGCGCGAACCCCGGCACGCCCGCGCCGAGCGCCGTCGCAGGATACACCTTGTTCAATGACAGGCCTTCTCGCTTCAAGAGGGCCACGCCGGCCGTCCCGAGCGCTGGATCCCCGTTCGCCGTGAGGTCGCCGGAGCAGCTCACCGCGAGCTCCGCGCCGCTCGGAGAGGCCGCGATCCCCGTGCAATCGTGCAGGCCATCGAGCGGCGTCACCGCCACGACCTCGTCCTTCGTCGTGTCGATCTCGACCACCTGCGAGTCCGTGTACGCGTAATCCAGCGTCGCGATCACCGTCGTCACATAGGCCCTGTCGCCGATCACGACGCCGCGCGCGGGGTGCACGGAATAGTCCCCTTCCGGGAGCGAGAGGGCCGCGGCGACATCGATCCTCCGCTCGATCGGGCTCGTCACGGTGGCGGTCTTCGGATTGACCACGATCACGTCGCCGTGCAGGCTCTTGCCGGGCGAGCGATCGTACCGCGTCACATAGGCCTTCTCCGGCGAGATGGGCAGATAATCCCACGGGTTCTTCCCGAGATCGTCGCCGTCCGCATGAAGCTGCGCCCGGAGCTTCGCGGTCTTCACGTCGAGCCACGTCACGAGCGAAAAGGTCCGATCCAGATAGACCACGTCCTCCCCGGCGACTGGCATGCTCGGCAAGGCGACGTCCCAGGACATCCCCGTGGTCGACGTCGACGCGAACACCGCCGACAACACCTTTCCGTCGACCCCGAGGAGCGAGAGGTTGCTCGCCTGATAATCGGTGCCGGCCACCACGACGCCCCGACCGAACGGCCCCGCGACGACGCTGGTCCCGCCCGTCGTCTGCTGCTCTTCCGGCGCGCAGCCGAGAGCCGTCAGCGCCGCAAGAAGCGCCGCGCCCCACATCGATGTTCGCATGGGGCCAGTTTGCTTCAACGAGGACCGATGCACCACTACCATGTCGCTTCGAGCCCCGCGTGCACCGCCCGGCCCCCGCGCGGGAAGCCGAGGAGGTCTTGATTGGACGTGTCCAGCGCGTTGGAGACGCCGAGCCGCGCGACGATCCGCCCGCGAAAGAGCCCGATCGCGCCGTCGAAGGCGAGGTCCTTCTGCTCGGCGAGGTACCGAGTCTCCCCCGGAGCCGCCCACCGAGGCGCCCGGTACGCGAACCGCACAGCCAAGGAGAGGCGGCTCACGACTGGCACGCTCCGCTCCATGTCCGCATAGGCCTCCACCATCGAAACGCTGGAAAACGGCGCGTGGAACGGCAACGCAGAGGCGGAGTCGCGGACCTTGGACGAGGTGTCCCGCGCGTCCTGGGCAGTCAGCGAGACCTGCGCGCGGACGTGCCGAACCATGTCTATCCCGGCCGCCGCCTCCACCCCGATCACGCGCGCCGACGCCACGTTGAAGGGAGTCTGCGTCGCGGCCCCCGAGCGGCGATACACGATGAGATCCTCGGCGAAACGAGCGAATCCGGTGACATCGAGGTACCCGCGCACGTCGCCTGTCGAGGACGCGCGGCCCCACCGCACGGACGCCTCCGCGGCATAACCACGCTCCGGCACGAGCGCCGGATTGCCCTGCACCGCGCCGGAGAGGCCGAACAGCTCCCCGAGCGTGGGCACGCGCACGTACGATCCGCCCGACGCGATCACCTCGAATCCGAGCGGCGCCGCCAGCCGAACCCCCGCGCGCCCCGCGGGTCCGCCGAGCGCGCACGCCTCACCGCCGCCGAGCGAAGAGTGGCACTCACCCGCGACGAGCCCGAACAGCTCCACCGGCTCCGCGGGCCGATACGCCACGTCCGCCGACCCCGCGAGCGAGAGCCGCGCCGCGTGCGTGGTGAGGCCGTGGAGGATCTCGACGCCGAGCCGATCCACGCCGCCGGAGACGCCCGCGGAGAGCCGCAGCCGATCGCCGAAGCGCCCCCGCCACCGCGCGCTCTCCTCCCACCGATCGCCCGCGATCGTGACGTAGCCGCCGCCGAGGCCGAGCTCGCGCAGCGGATCCGTGAGCTCGCGGCGGGACGTGATCACGCTCGACGCGACGTCGATGGAGCACGTGTCGATGCCGCCCGCGCCGGAGCCGCACGGCAGCCGCGCCGACGTCGCCAGGATCTCGCGCTGGGTGCTGCTGCGGGCCTCGCTCGCGGGGGCGTACGTCGCGGAGGCCACGCCCTGCTCGCGCGCGAAGGCGTTCGCGACGATCACGAGGCGACCGCCCGAGGGCAACGTGGTGCGCCCGATCGCCCACGCGTCGTAGCTGGTCGCGTCGCCGTTCTTGCGGCGCACCACGCGATCGTCCGCGGGATCCGGCGTGGCGCGGTCGTCGGTGTACGTGAAGTCGTTCGTCGCGCTGTCCCGCGAGAACGAGAGCACCGCCCCCGAGCGCTCGTCGCCGAGGGACGCGAACGCGCCCATCGTGAGCTCGCCGAAGCTGCCGGCGCCCGCGCGGATCCCCGCGTGCGTCCCGCGCGGCAGGCGCGGCTCGAAGAACAGCGCGCCCCCGATGCCGAGCCGCGTCGCGTCCGCCGGAGCGTTGCCGCGGTACACCTCGACCCGGTCCAGGAAGTAGAGCGGGATCGTCGAGAGATCGGCCGATCCGGTGACGTCGTCGTTGAGGCGGATCCCCGCGAGGTACACCGGCACCTGCGCGCTCGGGGCGCCGCGGATCGAGATCGTCGCAAGGTCGGCGCCCGCGCCGCTGCGGCTCGGCTCCACGCCGGGAGAGGCCGCGATCACGTCGACGGCGGTGGCGCCGGGGCGCTTCAGATCTTCGCCGCGCACCACGAACGAGGCGACGTCGGGGTCGCGGCTCGCGCGCGGCGCGCCGCCGGATTCGCCGTCGACGCGCACGTCG
Organism: Polyangiaceae bacterium; assembly: GCA_046351455.1. GTDB lineage: Bacteria > Myxococcota_A > Polyangia > Polyangiales > Polyangiaceae > JADJRH01. The sequence goes on from JAXLYM010000016.1 coordinate 151,351, forward strand.
ATCGGGGCATCGTTTTTCTCGATGGGAGGCGCCGGCGCCTGCGCATACGACGCCGCGCTCACCACGAAGATCGCGATGAACGCAGCGGCAGGGACCAGATTGTGAGGGATTGAAGAAACCGATGACACCGGCGGCTCCCCGTCACCTCGCGAGGGAGGGGAGCCGGCCGGAGAGGCTCACTTGGCCTTCGCTTCCGCGTCCGACTTGCTCTCGATGAGCATGCCGTAGAAGGAGCGGTAGACGAAGAAGGCCGAGAGCACGAAGAAGACGACCGCGAGGGCGACCTTGACGCCGCTCGACAGCTCGATCGCGAGCTCCACGGCGAGGAGGCCGAAGAGCGTCGTGAACTTGATGACGGGGTTCATCGCGACGGAGGACGTGTCCTTGAAGGGATCGCCGACCGTGTCGCCGACGACGGAGGCCGCGTGCAGCGGGGTGCCCTTCGCCTTCAGCTCGACCTCGACGACCTTCTTCGCGTTGTCCCAGGCGCCGCCGGCGTTCGCCATGAAGAGCGCCTGGTACAGGCCGAAGAGCGCGATGCTGATGAGGTAGCCGATGAAGAAGTACGGCTCGGCGCAGGCGAAGCTCAGCGTGCCGAAGAACACGGCGAGGAAGATGTTGAGCATGCCCTTCTGCGCGTACTGCGTGCAGATCTCGACGACCTTCTTCGAGTCCGAGATGCTCGCCTTGTCGGTCGTCTCGAGCTTGATGTTCGCCTTGATGAACTCGACCGCGCGGTAGGCGCCGGTGACGACCGCCTGCGTGGAGGCGCCCGTGAACCAGTAGATCATCGCGCCGCCGATGATGAGGCCGAGGAAGAACGGCGCGTGGAGGAGCGACAGGTTCTTGATGCCCTCCTGATCCGTGAGGCCCTTCGTGAGGAGCATGATGATCGAGAAGATCATCGTGGTGGCGCCGACGACCGCGGTGCCGATGAGCACGGGCTTCGCCGTCGCCTTGAAGGTGTTGCCGGCGCCGTCGTTCTCCTCGAGGTAGTGCTTGGCCTTCTCGAAGGAGGGCTCGAAGCCGAAGTCCTTCTTGATCTCGCTCTCGATGCCGTCGATGGTCTCGATGACCGAGAGCTCGAACACGGACTGCGCGTTGTCGGTGACGGGGCCGTACGAGTCGACCGCGATGGTGACCGGGCCCATGCCGAGGAAGCCGAACGCCACGAGGCCGAACGCGAAGACGGCCGGCGCGAGCATGATGTCCGAGAGGCCGAGCTGCGCGATGAAGTACGCGCCGCCGCAGAGGACCGCGACGATGATGCCGAGCCAGTAGGCGGAGAAGTTGCCGGCCACGAGGCCCGAGAGGACGTTCAGCGAAGCGCCGCCCTCACGGGAGGACGTGACGACCTCCTTCACGTGGCGCGAGTCCGTCGAGGTGAAGACCTTCACGATCTCGGGGATGATGGCGCCGGCGAGCGTGCCGCACGTGATGATCGCGGAGAGCTTCCACCAGAAGGTGCCGTCGCCGAGATCCGGGATGAGCATCTTCGAGACGAGGAACGTGAGCGCGACGCTGACGATCGACGTGATCCACACGAGCAGCGTGAGCGGGTGCTCGAAGTTCATCTTGTCGACGTTGAGGTAGCGGCCCTTCGCGATGATGTCGTTGATCCAGTACGAGGCGATGCTCGCGAGGACCATCATGATGCGCATCACGAAGATCCAGACGAGGAGCTGCACCTGGACGGTGGGGTTCTTGACCGCGAGGAGGATGAACGAGATGAGCGCGACGCCGGTGACGCCGTAGGTCTCGAAGCCGTCCGCGGAGGGGCCGACCGAGTCGCCCGCGTTGTCGCCCGTGCAGTCCGCGATGACGCCCGGGTTGCGCGCGTCGTCTTCCTTGATGTTGAAGACGATCTTCATGAGGTCGGAGCCGATGTCGGCGATCTTCGTGAAGATGCCGCCCGCGATGCGGAGCGCGGACGCGCCGAGCGACTCGCCGATCGCGAAGCCGATGAAGCAGGGGCCCGCGTAGTCGCGCGGCACGAAGAGGAGGATGATGAGCATGACGAGCAGCTCGGTGCTGATCAGCACGGCGCCGATGCTCATGCCGGCCTTGAGCGGGATCGCGTAGGTCGGGAACGGCTTACCCCGGAGGGCGGCGAACGCGGTGCGCGAGTTCGCGAACGTGTTGATGCGCATCCCGAACCAGGCGACCGCCGTGGAGCCCGCGATGCCGACGAGGCTGCAGAAGAGGATCAGGACGACCTTCCCGATCTCCATGTGCTGGAAGTACCCGAAGTACACGGCCATGATGACGCCGATCAGGACTTCGAGGATCAGGATGAAGCGGAGCTGGGTCTGCAGGTACGTCTTGCAGGTCTCGTAGATCAGCTCGCTGATCTCGAGCATCGACTTGTGGACGGGGAGGTTGCGGAGCTGCGTGTAGATGCTGAGCCCGAACACGAACCCCAGCGCGCACACGCCCATGCCGGCGAGCAGCAGGGTGTGGCCGTCCACGCCCATGAAGCGGACGGAGTGGAGGTCGGGCAGCTTGAGCTCGGCCTCGCTGGCCTGCGCCGCTGGAGCGACGAGCAAGGCGAACAGCAGGGCGACAAGACCGGTGAAGAGCGGGAGCTTGGCGCTCGCTCTCCCTCGATCGCCAGGGGATCTCGTGACGAACATGACGGTGTGCCTTCCTTCAAACTCGGCACACGCCCGCGGGTCTCTTGCGGGCGGCGCCGAAGGTTCCGAGGGGTTGGCCGCCTTCACTCCTGGGCGCGCACCCGTTGTCGCGCCCGAGGAAATGCCGACGCTTCAGCACAGCCTCGCCCTCCCAATGAGTCATTGGAAAGGGGCCGCGCTTTATCACGTGATCCTGCGTCGGCAAAGATCGAGTTGACAGTGGACGACGCACCGAGTTAAGCGGACATGGGCGAAAACGCGGCTCGGTGGACGCGACGGCTCCGGCCGCGCGCTCCGATGAGCGTCACGGCCACGGGGAGACGGAGTTCGACGCCACGCGAGCGCGGCGTCAGGCAGCGACGGCGCGGCGCAATCGAAGGGCGTTTCCGATCACGCTCACCGAAGAGAGGCTCATCGCGGCGCTCGCGATCATCGGCGACAGAAGCACGCCGAGCACCGGGAACAGCACGCCCGCGGCGATCGGGACCGAGAGGCCGTTGTAGAGGAACGCGAGCCACAGGTTCTGGCGGATGTTCGCCATCGTGGCGCGGCCGAGATCGATCGCGCGCAGGATCGCCGCCAGATCGCCTCGAACGAGCGTGACGCCGGCGCTCTCGATCGCGACGTCGGTGCCCGTCCCCATCGCGATCCCCACGTCCGCCTGCGCGAGCGCGGGCGCGTCGTTCACGCCGTCGCCGGCCATCGCAACGACACGGCCCTTCGCCTGCAGCGCGCGCACGGCCTCGCGTTTGTCGTCCGGCGACATCTCCGCGACGAAGTCCTCGATCCCGAGCTCGTTCGCGACGGCGCGCGCGGCCTTCTCGCTGTCCCCGGTTCGCATCGCGACGTGCACGCCGCGGCGGTGGAGCGCGTCGATCATCTCCTTGGCGCGCGCCTTCACTTTGTCGGTGACGCCGAGGACGCCCGCGGGCCGCCCGTCCACCGTCACGAACAGCAGGCTGCGTCCCTTCTCCGCGAGCGGCGCGGCGAGCGCTTCGATCGCGGCGCGATCCGCGGCCCCGGAGGGCACCGTCGCGCGGCTCCCGACGGCGACGCGCTTCCCGCCGATCTCCGCGACGACGCCGCGCCCGGCCTCGGCGGTGAACTTCGTCGGCGACGACAGCTCGATCTCGCGGGCCTTCGCACCCTCGACGACGGCGCGCCCGAGCGGGTGCTCGCTGCCGCGCTCCACGGAGGCCGCGAGCCGGAGCAGCTCTCCCTCGGCGATCCAAGGCAACGCGACGACATCGGCGAGCGCGGGCTTCCCTTCGGTGAGCGTGCCGGTCTTGTCGATCACGAGCGTGTCCACGTCCGCGAGCCGCTCCAGCGCGTCCGCGTTCTTCACGAGCACGCCGACCTCCGCGCCGCGCCCGACGCCGACCATGATCGACATCGGCGTGGCGAGCCCGAGCGCGCACGGGCACGCGATGATGAGCACGCTCACCGCGCTCACGAGGGCGTGCGCGAGCCGAGGCTCCGGCCCCGCCGCCATCCACGCGGCGAACGTGATCAGCGACAGCACCAGGATCCCGGGCGCGAACCACGCCGACACGCGATCCGCGAGCGCCTGCACCTTCGCGCGGCTCCGCTGCGCCTCCCCGACGAGCTTCACGATCTGCGCGAGCACGGTCTCGCTCCCCACGTGCTCGGCGCGCATCGTGAAGCCGCCCTGCCCGTTCACCGTGCCGCCGATCAGCGTCGATCCGGCGCTCTTCTCGACCGGCAGCGACTCCCCGGTGATCATGGATTCGTCGACCGCGCTGTCGCCCTCGATGACCTTGCCGTCCACCGGGACGCGCTCGCCGGGCCGCACGCGGAGGGTGTCGCCGGCCTGCACGCGCGCGAGCAAGATCTCCTCTTCGCGCCCGTCCTTCGTCACGCGCCGCGCCGTCTTCGGCGACAGATCGAGCAGCGCCCGGATCGCGCCGGACGTCTTCGCGCGCGCCCGCAGTTCCAGCACCTGCCCCAGCGCCACGAGCGTCGTGATCACCGCGGCGGACTCGAAGTAGAGCGGCGGCGTCCCGCCGTGTCGCATCGCGTGCGGCAGCAGATCCGGCGCGACGGTCGCGACGACGCTGAACCCGAAGGCCGCGAGCGTGCCGGCGCCGATGAGCGTGAACATGTTCGCGCGGCGGTTCCCGATCGACTGCCACGCGCGCTCCAGGAACGGGAAGCCGGCCCACAGCACGACGGGCGCCGCGAGCGCGAGCTGCACCCAAGGATACGCGCGCCCGAGGGCCGACGAGAACGGCGCGCCCGGCAGCATGTCCCCCATCGAGATCACGAGCACGATCAGCGAAGCGGGCAAGCTCCCCCAGAAGCGCCGCGACATCGACACGTACTCGGGGCTCGGTCCCTCGTCGGCGGCGACGGTCATCGGCTCCAGCGCCATGCCGCAGTCGGGGCACGTGCCGGGCTCGTTTTGCTGCACCTCCGGGTGCATCGGGCACGTGTAGAGGGTCTTCGTGGCGACGGTGGTCGGCTCCAGCGCCATGCCGCAGTCGGGGCAAGCGCTGGGACCGTGCGTGACGACCTCCGGGTGCATCGGGCACGTGAACGTGGCGTCCGCGGGCGCGCTCTCGGCGGCCTTCTTCGCGCGCTCGGCGGGCGACTCGCGCAGATACTTCTCCGGGTCCGCCTGAAACTTCTCGAAACACCGGACGGCGCAGAAGAAGTAGCTCTGGTCCTTGTAATCGCACCCGGCCTTCGCGCGCGCCGGATCGACCTTCATGCCGCAAACGGGGTCGCTCGCGAGCTCGACGCCGCTCGATTCCATCGCGTGCGCGGCCCCCTTCGCCTCGTGCGAGCACGCGCACCCGGCGTGCTCGTGATGCGCGTGCCCTCCATGCATCCCCTGCATGGTGTGCGCACCGTTCGCGGAGGAGGCGAGGTACTTCGCCGGCTCCTTCACGAACATCTCTTTGCACCCGTCGCAGCAGAAAAAATACGTCTGCCCCGCGTGCTCCGCCTTCTCCTCTGCGGTGGCGGGATCCACCTCCATCCCGCACACCGGATCGATCGCTTTGCTCGGCGCCGCAGCCGTGGAGGCCGCCTTCACGTACTTCGAAGGCTCCTTCACGAACATGTCCTTGCACCCGTCGCAGCAGAAGAAATACGTCTGCCCCGCGTGCTCCGCCTTCTCCTCTGCGGTCGCCGGATCCACCTCCATCCCGCACACCGGATCGATCGCTTTGCTCGGCGCCGCGGCCGTGGAGGCCGCCTTCACGTACTTCGAAGGCTCCTTCACGAACATGTCCTTGCACCCGTCGCAGCAGAAGAAATACGTCTGCCCCGCGTGCTCCGCCTTCTCCTCTGCAGTGGCGGGATCGACCTCCATCCCGCACACCGGATCGGTGGCGAGGGGTCGTTGTTGTTTCGTGGAGTGCATCATCGAGAGGGCATTCATCGGATCGCTCGCGGAAGGAGTACACCGCGCACGAATGCATGGCACGCGCCGCGCGAAGGCCCCGGCGCCTGAAACACGCTGAAACGCCCGCGCAACGCTCCCCTCCCTGCGGGTGCGAAGCAGCCGCTTTGGGAGGGGCGGCCGCGCGACAGCGCGGCCGGGGATGGGCATCGTCCGAAGGGAGGCGGCGCTAGATCAGGAGCGCGCCCGTGCGGAGCATGTACGCGAGGCGGCTCCGCTGGTCCGGCGTGAGCAGCGCGTGGATGCGCTTGAGCGCCGATACCAGCGCGGTGCGCAGGCGCTCCTGGCTCTTCACGCGCTCATTTGCGATGGCCTCCACCTTCGCGGCGTCGAACGCCTCGTCCGTGATCGCGTCGGCGAACGCGCTCGTGCTGCGTCGCTGATCGAGCGCCACCTGCGCGCGCTCCGTCTTGAGATCGCTCAGCACCTTCGCGAGCTCGTCGACCTGCTTCTCCGAGAGATCCAGCTTGTGCGCGAGGAAGCGGAGAGGCCGGCGAACACCGAAGCCGCCGCCTCCCTCCCCTCCGTCCCAATCGGGGAACGCGGACGCGCGCTCCTCCGCGTGATGCGCGGCGTGCGGGCCGCAACCTCCACCACCACCGCAAGCCGACGAACGATGGGCGTGGCTCCACCAGGCGAACATTCCAGGATGCATTGCTTGTCTCCATCTCGCCGAGGCCTTCGCTCCCGGCGGGGTTGTGCGGTCGCATCGACGTGAATCGAAGCGAGCCGCGACGGGCGCGGGCACATCGCCACGCGCAAGGGACAAGCTTGGCTCCGCGAGCCGCGCTGTCAATCGAGCGGGCCGAACGCGCGCACCTCGCAACGCTTCTTCACATCACCGCGACCGCCTGCGACGTGACGCCCCTTCACATCACCGCGACCGCCTGCGACGTGACGCCCCTTCACATCACCGCGACCGCCTGCGACGTGACGCTCCTTCACATCACCGTGACCGCCTGCGACGTCTTGCCGACGACCCAGTCCTTCGCCTCCCACCCGCGCGCGCGCGCCATGTCGACGGGGACCGGGCGGTAGATCACGCTCGCCGTCACCGTGCCCGTGAGGCACCCCGCGGGGATCGCGAACGAGAGCTCCGTCTTCCGCGCGCCCTGCGGCGGGATGCGGTTGTCGCTCACGACGTCGATCGCGCGGTAATGCGGCACGTGGCGAGCGCCCGCCTCGTCGACGAGCGTCTTCGCGAACGTGTACCCGGCCGCGCCCGCGAGCGAGAGGCTCGCCGCACCGTCGACGAGCGCCGCCGGCAGCGCGTCCCCGAGGTACACCACGTCGCCCGCCTGCGCCGCGATCGAAGCGTCGAGCTGGAGCGCGCCGCCCGCGATGCCCGTGACCGTCGCCTCGCCGACCGACGCGAACAGCGGCAACCCCTTCTCTTCCGGCGTGAGCGACGGATCCGCGAAGAACCCGATCCCCACGTAGTCGTCGTACGCCCCGGTCGCGCGGACGACGCGCGCGCGCATCCCGACCTTCGCGACCTTCGCGCCCGCGGCCCACGCGAGCGACGCGCCGTTCGCCTGCACATCGCCCCCGACGACGCCCCGCGCGAGCGCGCCGCCGCCGTCCTGGATGGTGCCGCCGCCCGCCTGCGCCCACGTCTGACCGCAGCCCTCCGCGCGCACCACGAGCACGAGCGAGCGCATCGGCTCCCCCGTCGGGATCGCGTGGCCCGCGAGGATGTTCTGCACGTTCACCTGCGCCTTCACCACGGGCTCCCCGCCGGCCCCGACGTCGGGCGTCGCGACGAGTCCGACGCTCATCGCTTGATCGATGAACCGCGGCGAGCCGTCGAGCGGGCTGCGGAAGATGTGCTTGCGGATCTCGTCCGAAGGGCGAATGAAGCCCCATTCGATCGACGCGGTCTCCTCCGTGGTCACCTCGAGCGTGCTCTTCATCCCGGTGTCGTCCGGCGGCATGTGGCAGAACTGACAGGGCGTCGCGTCGGTGCCCCAGCCCGAATCCTTCCACTCGCCGTACGTGTCGTGGATCGGGAGCCCCTCGGGCCAGCGCGCCGGATCGAGCGACGCGCCGGGGACGAGCGCCGCCTGCTTCTGCTGGTGACAGCCCGCGCACAGCACCGCTTGCCGGAACTTCGGCTGATAGCTGCCGCCCATGAATTCGTTCGGCACGTCGCGGAGAGGCCCGTACATCACCTGCACGGGCTTCGCGGTGGGCAGATCCGACTGCTTCTCGTGCGGGCGCTGGAGCACGAGCGCGCCCGCGATCCCCGGCGGCTTCGTGAGGTCCACGTCGCTCACGTGGTGGCACGGATCGCAGTGGTTTCCGGCCTCGAACGCGAGGCCCACCGCGTCGTGGAGATCGCGGCCGCCGGCCTTCCCTTCGATGCCCGGCGCGTGGCAGTCCGCGCACTGACCGAACGCCTGCGGTTCGCTCTGCGCCGGCAGCGCCGGATCGTCGCACGCCGCAGCTCCCTTGGCGCCGCACGTCGCGTTGAGATCCGGCAGCACGCCGCCCCCGAGGTAGCATTTCATCGCCGCGTCGGAGGCGGTGCCGGGCACGAGCCCCTGCTTGAATTCGCCTCCGATCGCAGCGCACGCAGCGGCCGTCGACGCCGCCTCCGTGACGCCCGCGTAGAGGTCCTGCACGAGCGGATCCTTCGTCGCGCGCGAGTGCGCGGTCGACCAGAACTGCTTCACGAACGTCGTGTGGCAGTGATCGCAATACGCCGTCGACTCGTTGTTGATCTGCGCGCCGGTGCCCGGCTCCCCGTAGTTGTACCCCTGGTTATCGGGCGGCTTCGCGGCCAGGATCGCGAGCGTGAGCGGCCCCTCCGGCAGCCACTCGAGCTCGATCCCCTTCGTCCGAAACCCGATCTTCCCCGCGACGATGGTCGGGATGCCCGGCACGGCCTTCGTGAGCTGCACCTCGAACTTCCCGTCCGGCCCGGTGGTCGCGAGCACCTCGCCGCCGCCGGCCTGCATGACGAAGGCGCCCTCGACCGGCGTGACCCCGTCGAGCGCGTCCACCACGAGGCCGCCCACCATGAACACGTCCGGGAGCGGCGTCCCCGAGCTGGTCGACGTGGTGGAGGTCGTGCTGACGGAAGAGGTGGAGGTCGTGCCGCCGCTTCCTGACACGGTCGTTCCCCCGGTCCCGTTCGTCTCCTGCACCTCGCCCGAGCACGCGGGGAGACCGGAAATACACGCGCCCAGCGCCCAGATCACCGGGAGAGCACTGCGTCCCATGGACACCATTTACCACGGCGAGCTCATGGCTTGTGCGTCGCAGGTAATCCCACATCGGAGTCTCGCAGCGCGGAGATCGCCGCACGATTGCGAAACCGAGACAGCCCCGCTAGCATCGCTCTGGGCCGGCTTGATCGGCTGTAAACGAGGACTGCGATGACCGCTCCCCAGGTCTCAGCATCACGAAGCGAGGTCAGCATGATGGAGGGGACGGAAGCTGCGTCAGGTGCATTGGGAAAATACCGGCTCATCGCGGAGCTCGGTCACGGTGGAATGGCGCAGGTGTTCCTTGCGCTTGCGCGAGGACCCGCGGGCTTCAACAAGCTCGCGGTCATCAAGCAGATCCGCGAGCAGCTCGCGGACGACCCGGAGTTCTTGACGATGTTCCTGGACGAGGCGCGGCTCGCAGCGCGCCTCAACCACCCGAACGTCGTCCAGACCAACGAGGTTGGAGAGGATGGCAAGCGTTATTTTATCGCGATGGAGTATCTGGAAGGGCAGCCGCTCAACCGGATCATCCAGCGCGTCGGACGGGAAAAAGGCATCCCGCTCGGCCTTCACCTGCGCATTCTTTGTGAAGCGCTGGCGGGCCTCCACCACGCGCACGAGCTGACGGACTACGACGGGACGGCGCTGCAGGTCGTGCACCGCGACGTGACGCCGCACAACATCTTCGTGACCTACGCGGGTCAGGTGAAGGTCGTCGATTTCGGCATCGCGAAGGCGCTGAGCCAATCCGCGGAGACGAAGGCGGGCGTGCTCAAGGGCAAGGTCGCTTACATGGCGCCGGAGCAGGCGCGCGGCGACAAGGTGGATCGGCGCGCGGACATCTTCTCCGTCGGCGTGATCATGTGGGAGGCCATCGTCGGAGCCCGCATGTTCAAGGGCCTGACGGACGTCGTGATCATCCAGAAGATCGTCAACGGCCAGCTCCAGAGCCCCCGCACCGCCAAGCCGGACGTGGACGAGAGGCTGGAGGCGGTCGTCATGAAGGCGCTCGCCCACAACCGCGAAGATCGCTACGAGACCGCGGCGGATTTCCAGGCCGCGATCGAGCAAGCGCTGGAGGCGATCGGCGATCGCTCCAACCTGCGCGACGCGGGCAAGCTCATCAGCCAGCACTTCGAGGCCGAGCGTCAGCGCATCAAGGCCCTCGTGGACGCGGCGGTGTCGGGCGCCGGCCCGCGCACCTCCGGTGAGTTCCTCGCGGATCCCGGCAAGGTCTCCGGCACCAACGGACACCTGCCGATCATCCACGATCCGCCGACCTACGACCCCGACTCGCACGGCGACCGGATGAACCCGCTGCTCGCCTCCGCGGCGACCGGCAGTCACAAGGTCCGCGCGGAGGGCACGCTCACTTCGAGCGCGCTCACGCCGAAGCCGGCCGAGCCGAAGAAGAACAAGATGGTCGCGCCGCTCGTCGTCGTGGGCATCGCGGCGGCCCTCGGCATCGGGTACGTGGCGTTCGGAAAGTCGCCCCCGCCCGCGGCCGGATCGGGAGAGACGAGCGCCACGTCGACCCCACAGGTGAAGAGCAATTACACGCTCACCCTCGAATCGAACCCGCCGCAAGCGACCATCAAAGAGGGAGAGAAGGTCGTCGGAAAGACGCCGATGGCCATTCAACTCGAGGCGAACGCGAAGGACACTCGCACCTTCACGATTCAGCTCGACGGCTATGCGGATTACACGTTCGTGCAGCCGCCGACAGCGCAGGACGTCCGCTTCGCCGCGGTGCTCGCGAAGAAGGCTCCGACGACGGACGCCCAACCGAGCGCGACGGCCGACAGCGGCGGCAAGACCGTGCGTCACGGCGGCGGGTCGTACTCGCCGCCTTCGACTCCGACCACGGCAGACACGCCGCCTCCGCCCCCTCCGACGACGGCCACGAAGCCGCTCGACATCAACCTCAAGCGCTAATCCGAGAGGCGCTCGGATTCCTCCGAGCGCCCAACTCCCCCTCACGAATCCACTGTTCACAGAGCGCGGATCTCTCCGCGTCTCCGTGGCAGTCTGTTATCGACAGGCTCGACGGCAGTCCGCGAGTGCCAGTCAGCTGCCCACGTAGAACCGGAGGACGAAATTCCGGATCTTCCACTTGCGCTTGATGAAATGGAGCGCCAGCGCCGCGAGGAGGCACACGAGCGTCATGAGCCCGTACACGATGAACGAGTCGCCGAGCGTCCCAGTCGCGATCTCGGTCTCGGGCGCCGTGAAGCGGGGCAGCACCACGAACTGCACGATCGCCGTGTGCAGGATGTAAATGAACATCGACGCTCGCCCGAGGACCGACACCGGGAAAAAGGCAGGATGCGCCGCGATCCCCTCCACCGCGGCCGCGAGGAGCCCGAGCACGCCCACCGCGAGCACGAGGTAGCTGAGCGTCGGCGGATAGAAGATCTCGTCGTACGCGCCGCGCTCGTGGAGCAGGCTCGCGAACGAGAAGCGCCACAGCGTGACGCCGCCCACGACCGCGAGGAGCAGACTGCCGAGCACGACGCGCCAATCCCGGAAGCTGCCGAGGTGCTTCTTGATGTCCAGCATCAAGCTGCCGACGAAGGCGAAGCCGATCCACGGAAAGACCGGAAACCACCCGTCGACGAGCCAGTGCTGCCAGATCGGCGTGGGGTGCGCCATCGTCACCGTCAGGCGACCGTGCAAGTCGTACTCGGACGGTGTGTCGGTGTAGCCGAGGAGGCGCTGCAAAATGGGGCTCGCCGCGAAGGAGAGCAGGACGACCAGCGTCTTCCACGTGAGGCTCAGCTTCTCGAAGAAGAAGAGCGCCATGAACGCAAAGCCGATGACGTAGAGCACGTCGTAGGTCGTAAATGGCAGTATCCGCCAGATCGCGACGTCGATCAGGAGAGAGCCGGTGAGGATGATCAGCGCGCCGCGCTTGAAGAAGTAGCCGAACCCGTATCCCTTGTTGCGCACGCCCATCGCGCCGGAGAGGCCCGCGAGCGTGACGAACAGCGGCGCCGCGAAGGAGCCGTAAAACCGTAACCACAGCGGGTGCGCGCTCGTCGGCGACACATACCCGATCACGTTGGCGCAGAGCATGGTGATGATCGCCAGCCCGCGCAGCACATCGTAGGTCGCGTCTCGTTCAGCCTTTGGAGCGATGCCCACGTTGACAGCTTCCGCGATCACCCGCCCGCAAAGCAAGCCATCATTCGCGGAACAGCCGCCCCCGGGGCCGCCTCACCGAGAACGCACGTGCGCACGGCGCGCGCACGACCGCACGGTGACAGGAGATGGCCAGTCGGCGCAGCGAGCGGTGGAGGGGATTCCCCAAAGAGGGGCAGAAAGGAACAGGGGATCTCCGCGGGGGCGAGAGGCGACGTGGACGCCGCCGCTCACCCCGGGATCCACGGGCGATCAGGGATACGTGACGTTGATGTTCGCGAGGAACGTGCGGCCGTTCTGCGGGCTGAGACGCGAGTAGTACGTCTCGGTGATCGGGTAGTTATAGCGAACGTCTCCGATGTTGTAGACGCCGACGACGTAGCCGACGCCGAACTTCTTCAGGTTGCCGGAGATCGTCAGATCGGCCACGAGCGCGGGCTTCGTGAGCTCGTTCGCCTCGTTGCGCGAGGTCGTCGGATCGTCCGAGTAGGAGATGCGGCGCGGACCCTCGAACGTGAGGCGGAGGCCCAGAGAAGCCAGATCCGGGACGACCGGGACGACGCCGCGCATGCCCGCGAGGTGCTCCGGCGCGTTCTTGAGGCGCGGATTCGTGAGCAGGCTCGGATTGGCCTTCACGACCGGGTCGTCCGCGGACAGGTTCACGAACTGCGGGCGCTGATACCCGTAGAACGCGCTCACCATCCAGCCTTGACGCCAGTCACGACGGAGCTCGGCGTCGAACCCGGCGGTCAGCGCGGGCGCGCGGCTGTTCTGGTACTGCACGAAGCCGGATCCAGGCTCCGGCTCGCCGGTGACCTTGTTGATCTCGAACGAGGAGATGACGTTCTCGATGTAGTTGACGTGGCCGGAGACGAGCGCCGTCCAGTCTTCGAGGAAGCGCTGCGAGAACTCGACCTCACCGTTGGTGATCGTCTCTGCCTTGAGGCCGCCCGCGACGAAGGGAGCGCCCTTGTTCTTGCCGGTCGGATCCTCCGACTGGATGATGGAGTTGCCGCCGTCACCGTAGAAGCGCTCGAAGATGCTGGGGCGGCGGAACGCGTTACCGCCCATGAACTTCATGACGCCGCCGGTCCACGGCTTCAGGATGATGGCGCCGCGCGCGACGATCTGGGGCGCGAGCAGAGACGAGAAGTCGCCGCGAACACCGCCGGAGAGGCGGATCCACTTGGCAGCGCCCCAGTCGGCCAGGCCGTAGACAGCGCCCGTCACGTAGCTCTGCTTGACGTCGAGGAGGGTCAGAGAGGTGATCGCGCCCGTGGTGTCCGTCGTGAACTTCGGACAATGGTTGTTGTTCTTGGCGTAGAAGTCGACGTACTCGCCGGTCTTGGGGTCCGTCGTGACGTAGTCCTGGCGATAGCACCCGGTCATGTTCGCCTCCGGGTTGCCCTGGACCTCACCGCCGACGGTGAGGCGGATCGCCTTGTTCGGAGTGATGACGGCGCGAGCTTCACCGCCGAACCACGTGCCGCCGTAGTCCTCCGTGTAGTTGTAGGAGATGGGCGGAGGCGCATAGACGTAGTCGCCGTGGTACGTGTACCGCTGGGCGAACGCGCGAACCAGGAACGAGAACGAGTCGGAGATCTTCGGCTCGACGCGGACCTCGCTCATGAAGCGATCGTCCTTGTAGAGGACGCGCGCGTCGTTCGGGTTCATCAGGTACGGGCCGGTGGGGACCGTCTGAGAGCGGGAGTGGTAGAACCACTGTGCGGTCACCGGACCAGCCCAGAGGCGCCCCGCCGTGCCGATCGACCGGAAGAAGTCGACCTGGTTGATCGTGCTCGTCGTGTACGGCGCGGAGCGAGGCTCCACCTGGAGATCGAAGCCGTTCGAGCGCGCGCCCGAGACGCTCGCCCACATCCCGGCGGTCTTGCTCTTGTTGAAGTTGACGTAGAAGCCGGCGCGCCCGTGGAGCGTGCCATTTTCGTACGTGCCGGCGCTGACGTGGCCGCTGGTCTCTCCCTCTTTCGGCTTCGGCACCAAGTTGACGACGCCGCTCATGGCGCCCGTACCGTAGACGAGTGACCCCGGGCCTCGGACGACCTCGATGCGCTCCACGTCTTCCAGGTCGGCGCGGGCGTCCTGCCCGATGAACGAGGCCGCGAGGATGTTGTCGTTCATGACCGTGCCGTCTTGGAGGACGAGCAGGCGGTTGTTGTAGTCGCGCGGATCGCCGAGGCCGCGGATCGCCGCGGACCAGTAGACGCGATCGTAGGAGAGCGCGATACCGCGAGTGCCGCGGAGGGCCTCACCGATGGTCGGATATCCGAACGCGCGGAGCTCCTGACCGTCAATGATGGTGACGGAGGACGGCGCGTCTTCGATATCTTCGACGAAGCGCGACGCGGCGGCGACCTGACGGAGGGGGACCAGCTTCAAGTCGAGGAGCTGAGTCTGCTCGTTCGGCTTGACATTCACCTCACGTTCGACGGGGGCATAGCCGCGCAGCGTGACCCGCACCTTGCGCGCGCCCACGGGGACGTTCTGGATGACGGCGGGCGTGAAGCCTGCGGAGCTTCCGTCGATCTCGACGACGGCGTCGCGCTCGTCCGCCTGCACCGCGAGCGAGCCGGTGAGCGGCGTCATCGCGGCGGCCGCCTTCACGGTGTCCTTCGCGATGACGTTGATCTGGCGCGGCGTGGCCTGGAAGCCCTCTCGGCTGAAGTACAGGAAGTGGAGGCCGGGCGGCGCGTCGAACGTGCACGGCGCGGTGCACACGGCCGGCGCGGTCTCGTCGTCGAGGTGGACCACGGCGTTCGGCGCGCCCTGCACGCTGACAGACACGGTGCCGACAATGCGCTTGAGCTTCAGCGGGACGACCGTCTCGTTGCCGGTCTTCGCGGCCACGTTATCGACGGACGCTGGCTCGTAGCCGTCGAGCTCGACGATGATCTTGTATTTGCCCTCGGGCACGGCGAGCGGGCGGGGCGCGCGGCCGCGGGAGCCGAGATCCTTGCGGTCCAGGAAGATCGTCGCGTTCGGCGGATCCGACTCGATGCGGAGGACCGCGACGTTCGGCGCAATGCGCTTGATGGCGTCCTGGATGCTGGAGATGGTCTGTTGGTTCGTCTCGCCCGCGAGCGCGTCGACATAGTAACGGTGGGCGTCGGCGAACCGCTTCAGCTGCTCGTACGTGCGGGCGATGTTGAAGACGACGTTGCGGTTGGCGACAAGACGGTTGGACGCGAGGAAGTGCTCCAGAGCGGTGCGGAAATCGCCCTTGGAGTAGGCCTCGGCGCCGGCCTCGAACTGCAGGTCGGCTTCGTCGGCGTTGCCGTCGGCGTGGGCCACATTCGTGTGCAGGGGCGCGAGGAGCGCGGAGATGCACAGGAGCGGGATCAGGGTGCGCCGGACTGCGGACAGTCGGGCTCGCTTTCGGGGAACGTTTGTATTCATGACCATCATCGGGCCTCGCGGGGGTGGCGGGGAAGCCTGTGCGCGTCCTTGGATGGGCGAGCGCGGGCGCCCGCGCGGGACGAAGCAAAGTGGCGGGTTCGCAGCGGCGCGCGCAGGCGGGAGGAGCTCGTGATCTCGACGACCGGCCTCGTCAGCATGCGCAGGAGACCTCCGGGGAACTTGCGCGAACGTACCAGCCGCTTCTTTCCGATGTCAACGACGCTGCGGGCAGGAACGCGACGGCGCGGAGACCCCCCGAGCCGGGCGCGCGCAGCGTGCATCGATCGACGCATGCCTTGCGGTCTTTAGAGGGCCAATCGCGCGCTCGCCTCACGGTGAGACGGCGAGCGTGGCGGGGAGTCGCGCGGGGTCCGCGGCATCTCGTGACCGAGCGTCTCTGTCGATCACGCGGCGCCGTCCTCTCGGTGCGCACGATCTTCGGAGGACGGCTCACACCATCTCTGGTTCCCGTCAATCGATTTTGAGAAGATGCCGAGCGTGAAGCCTCCCCCCTCTGCTCTTCGCACTCCAAGAAGCCTCGCGTCAAGAAGCCTCGCGTCCTCCCGCCTGCGGCCCATCGTCGCGGCGCTCGCCCTCGTGCTCGGCTGCGCGGAGCCGCCGGAAGAGCCCGAGACGAGGGCCCCGTGGCGGAGGCCGGGCACGCTCCCGATGACGAGCGCCGCGGCCGTGGAAGAGACCCCTCCGAAAGCGACCCCCGCGACCAGCGCGACGGCGGCCCCCACGGCGCCCGCGACATCCACGGACGCGCGCGCGTCGGTATCTGCGCCCGTCCCGGACAAGGCACGTGTCGTCGTCATCGGCGGCGGCTTCGCGGGCCTGATCACCGCGTACAAGCTCCGAAAGGCCGGCGTCGACGTCCACTTGCTGGAGGCTCAGCCTCGCCTCGGCGGCCGCGCGAACACCGCTTATTACCCGGGCGGCGCGCAGGGCGAGTTCGGCGTCCAGGAGCTGTGGGAGGACAACCCCATTTACACGACCGCCCGCGAGCTCGGCGTCAAGTTCGAAGATCCCGACAAGCGAGAGCCCGGCTTCACCGCCCTTTACGAGGTGGACGACCCTGCGAAGAAGGGAGAGAAGAAGCCAGTTCTTTACACGTATTCAGACACACTGGCCCGCCAGTTCTACGACCAGATCCTCGCGAAGGACGGTAAAGCCGACCCGGCGGCCTACGACAACTACGAGAAGTGGCTCAAGACGGCGGCGGAGCTGCGGAAGCGGGCCATCGAGAAGGGCCTTTCGGATCCCGAGATCGCTCGCCTGCAGAAGATGTCGTTCGGCGAGTGGCTGCGTGAGTCGAACCTGGACCCCAGGCTCCAGGAGTTCGTGTCGATGACGCTCGACTGCGAGGTCGCCATCACCAGCGAGGCGTACAGCGCGCTGTTCGGTCTCCTCGAGTTCAACATCTTCCTCGACGACATGAAGTATTTCCACGCGGAGGGTGGCAATCACAAGATCGTGGACGCCTTCGCGCAGGGGGTCGGGCAAGAGCACATCACGACGAGCGCGCGCGTCATCCGCATCGATCTGCCGGCCAAGGACAAGCCTGGTCCCGGCGAGATCAACGTGCACTACATGATCGACGGCCACATCGGCATCGTGCGGGCGGAACGCGTGGTGATGGCGATCCCGTGGATTCGGCTCCACGAGATCGACATCCGCCCTCCCCTCTCGGCGGAGAAGTGGAACGCGATCGAGGGCGAGCACAACACCGGCAAGTCGAAGAAGCCGGAGCTCCCGGGGCTGAGCCGCGGCAAGTACGTGGTCGTCCATTTCCTCGTGGACCGGAAGGCCGGAGACGAGCTGTGGCGCGACAAGAAGACGAACCGCACGCCGTTCCCGATCCTCTCGAACGGCAAGCTCGGAGTCATCTACGGCGTCAAGAACGAGGGCGATCCGAAGGCCGACACCGACGTGTTCTCGCTGCTCGTCTACGGGGAGTACGCGAACAACCTCCACATGCAGCCGGTCCACCGCGTCGAGACGATGGCCGTGGAGGAGCTGTCGCGCCTGTGGCCCGGATTCGGCAAGATCGTGAAGGCCTCGTATGTATACAGCTACCATCCGGGCGCGGTGCCGGTGTGGCCGCCGGGCCGCTCTCCCATCGACGACGCGAGCAAGTCGCTCTGGAAGCCGGAGCACGGCCTCTATCTGGCGGGCGACTACCTCGTGAACGCGCACTCCGATGGAGCCGGCCGAAGCGCCATCTGCCAGTCCGACCGCCTCTTGCTTGATCTGGCCGGCAAGCCCGCAAAGGCCGGCCTCTGCCACTACATCCCCGGCGAAGCCCCCTGACCGAGACTCCCCACCTCGACTGAGCATCGTCGCTCTTTTGTCGGATTTACAAGGGGGCTCCGCCCCCTCGTACCACTCCCCCGCTGACAGAGCGGACGGCATGCACGGGAGTCGCCCGAAAGAGGTGACGAACGCCGAGGCGCTTCGACGGACACCCACTCAAACGCCTCGATGCCGAGATGCCTTGTCCGTGAGGCGCCTTATTTCAGGCAGGTATCGAGCACCGCAAACGCTCCCCTCCCATCGTGAGCGAAGCGAGCGATTTGGGAGGGGCGGCCTTCGCGAAGCGAAGGCCGGGGTGGGCACCCCTTCTTCTTCTTCTGCGATCTCGCACACGCTCCAGGGCGGGCTTCGATCGCAAGGAGACGGGGTCAGATCAGCGTTTTGGGCGCGCAAGCGTACTCGGTACGCTGAGCACCCAAAACGCTGAGGTGGCCCCGTATCCGCCGCGAGCGAAGTCCGCTCCCGCTCACTGCATCCAGCGGACTAGCACGCACGTGATGTTGTCGGGGCCGCCGTGCTCGTTCGCGCGGGCGATGAGCTGGCTCGAGGCGACCTTGAGGTCCGCGTTCTCGCGGAGGATCGACTGCATCTCGTCGTCGTTCACGGGGCCGCACAGGCCGTCGGAGCAGAGCAGGTACGTGTCGTTCACCTGCGGCACCTCGAAGCGCGTGTCGACCTTCACCGTGTCCTTCATCCCGAGCGCGCGCACGATGACGTTCTTGTGCGGGAAGTTCGCGATCTCCTCGGGGGTGAGGCGCTTCATCTTGATGTAGTCGTTGAGGAGGGAGTGATCCTCCGTCAGCATCTCCAGCTTGCCGTCGCGGAAGCGGTAGCAGCGGCTGTCACCCACGTGCGCGACGTACACGCCGTCGTTCGCGGTGAAGAGGCCGACGAACGTCGTGCCCATGCCGCGCTTCTTCGCCTCGCGCTGCGCCGAGTCGTAGATGCGCAGGTTCGCGAGCTTGATGCCGGTGATGAGCCGGTTCTCCTCGTAGCCCTTGGAGCGGTCCATCTTGTAGGGCCACGTCCGCTCGGGATCTTCCTGCGTTTGGCTGAAGAACTCGTGCATCGCGTCGACGGCCATCTTGGACGCGACCTCGCCGGAGGCGTGGCCACCCATCCCGTCCGCGACAAGGAACAGACCGAACTCCGCCATGATGGCGAAGCTGTCCTCGTTGTGGTTGCGCTTGCGACCGACGTTGGTCTCGCCCGCGACTTCGATTCGGAACGGCTGCGGCACGGTTCTCACCCGGGAAGCGATCGCCGGACGTCTCCGGCGCAAAGTGGGTTTGTGGGCCGGCCTTTCAGACCGGCCGGAGAGTAGATGGTGAGGGCGCTGGGGTGCGCGTGTCAACGGTTCGGAGCGGTGGAACGCAACGAGGCGCGGCGCGCACGGTCTCCGGAAGGCTTGAACTGAAGAGGATCCGCACGATGAACGGGCCCACGGAACGACGCGACTCGTCCGCGGGCCGGGGGTGGAGGTCGATGCGGGTGGGTGGAGGCGACGCTGGAGAAGCGTCAGGTGGGGATCAGCGGAAGCTCTTCTTGTCGGACGCGTCGTCATCCGCGGCGGGGAGCTCCGCGGCGTTCGTCGTCGTGGCCTTGTCCGGCGGGGCCTTCAACGTGATGTTGACCGTCTTGTACTTGCCGTTGCTGAAGACGAGCAGCGGGACCTTGTCGCCGATCGCGTACTCCTTGATCGCGTCCGCGAGCGTGTCCGGCGAGGTGACCGGCGTGCCGGCGACGGCGAGGATCAGATCGCCCGCGGTCTTGTCACCCTTCAGCTTCGCGCCCTCGGCCGGAGAGTCGGGGTGCACGGTGAGCACGCGCACGCCCTTCGCCACCGCGTTCGAGTCCGGGATGCCCTGAATGCCGAGCCACGGAGCCGGCATCACCGCGGTCGCGGGCACGTTCTTGAGGAAGCCCTTGATCGCCGTGAGCGGGACGCCGAACGCGACCGGCGTGCACGGCTTGTCCTTCTCCGCCGACGGAGCGCAGCCGCGGCCGAGGATGCCGAGCACCTTGCCGTCCTCATCGAGGATCGGCGAGCCGAGATCCGTCGGGGTGACGCGCGAGCCGAGCTCGATCACGTTGTCGATCTGCTTGTCGTCGGCGCCGAGCAGGCTGCGGATCGACTTGAGCACCATCGGGCCCGCGGTGAGCGCGTTGCCCTTGCCGATCGAGAAGCTCTTGATCGCGCTCGCCGCGTCCTCGCGGATCGCCGCCTTCGTCGACGCCTGCAGGCCGTCCTTCCACTTGCCGGACTGCGGCACGAGGAGCGCGAGGTCCCAGGTGCGATCGTTGTGTCCTACCTTCGCCTTCGCGCTGGTGCCGTCGGCGTACTTGATTTCGAGATCGTTGCCGGTGCCGAGCGGAGACAGCGCGGTGAGGATGCGGCCGTCGTTCGCGAGCACGGTGCCGATGCCGAGGACGGTGCCGGCGCGCTCGATCGTGACGACGCCCTTCTTCACCTTCTCGTCCGCGGCGGCCTTCGCCTCTTTCGCGGCCTTGTCGGCGGCCTCTTTGTCCGCCTTCTCTTTCTCCGCCGCTTCCTTCGCGGCCTTGTCTTTTTCGGCCTTGTCCGCCTTGTCGTCCTTCTTCGTCGAAGGCTTCACCGACTTGGCCGGCGGCGCGGCGTCGTCGTCATCGTCGTCGGTCGTGGTGTCGATCGCGACCTTGTGGGTGTCGATCTTGACGATGATCTTGGTCTTGCCGGGCGCCGGGAGCTGCGGCGTGTCGGCCATCGCCGGCGCCGACAACGCGAGCGCTCCGAACAACGCGAGCGCTCCTGCGAACGCACGCGATGTCCGAGTCCGGAGAAGAGAATCGAACGATGAATCGGACCGCGGGGAGCGCGGAGGAAAACGCGTGTCCATGAAAAGCTCCTGGTTGTGGCGTCGCCTCTGGGGGATTTTGACGATGAAGGCTGCCCGTGCGTTGTGCAAGGACCGAGCCGAGATCGGGCGCAGTTTCCGGTCCGCCCGAGCCCAGCGTAACAGACGCCGACGCGGCCGGGTTTTTTGAAGCGATCGCAAAACAGCGACGGGGATACGCTGCGCGGGGGCCGGCTCTTACACGCGTCGTTCTCCCGTCCGGTTCCGGCCGCGGTGTGAACGGCGATTCTCTCGGCGGCGGGTGTGGCGCACGGGGCAACCGTGGGGCGCTTCACCCCAACCGTCGGATCGTGAGGGCGCGCGGTCACGAACCGGAGCGACGAGGTCACATGGCGAGCGATGAGGCACCTATGGCGGCAGGACTAGCGCGCGTGGAGGGGGCGGCCCCTCGCACGGATCACCACGGAATCGAGGCGCTGATCGCTGCGGGCAGCTACCGACAAGCCGTCGCTCGATGCGCGGAGGTGTACGCCACCCCGCTCGGCAGGCTCTGCATGGCCTTCACGGGCTCGCAGGCCGAGAGCGAAGAGCTCGTGCAGGAGACGCTCCTCGCTGCGTTCGACGCGTTCCCAACCTACCGGGGCGAAGGCTCGGTGAAGGCGTTCATGTTCGGGATCGCCCGGCGGATCTGCGGGCGGCACACCGAGATGCGGGCGCGGCGCGAGACGAAGCTGCGGCTCGTCCACGACACGAGCCGCGGGGCCGACGCGAGCGAGCTGGCCCTCGCGAGAGAGCGTGCGGAGCGCGCGCGCGCGGCCCTCGCGAAGCTGAAGCCGAGCGAGCGGGAGGCCGTGGTGCTGCGGTTCGAAGGGGACCTCTCGTTCAAGGAGGTCGCGGAGGCGTGCGGGATTGATGAGGCGGCGGCGCGCAAGCGCGTGAGCCGCGCGCTCGCGAGGCTGCGGGCCGAGATCGGTGAGGAGTGAGCGATGAGCACGATCAACGACAAGACGGGACTCTGCCTGCAGGTTGAAGAGAACCTCGCGGACGTGCTCGACGGCTCGGCGGACGCGGCGCTGTTCGAGCACATCGCGGACTGCGATGCGTGCCGCGATCTGCGCTACGACGCGGAGCGCGCGGCGGGGGTCGCGAAGAGCGCCGGGGCCGACTTTCGCGCGCCGGCCGGCTTCGCGGACAGCCTCCTCGCCAAGCTCGACGCGGCGCGCCCGGACGGACCGAGCCCTGCCGCCGCGACGTCGCTCGGACGCGGAACGGCGCGACCGGCCTCGCTGGCTGCGGTTGGTTCGGTGAAGGCGGACGGCGCGAAGCTGGACAGCGGACGTGACGCCGCGAAGAGCGCCGCCGACAAGACGGACAGCGGGCGCGAAGCGACGAAGAGCCTCGCGGAGAAGGTGGAGAGCGCGGTCGACATCGCGACGGCTCCCACGGCGCTCGCGCCGATCGAGAGCGCGAAGACCGACGTGTCGCCGCGCGCGGAGGAGCGGGTCACGCTCCCCAGCGAGGCGACGCGCGCGAACGAGAAGGCGGAGGCCCCGGCGCAGAGCGGGCGCCGCACGACGGAGATCGGCGAGCAGCGATCGTCCGGGGTCGCCGCGGCGGTGAGCGCGCACGAGACCGCGCGCAGCGCCGAGCAGACGTCCGCGCGATCGAGCGACGCGCGGCCCGCGAAGGCGACGGAGCCGGGCGATCCGGAGCCCGCGGCGCTGAAGAGCGAGAAGGTCGCGGTCGCGCGCGCGGCGGACGCGGGGTCTTCGAAGGGCGACGGATCCAGGAAGGGCGGCAAGGTCGTGCCGTTCTTCCGGCGGCCCGCGTTCCTCGGCGCGGCGGCGGTCATGATGGCGGCGGCCGCGGCGACGGGCTTCTACTTGAAGGGGCGCACGCACGGCCCGGTCGAGACCGCGAACCTCGACGAGCCGTGGTCCGGCAAGGTCGGATCCGTCGCGCGCGCTTCGGCGGACAAGACGGGCGGCTTCGAGATCTGCGACGCGCAGGGGCAGTGCTCGGCGGCGGCGCAGGACGCGGTGATCGCCTCGGGCACGACGCTGCGCACGGACGCTCGGACGCGGGCGCGCGTGAGCCTCGCGGACGGCACGTGGGTGGCGCTCGATCGCGACACGGAGCTCGCGATCGCGGCCGGGAAGGATCGCGCGGCGAAGCTGACGCGCGGCTCCATCGTCGCGGACGTGGCGAACGTCCCGCAGGCGGCGCCGGCGCAGATCGATTTCGGCACCGGGACCGTGAAGGTGCTCGGGACCAAGCTCCAGGTGACCGCGGGCAAGGGGCGCGCGAGCGTCGAGGTGGCGCGCGGCTCGGTGAAGGTCGCGGGCACGTCGGGCAAGTGGATCGAGGTGCGCGCGGGGGAAGAGGCCACGGTCGCCGACAAGGGCGAGCCGCTCGTCGCGTCGTCGACGTCGCTCGCGGACGTGATGGAGTGGAGCGATCAGGCGCAGGAGGAGATCGACGCTCCGGTGCTGCGCGGGCTCGGCGAGCTGCGCGCGCGCAAGCCCGGCGACACGAAGGAGAAGGACCGCGCGGTGCACCTCGCGAAGCACTCCGTGAAGGTGCGCGTCGTGGACCTCGTCGCGCGGACCGAGGTCGACGAGACCTTCCAGAACGACACGGACGAGGAGCTGGAGGGCATCTTCCGGTTCCCGCTGCCGCCCGGCGCGCAGATCGAGAACCTCACGCTCGACGTGGACGGCAAGCCCGTGCAGGGCGCCTTCGTGGATCGCGACAAGGGCGCGGCGATCTTCCGCGGCGCGATCCAGAACGCGGCGCCGAAGCAGCAGCGGCCGCGCGAGGAGATCATCTGGGTCCCCGGCCCGTGGCACGATCCGGCCCTGCTCGAGTGGCAGCGCGGCGGTCGGTTCGAGCTGCGGATCTTCCCGATCCCGAAGCGCAGCTCGCGGCGCGTCGTGCTCACGTACACGCAGCTCGTCGATCAGTCGGCGGGCGTGCGGCGGTTCACGTACCCGCTCGCGCACGACACGAGCGGCACGACCAAGATCGACTCGTTCGACATGGACGTGCAGGTGCTAGGCAACGACAAGGAGGCCGGCGTCACGACGCGCGGCTACGACCTCGCGCAGGCGTCCGGTGAGGGCGCGGGCGATCGGCGCGTGATGCACGCGGACAACTTCACGCCGGCCGGCGATCTGACGGTGGAGTACGCGCTGCCGGATCGGGACAAAGAGGTCACGGCGTGGGCGTATCAGATGGACTCGTTCGCGGCGTCCACCACGACGCCGACGAGCGGGCCGAGCGGCGCGCAGCCTCCCGTGAAGGCCGCGACGGCCGACGAGAAGGCCGCGGTCGACGCGGCGCGCACCCTCGCGAACGACACGTCGCCGTACGTCGCGATCGCGGTGCGGCCCAAGCTGCCGCGCTGGCAGGAGCAGAAGGACCGGACGCACGTCATCATCGTGGACACGAGCCGCTCCATGATCGGCGAGCGGTTCGCGCGGGCGCGGCGGCTCGCGACGACGATCGTGAAGGAGATGGATCGGCGCGACTCGTTCGTGCTGCTCGCGTGCGACACGACGTGCCGCGGGATGGACGGCTCGATCGCCCCGAAGCCGCAGGCGCCCGGCGCCTCGGCATCGGCCGACGTGGAGAAGTTCCTCGACGCGATCGAGCCCGACGGCGGCAGCGATCTCGCGGCGGCGATCAGCGCGGCGCGCGCGGCGGCCGGATCGTCGCGCGACAAGGAGGTGCGCATCCTCTACCTCGGCGACGGGACGCCGACCGTGGGGCCGACGCGCGCCTCGCACCTGGAGACCGCGGTGCGCTCGGCGATGCCGCCCGGCGACGGCGCGATCGTGGCGGTGGCGCTCGGCGCGGACGCGGACACGACCTCGTTGCAGGCGCTCGCGCGCGGCGGCGGCGGCGTGGTGGTGCCGTACGTGCCCGGCCAGAAGGTGTCGACGGCGGCGCTCGAGGTGCTGTCCGCGGCGTACGGCGTCGTGCTGCGCGACCCGGAGATCGAGCTGCCGCAGGGGCTCACGCAGGTCACGCCTTCGCGGCTCGATCCGATCCGCGCGGGCGGCGAGTCGATCATCGTCGCGCGCATGTCGACCTCGGGCGACGTCACCGGCTCGATCCGGCTGCGCGGCCGCGTCGCGGGCGAGCGGTTCGAGCAGACGTACCCGGTGAAGATCGTGCCGACGACGAGCTCGGGCAACGCGTTCGTGCCGCGCCTGTTCGCGGCGGCGAAGATCGCGGAGCTGGAGCGCACCGGCGGCGAGCTCGCGAAGCCCATGATCGTCGAGCTGTCGAAGCGGTTCGCGGTCGCGAGCCAGTTCACGTCGCTGCTCGTGCTGGAGAGCCAGGCGATGTTCAACGCGTTCGGCCTCGATCGCGGGAGCGTCGCCCCCACGTTCACCGGCGAGGTCGCGGCGTCGAGCGAGAGCGCGGACGCGGACGGCGAGGAGCAGGCCAACCCCGACGCGCCCGCGGACGAGGCGGAGCGCACCGAGGACGCGAAGGCGAGCAAGGGGAAGCGCGACGTCGCGGCGGACGACGCGTTCGGCTCCGGCGGGTTCGGGCGCGGCGCGGCCGTGAGCGGCGGCTCGGTCGCGGCGGCTCCTGCGCAGAAGGCCGAATCGTTCGGCGGCCCCTCGGCGACGTCGGCGCCTGCCGCGACGGCGACGATGGCGCCCCCGCGACCTACGACGCCCGCGAAGAAGCCGGCGCTCGCGTGCTCGCCGGGCGATCCGTTCTGCTTCGACGAGGTGAACCGCCCGCAGCCGCGTCCGTGGACGCCGCCTCCGGTGTCGCGCCGCCCGCTCGTGCCGATGAAGCGCGTGTTCGAGCGACGCGCCGGGTTCGAGGCCGTGAACACGGTCGTGCAGGACAGCGTCACGAAGCTCGCGGCCGCGGAGAGCGCGCTCCAGGCGCAGCCGGACAGCCGTGACAAGACCGTCGCGCTGTACGCGCTGTACGCGACGATGGGCCGCATCGGCGAGGCGCAGGAGCTGACGGCGCGGTGGAGCGGGCGCGACGCGCTCGATCCGGACGCGCTCCTCGCTCGCGCGGATCTCGCGGCGCGGCAAGGCGATCGCGACGCGGCGATCCGCATCCTCGGCGGCCTCGCGGACGTGCGGCCCGGCGACAAGGCCGTGCAGACGCGGCTCGCGGATCTGTACGAGGCGGCGCAGAACCCGACCCGCGCTTGCGCGCACCGCGTGGCCCTCGCGGACCTCGCGGCGACCGACGCGAAGATCGTGGCGTCCGCGGTGAGCTGCGCGCGATCGACCGGCATGGCGGATCTGGCGGACGCGATCCGGCGCGACCTCGACGACAAGACGCGCGACGCGCTCGACAAGCAGCTCACGGCGGCGGCGACGGCTCCTGCGACGACGGTGCGCGGCGACGTGCAGCTCACCGCGGACTGGACCGGCGCGGCGGACGTGGACATCGCGCTCATCGACGCGCAGGGCAAGCGCATGAGCTGGCTCGGCAACACGAACAACAAGGTGACGATCAGCGCGCTCAACGCGACCAGCACGCGCTCCGAGTCGCTCGGCTTCCTGAACCTCGGCTCGGGCAGCTACGTCGTCGAGATCTCGCGCGCCGGCGGCTTCGGCTCCGATCGCAGCGGCGGCTCGGATCGCGGCGGCTTCAACGACATCGTGCGCGGCGACCTCACGATCCGCATGCCCGGCGGCGGCGTCCGCAAGATCCCGTTCACGCTCAACGGAGCGCGCGCGGAGATCGGCACCGTGCGCGTGTTCTTCGAGTCCAAGCTCGTCCCCGTCGACGGTTTCGGCTTCCGCGGCGGCGGCTGGCGCTGACGCTCACGTAACCCTCCCCTCCCTTCGCGAGCGTAGCGAGCGATTGGGGAGGGGCGGGCGCGCGACAGCGCGACCGGGGGTGGGCATCGCGCTCACCCTCTGCGGTCGCGCGCCTCTCCCGGCGTCTTTCCCGTCCAGCGTTTGAAGGCCCGCGTGAAGTTCGCGGTGTCGGAGTAGCCGAGCTGCGCGGCGATCGCGTCCAGCGTGAGGCGGCGGTCTTCGATCAACAAGAGGGCGCGCTGACGGCGGGCGTCGTCGACGATCTCGGAGTACGCGGTGCCCTGCTCGGCGAGGCGGCGCTTCAACGTGCGCTCCGACATCGACGTGCGCTTCGCCGCCTCCGGCAGCGTGATCGTGAGGTCGTCGCGGAGCAGCGCGCGGATCCTCGACACCACCGGGGCGCCTTCGCCGAGCGCCGCCAGCTCTCGCTCGCACTGCTGACGCGCGAGCTCCATCGCGGCCGGATCCGCGGTGCCGATGCGCAGACCGAGCGCCGACGCAGGGACGATCGCGCGGTCGTCCGGGTTGCCGAACGTGACGGCGGCGAGCCTCGGCACGGCGGCGGCGAACTTGCGGAAGTACGGCGGCTCCGCGTGCGACATCTCGATGCGACCGCCTTCGAGCGGACGGCCGATCAGCGTCTCGCCGATCAGCGCGAGGCCGATGAACAGCGCCGTCACGAAGAACTCCCGCAGCTCCCCCAGCGGCGCGTGCTCGCGGATCGAGATCGCCACGAAATCACCGTCGCGCCGCGTGACCAGCGACACCGCGTCGACGCGCGTGCGACCGAAGCGCTCCGCGAGATCGAGCGCCTCCTCCAGCGTGCCCGCCGTCATCGCCGCGAAGCCGAGGAAGCCGTGCCACGACGCGCGCATGTGCAGCCCCAGATAGAACGCGAGGCCCGGCTCGCCCGTGAGCTCCTCCGCGCGGCGCACCAGGCGCAAGAACTCCGGCAGCTCCACGCGCGTGGACGGATCCGTGAGCGTCGCGAGCGGCGGATCCAGACCTTCGGCGAGGCGCTCCTTCTTCACGCCGAAGCGCGCGCACAGCTCCACGATCTCGCGCGCGTAGCCGCCGGGGAGGGTCGGCCTCTGGGTTCGCCGTGCGGTCACGTTGGCCTGAAATGACAATAACCCGGCCCGAGGTGACCTTCACCAAAAACCCCGGCCGCGCCAGAGTGACAATCACCGAAACCGCCCGAGCGTGGGGCGGAAAGAGAGAGGACTCCCCATGAGCGCGTCCGCCAAAGGCACCCCTCGCTATCCGGACATCCCGAAGCGCAAGCTCGACTTCGACTTCGACCCGGACACGATCCCTCGCGATTACTACGCTGAAGACCCCATCAAATCGCTGGTGATGACGGCTCTGTCCCTCGTCTTTCCGGAGGGAGAGCGCTTCTTCGTCGACAGCGTGGCTCATTATCGCGATCGCATCAACGACCCGGAGCTCGCGGAGGCCGTCAAAGGCTTCATCGCGCAGGAGGGCATGCACTCGCGCGCGCACATGGCCTTCAACGAGATGGCGCGGAGACAGGGGCTCGACGTCGCGGTGGACCTGGAGCGCCGGGTGAAACAGCTCCTCTGGGCGCCGCGGAAGAAGGCCCCTCGGGAAGCGCGGCTCGCCGTCACGTGCGCGCTGGAGCACTTCACTGCCATCCTCGCCGAACAGCTCCTCTCGGACAAGGATCATCGGGAGTCGCTCCACCCCTCCGTGCGCGATCTCTGGATCTGGCACGCGCTGGAGGAGAGCGAGCACAAGGCCGTCGCCTTCGACGTGTTCGAGGAGGTCTCCGGCTCCTACGCTCTCCGCGTGCGGGTGATGGTGGTCGCCACCTTGTTCTTCATCGGCTTCGTGGGCTACAGCCATCTTCGGCTCCTCAAGGCGCGCGGGCTCCTCGGCGACGTGCGCGGACAGCTCCGGACCATCGATTATCTGTGGGGGCGACGGGGCCTCTTCCGGCGGCTCGTCCCGGCGTATCTGGAGTACTTCCGGCCTTCGTTCCACCCGAACGACCGCGACACGACGGCCCTCCTCGCGACGTGGCGAGAGCGCCTGTTCGGCGAGGGAGGATCGCTGTCGGCCGCGTGGCAGCCTTCGGACCGCGGAGGCGATCTCTCGGCGGCCGCCGCCTGACTGGCGCTCTCCGACTCCGTCCCTCGCGGCACAATGGTGCCTTTCGTGCAAAGGGCCGCCGAGCCTCGCCGGAACAGACCGCATGCGAGAATCCGCGCGGGTGGCAACGCGCAGAAACAGCGCAGAAACAAGCCGAAACGCTCCGTCACGCGGCCGAAACACCGAGCCACGGCCTGCTGCCTCGACACCGCAACTGAGGCCTTCGGACCTCACCGCTGCGGCCCGGAGCAGAGCATACGAGACCTCAGATCTCGCGCAAAAGCGTCCGAGGATACGTGCAGAATCAGCGTCGAGCGCGCTAATTGCACCGGAGTGCCACCCGCGACGAGTGTGATCAAGCGGTGTCCATGCCTTCGGGGAGCGGGGCGGCGCAGATCGTAGTCCGTTGTGGCGCCGGCACAGCCGTTGCTCCGATCCGTCCTGCTCTCGGGTGCGCATCTTCCGGCGCCGGAGCGGGAGACCCATGAAGCTACTCCTCGCGGATGATGACGACGTCGCTCGGCGGATGATCACGACGGCGTTGCGCTCCGGCGGCCACGAGGTCGTCGCGACGGACGATGGGGCGGTCGCGCTCGAACAGGCCGCCGTCGCGAGCGATATCCGCGTCCTCGTGCTGGACGCGAACATGCGCGGGCTCCGCGGCGTGGACTTCCGCCGCAGGCTCGCGGCGCGCGGAGACGGCCGCTACGCGTACGTGATCCTGATGACGGACACCGCGGGTCAGCAGGGCATCCTGGACGGCCTCGCGGCGGGCGCGGACGCGGTGCTCGTGAAGCCGTTCCTCCCGGAGGAGCTGCTCGCGCGCGTCCGCGTGGCCGAGCGCATCCTCGACATCGAGCCGGCGGGCGGAGAGCGCTTGTTGCGGCTCCTCTGCGAGGCGGCGACGGCGGGCTCCGGGGAGATCGTGGTGCGCGACGGAGAGCGCGTGGGCCGCATCCTCGTGCACGACGGGCGCATCGCGTGGGCGCAGCTCTCGGCGGACGAGGACTTCGTGCAGCACCTCGGCCACAGCGGCGTCGCGATCTCGCGCGAGGCGATGCGCAGCGTGATCGAGGACGCGCGCGCGACCTCCGGCGACTTCACGACGTGCCTCGTGGCGCGCGGCCTCGTGACGCCGGACGGCATCCGGGAGCACGTGCGGAGCTGGATCGCCGGCCGCATCGCGCTGATGCTGACCTTGCCGCGCGCCGAGGTGATGTTCTTGCCGAGCAAGCGCTCGTTCCGCGGCTCGGTGACGTTCTCGCTCGACGACGTGCTGCCGATGGAGGCGTGGCTCAAGATCGATCCGCCGCGGCAATCGCAGGTGTTCGACCGCGGCTCGACGCAGATCCAGTTGGCGTGGAACCAGGCGGCGTCGGAGATGTTGCCGCAGGCGGATCTGCGCGCGCACTTGACCGAGGCGCTCGCGATCGAGGGCGCGATCGCGGTGGGCCTCTTCGACGGCGCGACGGGCGCGTGCCTCGGGTCGGCGGGCAAACCGATCGGCGCGGATCTCGCGGAGGCGCAGATCAAGGCGATGAACCTGCTCGGCACGCAGGACGACATCGAGGACATGTTCACGACGGCGAGCGGACGGCAGTACCTGTTGCGAGCGGTGCAGCCGTCGCCGCGGTGGTTCCTGATGTTGGTGCTCGATCGCGAGACGGCGACGATCGCGCTCGCGCGCCTGAAGGCGGCGATCATCGCCCGTCACATCACCGCCGTGCGGGAGAAGACGCCGCCGCCGTCGATCCGAAGGAGCGTCTCGCAGAGCTCCCTCAACCGGGTGCGAGCGTGACGCAGAGCCTGCAGTCGGTCCTCCAGGAGCTGAAGCACGAGGTCGATCACCTCGCGGCGACGCACGTCGTCGACATCGAGTCTGGAATGGCCCTCTGCGGCATCTCCAACGACCCGACCTTCGACTCCGGGGCCGCGGCGGCGAGCTACGCGAACGTGGTGAAGGCGAACGCCGCCGCCCTGTATTTCCTGGGTTTCGACGCGCACGCGACGGAGGACATCGTGATCACGACGCGGACGCTCTACATCCTGATTCGGATGCTGGGCCCGCGGCATTACCACAGCATCGCGATGGGGAAGCAGGGCAGTCTGGGGCTCGCGCGGAACATCATGAGCAGCTACGCGCCGCGGCTTTTGTACGCGATCCCGACCTGAGTGAGCGTTTTTGGGGGCTTCGGCGCGACGTGGTGAGGGGCAGTCTCCCGCGGGAGAGGGGCGCTTCAGAGGCCTTTGTCCAGGATGGTCCGGCCGTGGGCGCGCAACATGGGGCGGAGATCGCCGTTCCAGCCTTCGAAGTGGGGGGTCGATGCGTGGTTGCAGCGGGCGGTGTAGGCCATGGCGTACACCAGAGAGGCTGTCAGCGTCGCGCGCTCGGCGGCGGAGAAAGGCTGTCCGCGAGCGGCTTCGAAGTCGGAGACGAAGGCGCGCATCTCGTCCAGCGTCGGGGCACGCGGGAGGTCGTTTCGCTGCCAGTCGAACGTGAAGTGTGGGGCGAGACTGCCGATCAGCACCGGGAGCTGCTCGAAGTGGAGGCTGTCCCAATCGAAGCTAGCGACGACTTGTCCGCCCTCGAATCGCAGGTGCTCCACCCGGTAATCGAAGTGGCCAATCACGCGCGGCCCCTCCGCGGACTTGCGGCGCTCGCGGGCCTCGGCGGCGAGGGATTCGATCCACTCGGCGCCTCCGGCGGTCGCATCGAAATCGAACATCGGGCTGTGGGGCTTCGGAAACACGCGGCCCTCCGGGAGACCGGAGAACCAGGCTCGGCCGAACGACTCGGCACCTTCGAAGCGCTCCGAAATGGCGATCATCCGAGCGAGAGAGCGCGCGATCGCCTCGCGAATGGCCGGATCGTGCGCGTCGGCCCTGGCTCCGGCGGTCATCAGCTCCTCGGCCGTCACCCACGCGGAGCCGAGTCGGACAGGGCCTGTCAGCGGGAGCGGGCACGGAAAGCCCTCCTCCACGAGGAGGCGGCGAAGGTCCGCGCAGGCCGTCAAATAGCGCTCCGGCCGGCCCCCGCGCTGCGCCTTCACGACGACCGCGCGACCATCCGCGAGGCGCAAGCCCGCGACGCACGCGGCGGCCACTCGGTAGAACATGGCATCGGCGATCGGCGCTCCGAGATGGGCTGTGCAGAAGCCGGAGAGCAGACTGGCAATCTCCGCGGGCGAGTCCGTGTCGAAGACGGCCTTGTCGACGGCGGTGCTCCGGGCGGAAATCTGGCCTTCTCGGATGACGGAGGGGAGCTCGGACGCGCTCATTCGGCCGAAGGACTACCTTGTCGCGGGGGTGGCGCGCAACATCGGACAGAATGGCCGGCTTGACGGCGCAACATCAACGAGACCATGCTCCGCGGGCCCATGCGCCTCCCGTACGGCATCTCCAACTTCGCCGACCTTCGCCGAGGCGGCCACGTCTTCGTGGACAAGACCGGATTCTTCCCCGCCCTGGAGAGCGCCGAGAAAGGCCGAAACTACCTCATCTTCCTGCGCCCCCGCCGCATGGGCAAGACGCTCCTCGTCTCGATGCTGGAGCACTACTACGATGTGCTCGCCGCCCCGATGTTCGAGGATCTCTTCGGTGGCCTCGCGGTCGCCTCCGCGCCCACCCCGGAGCGGGGCCGGTACGTCGTGCTGCGGCTGGAGATGACCGGGATGCCGACCGGCGAGGGCGTGAGTCAGCTGCGCGCCGCCTTTCTCGGTCGTCTGCACAACAGCCTGGTGCAGTTCCTCGAACGGTATCGCTCGCTCCTCCCGGATGTCGTGGCCGCTTTCGAAGCGGGCCTGTCGACGGACGAGCCGGCGTCGCTGATGCAACGCTTCCTCCTGGCCATGGAGCGCAGTCCCTACCCGCTTTATCTCCTGATCGACGAATACGACAACTTCACGAATGACCTCATCGCCCGCGGCGCTGACGGGATGTACCGCGAGATCCTTCACGCCACAGGCTTCGTCCGCGAATTCTACAAGACCGTCAAGGAGGGCACCGCCCGCGGGGTGATCGGCCGGATCTTCATGACGGGGGTCTCGCCCGTCACGCTGGATGATCTCACGAGCGGGTTCAACATCACGAGCAACATCAGCCTTCATGAGGATTTCAACTCCTTCGCAGGCTTCACCACGGAGGACGTGCGGCGCCTCGTGAAAGGCGTGCTCACGGACGGGGGGTTCTCGCTCGATCCGGGCAGCGTCGAGGAAGATCTGCGCCGCTTCTACAACGGATATCTTTTCTCTCAGGACGCGACCGAGCGGATCTTCAACCCCGACATGGTGCTCTATTTCCTCAAGGAGCTGACGCCGCCGGCGCGGTACCCGCGGGACATGCTCGACATCAACGTTCGCACCGATTATGGCCGTATTCAACGGCTCCTGTTCGGGCCGGACGGGGCGATCCGGGAGGCAGTGGCGTCCGCGTTCCAGACCGTGATCTCCGAAGGGTGGATCGAGGCGGAGCCCGCGTCCTCGTTCCCGCTGGATCGGGCCCACGAGGAGGGATATTTCGTGTCCCTCCTCTATTACATGGGCCTCCTCACGCAGCAGCGAGAGGAGGGCTGGCTGCGGCTCGGGATTCCCAACTACGCCATCCGCCTCCTCTACTGGGAATCCATCGCTCGACTGTTGCACGACACATCGAACGTCGACGTCGACGTGGCGCACGTGCGGAAGGCGCAGCGAGCCATGGCGCTCCAGGGGGACATCGCGCCGTTCCTCGACATGGTGTTCACGCGGGTGGTGAGGAAGCTGTCCAATCGCGATCTGATTCGCCTCGACGAGAAGACGATGAAGATGGTCCTCTTGAGCTTCCTGTCGCTCTCCGAGGTCTTCTTCGCGTGGAGCGAAGTGGAGCTCTCGTTCGGCTACGGCGACCTCTTGCTGGTGCCGAGTCGGAGCCAGCCGGCGGCGCAGACAGGGTTCATCGTGGAGCTGAAATACCTGAAGAGCGGCGCCCCCCTCGCCGACGTGACGGCGCGGCTCGACGAGGCGGACGTGCAGCTCCGGCGCTACCTCGGCGACCCCAAGCTCGACGCGATCCGGCCCCCCAAGGGCTGGAGCGCGGTCAGCGTGGCGTTCGTCGCGACAGAGGCGTGCTGGCTCCGGGAGCTCGGCGGAGAGATGCGGCGTCTCGGCGCTGCGGGGGAGTGAAACGAGGGGGATCCCCCCTTGTAAAACCCAAGATCGACTCACTTCGAACGCTGGAACAGCGGCATCTCCGGCTCTCTCGGCTCCTCGCGCAACAGGCCCGGATCGTCGTTCTTGACGTTGCCGACTCGGTGGGAGGCTCGCTGTGCCGTGAGGGCCTTGTTCGGGGCCGGGCCAAGGAGGGCGAAGGCCTCGTCGGAGGTGCCGTGGAGCCACATGTCCATGTCGCGCTTCGTGAGGATGGCCGGCATTCGGTCGTGCACCGGGGCCACGACGTCGTTCGCGGCCGTCGTCACGATCGCGAACGTGCGCAGCTCCTGGCCCGTCGCCTTGTCGCGCCACGTCTCGTAGAGGCCCGCGAAACGTAGGATCTTGTCGCCCTCGGGGTGGAACCAGTACGGCGTTTTGTCGCGGCCCTCGCGGCGCCATTCGTAGAAGCCGTCGGCCGGGACGACGCAGCGGCGGCGCTCGAAGGCGTCACGAAAGGCCGGTTTTTCTCGGACCGTCTCGGCCCGGGCGTTGATCTGGCGCGCCGCGGAAGAGAGGTCCTTCGCCCAGAAATTCACGAGGCCGAAGCGCGCGGGCATCAGCTCGCGATGGGCGTCCTTCTCGCGGAGGACCAGGCTGCCCTCCGTCGGGGCGATGTTGTAGCGAGCACGATACGCCTCGGAAAAAAGCGGATCCGGCTCCACGCCCAGCGCGTCGGCGAGCTCCTGGTACTGAATGGCGAGGGTGAATCGTCCGCACATGAGAGGCTCCCGAGGTGGCTTCTTCCGTGCGGATCCAGCTACTCCATGCAGCGTGGATTGCAATGTCGCGCTGCACCATGACGCGTGAGGGCGCGTGTGGTAAGGAGGCCTCCGCAGCACGCTGGAGGGCCCGATCTCACCGCGGCCCGCGGGAAGGATGAGCGCGATGCAGGACGACACCACACCTCCGGACAGCCCCTCTGTCGATGACGATCCGCGCCGAGCGGCGAGCGCCGATGTCGTGTCCGCCCTCGTCGAGAATCACCGCGCCTTCCTGCACTTTCTGGAGAAGCGCGTGGGGCGGCGGGACCTCGCGGAGGACATCCTGCAAGAGGCGTTCGCCCGCGGCATCGCCCGCGTCCAGACGCTGGAGAAGGACGAGTCCGCGGTGGCCTGGTTCTATCGGACGCTCCGCAACGCGGTGATCGATCAACACCGCCGCCGCGGCGCCGAGGAGCGCGCCCTCGCCTCCTTCGCCGACGAGCTGGCGCACCACCAGGAGGCCGAGGAGGAGCTGCGCGGGCAAGTGTGCCAGTGCGTGGCGCGCCTCGCGACGACGTTGAAGCCTGAATACGCGGAGGCCCTGGAGCGCATCGAGGTGCAGGGCGCCTCGGTGAAGGCCTACGCCGAGGAGCGCGGCATCTCCGCCAACAACGCCGCTGTCCGGGTGTTCCGCGCGCGGGAGGCGCTCCGCAAGCAGGTCGTCGCCTCGTGCGGCACCTGCGCGACGCACGGCTGCCTGGACTGCACGTGCGAGGAGAAGGCCGGAGCGCACGGCTGCGGCTCCTCTCCTTCGTAGGCCTTCAAAAACAGGCGATCCGACAAAATTTCGGAGGGGCGGTCACCGCGCCCGTAATGGCGGAGGGGGGTCCGCGTCTGCGGTCTCGAACGCTGAACGATCCGGCGCCGTGCCGGAGGAGATCGCTCATGTGGAAGACCGCTATTTTCACGTTGCTCTTGTCGCTCGCGGGCTGTGATCGCAGCCAGTCGCCGTCCACGCACGTCGCGCTCGGGCCCGAGGATTTCGCCGCTCCGGAGGGCGCGCCGTCGCTGGCGATGCTCGACGCGCCGCCGCCGCCGCCGAAGGACGGGCGCACCGTCTATGTCTGTCCGATGCACCCGGAGGTGACGTCGGAGCAACCGGGGAGTTGCCCCAAGTGCAACATG
Organism: Polyangiaceae bacterium; assembly: GCA_046351455.1. GTDB lineage: Bacteria > Myxococcota_A > Polyangia > Polyangiales > Polyangiaceae > JADJRH01. The sequence continues at coordinate 187,322 of JAXLYM010000016.1, forward strand.
ACGCTGGAGCCGAAGCCGGCCCCGGCCCCGGAGCCGCACACCGGGCAGGCTCCCACTCCGCATGATCACGCGGCGCACGATCACGCGGCGCACGATCACGCGGCGCACGATCACGCGGCGCACGATCACGGGGCCTCCGCGCGCTGAGGGAGCGAGATCATGATCCGCAAGAGATCGGCCCTGCGCGCCGCCGTCATCGCGGCCTTCGCGTGGCTCTCGGGGTGCGCCTCCACCTCGCCCGAGCCTGCTTTTCAGGACATGTCCCGGCTCGTCGAGGCTCGATCGGGGCATTCGGTCGTGTGGAGTCGGGACACGGAAGATCCGGAGATCGTCGCCGCGATCGATCGTCTGCTCGAACAGGAGCTGACGGCCGATCGGGCGGTGTCGATCGCGCTGCTCGGCAATCCGTCGCTCCGGGCCGCGTTCGAGGATCTCTCGATCGCGCAGGCCGATCTCGTGCAAGCCGGGCTCCTCAAGAATCCGGTGCTCGGGGCGGGGCTCGTCGGGTCCGGGCTGTTCGTCACGCTGGAGCAGGATTTCCTGGATCTAGCGATGATCCCGATGCGCAAGCGCGTCGCCGCGGCCGATCTGGAGGCCGCGAAGCTGCGCGTGGGGGACCGGGTGCTCGCGCTCTCCGCCGAGGTGCGCGGCGCCTTCTTCGCGGCGCAGGCGGCGGAGCAGACCGCGGCGATGCGGCGGATCGTGCGGGAGGCGGCGGAGGCCGCGGCCGAGCTCGCGCGACGACAACACGAGGCCGGCACCATCGGCGATCTCGAGCTGAGCTCCGAGCTGAGCCTCGCGTCGCAGGTGCGGATCGATCTGCAGCGCGCCGAGGGAGAGGTCGCGGTCGAGCGCGAGCGCCTCACTCGGCTCCTCGGGCTGTGGGGCAAACGAACCGCCTATCGAATCGGCCCCAAGCTGCCGGATCTGCCGGCGGAGGAGGCCTCGCTCGATCACCTGGAGCGGACGGCGATCGAGCACAGGCTCGACGTCGCGGCCGCGCGGCGTGAGGTGGAGTCGCTCCGATACGCCCTCTCCATGGCGAAGACGCTCCGGTGGACCGGCTTCGTGAGCGTGCAGGTGGAGGCCGCGAAGGAGCGGGGCGAGCACCGCATCTCGTTCGGGCCGAGCGCCTCGCTGGAGCTGCCGATCTTCGATCAGCGACAGGCGGCCATCGCGAAGCTCGAAGCGCTGGAGCACGCCAGTTTGAACAGGCTGCATTCCATCTCGATCGACGCGCGCTCCGAGGTGCGGGAGGCCCGCGCGCGGGTGCTCACGGCCCGCGCGCTGGTGGAGGAGTACGGCTCGGTGCTCGTGCCGATCCGCGAGCGCCTGGTGCAGCTCTCGCAGCAGCACTACGCCGCGATGCTCCTCGGCGTCTACGACCTGCTCCTCGCGAAGCAGAGCGAGCTGTCCACGTACCGCGAGCACATCGAGGCCCTGCGCGACTACTGGATCGCCAGGAGCGATCTGGAGAGGGCCCTCGGGACGCGCGCCCCTTTTCCGACGAAGGCGAGGTGATGGGATGAAGAAGATTCGCTCTCTGTGCATGGTGATCGTGGTGCTCCTGGTGGCGCTCTTGCGCGGCAGTCCGGGCGCGGAGGCCGCGGGCCCCTCCCCCGCCTACGTGCCAGTCACGATGCCGAACGGCTCCGCTCTGCCGTTCACCGAGAAGGACGGCGTGAAGGAGTTTCGGCTGGTGGCGGAGCCCGTGAAGCGAGAATTCGCGCCGGGCATGGTGGTCAATGCGTGGGGCTACAACGGCTCCACCCCGGGGCCGGTGATCGAGGCCGTGGAGGGCGACCGCGTCCGCATCTTCGTCACGAACAAGCTCCCCGAGCGGACGAGCGTGCACTGGCACGGTCTGTTCGTGCCGAACGGAATGGACGGCGTCGCGGGCCTCAACCAGCCCCACATCGAGCCGGGCGAGACGTTCGTGTACGAATTCACGCTCCGCCAACACGGCGTATTCATGTACCACCCCCACTCCGACGAGATGGTGCAGATGGCCATGGGGATGTCGGGGTTCTTCGTCATCCACCCGAAGACGGAGGAGCCGCGGGTGGACCGGCACTTCGTCGTGATGCTCCACGAGTGGTTCGTGCCGCCGGGCGCCGCGACGCCGAACCCGAACGTGATGACGGACTTCAACCTGTTCACGTTCAACAGCCGAGTCTGGCCCGGGACCGATCCGTGGGTCGTGAAGAAGGGCGACCGCGTGCGCGTGACGTTCGGCAACCTGAGCATGGACAGCCACCCGATCCACCTGCACGGCTACGCGTTCGAGGAGGTCGCGACGGACGGCGGGACCGTCCCGAAGAGCGCGCGCAGCCCGGAGACGACGGTGAACGTGCCTGTCGGCGCGACCCGCACCATCGAATTCGTGGCCACCGAAGAGGGCGACTGGGCCTTTCATTGCCACAAGTCGCACCACACGATGAACGCGATGTCGCACGACACACCCAACCTCCTCGGCGTGAAGCAGGCCGGCGTGGAGAAGAAGATCCAGCACGTGCTGCCCGGCTACATGGCCATGGGAGAGAAGGGCATGGGGGACATGATGGAGATGGGAAGGCCCAAGAACACGCTGCCCATGATGACGGGGACAGGGCCGTTCGGCGCCGTCGAGATGGGGGGGATGTTCACGGTCCTCAAGGTGCGTGACGGGCTCACGAGCTACGCGGATCCGGGGTGGTACAAGGCCCCGGACGGCACGGTCGCTCACAAGGTGGCGCCGCCGAAATAGCCAGTCTCCTCGCTCGCGCCGAGACCGACGCACGCCGCTGTAATGGAGCAGCCCGGCGTGCGTCGGCTTTTTGTGCGCGGCAATCCGCCGCGGCAGGAGAGATTCGTTCATGACAACGTCTTTGCCGGGGGAGGCGATCGGCCTCACGACCCGAAGCGAAAAGACCGAATTGCCGGTCTCGGGCATGACCTGCGCGGCGTGCGTGCGGCGCATCGAGAAGGCCGTGCTTCGGGTCTCCGGCGTCCGCGAGGCGTCGGTGAACCTGGTCGCGAATCGGGCGACCGTGACGTACGATCCCGCGGCGACGGGGCCGGCCGCCATCGCGCAGGCCATCCGAGGGGCCGGGTACGAGGTGCCGTCCGTCCCCGCGGAGACGAGCGAGCGCACCGCGACGGAAGAGCGCGCGGACCGCGCGGCGCGCGCCGAGGACGACGAGCAGCGGGCGCTCCGGCGCGATCTTACGGTGTCTGCGGCGCTGTCGATCCCCCTCGTCGTGATCGCGATGTCGCACGGCGCACTGCCCGTGTTCTCCGGGGCCGGCGGTCGCCTCCTGCAGTTCGCGCTGGCGACGACAGTGGTCTTCGGGCCGGGTCGTCGCTTCTTCCGCCTCGCGTGGGCGGCGCTCACGCACCGCGCGGCCGACATGAACACGCTGGTCGCCCTCGGGGCCGGGGCTGCGTGGCTGTATTCGACAGGGGCCTTGTTCCTCCCGGGGCTCTATCCGGGCCTGTTCCCGCACGCGTCGCACGGCATGGCGCCGCACCTCTATTTCGAGGCCGCCGCGGCGATCCTCACGTTCGTGGCGCTCGGCAAGGTGCTCGAAGCGCGCGCTCGAAGGCGGCTGTCCGACGCCGTGCGCGGGCTCGTGGCGCTGTCGCCTCGGACGGCGCGCCGGCTGCGCGCGGGGAGCGACCTCGAAGAAGAGGTGATCGCCGAGGAGATCCGCGTGGGCGATCTGCTCGTCGTGCGCCCCGGCGAGCGGATCCCGACGGACGGCGAGGTCACGCGGGGGGCGTCGGCGGTGGACGAGGCGATGCTCACCGGAGAGAGCATGCCCGTCGACAAGGCCCCTGGAGCGACGGTGTTCGGCGGCACGCTCAACCGGACTGGCATGCTGATCCTCCGCGCCGGCAAGATCGGAAAGGACACGGCGCTCGCCCGCATCGTCCGCGCGGTGGAGGAGGCGCAGGGCGCGCGCGCCCCGATCGCGCGGCTGGCCGATCGCGTGAGCGGCGTCTTCGTGCCGATCGTCCTCGGGATCGCGGCGATCACGTTCGTGGTCTGGCTCGCGATCGATCCCACCGCTGCGGGCCTCGCGACCGCGATCGAGCGGTTCGTCGCGGTGCTCGTGATCGCTTGTCCGTGCGCGCTCGGGCTCGCCACGCCCGCGGCCGTCGCCGTCGGAGCGGGTCGCGGCGCGGAGCTCGGCGTCCTCGTGAAGGGCGGCGCCGCGCTGGAGGCCGCGAGCCGCGTGGACACGGTGCTGTTCGACAAGACTGGCACGCTGACCACCGGAGAGCCTGCGCTCACCGACGTGATCAGCCTCGCGCCGGACCGCCGCGAGGACGATCTCCTGGCCCTCGTCGCGAGCGCCGAGCACGGCAGCGAGCACCCGATCGCGGGCGCCATCGTCGAAGGCGCGCGGAAGAAGGGGATCGCGACCGTCACGGCCGAGGGCTTCACGAACGCGTCGGGCCGCGGCGTCGAGGCGCGCGTCGCGGGGCGCCACGTGCGCGCCGGCACCGCGCTCTGGCTGCGCGAGACGGGCGTCGATCCGAGCGAGCTCGAAGACCGCGCGGACGCGCTCACGAGGATGGGCCGAACTCCCGTCTTCGTCGCGGTGGACGGTCGCCTTTCGGGGCTCGTGGCGGTGGCGGATCGCCCGGCTCCGGGCGCCCGCGAGACGGTGAGGACGCTGCGCGAGATGGGGCTCGACGTGGCCATGCTCACGGGCGATCGGCGCCGGACCGCGGAGGCCGTCGCCCTGGAGCTGGGCATCGAGCGCGTGATCGCGGAGGTGCGCCCCGAGGACAAGGCGCGCGTCGTCGCCGAGGAGCGCGCGCGGGGCCGCGTCGTCGCGATGGTGGGCGACGGCATCAACGACGCCCCGGCGCTCGCGGGGGCGCACCTCGGCGTCGCGATCGGGACGGGGACGGACATCGCCGTGGCCGCGGCGGACGTGGCCCTCCTGCGCGGCGGGATCGGCGGCCTCCCGACGGCTTTGAAGCTCGCGCGCGCCACGCTCGGCACCATCCGCGGGAACCTGTTCTGGGCGTTCGTCTACAACGTCCTCGGCGTCCCGATCGCGGCGGGGCTGCTCGCTCCGTTCACGGGCTTTCAGCTCTCTCCGGTGATCGCGAGCGCGGCGATGTCGATGTCGAGCGTGTCGGTCCTCCTGAGCTCGCTGCGCCTGCGCCGGTTCGGCGTCCGCGAGCGGCCTTCGGAGCGAGCGGCGAAACCCGCGCCGGTCTCGATGTCGAGAGCCGCGTCGAGCGCCCCGTAATGCGCGCGGGGCTCCTGCGTCAGCACGAGCGAGGGGCCGACGTGACCAGCGCCGGCCCCTCGCCGAAGAACGACAGACAGAAGGAAGGAAGAAGCATCATGGGAACGACCCGAACCACCCGGCTGCGCGTGCGCGGAATGAGCTGCGGATCCTGCGTCCACCACGTGCGGACGGCTCTCGGCGACCTCGAAGGCGTCCGCCGCGTGGACGTGCGCCTCCGCGAAGGCGAGGTCACCGTCGAGCACGACCCGGACAGGCCCCTCGTCACCGAGATGATCGAGGCCGTCGAAGAAATCGGATACATCGTGTCCACAACGCCGGATGCGGAGGAAGGCAGGGCTGCGTCCGCCTGATCCGAGGCTCCATGGCGGATTCGATTCGCGCTCAGCACACACGGCGCGCGCGGGGGAGTGATACGAGGGGGCGGAGCCGCGGAGCCCCCTTGTAAAATCACAAAAAAGCGTCTTGCTGTCTGTGCTCGTCGTGACGTGAGCCAGCTTCGGGAGCGGGCCGTGCCCTCGTCGGGACGGCCCGCTCGGAGGGGGCGACGGACGGTCGTGACGGGGTCCCGAGAGATGTGGTAAGGAACGAGGACCCGGGCCGGCAGGCGGACGGGCGCGGAAATTGGAAGGCGACGAGCGCGACGAGACAGCCCACGACGACATACCTGGAGGAGTGGCCGAGTGGTCGAAGGCAGCGGTTTTGAAAACCGCCGTATCGAAAGGTACCAGGGGTTCGAATCCCTTCTCCTCCGCCGAGATCCCCTCCCCGCGCCGTGACGACGACGCCAGGGGTGGGGGCGCGAACGACAACGCAGTTGCCAGGGCGGCGAGCGCGGGAGGCTTCGAATCGAGGGGATGGCGCGCGGCGCGCGAATTGCCAATCGGCCGGCCCCATGAACAATCGGCTTCGGCTCGCTGGGTGGTTTTCGGTCGCGTCGGTCGTCTCGCTCGCTCTCTTCGGGTGCGGGGGCTCCGTCAACACGTCCGGGGACACCGGCGGCTCCACGACGACGGGCTCCACGTCCGGCAGCGACACCGACCCTCTGGAGGCCTTGTCGGCGGCGTGCGGCGCGACGAACGGCGGCTCGGCGGATCCGATCACCGCGGCTTGCACGCGGCTCGTGCACGTGCGCAATGGCTTCTTGACGACGTGCTCGGTGTGGGGGGAGCCCGCGCTCGACGACGCGGGATCCATCGCGACGTGCGTGGGGATCGCGACCGCGAAGGGCGTGACCGTGACCGCCGCAGACATCGAGTCTTGCAGCGCCGAAGTGTGCACGGGCGGGTGCGGGGACGCGGCGCTCCCCTCGTGCGTGATGAACGGGCAAGATCTGCTGTTTCCGTGGGGCCAGAAGAAAGGCACCCTCGCGGCCGGAGAGGCTTGCTTCACGTCGCTCCAGTGCCAGTCGGGGCTCTGCGACGGCGGCGTGGACGGGTGCGGTCAGTGCTTGAATACGAAGCAGCCGGGGGAGGACTGTTCGGGGCCGCTCGATCGGTGCGTCGGGAACAACAGCTCCTGCTTGAACGGCGTGTGTGAGATCACGGGGACGAAAGAGGGAGAGGCCTGCAACGCCTACGGAGGAGGAGACTGCCAGTTTACTCTGTACTGCAAGACGCCGGATCCGCAGACGCTCGACGGGGTGTGCACCGCTCGCTTGGGCGCCGGACAGGCATGCTCCGGGGACGAGTGCGCGGCCGGTCTCTATTGCAAGGGCGGGACGTGCGCGGCCTTCTCGCCGGACGGGGCCGCGTGCGCGCCGGGCGATCTCTGCTCGTCGGGCTACTGCGTGAACGGGACGTGCGGGACCCCGGAGCTGGGGCTGCACGAGGGCGACGACTGCTCGGCTTGGCCGATGTGCCGCACCGGACTGACGTGCGTGAACGGGGTGTGCGAGCCGATGAGCTACGTGCCGGAAGGCGCCGAGTGCACGCTGGGCGGCCCCGATGTCTGCGCCCCGGACCACATTTGTGACAACCCCGCTTGCGCGCCCGGCCCGTGCGTGGAGACGCTGCATTGCGTGCCCGCACCGAAGGACGGAGAGCCGTGCGGCTTTTATCTGCAGTGCGCGGAAGGGTATAGTTGTGAGGGTTTCTCGATCCAAGACAAAGAGCGGGGCACGTGCACGAAGCTGGGCGGCCTCGGGGATCCGTGCCCGTGCAATGAAGATCTGACCTGCAAGGACGGGAGCTGCGCCGCGTGGGGTGATGCGGTGTGTCCGTGAGCTCCCCGGCGAAGTGAGCGGGTCGGGGGGCGACCTCGTGATCGCCCCTCTACGACTCCGGTTCAGGCTACTTGTTCGCGACCTGCGCTTCCATCTTCGCGATGTCGGCGTCCAGCGCGGCCTTCTGCTTCTTCTTCGCGTCGAGGGCCGCGGCGATCTGCTTCTGTTCAACCGCCGCCTTCGCGTCCGCCTCGGCCTTCTGCTGCGCGAGGCGGGCGTCGCGCTTCTTTTCCAGAGCGTTCTTCTGCGCGGTGACGGCGTCGATCTTCGCCTGGAGCTGCTCCGCGGACAGCCGATCGAGGTTGCGGCTCATGTCGTGACGGAAGAACGAGTCCGCGAAGTCCGAGGGCAACTCCGGGTGCTCATGGCGCATTTTGCCGAGGGCGCCGTACGTCTGCTTGCGGAGCGCATTGTACTCGCTCACGAGCTGCGCGCGCGGGCCGGTGCTCCGAAAAGCCGTGATTGCGTTGTCGGCCGCGAGCTTCGCCGCCACCGCGCTGTCGGCGTCGGCCACCGCCGCTTGAATCTCCGCGCCGATCGCCTGGAGCAACGGCTGCTGCTGGGGCGCCATCAGGTCCGGGATCCACCCGCGCATCGTCTCCAGCTGCGGCCCGAGCACGCCGAGCGCCACCTCGAAAGGTCGCTTGTCGCCGAAGTACCTTGTATACAAAAGCGCCTCTCGGTCCTTGCCAGTGAGCATGAGGAGAGCGCTGTCGAGTTTGTGGACCAGGACATTCAGCACCGAGTCCGCGTAGAGGACACGGGCGGTCGCGAACGCCAGAGCGTACTCCAGCGCTCGCTCCTGGGACACGACTGGCTCCCAGGTCTGGCTGATGAAGGTGGCATAAGGAGCGGCGAGGGCCGCCGTCAGCGGGTGAGCCGACAGGCTGGCGCGAGTGTGGTTGTCTTCCTCTTTGATGGAGGAGAGGGTCGTGTCGTTCGAGATGGTCGAGATGGCCATACCCTGTGTTCTAAGCACCTCCCGACGCTCGCCAAGGTGCGACAAATCGACCTTTCGCCCGCTCAAACGGAGGAATGGTCGCGCTTCGTGAAGCGTGGGGGCGATCGAAATCGGATGTTCCAAGCGTGGAGTTGCTCCGAGGTCGAAGGGGCCTCCCTGAAAAGAGCAAGAACCCAACACGAGATTGTTTTGGGGCGACACATTTCGTTTCAAAGTCGCTCGAGCTCGACGTCGTGATGGCACAAGAGGGGACCGAGCCGCTCGGATCTGGTTTTAAGATGGAACACTTCTCCGTCGAGTCGCTCGCGCGCTTCCTGCAACGGGAGCACGCCCTCTCCAAGTCGCTCGATGCGCGGGAGGTATCGTTGCGCGCAGCGGACCGAGCCGCTCGCTCGGTGACTCGTGCTGGCGCGAGGAGGGCCCGAGTCGCTCGGCGCGCCTTGGCGGCGGCGCGGATGCGGCCCGGAGTCGCTCGACGCGTGACGTGCGCCGGTACATCCGGGCGGTGGAGCCGCTCGGCGCGCGCCTGTGTCGGCCTTTCTCACCTCGACGTCGGAGGCTTCACATGGGCCATCGAGACGCCGACATCGTCCGGCCGAAGTGGTAGAGGTGGCTCCGGCATGCGCTCCACACACCTCTCGTTCATCGCGCAGGTCCGCTTTCTGGTCGGAGCGCTCGGCGAACGCCGCGGGTGGTGGCGCTCGCGCTTCACGGACGAGGCCTCGCGTCGATCGCTGGAGCTGCTCTTCCCACGCCGGCCGGTCCACGCGGCCCTCGAATCGGTGGTCGAAGCGGCGCGCCGCGTCCACGACGAGCCTCCGCTGGACCAGCGCGCAAGCGCGTTTCACCTTTTCCGGTTGCCGCTCCATCTCGAAGACCGCCTCGCCGGCTGGACTGCGCGCGCGGGCACGACGCTGACCTGGCCGCCGACGACGGAGGAAGCGCTCTTCTCCGCGCTCGGGCGCCTCGCGGGAAAGAGCGCCGGGTCGATGGCCGTGGGTCCGATCTGTCTCGGCAAACCAGAGCGGCTGAACCAGGAGAGCACCTTCCGTGAGATGGCCGCCGTCTACCACGTCGCCGCGCGCGGCGACGCGCGGGTGATCCCGTATTTCGAGGAATGACCGTGCAGATTCACCGTCCCGCGGCGCATCGAATCGCGCCCCCGGCGCTCGCCGAAGAGCCGTACACCGCGCGGGCGATCAAGGGCACCGCCCTTTTGGAAGAGATGCGCGCGCTGCTCCGAGCGTGGCAGCCCGGCGAGCCTTTCAAGGCGTTCCGTCTGCGCGCCCTCGGGCACGATCCGCTCGGCAAGGCGACCGGCGCACGGCTCGACGACGTGCTGCGCGTCTTCGAGGCGCGCTTCTTCACGGACGGAGCAGAGCCGGCCACCTCCGTGCGGAGGCTGCTCGCATCCCGAGGAAACGGCCGGTGGTTCTCGCAGCTCTGCCTGTTGTTCGCCGCGCGAGCCGACGTCGTCCTGCGCGACGCCGTCACGCAGTTCCTCCCGGCGGCGCGCGCCCGCGGCGCCATGGCCGTCGCTACGCCCGACCTCGTTCGCTTCCTCTCGGCGCAGGAAGCGCTCGGTCGCATGGCGCGCCCGTGGTCGCAGACCGTCCGCGAGAGCGTCGCGCGCCACGTGCTCCATCACCTCACGGATTTCGGCCTCCTCGGAGCGCCCCGCCGCGGCTCGCGCGAGCTGCTCCAGTACCGGCCCGGCTCGCTGGCGATGACCTGGCTCGCGTGCGAGCTGCACCGATTGGGCTCGACGGATCGCTCGATCCTCGATCACCGGGACTTCGCCCTCTTTCAGCTCGGCGCGTCCGACGTGCGGCACGAGCTGGATCGCCTGAGCGATCTCGGCCTGTGGATCTACCAGGGCGCCGGGAGCGTGGTCCGGATCTCCTGGACGTTCCGTGAGTGGGACGCTGTGCTCACCACCTTGGAGGGCCCCTCCGTTGACTGACCAACTCGACGCCGCCTTCGCGGAGCTGCGCGACGACCTCCTGCGCAAAGGAGGGCTCGATCCCACGCACTCGGATCCCTTCTTCACCTTCGTCCACGATCCCACCCGGACGGTCGACGTCGCCGAGCGGATCGCGGCGCGATGGCGCGGGGCGCTGGAGCGCGACGGCTTCCACGTCGATGTCGTGTCCCTCCGCGAGATCCTGTGGAAGGTCGTCGACGCCTCGGATCGATGGGAGGAGTGGCTGGAGATCGAGCAGGAGACAGGCATCCCCGGCGACCACGAGGATCGCAACCGCTCGATGAGGGACCTGTTGAGCGATGATTTCCACGCCCCGGAGCCGGCCCGAATCGGGCTCATCCGCGCGCTCATTGCCCGCCTCCAAAAGGACCCGCGGGGCGCTCGGAAGAAGGGGGCGCGCTCGGGCCGGAGGCTCGTCCTGCTCACCGACATGGCCCATGTCCACCCGTGGCTCCGCGTGGACTCGCTCAGCTCGGCGTTGCACGACAAGATCGCCTGTCCGACCGTGCTGTTCTATCCAGGCAGCGTGCGCGGACAGTTCGGACTTCGCTTTCTCGGCTACTACCCGGAGGACACGAGCGCCTACCGGACCAAGATCGTAGGGGGCCTGTGATGCGGCTCATCCGGGATGTTTTCACCGAGACCCGATCGCTCGATCGACGGATCGAGAAGGTCATCGACTACGCCGCGACGGACGATAAAAGGTTGTCCAACGAGATCTCGGAATACGAGGTGACCCCTTCGGTTGCGAAGGGGCTCCAGCGGTTCCTGGACGCGTTCGAGCACGGCGTCGGGCTCGGGGACGTCACCGACGTGGGCGTGTGGGTCTCGGGGTTCTATGGCTCCGGCAAGAGCTCGTTCACCAAGTACCTGGGCTTCGCGCTGGACCGCGAGCGAACCGTGGAGGGCGAGCCGTTCTACGAGCGGCTGGCCGTCCGCGCCGGCGGCACGCTCGCGACCTCGATCCGCGCCGCGGCGAAGAAGCATCGCACGGCGGTCCTCATGCTCGATCTGGCCACCGAGCAGCTCGCCGAGTCGACCGCGGAGAGCGTAGCCAACGTCCTTTATTATCGGGTCCTCAAGCAGCTCGGCTTCTCCAACGAGAAGAAGGTCGCGGACCTGGAGCTGCGGCTGCTCCGTGAGGGACGGCTCGACCAGTTCCACCGAGCGTACGAAGAGCGCTACCCGGGCAAAGGACATTGGACGGCGATCCACAACGACCCGCAGATCGCCGTGATGCGGGCGTCGCAGCTCGTGCCTAAGCTCTACCCCGACGACTACCGAGATCCGGTCGAGTTCCGGCAGCTTAAGTACCAGCCGCTCGACGACGTCAAAGAGGTCGCGCAGCGGATGATCGATCTCATCCGGCGCACGACGAAGCGCGAGAACATCGTGTTCTTCGTGGACGAGGTGGGGCAGTACGTCGCGCCCCGCAAAGAGCTGATCCTGAACCTCGACGGGCTCGTGCGCGCGCTCAAGGAGGTCGGCAAAGGCAAGGTGTGGTTCGTCGCCACCGCGCAGCAGACGCTGACGGAGATCTCCGAGCAGAGCGCCCTCAACACCACCGAGCTGTTCAAGCTCAAGGATCGCTTCCCCACCGCGATCGAGCTCGAAGCGACGGACATCCGCGAGATCACCGCGCGCCGCCTCCTCACCAAGAAGCCCGAGGGCGAGCGGTCGCTCCGCGCCGAATGGAAGGCCCGCGGGGAGGCGCTCCAGATGCACGCGCACCTGCACGACTGGCCCGGCGGCGGCGGCGCGCTCACCGCCGACGACTTCGCCAAGCTGTACCCGTTCTTACCGGCGCGGTTCGATCTGGTGCTCAATCTCATCCGAGCGCTGGCGCGGCGGACCGGCGGCACCGGCCTCCGCTCGGCGATCCGCGTCATCCAAGACCTGCTCGTCGACACGAACCGCATCCTCCCCGCCGGTACGCTCCCGCTCGCGGATCGACCGCTCTACCGGCTCGCCACCATTGACGACGTGTACGATGCGCTGCGGCCGGACATCCAGAAAGAGGTCCCGCAGGCCGTCGACGCGGTGGATCGGATCCTCCGCGATCCCCAGCTCGGGAAGGACCCGTTGGCCGTGCGCGCGGCGAAGGCGGTCGCCGCCCTCCAGCCCCTGGATCGGCCGCGGACGGCGGAGAACATCGCGGCGCTGCTCCACGAAGATCCGCGGTCGCCCGGCGCCGAAGGCGCGGTCCGCAAGGCCCTCCAACAGATCGTCGACGCCAAAGAATTCGGCCTGGTCGAGCTGCGCGCGGACGCGGGCGCCCCGGGGGGAGCCGGCTTCGTCTTCCTCTCCGACGAGGTGCAGCCGCTGCAGAAGAAGCGGGACGCGCACGTACCGGCGACGAGCGAGATCGCGCAAGTCCGGCGGAGGATCCTCGAGAAGCTGTTCGATCCGCTCCCCGAGACGCGCGTCGAGGGGACCAAGCTCGTGCAGGCCGGCATCCGCCTCGGGAGGGCGCTCGTCGCCGGTGAGTCGGGCGCCGTGCTTTTCCAGCTCGAAGAGGTCGACCCGGGCGGGCTCCCTGCGCGCGTGACCAAGCTGGAGGCGGACACGCAGACGAGCGACGACCTCAAGAACGCGGTGTCCTGGCTATTCGTGCGGCCGGGCGACGCGGAGGAGCGCATCGCCGACATCTGCCGCTCCAACTTCATCCGCGAGTCCGAGGGCTCCCGCGGCAAGGACCGCGACCGGACCGTGCCGACGGAGGTGCAGCGGTTCCTCAAGGCGGAGGAGCGGCGCAGCGATCAGTCCGAGCAGGCGGCGATGGCGAGCTACGCGCGGGCGCTCCTCGACGGCGTCTTCCTCTTCCGCGGCCGCAAGCGCCCTGTGTCGGAGCTGGGCTCCACGGTGATCGCGGGCGCCACGGTCTACTTGCAAGACGTCGCGGCGCGGGTGTTCGAGCACTACCGCCTCGTGAAGAAGGACGTCGCGGCCGATACGGCCGTGCGCTTCCTGGAGGCCAACCGCCTCGTCGACATGCCGAAGGAGCGCGACCCGCTGGGGCTCGTCGAGAAGAAGGGCAACCGGACGGCGATCCACACCGCACACCCCGCGCTCCACGAGGCGCTCCGGGCGTTCCGCGCCCTCGTGGCGGCGTCAGGATCGGGTCGCGTGCACGGCAGCGCGCTGCTCGAAATGTTCAACGCCCCGCCGTACGGCTGGTCCAAGGACACGACGCGCTACCTGTTCGCGGCGCTCCTCTGGGCCGGAGAGATCGAGATCCACAGCGGGGACGGCGTCCTGCGCACCGTGGGGCCGAAGGCGGTGGAGGCGCTGCGGAACACGCAGAGCTTCAACCGCGTGGGCGTGGCGCCGCGCGGTGAGCCGGTGCCGCTGGAGGCGCTGGATCGCGCGTCGCGCCTGCTGGAGACGATGTTCGGGGAGGAGGTGCTCCCGCTCGAAGACCAGATCAGCCGCGTCGTGCGCGCTCGCTTCCCCGCGATCCTGGAGGACACCGGCTCGCTCCCTGCGCGGCTGCGGTTGCTCGGGTTGCCGGGCCACGAGCGGGCGAAGGCGTTCCTCCAGACGTGCGCGGACCTTTTGAAAGAGGACGCCGGCGGCGCGGCGAGCGTGCTGGGCGGCACGAAGAGCACGCTGGCCGAGGACACCAAGTGGGCCCTCGGCATCGGGAAGATTTTGGACGAAGGCGGCGGCGAGAGGGACATCCGCGCGGCGCGGGAGCGGCTCGAACGGGCCCGGGAGCTCGCGGATCTGTTCCCGCAGGTGGGGGAGCTCGCGGCGCACCCCGCGGCGACGACCCTCGACGAGGTGCTCCAGTCGGAGACGTTCTACGAGCGGATCGCCGACCTCCGCGAGGCGTCCCGCGACCTGACCGAGGCGGCCCGAGGGCTCTACCGCGCGGAGCGGGAGGCGCTGTCGGCGGCGCTCGACGGCGTCCGCCGCAGACTGGAGGCGCGCCCGTCGTGGGTTCGCATCGGGGACGACGGTCGCCGGGACATCGCGGCGGAGCTGACCACGGCGACGTTCCTCGAAGACCCACGCGATCCCTTCGCGGCGCTCCAGCGCGTGCTCACGCGTCGCCTGGGCCTCGCGGACTTCGAAGAGCGACTCGTGCGCATCGCGGATCAGCGCGCCCGGCCGGAGCCTCCCCCCGTCTACGCGCGGGAAGCGCCGCCGCCGGAAGGCCAGGAAGCCGAGCCGACGAGCGCGGAGGGGCCCGCCGCGGAGACCGTGTCCGTGAGCGATTTCGTCACGGAGGCGGTGCTCGCCACGCCCGCGGACGTCGACCGCTGGACCGACGATTTGCGCGCGCGGCTGACCGAGCGTGTGCAGCTCGGGCCGATTCGGATCGCTGGAGACCGTTGATGCGGGACGACCTGCGCAACGCCCTCTCGCGCGTGGTCGCCGCCTGCCGCCGCGAGCTGGGCGGCGACCGGAAGAAGAAGGACGCCGGCGACATCGGGGCCACGCTGGAGGCGCCGTACGGCTTCGATCCTCGCACCGGCGTGCCGAGGCCGATGGAGCAGATGACGCACCTGCGCGCGTCGCAGCGGACGACCGCCGAGATGCTCCGCGAGTGGCACCGTCACCTCGCCACGTCGGCCGCCGGGGCGAGCGAGGCTGAGCGCGCGCGCGCGGCGTACGACGAGATGAAGTACGAGATCGGCTACACCGTGGTGCACCGCCTGTGCGCGCTGCGGATGGCCGAAGAGCGGGGGATCCTGCGCGAGAGCGTGCGGGCCGGCATCGGCTCCGAGGGGTTCCGCGTGTACATGCGGCTCGCGGACACGGCGTTGGGCTCCAGCGAGGACGCGTATCCGGTCTACTTGAACCGCCTCTACGACGAGCTTTCGAGCGAGCTGCCGTCGGTGTTCGATCGGCGGAGCGCGGCGTCGCTGATCACGCCGACCCCGCGGGCGCTCGGCGCGGTGCTCGCGGCGATCAACTCGGCCGACATCCTCGATTTGTGGCAAGAGGACGAGACGCTGGGGTGGATCTTCGAGGATTACAACGACGCCGACGAGCGCAAGGAGATGCGCGAGCACGACGCGCCGAGGAACGCGCGTGAGCTGGCCGTGCGCAACCAGTTCTTCACGCCGCGGTGGGTGGTGGAGTTCCTGACGGACAACACGCTGGGTCGGCTCTGGTTCGAGCTGACCGGGGGGCGGACGTCGCTCGCGGAGAAGTGCCGTTTCCTGCTCAAGCCCGAAGTGTCGGACAGCCCCTCTCCGCGGGATCCGCGCAGCTTTCGTGTGCTGGATCCGGCCTGTGGGAGCGGTCATTTCCTTCTGTACGTCTTCGATCTGCTGGAGACGATTTACCTGGAGGCGTGGGAGGGCCGCGTACACCGGAGCGACGCGTGGACCCCGCTGTGGGAGGAATTCGCGGACGAAGCGGCGCTGAAGCGAGAGATCCCGCGGCTGATTCTGGCGCACAACCTGCACGGCGTGGACATCGATCCGCGGTGCATTCAAGAGGCGGGACTGGCTCTCTGGCTGAGGGCGCACCGGAGCTGGAACAAGCAAGGATGGAAGGCGAAGGAGCGCCCGGCGATCACCGAGATGCACCTCGTGGCGGCGCGCGCGCTGCCGAACGACGAGGAGCGGAAGAAGCGCCTGCGGGAGAGGTTGAACCCGCCTTTTCTGGGGGAGCTGGTCGACAAGCTATTCGCGAAGATCGGAGAGATGGGGGTGCTGCTGCGGGCGGAGACGGCCGTCGCCGACACGGTCGCTTCGCTGAAGAAGCGCTATGTGGCGTGGAAGCACGAGCAGCGGGGAAAGAGCGGTGTGCTGTTCGCGGAGTTCGACCAGCCTCGGCAGACGACGCTGGAAGAGTTCGCGGAGGTGCAGGCGGTCGCCGACGACGAAGGGTTCTGGCGGGAGGCGGAGGACAAAGTGCTGGCGGCGCTCGGATCGCTGGCGGAAGAGGAAGAAGAGAAAGAGCACTACCGGAGCCGGTTGTTCGCGGAGGCGGTGCGGCATGGGGTGGAGTTCTTCGACATCAGCCGGATCAAATACGATGTGGTGCTGATGAATCCTCCGTTCGGGGAGCCAACGGAAAGCACAACCGACGTGCTATCGGGTGCCTATCCGAATGCAAGTAGTCAGCTCGATTCTATGTTCTACGAGCGAACACTCGAAATGCTAGCTTCCGGTGGCCTTGTGGGTGCCATTACCAAACGTGCTTGGTTGACGCTCCCGTCTCTTTCGTCCTTACGGCAGAGGATCGCACAGCACATTGGCCACATCGTCGTTGCGGCCGATCTTGGATATGGTGCGCTCAACGCAAAGGTAGAGACAGCCGCTATCGTGGTTGGATCCGGTGCTGACCCGTCGCGAAGTAGTACCTGGGTTAGGCTGGTAAAGACTCGACGAAAATCCGATATTCTGCTTGAGGCTTTGCGTGCCGGGTCGGCGCATCGCTCCGTGAGCGTAGTTAACGCCAAGCGCTTTGATCGACTCCCGGCGTTTGTGTTCGGATACTGGATGTCCGATTCTCTTGTTTCTCGCTATGCGGAGAGTGCCACTTTCGAGGGGGTTGGAGGCAATGCCAAGGTCGGCGCAGAATCCGGCGACGACGAACGTTTCATCCGAGCTGCGTCAGAGGTGGCGGCGAACACAATCGGACTAGGCTCACGGTGGCTGAGGATCGCCAAAGGTGGCGAATACCGTCCATATTGGGACGACGTCCACCTCGTAATTCGTGGTAGCGAACCTCATCCCACATCGTCGGTCGGGTGGCGGCGGGGCAGCGTTGACTGGTTTGGCCAACCAGGTGTGACTTGGCAACAGCGTACTAACTTCCGCCTCTCCCCGAGAGCTCTGCCGCTAGCGTGCGCATTTGGACATAAGGGTCCTGCGGCATTCGCGCCCGAAGGCACAAGCACAGGCGCGCTACTCGCCACGCTCAACAGCACTGCCTCCTTTCTCTTGCTGCTTCCGAGACTGCAAACCACGGACTTTTCTCCCAGTTCAATATCCAAGTCCTATGAGATCGGCCTGGTGCGCGAGCTGCCATGGCCATCGTTGGGTAATGGATCGCTCGCCCAGCTCGACAAACTCGCTCGCGAAGCCGTCGAGATCGTTCGCCTCGGCCAGATCGAAGACGACGACACCGGCGAATCCGTCGTGGCCTTTGCCATCCCCCCGGTGCTCCTTCCTCTCTCCGATGGCACCTGCGCCTCTTCTCTCCCCGCCGCCACCTCCGCCCGCGTGGCCGCCCGCGAAGATCGCGTGTCCCGACTCGCCGCCATCCAGGCCGAGATCGACGACATCGTCGCACGCGCATACGGCTTCTCCGAGCGCGATCGGCAAGTCATGGACGAAGAGCTGGAGCCCCCGCTCGCCTCCCTCCCAGGCACGGAGCCCATCGACGAACAGGTCTTCAAGACGTCCTACCTCACCAAAGAGGCCCTCGACGGCGCCCGCTTGCCCGGCGGCCTCGACGCCGAGATGGATGTTCGCGTCGAGCACCGCCGCAAAAAACAAGTCAAACTCCGCGACGAGGCCACGCTGTGTCGCCTCTTTCAAGCGCCGCCCGCCCGCATCGCGGAAGCGCGCCGCTCGCTCCGGCTGCTGCGAAAAGAGGACCTGCACCGCGCCGCCGCCGACATCGTCAGCTACGCGGTCGGCGCCGCCTTCGGCCGGTGGGATGTTCGCCTCGCCGCCCACCCGGAGTGGATTCCCACCTTCCGAGACGCCTTCGATCCCCTGCCCCCCTGCCCCCTCGGCCAGCTCGTCAACGCGGAAGGACTGCCCGCCACCGAGCACCGCATCGCCTCCGAAGCCTGGCTCGCCGCGCGCAACCACCCGACCGACCTCCCCAAAGATCCGACGCAAACCTGGGAGATCCAGGCCGGCGAGTATCCCCTCTCCGTCGCGTGGGACGGCCTGCTGCTCGACGACAGCCTGCACGACGAAGCCACCGTGCGCCCCGCGGGCACGTTCCTCGCGCGGGTGAGCGCCGTCCTCGATCACCTGTTCGGCGCGGCCCGCCTCGACTGGGAGCACGACCTGTGTGACGCGCTCGGCGTCGCGTCCCTCGACGTGTGGCTGCGCGAGCCGAAGCACTTCTTCGCCGACCACCTCGACCGCTATTCGAAGAGCCGGCGCCAGGCCCCGATCTACTGGCCCCTCTCCACGCCGTCCGGCGGCTTCGTCGCGTGGCTGTATGCGCCGCGCTTCGACAGCCGAACGCTGCCCACCCTGGTGAACCGGCTCCGCCCCCACGTGGAGACGTTGCGCGACGAGCGAGAGATCCTCCAGCGGGACAAGAAGAGCCCCCCGAAGGAAACGCAGGACTGGCTCCGGCGGCTGGAGCGAGAGATCGCGGAGCGCCAAGGGTTGCACGACGATCTCGACCGCCTGCTCCGCTGGGGCTACGAGCCGCACCCCGATGACGGGTTCGTCGTCTCCGCGGCGCCGCTCCACTTCGCGTTCCGATGGGCCAAGTGGCGCGACTCCCTCACCGAGACGTGGGCCGCGCTGCAAAAAGGCGATCTCGACTGGGCGCACCTCGCGCTGCGGCTCCGCGGAGACAAGGTCCTCGCGAAGTGCAAGACCGACCGCTCGCTCGCGATCGCGCACGGCCGCGAGGATCTCTGCGTCGACGAGGCCCCGAAGAAGCGGGCGCCGCGCGGACCCCGCGCGAAAGGACGGGCCGTCGCCCCCGTGCAGACCATCCTCCCAGGGACGGAGGAGGACGAATGAACACGCGCATCCAGGAGATCCGGCTCCAGAACTTCCGCGCCTTCGAGGACGCGCGCCTCACGCTCGCCGACTTGACGTTCCTCGTGGGCCGCAACGGCGCCGGCAAATCCAGCCTCCTCGACGCGATCGAGCTCGTCCGCGAGGCCTTGACGGACAGCCTCCCCAACGCGCTCGATCGTCGCGACGGGCTGCTCGGCATCAAGCGCAAAGGGGCCGCGCCGGAGGACCCGGTCGGCGTCGCGATCGCGATGCACCTGCAGGTCGGCGCCCGCATGTACCGCGCGCTCTACGGGTTCCGGCTGTACACGGTCGACGGGCGGCTGGAGATCGACGAGGTGCTGCGGTTCCCCGATCACGACCCGATCGAGGGCGGCACCGACGAGCAGAAGAGCCGCAAGCGCCAGGGGTTCCTGCGCGGCCCCTCGGGCTTCCAAGTGGACGCGCCGATCGCGCCGGCCAAGGTGCA
This sequence comes from Polyangiaceae bacterium, assembly GCA_046351455.1. Lineage (GTDB taxonomy): Bacteria > Myxococcota_A > Polyangia > Polyangiales > Polyangiaceae > JADJRH01. The sequence goes on from JAXLYM010000016.1 coordinate 206,890, forward strand.
GCAGCGGCTGTTGTTCCCGCTCATCGCCGAGACGAACCAGCTCTGGATGGCCGTGTGGGACGCGCTGACGCGGATGCGCGGCTACGAGCTGTCGCCTCACTTGATGGCGTCGCCCGCGCCGATCCGGCAGCAGGGGACGCTGGATCGCATCGGCGCCAACGCGGGCGACGTTGTGCACAACCTGCTCGAACGGCCGGAGGACCACGCCTGGGTGAACCGGCACCTCGCCGGCGTGACCGACGGCGTGCAGGGGATCGGGCTCCGCACCGAGATGGGCTTTCGTGTGCTCCAGTTCCTCCAAGCCGGCAGCGGGGGCGCGATCCAGACGCTGACGCCGCGGCAAGTGTCGCAGGGGACGCTGCGCGCGCTCGGCATCTTGCTCGCGCTGCGGCAGGATCCGGAGCCGTCGCTCATCGTGCTCGACGAGATCGAGGACTCGATCCACCCGCTCGCGGTCGACGTGGTGCTCGCGGCCGTCGACGAGGCGCGCGAGCGCTTCCCGGTGATCGTGACGACGCACTCGCCCGAGGTGCTGAGCCGTCCGTGCGCGACGGGCGACCGGATCCGCGCGGTGCAGTGGCGCGAGGGCGTGTCGCGGCTCCATCGGCTTGGAAAAGGCACGCTCGATCTGCTCGACCCGGTCACGACCGTGGGCTGGCTCCTGAGCACGAACGGCCTCGGCCTCGCGGAGCCGCACGAGGCGTGGGACGGCGATCTCTTGGAGTGGCCATGACGCAGGTGAAGGTGCACCTCGAGTGCATCGTCGAGGGCCCCGGGGAGCTGCGGGCGGCGCCGCTCCTCGTGCAGCGGTGGTTGCAGCGCAAGCAGCGGCGCGAGGCCGCCCGGTACGCGTGGTCGGTGGACGCCGTCGTCGCGCACGGATGCGATCGGATCAAGCACCCGCCGGATCCGCGGAGGCCCCTCGGCGTCGAGCGCTTCGTCGCTGCGGCGATCGGCAAAGGCGCGCACGGGGTGCTCGTCCTGATCGACGCCGACGACGAGGCGCCCGCGGAGCTGGAGAGCTCGCTGCTCCAGCGGGCGCAGGCAGCGGCCCGAAGAGGCACCACGCGCGTGCCGGTGGGCGTCGCGGTGGCGAACCGGGAGTACGAGGCGTGGCTCCTCGCCGACCTCTGGACGTTGCGGCGCGCGGGGCTGTTTCCACCGGCGAATCGGCTGGAGTCGCTCGTCTCTCCGGAGGTCCCACGAGACTGCAAGGCGCTGGTGCGGCAGCTCCTCGGCCGCGCGTACGAGGCGCCGCTCCACCAGCCGATGCTGACCGCCGCCCTGTCGTACAACCGCGGGTCGCGGCGTCGTTCGCCGTCGTTTCACAGGCTCTCCCACGTGCTCGTCAAGCTCCTCCGCGAGGCCCGCCGCTATGCGCTCACGCATCCTTGACCTCATCCAGAAGGAGCTCCGCGACGCGCTCGATCTGCGCCGCGTCGTGGTCATCTACGACCCGGAAGGCGCGCTTTCGACCGTCTTCGACGCGTTCGAGGAGCCGGGCGTGGCGAAGGTGGACGCGCGGAGATCGATGTTCGCGGCGCGGCGCATGGCGGACGAGCGATGGGGAGCCCTCACGCACCCCGACGTCGATCAGCGCGACTGCAAAGGGCTCTTGATTTACGTGCCGTGGCCGCGCGGACAGCGGGACGAGGAGCGCCAGCGGGAGCCCTTCGAACCGTACGCGCTCCTGGGCAGGAGCTTCGGCGACGGCCAAGCGCACGCGCTCGACTCGTTCGCGCGGAGGGCGATCCCCGAGCGCGCAGCGGAGATCGATCGCCTCTTCGCCGAGCGCCGCAAGCCGACGTTGGAGCAGCTCGAAGCGCTGGGCGAACAGCGGGGGTACCCGATGCTGAAGCAAGCGCTCGGCACGGAGGATCCGACGGACGTCGGCGCGCAGCTCATCGCGACGCCTTCGCTGTTCGAGCGCCATCGGTCGGCCGCCGGCGTGGAGAGCGATCTCTTCCGGCTCCTCGGCGAAGCCTTCGGCTTCGACGCTGCGGGCGCCAAGGCCGATCTGTCGTCCGCGTTCGCGCGCTGGGCGCTGTTCTCGGAGTTCGCCTTCGACGTCGACGACCGCGTCCCCGAGAGCGTCCGCGCCGTCCCGCGGGCCGGAGCACGTCACAAAGAGGCCGTTTATCGGCTGTGCGACCGCCTGCGAGGCATGGAGGAGTCGCGCGAGGCCTACTTCGCAGCGGCGGAGAAGGTCGAGAGGGCGCTTGGGCTCGGGAGCCTCGCGGAGGACGTCTCCCCCTGGGGCCGGCGCGACACGTTTGCTTCGGAAGACGTCGCTTCGCTGCGCTTCGTGGTGAGCGAATGCATGGCAGGGCGCCTCAGCTCGGCCCGCGAGACGCTCGACCTGCGCAAGAAGAGCATTTGGCTGCACCAGACCGAGCGAAACGAACGTTGGCAGCTCGCGACTCGGTGCCTGGAGCTCCTGGAAGCCGAGCAGACGTGGCGCGCGCGCTCCCCGACGACCGCGGCGAGCGCAGAGAAGCTCGTGCACTCCTACACGGCGGCCGAGGGCGGCCTCTGGCGTGTGGATCGGTGTTATCGATGGATGGAAAGGGCCGAGTCGAGCTGCGCGGACAAGGCGTTGTTGGAGCCGCTCGTGCGACACACGCGCGCCGTCTACCGGGGGGCCGTCGATGGAGCACAGACCGTGTTCCTTGAGGTGGTCGCCCGCGACGGATGGCCGGCGGGCCCGCTGCCTCAAGTCCAGGTGTTCGCCCGGCAGGTGGCCCCCCTCGTCGAGGCAGGCGGGCGAGTCGCCTATTTTCTGGTGGACGCGCTGCGCTTCGAGATGGGGCGAGACCTCGGCCAGATGCTGGAGAAGCTCGGCTCCGTGCGCGTCGACGCGGCGAGCTCGGTGGTACCGGCGACGACTCCGTTCGGGATGGCGGCGCTCCTGCCCGGGGCCGAGGCTGGGCTGGGCTGCGTGATCGACCGCGGTGAGCTGGTGCCTTCGCTCGGAGGCAAGCGCACGGCCGGCGTGGACGATCGAACCGCGCGGTTCCGCGAGCGCTTCGGAGATCGGTTCGTCGACTTGCGCTTGGATGACCTCTTGGAGGCGAGCGACGCCGAGCTACGGAGGCGCCTGGGGAAGGCCACTCTCCTCGTCATCCGCAGCGAGGACATCGACAACGTCGGAGAGAGGCTGAACGCGCCGGTGGCTCGCCGCCTCCTCTCCTCGATCCTCGACGATTTGTTGGCGGTCACCCAGCGACTGGTCCGGGCCGGCGTGCTCCGGCTCGTGTTCGCCGCGGACCATGGCTTCATGATGCTCCGCGAGGTTCCCGCAGGCGACAAGGTCACCGAGCCGGCGGGAGAGTGGGTGCTCCGCAAGCGGCGCTCTCGCGTCGGCACAGCCGCTGCCGTGAGCGCGGAGGGGGTGCGTATTCTGCCCGCGACGGCGCTCGGCCTGAACGGCCCAGTGAAGGACGTCGCGCTCGCCACCGGGTTCCGCGTGTTCACGGAAGGAGCGACGTACTTCCACGAAGGGGTGTCGTTGCAGGAGTGTGTCGTCCCCGTCGTGACGCTGGAGGCCAAGCCGGTCGCGACGACCGCCGGAGCAGGGCCGGCGCACGTGGAGATCCTCGCCAAGAGAGACCAGATCCACTCTCGCGCCTTCGGAGTGAAGCTGAAGCTGTCGAGCCTCTTGGAGTCGACCATGGATGTGCGCGTCGTCGTGATGACCGCGCGGAGTCGGCGCCCCGTCGGAAAGGCGACGGACTGCGACGCGCTCGATCCGGCGACAGGCCTGGTCCGGCTCCAGGTCGGCGTCGAGGAGCACGTCAGCCTCCGCATCGACGAGGACTTCGAGGACTCGGCGGTGGAGATCCAGGTTCGGGACGCGGGCGGCGCGGGCGTGTTGCTTGGCTCCAAGAAGCTCAAGAAGGTATTCCTGGAGTAGGAAAGACAATGGAGCTCGACGCGCTCGACCGGAAGCTCTTCGACGCCTTCGCCGGGAAGGTGGTTCGCAAGGACTTGCTCCACCAGATCAAAGGTGGAGAGAACGTCCCTTCGTACGTCCTGGAGTACCTGCTCGGTCGTTACTGCTCCTCGGACGACGACGCCGACATCCAGGCGGGCATCGCGGCGGTGAAGGACACGCTCCAAAAGAACTACTTCCGTCAAGACGAGGCCAACAAGGCACAAGCGCTCGTCGAGCGTGACGGGCGACATCGGTTCATCGATCGGATCGAGGTCCGGTTCGTCCCCAGCGAGACCAAGTATTGGGCCTCGATGGATAACTTCGGATACTCGCGCATCCATATCCCGGACGAGTTTCATCGTCGCTACGAGCGGCTGCTCGAAGGCGGGATTTGGGCGCTCGTCGATCTGGAGTTTCGCGTCCCGGACGAGCCCGGCAAAGGCGCCAGCCCTTTCCACGTCGTCGATCTGAAGCCCATCCAGCTCGCGCGCTTCGACTTCGACGAGTTTTGTGAGGCTCGCCGCGCCTTCACGACCGAAGAGTGGCTGGACGTGCTCACGCGCAGCGTGGGTATCGAGCCCGCGCGGCTGGACGCCCGGCGAAAGATGCTCCTTTTGACGCGGCTCATCGCCTTTGTGGAGAAGAACTACAACCTCATCGAGCTCGGCCCGCGCGGCACCGGCAAGAGCTACGCCTTCTCCGAGTTCTCCCCGTATGCGATATTAATCTCCGGTGGAAAGGCGAGCACCGCGAACCTGTTCTACAACAACGCTCGTCGGAGGGTGGGGCTCGTCGGCTACTGGGATGTCGTCGCGTTCGACGAGGTCGGCGGGATGAAGGTCACGGACCCGGACGCCGTGCAGATCATGAAAGACTACATGGCGAACGGGCGCTTCAGCCGCGGGATCACGCAGGTGCACGCCGACGCCTCTCTGGTCTTCATCGGCAACCTCAACCAGCCTGTCGAGCAGCTCGTCGCGAGCGCCGGAACAGACTTGTTCCAGCCGCTCCCCAAGGAGTTCGATCTGGCGGTGATCGACCGATTCCACTTCTACATGCCGGGGTGGGAGGTGCCGAAAAACTCGAAGGCGCTCTTGACGGACCATTATGGCTTCGTCACGGACTACCTCGCAGAGGCGTGCCGAGCGCTCCGGCGTCAGAACCGCTTCGACGCGCTGGAGGGGCAGTTCCGGCTCGGCTCTCACGTCGAGGGGCGGGACGCAAACGCGATCAAGCGCACAGTGAGCGGCCTCTTGAAGCTGCTTTTCCCCGGCGGCGAGCACACGCGGGACGAGCTCCGCGCATGTTTGGAGCTCGCGATGGAGGGCCGGCGCCGCGTCAAGGAGCAGCTCAAGAAGAGGGGTAGCTTCGAGTTTCACAAGACGACGTTCACCTGGATGGACGCCGCCGACGGCCGCGAGACCGTCGTGGCGGTCCCGGAGCAGGGCGGCAGAGGAGCCATCTCACCGGACCCGCTCCCCCCTGGCACGGCGTACTCTTCCTTCACGGATCAGACAGCGAGGGTCGGTCTGCTCCGGATCGAAATCGCGATCGCGCCCGGCGCCGGCAAGCTGAGAGTGCCGGCTGGGATGCCGAGGGGCATGAAGGAGTCGCTGCTGCGGGCGTGGTCTCTGCTCCAGTCCGCAAAGGAGCGCCTCGGGCTGACTTCGGCGGTAGCCCAACGAGACTTCGCAGTAGAAGCGGTGGATTTGTCGGGCGGAGGCGCCGACGGCGAGTGCGGCGTGGCGTTTTATCTGGCGCTCGTCTCCGCTCTTCAGGGCCGCCCGGTTCAGCCCGGCACCGTGATCCTCGGTGACCTCTCGGTGCAGGGCAACATCAAGCAACTACCGTCGATCCTCGAGGCGCTGCAGACATCCCTGGACAACGGCGGGCTCCGAGCGTTGGTGCCGCTCGCCAACAAATCCCAAGTGGCCGGCCTCCCCGAGGACATCATGGAGAAGATGGATCTGGTCTTTTACGGAGACGTGGACCGGGCAGTAACGAAGGCGTTCGGTTAGAACCAGCCAGTCAACCCCACGGTGAGCGTGTCCTGCGTGCGCGTGTTCATCACGTACGGAGTCGTGGCGCCGTCGCCCTTCACGTCGCCTTGAAAGAACATCGGCGCGTCCGCCGCATCGTGGCGCAGCTCCACCCGGACGGACACGTTGGACGCGCCCGTCCACACGCCAGGCCGGAAATCCGCGGTCAGCGTGCCGGAAGACACCGTGTCCGCAGGCCAGAAGATCCGCGCGGCCGTCCCCTCCCCGCTCACCGCCGCGTGCTCGCGGAAGTAATCGCCGCGCGCCGCCAGATATAGAAACGGCGCCGGGTGCACCCTGGCGTACAGCGCGCCCGCTCCCCAATACGAGGTGCCGAATCGGTTCTTCTCGAATCCGGCGTCCGCCTGGCCCGCGAACGACAGCCACGAGGTCGCGTCGAGCTGCGCCCACACGTCGAAGACGTGCCGCCACGGGCTCCCCTCCGGCGTGTCCTTCGGGCGCTCGTTGCCGCCGAAATAGAGGAGGCTCAACGTCAGTCGGTCCGGCACCTTGTAGAGGATCTGCGCCGCGACGGACTTGTCTCCGTTGTTGTCGAGCACCGTATTCCAACCATTGGACACCATGCCCAAGATCGAGAGTCGGTCGGACACCTCGTACGACGCGCGGAGCCCCATGTGGTAACAGGGCAGTCCGAAGAAGAGGTTGGAGCGGGAGTAGTTCCAGTTGTCCTTGACGGCGATCCCCTGTTATCCGACCGGCGAGAGGAACACGCCCGCCTGGATCAACAGGCCTCTTCCGATCGGCGCCTTCCAGCCCGCATAGGCCTGCTGGATGTACCGGAACACCTCGGCTCCGCTGGGCGCCGAGCCGCTCGCGCCGCAGATCGAAGGCTCCGCCAGATACGCTGTGCTTGGCGTGCGGCCGAACTGCAACGCTACCCTCGCGGAGAGCGCGCTCGCCTCCACCGTGGTCCCGATCACCGCGTTCGAGAAGGCGAACGTGTCGTGCCGATCATCGAAGCCGCGGTAATTGGTGACTCCGTTGCTCGGATGGTTGAAGTTGTACGAATAATGGGCCTCCACGTAGCCGTCGAGCTGCGCGCTCACGCCGTTCGCGAGCGTGACTGTCGGGATCGACGCTTCGGGGACAGGCGCCGCCGACGCAGGCGTCTCGGGGGCGGGCTGCGCGGACGCGACGAACGGGGCCGAAAACAGGGCGGCTGCGAGGATGGCGGAGGTTCAGAGGTGAGGCACGGGCGCCTCTCGGGCTCGGGGGACCTTCCCTCTTCGGCGGGGTGGAGTGGGATTCGTTCGATCGGAACGGCCGCCCTGCGGAGACCTTGACCAGCGGCGCGATCCGAAGAGCGTTCCGATGGTCAACGGGCGGGCACGTGCGGCTAGCGCTCGCCCCGGTGTCGGCGCCGGGGTAGAAGGCGCGTCGAATGCGAGCGTTCGCCAAGGCCCGGTTCGCCGGGCTCCTCCTGTGCCTCCTCTCCGTCGCCTTCTCGCTCGGCGCGTGCGGCTCGGCTCCGATGATGCCGGCCCACGTGTCGCTCGACGGGCTGCGAAACGACGCCGCCGATTCGTCGAACGGCGAGACCGTGGGCCGCTGGGTCCTCGGAGAAATGCTGCTCCCCGGCGGCGATCCGGCGCGCGCGCGCAAGGCCCGCGAGCGGCTCGACACGCTCGCGAAGGCCACGCCGGCCTCGGGGAAAGGCCTCTTCGCGTCGCTCGCGCGGCTGCTCGACGACGAGGCCCACGGGCGCTTCAAGGCCGCGGCGCAGGCGGCGCTCGACACGCTCACCGCGGCGCACTCTAGCGATCGTCCGGAGGCGCCGCTCGCCGCGTGGTACGCGACCAGCGAGCTCGACAACCTCCAGCGCAGCGTCGCGAATTTGTGGGACACCGCGAAGCCCTCGGTGATGCCGCTCCTCACGGATCCGGGCAACATCGGCTGGCGCGCGCGCGGCGATCTCGTCGAGTGGTGGAGCACCGACGGCTACGATCCCTCGAAGGAGACGACGAAAGAGGCGCAGGAGGGCGGCTCGCTGGAGGCCGCCGCCAAGACGCTCGGCTGCGTGAAGGCCGCGCGCCTCGCCGGGCCCTTCGGTCGCGGCGCGTCCGACGATCACCGCACGCACTTCGCCGCGGAGAAGGCCGGCCCGTGGCCGCTCGTGTTCGACAAGGATCCGCGGCGATCCGAGCCGCCGAAGATCGTGAAGGTGGAGCGGCACGGCTGCGCGCTGCGGCCCTCGGAGAGCGTGGAGAGCGGCGTCTACTACGTCGAGACGTTCGTGGATGTGCCTGCCGATCGCGACGCGATCATCGCGGTGCAGGCGGCGCTCGCGGTGTTCGTCGACGATCGCGAGGTGCTGACGCGCGACACGCGGCAGTGGGGGATCTGGCCCCGGTTCGGCGCGCGCGTGCGGCTCGCGGCGGGGCGCCACCGCATCCTCGCCCGCGTCGGAGGCGCCGACACGGCGATCCGGCTGATGACGCCGCAGGGGCTGCCGCTCGACGTGACGACCTCGGACGATCCGACGCCGCCGTACGCGCTGGTTCCGCCCGAGGTGCTGGCGGATCCGAACCCGATCGAGCCGTTCCTCGCGGCCGTGGGCGTGCCCTCGCAGAAAGGGACGCCGCGCCCCGAGTCGACGCTGGACACGGGCGATCCGATCGCCCGCTATTTCGCCGCGTACCTCGCGCACATCGAGGGCCAGGACGACGTGGCGTCGGTCCTGTTCGCGCCCCTCACGGACGACCGCGCGAAGGCGACCGGGCCCGCGCTCAGCGTGCTCGCGGCCTTCGTGGAGCGCGATCCGATCTACCCGCAGGGCGACGCGCGCGATCTCGTGAAGGAGATCCGCACGCGCGCGGCCGAGAAGGACCCGGATCTGTGGTGGCCGCAGATGTGGCTCGTGCTCGACGAGGCTGAAAAGAGCGGCATCCCCGAGTCGACGCACAAGATGACGGTGCTCGCGGAGCGCTTCAACGAGGTGCCGGATTTCTCGCGCAACCTGGCCGCGATGTACGGCGAGCTCGGGTGGCGCCCGGAGCGCGCGCGCACGCTGAAAGAGGCGGCCGCGCGGTTCCCGGACGATCTGGATCTCTTGCCGGATCTGCTCGCGCTCTACGAGGACGAGGGCGACCTCAAGAAGGCCGACGAGGTCGCCGCGCGGATCCAGAAGCTGGATCACGACTCGGAGATCGACCTCGATCGCGCGCTGCGCCGCCGCGACTACAAGACCGCGATCGAGGAGCTGAAGAAGCTCGGCGAGCGCCGCAAGGATCGCCGCGACATCGCGCTCCGCATCGCCGATCTCCTGGTGCGCGCGGGCAACAGCAGCGAGTCGATGGAGAAGCTGGAGCGCGCGCAGGCGAAGAACCCGGAGAGCGAGACGGCGCGGCTCGCGCTCGCGGACGCCCGGTTCGCGGCCGGCGACGCGAAGGCCATCCGCAAGGCGATCGTGGAGGCGATCCACGCGGGCGCGGATCCCTCGGCGCTGCGCGACGCGTCCGAGTTGCTCGACGGCATGACGGAGCTCGCGCCGTACCGCATCGACGGCAAGAAGGTCATCGCGCAGTACGAGGCGAGCGACCAGAAGATGCCCGGCACCGCGGCGCGCGTGCTCGACTACTCGGCGCTCTGGGTGCACCCCGACGGGTCCGCGCGCATGCTCGAGCACGAGATCATCTGCGTGCAGTCGCGCGAGGCGATCCAGGAGCTCGCGGAGCAGCGCCTGCGCGGCCTCACGCTGAAGGCCCGCACGATCAAGCACGACGGCACCGTGATGGAGCCGGAGATCGTGCCCGGCAAGCCGACCGTGACGATGCCGCACCTCGAGGTGGGCGACTACATCGAGACCGAGATGATCACGACGCTGCGAGGCGACGGCCGCGGCGGCAAGATGTTCGAGGGCCCGCGGTGGCTGTTCCGCGAGGAGAAGGTGCCCTACTGGCGCAGCGAGTTCATCGTCGTGTCGCCGCGCTCGAAGCCGCTCGACATCGAGACCGGCGGCCCCGTGCCGAAGCCGACCGTGACCGAGAGCGGCGCCCTCGTGATCCGCGACTGGCGCGTCGACAAGAGCCCCGCCCTCCCCGAAGAGCCGGGCAGCGCGCCGATCGCCGAGTTCCTCCCGAACGTGCGCATCGGCTGGGGCATCCACCTCGACGACACGGTCGCGCGCCTCATCGACGCGACCACCGACGAGACGCCGCGCGATCCGCGCCTCCTCAAGCGCGCGCTGGAGATCGTGTCCGAGGCCGACGTCGAAGGCTCGGACGAGGCTGACGCGAAATCGCCTGGAAATGAAGCCGATCCGGACGCGCCCGCCGCCACCGCCACGGCGACCGCGAAGCCCGCAGCCCCGAAGAAGGCGACGCCCTCCGCCGCGGAGATCGCCGAGAAGGTCTCGAAGATCAGCTCGGAGGAGAAGGCGCGCCGCGCGTACCGCTGGGTCGTCTCCAACATCGAGCCCACGCGCGAGGGCGATCCGCGCCGCGCGATCATGGGCAAGAGCGGCGACCGCACCGACGCGTTCCTCTACCTCTGCCGCCTCCTCGGCATCGACGCGTCGATGGGCATGGTGCGCGATCGCCTGGCGCCGCCGCCGCTCGGCCCGATGAGCGAGGTCGAGTCGTTCAGCTCGTTCGCGGTGCGCATCAAGACGGACGCGGGCGTGCACTGGCTCGTGGTGCGCGACAAGTTCGCGCCGTTCGGCTACCTGCCGAGCGGCATGCGCGGTCAGCCTGCGATCGTGCTGGTCCCCGGCGCCCCGCGCGAGACGACGCCCACGACCGGCGCGAAGGACGGCGTCACCAACTCCGGCACGGCGAAGCTCGCGGAGGACGGCTCCGCGACGATCCGCCTCACGCAGCAGTACGAGGGCCAGATCGCGATCAGCCTCCGCAACGTGCTCGAGAGCCTGCCCGAGTCGCAGGTGCAAGAGACGGTGGAGGCGCGCCTCCTGCCGCGCGTCTTGCCGGGCGCGCTCATCGACACGCTGGAGGTGAAGAACCTCCACGACCTCGATCGCCCGCTGATGCTGCAGATGAAGGTGCGGATGCCGAACTTCGCGAAGGTGCGCGCCGGCTCCGGCGGCCCCGAGCTCGTGATCTCGCCGCCCTTCGCTTTGCGCCTGTCCGGCCTCGCGCAGCTCCCCGTGCGCGAGACGCCGATCTACATCTCGGAGTCGATGGCAACGCTGTCGGTCGTGGATCTCCGCGTCGATCTGCCCGAGGGCGCGAAGGTGCTCACGGGCCTCTCGGCGTGGAGCGCGGACGACGACGGCCGCACGGTGAAGGTGAACGATCGCGTGCAGGACGGCGCGCTCGTGATCGCCCGCACGGTCGACATCCCCGCGGGCCGCGTGCAGCCCGATGTCTACGGCAAATTCCAGTCCTTCGTGAAGAGCGCCGACACGGTCCTGCACCGCGACGTCGTGATCGCCCTCAAGTGAACCGATGACCCTCACGAACTACAAGATCCGGCTCCAGGGCATTCGTTTCCGCGCGCGCCACGGAGCTCTCCGGGCCGAGCGGGACCTCCCGCGCGACTTCGTCGTCGACGTGACGGTGGCGCTCCCGGTGAGCGCGCTCCCACGCACCGACAGCCTCTCGCGCGTGTTCGACTACGAGAAGATCGCGCAGATCGTCGTCGATGAGGGCACGCAGAAGACCTACAAACTGCTGGAGACGTTGGGCCAGCACCTCGCGGAGCGCATCCTCGAGGAGACCCCCGCGGTCGAGGTGACGGTGGAGGTCCGCAAGTTCGCGCCGCCGACCTCGGCCTCGGTGGACGCCTTCACCGTCGAGATCTCCGCGCGCCGCGGCTGATCGCGAGACGTCCGTTGCGCTTATTTCGAAGCTGATCTTGTCGCGGCAGCGGGGCGACGCCACTCTTCGTTCGTGAGCGAAGAGAAGAAGGTGCGCCCCCTGTTCGAGCGACGTCAGGCCTTCGCGGAGCGCCAAGCAGCTCTGCAGAAAGGCATCTTCCGCGACATGCGCCCGCGCGGCAGCGGCCCCCAAAACCGCGACGGCATGCCGAAGCTGCCCGTGGGCCAGCGCGAGGTGAAGAACTGGCCCGTGCTCGATCTCGGCGACTCCCCGCGCGTCGATCGCCAGAGTTGGCGCCTCCTGGTGGACGGCCTCGTGGAGCGCCCGCTCTCTTGTTCCTTCGAGGAATTCTGCGCGCTCCCGCAGACGGAGGACGTCTCCGATTTCCACTGCGTGACGGGTTGGAGCCGCATGGACAACCGCTGGAAGGGCGTGCGCCTCACCGAAATTGCGGAGGCCGTCGGCGTGCTGGAGACGGCGCGCCACGTGATCATCGAGGCCTACGATCACGCGCCCGGCACGCGCATCCCGTACACGACGAACGTCACGATCGAAGAGGCGCTGCGCCCGGACGTGCTCCTCGTGCACACGTGGGAGGGCGCCCCCTTACCGCACGAGCACGGAGGCCCGGTGCGCATGATCACGCCGCAGCTCTACGCCTGGAAGGGCGCCAAATGGGTGAAGCGCATCACCTTCGCCGCCGAAGACGAGCCGGGTTTCTGGGAAGAGCGCGGCTACTCGAACACCGCCTACCCGTGGTTCGACGACCGCTACAGCCACGAGTGATCGAGATCAGATCTCCAAGATCGCAGACCGGGTGCCGACCTCACCACTCATCGCATTTTGTCGGATTTACAAGGGGGCTCCGCCCCCTCGTATCACTCCCCCGCTGACGAACGGGCCGTCGGAGCTGGCTTCGACGAGGAAGATGTGACGAATGCTGAGGTGGGCACCCAAACCCCGTCTTGGAAGCGCTCTAGGACTGCGTCTTGTCCGCCGCGAGCTTCTGCCGAAACCGCTTCAAATAAAGGGCGAGCGCGACGAGCACGAAGAGGCTCACCACGCCGAGCACGAGCGTGCCCGCGCTGCCGTCGCGCGCGCCGACGACGATCTGCCGCAGCCCGAAGATCGCGCAGAGGCCGATGCCGCTCGCGATGAGGATCTGGTGAACGAAGGTCAGCTTCATGGAGACCCGGCCACTCTAGTTGGGGCGATTCGGGCCGCCACTTTTCCGTGAGCGTCCGCTTCCGATGCTGTTCGGGCCGTGCCACGCTCCGCGGCCGTGCCAAGCGTACGACTCCGACCGAAGAGCGGGGGCATCGGCGAATACCTCGGCTACCGGCTCGATCGGTTCCTCGCGCTCCACCCGGTGATCCAGCTCGTGGCCGTGCTCGTGTGGGCGACGCTGCTCGCGCTGGCGTTCGGGGTGCTCAGCCATTTCGCGGTGAACGACCCGAACGTCGAGCAGGACAGCGGCTTCTGGTGGGCCGTGACGCGCATGCTCGACGGCGGCACCGTCGCGGCGGACACGGGGCTCTGGCGCCGCTTCTTCGGCATCGGCGTGACCCTCGTCGGCATGGTGATCGTCGCGATCATCACCGGCGCGTTCGCGTCCAGCTTCGCCGACCGCATGCGCGACATCCGCCGCGGCTCCTTCGCGGTCTTCGAGCGCCGGCACGCGCTCCTCCTCGGCTACGGCACGCACGGCGACGTCATCCTCCGCGAGCTCGCCGCGAGCCGCCTGCGCGCGGTGATCGTCGTCGTGACCGGCCAGGATCGCGAGCAGGTCCAGGAGCGCGTGCGCGAGGCCGTCGCGGGCGTGAAGCACCGCCTCCGCGTGATCGTCCGCCGCGCGGATCCGACGACGACGAGCGGCGTCCGAGGCGCCTCCGCGAAGCACGCGCGCGCCGTCCTCGTCCTGCCCGAGATCGAGCCTCAGGACCTCTCCGTCGCGCCGCGCCCCTCCGACCCGTACGACGCCGACGACCGCTGCACGCTGCGATCGCTGCTCGCCGCGCGGCGCGTGATCGGCTCGCGGAAGATCCCGATCATCGTCGAGAGCACCGGCGATCACGGCCGCGAGCTCATCGAGCTCACGGGCAAGAGCTCCGAGGTGACGATCGTGGAGGAGGGCGACGTGAGCACGCACCTCCTGATCCACGCGGTCCGTCAGCCCGGCGTGCTCGACGTGGTGCGGCAGGTGCTCGCGCTCGACGCGACCAGCGTGTACGAGCACTCCGCGGGCCCCTTCGTCGACAAGACGTTCGACGAGGCGCACCTGCAGATCGCCCCCGGGATCTTGCTCGGCGTGCTGCGGCACCAGAAGAACCTGCTGGTCCCGCCGGGATCGACGCGCATCGAGGCGCACGATCGTCTGCTCGTGTTCGCGAACGACGCGACGCCGCTCACGCCGGCGCCGTCCGCGGGCGTCATCGATCGCACAAAGCCCCCGCTGTCGCGCTGCACGTCGAGCGGCCCGGTGCACGTGCTCGTGATCGGCTACCGGCGCGGCTTCACGAAGCTCCTGCGCTCGCTGCGGACGCATTTCGTGGCGCGGATCACGGCGCTCGCGCCGCCCGAGCACGAGCCCGAGGCGCGCGCGGCGATCGCGGCGTCCGGCTTCCCGGCCGACGCGGTGGACCTCGTGCTGGGCCAGCCGACCGACGCGGCGGTCCTCGCCCGCGCGATCGAGCGCGCGCCGACGCGGCTCCTCCTCCTGGCCGCCGACGCGGGCGCGATCTCGCCGGCCGATCTCGACGCGGATCAGCTCGTGACGCTGCTGCAGGTCCGCCGCCTGCTCGGCGGCCGTCACGCGGAGACGCCCGCGGTCGTGGAGATCCACGTCGCCGAGACGGAGCGCCTCGTGAGCCCGCACCACGCGACGGATTTCGTGCTCCTGCGCGAGATCACCGGGATGCTGCTCGCCCAGGAGCTGCACGCGCTGTGCATGGATCACACGGCGGGCGCGTGGCTCGGCGACGCGTTCTTACGCTTGCTGAACGACATCAGCACGCGAGTGTGGATCCACCCTCTCTCGGTCTACGTGCCGGACGTGGCGCACCCGACGTTCGCGGACGTGCTGGTGGCGGCGCGCCTGCGCGGAGACGTCGCGCTCGGCGTGCGGAGGCCACGAGCGCGCGCGCACCTCTTGCCGCCGCGGGAGGAGCGCCTCGACGCGCGCGACACGGACGTGGTGGTGATCACAGCGCCGGAGCCGCTCGCGGATCACCCGCACGGCGCGCGCGCGGCTCACGGCGGCGACGTCACCGCGTGAGATAGCCGATCACGAGCACGACGACGACAGCGGTGGCGCTGCCGATGAGCGAGAGCACGAGGCTGCGGCTCGGCCCCACCTTCAACCCGACGAGCGCGCGCCTCGCGCGATCGGCCGCGGTCTCTTTCGATCGGCGGAAGAAGAACATGTTCGGCAAACGGATCACCGTACTATCGTTGGGTGAGGCTTGTCTCCGTCCACGTGACTTTCCCCTGAAAGCTGCTGAGACGCTCGCAAAAACGCGCGGAATGTGCGCTTATTGGCCGTGGAAAGGCCGGGGGCGTCTGGAGTAGCTTCGATAGATGGAGTCGCCAGGATCGCCCGGCTCATGACGTAGCGCCCCCCACGTCGACCCAGGCGACCGCTTTGCTCGAGCATCATGGACCCCAGTCTCCTCGGTAACGCATATGCCGCCCTGCCCGGCGTCACGCGCGACCCGCCTCCGACGGAGGTCCGGTCTGCGGAGGAGCGGCACATGTTCAGCGCCGCTGCGTCGCGTGTCTGCCTCGGACCTGGAGAGTCGCTGGATCCGCTCATGGCGCAGGCCGCCTCGCAGGCGATCGCGAGCGCCGGGCTCAGTCCATCCGAGATCGATCGGCTCTACGGCGCCGCCGTGCTGGGCTCTCACATCGAGCCGAGCCCACTTTACGGGCTCCACCGGCAGCTCGGACTTCGACGCGACGCCCTGGTCGTACCGCAGGGCACCAACTTCTCCGGCTTCTTGAGCGGGCTCATCCTGGCAGCGGAGGCGGTGCGCGCAGGCGCCGCCCGGTACGTCCTCGTCGCGGTCGGCGCGCGGATGTCACCCCACGTGGAGCCCGGCAGTGGATATGCGGTATCCATCGCCGACGGAGCCGGCGCGGTCGTCGTCGGTCCGGGGCAGCAGAATGTCATCCTCGACTTCGCGACAGACACCGATGGTTCGTTGGAGGACGGGACGACGCTCGATGTCCGGAGCGGAGCTGTCACGTTCGAGATCTCCGCGGAGCATATCGCCGGAGTGCACCGCTATGGCGTGGAAGAGCCGCCGAAGCTCGTGAGCCGCCTGCTGGAGCGCCACGGGCTTCGAGCGTCGGACGTGACGCTCGTCGCCCATCAAGCGAGCCGAGTGCTCATCGATCACTGGCAGCGTTCCATCCGTCCGGGTCAGTACCTCGATACGTTCGACAGACACGGGAACGCGACCGTAGCCTCGATCCCCATGACGCTCGCCACCGCGCTCTCACCGATTGACAGACCGTATCTCGTGCTCCTGTCCCCTGGGATGGGGATGCACGCGACAGCGGTCCTGGTGCGACGTTGAGCCCGCGGGAAATTGGCTTTGCCTGCAGGGAGGATACCGACGCAAGGAGAATGTCTCTCGTGAACAGAAAAAGTATTCCCCTCATACGTCCAGCGGAGGTTCACCCCGCGAGCCCTGAGATCGGACAGCTTCACGAGCCGACCGTCGCAGACACCGTACTCTCTGCTCTGAGTCGAGAAGGCGTCGACTACGTGTTCGGAGTCCCCGGCTCCGCGCTGACGCCCATGTACGAGTCCCTCTCCAATCGCAAGGGGCCGCAGCACATCCTGGCGCGCCACGAAGGGGGCGCGGCGTTCATGGCCGTGGGCTACGCGCGTGTCAGTGGAATGCTCGGTGTCTGTATGACGACGACGGGCCCGGGCGCGACCAACGCGATCACGGGCGTCGCGGCGGGGCGGACGGACAGCGTGCCGATGCTCGTCCTGACCGGGCAGAGCGCGACGAAGGGCTTCGGAAAGAATCCTCTTCAGGACAGCACCCAGTTCGGCGTGGACACCGTAGGTCTCTTCTCGCACGTGACCAAGCTCTCCACGATCGTCCCCTCCCCGGATCGCGCGAGCGAAATGGTGGAGATGGCCATTCGGACGGCGGTCACCGGACGCCCCGGCCCGGTGCATCTGAGCCTCCCCGTGGACGTGCAGAAGCAGCACGTGCATCCCCTCCACCGCCCCGGTCCGCGCCACGTTCAGTCGAGACCGTATGATCCGGTCGCGACCGTGGAGGCCGCCCGCGTGCTCTCGGGCGCTCGAAAGCCTGCCATCCTGGCGGGCCACGGAGTGGCCGTCTCCGGAGCCGCGAACGAGCTCTTGGAGGTCGCGACCGCATACGGCATTCCCGTCGCGACAACCCCGAAAGGGAAAGGGGTCTTCCCGGAGTCACACCCGCTCTCTCTCGGTGTATTCGGCTTCGGCGGTCACCTCAAAGCCGAGGCGTACCTCCTCGGTGCGGACATTGACGTCCTCTTGGTCCTGGGCAGCAGTTTGGGAGAGCTGCAGACGAACAACTGGGACGAGCGGCTAGCGCCCCGACGCGCCCTCATCCACGTCGACATCGATCCTCAGGAGATCGGCAGAAACTACGCAGTCGACGTCGGCATCGTGGGCGACATCCGCGCGGTGCTCCAGGCCCTCGCGGAGCGTCACCGCACGAAGCACGCTCGGAACGGCCCTGCGAGCGCCGAACGCCCTCGTCCTCAGGGGCCGACCATCCTCGGAGATCACGCGAACGACCCGCCCGACGCCCTGCTGAAGCCGCCGCGCCTGGTCCACGAGCTGCGCCAGATCTTGCCGGACGATGGCCTGTTGTTCGTGGATAACGGCAACTCCATCATCTGGGCGGCGCACTATTTCGAGGCTCGCCTACCGGGCACGTTCTTCCTCAGCCTGGGCCTCGCTTCGATGGGCGCCGGGGTGACGGCCGCGATCGGCGGCAAGCTCGCCGCGCCCAACAGGCCGGTCGTCTCCCTGACCGGCGACGCGGCCTTCGCCATGAACGGCATGGAGGTGCACACCGCTGTGGAGTACGGCCTGCCCGTGATCTGGGTCGTGCTGAACAACGGCGGCCACGGCATGGTCTACCATGGTGAGCGCATGCTGTACGGGCATGATCTCAAGGCGAACCGCTACCAGCATCCGATCGACTTCAAGACCCTCGCGGAGTCGATCGGAGCTCTCGGCCTTCAGGCGAACACGCCGCGCACGTTCCGAGCGGCCTTCGAGAAGGCGCTCGCGGCCGACCGACCCACCGTGATCGACGCGACGATCGATCCCGAGGAGGTGCCGGAGCCGCTGCTCCACCGAGCGCGCGCCGTGGCCCGATCGATGGACAATCAGCCTCTTTCGCGCCGCTCTCCTTGGTTGACGTGAGACGCAGCCCCGGTCGGCGCCGCGGATCACGGTGTGGCGCAAGCTGAGGCCTTCTCGGCCGATACATTTTAGGTGTAGGCTCAGGGCGACTCGCGGTAAGGCCTGGCCAAGATGGAAAATCGGAGACCTGTCCTCAGCAAGCCAACGAATGCCCGGGAAATGGTCATCGACTTCCTTGGCGACATCATGATCACGATTCACACGGACCGGCCGCCGAGTGATCAGGAATGGCGGGAGTACATCGATTCTCTCCGCGGTCGCGACCTGACCGAGCTGCGCTCAATCGTCTTCACCGACGGCGGGGCGCCGAGCTCGAAGCAGCGAAAAGAGCTGAACGAGTTCCTCAGCGGAACCGCAGTGAACGGGATCGTCGTGTCCGAGAGCCTCGCTGTTCGTGGCGTGGTGACGGCCCTCTCTTGGTTCAACCCGAAAATCAAGCCGTTCGCTCCCGACGATTTCCACGCAGGCCTCACCTACCTCAAGATCCTCCCCGAAGAGCGCGAGGCCATCCGCGAAGCCGTCGACGAGATGCGCACCAAGCTCTCGAACCCGGATGTCCGCGCCATCCCGAAGCGCTTCCTGCTGACCTCCCGACCGTAAGCGCGCGTCCGCGAAGCTCAAGAAGCGTCGCGTCGAACGGACCACAGGCCCGCATCGCGCGTCACGCACCCATCCCGCTCCAGCTTGATCAAGTGCGCTTCGAGGCTCCGCGCGGCGAGGCCCCACAGCACCGGCGGCGTGTCCGCGTAGACAGTCGGCACCAGGGCTTCGATCGAGCTCGGCCCCGACGAAGCAGCGAGCGCCGCGACGACCTTCGCTTCGCGCGCGAGCCGATGCGCGACGTAGTGACGAAACAGCTTCGTCGGCTCGGCGATGGGCTCGCCGTGCGCCGGGAGCGCGACCGCGGCGTCGAGATCGGCCAGGCGGCCCAGCTGCGCCAGGTACTCGGCCATGTCGCCGTCGCGCGGCTCGATCAAGATCGTCCCCTGGCTCGCGACCATGTCGCCCGCGACCACCGTCCG
>JAXLYM010000017.1:0-215383 GCA_046351455.1 Polyangiaceae bacterium
GCTCGCCACTCCGTGGCTCCGCGCGCCGAGGGGGGCGCCCGAGCTCACGTGGAAGGCGCCTCTGCCCCCGGCGGCGTCGGGAAATAAGGCAGCTTCTGCCCGAGCTCGTGGCCGGCCGGGATCGGCTTGCCCAGCTCGTCGACGCAGATCACCTCGGGCGGCAGGTTCAGCGACTGGCGCAGTCGATCCATCGTGTCGGGCACGAACGGAGACAGCATGATCATCAGGTTCTTGAGCACGTAGAACGCCGTGTAGAGCGCGTTCTTGCGGCCCTCTTCCGGGTGCCTGTCGTCGTGCGGTTTGTACTGCGTGAACAGGCTGTTGACGATGCGCGCGTAGTTCTCGATCTCGAAGAGCAGGTTCGGATAATCGGCCCGCTCCATCGATTTCACGAAGCGCTGCACGATGCGCACCGTGTCGGCCACGACCTTCTCGATCAGCACGCCTTCGGGCACCTTGCCGCCGAACTTCGAGTGCGCCGCGGAGATGGGCCGCTCGAAGGCCGCGTTCATCGGCCCGGCGAGGAACTTGTTACGGTCGTCGAGCTTGGCAAAGTCGAAGTCGCTCGGCTTCTCCGCGAGCGACAGGAGCGCCAGGTAATACCGAATCTGATCGACCGTATACCCCTTCTCGTCGAGGAGTTGATCCCCCGTGTAGAAATTGCCGCGGCTCTTGCTCATCTTCTCGCCGCCGACGAGCAGGTGGAAACACCCGATCACGTCCGTGAGCTGGAGCTCCCCCTTGATCGGCAGTCGGTGCGGATCCGCCTGCTGGCCGAGCCACATCGCGCCCTGCATCAGCACGTAGAAATAGACGTTGTCCTGGCCGAGGAACTGGACCACACGCGCCTCGGGGTCGTTCCACCACTCCACGTGACGGGCCGGGTCCTCGCCTCTCTGTTTCAGCGCCACCTGCGAGAACGAGATCGGCGCGATCAGCGAGTCGGGCCACACATAGAGGGTCTTCCCCGCGAGCTCCGGATCCTCCGTGATCGGGATGCCCCACGCGATGTCGCGCGTGATCGAGCGGTGCGCCCAGCCGGAGAGCACGTTCGAGGAGATGCCCTTCTCCGCGAGGAACGCGAGGCCCTTCTCCAGATCGGGCCGGTTCTTGAACTGGAGCACCACCTCCTTCTTCGGGGTGTACTTCATCTTGTGATCGGGCAGAGAGGCCTTCAACTCCTTGTAGGCCGGCTCGTGCGCCTTGTCGAAGCACAGAGAGGGCATCACCGTCTCCAGCACCTCCGACAGGACGGCGCGGCGCCACGTCTTCTCTTTGCCGCTGATCCAGACTCGCAACGTCTCTGCCACCTTCCACATGTCGAGCCAGAAATGCACGGTCTCCCGCAGCTCGGGCGTGCCGTTCGACAGGGTGCTCCGCGGGCTCTTGAGCTCCGACGGGTCGTACGTGCTGCCGCAGCGATCGCACTCGTCGCTGTAGGCCGACTCGTTGTCGCACTTCGGGTTCGGACAGCGGCCCTGGACGTAGCGATCCGGCAGGAACCGATTCATCACCGGGTCGAACCACTGGCGCGTCGCCCGCTTCGACAAGAGGCCGTTTTCCTGCAGATGCACGATGAGCTCGTGCGCGAGCTGCTTGTGGATCGGGAAACACTCGGGCTGGGACGTGCCGCTGAACGTGTCGAGGCTGATCGAATAGCGGCCGAGCGTGGCCTTGTGCGCGCGCTGGATGGAGTCGACGTGCTCCCGGATCGTCACGCCCGCCTTGATCGCGGCGATCTCGCTCGTGGAGCCGTGCTCGTCGGAGCCGCAGACGTAGAGGACGTTGTCGCCCCCGATGAGCATCCGCATCCACCGCGAGTAAATGTCGGCCGGGAGGTGCGCGCCGGCCAGGTGGCCGAGGTGCAACGGGCCATTCGCGTACGGCATCCCGGCCGTGACGAGGGCGCGCTTGGGGCGGCGAATCTGCTGGAGGACGGACGCGACGTCCGCGGGGGGGCCTTTCGGGTGTTCCATGACGAGCGGCCCTCTTAGCACGACTCGTGCGGCTTTCGTAACGAAGTGTGGAGGATGCGCGCCACGCATCCCCTCGCGTCACGGGCACGCGGGGCTCACCGTGGTGCAGTGGCTGCAGTCCTTGACGTCCCAGTCGAACTGACCACCACAGTCGCAGAAGCCGTCGCTCGTCCAGCCGCACGGATTGTCGGCCTGGCAGCAGCTCGGGCTCATGTCGACGGAGGTGCAGCCGTTCGGGCACGTGTTGGCGGGGCAGGGGGATACGGGGCTGTTGCAGTGGTCGCAGTCCGCGGCGTCCCACGAATAATGACCCTCGCAGTCGCACGCATTGTTGCCCCCGAGGCCGCACGGATCGCCGTCCGCGCAGCAATTCCCGGTGTCCGCGGTGCACCCGGACGGGCACGACGACGCCACCAGACAGTACAGGTCCGACGGGAGGCAAGAGCCGCAGTCCGCCGAGTCCCAACCGAAGTGATCGGCGCAGTCGCAAGAGCCGTTCTGGGCCCAGCCGCACGGATCGTCGGGCTGGCAACACGTCGCATCCGAGGGCACACACCCGTTCTTGCACGTGTTGTCGGGCACCGTGACCTCGGCGTCCGCCACGTTGTTGTCGTAGCTCGACTCCGCCAGCTCCTTCGCGTAGTTGATCTCGACGTGGAGCGTGTATTTCCCGGGCGCGAGGCCCGTCACGTCCACCCACTGACAGGGCAGCTCCGCCTCGTAGTCGTCCGACCAGCCGGCCTGGATGCCCTGGAAGCTGCAGTTGTACCGCGCCATCTGGGTGGAATTCGGGTCGTTCGGAGCGTCATCGCGGAGGCAAAACGCTTGTTTGTGACCGAAGGCGACGTCATTCCCATCCTTGTCCCGCAGGCGATAATCCGCGTACGTGCTGAAGTGGTAATGGCCGTGACAAGGGCTGAACTGGAACAGAGGATTGTCGGTCGGACTGCCCAGGAAGAGGTCGCCCTCTCCGATGTTGGGGGTCACGAGATCGAAGCGCAGGAGCGTCCGCTTGCCGGGCCCGCCGACGCACTCTTCCACCACCTCGCACGAATCGGCCGCGAATTCGAGGATCTCCACGCTCACGCTGCTCGCCATGCGGGCCTGATCGATCGTCATGTCGGCCATCTTGCAGGCGCCGTCCACGCACGTGGAGCCCATCGGACAGCACACGTTGAATCCGCACGTGACCCCGCTCGCGCAGGTGTCGCGGCACGTGTAGGTGTCACTCTGAGGGTCGATTTGACAGTAGCTGTCGAGCGGACAGACCACCGTGCTGCCGGGGCACGCGAGCGGACAGGCCTGCTCTTTGGGGTAGCAGAGGTCGGCCTGCGCGTAGCCGAAGACGGCCGCTTCGCAGCATTGCGTGCCCTCGCCGCAGCAGACGCCGCCGGGCGGAGCGTACGAGGTGTGGCAGACGTCGCGGCCCCCGGGGCAGGCGGCGGCGCACGCTTTTTCGTCCACGCAGATGGGGGCGTCGGGCGTGCAATCGCCGCAGCTCGACGCGCCGCCGGAGCCCGTCGGCACCGGCGACGTCTCCTCGACCACGCAACCCGCGGCCGCGCAGCCGATGGCGGCGATCGCGAGGGTCGTCAGCATCCTTCGGGGGAGGGCGCTTCGCATGGGCGGCACCATGCCGGAGATGGGGCGCGGACCTCGATTTTTCGACGAAAGGACCGTGGACAGTCCCCCCTCCGACGCGCCTGGCAAAGCGTCGAGGACCGCTGCCAAGGCGTAGCCCTCTCCTGGAGCCTGTACTAGAACCGCCGCATGAGCGTGCCTCCGACCCGTCCGCCCGCGCCGGACGCGGACAGCGTCCCCATCCTGCCGCTGCGCAACTCGGTCCTCTTTCCCATGTCGGTCGTGCCGATCAACGTCGGAAGACCGCGCAGCGTGCGCCTCGTCGAGGATCTGCTCGGCCGCGAGCGCGCGCTCGTCGGCGTCGTGAGCCAGCGCTCGTCGGACGTCGATGAGCCGACGTTCAAGGAGCTCTACTCGGTCGGCACCATCGCGCGCGTCGTGAAGGTGATCCGGCTCGGGCCCGGCAACTACTCGGTGGTGCTGAACGGCCTCGGGCGCTTCCGCGTGAAGCAGTCGCTCACGCTGGAGCCGTACATGCGCGGCAAGATCGAGCGCGTGCCGGAGTCGCTCGTGCGCGACGTCGAGCTCGACGCCCTCGGCACCAGCCTGCGCGAGGCCACGCGCGAGGTGCTCGGTTTGTTGCCGAACCTGCCGCGCGACACGGCCGGCATCCTCGACAACGTGCGGGAGCCCGGCGCGCTCGCGGATCTGATCGCCTCGAATTTCCCGCAGGCGCAGGCCTCCGTCTCCGACAAGCAGGAGATCCTCGAAGCGTTCGAGGTGAAGGCGCGCGTGCGGCTCGTGCTCGCGATGGTGAACAAGCAGCTCGAGGTGCTCCGCGTGAAGAAGGAGATCTCCTCGATGGTGCAGGAGGAGATGGGGAAATCGCAGCGCGAGTACATCCTCCGCCAGCAGATGAAGACCATCCGCGAGGAGCTCGGCGAGGCCGGGGAGGACGACGAGATCGAGGAGCTCCGCGAGAAGATCCGCCGCGCGAAGGTGCCGCCGGACGTGGAGAAGGTCGCGAAGAAGCAGCTCTCCCGCCTCCGCTCGATGGCGCAGCAGTCCGCGGAGTACAACCTCACGCGCACGTACCTGGAGTGGATCGGCGACCTTCCGTGGTCGAAGACGACGGTCGACCGGCTCAACGTGGCGGACGTGCGGCGGTGCCTCGACGAGGACCACATGGGCCTCGAAAAGGTGAAGAAGCGCATCGTCGAGTACTCGGCGATCCGGCAGCTCCGCTCCGATAAAAAGGGGCCGATCCTGCTCTTCATCGGGCCGCCCGGCGTCGGCAAGACGTCGCTCGGCAAATCGATCGCCCGCGCGATGGGCCGGCGGTACGAGCGGATCGCGCTCGGCGGCGTGCGCGACGAGGCGGAGGTCCGCGGGCACCGGCGCACGTACGTGGGCGCGCTCCCGGGGCGCATCCTGCAGGCGCTGAAGAAGGCCGGCGTGAAGAACCCGGTGCTCGTGCTCGACGAGGTCGACAAGCTCGGCGCGGACCTGCGTGGCGACCCGGCGGCGGCGCTGCTCGAAGTGCTGGATCCGGAGCAGAACGGGACGTTCCAGGACCACTACCTGGACATGCCGTTCGACCTCTCGCAGGTGATGTTCCTCGCGACGGCGAACGATCGGTCGGGCATCCCCGCGGCGCTCTACGATCGCATGGAGATCATCGAGGTGCCGGGCTACACGCGCACCGACAAGCTCGGCATCGCGAAGGAGTTCCTCGTGCCGAAGCAGCTCGCGCAGCACGGCCTCACGGACGAGCGGCTGGAGTTCACGCCGGAGGGCATCGAGACGGTGGTCGACAGCTACACGCGCGAGGCCGGCGTCCGGAACCTGGAGCGCCAGATCGCCGCGATTTGCCGCGCCACCGCGGTGAAGATCGCGGAGGGCATGGACGTCCCTTCGAGCCCCAGCGTCGCCCCGGAGCGCGTCACGCCCGAGCACGTGGAGCAGGTCCTCGGCGCGGCCCGCTACCGGCCGGAGAACGCGGAGCGCGCGCTCAACCCGGGCGTCGCGACCGGCCTCGGGTGGACGCCCGCGGGCGGCGAGCTCCTGTTCATCGAGGTGAACAAGATGCCGGGGAAGGGGAACGTGGTCCTCACCGGCAACATGAAGAACATCATGCAGGAGTCGGCGAGCACCGCGGTGAGCTTCGTCCGCAGCAAGGCAGCACTCCTGCACCTCGATCCCGAGTGGCTGAAGGAGATCGACATCCACATGCACGTGCCGCGCGCCGGCATGCCCCGCGACGGCGCGTCCGCGGGCGTGACGATGTTCGCGGCGGTGGCGAGCCTGCTGCTCAACGCGCCGGTGCGCGCCGACGTGGCGATGACGGGCGAGATCTCGCTGCGCGGGCGCGTGCTGCCGGTGCCTGGCATCAAGGAGAAGCTGCTGGCGGCGCACCGCGCGGGCCTCAAGGAAGTGGTGATGCCGGCGAAGAACCGGCGCGACCTCGACGACGTGCCCGACGACGTGAAGAACGAGGTGAAGATCACGCTGATCCACACGATGGATGAGCTCCTGCCGATCGTGCTGGAGCCGCCGCGGTCAGCGCCCTCCGACGGTGTGCTCACCGCCGACCAAGACGCATGACGCTCGTCCCGCAGCGCGTCCGATCGATCGTTCGCGCTGCGGTCACGCGGTTCGGTCTCGCTCCCCTCATCGCATTTTTCATTTCCACCGGGGCGCTGTTTGCGCTGGGTTTCGCGCCGCTCTTCGATGGGCCGGGGTACGAGATCTCGCTCGCGGCGGGGCTCGTGGTGCCGGCTTGTGCGGCGATCGCGACCGCCCTCGATCGTGCGGCGGCGATTCAGAATACGAAGGAGCCGCCGCTCGATTCGCTGCTCCGCGGCGTCGCGATCGGCGCGGCGTTCGGGCTCGCGGGGTTCCTGACGACGCTGATCCACGGGGCGCGCGCAGGGTTTTGTGACTTCTGGTCGGGCGCGACCAACTTCGCGCTCGGGCCGTTCGTCGGCGCGATCCTCGGCGGCACGTGGGGCGCCGTCGCGGGCGAGATCGCGTCGCGGCGCGCGAAGCGGTGGGCGCGGCGCACGGTGGCGGTGCTCGTCGCGTTCGCGGGGCCGCTCGCGGGGGCCGCGGTGAGCTTCGGGCGCTTCCTCACGAGCCCGATGGTGTTCGCGTACGACCCGTTCGCCGGCTACTTCAGCGGCACCCTGTACGACACGGTGATCGACGCGTCGGGGCTCTGGACGTACCGCGCCGGATCGCTCGCGACGATGGGGGCCGCGCTCGTGCTCGCGATGCACCTCCGGCGCTCGGAGGAAGATGGAAAGCTCCGTCTTCGGTGGGCGCGATCGTGGGGCGTCGCGCTGACGGGCGTCCTCTGCGCGATCGTGAGCGTCGCGCACATGAGCCTCGGGACCGAGCTCGGGCACTACCAGACGGCCGCGTCGATCGCGAAGGCGCTCGGCGGGCGCACGGACGGCGAGCGGTGCGTGGTGCTCCACCCGCGCGGCATGAGCGCCGACGAGACCGGCCGCTTCGTCCGCGACTGCGACGCGCACGTGCGGCGGCTGGAGCGCTGGTTCGAGGCGCCGGGGCCCGCGAAGATCACGGTGTACCTGTTCGCGGACGTGCACCAGAAGGCGTCGCTGATGGGCGCGTCCGACACGCAGATCGCGAAGCCGTGGCGCCGCGAGGTGTACGTGCAGGACGCGCCGTACCCGCACCCCGTCATCGGCCACGAGCTCGCGCACGTCATCGCCGGAGCCTTCGCGCGCGGGCCGTTCGAGACCGCCGGCGACGTGGACGGATTCCTCCCGAACCCGGGGCTGATCGAGGGCGTCGCGGTCGCCGCGTCGCCGCGCGAAGGCGATCTGTCGCCGTCGGAGTGGGCGAAGGCGATGAAGGATCTCGGCATCCTCCCGAAGCTGCACGATCTGTTCGGCCTCGGCTTCCTCGGCGCGAGCTCCGGCGTCGCGTACACGGTGAGCGGCGCGTTCGTGGATTTCGTGAAGGACACGTACGGCGCGGCCGCGGTGCGCGCGTGGTACGGAGGCCAGCCGCTCCCGCAAGTGACGGGCGCCTCGTGGGCGGATCTGGAGGCCCGCTTCCTCGCGGCGCTCGACGCGCTCCCGCTCACCGACGCGGCGCGCGCGCAGGCGAAGGCCCGCTTCGATCGGCCCGGCCTCTTCGCGCGGAGGTGCCCGCATCAGGTCGATCTGTGCAAGGGGCGCGCGGAGGCGCTCCGCAGCGGCGGCGACGAGATCGGCGCGCTTTCGGAGTACGCGACCGTTCGCAGGCTCGACCCCGGCGATCAGATGGTGCGGGTGCAGATCGCGCGCACGAAGATCCGCGCCGGCGGCGACGTCGCGGCCGGGAGCGAAGAGCTGCGCGCGATCCTCGCGGACAGATCGATCCCGCAGCACGTCCGCGATCGCGCGCTGGAGGACCTCGCGGATCTCGCGCTCTCGCCCGGCGGCGACGGGGCGTTCGCGGCGGCCTCGTTCCGCGAGCTGATGAGCCGCACCGTCGACGAGGATCAGCTCCGCACGCTGGAGGTGAAGGCGATGGCCGCCGAGACGCCGCTCGCGCGTGACGCCGTCTTCTATTTCCTCGTCGGCCCGCCGGGGCACGGGCAGGAGAAGATGCGCGCCGGCGAGAGCTTCGGCCTCTGGGAGCGCGAGGCGCCGGAGGACGGGACGCCCCACTACCTGCTCGCCCGGTATTTCGTGGTGCAGACCGAGTACCGCGAGGCGCTGCGGCGGCTGGATCTCGCGCTCGCTCGCAAGCTGCCGACGGCGCGCGTCGAGGTGGAGGCGTGGCGGCTCCGGATCGTCGCGTCGTGCGCGGTCGGCGATCCGAACGCGGCGAGAAGCGCTTATGATGCGTACCGATCGCGCCCCGGGGTTCCCAAAGCGCGGCGTGACGCGATGGCGGCACTGATCGAACGGTGCGCGGAGGCCGGCACTGCTCCGGCGAAGCAATGAGCGGTACGAACGAAGCGGCGGAGACCCTGGAGATGTTGCGGCAGCGGATGCTGCGGCTCCGCGTGCAGAACGCCGTGCTCGGCATCGGGGCGCGCCACCACAACCTGCTCCACCGGCGCGTGTTCGAGGAGCTCTCCGAGGTCGTCGCGAAGTACACGCAGGTCCGCGCGATGGGCCTCATCGTGCGCGACGGCGACGCCCACGTGCGCGTGTACTCGATCAGCAAGGAGCGCCCCGATTTTGCGGTGTTCGGCGCGCGCATCCCGCAGACGGATCACATCATCCAGACCATCCACATCGAGGGCAAGGCGCTCATCTGCGACGACACGCGCGCGGGCTCCGGCGCGGATCTGCTCCTCGCGAAGAGCGGCTTCCTCTCGTACGTGGAGCTGCCCGTGCGCGCGCCGGGGGAGGAGACGGTGCTCGCGGGCCTCATGTTCGGCTTCCGGGAGCTCGACGGCGCGCGCAAGGCGCCGATGCAGATCCTGAACGACGTCGCGGAGGTGATCGGCGCCAACATGCGCCGCGCGTTCGAGGCCGCGCGCGACAGGCGGCTCGCGCTCATCCTGGAGACGAGCGGCGACGCGATGATCTCGTGGGACAAGGACGATCGCATCACCGACGCGAACGCCGCGGCGGAGGTGCTCGCGGGCCGACCGCGGCGGGATCTGCTCGGCATGAACGTGCGCTCGCTGCTCGTGCAGGTGGCGTCGCCGGGCGGCGATCCGCCGGGCCCGCAGGGCGCGCGCATGCACCTGCTCACGCCGGCCGGCCCGCGCACCGTCTCCGCGACCGTCACGTCCCTGGATGACGATCCGGTCGTCGCCGCGCACGCCTTGCTCCGCGACCACGCGGAGGTCGTGAAGGCCGAGGACGAAGCGGCGCAGCACCTCACGCACATCCGCCGGCTGGAGGAGCAGCACCGCGCGGTCCTCGACAACCTGCCGCTCCTCATTTTCCGCCTGGATCCGAAGACGGGCGAGCTCACGTACCTGAACCGCCACGCGGAGCGCCTGCTCGGCTGGCCGACGGCGGAGGCGCTGTGCACGCCGAACTTCCTCTTCCGGGCGCACGCGGACCCGGACAGCTCGCTCGACTTCGAGCGCGCGGTCGACGCGGCGCGCGCGGGCCACGGAGCGGCCCCGTACGAGGCGCGCCTCCGTCGTCGTGACGGCGAAGAGATCGCGGTCCAGGGCACGGTGTACCCGATGCTCGACGATCGCGGCGGCGTGGTCGCGATCGAGGGCGTGCTCGCGGACGTCTCGTCGGAGCAGGCCGCGCGCAGCCGCCTCGTGCAGGCGGATCGCCTCTCGACCTTGGGCACGCTCGCGGCCGGCGTCGCGCACGAGATCAACAACCCGGCGGCCTTCGTGCTGCTCGGCATCGACATGCTGGATCGCCTCCTCCAGTCGGCGGCGGCGGATCTCGCGGAGGGCCCGCGCACGCAGGCGACCGGCCTCGTCCGCGATCTCCGCGACTCGGTGCGCCGCATCGTCGACATCGCCCGCGATCTCCGCCTCTTCGCGAGCGCGCCCAGCGAGGGCGCCCAGCGCACGCTGATCGACGTGAACCGCGCGGTGGAGGGCGCGCTCACGCTCACGCGCGGCCACATCATCGAGCGCGCGTCCATCAAGCGGGATCTCGGCGACGTGCCGCCCGTCCTGATGGAGGACAACCGCCTCGGCCAGGTGATCGTGAACCTCCTCGTGAACGCGGCGCAGGCCATCCCGAAGCCGGGCACGGGCCCCATCGCGCGCCGCGGCCCCGAGAGCCAGCCGATGTCGCCGCGCGTCCCGCAGACCATCACCGTGACGACGCGCGTGATCGACGAGGACGTCGCGATCGAGGTGAGCGACACGGGCGTGGGCATCGCGCCCGAGAACCAGCACCGCATCTGGACCCCGTTCTTCACGACGAAGAGCCCCGACGTCGGCACGGGCCTCGGCCTCTCGATCAGCAAGGACATCGTCGAGCGAGCGGGCGGAACCATCGAGTGCGAGAGCCCGGTCCCCGGCACGGCGCGCGGCACCCGCTTCACGATCCGCCTCCCGATGGCGAAGGGCCCCATCTCCAGCGCGACGCCTTCGGGGTCGTCCTCGTTGATCCCGGTGAGCGCCCCCACCTCGTCGGCGCGCGAGCGGGAGACGGCGCGCAAGGCCCGTGAGGCGCGCGTCCGCGTGCTCATCGTGGAGGACGAGCCGGCGCTGGCGCGAGCGCTGGCGGAGGGCATCGGCGCGCACCACGCGGTGACGGTGGTCGGCAACGGCCGCGACGCGCTGGATCTCCTTCTCCCCGAGGCCATTCGTGAAGCGGGCCCGGTGATCTCCGGCCGCACGACGCTGGTCTCCGGCGTCACGCTCCCGCGCGCGGAGGTCCGCTTCGACGTGGTCCTGTGCGACCTCCGCATGCCCGGCATGAGCGGAGAGCGCCTCTACAGCGAAGTGAAGGCCTACGATTCGGCGCAGGCCGCGGCCTTTCTGTTCATGACGGGCGTCGGCTTCGGCGCGGACGTGGAGCGCTTCCTCCGCGAGTCGGGCCGCCCGGTCTTGGAGAAGCCGTTCGCGACGGAGGCCGCGCTCGCGGAGATCCGAAAGATCGTGAACGGCCCTTCGATCCGCGTCGCAGGATGACGCCAGATCGCCCGTCACCGCCGTTCCTTCGCGGGGCTGCCCGAGCCGACCCGAGCCTGTGAATACAGTCTGAGCGCTCCGAGGGCGTGACCCTCCGGCGACTCGGTCCTCCCGGGAGCGCGAGAACGTTTCGCCCTCGACATTCGCGAGGTTTTTGACGCGCACGCTGCACCGCCGCATGCTCGCCTCCATGAGCTTGCGAACCTCTCTCGGCGGCCTCGGCGCCGCGGCACTCGTGGCATGGAACCTCACCAGTCTGATCGGGTGCGGCAGAGAGGCGCTCCCGCTCGACACCAACGCTGGCGGCGGGGGCACCGGCGGCTCCACGGGCGGCACGACCTCCACGGGCGGCACCACCACCATCCCCACCGGCGGCACCGGCGGCGTGACCTGCATCCCCTCCACCGAGATCTGCGACGGCCTCGACAACAACTGCAACGGCATCGTCGACGAGGGCTGCAACGGCTGCCAATCCGGCGAGACGCAGCTCTGCTACTCCGGCCCGCCCGAGACCATCAACGTCGGCCTCTGCAAGCAAGGCACGCAGACCTGCCTGAACGGCTCGTGGGGCGAGTGCATCGGCCAGGTGACGCCCGCTCCGG
This sequence comes from Polyangiaceae bacterium, assembly GCA_046351455.1. Classification (GTDB taxonomy): domain Bacteria; phylum Myxococcota_A; class Polyangia; order Polyangiales; family Polyangiaceae; genus JADJRH01. The sequence goes on from JAXLYM010000017.1 coordinate 11,751, forward strand.
AGGGGTGCGATCAGCTCGACAACGACTGCGACGGCCAGATCGACAACGGCAACCCCGGCGGCGGCGCGGCGTGCACGCTCCCGCTCCAGGGCGTGTGCGCGGCCGGCATCGAGAAGTGCGTCGGCGGCCAGTTCCTGTGCGCGCAGGACGTGTTCCCGTCGCCCGAGACGTGCGACGGCCTCGACGACAACTGCAACGGGCAGGTGGACGAAGGGAACCCCGAAGGCGGCGCCGACTGCGCGACCAACCTCGCCGGCGCGTGCGCCGTCGGCACCGTCACGTGCACGAACGGCGCGATCTCCTGCGTGCCGAAGGTCTCGCCCTCGCCGGAGATGTGCGATGGCCTCGACAACGACTGCGACGGCCAGATCGACGACGGAAACCCCGGGGGCGGCGGCATGTGCGACACCGGACAGCCCGGCGCGTGCGCGGCCGGCGTGCTCACGTGCACGAACGGCTCGCTCTCGTGCATGGGCGGCAACGGCTCGGCCGAGGTGTGCGACGGCATCGACAACGACTGCGACGGCGTCATCGACGACAACCCCGCGGGCACCGGCCAGAACTGCAACGCGGGCGGCCCGCCTCCGTGCAACCAGGGCAAGACGACGTGCGTCGCCGGCCAGATCATGTGCGTCAGCGGCGGCAACGGCGCGACCGAGACGTGCAACGGCCTCGACGACAACTGCAACAACCAGATCGACGAGGGCAACCCCGGCGGCGGCGCGATGTGCAACACGGGCCTCCAGGGCATCTGCGCGGCGGGCACGATCACGTGCCAGGCCGGCATGCTCTCGTGCATCGCGAACGCCTCCGCGGGCGCCTCCGAGCTGTGCGACACGGTCGGCGACGACAACTGCAACGGCACCGCGGCGCAGGTGTTCTTCAAGGAGCCGTTCGCGGACAACGCCGCCGGTTGGACGCTCGATCAGGAGTGGGCGATCGCCTCGGCGAAGGCCTCGATGGGCCAGAATTACGGTAACCCCGATCCGGCGAGCGATCACACGGCGACGGCGGACAACGGCGTCGCGGGCGTCGTGATCGGCGGCAACGCGGCGCAGGCGATGCAACACCCGACGCGCTGGCTCACGAGCCCGAGCATCCCGGTCGACCCGGCCGCGTCGAAGGTCTACCTGCAGTTCTGGCGCTGGTTGAACAGCGATTTCTCCCCGTGGATGACGAACCGCGTCGAGGTGTTCGACGCCGTCACGAACCAGTGGGCGCCGGTGTGGCAGAGCGGCGCGCAGCCCGGCGTGCAGGACGCGCAGTGGACGAAGCAGGTCTACGAGATCACCTCGCACGCGAAGGGCGGCAGCGTCCGGGTGCGGTTCGGCTTCAACATCGGCGCGAACGGCTCCTTCATCGTGTCGCAGTGGAACGTGGACGACGTGGCGATCACGACCGAGCCGTGCGATTGATCGGGGAATGACCCAGAAGCCGGCCGGCATCGAGGTCCGCGTCTGCCCCGAGATGAAGGCGGTCGCGCGGGAGGACTGGAACGCGCTCGACGGCGTGAGCGAGGCGCCGTTCCTGAGCTGGGAGTTCCTCGACGCGATGGAGCGGACGGGCTGCGTCGGCGAGGGCACCGGCTGGTCCCCCGCGCACCTCACGTTCTACGAGAAGGACCAGCTCATCGGCGCCGCGCCGGCCTATTTGAAGGACAACAGCGAGGGCGAGTTCGTCTTCGACTACGCCTGGGCCGACGCTCTCCGCCGCGCGGGGAGGCGCTACTACCCGAAGATCATCGTCGCGTCCCCGTTCACCCCCGCGACCGGCAGCCGCGCGCTCGTGAGGCGCCCGGAGGACCGTCCGCGCGTCGTGGCGGCGATCGCGGAGACGCTGCGCGCGCTCGCGAAGCGGATGGATCTCTCCAGCGCGCACGTGCTCTTCCCGAACGAGAGCGAGGCGTCGCTGTTCGAGGGCGCGGGCCTCGCGCGCCGCTTCGGCGTGCAGTTCCAGTGGCGAAACAAGGGCTACGCGACGTGGGAGGATTTCCTCGCGTCCTTCGACTCCAAGCGCCGCGCGATGCTCCGCCGCGAGCGCCGCGAGGTGCAGAAGCAGGGCCTCACGATCGAGACGCTGAGCGGATCATCGATCACGCCCGAGGTCGTGGACCGCATGTTCGCGTTCTACCTCTCGACGGTGCAGAAGTTCTTCTGGGGCCGGCAGTACCTGAATCGAGCCTTTTTCGAGGAGATCGTGAAGGTCCTCTCCGGCAAGGTGGAGATCGTGATCGCGCGGGACGGAGCGAAGGCGATCGCCGGCGCCTTCAACCTGGTCGGCCCGACCGCCTTGTTCGGCCGCTACTGGGGCGCCACGGAGGAGCGCCCGTTCCTCCACTTCAACGTCTGCTACTACCACTCGGTGGAGGAGGCGATCGCCCGCAAATTAGAGCGTTTCGAGCCCGGAGCAGGCGGCTCCCACAAGCGCTCGCGAGGCTTCGACCCGACGATCACGGAGAGCGTGCACCACCTCGTGCACCCCGGCCTCGACCACGCCGTGCGCGATTTCCTGAACCGCGAGCGCGAGGCGATCCGCGAGCACGTCGAGAAGGGCGACGTCGACGAAGACTGATTCCCCCTTGTTGGGTTCGCGGGCCGCGTGGCCGTCCCGTGCAGCCTCTCTACGCGGGCTGTCTCGTCTCATCTCCGAATCTCCTTCTCCCAAAGACTTTTTCGGAACGAGCGTGGTCCCACGCAGGCTCACGCCGCCCCAATCCCCTGCGCCGTCTCCGTTGGCGGGGGAGTGATACGAGGGGGCGGAGCCCCCTTGTAACCCCACAAGAATGCGGGCGTTTGCGGAGGTTGGCGCCCCTTCTGATTTTTTTACGGCGCAGGCTCGGCGGGCGCGGCGAGCATCCACAGCACCGCCATTCGCACCGCGACGCCCGCTTCCACCTGATCGAGGATCACGCTCTGGGTGCCGTCCGCGACGGACGGATCGATCTCGACGCCGCGGTTCATCGGGCCGGGGTGCATCACGATCGCGTCCTTCTTCGCGAGGCCGAGGCGCGCCGCGTTCAGGCCGAAGGTGCGGCTGTATTCACGGGTCGTCGCGAGGAAGGCGCCCGCCGCCAGGCGCTCGCGCTGCACGCGCAGCATCATCACCACGTCGGCCCCTTCGAGCGCGGGCTCGATGCGATCGTGCACCTCGACGCCGAGCTGCTCCGACTCCACCGGGATCAGCGTGCGCGGGCCCGCGAACCGCACCTTCGCGCCCATCGTCGTGAGCAGGTGCGCGTTCGAGCGGGCGACGCGGCTGTGCAAGAGATCGCCGCAGATCGCCACCGTGAGGCCCGCGAGCTTGCCCTTCGCGCGGCGGATCGTGAAGGCGTCGAGCAAGGCCTGCGTCGGGTGCTCGTGCGTGCCGTCGCCCGCGTTCACGACGTGCGCCTTCGTGCGCGACGACACGTAGTGCGGCGCCCCGGAAGACGCGTGCCGCAGCACCACCACGTCGGGCTGCATCGCCTCCAGGTTGCGCACCGTGTCGAGCAGCGTCTCGCCCTTCACCGCGCTGGAGCTGGACGTCGAGATGTTGATGACGTCCGCGCTGAGGCGCTTTCCCGCGAGCTCGAACGAGGTGCGCGTGCGCGTCGACGGCTCGTAGAACAGGTTGATGATCGTCTTGCCGCGCAGCGTGGGCACCTTGCGCACGCTCCGCCGCGACACGTCGAAGAAGGACTCCGCCGCGCTCAGGAGCGAGTCGATCTCGCCCGCGTTGAGGCCCTCGATCCCGAGCAGGTGACGCGAACGGAAGCCGCGCCCGGAAGGGGCAGGGGACGGCACGGGGGTGGCGGTGGCGGGGCTCACGGCGGCGGCTCCGATTGGCCCACGCGCGACGTGAGGGCCCATAATTCCCCGTTCTTTTCGATCACGTCGACGCGGCGGCCCTCGTCGACGGGCACGGTCTTCACGACGTAGTCCGGGTGCAGCGGCAGCTCGCGCCCGCCGCGATCCACGAGGACCACCAGCTCGATGCGGCGCGGCCTCCCGTAGTCGAGGATCGCGTCCAGCGCGGCGCGGATGGTGCGCCCCGTCGAGATGACGTCGTCCACGAGCACGATGCGCCGGCCGTCCACGGAGAACGGCACGTGGCTCGGCCCGATGCGCGGGTTCGGCAGCGCGGTGGCCGCGTCGTCCCGGTAGAGGGTGATGTCCACGGAGCCGACGGGCGGGGTCGCGCCCTCCAGCTCGAACAACAGGGACGCGAGGCGCTTGGCGATGGGCTCCCCGCCGCGGCGGATGCCGACCAGCGCGAGGCCTTCAATGCCGCCGCCCCGCTCCGCGATCTCGCCCGCCACGCGCCGGAGACCGCGTCCGATCGCCACGGGGTCCAGGAGGGTCTCGGCCATCGGCGGCGAGGGCTACACCAGATTCAGCTTGCGCGCTAGGCTCGGCACCTATGCCGTTCAAGACCGTGACCACCCCGCGCCCCGTCCTCACGATGGAAGGGCACGTCCGCGCGAGCGCGAAGCTCCAGGATCCCAGCCTCGTCGCGATGATCTCGACCGATCCGGTCAAGCTCGCGATCCACCCGACCGCCGGCGGCACGACGCGCATGACGGGCGTGTCGCTGAATTCCGCGGACGAGGTCGCGCTCCTCTCGCGCGAGGTGGCGGTGGTGCGCAGCGGCGACGAGCTCTGGGGGATCCAGAACCTGTCGCACAACGCGGTGATCGATCAGGTGGCGCGCGACGTGCGCTCGCTCTGCTACCGCGCGGCCGGAAACACGGCGCTCGCGGTGCACTGGGACGGCCACGCCTCCGAGCTGAAGGTGGGCCAGCGCGACGTGATCGGCCGGCCGTTCGTGCTGCGCGGCTCGGTGCGCGCGTGCGACGTGGGCGCGCAGGAGACGTTCGTGGTCGTCGATCTCGACGGCACCGGCGGCGAGCTCCGCGTGCACCCGGGGGCGACGCCGGAGGCCGGCGCGATCGCGCGCGCGCCGCTCCCGCGCGAGGCGAAGGATCTGGACCGGCTGCGCGGCGGCAAGGATCTCTCGGCGATCTGGAAGAACGGCAAGACGGCCGTGTGCATCGTGCAGCGCCGCGGCGGCGCGAACCTGCAGGCGAAGATGATCCAGCTCGACTCGGCGCCGCTGGAGGTCGCGGTGTGCGAGACGAGCCTGTTCGTCGCGTACCGGGACGGCACGTTCGCCCTCTACGACAACGACTCGCTGACGGCCGCGGAGGGCGCGCCCGCGGTGGTGTCGCAGCTCCGTCTGCCGACGCGCGGGGAGCCTCGCACGTGCGTGTTCACGGGCAAGAGCGTCCCGACCGCGTGGATCGGCACCGACTCCGGCGAGGTGATCCAACTCACTGTGACGCGCAAGGGGCCGAGCATCTGACGCGCCGATCGCTGGTGCCCACTCCCGGTCGCGCTGCGCGCGCCCGCCCCTCAGGCCGCCACTGGGAGGACGGGAGTCCGGTCCGCGGAGGCGGAGCGGACGCAATCCTCGACGTTGCTCCCAAATCGCTCACGGTCGTTCGCGAAGGGAGGGGGCCTTTCAATCTTCACAACGCGCTCTCAGCGCATCCATCCACCGCTGTAGCTCTTCGGGCCACGGGCTCTCGAAGCGCAGCGGCTCCTTCGTGCGCGGGTGCACGAAGCCGAGCACCGTCGCGTGCAGCGCCATCCGCGGCGGATCGTGCGGCGTGCGGGCGCCGTACTGCGCGTCGCCGAGCACCGCGTGGCCCGCGCCGAGCGCGTGCAGGCGGATCTGGTGCGTGCGACCCGTGTGCAGCGTGCACCGCACGAACGTCACCTCGTCCCCGATGCGCTCCAGCACCTCGAACGTCGACCGCGCGCGCTTGCCGGCGATCGGCTCCGTGATGTCCTTCTGATCCCACGCGACGCGGCCCGCGAGCGCCGCCAGGTACGCGCGCGTCACGTCGTGCGTCCGGAACACCTCCGCGAGCGCGCGGTTCGTGTCCTCGTTGCGCGCGAACACGAGCAGGCCGCTCGTGCCCAGATCGAGCCGGTGCACCACCGACACCGGCGCGCCCAACCGCTCGCCGAGCAGCCGCGCCAGGTTGCCGCGATCGCTCTCGGGCGTCGGCGCGGTGAGCAGGCCCGCGGGCTTGTCCACGACCACGAGATCGTCGTCCGTGTGCACGATCCGGAACGGCGGCAGATCCGCCTCGTCCCTGGCGCGCGCGTCCCGACCGACCTCCTTCGTCGCGCGATCGAACGCCGGGCCGATCACCGCGACGATCTCCTGCCCGGGGCGCAGCGTCCGACCCGCCACCTTCACGCGCGCGCGGTCCACGTACGCGCCGCCCATGTCGATGAGCGCGCGGGCCTTGCGACGCGACAACCCGGGCACGTGCGCCGCGAGCGCCTGATCGAGCCGCAACCCCGCCTCCTCGGAGGCGATCACGAACCGGTGACGCTGCGCTGGGGACGTCATGGCGCCGCGCTTACCGCCATTCCATAGCGGCGCGCAAGGTCTCGATTACCGCCCTGCCATTGTTCTTCCGACGAAGACGTTCTCTCTGCTCAGCGACGATGACGACTCGGTGACAGCGTCTCAGCTTGAAGCGCTCCAGCGCGGCCGTTCTGCGGGGCGAGATCCCCAGTCGCCCTGAAGATCCGTGTGCTTTGTGGGCATGGGAGAGGCGAGTCACGAGGACGCGACATGCCATGTCTCAGGCCGGTGTGGCTTTTTGGAGCAATGTTGCTCGATGAAACGGTCTTCGATCGCCGAGGAAGCCGTTCGTCGACGGGAGAATTGCCTTGATAGGAACAATCAACATGATATTCACAAATCATTGTCATTTGATTTCGTCGCTACGGCCGGCCCTTCCCGGTCCTGCCTGCGGCGCGGTGGTCATTCCCCTCGGGCAACTCAGGGGTAGCGAGATCACTTCTATTCGGTGGTGGTATTTCGACGTGTGAGCGGACGACGGGTCATGGCCTGTCCATGCCGGCACGAGCTCCGGCGCAGTGATCCGCTTGAGGAGATTCGATCCGCTCGATTCTCCGGAGGATCGGTCGTGAATGATGCCCAAGACTGACGATCTCCCACGTCCTTTGGGGCCATCGCATGAGCATGTGGACGCCCTCACCGATTCATCGGGCTCCGGCGTCTCGGGCGTGCGAGTCGCGGTGTCGAGGGAGGACCTCTTTCGCGCCTCTACCTCCTTCATTCTGGATGTCCTGCGCCGCGCCGAGGCGTCACGGGCGACAGAGGTCGTCGCCTTCGAGACAGGCGCGTCGGAGCGGATCGGGGAGCTGCTCTTCTCTCATGGAGAGGTGTGTCTGGTCGCGACATCTCGGGGCCAGATATCGCTCGGAGCGCGCCTCTCCCGGAGTCACCCGGATACCGCGGAGGAGGTCCGGCGCTCGGTGGCCTCGGCGCGCAGGGACGGCAGGCCGATCGCCGACGCCCTCCGTGATATCGGCGGCGCGCACAGCGACCGGATCCGGGCCGCCTTGCTCGATCAGATCGTCGAAGGTCTCTGCGACATCGGGAGCGCGTCTCTCGGGGGTCTTCAGCAAGCGAGCCTGTCGGCTTCTCCGAGGCACCTCTCTTCGGTGCTCGCGGGGTTCCGGCCGGCGGTGGTGTGCTGCCGTGTCCTCTCCAGGTTGTTGCCAGTCTGCGATGACGCCGCGGCGAGATGTTATGAAGAGCTCGGGCCATCCGCGCGGGTGGCGGTGCTCGGGGCGCGCTCGGGCGGGGACGTATTCCCCGTGCGCCACGAAGGGGCCGCGCGCGGCGACCTCTCCGACCTCTTCGCGATGGGGGCGTATCTGCGGCAGCTCGCCGATCCTCCCGCGTTCCTCGCGGCCGAAATCAAGCCATCTTTGATGATGTTCGGCCGGGCCGACGACGCCGCTCTCGTGGTGAGCACGGGCGCGCAGGTCGCCTTGCTCGGCGGGTTCGACAAGAACGCCCGGCGACTGGCGCTCGGGATCGCGCAGCGGATCGTCGCGGACTCGGCATGACGGCGCCGGCGCTGCTGCTGGATGCCTTCGGCCTCGCGTTCGGAGAGAAGGTCATCCTGGCCGACGTGTCGCTGGAGGTGCCGGCGCGCGGCGTGCTCGTGCTGATGGGGCCGGGCGGCGCGGGCAAATCATCGCTGCTTCGGACGCTGTGCGGCGCGAACAACGGCAATCCGTCGCTCCGGACCTGGGGCGCGGCGCTCCTCGCCGGACACCCGATCCGCCCGGGCTGGGAGCCTGTTCTCGTCGCGCAGAAAGCCACTCTCCTGATCGGCACCGTCCTCGAAAACCTCATGTCGAGCTACCCCGACCGCGCGAGCCTGAGCCCGCTGCAGAAGATCGAGGCCGCTCGGGAGATCCTCTCCGGCGCCGGCCTCGACGAGCTGCAGGGCTCCTTGCAAGCGCGCGTGATCGATCTGCCCCTCGGGCTGCAGCGGCGGCTCGCGGTGGCGCGGAGCGCGGCCTCGGATCCGTGCCTGCTCTGCGTCGACGAGCCCACCGCCGATCTCTCCAAGGAAGAGGCCTCGAAGCTCCTCGCCCTCCTGCGCTCGCAGGCCCAGCGGCGCGCCGTCCTGTTCGTCACGCACAACCAGGTGCACGCGCGCGCGGCGGGGGGATCGGCGGCCCTGCTCGCGGGCGGCCGCGTCCACGAGTCGGCCTCGACGGAGGAGCTCTTGTCGGCGCCGCTGAGCCGCGCCGCGCAGCATTTCGTGCGCACCGGGAGCTGCATGGAGCCGAGCCCGGGGACGCCGCCGGAGGACCTCGAAGAAGGCGTGATCGCGACGCCCATCCCGCGGGCCGCGTTCGTCTCCGTGCCGGCGCCGAGCGGGCCGCGCGGCTTCCGCTGGGCGCGCCCCGGCAAGCTCGCGGGCACGCCGCGCCCCGGGATCGTCGACGACGTGGAGTACGATCTCGAGGCCCTCCAGCGCGTCGGCATCACGACGCTCGTCACGCTCGAACAGGAGCGCTTCTCGGAGCCCTTGCTCCATCGCTACGGGATGACGGGCCTCTTCTTTCCGTTCCGGGACATGTCCGCGCCCGAGGTGGAGGCCGCGCTGGAGCACTGCCTCCGGATCGAGGAGCGCGTGCGCGCCGGCGAGGTGGTGGCGCTCCACTGCCGCGCGGGCCTCGGGCGGACCGGCACCATGATCGTCGCGCAGCTCATCTACGAGGGAGAAGGCGCGGTGGAAGCATTGGAATACGCCCGTCGCATCGAGCCGCGATGGGTCCAGTCCCAGGCGCAGATCGAGTTCCTCGAAGCCTTTGCCAGAGTCGTTCAAACACACGTGTCTCAAGGGAGCCTAAGGAGAAAATAGACCATGTCGAAGCTGGATAACGCTCTTGCCACCGCTCAAACCAACATCCCCGAGTGCATCGCCTCCGGCTATGTCGACATGTCCACTGGCATGTTGCTCGGGGTGAAGACCGTGGACTCCCACCCTCGCGAGGTGCTGGATCTCGTCGCCGCCGCCACCGCCGATCTCTTCCAGGGGCCGAACGTCTCCGCGATCGAGCAGCTCTTCCGCCGCTCCAGGGGCGTCTCGGAGGACGGATCGCACTACTTCGAGGAGATCATCGTGATGAGCCACAACCTCATCCACGTCTTCAGCCGCTGCAAGCGGCACCCGGAGCACGCGATCGTCTTCGTGTGCCGCAAGAGCGCCAACATCGGCATGGTGATCGCCAAGAGCCGCCTGTCCACCGCCGCCATCGAGTCCGCCCTGTGACGCGCTCGTAGGGGCGTTCGCCGCGCGGAGGGGGGCACACCCTCGCAAGCCCCGGATCGAAAAGGTACCATCGTCGGCGATGGACGCGCGCCTCGTCTCGATCTCGGTGCCCTTCTTCTTCCTCTTCATCGCGCTCGAGATCCTCGTGTTGCGCAAGGATCCGGACCGGCATTACCGCCTGCACGACTCGATCGCCTCGCTGTCGAGCGGCGTCGGCCAGCAGATGACGGACGTGTTCCTGCACCTGCTCGCGGCCGCGGCGTACGCGTTCACGTTCAGCCACTTTCGCGTCACCACGCTGCCCGAGACGCCCGTCGTGTGGGTGCTCTGCGTGCTCGGCGTCGACCTGATGTACTGGACCTACCACTGGGCCAGCCACCGCGTGAATTTCCTCTGGGCCACGCACGCGGTCCACCACCAGAGCGAGGAGTACAACCTGTCCACGGCGCTCCGGCAGAGCTGGTTCACCGGCCTCTTCGCGTGGGCCTTCTACCAGCCGCTCGCGATCCTCGGCTTCCCGCCCGCGATGTTCGTCGTCGTGTACACGTGCGACATCCTCTACCAGTTCTGGATCCACACGCGCGCCATCGGGAAGCTGGGGCCGCTCGAGTGGATCCTCAACACGCCGAGCCACCACCGCGTGCACCACGGCATCGACCCGAAGTACATCGACAAGAACTACGCGGGCATCTTCATCATCTGGGACCGCCTCTTCCGCACGTTCGAGGTGGAGACGAACGAGCCCGTGTACGGCGTCGTGCACCCGCTCTCGAGCTGGAACCCGCTCTGGGCCAACGTGGAACCGTGGGCGAACCTCTGGAAAATGAGCGCTTCCATGAAGTCGTGGCGCCACAAGCTGTACGTGTGGGTCGCGCCCCCGGAGTGGCGGCCGGAGGGGAACGTGATCATCCCCGAGGTCTCGCGCGCGACGCAGAAGCGCTACGACACGCCGGCCCCGCGCGTCGTGAACGCGTACATCGTCGTCGGGTTCGCGCTCGTCTCCGGCGCGACGACGGCCCTCATGCGCGTGTCGCCGGATCTCTCGATCCTCGAAAATTTGGCGGTGATCGCGCTCGTCATGGTGTCGCTCGTCGTGTGGTCCGGCCTCGCGGAGAGGCGCCCGTGGGCCGCCCCGCTGGAGATCGCCAAGCTCGCGTGCGCCGTGGCCCTCGGCGCCTGGTTCCTCCGCGCCCACCCGATGCGCACGCCGGGCGTCGCGGGCGCCGCCGTCCTCGCGATCGGCCTCGCCGCGTGGGCGATCCGTTGCGGTCGCGCTGCGCCGGCGACCATCAACGACAAACCGCTCGTCGCCTAAAAAAAGCCGAGAAGCTAGCGATCCCCGCGTGAGCGCCGCGATCACCGCGCCGCCGCCGTACCGCCGCGATCACCGCGCCGCCCCCATCCGCCGCCGCACCGCCGCGATCCCCGCGATCGCCGCGCCCGCCGCGAGAACGATCCATCCGCCGATCCCGAGCTTCACGAAGGCGCGCCACCACGGCCGGAACGTGACGCGGATCTCGTGGTGCCCGGCGGAGATCATCGCGCCGATCTGCAGCCCGTGCGCGCGGAACGTCTCGGCGCGCGCCCCGTCGATCTCGACGACCACGCCCGGATAATTCGAGTCCGCGATCACCAGCACGCTGGGCAGATCCACGTCGCACGTCACGCGCCGTTCGTCCGTGTCGATCGCGCGGTACGTGCACGGGCGCGCGGGCCGCATGCGCTCGGCGGAGCCGGGGATCGGCACGGCGGCCGAGGGCTTGCTCACGGGCCCGTCGAGGAGGCGCGTCGCCGCGAAGGCCGGATCCACGTCGCCGCGCGCGAGGATCTCCGCCGCGACCTTCACCGGGCCGGCCTCGAACAAGCGGTCCACGAGGTACGCGCGCGGCAGCACGTGCTCGTTCTCGAAGAGGCGCAGCTCCAGGTCGCCGGCCTTCACCTTCTCGCGCTCCTTCCAGCCGGGGCAGTCGTCGAAGGGCAGCGGGCTCAGGACGTAGCGCACGTCGAACGCGCCGTACGACGTCGCCATGCTCGGCCGGCACTTCACGGTCGCGAGGCATTTCCCCGAGAATTTGAGCGGCAGCTTCTTGCATTCCTCCGGCCGCACCGCCGCGTACGCCGCGGGGTTGGAGAGCGCGCCCTGCATGTTGAGGCTCCCGAGCAGCGTCGCCACGTCCGCGGGCACCATCGACGTGTACCCGGTCACGCTCTCGAAGCCCCAGTAGAGGTGCGTCGACGGCTGCAGCATGCTCCATTGCGGCGCGTACGGACGCCACGCCTTCCACCCGCGCGCGGCGCCGAACGCCTCCGAGTGCACCTCGCCGGGGAAGATCGGGAGGAACCGCCACGGCTCGTCCTTGGGCGCGATCCGGCGGAGCGCGCGCGCGGTGTCGGGCTCCTTCAGCCACACCTTGCGCGGGATCGCGAAGAAGTGGCCGGTCATGATCACGATCATGTCCCAGCCGGTCACGAGCAGCGCCAAGACCGCGATCGTCCGCGCGATCCGGCCCCCGAAGCGCTGCGCGATCGAGCGGCGCGCGGCGTCGATCGCGATGGCCGCGACGAGGAGCGCCACCACCTCCAGCACGAGGCCGAACCGCTGCGGAAAGCGGAACCACGCCATCCCCGGCACGTGCCGGAAGGCCCACGCGTAGACGGCGGAGTGCTTGCCCCGCATCAGCTCGAAGACGAAGGCGCCGAGCGCGACGAGGCCCACGATCGGGAGCGCGCGCCGCCGCTGATCCCAGAAGAATCGGCGGACGCCGAGCAGCACGCCCGTCACCGCCGCGATCGCGGGCAGCACGCCGACGTAGAGCCAGCTCTCCCAGAAGAGGCCGTGCGCCGGGTTGTACGTCGCCGCCGCGCCGTCGCCGAAGATGTTCGCCCACCCGAGCGTGAGGATGTTCTCCCACTTGAAATCGAACCGCGTGCAGAACTCCCACCGATCGATCGTCTCGGCCTCTCGCTCCGAGGAAGCGAACAGCTCGTATCCCGAGAGCAGGTAGGCGCCCGCGAGCACGAAGGCCACCACGCCCGCGAGCGCGAGCGCCCCGCCGAACCGCGCGAGGTACCCCGCCGCCTGCGCGCGTCGCCGATGCCACGTCGCGGCGAGCCGCGCCGCCACCACCGGCACGAGCAAGAAGGCGCTCACGTAGCTGATCTGCGGGTGCCCCTCGACGAGCTGCAGCGCCGCGAGCACGCCGAACGTCACGGCCGGCTCCACGCGGGGCCGCTCGCGCACGCGGTCCGCGGCCCACACGAGCCACGGCAAGAAGGCCGCCGCGTGGTGCATGTTCACGTGCTTCACGTGCTCGACGAGGAAGCCGCACCACATGAACGCGACGCCGACGGTGGTCGCCGTGAGCCACCGCGCCCCGAAGCGCCGCGCGAGCAGCACCATCCCGGCCCCGGCGAGCCACGCGTGGATCGCGATCGTGGCCGTCGTCGCCGACACGCGGTCGAGGAGGCCGTACAGCACCCACGTGAACGGGCTCATCGCCGCGGCCTCCCCCTGCGGCACGAGCGGCAGCCCGCCGTACGACCCCGGCATCCACAGGGGGAACCGCCCGGCCCGCAGCTCCGCGCCGAGGAACGCGCGCGGCGGCGTGTTGTTGTTGAGGAGGTCGCTGGTCCAGATGTCGTCCGCGAGGAGCTGTCCGCCCGCGAGGATCTCCCGCCACATCACCACGAGCACGACCAGCGCGAGGAACGCGAACGACCAGACGAGAGGGTGCCTCGACGGGGCCACGTGGACGCGCGCGCGCCTTGCGAGCCCCTGGAAAATGCCCGGGATGCTCATGGGAAGGAAGAGCATCCACGTACACCAGATGTCGCGCCCGGTGTGGGAAAACTCGTCGGCAAACGTCGCCGCCGCCGGTGTGGACAGGCTAAAGGTCGGGCTTGGCGATGCAGATCCGATCGCCGTCGTCGGGGAAATAATACCCGAAGCTCAAGCACATCTCGCGCGGGAACTGGGCATCTTCCTCGCCCGCGTTGTGCCAAGTGCACGTCTGCCGGAGACGCGTGCCGGCCGCGAAATGAAGCGGCTTCTCTCGCGTATACCGCAGCTCCGGCGGGTGCGACGCGTACGAAGAGGCCCAGTCCTGGTCATAGAGCGTCTCCAGCGTGGCGCCCTGGTCGTCGATGCGCTCCAGCGTGAAGTGCTTGCCCATCTCGTGCATGTGGCCGAAGAGCAGCACGAGGTCCGCGTCCTTCGCGACCGTGCACACCGAGCGATGCACCGCCTGCGAGTGCGCCGGCACCTTGAAGTTGCCGTCGAAGAGCACCCACATGTTCGCGTAGGCCACGATGTCCGACGGATCCGCCAGCGCCACGCGGATCTCGTCCGTCACCTTCTCGGTCTTTCCGCTGACGTTGATGTAATGACTCTGGAGCGCGATCTGCTTGCCTTCGGGGATGCGCGTCGCGAGCCCCTCCGGCACGTTCAGCGTCGGTTCGCCGTCGAGAGAGGCGCCCGTCACCTGGTGAAGGCCGAGCATCTCGGCGTCGGAGCAAGGGTGGTGTCCCACCGGCCTGTCCTCGTCCGCGTAATAGAGCGTGATATGGTGTCCGCCGGGGCCTTGATGGCCGATCGCGCTCGTCACGGCGAGGTCTTTGGGGCTCCTCACGTCCGTATAAAAGCACTCGAAGGAGTCGCCGGGCGGCACCTCGAACTCGGGTGTCGTCACCACGAGCTCGCGCGCCTCTCCGCTGTTCGTTTCCGATCCGCCGCACCCCATGGCCGCGGAGGAGGCCAGAGCGGCCCCCGCCAATATCCAGGTTCTCATCGTGGCATCCTCCCGGGGCGAGCGTTCGCACGCCGGCCCGGCCGGAACCCTACCGCACGGCGCGAGCGCATCCAGGGGATTCGGCCCCGATGGAGGACCGCGCGGGCGCGTTCAGGGCGTCACGGAGAGGGCCGCGCGCAGGCGTCCCCACAGCGCGGGCGTGCCCAGCCCGGCGAGGGCCGCCTCGAACCCCGGGTGCTCGCGGCGGTACATCGCGAGCTTGTCCGGCGCGCGGGCCGACGCCTCCACGTTCGCGATGCGGTCCGCGAGCTTCAGCGTCGCCGCCTCCGGAAAGGCGCGGATCTTCGCGTAGGCGTCCGCGTTCCGCTCCTTGCGGCTCGATCCCACGCCGGTGACGGCCCACACCAGACTGGCCACGTGCTCCCCGAAGCGCGCCGCCACCTCTTCCCGCGGCGTGCCGGTGTCCTCGACCACGTCGTGGAGCCACGCGGCCGCCGCGAGCGCGTCATCGTCCTCGATCCCGATCCCGCGCAGCACCTCCCGGACGGCGGCGAGGTGCACTGTATACGGCTTGTCCCCGTAGCGTTGACTGGCGTGCTTCTCCGTGGCGAACTGGCGAGCTCGGACGGTGATGTCGGCGGTCATACGGTCTCGCGGGCGATCCATGGCGCCTGTTTCATCCTGAATCGCTCCGCGCGGCAAGTCTCATGTCGCTCATGGGAGCCAGCCCCTCGCGGAGGGAGGGAGCGCCGGGGGTGCGGGCATGTGCACCGCGTGCGCTCTCCGGCGGTGCACAAAGCGCATCCGCGGCGGGATTGCGAAGGGCACGGGATCTGCTCCCACGGAGGTGTGGTGGTCCAATGAACAGCCTGCTTCGAGACCTGCTCGCCATCGACGCTCCTCGTGCTGCGGCGGAGATCGCAGACGCGATGAAGGAGCAGACGCTCCACACGCTCCATCGCCGCGGATTCGTGGTGGGGTTATCGGGGGGGGTCGACAGCTCCGTCGTCGCGGCGCTCGCGGTGAACGCGCTCGGGGCGGCGCACGTGCTCGGGGTGCTCATGCCGGACCGGGACTCGTCGGCGGACTCGCTGCGCCTCGGCAAGCAGTGGGCGAAGGCGCTCGGCATCGACACGGTGCTGGAGGACATCACCGCCGCGCTCGAAGGCATCGGGTGTTATCGGCGCCAGACGGAGGCGATCCGTTCGGTGTTCTCCGACTACGGGGAGGGGTACCAGTGCAAGATCTCGCTGCCGCCGCTCGGGGGCGGGGAGCGGCTCAACATCTTCCGGCTCACGGTGCGATCGCCCCAGGGGGAGGAGCGATCGTCGCGCATGCCGGCGTCCGCTTATCTGCAGCTCGTGGCGGCCACGAATTTCAAGCAGCGCGTGCGGATGGCGATCGAGTACTTCCACGCGGATCGCCTGCGGTACGCGGTCGTCGGCACGCCGAACAGGCTGGAGGACGATCAGGGCTTCTTCGTGAAGCAGGGCGACAGCGACGGGGATCTGAAGCCGATCGCGCACCTCTACAAGACGCAGGTCTACGCGCTGGCGGAGCACCTCGGTGTGCCCGAGGAGATCCGGCGCCGCACGCCGACGACGGACACGTATTCGATGGAGCAGACGCAGGAGGAGTTCTACTTCGCGCTGCCGTACGACCGGATGGATCTGTGCCTCGCGGCGCACGATCGCGGGGTCTCCGCGGAGGAGCTCGCGCCCGCCGCCGGGCTTACGGTCGCGCAGGCGACGCAGGTGTTCCGTGACATCGACGCGAAGCGGCGCGCCGCGGCGTATCTGCACGCGCCGCCGCTCCGGATCGACGGCCCGCCCGTGGAGCCCTTGCGCGCGGCGCCGCCCGTGGAGCCTCTGCGCGCGGCGGAGGGAGGCGTGTAGTCGTGTGCGGCATCGCCGGCATCGTCGCGTTGCGGGACGGCGTCGCTCCCCCGGAGCCCGAGGCCCTGTCGCGAATGGCGAGCGCCCTCCGGCACCGCGGCCCGGATGAATACGGGATCTACCGCGACGAGCACGCCGGGCTCTCCCACGCGCGGCTGTCCATCATCGATCTGCAGACCGGGCAACAGCCGCTCTCGAACGAGGACGGGACGCTCTGGGTCGTGTTCAACGGGGAGATCTTCAACTACGTGGAGCTGCGCGCGGAGCTCATGGCGCTCGGGCACCGGTTCCGGACCGTGAGCGACACGGAGGTGATCGTCCACGCGTACGAGGCGTGGGGCGACGAGGCGTTCGCGCGGTTCAACGGGCAGTTCGCGATCGCGCTGTGGAACGCGAACCGGCGGGCGCTCGTGCTCGCGCGGGACCGGCTCGGCGTGCGGCCGCTGCACGTCTGCGAGCACGACGGGCGCGTCCTCTTCGGCAGCGAGGTGAAGGCGATCTTCGCGGGGGATCCTTCGATCCGGCGGGCCTTCGATCCGATCGGCTTCGAGCAGACGTTCACGTTCTGGTCC
Organism: Polyangiaceae bacterium; assembly: GCA_046351455.1. Lineage (GTDB taxonomy): Bacteria > Myxococcota_A > Polyangia > Polyangiales > Polyangiaceae > JADJRH01. Next base: position 28,630 of record JAXLYM010000017.1, read on the forward strand.
GTGGTGGCGCCGCGCACGGTGTTCGCGGGGATCGAGGAGCTGCCGCCGGGGCACGTGCGGACGTACGTGCGCGAGAACCGCGCGGAGCACGCGTACGCGCCGCTCTGGTTCCCGGAGGGCGGGGCAGGGGAGTTCGCCGGCTCGATCGACGAGGCCGTGGAGGTCGTGCGCGACGCGCTCCGCGAGGCGACGCGGCTCCGCATGCTGCGCGCGGACGTGCCGGTCGGGAGCTACCTCTCCGGCGGGCTCGACAGCTCGCTCGTGGCGGCGCTCGGGCTCGAAGCGAAGGGCGAGAAATTCTGCACGTTCTCGCTGCGGTTCGAGGACGCGGAGTTCGACGAGACCGAGTTCCAGCGCGCCATGGTGCAGCGGCTCGGCACGGATCACCGCGAGATCGTGGTGCGGCGGCGCGACATCGCGGAGGCCTTCCCCGAGGTCGTCCTCCACGCGGAGCGGCCCATCCTGCGGACAGCGCCGGCGCCTCTGTTCCTCCTGTCGCGGCTCGTGCGCGACGCGGGGATCAAGGTCGTGCTGACGGGGGAGGGCGCCGACGAGATGTTCGCGGGGTACGACCTGTTCCGAGAAGGGAAGGTGCGGCGCTTCTGGGCGCGGCACCCGTCGTCGAAGAGCCGGCCGCTGCTGCTGTCGCGGCTCTACCCGTACCTCGCGCGATCGCCCGTCGCGAAGCAGTCCATCGCGCAGAGCTTCTTCGGACAGGACCTCGAGCACGCCGGCGAGCCGGGCTTCTCGCACGGGACGCGGTGGCGCACGACGGCGGCGCTGAAACGCTTGTTTTCTCGGGAAATGCGGGGCGCGATCGGCGAGCGTGACGTGCGCGCCGAGCTCCTCCGCGAGATGCCCGCGGAGATGCCGCGCTGGAGCGCGCTCGCGCAGGATCAGGCGCTGGAGATCCGCACGCTCCTCGCGGGGTACATCCTCGCTTCGCAGGGGGATCGCATGTTGATGGCGCACTCGGTGGAGGGCCGGTTCCCGTTCCTCGACGCGAACGTCGTCGCGCTCGCGGCGTCGCTGCCGCCGGAGCACAAGCTGCGCGTCCTCGACGAGAAGCACGTGCTGAAGCGCGCCGCGCGGGGCCTGGTCCCGGAGGCGATCCTGCGCCGGAAGAAGCAGCCGTACCGCGCGCCGGACGCGCTCTCGTTCGCGGGGCCGGAGGCGCCTTCGTGGATCGACGAGGCGCTCAGCGAGAGGAGCGTCGCGGAGGCAGGCGTGTTCGAGCCGGCCGCCGTCGCGCAGCTCGTCCACAAATGCCGCGCGGGCAGCGCCTCGCGGCCGTTTTCGAACGCCGACAACATGGCCTTCACGGGCGTGCTGTCGACGCAGCTCCTTCACGCGGCGCTCGTCGCACGGCCCGTCGCCGTTTCCCCCATCGAGCCCAAGACCCTCGTGGATCGCGTGGCTCGCGGAGGTCGACCATGATCGAGAACACCTCCCTTTTGTGCTCTTACCTGACCGCGTCGGCGCGTCGCCTGCCGGAGAAGATCGCGCTCGTCGCAGGGGGGCGGCGGCTCACGTACCGGGAGATCGACGAGCGATCGGGCGCGCTCGCGGGGGCCCTCGCGCGGCGGGGGATCGCGCGCGGCGACCGCGTGATCGTGCTCGCGGACAACGACGTCGAGGCCGTGATCGCCTTCTGGGCGGTGCTCCGGGCGAACGCGGTCGTGTCGATGGTGAGCCCGTTCACGAAGGCCGACAAGCTCGCCTACATGCTCCAGGACTCGCGCGCCGCGGGGCTCATCACCGACGCGCGGTACGCGGGCGTCTTCGCGAAGGCCGCGCGCGCGACGATTCACCTGCGGGCGATCGTCGTCGCGGGGGACGTCGCCGATCTCGACCTCGCGGGGCTGCCGATCGTGCCCTGGGACCACGCGCTGGCGGCCGGAGATCCCGCGCCGCCGCCGTCCGCGATCGACATCGATCTCGCGTCGATCATCTACACGTCCGGCAGCACGGGCGAGCCGAAGGGCGTGATGCTCACGCACCGCAACATGCTCACCGCCGCGACGTCGATCACGGCGTACCTCCAGAACACGGAGGACGACGTCATCCTCGGCGCGCTGCCGCTGGCCTTCGATTACGGCCTTTACCAGATGATCATGGCGTTCCGGATGGGCGCGCGGCTCGTGCTCGAGCGGTCGTTCACGTACCCGGCGCAGGTGCTGCGGGTCGTCGTCGAGGAGGGCGTCACGGGGTTCCCCGGCGTGCCGACGATGTTCGCGCTCCTCGCGGAGATGAAGGGGCTGCGCGACTTCGATCTGAGCCGCGTCCGCTACGTCACCAACACGGCGGCGGCGCTCCCGGTGAAGCACATCCGCGCGCTCCAGGGCATCTTCCCCGGCGCGCGGATCTTCTCGATGTACGGGCTCACCGAGTGCAAGCGGTGCACGTACCTGCCGCCGGAGGACCTCGATCGCAAGCCGACGAGCGTGGGCATCGCGATCCCGAACACCGAGCTGTGGCTCGTCGACGAGGACGGGCGGCGCCTCGGTCCGAACCAGGTCGGCGAGCTCGTGATCCGGGGCGCGACGGTGATGAAGGGCTACTGGGAAAAACCGGAGGCGACGGCGAAGAGGCTGCGTCCGGGGCCGCTGCCGGGAGAGCTCGTCCTTCACACCGGCGACTACTGCAAGCTCGACGACGAGGGGTACCTGTACTTCGTCGGGCGCATGGACGACATCCTGAAGGTGCGCGGCGAGAAGGTCGCGCCGAAGGAGATCGAGATGGCGCTGACCGATCTCCCCGGGGTGAAGGAGGCCGCCGTCGTCGGCGTGCCGGACGAGATCCTCGGTCAGGCGCCGAAGGCGTTCGTCGTGCTCGAAGAGGGCGCCGATCTCACGGAAAAAGACCTGCGCCGCGCCTGCCAGGAGCGGCTCGAGCCGTTCATGGTGCCGAGGGTGTTCCAGCTCGTGAAGGAGCTCCCGAAGAGCACGAACGGAAAGATCACGAAGAAGGGACTCGTATGAGCGTCATGGCTGAGAGCGAGATCCGCGAGCGCGTCCGCGCGTTCATCGGAGAGAACTTCTACGTCCCCGACATGGCGAAGCTCGGCGACGGGCAATCCCTCGTCGAGACGGGGATCGTCGACTCCACGGGGATCTTGGAGGTGCTCGCGTTCATCGAGGAGCAGCTCCACGTGGAGGTCGCCGACGCGGAGGCGATCCCGGCGAACCTGGACTCGATCCAGAACATCGTCGGCTTCGTCGCGCGCAAGAGCGCCGTCACCGCGGAGGCCGTCGCATGAGCCCATCGGCGCTCCTCGGATCGCTGCGCGGGGCGTGGACGCGGTGGAAGCTGCGTCGTTCGGCGCAGATCGGTCGGGGCGCCGAGGCGCGTGGTCACATCTGGATCCACGGGCCCGGGAGCGTGCGGATCGGGGCGCGCGCGCACCTCGACGGACGGTGGGCGCCGATCGAGCTCCACGCGGCCGAGGGCGCGGAGATCGTGATCGCGGAGGACGCGCGGATCGACGGCGGGGTCTCGATCGACGCGCACCGCTCCGTGCGCGTGGGGGCGCGATCGCACGTCGGGCGCCTCTGCAAGATCCTCGACAACCACTTCCACCGCCCGAAGAGCCTCGACGACAAGCCGCAGTCGCAGGCCGTCGTGATCGAGGAGGACGTCGATCTCGGCGTGCGCTCGATCCTCTTGCCGGGCGCGCACGTCGGGGCCGGCGCGGTCGTTGGGCCGGCCACCGTCGTCGCGCGGCGCGTACCGGCAGGCGCGCGGATCGCGGGGCTGCCTGCGACGGTGAGGAGGATGTGATGGCCTCGTTCGCTGAGAGCTTCTCCATGGCCGATCTCTCGCGGCTCCTGCGCGGGCTCACCGGGGGCTCCGCGTCGGCGCAGCGGGCCTTCGATCTCGCGCTCGGGATCGCGCGGGGCCGCGTTCTGTTCCGTGGCGCGACGATCGGGCGGCGCGTGTACGTCGGGGCCGGGACGCGCGTCGTCGACGACGGAGAGATCCGGATCGGCGACAGCGTGTGCCTGTTCGGCGGGATGCTCGGCTCGGAGCTGATCGCGCACGCCGGGGCGGCCCTCGTCATCGGCAGCGGCTGCCAGATCAACTACGGCACGTCGATCGAGGCCCACCGGCGCATCGAGATCGCCGACGGGTGCCGCGTCGGCTCGATGGTGCGCATCGCGGACGCGGGGCGCGGCGCCGCGGAGCCCGTGCGGATCGGGGCGGGCGTGTGGATCGCGCACGGATGTGTGATCGAGCCCGGCGTCACGATCGGCGCCGGCTCCGTCGTGTCGGCCGGGAGCGTCGTGACGACCTCGATCCCCGAAGGCTCGCTCGCGGTCGGCAACCCTGCCCGCGCGGTGAGGCTCGAGATCGTCGCGCGCCCGCTCTCGCAGGAGGTCCCGTCATGAGCTCGCTGTTCGACGACATGGCGCCCGGCGTCGCCCCCAAGCTGAACCTCGCGGGCGACTGCGCCTTCCTGATGGTCGCGGCGCTCGTCGCCACCGAGACCGCCGAGCGCTCGATCCGCTGGGGTCCGGGGCTCGCGGTGGGGGCGATCGGGATCCTCGCGTGGCTCGTCGCGACGCGCGTGCTGCACCAGTACGACCCGACGAAGGTGCAGGAGATGCTGGGCGATCTCGCGCTCACGTCGGTGATCGTGCTCGTCTCGACGATGGCGATGGCGCTGCCCGGCAAGCTGTTCCCCGGGCACGCGCCGAACGTCGCGTGGTCGCTGCTGCTCGCGATCGTGGGGCCGGGCGTGCTCTGGCTGCGCGCCGTGATGCCGGGGGTGCGCGCGGTGGCGGACGTCCCGAAGGACGTCGTCCTGCTCGGCGCGGGCCCGCTCGCGCGGCTCACCGGCGCGACGATCCGTCGGGAAAAGAAGCACCGCAACGTGATCGGCTACCTCGCGTTCCCGGGCGAGGACGTCGACGCGCGGCTGCGCTCGGAGGTGCTCGGCGAGGCCTCGGATCTGGAGAGCCTCCTCAGCAAGCAGGCGTTCGACGAGGTGTACATCGCCGGCCACGCCGTCCGCGAGGGCGACGCGATGCAGGAGGCGGTGCGCGTGTGCGAGCGCTTCGGGACGCCGTTCGCGCTGCCCGCGAGCGAGTTCCGCTTCCAGCGCGCGCGGCCCGCGTTTCCGAAGGCGATCTCCGACGGGTACATCCACTACCTGAGCGTCGAGAACAAGCGCGCGCAGCGGGCCTTGAAGCGCCTGTTCGACGTCGTCGTTTCGAGCTTCGTGATCGCGGCGCTGTCGCCCCTCTTCCTCGGCGTCGCGCTGGCGATCAAGCTCACGTCGCGCGGCCCCGTGCTCTTCAAGCAGGAGCGCGTCGGCCTGCACGGGCGCCACTTCCACATGCTCAAGTTCCGCTCCATGGTCGAGCGCGCCGAGGACATGCGCGCGGACCTCGAGCGGCTGAACGAGCAGAGCGGGCCGGTCTTCAAGATCACGCACGACCCACGGATCACCACGGTCGGGCGCTTCATCCGCAAGCTCAGCATCGACGAGCTGCCGCAGTTCATCAACGTGCTGCGCGGAGAGATGGCGATCGTCGGGCCGCGCCCGCCGATCCCGAGCGAGGTCGCCAAATACGAGCCCTGGCAGCGGCGCCGCCTCTCGGTGCGCCCCGGCATCACGTGCGTGTGGCAGGTGAGCGGGCGCAGCGAGATCTCCTTCGAAAAATGGATGTATCTCGACATGCAGTACATCGACCACTGGAGCCTCCAGCGGGATCTCAAGCTGATCCTGATGACCCTGCCCGCCGTCCTCCGCGGTCGCGGGGCGAGCTAGCGCCCCGAGGAGGACCATGAGCCCCGCCGTCCACGAGCCCGAGCCCGACGCCGGCAGGCGTGACGCGAAGGTCGCGGTGAAGAACGCGTTCACCCTCGGCGCGTCGCTCGTCGCGACGTGGGCCGTCGCGCTCGTGGTGCGCTTCTTCCTCCCGCGGCACCTCGGGCCCGAGGCGTTCGGCGTCTACAACTTCGCCGACGCCTTCTCCGCCACCTTCTTCGTGATCCTGGGGCTCGGGCTGGAGACGTACATCCGCAAGGTGATCCCCGTCCGGCCCGATCACGCCTCCGATTTCTTCGGCGGCCTCCTCGCGGTGCGGCTCCTGCTCGCGGTGGGCGTGCTCGTCGCGATGGCGATCGTGATGACGCTCGCGGGGCGGCCCCCGTCGGTCCAGCGCGTCGTCTTCGTCTTCGGGGCGGCGCAGATGCTCGTCGCGATCAACGGCAACCTCGCGGCGCTGCTGCACGCGTCGCGCGCGGTCGGCGGCCTCGCGTTCGTGAACGTCGCGTCGAAGGTGCTCTGGGGCGGCGGCGTCGCGCTCGCGATCGTCGCGAAGACGGGGCTCGTGGGCCTCGCGCTCGCGTTCCTCGCGTCCGAGACGCTCCGGGCCGTCGCGCTCTCGTGGCTGTCGTACCGGCACGTCGGGCTGCGGCTGCGGCTGGATCTGCGGGCCCTGAAGGCCGTCCTCGCGGCGTCCTTGCCGTTCTACGTGATCCAGGTCGCCAACACCGTGTACGGCAGGGTCGACGTCAGCATGCTGTCGGTCCTCGCGAGCGACACCGAGATCGGCTGGTACGGCACGTCGTCGAACCTCGCGGGCCTCGCGTTCCTCCTGTCGCCCCTCGTGAACTGGGTGCTGATGCCGCTCCTCTCGCGGGCCGGCGCGCGCTCGGAGGAGGAGATGTTCGGGCTCGTGAGGCGCTCGATCGAGGCGATCCTGCTCGCGATCCTGCCGATCTCGCTCTTGATGGGCGTCGGCGCGGACGTGTGGATCCCGCTGCTCTTCGGGCGCGCGTTCGTGCCCGCGACGCTGAGCCTCCGGATCCTCGCGCCGATCTTCGTCTTCACGTACCTCGCGATGATCAGCGCGACGATCCTGATGCTGCGGGAGCGCGCGTGGACCGTCGCGGCGATCCAGATCCTGGGCCTCGCCTTGAACCCGACGCTCAACTTCTTCCTCGTGCCGTGGGCCGCGCAACGGCTCGGGGTCGGCGGGGCCGGCGCGGGCGCCGCGGCTGCGCTGCTGATCACCGAGGCGAGCGTCGCGACCTGCCTCACGTTCACGGTGGGCCGACGCGCCTTCGATCGCGCCGGCGTCCGCGCGATCGGCAAGGCGATCCTCTCCTGCGCGGCGGTGGTGATCGCCGATCGCGCGCTCCGTTCGCTCGGCCCCGCGCGCCTCGTGCTCGACATGATCCTCTACGCCGCGCTCGTCTTCGGCACGGGCGCCGTGAAGGCGCGCGACGTCGCCAGCCTCGGGCGTCTCGTCCTCGAGAGGCGACGGCAAGAGGCCGCCGCGTGAGCGCACACCTGGCCGCCCGCGCAAGCGGTGCCGCGGCCCGCCATTGATGCGGTCTCCCTGTTTCCGGGGAGGCCGCGATCCCGCTGCAATGCGGCAATCTGCTCCGGATCCAGGTTGGAATACTCGATGCAATGCAATTCGGGCAGGCGACGCGGCGATGGGGTCGTGCTCACGACAGCCAGCCTTCCTCGCCACATATCCTCTGCGTTTCCAGGCGATTCGTCGGACCGTCGCAGAGAGGAGGCCACGATGTCCCGGCTTCGAATGCTGCTCGTGCACGACGAGCCCGAATTCACAGAAGCGGTGAAGACGGCGCTCTCCGATATGGGATTCGAGGTCGACGTCGCGATCGATCCCGGCGACGCCGTCGTGCAGCTCCTCTCCCGTTTGCCCGACGTCGTGTGCGTCAATCTGAACCTCCCGCGTGACTCAGGATACGACGTGTGCGAGCTCATTCGAGGCGACACCAGCCTCGACCGACTGCCCATCGTCGTGATGAGCGATCGCCACTCCCCGGAGGACCTCGCGTACGCGGAGGAGGCCGGCGCCGACGTGTTCCTCCGCCTGCCGTCGCCGAGCCGAGCGCTCGACACGCTCAGCGAGAACCTCCGGCCGTTCCTGGACGGGCACACGCCTTCGAGCGCGCCCGGGGTGTTCCATCTCCGCACGGCGGAGCGATGAGCGAAGCGCCATGCCTCCTCCGGTCTCCGCCGTCCGCCCCGAGCAGGCGCCGCCGCGCGACGCGGCCGCGTCGACGGACGAGCCGCGCCTCTCGGAGCTCGCCGGGCTGATCCTCCGCGCGCCGCTGCGCCGCCGCCGGCTCGCCGCGGTCGTCTTCGCGATCGCCGTGATCGCCACCACGGTGACGGCGCTCCTCGTGCCGCGCGTCTACGCCGTCGACACCAAGATCCTCACGCAGCGCAACCTGGTGATGCCCTCGCTCGGCAACCCGCGGCGCGCCGTGCCGATGGAGTCGGACGCGCCCACGCGCGCGGCCGCCGACGTGATCATGGGGCGCGACAACCTCGTCGCGATCATCAAGGAAGCGGACCTCGTCGCGCGCTGGGAGGCGGAGCGCCCGCCGGTGCTGCGCCTCAAGGATCGCGCCGTCGCCGCGCTGCGGCCGCCCCCGACCGAGGACGACAAGGTCCGCGCGCTCGTCGCGATCCTGGAGAAGAAGCTCTACGTCCAGGCCGACGAGTCCACGATCCACATCGGCGTCGAGTGGCCGAATCCGGCGACGGCCTACGAGATCGTCTCCCTCGCGCAGCGCAACTTCCTCGCGGGCCGGAGCGCCGTGGAGATCGCCGTCATCGGCGACACGATCGCCATCCTCAACGTGGAGGTCGGCCGGCAGCGCGAGGCCGTGGACACGGCGTTCGCGAGCGTCGTCGCGCTCCGCCGCGAGTCCCCGCCCGAGGCCGCCCTCGCGCCGGCTCCTTCCGCTTCGTCCCCCGCGCCCGCCCTGCGCCGCACCGTCGTGACGTCCGCGCCCGCCGCGGCGCCCGCGCGCGATCCGCAGATCGCGTCGCAGCTCGAAGAGAAGCGCCGCGCGATCCGCGCGCTCGACGACCCGCGCCAGCAGCGCATCGCGGAGCTCGTGGCGCTCCGCTCGCGGCTCCTCCTGACGTACACCGAGGCCCACCCCGAGGTGCGCCGCGCGGACGCGGAGCTGAAGCTGCTGAGCGTCGAGCCGCCCGCGTTGCAGACGCTCCGCGAGGAGGAGCAGGCGCTCGTGGCGCAGCTCGCCGCGATGGCCGCCCCGGAGCGCCCGCGCACGATCGTCCGCTACGCCCCGCGCGCCGCCGCGTCGTCGCCGGTGACGGCGATCCCCGCGACGCCGGAGCTCCCCGTCTGCGAGGACGAGCCCGAGCTCGCGAGCGCCAAGGAGCGCCTCCTCGTCGCGACGCGCCGCTACGAGGACCTGATGGATCGCGTCGACTCGGCGCGCATCGAGCTGCAGACCGCGCAGGCGGCCTTCAAATACCGCTACGTCGTCGTCGATCCTCCGGAGGTCCCGGAGAAGGCGACGCGACCGAACGGCGCGTTCCTCGTGCTCGGAGGCCTCGTGCTCAGCGCGGCGCTCGCGATCTTCGCGGCCGCCGCGAAGGACCTCACGAGCGGTCGATTCGTCGAGGCGTGGCAGGTGCGCCGCAAGCTACAGCTCCCCATCCTGGCCGAGGTGGAGGAGCCGTGAGGTAAGCCATGCTCGCCCTCCAAATAGCTCTTTTCGCGCTCGCGCTCCCGGTCCTCGCCGCGGCCGGCTACCTCTTCGTGCTCTCGGTGGCGGCGCGCGCCCCCGCGCTGTCTCCCCGCGTCGCGGCCGGCCCATCCGCGGACGTGCGCTTCGACATCGTCGTCCCCGCGCACGACGAGGAGGCCGGCATCGCCGCGACGATCGCGAGCCTCCGCGCGCTCGATTACCCCGAAGATCGAAGGCGAATCATCGTCGTCGCCGACAACTGCACCGACGCGACGGCGGAGCGCGCGCGGGCGGCCGGCGCCTCGGTGCTCGTCCGCCACGACCCGGAGCGGCGCGGCAAGGGGTACGCCCTCGCGCACGCGTTCGCGGCGATCGAAGCGGAGGGCGCCTGTGACGCCGTCGTCGTCATCGACGCCGACACGACCGTCTCGCCCGGCCTTTTGCGTGCGTTCGCCCGGCGATTCGAGGCCGGCGCGCAGGCGGTCCAGGCCAGCTACGGGGTGCGCAACCCCGACGCCTCGTGGCGCACGCGGCTCCTCGTGATCGCGCTCGCGCTGTTTCACGTGCTGCGCTCGCTGGGGCGCGAGCGTCTCGGCCTCTCCGCCGGCCTCCGCGGCAACGGGATGGGCTTCACGCGCGCGGTGCTCACGCAGGTCCCGCACGGCGCGTTCTCGATCGTCGAGGACGTGGAATACAGCCTTTTGCTCGGCGAAGCGGGCCACCGCGTCCACTTCGTGCCGGAGGCGATCGTGCTCGGCGACATGGCCACGAAGGGCGGCGGGGCGAGGACGCAGCGCCACCGCTGGGAGCGCGGGCGCTTCACGCTCGCGAGGACAAAAGGACCTCGGCTCCTCCGCGAAGCGATCGCGCGGCGCGATCCGGTGCTCTTCGATCTCGCGCTGGATCTCCTGGTGCCGCCGCTCGCCTCGCTCGTGCTCGTCACCGTCGCGGGCGCCGCGGCCTCGCTCGCGATCGTCGCGACTGGCGGCGCTCTCTGGCCCTCGGTCCCGTGGCTCCTCGCGAGCGCCGCCATCGCCTTCTACGTGCTGCGCGGCTGGGCCCTCTCGGGCGCGGGGGCGCGCGGCCTCGTCGATCTCTTCGTCCTCGCGCCCGCGTACGTGATCTGGAAGCTCACGCTGCCCTTGCGGCGGCGCGGCGCGGATCGCGGCGAGTGGGTGCGCACCCCGAGGGAGGTGCACCGTGGCGCGTGACATCCCGCTCTCCGAAGCCCCCGCCCGCGGCCTCGAGCGCGCCTCTCACCGCGCCGTCGCCTCGGAAGCGCGCCCCCGCCGCGACGCCGCGTCCGAGGAGAACGGCATGGATCGGGCCTTCCGCGCCGCCGAGTCCGAAGCGCGCGCCGCGTCCGACGCCGAGTCCGAAGCGCGCGCCGCCGCGCAGAAGGCCCCCGAGGAGTCCGTCGACTGGCAGCGCCTGTGGCTCACCACGCTGCGCTCCCCGTGGCGTTCGCTCGGGCTCGTCCCGATCGGCGCGGGCGTCCGCACGCTCCTCATCGCGGCCGCGCTCGCCGAGGTCGGCAAACATCACCCCGGCGGCACGCTCATCGCGCACGACGCGACCGAGGTGTCGCTGCCCACGCTGACGGCGGAGCTCGCGGCCCTCGTCGCTCGCGCCCGCAGCGCGGATCGCTCCGTCGTCGCGCTGCCGCCCCTCCTCGAGAGCCCCGCCGGCATCGCGCTCGCGCGCGCGGTGGACGCGCTGATCCTGTGCATTTCTCTCGGCGACAGCGCGATCGCCGAGGCCGAGCAGGTCCTCGCCGAGGTCGGGCGAGACCGCGTGCTCGGCTGCGTGATCATCCATGAAAGGAAGGCCATTCCATGAACGCCGCCGCCCAGGGCACCCCGAGGATCAGCGTCGTCATCCCCACGTACGAGCGGCCCGAGCGCGTCGCGCGCCTCGTCGCGAGCCTCGTCGGGCAGACGCTGCCGCCCTCCGATTTCGAGGTCGTGATCGTCGACGACGGCTCGCGCGTGGATCCGCGCCCGCAGATCGAGGCCGTGAAGCGCGCCTTCCCGCTCACGATCGAGCGCACCCCGAACCGAGGCGCCGCGTCCGCGCGTCACCGCGGCGTCGAGCTCGCGCGCGCGGACATCATCCTCTTCCTCGACGACGACATGATCCCCGCGCCGGCCCTCCTCGAAGAGCACCTCCGCGTGCACGCGACGACGCCGCGCGCCGTCGTGATCGGCGCCCTCCGATCGAGCCGCAAGGTGAAGAGCCTGCCGCTGTTCGAGCGGTTCCACGCGCGCAAGCTCGAGGAGCTCGCCGCCCAGCTCCGCGCCGCGGGACGACACCCGCGCGGCAACGAGCTCTACAGCGGCAACCTCTCCCTGCGCCGCGCCGACTACCTCGCGGTGGGCGGCTTCGACGCGTCGCTCAGCCGCTCCGAGGACATGGAGCTCGGCGTCCGCCTGGAGCAGGCCGGCGCGCAGATCCGCTTCTCCGACGAGGCGTTCTCCGAGCACGACTCCGATCACACGGATCTCGAAGGCTGGCTGCGCATGGCGTTCACGTACGGCGTCACCGATCAGCGCATCTCCCGCAAGCACGGGGGCTCTCCGGACGCCGGCCCCTATCGCTACCTCGACTACGTGAGCTTCGTCCCGCGCCCGGGCTACGTGCTCTCGATCGTCGCGCCGCGCGCCGGTCACGCGGTGGTGCGCGCGGTGATGGGCCTCGCGTCCGCGCTCGACAAGCTCGGCCTGGAGCGCCCCGCGCTCGCCGGGACGATGCTCGCGTACGGCATGGAGTACTACCGCGGCGTCCGCACGGAGAGCGGCTCGGCGATCGCGTGCGCCCGCGATTACAAGCGTTTTCGCGCTCGTCACCCGGCCCCGGGGCGTCACCGTCGCGGCCGTCGCCGCGCGGCCCTCGCGCGGTTCCTCGCGACCGTGCGCGCCGATCACGACTTCATGCTCCGGAGCGACGCCAAGTACGACACGCGCGGTCGCAAGGCCGCGTCGCTCCCGCACGACCTCGTCGAGCGCATCGGCTTCCAGATGCTCACGGCGATGCGCCTCATGCACCTCTTCAAGGACGCGGGCGTCCCCCTCGGCGCGAAGGTGATGGCGCGCCTCATCCGCCTCACGTACGGCGCCGACGTGCACTGGGGCGCGCGCGTCGCGCCGGGCGTCGGCCTCAACCACGGCATGGGCCTCGCGCTCGGCCACGGCGCGCGCATCGGCAAGGGCGTGATCCTCTCGCACAACGTCAGCATCGGCGACGGCATCGATCCGAAGACCCGCGTCGCCGGCCAGCCCACGATCGAGGACGACGTGCACATCGGCCCCGGCGCGGTGATCCTCGGCCCGATCACGATCGGCGCGCGCACCAAGATCATGCCGAACGCCGTCGTGCTGCAGTCGGTCCCGCCGGACTCGGTCGTCGAGATCGCGCCCGCCACGGTGCGCCCGCGCGCCCGTCGTCCCGCGTCGCCGGAAGCGGCCGCACAGCCGTCGACGAGCGCGCCTCCCCCGGCGGCCGCGCCGGCGGTGAGCGCTCCTGCTGCGGCCGCGCGCCCCTCGTGAAGATCCCGTTTCCGTGCGGAGAAATGAGCCATGTGCGCTCCCTCCTCGTCGCGCCCCTGCGTAGCCTTCCTGCTCGGCGTCTCGCTCGCCGCGGCGGCGGTGTTCGCGGGGTGCGCGGCCGAGCCCGACGCCTCCACGCGCGGCGCCTCCACGCCCGGCGCGGACGTCACGCGCGGCCTCCCGACGCCGGTCGGGGAGGTGACCGAGATCGTCTACGACGGCGCCTTCGCCAAGGGGTGGGAAGACTACGGCTGGGCCCCGCGCGAGCTCGGCAAGGGCCCCGCGGCCGTCGATATGGCGACCTACGGCGGATGGATCCTCGCGCACCCCGGCCTCACCGGACGCTTCGGCGCCCTCGTCCTCCGCGTCCGCGCGCCCGCGGCCTACGGCGATTTCCTGGAGGTGCGCGTCGCCTCCGATCGCCAGGATCACTTCCCCCAGATCGTCGTGCGCTCCCGCCACCGCGCGCTCCTCGGGGACGGCTGGGTCCAGATCGCCGTCCCGATGCGCGAGCTGAACCCCGATAGTCTCCCGTTCGATCGCATCATGCTCCGCGCCGCGACGCCGGTCGGCTCCGAGCGCGTGCGCTTCGACAAGATCGGCTTCACGGCGCCGGAGCCGACCGACGTGCCCGCGCCGTCCCCGTCGGACGAGGTCGCGCTCGCGATCGACTGCGGCGCCGCGGCGATCCCCGTGAGCCCGCTCATCTACGGGATCGCCTACGATCCGCGGCTCGACGCGAAGGACCGCCACCAGCTCGAGATCGGCGCCGCAGCGCGCAGGTGGGGCGGCAACCCCTCGTCCCGCTACAACTGGGAGCACGGCGCGGCCTGGAATACGGCCAATGACTGGTTCTTCGAGAACGTCGATTACACCGGCAAGGGAGGCGCCGCCTACGCCGCGTTCCTCCGCGCCGATCTCGATCGCGGCATGAAGAGCGCCCTCACCGTGCCGATCCTCGGCTGGGTCGCCAAAGACAACAGCGCGTATTCTTTCTCTGTCAGGGAGCTCGGCCCCCAGCGCGCGACGGACCCCTACAAGCCCGACGCCGGAAACGGCCAGTCTCCGACGAACAACCCCCTCACGCCCCCCGCGGCCACGCGGACGAGCGTCGCCTCCGCCCCCGACTCCATCCGTCGCTGGGTCGAGAAGATCCGCGCCGAGGATCAGAAGCGCGGCGCGCGGAGCGTCGACGTCTACATCCTCGACAACGAGCCCATGCTCTGGAGCTCCACGCACCGCGACGTCCACCCCGATCCGGTGACGTACGACGAGCTGCTCGACCGCACGATCCGCTACGGATCCGCGGTGCGCGCCGCCGATCCGGACGCGGTGATCGCGGGCCCCGCGCTGTGGGGCTGGCCGGCCTACTTCTTCTCCGCGAAGGACGCGGCCGCGGGCTTCCGCAACAAGCCCGATCGCCTCGCGCACGGCGACGTCCCGCTCCTCGCCTGGTACCTCCAGAAGCTCCGCGCGCACCAGCAACAGACCGGCACGCGCATCCTCGACGTCGTCGACGTCCACTTCTACCCGCAGGCGAACGGCGTCGGCGGCAGCGAGGGCGGGACCGACGCGCAGACAGCCGCCCTCCGACTCCGCTCCACCCGCGCCCTGTGGGACCCCACGTACAAGGACGAATCGTGGATCGCCGACACCGTGCAGCTCATCCCGCGGATGAAGCAGCTCATCGCCGACAACTACCCGGGGCTCGGCTTCGCGATCGGCGAATACAACTTCGGCGCCGAGCGCCACATCAGCGGCGGTCTCGCGCTCGCCGAGGCCCTCGGCCGCTTCGCTCAATTCGGCGTGACGGCGGCCTTCTACTGGACCTATCCCCCGGACCGTTCCCCCGCGTTCTGGGCCTTCCGCGCGTATCGCAACTTCGACGGCAAAGGGGGCCATTTCCTGGAGCGCTATCTCCCCACGACCGCCCCCGAGGGCACCTCCCTCTTCGTGTCCCGCGACGAGGCCGGCGCGCACATCGTGGCCGTCGTTCTCAACCTCCGTCCCGACCGCGCGATCCGCCCGAAAATCACCTTCAAGGGCTGCGCTCCGGTATCGCAACAAGCCGCATTCCAGTACGCCGGCGGCCCGGACGGCCTCTCGTCGATCCCGGTCACGGCGCTCGCGGGCGCCCTCGGCACCGACGCCCTCCCACCTTCCTCGATCGCCGTCTTCGACCTTCACTTGGAGGCGAAACAATGACTTCCCTCATCGAAGAACCGGAGTCCGTGGAGCGCCCGCCCTTCCGCATCGGGGGCCTGACGATCGACGATGTCACCTTCGCCGAGGCGCTGTCTGCCATCGAGTCCCTCGTCCGCGCGGGCGAGGGCGGCACGGTCCTCACGCCGAACATCGATCATGTGGTGCTGGCCCAGCACGATCCGGCCCTCCGCGCCGCGTACGAAGCGGCCAGTCTCTCCCTCGTCGACGGCACGCCGCTCCTGTGGATTTCGCGCCTCCTCGGCCCCAAGCTGCGCGAGAAGGTCTCCGGCTCCGACCTCGTGGTGCCTCTCCTGAGGCTCGCCGAACAGCGTGGTTTCCGCGTCTATTTCTTCGGCGGCGCCCCGGGCGTCGCGGAGCGCGCGGCGGACGTCCTCCGTCGCGACATGCCCTCTCTCCGGATCGTCGGAATGAGCGCCCCCGACATCGATCTCGCGCGGGCCTCCCACCCGGACAGCGACGTGCTCGCCCCCGTGAAGGCAGCCAATCCGGATCTCGTCTTCGTGGCGCTCGGCTGCCCCAAACAAGAGATCTTCATGCACGCGGCGGCCCCTGCGTTGCGCCCCGCCGTCCTCCTCGGCATCGGCGCGAGCCTCGATTTCGTGGCCGGAACGGTGCACCGCGCGCCTCCGTGGGTGTCCGCGGCCGGCCTCGAATGGCTCTATCGTCTCGCCCGCGAGCCCCGCCGTCTCTGGCGCCGCTACCTCGTCCGGGACCCGGAGATGCTCGCGATCGTCGCGCGTGAGATCATCGCCAGAAACAAGCTCTTTGGGGGAAGACCCGAGCACGCGGGCCCCTCGTCCGACCGAGAGGGTAACGGCCCTCCGCACACTCCGCCCCACGCCGGGGCCGGGAGAGTCTGTATCCTCGGCGATTCCCTCCCTGCCAATCTGTCGACGCTCCTCCACGTGCCGGGCGTCGCCATCGAGACGCGAGGCGTCCTGTCCTCGCCGCCGGGAAGAGTGTCACTCACCGGGGAGCCCGAAGAGCCCCCGCACGTCTTCGTCGCCTTCTCCCCGCCGGATCTCCTCCGCGCGCGCCACGATCCCGCCCGCGTCGTCGCGCAGGCCCACGCGCTCCTGGACAGCCTCGTGGAGAAGCACTCCCGCGCCGCCGTGACGGTCTGTTCCATCCCCCCGACGACGAGCGATCACCCCCGCCTCAACAGCGGAATCGTGACCGTCAATCGCGCCCTCCTCGCCCTCACCGAGGAGCGCGGCCTCGGCTGGATCGATCTCCACGGCATGCTGCGCGACGACACGGCCCCTCACCCCGCGATCGCTCCTCGCTACGCCGGCGACGGATTCGACCTCCGCGGCCCCGCGTACCGCCTCTTCCGCGACGCGATCGCCGCGGAGATCGGCCGTCCCACGCCGCGCCTCATCGAGGACGCCGCGCTCGACGCGGGCGCGCTCGTCCGTGAAACCGTGATTCACACGCTCGATCACGCCCGCGCGGGCGATCTCGACCCCGCCCGCGATCGCGTCGCGCTGCTGTTCTTCGGCGACGTCGAGCGCGACACGCTGGTGAGGGGCGATCGCGAAGTGCGCAAGTTCGCCCGTCGCGTGCGGCACGCGCTCACGCACCGACAGCACATCAGCGGCTTCACCGTCGCGTTCCAGGCCCTCTGCCGCGCCCTCTCGCGCGCGGGGTTCCGCGTCGTCCTGAACGACGCCGAGCTCGCGCGGAGGAACCCCCATTATCCGATCGGCGTCGCGGGCTATCCCCACATCCTCGATCGCTGGTCCCTCCCGAACCCGACCGTCCTCGGCCCCGGCCTCTTCGATCACCCCGGCCAGGCCCCGCGTCTGCCCGAAGACCCACGTTTCAAAGCCTACCTCGTGCCCGAAGGCTGGATGACCGACCTCTTCCGCGGCGCGTGGGGCGACCTCTGCATGCCCTGGCACGCCGGCATCGATCTCGGCGCGTGGCCCAGCTTCCGCGCGGCCCCGAAGGACATCGACGTGCTTGTATACGCCAAGTTCCTCTGGGACCCCGAAGCGTGCGAGCGCACCCTCCTGGCGCCGCTCCTCGCGTCCCTGAAGCGCCGCCACCTCCGCGCGGAGGTCCTCCGCTACGGCGCCTACGAGCCCGGCGAATACCGCGCGCTCCTGCGGCGATCGCGCGCCATGGTGTACCTCTGCCAGCACGAGACGCAGGGCATCGCGTGCGCCGAGGCGATGGCGTGCGACGTCCCGATCCTCGCGTGGGACCAGGGCGAATGGCTCGATCCGACGCGCTTCCGCTACGGCACGCCGCGCGTCCCCGCGAGCTCGGTCCCGTACTTCGACGCCACGTGCGGCGTCCGGTTCGCGCGCCCCGAAGACCTCGAAGACGCGCTCGATCGCTTCCTCGCCGGGGCGCCGGGCTTCGCGCCGCGGGCCTTCGTCGCGCGCCGTCTGTCGCTCCAGGCGTCGGCGGACCTCTACGAGGCGGCGCTGCGTCGCGCCGCGGGCAGCCGGTCGATCGCGCTCGCAGGAGAGGAGCCGCTATGGCCAAGCTGATCCTGAGCTCGATCCTCGTCGCGACGCTGCTCCTGCCGCTGTGGACGTCGAGCGATCCGAACCCTCGTCGCGGCCTGCAAAAGACCGTCGTCGGGACGATCCTCGTGACGACCGCGTACCTGTTCGCGACCGTCGTTCTCTACAACCGCCTGTGATTGCCGCTCTCTCCGGATGCTACTGCCATGATGGATATCCTCGCCTCCGAACGCGAAAAGCCGCCCACCGCCGTCTCCGTGAGCGCCCGCGCCCGCTTCGTCCCGCGTCGAGAAGCGCCCCGCGTGAAGACCCTCCTCCTGCTCGGAAAGGCCCCCTCCGCAGACTCGGTGTCCGACGCGGACGCGGGGCGCATCCCGCGCATCGAATACATCGAGCTGGCCCGCGCGCTGGGCGCCACCATCCTCGATTATCACGACGTCGCGCGCTCCACGCACCCGGCCGTGGTGCTGGCGCGCCGGCAAGGGCCGAAGTGGGGCCTCGCCGCGCTCGGGACGCTCCAGCGCCACGCGTTCGACCGACTCTACGTCACGGGGGAGGACGTCGGCCTCCCGCTCGCGATGATGCTCCACGGGACGGCCCATTACGGTCGCACGACCGTCGTCGTCCACAACGGAGGCACCCCGAAGCGCCGCCTGCTCCTGCGCGCGCTGGGGCACGCGGTCTGGCGCGACGTCATCTGCCTCTCCGAGCGCCAGCGGCACGTCCTCGTCGACGAGATCGGCCTCCCTGCGCACAAGGTGCATGCGTTCCAGCAATGGATCGACGAGCGCTTCTACCGCCCGCCGGCGCCGGACATCGAAGGAGACTACGTGTTCGCCTGCGGGCGCGAGAGCCGCGACTACCCCCTGCTCCAGCAGGCGGCCGGGTCGCTCCCTCACGTGCCTTTCCGCGCGGTGGCCTCCGGTTGGGCGCCGCACGCCGGCTTCGACCCCGCGGACAACCTGTATCCAACGACGAACCTGCGCGTCGAGCACAACCTCTCGTACCTCGCGCTCCGCGACGCCTACGCGGCGGCTCGCTTCGTGGTGGTCCCGGTCGCGAACGTCGACTACGCCGCCGGCGTCACGGGCATCTGCGAGGCGATGGCGATGGGGAAGGCCGTCATCGCGACCGCGTCCCCCGGAGTCGCCGACTACGTCCGACACGGCGAGTCCGGCCTCGTGGTCCCCCTCGGAGACGCCCCAGCGCTCCGCGCCGCCATCGCCGCGCTCTGGGCCGATCCGGCTCGCTGCGCGCAGATGGGCCGTCATAACCGCGCCTGGGTCGAGCGCGAGCTGAGCGTCACTCAATACGTCTCCCGCGTCGCGGGCCTCTCCGGGATCCGCGTCGAAGATCGCCCGTGAAGCTGCCGTCTCTCTCCTCCGTCGCGATCGCGGTCGTGTCGGCCGCGAGCCTCGTCGTGTTCGGCGCGACAGGAGGAAACCTCGGCGCCGCGCTCTTGCCGATCGGCCTCGTGCTCGCGGCGGTCGCGCTCCTCCGGGCGCCTCTCCACCTCTTCGGACAAGGCCTCTTGCTCGCCGCCCTCGTCCTCGACGATCCGCGCGGCATCCCGGCGAGCGGGCGCTGGAAGAACCCCCTTTATCCGCTGGGCGCGCTGCTCTTCGACAACCTCAACAACGTCACCGGAATAGACGCTCTCCGATTCGCCCTCATCGAGGTCGTGATCGCGGTCGTGCTGATCGCGGCGATCGCGCGCACCTGGGGTGATGGTCAGTCGCGCGTGCCGCGCCCGCTCGCGATCGCGACGACGGCGGCCACCGCGTGCGTCGTCGCCCTCGAAATCTGGGGCATGGCGAGGGGAGGGGACTTCCGCGCGTCGCTCTGGCAGATCCGTCAGCTCTTCTGGGTCGGCCCCATCACATGGGTCTTCTTCCTCACGCTGCGGGGCGAGGAGGATTTCCCGGCGCTCGTCCGGATCATCCTGATTTCGGCCTCGGTGAAGGCTTTCGAGGCGATCTGGCTCGTCCTCGTCGTGTGCCGTCCGCTCGGGATTCGCCCGCCGACGGCGAACACCCACGCAGACACGGTGCTCTACGTGATGGCCGTGGTCCTGCTGCTCGCCGGCGTGCTCGAAATCCGCTCGCGCCGAGCGTGGCTGTGGGCCGCGGGGCTGTTGCCGCTCCTCGGACTGGGCCTCTTCTTCAACAACCGTCGCCTCGCGTACGTGTCGCTCACCGGCTCCTTGGTGCTCATTTACACGCTGTTTCCGCCGGGGGCGCTGAAGCGCAAAGTGGAGCTCCTCGCGGCCGTCTCCGCGCCCCTCGTGGCCGCGTACGTGCTGATCGGTCGGAATTCCTCGTCCGTGATCTTCGCGCCGGCGGTCAAGCTCGCGTCCCTTTTTTCGCGCGAGGATCACTCCGCCGTCGGCCGCGACATCGAGAACTGGGACCTGGTGCAGACCTTCAAGGCGCGGCCCCTCTTCGGCTGGGGGTTCGGGCACGAATACTTGGAGATCCAGAAGGCGGATCCGATCAAGGATATCTTCCCCCTCTACCGCTTCATCGCCCACAACAGCTTGCTCTGGCAGTGGGTCCTCGGCGGGCTCGTCGGCTTCACGCTTCTGTGGATGCCCCTCGTCTTGACGGCCTTCTTCGCGATGCGCGCCTATCGGACGAGCCGCGTCCCGTCCGTCCGTGTCGCCGCGCTTCTGTGTGCCTGTGTCGTGGTGGCGCAGGAGGTCCAGCAGTACGGCGACATGGGGTCGCAGGCGTGGCTCGGCGCCTTCTTCTTCGGCGCCGCCGCGGCGATGGCCGGGAAGCTCGCCCTGGCCTCCGGAGGGTGGCCGGCGCCCGCGCGGAAGTAGCCCCCGCGCGCCGACGGTGCGGGGTGTCGCGCCGCGTGCGCGCCGTGCGGTGAGGCGATCCGACGCGGGCCGTGCAGAATGCCTGTTTCCCGGGGATCCCGGCTGTCTCTTCCAGGCCCGTGGACGGGCACGGGGGATGCTCGCTTTTTTCCGAGGAGGAGCCCCGATTTCCACCCTCGGGACCGGTCGGTGTATGAGCATTCAAACTCTTCAGGATCGACTCCACCGCTCTCTGGAAAGGGACCGCGCGCTGCCCGCGGCGCAAAAGGTCAAGAAGGCCCTCCGGTACGCCGCCGGGACGGCGCTGGCGCCCGTATTCCTGCTCGCCTGCGACAGCGTGGGCCCGGGGGCGCGCACGCGCGGGAGGCCCGTGATCGTGAACGCCGGCACCCTCACCATCGGCGCCCGCGTCGCCATCGCATCCATGTTCGCGCCGACGCGCCTCACGACAGGGCCGCTCGGCACCCTCGCGCTCGGCGACGACGTCACCATCAACTTCGGTTGCTCCCTCACGGCCGAAGCGAAGGTGACCCTCGGCGACCGCGTCAGTCTGGGCCCGTACGTCGCCATCTCCGACTCCGATGGTGACCCGTCGGAAGGCCTGGATCCGAAGCCGATCGCGATCGGCAACGACGTCTGGCTCGCCGCGCGCGTCCGCGTGAAGAGGGGCGTCGTGATCGGCGACGGCGCGGTGATCACGGCCGGCAGCGAGGTGTGCTCCGACATCCCGCCGGGCGTCATCGCCGGAGGCGTGCCGGCCCGCGTGCTGCGCCCCGTCGTCGAGAGTGACTCGGAGATGGTTCGGGCAGCGGTTCCCGGTCCCGAAGCGCCCCGTCCCGTGAACGTCGCCGCCGAAAAACCGGCGGAGCCGCTCCCCCCCGAGGTCCGCGGCCTCCTCCTCGGCGACTTCAGCATTCAGGAGCTGGCGCTGCACCTCCGCGCGGCCGATCCGCTGGGCCCCCGCGTCGATGCGGTCGTCGAGCCGTTCGGGCAAGTGGTGCAGACACTCCACACCATCGAGTCCGAGGTCGCCGCCCACAAGGCCGACTTCGCCGTCGTCTGGACCCGCCCCGACTCCATCGCTGCGTTCCGCGAGATGCTGCTGGGCCAGCCGAAGAAGCTCGAGGACGTCCTCGCCGAGGTCGACGCCTTCGCCGGTCATGTCCAGTCGGCGGCCGCGGCCATCAAGACGCTGTTCGTCCCGACATGGGTCCTCCCCCCGCACGAGCGCGGTCGCGGCATGATCGACCTGCGCCCCGGCGGCCTCGCATACACCGTCCAGCGAATGAACCTCCGCCTCGCGGACGCCCTCGCCGGCACGAAGAATGTCTATCTGCTCGACGCGCAACGGTGGGTGGGTCTCGCCGGGCGTGACGCGATCAGCTCGAAATTGTGGTTCCTGGGCAAGGTGGGATTCTCCGCCGAGGTCTTCGCGGCGGCCGCGTCCGACGTGCGCGCCGCGCTGCGAGGCCTCAAGGGAAATGCCAGGAAGGTCATCGTCCTCGATCTCGACAACACCCTCTGGGGCGGTATCGTCGGCGACACCGGCTGGGAGCATCTGCACCTCGGCGGCCACGATCCGGCCGGCGAAGCGTACGTGGAGCTGCAACACCGCCTCATGGCGCTGAGCCGGAGAGGCATCCTCCTCGCGGTGGTGTCCAAGAACGAGGAGTCGGTCGCGCTGGAGGCGATGCGGCGCCACCCCGCGATGGTGATCCGGCCGGAGGATCTGGCCGCATTCCGGATCAACTGGCGCGACAAGGCCGCCAACATCGCCGAGCTCGCGACGGAGCTGAACCTCGGCCTCCAGTCCTTCGTCTTCCTCGACGATAACCCGGTCGAGCGCGCCCGCGTGCACGAGACGCTGCCCGAGGTGCTCGTCCCGGATTGGCCCGAAGACGTGCTGCTCTACCCGCAGGCGCTCCTCGAGCTGGCCTGCTTCGACACGCCGTCGATCAGCAAGGAGGACCTCGAGCGCTCGAAGATGTACGCCGCCGAACGGGGCCGGGAGGCGCTCAAGAAAGAGGTCGGCTCGCTCGACGAGTGGCTGAAGAGCCTCCACACCAGGGTGGCGTTCGCGCGCCTCGACGCGGGCAACCTCGCGCGCACGACGCAGCTCCTCAACAAGACCAACCAGATGAACCTGAGCACGCGCCGCCTCGGCGAGCCCGAGCTGTCCGCGTGGGCCGCCGCGCCGGGACACGAGCTGTGGACGATCTCCGTCGCCGACAAGCTCGGTGACTCCGGCCTGACTGGCATCCTCGGCCTGGAGATGGACGGCGACGTACTCCGCATCACCGACTACATCCTGAGCTGCCGCGTGATGGGCCGCCGCGTGGAGGAGACGCTCCTCGCCGCCGCCGTGAGCCGCGCGAAGGCCCTCGGCGCGCAGATGGTGGAGGCGAAGTTCCTCCCGACGCCGAAGAACAAGCCCTGTTTCGGTTTCTTCAAGGGCTCCGGCTTCGAGCACGACGAGCCGAATTCGATCTTCCGCAAGCGGGTCTCCGAGGGGTATCCGCTCCCCGCGGTGATCGAGGCCGTCGGGCTCGATCTCGGCGCCGGAAAGGAGGTGCGCTCATGATCCCGATGGAGCTGTCCGCCGAGCCCGGCGCCCGCCCGGTCCTGCGGCGTATTCAAGCGTTCGCTTCGGAGGGGTTCGCGCGCCTCGCGCTGCACGAGGTCAACTGCGTCGGCGCCCGCCCGCACGTGACGGGGCTCCCGTTCATCGAGAACCTCGGCGCGCTCACGATCGGAGACGATCTCGACCTCGCGTCGGGCCCTGTGCGCTCCCACCTCGTGACGGGTGTTCGGGGCGTGCTGGAGATTGGCAATCACGTCACGATCGGCTTCGGCGCGGCGATCGCCGCCGAGATGCGCGTGCAGATCGGCGACGGCGCCCATCTCGGCCCCATGGTGATGTTGCTCGACTCGGACTACCATGTGGCCGGCGACAGCACCGCTCCTCCGGAGGCCTCTCCCATCGTGATCGGCCCCGGCGCGTGGCTCGGCGAGGGCGTCACCGTCCTCCGCGGCGCCACGATCGGCCGCGGCGCGCGCGTGGAGGCCGGCAGCGTGGTCTCCGGCAACGTCCCCGAAGGCGCGCACGTCGCCGGCGTCCCGGCCCGCGTGATCAAGGAGCCTCCGGAGACTGCCACTCTCCCGGCGCAGCTTTCACCGGCGGCCTCGGAAGTGCCCTCTTCCGTCGAGGCGCGCGTGCTCCGGATCGCGGCCGACGTCTTCGTGTTGCCGAGCCTCCCGGCGCTCACCGACGGCCCGAAGACGCTCCCTGCGTGGGATTCGCTCGGCGCGCTCCGTCTCCTCGTGTCGCTGGAAGAGGCCTTTTCGATCCGGTTGCCGGACGGCGCCCTCGCCGGCGCCCGCGACCTCGAAGCCGTCTCTCAGTTCGTGGCGAAGAGCCTCGCCGGCGCCCGGAGGCCGCCCGTCTCCCACGAAAGCGGATGATTCGTACCCAACACGCACACAGCGAGAGCGGGGGAGTGATACGAGGGGGCGGAGCCCCCTTGTAAAATCACAAAAAGCCTCTGTCCCTCTGTGTTCGTCGCGACGTGAACCAGCTCTAACCCGCGTCGTCGTTCCGGCCCGGGCGCCACTCCATCGCATCGCGGACCCCGTCCCCCTCGCTGTCCAGGAATTCGAAGCCGAGCCGCAGATAAAGCTGCGCCGCCGGATTGCCCCGCATCACCGAGAGGCGGACGTTGCGCCCTTGTCTCTCGGCCTCCCGGAGGAGGGAAGTGATCAGGGCCGTCCCGAGGCCGCGCCCCCGGTGCCGCGGCAACAGCGCGACGTCGACGAGCCGAACCGCGTCCCCGGCGCGGTCCACGATCCAGCGGCCGACCGGCTCCCCCGAGGCGAGGACGATCTCCCGCACCGCCCGCGGATAGGCCGCCTGGTACCCCAGAGTCTGCGCCCGCATCTGCACGCGCACGAACACCTCCTGCGCGGGCGACAGACCCTCCGACCCCGCGACGTCGCCCCGCAGAATACTGAGCTCCGCGCCGCGCGTGGAGGCGAAGAGAAGCATCAGAAAGCCTTCGTCCGAAGGGGTTTCGGGGCGAAGAGAGAAGTCCGGGGCGGGCGTCATGGGCAGTCCGGTCCGGTCAGCTCCGCGGCGGATAGACGCCCTGGAGCGCGATGATGAACGTCACCCCGAGACAGGGCTGCAGGTTGTTGTGCGCCTGGTTGCCGCCCGAGGGCTGGACCGCCCCCGACGACATCGCGGACGTGAAGGGCGGCGCGGCGTAGAGCGGCGCCTCCGCGAGCTCCGTGCCGTCGGGGGACGTCGCGGTGGCCGCCGAGCTGCTCGCGTTCACGGCGTGCGTGTGCTGAGGCATCTCGGCGACGGTCAGCGTGATCGCCTGCGCGCCGCTCGTCTCGCCCAGCGTGCGCGGCGTGAGGCCGGGGCCGTCCCCCCAGTGCATCGGCGCGCAGGCCTGGAGATTGGGGAGGCCGAAGGTGACCTTTCCGTCGCCCCCGTACGTGGTCCCGAGGATGGAGAACAGGGCCGTATTCTGCGCGATGGGCAGGATCTGCCCGGCGCACAGGGCCCACCCCTTGGGCGCGAAGTTGCCGGCGAAGGTGCGGATCTCTCCGATGAAGGGCTCGCTCATGGTCTCTCCTGATCTCAGCCTTGGGAGGGGAAAATGCCTTCGAGGGCGATGATGAACGACACGGCCAGATACGGCATCATGTTGTCGTGGGGCATCGTCCCGCCGACCGCGCCGAGGACCGTCGGGTGGAGCGTGGTGCCCTTTCCGGGGACGGAGGGCCCGTAGAAGGGAGTGTCGCTGCTCGCCGCGAAGAGGGCGCCCGCTGGACTGGCGGTCTCCGCGTCCACCGTGCTGGCGGTGATCGTGTGCAGGTGCGCCGGCATCTGGTTCGCCGTGAGGGTCACGCTCTCGACGCCCGCCGCCTGACCGGGCGTGTAATTGCCGCCGCCGCCCGCGCCCTGATGGATCGGGAGCCGCCCGCGCAGGTCCGGCAGCGCGAAGGTGGTCACGCCGTCGCCGCCATACGTGGTGCCGAGGAGCGTGAACAGCGTCTCGTTCTCCGAGATGGCCACGAGCTGACCATTGCAGAAGGCCCATCCGATGGGAGCGAAGTTGCCCCCGAACATTCGAATCTCGCCGACAAAGGGATCCGACATGGTGACTCTCCTCAGCTGTGGGACGGGTAGATGCCCTGGAGGGCGATGATGTAATTGATGGTCAGATAAGGCTGCATGTTCTCGTGCGGCTGCGAGCCGCCGGCCGGCGCGACCGCGGCGGCGGCCATCAGCGCGACGTGCCCGGAGGGGCCGTACGCCTTGGCGGCCGCGGGCCCGCGGTTCTCCGGATCCCCGGCGCCCGCCGCGGTGCTCGCGTTCAGCGTGTGATCGTGCGAGGGCATCTGCGTCGGGACCAGCGTCACGGACGGAGAGCCCGCCGCCTCGCCGAGCGCGATCGAGCCGACAGCGGGGTTGTTCCCGGCGCCGACCGGCGTCCGCCTGCGCAGGTCCGGCAGCCCGAACGTGGTGACCCCGTTGCCGCCGTACGTGGTCCCGAGGATCGAGAACAGCGCCTGATTCTGCGCGATGGACAGCATCTGTCCGTTGCACAGGGCCCATCCGCGCGGCGCGATCGCGAACGCCGTGGCCCGGATCTCTCCGATGAAAGCTTCCGACATGATGTCTCCTTGCGTTGTCGACTGGTGCGTATTCCGAGAGAGCTTGTTCGAGAGTGGCAGTCTGCGCGGTCCCCCCGGGCGGCGCTCTACTGGCCGATGAGGAGCTTCGCCTGATCGATGGTGCCGACGTCCCCGAGCCCGCCGTCGCCGACGCACAGCTTCCAGGTGCCGGGGCCGGCCTGCCCGATGAACGCGGCGAGCTTGCCCGGCGTCGCGGCGCCCGCGTTCGGATCGAAGAGGCACTGCCCGTCGTCGCGGCAGATGACGCCGGAGTTGGCGATGGTGCTGCCCATGTTCTCGGCGCTCGTGGCGGCCCCGTCCTTCCACGCGATCGGGAACCCGAGCAGCAGGTTGGAGCTGTCGCCGCCGACCGCGGTGCCGTCGTCCGTGACCTCCACGACGCCGGGCCGGTTCACGAGCGTGATCGCCGTCCCCATCGGGGAGTAGAGCTTGATCACCAGATCGCCCACCCACGAGTGCGAGATGCCGAGCGTGGGACACACGTAGTCTACGACGCTGTCTCCCGAGGCCGGCACCGTGATGTTGATGCACGCCATCGAGGCCTGCGTGCCGCTATAACCGTCGTCGGGGACGGACACGTTGAGGTTGGGCCCCGCGCTGTACGTGATCGAGGTGTCGAGCTGGCACTTCGGAGAGCAGCCGTCGCAGGGCGTCACGTTGCCGTCGTCGCACGCCTCGGCGCCTTCGACGCTGCCATTGCCGCAGATCGAGCACTGCCCGCTCCCGCACGTGCCGTTCTGCCCGTTGAGCGTGCAGGCGGCGCCGTCCGCCTTGTTCGGGTTCGAGCACATGCCCGTGGCGGGGCTGCAGGTGCCGACGTTGTGGCATTGATTCAGCGCCGTGCAGGTGACCGGGTTCGCGCCGGTGCACGTGCCGCCCTGGCACGTGTCCGTCTGCGTGCAGGCGTTTCCGTCGCTGCACGAGGCGCCGTTCGCCTTGTTGGGATTGGTGCACACGCCCGTGCCGGTGTCGCAGGTGCCCGCCACATGGCATTGATCGAGCGCGGCGCAGACGACGGGGTTCGCGCCGGTGCACGCGCCGGCCTGGCACGTGTCGCTTTGCGTGCAGGCGTTCCCGTCGTTGCAGGCCGTCCCGTCGGCCTTGTTCACTTGCGCGCACATCCCGGCGGAGCACACCGCCGTGAGGCACGGATTCCCCGGAGCCGCGCAGTCCGCGTTCGAGAGGCAGCCCACGCACTGCCCGGCTCCGTCGCACTTGAGGCCGGGGCCGCACGGCGTCTGGATGGCGGTCGGCGTGTGGACGGGCATGTTCCCGTTGCAGGCGTCATCCGTGCACGGATTGGCGTCGTTCTGGATGTCGGTCATGTCCGCGACGGTCTCGATGGTGCCATTGCCGTCGCACTGGTTCACCTGACAATCGCCCATGGTCTGCGCCATCGTGGCGGTGCCTTGCGGCGTGAGCGCGACGCCGCACACCCCCAATTCACAGGTGCGCGACTGGCACTCATCGTCCTGCCCCGGACACTGCGCGGGGTTGTTGCACACGTTGCAGTTCCCCGCGCCGTCGCAGAAATTCTGACCGGCGTCCCCGCAGGGCGTGTCGATCTGGACGGGCGGATTCGACGGGATCCCGTTCGTGCAGATATCCTCGGTGCAGTCATTGGCGTCGGAGGGAATGTCCGCGTCGTCGTTCTCGTCCGTGACCGCGCCGCTCACGCAGACAGCGTGTTTGCAGTCCCCGTCCGTCTGCGTCGCCGCGATCGTTCCATCGGGTTTGGGGGCCTCTGCGCACTGGTCGTTCGCGTCGCAGATCGCGTCCACGCACTCCGAGCTCGGAGGCGGGCAGTTCGCCGGATCGCAGCCCGATCCGCCGCCCCCCGTCGTCCCCGCGACGCCGCCGGTGGAGCCGCCGGTGCCGCCGGTGCCCCCGGTGGTGGACCCTCCGACGCCGCCCGTGCCGGAGCCTGCCTCTCCGGCGCTGCTGCTGGTGGTGGTTCCGCCGCCGCCCGAGCCGCTTCCGCCGCCTCCGCAGCTCGCGAGTCCCAGCGAGAGAGTCGTCGCGAGCAGAAGGCCGAGTCCGTCCCATTTGCGTGTCATGGCCAGTCTCCTGGAAACGGGTGGTCCCCCGGATTTCCGTGGAGTCGGGCACTCAAGCAAGAGCGACACCAAGCAGAGCGCGCGGTCCGCAGGGCAGAAAACCCTGCTGTCTCGGCGGTCGCATCCTGGCGCGTCGGGGGCGCCATCACAGACTGTGCACTTCCCGGGGGGTGACAGATTGGCCCTCCGGGTGAAGAGACGTGCTCGGCTGTCCGGGACGGCGCCTACGGGCGGCGCCGGAGCGCGGAGGAGCTTCGCGTGCTCGAATACTTCAGGAGCCGGTCGCGCGGAGCTGCTTGCGGACCTTCTTGACGAAGGTCTGCGTGCATTTGCCGTGCGTGGCTTCGTGCTCGATGATCTCGAGCGTCAGCTTGGTCTTCGTGGGGGCCGGCAGGGCGGAGGCCTTCACCTCGTTCGCGAGCTGGATGGCCTCGAAGGTGGAGGGGCCGGGCGCGGCCTCTGGCGTCTTCGGCTTGTTGGCCGGTTTATGGTGCGAGGGTTTCGTCTTGGTGACGTCGCGAAACCCGGTGTCTTCCGACTTTCGGCCGGTGCCGTGGCACCCCGGGCAGGTGGCGGTGCTCCCCGAGAACGAGTTGGCGATGCGCCCGTCGCCGCCGCAAATACCGCAGGATTCACCGGGCATGGGCGGCCTGCGCGATCTCTTGAGGATGCTTGGAATGGACCATGCGGTGGAGCATACACCCGAACCGCCCCCGCCGCGTCACGTTTGCACCACACCCGTCCAGCTCCGTGCGGCCGACACCGATGTTCCGGCGCGGTCACCGCGGGGGCGCAGCGCGATGTCCCCGTGTCAGCGCGCCGATTGGGCGCTCTGGAGCGTGAGGCCGCGCAGCGCAGCGCGGGCGCCGGGGGCCTTCGCCGACTCCTCTTCTTCGTCGCGGAAGCCGTAGTACTTCGTCGGTCCGCCCCAGGGGTTCTCGCTCAGCGTGAGGCAGAGATCGAAGGGCGGCACGTCACACCCCTTGATCGTGAAGTTGAATTCGGCCTTCTTCCCGGTCTGCGGGAACGTGACCTTCAGCTTGCCTTTGTCGTGCGAGTATTCATAGAGCTCGAAGCGGTAATCGAACGCCGAGGACCGTTGAAAGAGCCCGTACGGCTGCTCATTCAGCGCGAACATGCCTTGCACGTAGTCCTGCGGCGAGTCCGGCATCTTCTCCAGCCAGATGCGATTGAACACGGTGGCCGGCGGCTCGTCCCGTTCGGCGCCGGAGCCCCCCGAAAACGCGCGGACCCCGGCGTACGCGGCGAGCCCGAGGAGGGGGATCAGGAACAGACGGCGCGACTTCTTCATACCCCCGTTTCACCCCAATTCGAGCCGCGCCGCAAGCCCTTCGTCACGTCACCGGCGGATCGTGTGCGTCCCTTTCATGCGAGCCGCACCGCGCGCGGCGCCCTCACGCGAATCGCACGGAGTCAGCGGCGCCCTCAGGCGAATCGCACGGAGTAGATGGGCGGGAGGTTGTTCGCCACCGTCGTCCAGCCGTCGCCGCCGTCTTCGCTGACATAGAGGTTGCCAGTCGTGCTGCCGAAGGCCACCGCACCGTCCTTGTTGGCGAGCGCGTGGCGATACACCACGTCGTACGCGTGCTCCTGCGGGAGGCCGCGGCGGAGCTCCGTCCACGTCTGTCCGCCGTCGTCCGTGCGCGCGACGAACAGCCCACCATCGATGGCCATGCGCTGTTGATCGGAGCGGCCGGGGACGACCCACGCCGTGCCGCCCTTCTTCCCGTCGGCCGTGATCGGGAATCCGAAATGGACCCCTCGCTCGTTCGCGCTCACCTTGCGCCAGGACCTGGCCGCGTCGGAGCTGTAGTAAACGCCCGTGTGGTTCTGTTGCCAGACGTGGTCCGGATCGCCCTCGCACTGCTCGATGTAGTGCGGATCGTGGCCCCACTCGGCCTCCGGCTCGGGGGTGTGGTCCATGCGCATGCCCTTGTTCGCGGAATGCCAGGACTGCCCGCCGTCGGTGGTCTCGATGACGCCGGCGCTGGAGACGGCCACGAGGATCCGCTTCGGATCCCGAGGATCCACGACGATGGAGTGGATGCCGGGCGCGAACTCCCCACCTTCGGAGGCGGGCGTGCCGAACCATTTCGTCTCCCCCTTGCCTTCGCCGCTGAAGAGATCGCCGCCGCGCGACTCGTGGTTCCAGAGGGGCCGATTCAGCTCGAAGGAGGCGCCCCCGTCGCGGCTCACGAACAGGCCACCGGGGATGGTGCCGACGTAGATGTGCCCGTTCGGTCCGAAGCCGATGATCCAGAGCTTCGCCAGCGTCGCGGGCCGCGTGGAGATGCGCCAGCCGACCCCGAAGTCCGAAGAGGCGTCCTCGTACATGTCCTGACCGATGTAGCGAGCGCCTTCGGGATACTTGATCTGCGCCGGCGCGTCGGTCCAGGTGGCCCGGTCGTCCGAGATGGAGAGCTTCGCGCCCCAGTGACCGTGTCCGAGCAGGGCCCAGAGGCGTCCTGTATACGGGTCGCGCGCCACGAAATTGACGGCCGTCCCGGCGTGTCCGGCGAGCCGGGGACGGTAGACTCCGTCCTTCTTCTCGACGATGAAGGTGCCTTTTCGTGTGCCGACGAGGATGCTGGACGCCATGAATCAACCTCCGCTCAATGCTTGAAGAATGTGTACCTCGGCCTCCGGACCGACCGGATCGGAGAGCCCGCGCCGGTCGCGGATCATCTGCTTATCGACGAAGATGTTGACGTGCGTTCGCAGGCGCCCTCGCTCGTCGCAGATGTAGAAGCCGATGCCTTTGGCCGTGCGCTCCAGGGCTTGCACCACTTCGCTGACCGTGGAGGCCTCGACCGTGAGCGCCTTCCCCTCGAGGTGGGGGAAGAAGCTGTAAAGGTGAGATGTCAGGTGCACGGTGGCCATACCCGATCCGTCGCACACGACCGCCGCATCGCGCAAGGGCCTATCGAACCATCTCGATACGGGCCGGCGGCGCGCGGCGCCTGTCTATGCCCCATCTCGTTCTTCGGTGGGGGCCTCTCCCAACCACCGAATGGCATTCTCCAGCAGCTTCTGGTTATCGGCTGT
Organism: Polyangiaceae bacterium; assembly: GCA_046351455.1. Classification (GTDB taxonomy): domain Bacteria; phylum Myxococcota_A; class Polyangia; order Polyangiales; family Polyangiaceae; genus JADJRH01. The sequence goes on from JAXLYM010000017.1 coordinate 60,026, forward strand.
CTTCAATGTGAAGAGCTTCCAGCCTCCCGCCACCACGACCCGCCCCTGTCCGTGCTGGCACGCCCCCAGCACGGCCGCCGAGCCGGAGTGATCCACAGCCCACTCATCGATCGCGGGCATGAAACCATCCGGTGTCAGGTGGCCTTTGGGGCGCATGCATACGGTGGTCTCCTGGGTAAACAAGAGATGGTCATTGGTGGCGGCGCTCGTCGACTCCACCGTGCAAGAGGACAGAAAGGCCACGTCGGTGACGTCGCGGAGGAGGGGATGCGTCGCTCCGTCCTGCGGCCGAGCGTGAACCGCCAGCGTCGGGTCGAGCGCCCAGACCTGCGTCCGGGCGTTGCGCTCGGTCCCTCGCTCCGATGGAAGAAGCAGATCGTTGCCGAATTGGAATCCGAACCTGCGCGCGAGGTCGCTGGGCCTGCCCATGTGATGGGTGTCCGCGGCGTAGTGTCCCAGAGCGAAGAGCCCGCCGCCCGCGAGAACCCAGTCCTCGATCGCGTCGAGCTCCTCCCGGGAGAAGACGGCGTTCCGTGGCGGCGCGACGATGAGGACCGCCGCCGATCGCAGGCTGTCGGCGGCGATTCGATCGCGCAGCTCCAGGATTGGCCAGGTCGTGGCGTGCAGCGATGTCCGGAGCTGGTGCCACTCTTGTTGTTGATGGGAAAAGTCGACCGCGACCCCGCCGCGCTTCACGGCGCGTGGTGAGCGCTCGACCGGGTTCAGGAGCTGAAGCGCTCGCTCGAACTCGCCCGCCTCTTTGCGCGCTCCCATCAACGAGAGCACGTTCCGGAGCCACTGGACGATGGGCACGGTCCCGTCCGTCAACTGCCCGGCGTCATTCAGGGCATTCATGTCGCAGAGGAGCTGCTCGCTCGGAGAAGCGACGATCGGGAGCATGCTCGTGAAGGCCTGCGAAATGCCGGCCATGAGACCGGAACGACGCTCGTGCAAGCCGAGCGTCACGCCGTGCCTGTGAAGGAGACGCAGCGTGTCCTCGTTCAGACGGTCCATGAGAATCTCCTCGTGTTCGTGCCGAAGCGGGCCCCCAGCTACGGTGCAGTTTGCGGGCTCATGTGGAGCACTCCCCAGCCATGCCCGTCCAGGTCGACGAAGCTGTGCGAATACATGAACCCGAGGTCCTCCGGCTTATCGTGGGTAGAACCGCCGGCAGCGAGCGCCTTCGCGACCAGCTCGTCCACCCGTTCGCGGCTGTCGCAACCGAGAGAGATCAGCACTTCGACGGCCTGACTGGTATCGCAAACGGCTTTGGGCGTGAACTGGCGGAACTTCGCGTGCGTGCCCAGCATGACAGAAATGGCGTCGTTGATGACGATGCACGCCGCCGAATCGTCGCTGAACTGCGGGGCATGGGTGAAACCGAGCGCCTTGAAGAACGCAATCGACTTCTGGAGGTCAGCGACGGGGAGGGTCAGGAAAACCTGGTTGATCATGGCAATCTCCTTCGACGAGGAACTGGACGAGGATTGTCTTGCGTGTCGGTTCGGTCTTGGGACCACGATCCGTCGCACACGACCGCGGCCTCGCGCAAGGGCCTATCGAACGAAAGGAGCCTTCGGGAAGGCGCCGGAGGGCCGATCGCGTGGCCGCGGCCGACCGGGGCGCCGGCGCGCCATACCGCTCTGGGAGGCCCCTACGCGTGATAGTCAGTCTTGGGCCCGGATCGAGAAGGTCCTCGATACGGGGAACTCGGATCCTTCGAATGGCTCCACGCGGATGCCCCAGAACGCGCGCCAGATCCTCGTAATCCGCCCGGAGCCGATCGTATTCATTTTTCAGTGCATCGTACTCGGCCTCATCACGAGCCATGCGGTTCTCGTAGGATCGATGCGCGCCCCCGGCGGTCGCGCCGAGCAGCAGCACTGCCATCAGCGTGACCCACGGTCTCATCGGATGGCCGATGGTGCCGACCCAGGCCGAGAGCACGGACAGGGGCCGACGAGGAACGCCGCGGTGACGCCGATGAGCGTGGAGGCTCTCACAGCCTCCGGCGCGCCCGCAACCATGACAGCGCCCTTACGGCTCCCCCAGTCTCCCGACGTCGTCGCCCCGACCCCGATGCCCCCTGTGGGGAGCGGACCGTGTTCTGCTGTTGATTCGTTGGCGACTCCATGTTAGCCGGCAAATCACACGTTTTTCTGGAGGGTATGGTATGCGGTTTGGAAATTCTCTTCTGTGGACTGGTCTGTTCGCCTCGATCGCCGTGAGCGGCTGCGGAAACGGCCAGGTGCTCTCGGGGGACGGCGGGGAAATACCGTATTGCGTCCCCGGCGAGCAGAACGACTGCCACTGTCCGGGCGGCTTGGTCGGCGTGCAAATCTGTCTCGATGATGGGACGTTCGCAGCGTGCCATTGCGACGGCGCAATCGGTGGCAGTGGCACCGGCGGGAGCGGAACGGGCGCCGTCGGGACCGGCGGCAACGGAACCGGCGGCAACGGAACCGGCGGCAACGGAACCGGCGGCAACGGAACCGGCGGCAGCATGCCAGTGGGGACCGAGACCGAGCTCAGCGCAGGCTCATCTATCCTCATTGACGTGTTCGTCATGGATGCCGGCATCCTCCTGGTCTTTCAGGACGCCGTGATGCTCGTCGATCGAGCTGGAAACCAGATGAAGACGCTCTCGTGGCCCCGCGACATCACCTCTGCCGCGTTCGACGGCGCGCGCGTCGTCATCGCGGATCAGGCCATCCTCACGACGCTCGATCTCGATCTTCAGGAGGTCGCGAGCGCCAACGTCGTGGAGGTGTGCGCCTCGGCGGTGCTCGTCGGCGGCGGCCGCTTCGTCTGCGGCCCCGAGAATGATTGGGATCGCGTCTTTTACACGCACGACGCGACGACGGGTGAGCTGATCGGCACGTCCGTCCCCTACACGTACAACGGAATTCCCATGCGCCGTGTCCCCGGCACGGACGACTTCATCGCGGTGACGGTCGACAGCTCCCCGTCCGACTTCCACCTTTATTCGGTCGGCGCCGACGACGTGGCGGTCTACGTGAATGAATCGCCGTACCACGGTGATTTCCCGATCACCGACATCTACGCCTTCGACGGCAGCCCGCCGGAGCACCTCATCACGCACACGGGGTTGATGCTCAAGATCTACGGCCCCAAGTGCAACCCCTCGGAGAGCTCGTTCTCGACGGACTGCTTCTTGAAGGACGGCGCGCTCGGCACGCTCTCGGGGAACGAGCGGTTCATCGGCATGGACAGCGACGCTGCGGGCAAGGTGTACGGGATCACCTCCAGCGCGAACGCGGCGCCTTGGGACTCGGCGTGCGCGCCGTCCTGTGGTGTCCAGCGCGCGGACGTCGCCACCCATGTCGTGGAGTCGAAGACGTCGTACGCGCTCGATCTGGGCGCGGTGGTCGCCGCTCGTCACGACCCCATCTCCAACACGCTCGTCGTGGGATACCGCCTCTCCGGCGACTACTACTTCCCGGGCGACCCGTACCCGGGCCACCGCGTCGCGCTCCTGCCGTACCAGTGAGGGACCGCGCTCGGGGCGCTGGTCGCGAACATCGAGCCTCGCGATCCGCCCCGAGCGTGCGCCGAATCTTTGAACCGCTCACGCGGTCTCAGAACGCGCCCTGCACCACGATGCCAGTTGGCGAGATTCCGACCGTCGTTTGCGGCTTTTCGGGGGTGCGCGGCGCCGCGAAGAAGAGGACCGTCGTCGTGACGGCCGACGCCAGGGCGAGACCCCCGAGGACGTCCGTGGTGATGGCGAAGGTCGAAGTCTGCCCCTGAGCCGACTTGATGGCCGCAGGATCCCCGGGGAACTTGCCGAGCTCGCTCTGGAGGCCGTTGTGCGCCGAGAGCGCGAGGCCCCCTGTCACGCCGGCGGCGACCGCGAGAGCTCCTGTCGCGGAGAGCATCACCCACACGACCGTGGGAGTCTTGAGGACGGGCGGCGGGGGCGGAGGGCTCACCGGCTCGCTCGTCTGCACCTTCGTCGGCTCGATCTTCGTCAGCTCCAGCGTCGCCGTGGCCTCCTCCTGGCCCGCGACGTCCAGGACGCGCTGCACGGGCACGTAGCCGCTCAGCGTGGCAGAGACCTTGCGCCGCCCGATGTTCACCACCACCGACTCGGGCAGGGGAGAGGCGCCCACCGTGACGTCGTCGACCGCGATCTCCGCGCCGCTCACGTTGGTCACGACCTTGATCTTGCCGACCTTGCTCCGAAGCTCCTCGATGGCAGTCGTCACTTCCTTGCGCCGCGCGGCCGGAATCTTGGTGTCGCCCTCGCGCAGGTACCGCTCGTACGACGAGAGCGCCAGCGCGTTGTCCTTCAGCTCGCGCGCGGTCTGGCCCAGGTTGTAGAGCACGGCATAGTTCGGGGCGAGCTCGTAGGCGCGCTTGAACTCCACCATGGCAGCGGCGAAGTCCTTGCTCTTGTAGAACGCGACACCGCTCCTGAAATGCTTGCTCGCCTCGTCGGCGGCGGAGCCGGAGCCGGCCGAAGCCGCGGCGCTCGCAGCCCCCGGCCCCTTCGCGGCGTCATCCGCGCGAGCCGTATTCAAGGACGGAAGCGCCACGAGCGGGAGCGTGGCAATCGAAAGCCCAAGCAAGACGCGAGCGACCTTCGTCTTCACTTCTTGTACGGGTCCTGCTCGTCGATGCCGAGCGGTTTCTTGGGAGGCGCCTTTCCATCCCCGGGCGGGCGCTTGCCCGTGTCGCTCGGGGCGGCGCTCGCGGTCGCGCTCACCGTGGGTTCTGCGGTAACGGCGGGCTCGGCCCCTTTGAGCGAGAGCTCGACGGCGACGTCTTTCACGTAGCTCACCATCCGCGTCTCGGGCTTCATCCCGGGCCCCTCGACGTCGATGCGGTGCATCGAGCCGTCCCGCTTGACGTGGGCGACGAACGGGCTCTCCGACAGCGGCACGCCGTCGAGCTTCGCGACCGCGCCTGGTGGGCCGAACGTGATCGACAGCGTGATCTGCGCGGCGTCTCCCGCGCTGTCCGACGGGGTCGCGGCCGGGGCAGCGGGCGCGCGCCTCGTGACGAAGAACGCACCGAGCCCACCGGCGAGCACGACGGCGAAGACGGCGATCCCCACCGTCAGCGCGCGTGTCTTCGGCGCCGCGGGGGGAGCCGCCGGCGAGAGGTTCGCGGCCGCGAGCGTGCCCTGGCTCTTCTGCGACCAGCTATCGGGCGCCGCGGACGGGCCGCGCCTCGTGAAGGCCGCCGCGCCCTCGATCGTGGTGATCGGCGTGGGGTCGCGCAGCGCGGGGAACGCTTCGATCACCGGCATCGGGAGCGTGGTGTCGGTCTCGCGGAGGAGGCTCTTCATCTGCTCGTCGATGACGAGACGGATCTTCTGCCGCTCTTCCGCGAACAGCTCGCTCACGATCTGCCCCACGTCCTGGGGCCCGATGTGCCTGTTCCACCGCTGCAAGGTCGCCTCGATCGCGTCGCGGAGCGCCTGCGCGCTGGGGAAGCGATCTTCGGGGCGGAGGGCGAGGGCGCGATCGCAGATGTCCGCGAGCTCGGGGTCCACGTTGGGGACGGCGTCGCGGATCTTCGGCTCGTTCCCCGTGAGGCGGCGGCCGAGCATCGCGGCCTGATCGTCGGCCGGCGCGAAACGCCGCTTGGCGATGGCCTCCCACAGCATGACGCCCGCGCTGAAGACGTCGGCGCGCGCATCGACCACGTCGCCTCCTGCTTGCTCGGGCGCGGCGTAGGCGAGCTTTCCCTTGAACGTGCCGCTCTGGGTCGTGCTGGCGGCGCCGGCGGCTTTCGCGATGCCGAAGTCGACGACCTTCACGTGCCCGTCGTACGTGACGAACACGTTCTGCGGGCTCACGTCGCGGTGGACCACGTGGAGCGGCGTGCCGTCGAAGTCCGTGAGCGTGTGGGCGTAGTGCAGGCCTGCCAGCATGTCGGACAGGATGCGAAGGTGGATGTCGAGCGGCATGCCCTTGCGCGAAGCCTTCCGCAGCAAGGAGTTGAGGGGCTGCCCGTCGAGGTAATCCATCGCCAGGAAGTGCCGCCCGTCGGCCATGCCGATCTCGTAGGTCTGGACGACGTTGGCGTGGTTCAGCCGTGCGGCGAGCCGCGCCTCGTTGAGGAACATCCCTAGAAAGTCCGTATCCTGCGACAGGTCCTCTCGCAGCACCTTGACCACGAGGAGCTTGTTCACTCCGAGGGGCCCGGGCACGAGCGAGAGATAGACGGACGCCATGCCCCCTTGCCCGAGGAGGGCGATGAGATGGTATTTCCCGACGCGCTCGGCTTTCATGGTGTCATTGAGGGGTGGGGGCGACCTGGACGTACGACAGCGTGTTGGCGAGGATACGGAAGCTCGATTCGCCGATGTAGGCGTCGTTGTCGGCGCGGAAGCTCTTCGCGAGGTTCGATCCGACAGGCATGTTGAGGAACCCCCCGAACCCGTCCACGTCGGTCTTGTTGGCCTGGGGAGGCGGCGTCGGGAGCTGATTGACGAGGTAGAAGAGCTTGCTTTCGGCGTCGGCGCTCGGGCTCTCGAAGCGAACGCCGCTGCCTGGCAGCGCCTGACAGTCGACGGCGAGCAGGATGGAGGAGCCGCGCTTCGGGTCCACCGTCTCATCCGCGAGCGTGGCGATGGCCGAGTACTCCCCTGGACGGACGAGGCGGACCTCCTTCACGGTGGGGGGCGCGACGATGGGCCGCCCGACGAAGACGAGCGAGTCCATGATCTCCGGCCCCTTGATCCGCAGGAAGCCATCGAAGCCTTGCTTGGCGCTGAGGCTCACGTTCCCGTCCGAGTCGGGGGCGAGCCCCTTGGGCACGTCGGGGCTCATCACGGCGCAGTCGATGTCGAGCTTGTCGCAGATGTCGATGGTCGCGGTCGTGACAGGCCCTTTGTCCGAGGCGAACACGAGGCGGATGGAGAACTCGACGGTCTTGGTTTTGTCGGGGACGGGTTCGGTCACGTGCCCGAGACAGCCCCACATGGGGTCGCTCTTCACGCACACGTTGTCCGTGCACTCGGCCCCGGTGAACCCGCGCGCTTCGCAGTCGTTCGCGGACTCGCACTGCACCTCGCCCGGATCGAGCACGACCGTGCACCCGGAGGCGCACAGGAGCGCTGGCAGCACGAGGACGAGGCGGTTCACCGACCCAAGGTAAGCGCACTCGGCGGAGGGGGGCAAGCGAAGCGAAGAGGATCGCCGTGACGAAGCCCCCGCCGGCATGCAGCAGACCGTCACGTCGACGCCGCGGATAGTCCTGTTGCGGGACCGGGGCGCAGGGCCGAGCGAGAGCGGGCCTGTGCGCGGGACACCTCCGAGCCAGACGCCAGGCCCCATGTTGTTGATGAGGTTCGCCGTGATGGGCGCCCTCGCGGAGAGCGCGTATGTCAGTCCAGCGCCTGCATCCCTCATGGGCAGTGGATGCCAGATCGTGTTTCGGCGCCGTAGCGCGGTACGTTTCGGCCGCTCGATGCTGTCGTTCATCGAGGATGCGCTCTTCACCGCTCCCGTTTCGTCTCGTCCAGAAGACTGCTGAGCCGCTTCCAGCTCGCCGTCCGTCGGTCAGGAACGGCTCGTCGAAGAAGCCGATCATGAATTCGTTGCCGTTCAGTCCGCCGGAGTCATCCCGGGCGAACGCAAAGAACATCGGGCATCCGCATGTGGGCGGGCCGGATTCCGAGCCAGCGAAGGGACCGGGATGAATGCGCACGGATAAAATCCTTCCACACGTATTTCTCGGACGATAAGCGGTCTCCGTCAACCGACCGTCACGCCCCGAAACGCAGCGCCCGTCTCGGTTGCCACGAGCAAGGCGCGGCGGGCGCGCCCATGTGCATTAGGTGCGCTCTCTCGACGATATCGGCACTACCGACGACGCCCATTTCGGAGTCATCGCATCGGTACATTGCTTGCTTCAATGCGTGGTCGATTCGGGGTGCGAAGCGTCCGGGGTGAAGCATGGCGACAATCGAAGACTCAGTGGGTTTGGCCGGCGGGAATTGCGCAGATCGCCCGGAGCGCCGCTTCCGCGAGTCGGCTCTTCGCCAGAGACTCGGCAGGAGGACCGGGCGTTGCGCCGCAAGATCGTCGGGCCGAGCGTGAAGGAGGTGGTGATGACGACACGGATCCCCGACCGACTGGCCCCCCAATCTCCGCCAGAAGAGCCGCCGGACTTCGAAGGCTTTTGACCACGTCGAGATCAAGAAGGGCACCCCCTGACGAGAATCACGGATCGAAAGGAGAGCGGCCACGGGGGACAGGAGCGAGAGAGCTGTCGTCGATCGATTTCGAGACCGTGTCAGCGGGACCAGCTTTTCGGGATCTGATGCAGGTTCATTCAGGATGGTCACCTCAGAACAGCTCACGATTGGCTCCGATCGGGTCGATTGGCAGCATAACGACACGTCGCAAGATAGGAGTCGAAACCATGAACTGGAGCTCTTTTTTGGTTCTTGCGGGTGCTGGGCTTCTGCTGACTGTCACCGGTTGCGGTGACGGCACCGGGACAGGCGGCAGCGGCACCGGGGGTTCGGGTGGCACGGGTGGCACGGGTGGCACGGGTGGCACGAGCGCTGGCGCGTTCAATAGCAGCGTCGATGGATCAAAGCAGCTCAAGGACCTCAGCGCGGACGAAGCCAAGAAGCTCTGCGAAGAGGTCAACGCCTTCGCGACGAGCGAAGCAGGCGCGGCCGAGCTCCACAAGTACGACTGCATTCAGGCCGGCATCGCCGCAGGCGCCGCAGCGCAAACCGACCCACCGGCCGATTGTCAAGCTGCTTACGATGAGTGCATGACGACCGCAGCCACCCCAGCCAACTGCGACACGCCCATGATCCCGGCGTGTACCGCCACCGTGGACGATTATGAGAAATGCGTCGTGGAGGTGGCGGAGGCTGGCAAGGCATTGAACGCAGCATTCTCCTGTGAGAAGGTCGCCGACTTCCTGGATCAGGCGCCTGGCGCTGCCTGCAACAAGGTCATTGTGTCATGCCCGTAGGTCGCATGACACGACGATAAACTTGTTCATGATTGTCTGCTCCTCAAGAGTATCAAGCTACAAACGCAGAAGGCAGAAATACCAAGCTACGAAGGCAGAAGGCAAGAGTATCAAGCTGCGAAGGCAGAAGGCTAATTCACCTGTCGTCGTCCTCAGTGCGTGAGTTGAACGAAACCGCGCGAATCGCGCGGTAGCCGTCAAGCCGGTGCCGTCCTCTTCGCCGTGCCCGGTGGCGCCCGCGTTCCGGTAGTCCCTGTCCTCCAGCCGAGGCGACGCGTCGTCGCCCCGCTGCCCTGAGGCTCTCATGGTGACCAAAGACACGTGGCAAGACCGGATGAGCGAGGACATGCGCCTGCGCGACTTCAGCCCGCGCACCTTGGAAGGTTATCTCGCCGCCACCCGCCAGTTCATCGACTGGCTCCGACGCGGCCCCGAGACGGCGGTCGAGGACGACATCCGCAACTACTTCCTGTACCTGCGCTAGCACAAGAAGCTCGCCCCGACCAGCATCGCGGTGATCATGTACGCGCTGCGCTTCTTCTTCACGTACACCGTGCGTCGTGAGCTGAAGGTTCGAGCTGCTCCGCGACCACAAGACGCGCAAGCCCCGGTGGTGCTCAGTCAGCCGGAGGTTCGCACGGTCCTCTCCGTGGTTCGCGATCCGCCGAGTGGCGCTCGCAACCATTTTACGCCCTCGGACTGCGCCTCAACGAAGGCCTTCGCTCGAAACAGGCCACATCGACGCCGAGCGACTCACGGTCTGGGTGCGCAACGGAAAAGGCGCCAAGGACCGGGGGTCCTGCCCGCGCCCTCTGCTCGCGCGGCTTCGCAAGTACTGGAAGATGGAGCGTCCCGCCTCGGGCACCCCCTACCTGTTCGTCGCCGCCTGCGAGCGCCCCGTTGCACGAGACGACCCTTCAAAGACCTTCATCGCCGCGCGCCGACGCCGGCCTCGCCAAACAGCCAGTCCACGCTGCGCCACAGCTACGCGACTCACCTGCTCGAAGCGGGCATCTCGCTTCGCACGATCCAGCACGTCCTCGGCCATCGCTCGTTGCGCACCACCGAGATCTACATGCACGTCACCCATCCCGGGATGGAGCGCCTTCAGGAGACCGTCGATCGCCTCATGGTCGACCTGTAGCGGCGCCGGACGAGCATGGCAGTCCAGCTTGCCGACGTTCTGCGCCGGCACGGCCCCTCGTACGTCGAGCGCCACGGCGCTTCGATGTTGCCCAGTCATCGGCGAGCGATGCGCGATATCGAGCGTTGTCGCACCGCCGAGCTGGGCGGCCACGTCGCCGAGTGCGCGCAATGCGGCCGGGAGCACTTGCTCCACCACTCGTGTGGAAACCGCGCTTGCCCTCGCTGTGGCCACGAAGCGACGGTCGCATGGATCGAGCGCCAGCGCCAGCTCTTGTTGCCAGTGCGCTACTACCATGTCGTCTTCACCTTGCCCGAGGAGCTGCGGAGACTCGTGCGCTCGCACCAGCGTCCGTTGCTCTCGGTCTTGTTCCAGGCGGCGTTCGAGTCGCCTGCGGCGCTGTGCCGCGACCCCCACTACCTCGGCGTCGACATCGGCGCGCTCGCGGTGCTGCACACCTGGACTCGCACTCTGGAGTGGCACCCTCACATTCACATGATGGTCCCGGGAGGCGGCCTGGCACCTGACGGCCGCACGTTCGTGACCGTGCCTTCCCACCGAAAGCGCTATCTGGTCCCAGTCCACGCGCTGAGCGCGGGATTCCGAGGACGCTTCTACCGCCTGGCGCGGCGCGCGTTGCCAGGAGTCGCGATTCCACACATCCCCAACGACAAGCGGTGGGTGACCTTCTGCAAGCCGGCCGTGCAGGGAGCCGACAAGGTGCTCGACTACCTCGGACGGTACGTGCACCGGACGGCGCTCTCCGGAAAGGCGATCGTCGCACAGGACGACGAGACGGTCACCTTCTTGTACCGACGAAGTGGCCAGTCCTCCCGTCGTGCGATGAGGTTGCCAGCAGCCGAGTTTCTGCGCCGCTTCCTCCAACACGTACCGCCGAAGGGGTTCCATCGAGTGCGAGCGTTCGGCCTCTTGCACCCGTCGCATCGCCCCCAGCTGCGCCGACTCCAGCTCTTGCTGGGTGGCCCGGCGGTGCGTGGCGCGACGCCCGAAACACCAACCGACACGTGGAAGGCTGCAGAGGGCCAGCCGGTGAAAAGGCCCTCTCGGCTGCGGTGTCGCGGGTGTGGAGAGGCGTTGTTGCGGCGGGTGCGGCGCCTGTCGGCCGAGCAGTGCATCACGTGGGAATCCCGCGTCGATTCCGCTGCGCTCGAGCGTGCCCGCGCGCCGCCCTGAGGTGGGAAGGGGAGAGTCGAACGGAGCCGCGATGACGCGCCCTTGGCTTCCAGAGGCCCGGCCGACGTCCTGGGGACACGTGTGTCCTCGGGAGTCGACATCGGGGCTTCTCGGAAGAAGAGTCGCGTTCATGAGCTCGTCGATGCTGAAGAGAGCCGCTCCTGTTCCGTCCTGAACACCTCCCGGAAGAGCTGTCTCTCGGGTGAAAAATCCATCCTACCCCGCCGTCGAGCGGGTTCGTTCAACCCACGATTTAGCGCCGGTCTCCGCGTCCCTCGCCAAGCGAGCGACGCTCCGCCGCCGCCAAATCGCTAGTTCGTTGGGCGGTTCTCGGGTCATCGCCTGTACTCTCTGTCAGTTTCGTGTCGAATAATTCGGTGTTGGATTCGAGCTTGTTCGTCGGGGAACCGTGCCCGGCTTGGTCGGTTCTCATACGAGACAACAACGATTTCGTGCTCCTCGCCGGGGGTTCTCGTAAACTGCCAGTGCGACAAGGCAACGCATCCGCAGGTGTCCCTCGATAGGCGGGCAGACAGACAATTCACTTACGGCGCCTGCTTCGGCATCATGGTGTGAAAACTTATGTTCTGCGTATCTTCCCCACAATCCTTTCCTCGCGTGTTGCACTCGTTTAGATGGATCGTACTCCAGCGAACGCCATCATATGATTGCTCGACGAAGACGACGCTGTCGGGAAAATTCTCGGTGCCCGTCCCAGTGCAGTGCACGTTTACATGAATTCGCAATTCATCGAATTCTGCGGTCATTGCAGTCGGAACTTGAGCACACGCGTCCCCGCTCTGGCCGTCGAACTTTTCAAGCACATAGACGCTCTTGGTCTTCGGAGGTAATGTCGACAGAGTCGCATCGAGAGTGGTGCGGCACGCGAAGGGATTCTTGACGCGATAGCATACGCGGTATCGACCCCCAAATTTGTCATCCAGCGCCGTTTGGAGCTGCAACTTGGTCTTCTCAAGGTCCTCGTTTTTCTGCCGAAGGTCCTTGTTTTCGTTGAGGAGTCTGTTGAGCCCGATCGGATCAAGTCCCTTGAGACCATCGGCGACATGCTTCCCGGTGTTCTCCAGGTTCTTTGCCGCGTTTTCAAGTGAGGGGCTCGCGACAGTAATGCATCCGGGGCTTACTATCGCGACCGCGATCAACGAGCACCTCGAAATTAGGCTTGACGCTTGGCGGATTGATCTCATGTCGGGGTCCTTCAGTACTGGTTTGGGGTGAGATGGTCCAAGCCGACGAATTCTGGGTCTGTTCGAGCTGCTTCGACCGCATCATGAGCGCACCTTATCCGCCCAACGCTTGGATGAGCCGCGGCGCGAAGCGCCGTCGGATCCATCCAGGGGTTGAGCAGCCAAGGCTCCAACTCGCCGAACTTCAAGTGAGCCCCTTAAACATATTGAGTTGTCCCGATGGCAAGGGTGAACGATTGCGGGTCGCAGGAACCAGAGTGACACCCAGGTACTCAAGGCGACGTCTGGTGGCCTCGTCTAGCGCTTGCCTGCAGCCGATGCACAACAGTTCTTTGGCTCGGCTGAACGCGACGTATCCGAGCCGGCAGTCGTCGCGCTTGTCAGCGTCTCGCAGAGCCCTGTCGGTCGTCAGCCACTTGTTCAGCTCGACAAGCGACGCAGCCAATACAAGGACGGCAGTTGCCTCCAAGCCCTTAGCACGATGGATCGACGCTGTCCCATCGTCCGACAGCAGGGTGGTATCGCGAAACATGCGCACACGAAAGTGCTCCAGAGCAGCGGATATCGTCTCACGGTGATCCGGCATGTCAGGTATGCGTAAGGCGCTGAACCACTGGTCGCGCAAATGCTCGACCGTTGACACGCGGGCATCTCTGACGTCCCGTACTAGGGCCATGCCGAGTTTCCTCCACTCATGCGAACCGATTGAAAGCGACGAGCATGCGGTTCGTTGTGATTCTCGTCGACAGAGTGCTAGAAGGTCCAAGGCTTCTTGCAGAGGAGTTGTACGAGACGTCGAATCGTTCGACACGGTGCCAATGGAGAACTGCTGACGCACACTGTCAAATGCCGAATTTTCTCGAGCGAGGTATAGGCGTCGGCGACTGCCATGCTGATGCAGAACTTCTTCACTGCGAGCGCGAAAACGGACGACCAAGTGGTCCAGTTCCATGTCTTCGAGGAAAAGAACGCGTGACTCGCTGCGGGAGCCAACTGACGAGACCTGTTGCAGTTCACCGTGGAAGTGATTCGTAAATGCCACGATCTCAGCACAAGATCGTCTGTTGGTGCTTTCGCTCGTCGTGCGCGCCTGGCTCCGGAACTGAAAGAACGGAATCGTTGGGAAACCGGGGTGCCGCCGACTTCTCTGACCGTAGGTGAAACCGTAAACGAACTGCTCGGGATCGCCGACGACGAAGATTCGCGTCTGCCCCGCCTTTCGTAGGTGATCAAAGATTCGGAGATGTCGGTTGTCAATGTCCTGAAATTCATCAACGAACAGAAACTGCAGTCGCCGGGAAACACGGGCGCGAACCGTCTTGTCCTCAAGGAGCTTGCAGGCAAGATTGATAATCTCGTCGTAAGGGACAACTCCTCTTCTGAGTAGTGATTCCACGATTCTTGTTCGAGCGGCGTTGCGGTGTTGGGGGGCGAAGGGATGGGTACGTCGACTCTCAAGACTATTGACGAGTTCGTGCGTATTAATGCCGACGAACGTCCTGTCTTCTGGGAGAAGGCTGAACGGGCGGGCAAATGGTAGGACCACAAACCTATTCAGGAAAGCGTGAATGGTGCCAACGAAGACGTTTGGTGTGGGAGACACGAGCTGGTGCAGGCGTTCATGAATATCGGACGTCGCCGCGTTCGTAAAGGTGATGGCTGCAAGGTGCCGAGCGGGTAGAAGATCAACGAGTTTTTCCGCGATCCTTCTTACCATCGCGTGCGTCTTTCCCGCGCCAGGTCCAGCGACCACCATTTCGGGCTTCTCGGTAGATCTCTTCGCCATGGTCTATTCCAAGAACCGAAAAGCCGAGATGATGTAGCTGGGCACAGTGAAGCCACAAACTGGTGAATCAAGAAGAGCGGCAAGATTGAAGGCAAATTCGGCCTTGCAGTCCTCTATCTTTGGGAAGAAGTCGTCAGGGTCTAGCGGGCTTTGAGCGGTCGCCTCGGCGACCTGCTTACCAACGATGGGTTTCGTGGCTTGAAGTGCCTTTAGAAGCAGAGCCTTCCCGTCGCCGTTGCAGTTGGCTGCTATTATGTCTTTTTCGAATGTGGCGTGGTCGCTGATGCATACGCTGATCGTCCGCGGCTCGCCAAATTCGTCTCTAAGGGCGGTTGCTCTTTCACCGCCTCGCGTTGTTGGATCGCGATCGGTGATCACCGCACACCTCAAGAATAGCCCGTTCTTGACGATGGTGAGAAAATGACGGAACGCAATCCCGTTTACGTTGACAACCACCGCTCCTATGCCCTCGAACGTCTGCTTGTTGTCAGTGTGGATTGCAAAGAAACGCGGCAACAGCGTCTGTTCGCTGATCCCTTCGACGAACAGGACCTTCCGCGCAAATAACATCTTCGACTTGGTGGCGTCCAGGTACAGGCGAAGAAATCTAACACCACTGTGTTGAAAATTTGGCCCGCTGGTCGAGGTCGTGCGATCGGCGGGAATGGACTACGAGATGAACGGAGAGGGCGTGGAGCGGTTGGAGGCATACTTCGCGAGGATCGGCGAGGTTTTGCGCAACAAGAAGCGCAAGGAGTCGTTCGCCGCGTATGCCCTCGGGCTGCTGAACGAGGGGAGCCGCAAGAGCATGGAGCCGATCGCCGCCCGGGTGTGGGGCGACCCGCAGCACGTTGGCAGCGGTCACCAGAAGTTGCAGTACTTCTTGAGCGAGGCGGACTGGGATGATCGACAGGTGCGCCTCTCGTCGGCCCGGTACGCGCTCGACGTGTTGAGTCAGGTAGCGCCAGTGCGGACATGGATCATCGACGACACGGGTTTCCTGAAGAAGGGAAAGCACTCGGTGGGAGTGCAACGTCAGTACACCGGGACAGCCGGCAAGACAGCCAATTGCCAGATCGGAGTGAGCTTGAGCGTGGCCACGGATCATGCCCATCTGCCGATCGACTTTGAGCTGTTCCTGCCGGAGCAGTGGACCGCCGACCCGGAGCGTTGCAAGAGCGTCGGAGTCCCCGAAGGCACAGAGTTCAAGACGAAGCATGAGATCGCGCTCGCCATGATGGAGCGCGCCGCACGAGAAGGGATTCCCGGAGACGTCGTGCTTGCCGACAGCTTTTATGGGCACTCTCAACCGTTTCGGGATGCCGTGAGTCTGATGGGATTCGACTACGGGGTTGCCATCTACGGGACGGACCGGATGTTCCTGCTCGATTCCAAGGGGGCAGTCAGCGAAGAGGCTCGCAGCGCCAAAGAGATCGGGCTCAGTCTGGACCGTAGTGCCTACCGTCGGTACACCTGGCGAGAGGGAACCCGTGGGTCGCTGTCGTCGCGATTTGCGCTGTGTCGGGTGGTGGTTCCTGTTCAAGAGGGTGCGCCGAAGAGCATGTCTCGGGCCGAGTGGCTGGTGATCGAATGGCCCGAGAGGGAGACGGAGCCCACCAAGTTCGTCCTCAGCACGTTGGGCGAGAAGATGCGCCCCGAGGAGATGATTCGCATCATCCGAGAGCGATACCGAACCGAGCGCGCGTACGAAGAGATGAAAGAGGAGCTGGGACTGGACCACTTCGAAGGCCGAAGTTTCCGCGGCTGGCATCATCACGTGTCCGTGGTTCTGTGCTGCTATGCGTTCGTCGTGGCCGAGCGCACTCGCCACTTTCTTCCATCGGCCCCGCGGCAAGATGAGCACGACCCGCTCCGACACGCGGCCTGAGCGCCACTTCATCGACTCGTTCGAGACCGTCCGCCTTGCCATTGCTCGCATCATGATCACCTGGCTTCCCAGATGTCCCTTCTGCCACCACAGCCACCCATCAGGTACGAATCGCCCTCAATTCATGGCTCATTTCTAACACAGTGGTGCTAATTGCGTCTGCGTGCTTGTCGTTGTCGAGACCGCTGAGCACGTAATGGCTACGAAGATCCCCGCTCGGCTCAGACTTGAATAGGACGACCGTGTTAGCAAGATCCAGCTTTGAGGCGATGTGGGTGGAGTGGGAAGTCATAACAAGTTGAATGTTCTTGTCACGCTCTTTGCGAATCGCTTCGACGTTCCGCGCAAGATGATCTTGGAGATGCGGATGCAGATGGGCCTCAGGCTCCTCAAGACCGACGAAACGAAAGCAAGCATACGAATCGTCATCTGGAGAGCTCGTTTGCGCGAGCTGTGAAAGCACAAGGGACAGGTAGAGAAGGTTGTTTCGGCCGAGCCCATTCCGCGCCACGGTCACCGGATCTACGCCGTAGACCATGCCTATTTTCTTTAGTAATTCCGCCGCGTCCGGAGATGAAAACTGGAAATCGATGACGTTTTCGTTAGGTGCGCTTTGTAGGGAAACTCGGTGGAGCAGTTCCTGCACGGCCTCCTTTATTTTTGTAAGATTCTGATTCTTCTTCACGCAGTCTTCGAGCGCCTGCAGGCGCGACTTTAGGTCGGCGTAGCGAGTATCGGCGCCACGGCTCAAGATCCGGTAGAGGAGCCTATTGTCGCGCCCAGCGCTCAGTTCAGCGCGCGCATCACGTAGGGCATCCAGAAGTTCCGCACGGAGCATGCGCAACTGGCGGCCGTCGCACTCGTTGCCAGATGCGCCACCGCCGTAGATCGTGTATCTATAGTCCGCGATTGGAAACTCGACGTCCATCCAGTGAGCCGCGGACAGTTGTCCGGTGGCAGTAGGCTTCAGAAAAGTGGCGCGTTGATTAGCAATCCATCTTGCCGGATCGAACGACGGCCGAAGCGCAAATCGATACGTAACAAGCGCAGTCTCTAACCTGGAATCGGTGAACCAATCTCCAACAACGGCCTCCTGATCTACGTCGAAGTCTCTCAGTGCTGCCTCAACCTTGATCTCCGGGAAGGTGATCTTGTCCGCTGGCACGTTTTGATCGACGACACTCTGCTTGAACTGCCGTACGGTCGAATAGTGGAAGTCATCGAGCTGCAGAACGCGGCGCTGGGTGGCTGCTATCTCCTGGCTAAAAAGCAGTCCAATCGCATTTAGAAGATTGGTCTTCCCCACGTTGTTCTCACCGAGAATCAGCGTAAAGGGGCGGAGCTCCAGCACGAAGGGCTCGGGGCCAAAGTTCCGGTAATTGGAGATCCGTAGCCGGTGAATGTACATGGCTACAGAGCCGCACCAGCAAATTGTGGTTTCTCAAGTCGCATAATGTTGCCTCAGTCCTTCGGTCTTGCTTGTCTGCGCAACGTGCCATTCTGCTGCAACTGCCGCTTGTTCCGTCCCGAAGAAACGGAAGGCGCGGATGGGCGCACATCCACCAAGAGAGTGAGTGCGCCCAGCCGCGCCGGGCTCCAAGCCCCTGCGAACGTGCCAGTTCCCAAGAGCGGCAGTTGACAGCAGCAATGGCGTGTTGGCTATTGTTGACAGGAGGCGGTCGGATGCCCTGTACCGCAAGCGAGGAAGAAGGTCTCCGCGGTCCAGCGCACGTTGCCGCCGCAGACGCACCGTCCGGCCTCTGGGTGCCCCGCTGTTCTGGGGAAGCTTTCGGAGGAGGTGCGCGGAATCCCGACCCCCAGCGCTCCGCGACCCGGCCGCAGCTCGATCCCCCAGCGAGACGAGACGTGGCAGGACCGGGCACCGGGAGGGCCCCGCCCGAGCAACGAGAGGAATCCGGAAGAGGCCCCGTAGCACCGGGCCAAGAGGGTACAGTGGAAGAAGAGGAAAAGGCATCAAGAAAAGCGAGGACGGAGGCCGGTTGCGCCTGCGGATGTTTCCGGAAAGGGCGCAGATAGGAGGGCGGAAAGAAACGTCGAGCCCCGCAAGACGCTGCCCTGGGGTGGGCCGAGGACGAGTCTGCGACAAATTCAAATCTGGGCATTGATACCCGGATTCGGTAATCGCAGCGAGACGGTCAAAGGGGCCAGTCCGTAGGTAGTTGTCAGTGATCCCGAGAGGCCCCGTGACGTAGCCTGTTTGCGTAGGCCTCGGAGGTGAACCCGATCTGCTCCGGGAAACGTGATCGGATGCGCGCGCAGGCATCCGTGAACCCCGCGAGTCGAGACGCAAACCCCATCCATCATGAGAAACCGGGTTACTCATGGATTGGCCCCCACACATAGCCAACGTGCTTTTCAGCTGCGGCCGTCGCGCCGCAAGTGGCCGGCAACTGCCGGCCACGCAGCAAGCAGGCCGTCAGCTGCAAAAGCTGGTTGGACTGTTCTTCGTTCATGACTCTTTCGCGCCCAGATCGTCAGGCGTGAGAAGCTCGACAGGCGCGAACCCGGCATCTCTGGTGAATTTCATGCGGTGCTCAAATTCTGACATCGAGTCGGACGGGTCGATCTCATTGAGCTTGAGCGCGGCGAAGGTATCGCGATCGAAAGCGACTGAAAGTATCGAGTAGTGATCCGTCATCCCTGTGTGCGCGTTCGTGCGCGGATACCCAACATGAACGAGTGCCACCGGCACGGGGAGTAAAGCAAAGACTTCGCGGGCGATACGGAGAGCTGCGCTGCACACATGGTCTTGGTATATCGCCCAGTAGCGACGAATGGGCATGACCCGGCGAGACACTTCACCGGCTGGTGTCAGCGAGAGCATTTCATTTGGGACAACCCGCTCATTGTTCGCTGTGAGCCAAGCTTCGACGCACCATGGTCGAGTGATGCAGACGTTCAACGAAGAACCGAGCCGCTGAAAAGTTTGAAAAGGACCAAGATGGTCAAGAGCTATCTGGCATGCCTCAGGGTCGCCTGCGATGATTCCGTGAGCGACCTTCCGCAGCCAGTTCGAACGATCGAGGTGCTCTCGAAATGCGGCATAGTTGGTGGCGTACTCCTGCTCATCCTGAGCGCGCGCTGCCAGGACCGTATGCTGTAGCTCCGCAAGTTTCCGATCCGTCCCGAGGATGTTACTTGCGAAGCCAGGTCTGTAGCTATGGAGAGTCTGAAGCGCCGCCGCTTCTCGGAAATTCTGCCGGATGGGTTCATGTGGAATGGGTGATCGAGCGATTGCGTGCCAGTCCCACGTGGACCAGCCTTCCTGATGAAGCGACTGAAGTGCTTTAACGTACTGCTCGTGCAGCTCGACTTCGTAACGACTTCGCTGCAATTCGGCGAGATGTATCACCTCGTGTTCGGATGCCACGAGTTGACGGTAGTCATTACCAGTGGGTGACGAGATTCGCTGCGCCCCGCCGATGCCGGTGCTCCAGCCGATACCGGTTCCGGGGATACTTCCATACACGCGTGTTCCAGACGGGCCGGTCCCAACTCGGAACCCAGGCACGCCCCACGATGCGCCAACGCCGCGAGTGCTCAGATTGACGCGAAATCCGCCGCCAATGTTGAAGCTCTTTCTGAATCGAAGACCCATGTTCCTCAAAGGCGCAAAGTGTGAGGATTTCTTACATCAGTCCAACCACCGATAGACCGCCCAGCCCAGCAAGCCCACCGTGGTTGGGCGGCGGCTCTTGGATGGTTCGGGTGCGGGGTAGGCAGGTCAGTCGAGCACGCCGATGGCTCGCGCGCGAACGACGTGCACACGCCTCCACGACTTGCGACCCCGACGCCTCCTTCATGACACGTGAGCCTCTCACAGGGATCCGGCACCCCACAAGCGTCGTCTCGCCTTTTCTGCTCGACCGTTCCAGCGAGCTCCCCGTGTGGCTGCTTCGCTCGGTCCGGCTATTCCGTCCGCCTAGACCGTGCGGTGGCCCTCCATCTTGACGAGGCGGCTCCGGCCCCCCCGGCCGCGCGCAGCGGAGCGAGCACGGACTTGGGGGTGCGGCGGTGAGGAGCGACTGCGACGAACCGCCCCGGGGGGGCACCCCCACACCACCGCCCTCCACACCGGAAAAGGCCCGCAAAAGCGTCCCAAACGCCTCCGTACCCTTCCAAAGGCCTCCTTGCACACCCCAAAGGCCTCCCGAATCGCCTCCAAAGCCTTTCGGATCGCTCCAAACGTACCGATCCCTGCGCAAAGCCCCCCCCGAATTCAGCCCTGCGACCCGAGAAACGTCGCCAAAGGTCTCTTTGCGCAAGACAAAGCCTCCTGACGACCTCCCAAAGGCTTCTGTACCGCCCCAAAGGCTTCTGTACCGCCCCAAAGGCTTCTGTACCGCCCCAAAGGCTTTTGTACCACCCCAAAGTCTCGGTATTCCCTCGGATCTCTCCAACCATTCCCCTCCGCGTCGCCTCCAAGCGAGACCCTTCTACCCACAGGCGACCCCGGCGCACCCACATACCACCTTCACGTGCGACCCGCCGAAACCCTTCGCGGAATCCCCACTTCAATTCTCACGATGCCCCTTGAATAGACCCCGCGCGATCGCCGTTCAACGCCCCCGAGCGGCGGCGCGGCGCCTCGGGTACTTCCGAGGCCTCTGCCTCGTCGTGCGCTCGTCATCCCCTCCGGAGGATTCCATGGCTCGCCGTTCTACGAAGAAAGTCGCGTCCGCGTCGTCGTCCTCGTCCACCACCATCCGCTCCAGCAAAGCCGCTGTCCCGTCGCCGCAAGACTCCCCGTCTCCCGCCCAGCTCGGCGAACGTCCGCTCTCCGCCGCGCGCGAGGCGGCGCTCACCAAGCGTGTCCAAGAGCTGCCGGACGAGGAGCTCATCCAGTTCCCGGGCCGGTTCGCCGCGCGCGTGCAATGGACCCTCGGCATCTGGGCCTCCGCGACGCGTGACGCCGACGATCTCTCCCGCGCCCCCTTCTTCGACGAGCCCCACGTCTCCCGCGAAGAGATCGCCGATTGGCGCGATGAGATCGCGCTGCTCCGCCTCGCGCAATCGCGGTTCCTCCTCCTGCGCGGCAACCAGAAGGTCGCGTCCGCCGCGTTCGAGCCGCTCGCCGTCGAGGCCGCGCAACACAAGGACACGCTCCTGCGCGCGTTCACGCTCCGTTTCCGCAACGACCCCGCGGGGCTCTCGCGCGTGACGTTCATCCGCAAGGGCACCGGCGACGCAGACCTCGTGCAAGACGTGTCCGATCTGCTGGGGCTCTGCGCCGGCAACGAGGCCTACCTGGCGCGCGGCACCAACGGCGAAGCCACCGCCGCGAAGCGCCTCGCCGAGATGGAGCCGCGCCTCCTCTCGCTCCTCGGCGAAAAGACGCGCGACGAGGGCACGCGGGCCATCCGCCGGTTCCGCGATGGCGCCTTCACGCTCGTGACGCGCACCGAGCGCCGCATCCGCGCCGCCGCCGAGTACTGCTTCGGCGGCACGCCCCGCATGAAGGACTACATCGCGTACGTCGCGCCGAAGGGCGCCAAGCCCGATCCGGAGGACGACGTCTCCGACGCGACGCCCTCCACCGACACCGCGTCGCCCGCCGCCCCCACGAACAAGTAACACCGCACCGTGGTAGCGTCCGCGGCGCATGGTCGAGTCGACCTTCACGCGCCGCCGCGTCGCGATCGGCCTCTACGTCCTCGTCACCGTCGCGTGCCTCGTCACCGCGGCGCCTGAGCGCTACCGCACACACACGGCTGCGAACCACTTCGCGCTCCTCGCCGACGCGTGGCTCCACGGGCACCTCGATCTCGGCGGGCCGCCTCCCGCGTACACCGGCAACAACGACTTCGCCCTCTACGACGGCAAGCACTTCATCAGCTTCCCGCCGTTCCCGGCGCTCTTGCTGGTCCCGTTCGTGAAGCTCGCGGGCGGCGCCGATCATCTCCCCGACGGGCTCGTCTTCCTCTTCTTCGCGGGCGTCGCGCCGTCGTTCCTGTTCCTCGCGCTGGAGAAGCTCGCGGACCTCGAGCGCACGCGGCGCACCCGCTTCGAAAACGCGGCGCTCGCAGCCCTGTTCGCGCTCGGCTCCGTGTACTGGTTCTCCGCCATCCAGGGCACGGTGTGGTTCGCGGCGCACGTCGTCGGTGCGGCGCTCGCATCCATCTACCTCTACGCGTCGATCGGCGCGACGCACCCGCTCGTCGCGGGCCTGTGCCTCGGCCTCGGGTTCGCCACGCGCACGCCGCTCGGCTTCGCGTTCCCTCTCTTCCTCTGCGAAGCGTGGCGCGCCTCACAGGGGCAGGGGAGCGCATCCTCGAACGCTCGCGTCAACACAGCGAACGACCGCTCTACCGACAGCGTCGACGACGCGAGCACGCGCGGTACACCCGCGTCCGATCGCGCAGCGGCTCCATCGCTCGACGTCCGCGTCTTCCTCGAACGCAGCGCGATCTTCGCAGCCCCCGCCGCGGTGATCCTCGGCCTGCTCGTCTGGCATAACCAAGCGCGCTTCGGCGACCCCTTCGAGTTCGGCCACCGCTACCTCACGGTCGTGTGGCGCGCGCGCATCGAGAAGTGGGGCCTCTTCTCGTACCACTACGTCCCGCGCAACCTCGCCGTCGTGCTGACGAGCCTTCCCTTCACGCACACCGCCGGCGCCCCGTTCCAGATCAACGCGCACGGCCTCGCGCTGTGGTTCACGACGCCGCTCTACGCGTGGGCGCTGTGGCCGCGTCGCACGTCCGCCACGTTCTGGGCCCTCGCGCTCACCGCCGCCGCCGTCGCGCTCCCGAGCCTCGCGTACCAGAACAGCGGCTGGGTCCAGTTCGGTTACCGCTTCTCGAACGACTTCGCCCCGTTCCTCTTCGCGATGATCGCGGCCTCTGCGCGCCGCTTCACGTTCCCGTTCTGGCTCCTCGCCGCGTGGTCCGTCGCGGTGAACGCCTTCGGCGCCGTCACGTTCGATCGCCCCGCCGCCGCCTGCTACTACTTCGTCGACGGCTCGCAGCGCATCCTCCACCAACCGGATTGAGGTGCCCGCCCCCGGTCCGTGCTCGCGGCTTCGCCGCTGCGCGCGGCCCGCCCCTCCCAAGCGTCGTGCTCGGCGCTTCGCGCCTGCGCGCGCCGCGGGAGGGGGAAGCCTCCCAACACTCCGAGCCCCCAAAAATCAAGCCTCACGACATCTAGACTCTTGCGCAGGTTCCGTTTCTGCGTATGCTGCGCGGCCCTTCTCGGCCCCCATGACTCCGCATTTTACCGTCCCCGCTCACGACATCGACGCCGCCGGCCTGGCCCGCTCGTTCGAGCTGCCCGCCGCCTGGCTGGCGCTCGCGCTCGGCGACACGGACGTGGAGGCCACCGGAGACGGACACGCCGACGTGCGCCTCTCCAAAACCGGCCACGACGTCATCGTCCGCGGCAAGGTCCGCGCACCGCTCCAGATGCCGTGCGCCCGCTGCCTGAAGGACGTCACGATCCCCGTCGACACCGAGCTGTCCCTCCTCCTCCGCCCCCACAAAACCGAGCACACCCACACCCCGGGCGCGCACGGTCACGGCCACGCGCACAGCCACGCCGACAAGGACGCCGCGAAGGCCGCGAAGGAAACGACCGCGAAGGACGCGTCGAAGGACGCCGCCCCGGCGAAGCCCGGCAAGGACGCGAAGAGCAACGGCGTCTCCAGGAAGCCGAAAAAAGACGAGGAAGAAGAGTACGAATTCTCCTCGGAAGAGGCCGATACGGACAGCTACGACGGCGAGACCGTCGTCCTCGACGACTTCATCCGCGAAGCCCTCCTCCTCGAAGTGCCGAGCTTCCCCTTGTGCTCCGAGGATTGTCCGGGTATCAGGCCCTCCGCCAAGCAAGCGGCCGAAGCGAAGGAAGCCGGGCTCGACCCGCGCCTCTCCCCGCTGAAAGCTCTGAAAACCAAGCTGATGCTCGCCGCGGCCTCGAAAGACGCGGCCGCCCCCGCCCCGGAAGAGGACGAAGGCGAGAGCAAGCCGGCCCCCGCGAAGGCGGCCCGCCCCAAGATTCACGCGCACCGAACAGCGGGCGCGGTCGCGAAAGCGAAACATTCGCCGAAGAAAAAGGCGAAGTGAGACACGAGCGAACAAGGAAGCAGCGTCATGGCCGTCCCGAAGAGGAAAACGACTCCGAGCAAGCGCAACATGCGCCGCGCGAACCACGACAAGGTCACGCCGGTGCAGCTCATCCCGTGCGATCACTGCAGCGCCCCCACGCTGCCGCACCGCGCGTGTAGCTCCTGCGGCTACTACAAGGGCCGCAAGGTCATCGCGCAAAAGGTCGACGCCGCGAACGAGCCCTCCGAGAGCTGACGCGTGTTGGGGGCCCCTCCCTCGCCAAAGACGCGCATCCTCGGCACCGGGCACTACGCGCCCGCGCGCGTCGCCTCGAACTTCGATCTGGAAAAGATCGTCGACACGTCCGACGCCTGGATCACCGAACGCACCGGCATCAAGCGGCGCCACTACGCCGCTGACAAAGAGGTCACGAGCGACATGGCCGCTGCCGCCGGCCGCGCCGCGCTCGAGGCCGCCGGGCTGAACGTCGCCGACCTCGACATGATCATCGTCGGCACCGTCACGCCCGACACGCCATCGCCCTCGTGCGCCGTGCAGGTGCAGCAGAAGCTCGGCGCGGACGAGATCCCGGCGTTCGATCTGTCCGCCGCGTGCGCCGGCTTCATCTACGGCGTCACCATCGCGGACCAGTTCATCCGCACCGGCAACGCGCGCTGCATCCTCGTGATCGGCGTGGAGCTGCTGTCCCGCATCCTGAACTGGAAGGACCGCACCACGTGCGTCCTCTTCGGCGACGGCGCGGGCGCGGTCGTCCTCGGCCCCTCGAAGAACGGCGCCGGCATCCTCGCGACGCAGCTCTTCACGGACGGCTCGCTCGCCGGCGCGCTGCACATCCCCGCAGGCGGCGCCGCAGAGCCCTACACGGAAGAGGGCATCGGCGCGGCCCGCCACAAGGTGCACATGACCGGCACGGAGGTCTTCAAGTCCGCCGTGAAGAACCTCACCGGCGCCTCCTCCGCCGCCGTGAAGGCCGCCGGCCTGAAGAGCACCGACATCGACTGGGTGGTCGCCCACCAGGCGAACATGCGCATCCTCGATCAGGTCGCGACGCGCCTCGGCTTCCCGCTGAGCCGCTTCATCCTGAACATCGAGGAGTACGGCAACACGTCGAGCGCCTCCATCCCCATCGCCCTCGACGAAGCGGTCCGCGACGGCCGCATCAAGCCCGGCCAGCACGTGCTCATGTGCGCGCTCGGCGCCGGTATTTCTTGGGGCAGCGCCGTCGTGCGGATGTAGCGAGCCGCGCACGTTCAGCGGCGGTCGCCGGCGCCTTTCTCCTCGCGTGGGAAGGGCGTTGCCCTTCCCCCCACCTGCGGTGGGACCCCCTCATCCAGCGGTCTCGTGCAAAGGAACCTGCGTTGAGCTGCGCGCACGGGTGCGCACGCTTCGCCGCAGCAAATCCCATCATTGTCCCTCCGCACAGTCGTGCTAAGCGGCCGCGCCGTGAAGCTCGCGTGGTTGTTTCCTGGGCAAGGATCGCAAGAGGTCGGGATGGGGAAGGGCGCGTTCGACGCGTCCGAGGCGGCGCGCGCCGCGTTCGCCGCGGCGGACGACGCGCTCCACGATCCCATCTCCAAGGCTTGTTTCGAAGGGCCGATCGAGCTGCTCACGCAGACAGCGGTGACGCAGCCGGCCCTCGTCGCAACTGCGAGCGCGCTCGCGGCGGCGCTCCGTGAGGCGCACCCGCACCTCGTCCCGTCGTTCGCCGCAGGCCACTCGCTCGGCGAGTACTCGGCCCTCGTCGCGGCCGGCGCGCTCACCGTCGCGGAGGCGGTGAAGGTGTGCCGCGCGCGCGGTCAGGCGATGCAGGACGCGGTGCCGCAAGGGCAGGGCGCGATGGCCGCGATCATGGGGCAGGACCCCGCCGGCATCGAGGCCATCTGCATCGAGGCCGCGGAGGGCGAGATCGTGAGCCCCGCCAACTTCAACGCGCCGGGGCAGATCGTGATCGCGGGCCACGCCGGCGCCGTGGGCCGCGCGTCCGCGCTCGTGACGTCGCGCGGCGGCAAGGCGATCCCGCTCAAGGTGAGCGCCCCGTTCCACTGCGCGCTGATGCGGCCCGCGGCCGAGCGCCTCGCGCCCGAGCTGCGGGCCCTCTCGGTGCGGCCCCTCGCGTTCCCGGTGATCGCGAACGTCGACGCGGAGCCGAACCAGGATCCGTCGCGCGTCGCGGAGCTCCTGCTGCGGCAGATCGACGGGCCCGTGCAGTGGGTGAAGACGATCGAGCGCATGGCGGCGGAGGGCGTCACGCACGCCTTCGAGATCGGTCCGGGCAAGGTGCTCGCCGGCCTCGTCAAGCGCATCGCGAAGCAGATCAAGGTTCTGAACGTGAGCGATCCCGAGAGCATCTCGAAGGCCGCCGCGTTCGTCGAAGGGTGAAGAGAAGCATGTTCAGGCTCGATGGAAAGGTCGCGGTCGTCACGGGCGGCTCGCGCGGGATCGGACGCGCCGTCGCGGAGTCGCTCGCGGCGCAGGGCGCGCACGTCGTCATCACCTACGTGCGCGGCGCAGAAGAGGCCGCGAAGGTCGTCGCCGCGATCCAGGAGAAGGGCGGCAAGGCCGACGCCGTCGGCTTCGACGTCGGCGACATGAAGGCCGCGGAGGACGCGATCGTCGCGATCGCGAAGCAGCACGGGCGCCTCGACATCCTCGTGGCGAACGCCGGCATCGCGATCGACGGGCTGCTCCTCCGCGTGAAGGAAGAGGACTTCGACCGCACGTTCGACGTCAACGTGAAGGGCGCGCTCGCGTGCGCCCGCGGCGCCATCAAGACGATGATGCGCGCGCGCAGCGGCCGCGTGGTGTTCCTCTCCAGCGTCGTCGGCGAGATGGGCAACGCGGGCCAGGCGGCGTACGCGGCCTCGAAGGCGGCGCTCCTCGGCCTCACGAAGACGCTCGCGCGCGAGTACGCGTCGCGCAACGTCACGATCAACGCAGTGACGCCCGGCTTCATCGACACGGACATGACGACGTCGATCGCAGGCGAGGCGAAAGAGGGCATGCTGAAGGCCATCCCGCTCGGCCGCACGGGCCGCTCGGAGGAGGTCGCCGCGGCCGTCGTGTTCCTCTGCTCGGACGAGGCGAGCTACGTCACCGGCGAGGTGCTCCGCGTGAACGGCGGCATGCTGATGTGACGCGCCGCACCGCCTCGATCCGCGGGCGCAGCCGCGAATCGGGATACGCGTGCGGGGCGATTTCGGTCGGTTATTTTCGCATCAAAAAAGACTGTGCAAGGGCGCGCGAGCTGCGTTAGAAGCGCCCCGCATTCCTGTCGGAGGAACCAAATGGCAGAGCGTGACTATGAGGCCGAGGTCAAGCGCATCATCAAAGAGCAGCTCGACGTCGATGAGAAGGACATCAAGCCCACCGCGACGTTCATCGACGACCTCGGCGCCGACTCCCTCGGCCTGGTGGAGCTCGTGCTCGCCTTCGAAGAGGCCTTCGAGATCGACATCCCGGACGAGGACACGGAGAAGATCCGCACCGTCCAGGACGCCGTCGACTACGTGAAGAGCCACGTCAAGAGCTGAGCTTTCTCCCCCCACCCACGACCAGCCAGGAGCCCTCTCCCACCTCCGGGAGAGGGACGAACATCTCATGGAACGGGTAGTCATCACGGGCATCGGCCTCGTGACGCCGAACGGCATCGGCAACGATGCGACGTGGCGCAGCGTCCTCGCGGCGGAGAGCGGCGTCGCGCCGATCACCCTCTTCGACCCGGCCGTCTTCAGCACGAAGATCGCCGCCGAGGTGAAGGACTTCAAGCCCGAGGTCTTCATCCCCAAGAAGGCGAAGATCCGCGAGATGGGCCGCTACGCGCACCTCTCGGTCGCGGCGTCGCACCTCTGCATGCAGGACGCGGAGATCACGCTGACGGACGAGGACCGCGAGAAGTGCGGCACCATCATCGGCGTCGGCATCGGCGGGCTCGAATACCTCTACCAGTACTCGGTGCAGCTCCGGGAGAAGGGCCCCGACAAGGTGAGCCCGTACTTCATCCCGAACGTCATCGCGAACCTCGCCGCAGGCCAGGTGGCGATGGCGCTCGGCCTGCGCGGCACGAGCTACTGCACCACGAGCGCGTGCTCGTCGAGCGCGCACGCCATCGGGGAAGCGTACGAGTGGATCCGCCACGGCCGCAGCGACATCATGCTCGTCGGCGGCGCGGAGGCGGCGATCACGGGCCTCGGCATCGGCGGCTTCGGCGCGATGTTCGCGCTCTCGCGTCGCAACGACGACCCGAAGACCGCGAGCCGCCCGTGGGACAAGGGCCGCGACGGCTTCGTCTGCGGCGAAGGCGCGGCGACGTTGCTGATGGAGTCGCTCCCGCACGCGCTCGCCCGCGGCGCGAAGATTTACGGCGAGGTGAAGGGCTACGGCGCCACGTGCGACGCGTACCACATCACCAAGCCCAGCCCGGACGGCGAGGGCGCGCGCCGCGCGATGCAGCAGGCGCTCGACGGCGCGAAGCTCGCTCCGACCGACATCGGGTACCTCAACGCGCACGCCACCTCGACGCCCGCGGGCGACGTGGAAGAGGCGCGCGCGATCGAGGGCCTCTTCGGGGACTACGCGCGCTCCGGCGGGCTCTGGGTCTCCTCGACGAAGGGCGTGATGGGCCACCTGCTCGGCGGCGCCGGCGCGGCGGAGGCGGCGATGTGCCTCCTCGCGATGCGCGACGGCAAGGTCCCGCCGACCGCGAACCTCGTCGATCAAGATCCCGAGGTGCACCTCGACTGCGTGCCGCTCACCGCCCGCGATCGCAAGCTCCGCCACGTCATGAGCAACTCGTTCGGCTTCGGCGGCACCAACGTCACGCTCGTCTTCTCGGCCTTCGAGGGCTGAGATCACCGCGCGCGTCGGTCGTCCGGCGCGCACCTTCTCCCGGCCGTACGCCGAGGGGTCGCTCGCATGAAATGCCCGTTCTGCTCGCACACCGAGGACAAGGTCATCGACTCCCGCACGGGCGGGTCGGGTGAGGTCATCCGTCGGCGCCGCGAGTGCGAGGGCTGCGGCCGTCGCTTCACCACGTACGAGCGCGTCGAGGACATCCTCCCGACGGTGGTGAAGAAGGACGGCGGCCGCGAGCCGTTCGACCGCCAGAAGCTCATCCGCGGCGCCCGCATCGCGTGCATCAAGCGCCCGGTGCCGACGGAGCGCATCGAGGCGATCGCCGACACCATCGAGCGCGAGGTGCAGGAGTCGGAGAAGCGCGAGGTGTCGTCGTCCGAGCTGGGCGAGCGCATGATGGTGCACCTCCGCAAGATCGACGAGGTCGCGTACGTGCGGTTCGCCAGCGTCTACCGCTCGTTCCGCGACGTCGACGAGTTCCTGTCCGAGCTCGGCAAGCTCGTGAAGGAGCGAGACGCGTGAGCCGTCAAGCGCTTTCGGTTCGAACGTCGGGCTCGACTTTTGGCGTCGCCCGCTGGTAGTACCGTCGCAGACATGCCCGCGAGCGCGGAACAGGAGTTCGACCAGGTCGCGATGCGCGAGGCCGTCGCGCAGGCCCACCAGGCGCGACCGTCGCCCAACCCGCCCGTCGGCGCGGTCGTGGCCGTCGACGGAAAGATCATCGCGCGCGGATACCACCGCAAGGCCGGCGAGGAGCACGCGGAGGCCGCGGCCCTCGCGCGCGCCGGCGACGCTGCCCGCGGCGGCACGCTCTACGTCACGCTGGAGCCGTGCAACCACCAGGGCCGCACCCCGCCGTGCGTCGACGCGATCCTCCACGCGGGCATCCGTCGCGTCGTCATCGGCATGCCGGACCCGAACCCGCACGTGGTCGGCGGCGGCGCGCGACGCCTTCAGGACGCGGGCCTCCAGGTGGACATCGGCGTCCCCGGCGTCGACGCGAAATCGGTGCTCGCCCCGTGGGCGAAGTTCATCACCGAAGGTCTCCCGTACGTCGCGCTGAAGCTGGCCCTCTCGCTGGACGGCCGCATCGCCACGCGCACCGGCGCGTCGAAGTGGGTGACCGGCCCCGAGGCGCGCGCGAAGGTGCAGGAGCTGCGGGCGATGCACGACGCCGTCGCGGTCGGCATCAACACCGCGCTCGCGGACGACCCACGCCTCACGGTGCGCGACCCGGCGCTGGTGGAGCAGTACGGCGCCCCCGCGCGCCTCGTGTTCGATTCGCAGATGCGCCTCCCGCTCACGAGCCGCCTCGTGCAGACCGCGCGGGAGGTCCCCACGTGGGTCCTCACGACGCTGGACGCCCCGCACGAGGCCGAGCAGATGCTGGTGGACGCGGGCTGCTTCGTGGTGCGCGCGCCGACCTCCGCCGAGGGCCGCGTGGACGTGGCGGCGGCGCTCCAACTGCTGGCGTCGCAGGGCATCGTCTCGGTGCTCGTGGAGGGCGGCGCGGAGCTCTCCGGCAGCCTCCTGGCGACGCGCCTCGCGGACGAGCTGCACGCCTTCGTCGCCCCGACGTTGCTGGGCCCGCGAGGCCGCCCCGGCGCGGTCGATTGGGCCGGCCCCGACACCCCGTCCGAGGCCCCGCGCATCGTGGACCCGCGCTGGGAGCTGTGCGGCCGCGACGCCTACGTGAGCGGCCCCCTGGCCTTCCCCGGCCGCAGCTGACACCGGGCGGGCAGCGGCTGCGGGGGTCAGCGGGTCGCTTCGACGGCCTTCTTCTGGAGCTTTCGCTGCACCATGCGGCGCTTCAGCATGCCCATGTGGTCGACCATCAGCACGCCGTCGAGGTGATCCAGCTCGTGCTGAACGGCCACCGCGAGCAGGCCCTCCGCCTCCAGCTCGAACGATTTACCGTCGCGATCGAGGGCGCGCACGCGGACCTTCGCCGAGCGCTTGAT
The DNA here is from genome assembly GCA_046351455.1 of Polyangiaceae bacterium. Taxonomy (GTDB): domain Bacteria; phylum Myxococcota_A; class Polyangia; order Polyangiales; family Polyangiaceae; genus JADJRH01. The sequence goes on from JAXLYM010000017.1 coordinate 91,103, forward strand.
GTCCTCGGTCACGCCGGGGAAGGAGAGGCACCCCTCGGGGCCCACCGACTCGCCGTCGCGCAACGTCAGCTCGGGGTTCACGAAGACGCGCAGATCGCTCGGCTCGTCCTCGCTGGCGATGTCGATGATGAAGATGCGATGCGGCTCGCCGATCTGCGTCGCTGCGAGGCCCACGCCGGGCGCCGCGTACATGGTCTCGGCCATGTCGTCGACGAGCTTCTGCAGCGTCGGGGTCATCTCGGTGACGGGCTCCGCTTTGTTGCGGAGCCGAGCATCGGGGTAGTGAAGGATCTTGCGAATCATGGATCGGACGAAACCCTAGCAGGTCAGCCGCGCTTGAACATGCCGAGATCGATCGCCGCCCCGCGCGCCAGCAGATCGTCCGCGATCGCCGGCACGACCCCCGAGGGCACGAACGACCCTTCGACGGCGCCGCCGGCCGCGGTGCGCTCGACGACGAACGTGAAGATGTCGCGCGGCACGACGCGTCCGCCCTCGATGTGAAGCTCCGCCACGCGCATCACGCGGTGTCGCCCGTCGCGCAGCCGCGCGATCTCCACCGCGAGATCGAACGCCGACGACAGCCACTCGCGCGCCGTCTCCATCCCGATGCCCGGCCGCGTCGCCGCGATGTCCGCCGTCAGCCGCGCGAGCGCCTGCCGCAGCGTCGGAGCCCGCGCCGCCGCGAGCACGCCGTCCATGCCGTCGCCGATCGCGTCCACGACCTCGACGGCGACGCGCCCCGCGAACGCCCCGACCACGAGCCGGTCCGGGTGCACGCGCGCCGCCGCCTGCACGGCCTTCACGCCCTGATCGCCGTCGCCGAGCAGCATCGACACGATGTGCGGCTGGTTGAAGATGAGCTCGTCGTCCTCCTCCAGCACCATCACGCGATCTTCCGTGCTGCCGGCCGCCGCGAGCGCGCCGAGGAGCGACGTCGCGCCCGCGCCGATCGAGCCCGTCACGAGGATGTTCGCGCGGCCCGCCACCGCGTAGCCGAAGAGGCTCGCGATCGCGCGCGAGATGGTGCCGCTGCGGACGAGATCCTCCAGCGTGAGGTCCGCGCGCTGCGGCTTGCGGAGCACGACGACGTGCCCTTGCTCCGTCGCCGGCGGCAGCACCGCGAACAGGCGCGCCCCGCGCGGGAGGCGCCGCTCGACGAAGCTCTCCTCCGGCTGGAGCGGCTTGCCGGACGCGACGCACATGCGCCGCAGCGCGAGCATCAGCGCGGCCTCGCTGGAGAACGCGAGATCGGTCGGCACCTGCCGTCGCCCGTGCATCGCGACCACGTAGTCGTGCCGCACGACCTGCACCTCGCTCACGTCCTCGTCGTCGAGCAGCGGCCCGAGCGGCCCCATCTCCAGGAGCTCGCGCCGCGCGGTGCCGACGAGCGTCTCCGCCGGCAGATCCGAGGGCACCTCGCCCGCCGCCTTCATCGCAGCGGCGATCTCGCCGAGCGTCGCGTCGATGCGGTGCTGCAGGTTCTCTTCGGGGCGCTGGCCCGTCTGGAGCGACGACAGATCCACCGCCGCGGCCACGCGTTGCACGAGCGTCGCGAGCGCGTGCCGGTGCGCGACGAGCTGCACCGCGTCCGGGCGCTCGCGGTCGGCCGCGGCGAGCGCGCGGCGTGCGCCGGTGCTCACCCCGGTCGTGCGCAACCCGGCCTGGCTCGGCTCCTCGGCCGGCGGAGGCGCGGACGCGGATGGAGGCGGCGTGGGCGGCGATACGAGCGGCGGCGGGAGCTGCGCGCGCGGCGGAGGCGCCGGCACCTGCGCGGGCACCTGAGGCGCCGTCACCGCCGGGATCGGCCCCGACTTCGTGAGCCCGAGCCCCCGCGAAGCCGACGGCACGCGCGGCGGCCCCGGCACCTGGTACTGCATCGAGTCGTCCGGGTCGTGCTCGAGCGGGAAGTGGCTGACGATGTCCTGACCGCGCGCGACGCCGTCGTTGCGCGGCGGCCCGCTCCGCGCAGGGATCTTGTCGTTCGACGAAGACGGCGGATCCGCCGGAGGCTGCGAAGCGTCGCGGAGCGGCTGCGGCGTGGGATCGCGGACGAGCGGCTCCTCCGGGCGCGGCGGATCGCTCGCCGACAAGCTGGTGCCGGGCGCCGCCTCGATGCGCAGGACGAAGTCGCCGATGTAGATCTTGTCGCCCTCGCGGACGATCGTCGCCTGCGAGATCTTGCGGCCGTTGACGTACGTGCCGTTGGTGCTCTTCAGGTCGGTGACGATGAACCGGCCGTCGCGGAACAGGAGGCGCGCGTGGCGCTTCGACACGTTCCCCTTCGGCAGCATGAGGTCGTTGCCCTGCACCCGGCCGACGTTGATCTCCGTCCTGTCGAAGGCCTCGCGGCGCTCGGCGCCACCCTTTTCGCTGATGATGACGGAGAACATCGCCATGGGTTTTACCGTCGCCCGCTTCCGTTCCGTGCGCGCAATGCGAGGACGCGGCGCCGGTCGCGCCATACGAGCAAGCCCCGCGCGGCAAGTCAACGTTGCTGCAAAAGAGGGAAGGAGCCCCGGGACGCTCGGGGAGCGTCACGGATCCAGAGAGGCGCTCTGGCGGGCAGACGGAGACGGAGGTCTCCGCGCGGTTCAATCGACGGTGGTGAAGGGGGGACGAGGACGAGCCCGAGCGCTCACGAGGGCGCGCGGGCGTCGCTCAGGAGGCCGTGGGCACGCGAACGACGTTGATCGCCTGGAGGCCCTTCGGACCTTCCTTGATCTCGAACTCGACCATCTCGTCTTCGAACAGGCGCTTCCGGCCGTCGCCGTGGATCTGCGAGTAGTGGACGAACACGTCCGCACCCGCGTCCTGCTTGATGAATCCCCAACCCTTCTCGTCGTTGAACCACTTCACTTTACCGACTGCCATAGGCCCTCCACAGATTCGTGGGCTCGCGATAAAGGGAGGTCCCTCGCCCGAGCGCGCCGCATCGGCAGCGGTCTTATGGGACGGAGATGTCCCCGGCGTGAATCCCCTGAACGCGAACGGGTCGACCCTAGACGCCCGGGTCGTGCAAGGTCAAGTGCGACGCGCGCACTTTGCGCGAAATCGCATGAACCGCATCTTGACGCACCCTTTGCATGCGTACTCGTCTCTCCATCGAGCGCGTCATGCGAACCTGATTATACACCGAAATTGCGAAAATCCCGCGTTTCAGGGGAAGGGGCCGACGGCACAACGTTCGCATTACGGGTGTTCACCCATGAACGTCCAGACCGAAACGTCCAGCACGCTCCCCTCCGAAGCGACCGCTCCCATCCGTGATGTCCGCGCCGTCCAGATCCTCGCGAAGACCATTTTCCGCGAGCTGAAGCAGAGCGGCCTCTCCGAAGAAGACATCATGGGCGTCGCCAGCGAGCTGCTCGCCCAGGTCGCGAGCGGTCTCCGCGCCCGCACCAAGTAGGTCCCCGTACTGCGAACGAGCCTGGACACCTCCCGCCCCGTCCAGGCCGGCCGATGTAGCGCGCCGCGCCATCAGCCGAGCGGGATCGGCACCTCCCAGAAAGCTTGATCCGGCGCGCCGATGCGGTGCGAGCTGATCGCCCCGATCGAGCCGTCGTCCTTCACCTCGTACACGTTGAACCCGGCCATGCGCTCGTCGCTGTCGTGCAGCAGCGAGGCGCTCGTCGCGCCGACCGCGTCGATGTGACCGCGATCCGTCGGCACCGTGCGGTGGATGCGGCGGTGCTGGTGGCCGTGCAAAAGGAGCCCGCGCGAGAGGTGCCGCAGCATCTCCGCCTCCGCCGGCGCGTCCCACAAACCCTCGACCAACCAGTGCAGCAGACCCTTGTGGTGCCAGGGGTGGTGCTGGAGCACGACGAGCGTCCGCTTCTGCACCTCGGGGTGCGCGAGCGCCCGCCGAAACGCCGCGAGCTGCGCGCCGCCGATCGAGCCGGACGCCACGAACGGTGGGCGCGGCTTCGCGGTGGAGAGGCCGACCAGCGCCACGGGGCCGCGGAGCTTCACGAAGGGGAACATCTCGCCGTCGTCCGCGACCGAGACATCGCTCCGGAGATACTTCGCGAACGTCTTATCGAAGCGCCGTGTCCGGTGGGCGCCGCGGGTGTACGCGTCGTGGTTGCCGGGCACGAGGCTCACGCGGTCCTCGGTGAAGCCGAGGTCGACCTCCACGAACCGCTGCACGCGCTCGAATTCCCGCTCCAGCGCGAGGTTCGACACGTCGCCGGTGATGACGACGTGATCGATGCTCGACTCACGGATCGCGCGCGCGACCGCCTGCGCCGCGTGCGGCTTGTGGTGGTTCTTTCGCCGGAGCTGGAGGTTCAGGTAGCCGGTGAGGCGCTTGTTCAGGATTCGGAAGGGGACCGCTCCTTCGAGGTCGAGGAGGTGCAGGTCCGACAAGTGCGCGATTCTCACGGTCGGACTATGGTCCGTCGCCGCGGCGAAGGGAACCCTCCGCGTGTCACGCGTCCGTCACCGCCCATCGTAGACGCAGCGGAAACCGCGCCACGTGCGCTTCTCGTCGGGGACGGCGTGGCCTCGCGATGCGTTGCGGAGGTTCGCGTGGAGGTGGGCGTAGCTGCCGCCGCGCACCACGCGCTCGTCGCCGTTCTGCGGTCCGCGCGGGTTCATCGCGCTCACCGGCTCGTACGTGGGGGTGTAGAAGTCCGCGACCCACTCCTCGACGTTGCCCGCGAGATCCTGGATCCCGTCGCGCGTCGCGCCGTCCGGAAACGAGCCGACGGGCGCGAGCTCCAGGAAGCCGTCGCTGTCGTCGAGCTCGTCGTACGCGAGGCGCCCGTGGTTCGTGAGGAAGGCGTTGTAGACGTCGCCCCACGGGTAGCGGCGCCCGTCCTGGCCGCGGGCCGCGCGCTCCCACTCGGCCTCGGTCGGGAGGCGGCCGCCCTGCCAATCGCAGAAGCGGCGCGCGTCGAACCAGCTCACGAGCACGACGGGGAATTCCGGCCGATCGAAGCGCGCGCCGCCGCTCGCGTAGGGCAGCGAAGGGCACGCGCCCGTGCCGATGCAGGTGCGGTAGCGCTCGACGGTGACCTCGGCGCGGTCGATCCAGAAGTCGCCCACGAACACGTCGTGCTGCCACATCTCGTTCGTGAACTCGCGCTTGTCGCAGATGTCCGATCCTCCGAGCGGCTCGGCCATGCACGACTGCTCGGCGGCGATGACCTCCGCCTGGGTCGACCCCATCAGGAACGTGCCCCCGAGGACGTGCACCCGATCGAACGGCGGGGAAACCAGCGCGACGAACCCGTCCGTCGTCTCGGCCGACGCCTTCGCGCGGACGGGCGCCGGCGGGACGCGGCGCGTCGGACGGACGAGCGCCTCCGAAGGCGGCGCGGCCCCCGCGCACGCGACGAGGTGCACGGCCGCGAGCAGCCCGAGCGTCCCGACTGACCGGCGCAGCACGCCCTCAGATTAGCGAGATTTTCTTCATCAGCTCGCCGCACAGATCCGAGCCGGGGTTCCGCTCGCGCTCGATCGCGAGGCCGGCCCGGTAGATGCGCGACGCGCTCTCGTGGTTGCCGAGCAGGGCGTGGCACGAGCCGAGGAGCTCATGATCGCCCGGCTCCCCGTACGTGGACACCAGCTCGGTGAGGGGCATCAGCGCGGCGCGGTGCGCCTCCACCACGGCCGGCGTCGGCTCGCGCATGTGGATCTTGGCGTGGACCATGAGCTTCAGCGCCTGACGCTGATCCTCCGGCCGGAGCGCCAGGAACGTCGGGTCCGCGAACATGCTGCAGTAGAGGCCATAGGCCTCGTCGAGCTTGCCGTCCCGGGCGAGCTGAACGATGAGCTTGATGCTCCTGACGAGATCGTCCTTCGACATCGGGGGCGCTCCTTGCACGTTTGAGCAGCGGCTTCAACTGCTCGTGGCGCACCGCGCGAATCAGGCGGCTCGGAGCTTGCGGAGCGCGGCGTCGGCGAGCGCCGGATCGAGATCGGTCAGCGCGAACGACGGCCCCTTGCGCGGCACCAGGATCAAGCGGCACCGACCGCGCGCGGCCGGGACCAGGTGCGACAGCGCGAAGTCGAGCGCGACGCCGACCGCGAACAGCAGCGCGCCGAGCCCGAGCAGATCCGGCGAGCCGGCGCGGACGCCGTCCACGAACACCGAGATGCCGAGGTAGCTGCCGACCGCGAGCGCGAAGAGCCCGGCGTAGAGCGGCAGGCGCGGGTAGCGCACCTCTCGACGAACCAGGAGCAGCGCCTCTTTCGGGATGTGCGTCTCGCGCTCGCGCAGCGTGCGGCCGAGCATCTCCGTGCGGGTCTTCAGCGTGACGCCGTTCGGCTCGACGCGGAGCTCCGTCGGCTTGCGGTACCGAACGACGAAGCGCCCGAACAAACCGCCGGCCCACACCACGAAGAGGAGCCCCGTCGCCGCGAGGACCGCGAGCGCGATCGGACCGAAGGGGCCGGGCGTCATCTCGCCCGTGAGGCCGCCTTCGAACGGGGCGCCGCCCGCGCCGAGGAGGCCTTTCAGCGCCGGATCCTTCACGCGACCGACGATCGATTTCGCGAGGGCCTGCGTGGAGGGGTTCGGGCTCTGGGCGAGGCCCGCGGCGGCGACGAGGGCGCCCGCGCGGCCGATGAAGGGGAGCGCTCCGTCGTCCGCGCGCTCGATCACGTCGCCGACGGCGGTCCACAGGCTGTCGGTCTTGCCGGCGAGGGCGGTGTCCAGGAAGGGGAGGGCGTCCGCCCCGGCGTGCGCGCCGAGCCACACGAGCCCTTCGGCCACGCGCGTCTCCGCTTCGAGCCCGCTCGGTGGAGACAAGGCGACGCCGCGCGCGAGCAGCGCGCCGAGGAGGGCGCGGCCTTCCGGCTTCGCTGCGGGGCCCGCTTCGAGCGCGCCGCCGACGTGACCGGCGCGCGTCTCCACGTCACCGGAGGAGAGGTTCAGGCGATCCATCGCCTCGCCGAGGCCGTCCGACAGCACGGGACGCCGCTCGTCGAACGCGCCGAACGCGAGGGAGTGGACGAGACGGGCGAGATCATCGCCGCGAGGGTGGTCCGCGATCGCGTCGAGGGGCGTGGGCGAAGGAGCCATGGAACGAAAGCGCCGACCGCACTAGCACGGCCGGCGCACTCTTGGCGAGTATTGGTACGTCGAATCAGCGGGCGTTCGCGCTCGACGAGGTCGAAGGCGTGGTCGTGGGGGTGTGCGGCGTCGAGGACGGGGTCGCGGACGCGCTGCTCGTGGCCGACGTGGAGGGCGCCGGGGCGTTTTCTTTCTTCTCGGCGACTTCGTCGTCACCCTTCGCGTTCTTCGTAGGCTTCGCTTCGGGCTCGGCGCGCTTCGCGAAATACGTCTTGGCCAGGTTCAAGATGTGCTGGAGGCCCTTCTGCGAAACCGTCGCATTCACTCGGAGAATGTCGCGGTCGACCTGGACGGTCATCGGGGGCAGCACGTCGGCGCCGATCACCGTCGCGAGCTTCGCCAGCGTGCGCACCTGCCCGAGCTGCTTCTCCAGCGCCGGCGCGTCCTTCGCCGCCGCGTCGGCCGAGGCGTCGCCGATCTCGAGCGCCACGTCCGCGCCGCCCGCCGCCGCCGGCGTGACCACGAGACGCAGCCACTTGAAGGTCGCGGGGACGTCCACGATGTCGGCCACGTCGGCGAACGCGTTCTTCGGCGTCGCGAGGGAGATGACGATGCCCGCCTTCGAGGTGTTGCTGAAGGCCCGCACGCCCTTGATCTTCGCGAGCTGATCCTTCGACGCGAGCGGCAGGATGACGAGCAGCTTCTTGCCCGGGATGAGCGCGAAGATGCGCTTGTGCTGGTGCGCCATCGCGATCGCCGCGGGCACCGGCGCGTCCTCCAGCCACTTGCCGCCCTTCGTGCGCTTCACGAGCGTGTCGACGGCGGCCTTCATGTCGGCCTCGGAGACGCGGTACTGCATCCACACCACGACGTCGCCGGACTTGCGGAACTGAGGCCCCGCGATGAGCAGGTGCTCGGCGTCCTCGATCGGATCGATCTCCGTGCCCTGGAAGAACGATTTCCACTCCGGCAGCGCCGTCAGCACGCCGCCGAGCGCGATGCCGGCCGCGTTGCTGCGCAGCCGGTTGCCGTTGAAGAGGACCTGCACGAACGGATCTTTGGGGCCGAACTTCCCGGGGCCGCCGGCCACGCTGAGCGGATCCTTCAACGTCGCGGTCGCGTGCTTCGGCGTGTCGAGGGCGTCGTAGATGTCGTCCGCCTTCTTCTCGGCGATCGGCGTCGACTTGGAGCTCGCGTCCGGCCCTTTCGCGGGCGCCTCCGGTGCGGGCGCCGCGTCCGTGCTCGGCGGACTCTCGGGCGCGTTCGGCGGAGGCGCGTTCGGCGAGGGCGCGTCGGTGGTGCGCGGCGGCTCGGATTCGAGATCGAGATCGATCGGGACCAGCACCTCCGCAGGCTCCGGATCCGGCGGCGCGGGCGGCGGCGCGTGATGAAGGAGGAGGCGCCCCAAGAACAGCGGATCGAACGGCAGCGCCGGGAGGTGCGCGACGAACGCGAGCACGAGCGCGACGGCGAAGAGGCGCCGCGATCCGCTTCGCAACCCCGGCCCCACGGGCGAGCGGCGCCGCTTCCCGCGGCTCGACGCCGGCGGGCCGGACAGCTCGGTGGAGGCCGAAGCGGTTGGGCTCACGGTCGCTACGGTACAACCGCGGTGCGACAAAGCCAGGTGCGCAGACCCGGCGACAGCGAACGATTTTTCTCGGCTCACCTGCGTCCTCGCGGCGTTCGGAAGAAAGAAAAGACGGACACCTGGGAAGACGAACGAGGCATCGAGTCGTTGCAAGCGACCTCCCTCCAGAGGAAGCAGCAGCGGCGGTCGGATGCGCCTCCCGCGCGCACGGGAAGCGTGTCCGGCCGCCGCATTTTTTCTCGGTGTTTCTCGGTGGCCGCGCGCCGCCGCAGACTTGCGCCTGCCGAGAAGTGGATCCAGACCCCCGTCCCCGGGTATGGACCGCCACGAGCCTCGTCAGGTCGTACCCACCCAGGTTCGAACCGTCCCCACGATGATGCAGCAGCAACCGCCTCCCAAGAACCGCGCGCGCGCGCCTTCAGCGTCCGGCTCCTCTCGCAAGGAGCGGCGCGGATCGCGCTCGTCGAAGAAGGAAGCGTCGCGGGCGCCGGCCGTGCTCGCGAGCGCGATCGGCTTCGGGGCGGCCGTCGCGATCGCGGGCGTCGCGCTCTGGTCCGGCGGGTGCAGCGGTGAGCCGCCGCCCGGCGCGTCCACCGAGTCGCCGTCGCGCGCGAACTACCTGCCACCGCCCACGAGCTCCGCGACCGCGCCCGCCGAGGTGCCGACCGCCGTCGCGAGCGCCGCAGCGGACGCGGGGGCCGACGCCTCGGAGACCGCGGAGGAGAAGCCGTACACCGGCCCGCTGCTCGGCGCGCTCGCGATCCAGACGCCGGTGTACCCGGCGATGAAGTTCACGAAGGAGCGGCTCGGGTACATCCGCCTCGGCGGGAAGGTGCCCGTCGATCCGAAGCCCATCAAGGGCGAGAACTGCCCGGCCAACTGGTACAAGCTCGTCGACGGCGGCTACGTCTGCGCGAAGTACGCGACGCTCGACATGACGAACGCCGCGCTGAAGCTCGGCATCACCGCGCCCAACCTCGAAGAGCTGCTGCCGTACAAGTACGCCTACAACACGGCGCACGGCACGCCGCTCTACAAGAGCGTCCCCTCCAAGGAGGACATGATCAAGTACGAGCCCTACCTGGAGATCGCCAAGAAGGCTCGGAAGAAGGCGAAGGAAGAGGCCGCGAAGGAGAAGTCGGACGAGGACGCGGGCGCGCCGGCGACGCCCTCTTCGTACGACGAGGAGGACGCGGGGGCCGCTCCGGTGCCGGGATCCACGACGCTGCTGCCCGACGCGGGGGAGCCGCCGGAGGAGCCCGCGAAGCCGTGGTGGCAGCAGAACGAGCCCGGCAAGCCGCTCAACGTGAAGCTCTCGGACCTCGAGTCCGACGCGGACGGCACCGTGGCGCGCCGCATGGTGAAGGGCTTCTTCATCGCGGTCGACAAGACGTTCGGGTGGAACAACCGCCTCTGGTACAAGACGACCGAAGGGCTCGTCGCGCCGGCGGACCGCATGTACATCGTGAAGGCGCCGTCCTCGAAGGGGATCGACGTGCCGGACGGCGTGAAGCAGGTGGGCTTCATCACCGCGACGAAGGCCGCGAAGTACACCTGGGATCCCGAGAAGAAGAAGATCTCCGTGAGCGGCTCCGTGCCGCGGTTCGCGGCGTTCGGGCTCACGGGGCAGACGATCTCGAAGGACACGATCGTGTACCGCCAGACGAGCGAAGGCTGGTGGATGAAGGCGATCGACGGCACCTACGCGGAGGCCGGCGACGCCCCGAGCGAGGTGAAGCCGGGCGAGAAGTGGATCGACGTCAACCTCACGCGCAAGACGCTGATGGCGATGGACGGCGCCAAGCCCGCGTACGCGGCGCTCATCTCGCCGGGGCGCCGCAACAAGAACAAGAAGAAGGATCACCCCACGATCCAGGGCACGTTCCGCATCCGCGAGAAGCACATCGCGGTCACGATGGACGGCGACGGCGCGGTCGCGGGCGACCTGCCGTACTCGATCCAGGACGTGCCGTACGTCGAGTACTTCGAGGGCTCGTACGCGCTCCACACCGCGTTCTGGCACAACAACTTCGGCCGCGAGATGAGCCACGGGTGCGTGAACCTCTCGCCGCTCGACGCGAAGAAGATGTTCTTCTGGACGGAGCCCAAGCTGCCGCGCGGATGGCACGCGGTCTGGGCGACGCCCGAGAACAAGGGTACCGTCGTTCACATCCACGAATGACGGCACCATCGGGCTCCGGTTCTCATCTCCCTCTTTGGTGCGCGCGGTGGGGTGTCGGGGCGGCGGTCTCGATCCTCGGGGCGCTCGCTTGCGGCTGCGGCGCGAGCACGGTGCGCCTCGCGGTCGGGCCCACGCTCGACAGCGCGGCGCGCGTCGGCGTCGAGTCCACGCTGTCCTTCGGGATCGGCTGGCCGCTCGATTTCAAGGGGCGATCGCATCACTTCGTGCAGGCGCGCGGCGCGGTCGGCGGCGGGCTGGATCGCGCGGGCGAGCAGGCCGTGTTCCTGACCAGCGGCGAGCTCGACTACATCTACTGGGCGGAGCCGAAGCTCGACGTGCGCTTCGGGATGCACGTGGGCCTGCGCAAGCTCCTGGAGTCGACGTCCGCCACCGAGTCGCACTCGTTCGGCGCGCACGCGGCGGTGTTGCCGATCGCGCTCACGTGGCCGTCGTCGTGGATGGTGCCGCAGATCGTGATCGGGCCGGAGCTGCGCGCGGAGTACGTGTGGACGGACGCGACGCACCCGTCGCGCACCATCGTCTCGCTGCCGCTGGTGATCGAAGGGAACCTGCTCGCCGCGGGCGACTGATCGCGACGCTGCGGGAGCGATCACCGCGCTCGCGCATTCGAAGCTTGACGCGCGTCGGCGTTTCGTAAAATTCGACCGCATGGACCAGTTCTCCGCGCATCTCGACCGGGGTTGGGAGCTCGTGCAGCGAGGCGACACGCGCGGCGCGGAGGCTTCGGCCCGTCGCGCTCTCGAGCTCGATCCCAACTCTCCGGAGGCGCACAACCTCCTCGGCTTCGTCGCCGCGCTCGAAGGGGACGGCGAGCAGGCGATCGAGGCGTACCGCCAGGCGATCGCGCTCGACGAGACGTACTTCGAGGCGATGCTCAACGCGGCGGAGGTGTTCATCCACCCGCTCGGCGATTTCGATCAGGCGCTGGAGATGTGCGATCAGGCGCTCGATCTCGCGGAGGTCGACGACGAGATCATCGACGCGCTGCTCATCAAGTTCGACGCGCTGCTCGGCAAGGGCGACATGGAAGAGGCGGCGAAGGTCGTCGCGAAGATCCCGTCCGGCCCGTACGACAACCCGAACCACGCGTTCCTGATCGGCCGCGCGTTCTACGAGATCGGCCAGCCCGAGAAGGCGGCGACGCTGATCGAGGAGGCCGCGAACAAGGACCCGCGGCACGCGGAGGCGCAGTACTACCTGGGCCTCATCCGCGACGAGCGCGGCGACTACCGCGGCGCGACGGAGGCGTTCATCCGCTCGCGCGAGCTCGATCTCGAGATGGGGATGCCGCCGTGGGCGCCGGGCCGGGAGGCGTTCCTCGCGATCGCGAAGAACGCGGTGCGCAGCCTCAACCCGGTGCTCCTCCGCTACGTGGGCGACGCCGACATCTACGTGACCGAGGTGCCCGGCATCGAGATCCTCGCCGAGGGCGTGGACCCGCGCGCGCTCGTGCTGCTCGACGGCCTCATGCACCCGGATCGGGAGGACGGCGACGGCCGCCCGTGCCAGCGGGTGTTCGTCTATGCGCTCAACGTGGTGCGGCTCGCGGGCGACATCGACGCGATCGAACAGGAGATCACGCTCGCGCTGGAGCGTGAGATCACCGCCACGTTCCTGGAGGCCGAGCAGGCCGAGCGCGGCGACCGCGAGCTCAACTGACCCCCCCGCGCTCCGGCGCGACACCCTCTCTCCATCCTCTCGTCACCCTCCATACTCATTGAGTCGTCGCCCAGGTGCGTAGCCCGGTTTACGCTTCCCGTGCTGACGCCTGACTGACGAATCGCTCGGTCATAATTGTTCCGTGGGGGGCGTCGTGGGGGCTAGATTTCTTATTCCGATAAATGGTACCTTCATAGATTCATAGGAGGTGCTGATGTGGGAGACCAATAGGTCGAGTTGGGGGAGGGCACCGTTCTTCTTTCTTGTGGGGCTCGCCGTGCTCCCGGGTTGTCACGGCGAATCCAATTCACAGAGCGCGCCCGGGAATGACGACAGCGAAGAAGAGGCGCTCGCGACGGCCCGAGAGGCCATCGTCGAGCCGACGTGCGTCACCGTCGAACGAGGGGTGTTCGGCTCCGCGCAGGATACGCTCCTCTCCGGGGACTATCCGAATTGGGCCGCCGGCGGTGAAACGGGGCTCTGGACAGGGCTCTCGGGCGGAGGGAGCCAGAATCGCATCCTGGTGTCCTTCGACCTCGGGTTCCTCTCACCGTATTCGAACGTCGTCTCGGCGACGTTTCGCATCAAGGTCGCGTGGAACGAGCAGCACTCCCTGGTGCGGCTCCACCGCGTGACGCAGCCCTGGGCCGAGGCGACCGCCACGCTCCAGAATTTCGGCGTCTACGGGTACGATCCGGCCGTCGCCGGCAGCTTCGACCCCGAGGGTTACACCTACGAATCCGCGGACGTCACCTCGGTCGTGAACGAGTGGGTGCGGGAGATCCACCCCAACTACGGCTTCCTGCTCGAAGAGGACCCGGTCAAGACGCACTACTACTATTCGAGCGAGTCCGGCGGCGCCACGAACAGGCCCATGCTGGAGGTGTGTTATCGCAACGGGCCGAAGCCCCACCGGGGCGGCGCTCTCGTCGCGGGCGGGGTCACGAGCGACAGCGAAGGGCACCACTTCGTCGGCACCCTCTCCGAGGGACCGGGGAGGAACCAGGTCGCGAGCTCGGAGAATCACCGCTTCATCGGGGGCGTCGTGGGCGCCACGCAACAGTAGGGAGACTTGGAATGATCCGTAAGAGCCTTTCGAAAAAGCTTCTTCGTACTGCCCTTTGCGCGCTCGCCCTCTCCGTCGTCCCGGCGGCAACGGCGATGGCCGCTGTCCCGCAGACTCTGGTCCAGCAAGGCCGCCTCATCGACGCCGTGGGCAGCCCCGAGACTGGCACGGTCACCATCGTGTTCACGATCTACGACGCTCCCTCCGGCGGGAACGTCCTCTGGACCGAGACGCAGAGCGTGACGCTCGATGACGGGTATTTCTCGGCGGTCCTCGGCTCCGTGACGCCCCTTCCGGCGAGCGCGTTCGACGGGTCGACTCGGTACCTCGGCATGAAGGTCGGCGACGACACCGAGATGACGCCGCGACAGGACATCCGCAGCGTGCCTTATGCGCTGTTCGCCGGGGACGTGGCGGGGGACATTCACCCTCACTCGGTCTCCGTCAATGGCTCCGTCGTGATTGACGAGAACGGCTCCTGGGTCGGCTCGCCGACGGGGCTCACGGGGCCTCAGGGGGCGCAAGGTCCGGAGGGGCCGGCGGGTCCTGCCGGTCCCGCGGGTCCGGCGGGCGCGACGGGCGCTGTGGGTCCGCAAGGGCCGATTGGTCCGGTGGGTCCGCAAGGTCCGCAGGGCGATATCGGGCCGATGGGGCCGCAGGGGCCTGTGGGCGCGACGGGCGCGATTGGGCCTCAAGGTCCGGTCGGTGCCACGGGCGCGATTGGCCCGCAGGGTCCGGCGGGTCCGGCGGGTGCGACCGGCGCGACGGGTGCGATTGGCCCGCAAGGGCCGGCGGGTCCGACGGGCGCGACGGGCGCGACGGGCGCGATTGGCCCGCAAGGTCCGGCGGGGCCCGCGGGCGCGACGGGCGCGACCGGCGCGACGGGCGCGACGGGTCCGCAGGGTCCGGCCGGTCCCACCGGCGCGACGGGTCCGCAAGGTCCGCAGGGGCCGGCGGGTCCGCCCGCGGCGATCGTCGCGACCGTCGATATGCAGTTCAGCCAGGACGACCGCTCCGGCTGGACGCACATCGAGGATCTCGGCGACGATCAGTGCCAGTTCAACATCCCGCTCGGCTTCACCTTCAACGGGTTCGGCGCGAGCACGAGCACGGTCAGCCTGTCGTCGAACGGCGTGCTCTTCTTCGGACAGAACTGCAGCACCCTGTTCACGAACTCGCCCCTCCCGGTCGGGATCTCGAACGACGCGGCGCTGTTCTTCTTCTGGGACGATCTCAAGGACTACGGCAGCGGCGAGTACATGGAATACGCCACCTTCGGCCAGCCCGGAGCGCGCGTGTTCAACCTGTATTTCCGCAGCCGTGAGTTCGACTCCAGCACCTGCGGCTCCAACGCGCAGAACCTCATGATCACCATCCGCGAGGGCTCGAACGACGTGAGCGTCACGTACTCCGGGTTCTCGGGGTGCACGCTCATGCGCGGTGCGAGCGCGACGCTCGGCATCCAGACCACGGGCGGCGGCTCCGCGAAGGCGTTCAACGTGGGCACCGATGCGCTGGTCCTCGACGACAACGCGAATCGCCAGACGATGAGCTTCCACCCGCCGCCGTGAGCCGGCGCGCTGCCCGGAGCGCCGTGACGGTCCACCCGCGCGGCGCTCCAGGCGGAGGCCTCCGCGTCGAGGGCTCGGGGCCTCCGCGTCGAAGGCTCGGGGCCTCCGCCGGTCGCGGTTGCCAAGGTGCGCGTTTTCCACGATGCTGCGCGCGCTCCGGACCGCGAACGCCGGCGGGGCGCCCCGCATCCGAGAGCACGCCCCTCATGAGCGACGACCGCAACGCCCCCTCCCCGAAGGCCGGACAGGCCTCCTCCGCAACGACGAAACAAGGCACCTCCCCGGACGAGGGACCGATGCCGCTCGCCGACGCGCAGCCGAGCGAAGCGGAGTTTCGCAAGAAGGCGCTCCTCATCGGCGGCGTGGCGCTGGTCCTCCAGCTCGTGTTCGCGTTCGGGATCGCGCGCTATTTCCGGGAGCTCAACGACAAGCAGATCGGCGACCAGGGATACGACATCGCGGTCAACCTCGTGGACGGCAAAGGGTACGTCCACAACTGGTTCGGCCTCGACTACGTGGCTTGGCGACCGCCGGTGTTTCCCCTCTTGATGGCGGGGCTCATCTCGGTGTTCGGCAAGGGGTGGGGCGCCATCAAGGCGGTGCTCGCGCTGTGCGGTGCCGGCACCTCCGTGATGACTGCCTATCTCGGAAGGCGGATGTTCAACGCGCGGATCGGCCTCCTCGCCGCCCTCGTGACGGCGCTCAACCCGAGCCTCATCTTCTCGTCCGGCTGGCCGGAGCCTTCGTGCCTGATCGCGCTCCTGCTCGTGACGGGGTGCGTGGCGATGTTCCGCGCTCGTGACGGCGGCATGAAGGACGCGGCCGCGGCCGGCGGGCTCATGGGGTTCACCGTCCTCGCGAAGACCTTCTATTTGACGTGGCCTGTCTACGCGACGATCTGGCTCCTTTTGCAGAAGGACGTGCTGCGCCGCAAGCTACAGAAAGCCGCGGTGATCTGGGCCGTGACGCTCGCGGTCGCGAGCCCGTGGATGGTCCGCAACTACATGGTGTTCCACACGCCGCGCATCGCGACGACGGACACCTCGCTCGTGTTCTGGGCCGCCAACGCGAAGAGCTGGCTCGACACGCCCGTGCTGGAGCAGAAGCTGCCGCCGAAGGAGTTCCACGAGCGGTACGAGGAGTTCGGCCACCTCTCCGAGCTCGAGCGCGACAAGTGGTTCTTGCACGACGCGATGAAGACGGTCAGCGAGAACAAGGGCGCCTACGTGAGCCGCGTGCTGGAGCGGATCTGGCTCATCTGGAAGCCGTTCCCGTACGTGCCGAAGTGGGGCGCGCTGCCCGCGGCAAAATTCGCGTTCATGCTGCTCACGTTCGGCCCCATCCTCGGCTTCTTCCTCGCGAGCGTGTGGATGCTGCGGAGAGAGTGGCGCAAATTCGCGCTGTCGTACCTCTTGATTCTGGGCGTGACAGGCAGTCTGGCGCTGGTCCACGGCGTCAGCCGCTACCGCGTCCCGCTGGAGCCGCTCCTGATCGTGCAGGGGGCCTATGCGATGGGCCTCGTCTGGGAGCGTTACGGGAAGAAGAAGGGCGCGGCCGAACAGGCTGGTTGACTGGCCTGCTCCAAACTGGCAGTTTGCGCCGGGCTCGATGCGTGAGGAGCGAGCGGCCCGACCGAGGGAGGCTCAGGGTCCGGCGACGGTCACCGTGAAGGTGGCGTTCGGATCACCGCCGGCGGAGAGCTCCACGAAGAAGGTGATCTCCGTGCCGAGGGCGGCGTTGATCGTCAGTTGCTCCTGCGCGAACCCGAGCTGGTCCGTGCACCCGAGCGTGGTCGCGCCGGCGCCGCAGCCGTCCGTCGCATACAGGCCCACGTTGGTCGTCGAATCGACCGTGATCGTCACGGGCGAGCCCACGACCTTGTGGCGGAACCCGCGTTCGGGCGAGTCGAGGGTGCCAGTGCACGGCCCGTAGAACGACTTGGATCCTCCGTCGAACGCGCCCATCGTCGTGCCGATCGTGACGACCTCCATGTTCGAGCAGAGGACGGACGGCTCGGCGGCGCACTGGTTGCTGCAGCCGTCGCCGTTCAGGGTATTGCCGTCGTCGCACTCCTCGTTGCTGCTGCGGATGCCGTCACCGCACGTGTTCGTCGGGAAATCGGGGATGAAGGTGACGGGGACCACGAAGTCGCCGGCCTGGAAAGGATCCAGCGCCTCGACGACGACGACCGGCTCCTCGCCGTTCAAGTGGACTTCGAGGACGTTCGCGTCCGGGGCCGATCCACCGGAGCCGGTCATTCCACCGGAGCCCGCCATTCCGCCGGAGCCGGTCATTCCACCGGAGCCCGCCATTCCGCCGGAGCCTGCCATTCCGCCGGAGCCAGCCATTCCGCCCGCGCCACCGGAGCCGCCGGAGCCACCGGAGCCACCCGCGCCGCCGGAGCCGCCCGCGCCGCCGGAGCCGCCGACATCGGTGTACGTCTCGCAGGCGAGCTCGGTATAAGCATCATCGCAGATCGTGCGGATATGGATCCCGTGGCCCTTCGGGATCCCGAGTCGCAGCGTGCCGTAGAGGTAATTCTGGCCCATGAAGATGACCTCCGGCGAGTCGGCGCCCACGCAGGAGCCGTCCGTCACGCTCGTGCCCGTGAGCGTGGAGCCCTCGAGCTGGCCCACCGTATCGAGGGCCACGGACGAGACGAAAGAGGCCGAAGCGCAGACCTCTTGAATGTCCGCGCACGCATACGCGCAGTCCGAGTCGGAGCAGTCGATCACGCCGTCCTGGTCATTGTCCTCTCCGTCGTCACAGACGTTCTCGCCGTTCGGGTCGGGACATCCCTGGCCGGGATAGGTGGAGTAGCTGTTGTCGTTGCAGTCCTCCGGCCACGTGTACCCGTCGTAGTCGCAGTCGGGCCCGCCGCACAAGGGCTGTTGATCGACCCACACACCGGAGGACGCGGTGCACGCGAGGAGCCCCGCCGTCCCCAGCGCGCGCGCCGCGAGCGCCCCCGAAGGCGCCGGTCGCATGCGCGCGATCGCCTTGTTTCGAAGGCCGGAGCGCGCAAGGAGCACGTACGCGATCGGCAGCGCCGCGAGCGCGAGGAGGTCCGTCGGATCCTTCGTGCTCCGCCACGCGAAGCCGGCCAGTCGATACACCGCGTCGGCCCAGCTCGTGAGCGTCGCCGACATCTCCAGCCCCGCGAAACCGAGGCCGACCGTCGCCGTCACGAGCGCGGCCCCGCGCCGCGTCCGCACGCCGAGCAGCGCCGCGAGCAGCACTGGCGCCACCACCAGACCCGCGACGTCGCTCAGCTTGCCTGTCAGCCACCCCGGCAGAAGACCGCTGCCTTTGAGGTAATGGTCATTGAGCACCAGCACGCCGAGCGAGCCGATCCACAGCGGGTGGAGCAGCGCGCGCAGAGGGGCCAGCTCGGAAGGTGCCTGTTCGGAGCGTGCCAGTCCGGAGCGTGTCTGTTCGGGGCGGCTCATCGCGTCACCTCCGCCGGGGCG
This sequence comes from Polyangiaceae bacterium, assembly GCA_046351455.1. Classification (GTDB taxonomy): domain Bacteria; phylum Myxococcota_A; class Polyangia; order Polyangiales; family Polyangiaceae; genus JADJRH01. The sequence continues at coordinate 109,681 of JAXLYM010000017.1, forward strand.
CCGAGGATCGCGCGCGTCTTTCGGGAAGCCCGCAGCCTTCGCAGAGCGAACAGGAGCCCGATCGCGCCGAGCGTGATCACCGGGCCGAGCCGCCGCCGCGTGCCGTCGTCATCGGTCTTCGGAGGGCCCTTGTCATCGCCGCCGTCCGGCCCCACGACCGCCGCCGTCCGGGGCGTCGCGAACTTGCACTGGTTCGGCAGATTGATGGCCTTCGTCGCCGTGAACGCGCCGGGCACGGGCTCCTGCGCCGGGGCGGCCGACAGGATGAGATCGTTCGCCAGATCCGACCGAGCGAGGTTCGCTTCGAGCCGCGTCACCCACACGTCGGACGGGTGCATCCCCGCGAGCGCCTGCGCCAGATCGTCGAGCGGGATGTCGCTGCCGAGCGGCGGATCACACTCCAGGTTTCGCGCGTCCACCTGCGTGTCCGGGTCGACGAAGCAGTTCGGGTCTTCCGGGTCGCACCGCGTCACCTTGCGATCCTCGTCGCTCATGTCCGTCCACAGAGCGCGGCAGTCGGTGCTGCTCGTCTCCCCGTTGATGAACGCCTGCTCCACGAAGGCGTCCGCGAACGTCGCGAACTGCGTGCCCGTCGTCGTCTGGTAATGCGTCGCGAACCCCGTCGTCGGGTTCGTGATCGGGCTGAAGAGCGCGTCCGGCTCCGCGTACGCCGCGAAGAAGGAGTGGCCTTTGGAATACAGCGAATTGCGGAGGCTCGCGTAGTTGGAGGTGCCGGTCGTGTAGTCCCAGATCACCTGCTCGCGCGGGATCACGATCTCGGGGAGGTTCTGCGTCGTGTAGCGCCCCTCGCCGATGACGAAGAGCGTGACCGCCGTGTACGGTCCGGTGCCGGCCGCCACCATCCTGAGCGGGAGCGTCGCCGAGCTGCCCTTTTGAATGACGCGCACCGGGCGCATCTGGTTCACGCCCGCGGAGGGGAGGAGCCGCAGCGCCGCGAAGTCGAAGCCCTCTTTCTGATAGGCCTCGATCACCGGCGCGACGTCGGCCGGGATCGTGTATTGGTGATCCGTCAGCCACTTCGTCAGCGCGCCGGGGACGTCGCTGTGGATGACGACGGACTCGTAGGGCCCCGTCGCGCCGTGACTGACCACCTGCACGGGATCCGGCGACAGGAGGTTCCCGTCGCTGCCTTCCCCCTCGCTGGCGCCGCAGCCCATGGCCCCTGTCGCGAGGCCGGGCGCCACCTGGCAACCGAAGAATCCGGGCGAGTAACAGGACAGGAGCGGAGGCGCCACTTGCGTGCCCGTCGCGGCGTCGAGCACGTCGAAGAAGGCCTCACTGCCCACCTCGATGACGGCGCCGGGCTTCACCGGGAGCACCCACGCGAACTCCGCGGGAGCGCCGGTGTACTGGAACTGGTCCCACAGGATGGAACGATCCGTCGAGACGGACATCACCATTCGATGCGAGGTGACGATCGTCCCGCTGTCGTTGCCTTGCACCGGCGGCGCGAAGCACCCCCCGCAGGCGGAGGCGTCCGAGCTGTGGGCGAGCGCGGACAGCGCGGTCGCGGCCGTGAACCAGAGGAGCTTCGTTGTTCTGGGCATGTATCTTCCCGACGTCAGGGCGACTCGGCGGTCATACCGAGCGCGGTCCAAGTGCCAAGGGTCCCCGGCGGTTACCGAGGCAAAGGCCGGACTTCGGGCAAGCAGGGTGCCACGAACGCGACAAAAATGTGCGGTGATTCGAGGGAAGATCGGCGCGCAGGAGCCGCGGCCGGAGCGCGAAGGGGCGGACGCGTCAGCCGACGAGGGACGCGAGCGTATCGGCGACGTGGTCGGCCTGCTCCATCGTCATCTCGGGGAACATCGGCAGACTGAAGATCTCGTCCATCACGGACTCGGCGTTCGGGAATGCGCCCTTCTGGTGGCCGAGGTCCGCATAGGCCTTCTGGAGGTGGACCGGCTTCGGGTAGTGAATGCCGCTCTGAATGCCCTTCTCGCCGAGCGCCTTCATCAGCTCGTCGCGGTTCTTGCCGGGGACGCGCACGACGAAGAGGTGGTAGATGTGCCGGCCGGACCACGCGGCCTCCTCCGGCAGAATGACGCCCTTCACGTTCGCGAGCTTCTCGCGGTAACGGGCGGCCACCTTCGCGCGCGACTCGTTCCACTCGCTCAGATACTTGAGCTTCACGCGGAGGACGGCCGCCTGCATGGTGTCGAGTCGGGAGTTGTATCCCTTGATGTCGTGGTGGTACTTGACGACGCTGCCCCAGTTGCGGAGGAGCTGCAGCTTCTCCGCGAGGGCCGTGTCGTTCGTCGTGACGGCGCCGCCGTCTCCATAGGCACCCAGGTTTTTGCCCGGGTAAAAACTGAAGCCCGCCGCGACTCCGACGGTGCCGCAGCGCCGCCCGTCCTTCCAGGTGGTGCCGTGCGCCTGCGCCGCGTCCTCCACGACCGCGAAGCCGTGCTTTTTCCCGAGCGCGAGCAGAGGATCGATGTTCGCGGCCTGCCCGTAGAGGTGGACCGGAATGACGGCTTTCGTCTTCGAGGTGACCTTCGCCTCGACGGCGTCGGTGTCGATCAGGTAGTCGCCGGGGCGGCAGTCCACGAGGACCGGAGTCGCGCCGACGTACGTGATCGCCTCCACGGTGGCGATGAACGTGTTCGTGACGGTGATGACCTCGTCCCCCGGGCCGACGCCGAGCGCGCGCAGGATGAGCTGGAGCGCGTCCGTGCCCGAGCCGACCGAGACACAGTGTTTGGTCCCGATGTAGTCCGCGAACTCCCGCTCGAAGTCGAACACCTCTTGACCGAGGACGAAGTTGCATTTGGCCATGACCGCGCCGACGGCGGGGTCGATCTCGTTGCGGAGACGGCTGTACTGGAGGGGCAGGTCGACGAAAGGTACCTTCATGATCTTCTCGGTTCTGGGGCTATCCGCGCTTCTCGCGGCGCCATGTTCGATAGAGGTCGAAGAGGCCGGTGAGCGTCCGCCGCATCACCTTGAATCTGGCCGCGGAGGGCACGCCGGTCTGGCGCTCCACCATGTCCACGTCGATCTCGTGGAAGGTGGCGCCGTGATCGCGCATGCGGACCAGGATCTCCGCGAGCATCGGTATCCCGGACTGCGTGAGCGGGATTTGTCGCAGCATCGCCCCGTCGTAGAGGCAGATCCAGTTCACGTCGCGCAGCTTGAGACCGAAGAGAGCATGCACGAGGTGGGGATAGATCTTCGCGTTGGCGCGCATCAAAGGGTTGTATCCCTTGCGCGCGCGCCGACACCCCACGATGACGGAGCCCTTGCCGATGGCATTTGTATACGGCGACAGGCCCTCCGGCGTACAGGGCATGTCGACCGGCCACAAGGCGATGTAGCGCCCCAGGCTGTTCTGTACGCCCGTCCGGAAGGCGCCGCCGATCCCCTGGTTTTGCTGGTGAAAGACGCGCACCTTCGGCAGATCGCGGGCGAGGCCGTCGGCGATCTCCCCGGTTCGGTCCCTGGAGCCGTCGTCGACGACGATCACCTCGAACGGGACGGCCAGCTCCTCCAGCGTGCGGACCGCGCGGCGGATGGAAGCGTCGAGGTCCGCCTCCTCGTTGAACGCGGGGACGACCAGGGAGAGATCCGGAGTCGCTGGCGTGCGTTTCATGAGCCTTTTGCAGCGCGCGCGGCCGCCCGAGCGGGGACGCCGACCACCGTGGCGCCCGCGGGCACGTCGTGCGTCACCACGGCGCCGGCCCCGATGATCGCGCCCTCGCCGATGTCGACCCCGCCCATGATCACCGCGCCGGAGCCGATCGAGGCGCCCTTTCGCACGATCACGGGGGAGAGCGTCCACTTGCCCGACTCGGCCCCTTCCGCGGAAGGGTGCTTGTCGTTGATGAACATCACGCCGTGACCGACGAACACGTAGTCCTCGATCGTGACGCCGGAGCAAATGAACGTGTGGCTCTGGATCCGGCAGTGCGCGCCGATCGTGGCGTCCCGCTGGATCTCCACGAAGGTGCCGATCATCGAGTGATCGCCGACGGAGCAGCCGTAGAGGTTGATGAAGCTGTTCAGTCGGACGTGCTCCCCGATCTTCACGTCGGGGCTGACCTTGGCGAACGGCGGGAGCTCTCTCGCCGGAGGGGTAGGGGCGCTCATGATAGGGTGTATTCCTGAAGGTCAGTCGTGGACGACGGGAGTGAGCTGGCCGCGGCGCTTGATCGACTCCAGGGCCGCTTCGAGCACGCGGACCACCGCCACGCCAGTGCGGCCGTCGGACTGGACGGGAGTGCGCTCGCGGAGGGCGTTGATGAAGTGCGCGTCCTGCGCCGCGAGCGGCTCGAACATGCGCACCTTCGGGATCATGATGTTGCCGTCGCGCAGGATGAGGTGGAATTCACCGAAGTCGCGGTACTTTCGCTCGTTCTGAACGCCCTTGTCGTAGATACGGACAGGCTCGCTCGTGTTCATGTCGTCCCACGTCGCCATCTTCTTGTCGCCGACGACCGTGAGGTTGCGGACCTTGCGCGGATCCAGCCAGGACGCGTGCAGGTTGCAAACCACGTTGTTCGGGTAGACGAGCGTGACGAAGCCGACGTCCTCGACCTTGCCTTCCTGGAGGAAGTGCGCGCCCGTCGCCGACACCTCGATCGGCTGACTCCCGAGGAGGAAGTTGCAGATCGAGATATCGTGACTGGCCAGATCGTAGATCGCGCCGACGTCCTGGCGGATGGGGCCGAGGTTCGTGCGGACCGTGTCGATGTAGTAGACGCGGCCGAGCTCGCCTTTGTCGATCTCCGCCTTCAGGAAGAGGATGCCCGGGTTGAACATGAAGACGTGCCCCACCATGAGCGTGAGGCCCTTTTCTTCAGCCAGCTTCGTGACCTCCATCGCCTCGTCCCCGGTGCGCGTGAGGGGCTTCTCCGCGAGGACGTGCTTGCCCGCGTTCAGGGCCTTCTTGATGATCTCGTAGTGAGTCACGAGGGGAGTCGCCACGACGACAGCGTCGATGTCTGGAGAGGCAAGGAGCTTGTCCAGATCATCCGTGGTCGCGACGTTGGGGAACATCTTGCGGCAGGCGGCCAGTCGGTCCTGGCTGAGGTCGGCGACCATCGTCACCTGGACACCCTCCTGCGCCCGCATGTTGCGCAAATGGTTGGGCCCCCAGGCGCCGAACCCCACGATACCAATACGAATTTCTGCCACGAAGGTCGTCCTCCGGGAGCTATGTTGCCAGCCGCGTCCGGGAAATTCAACGAGTGGGGAACGCGAGAGGGAAAGGCGCCGGCTTTGGAGAGATGAAACCGGCGCGGAGAGGGGGAGTTGGGCTCAGGGCACGAGGATGGGATTCATCCCGCGGAACGTGACGGTGGTCACCGAGTCCGGGAAGACGCGCACCTTGAGGAAGCCGAGGCCGACCATCTTGCCGTCCTTGTCCTTGCCAGCCGCCGAGATCGACACCGGGCCGGGCGCGATGTCGAGCGCCGAGTAGAGGCCCAGCGTGCTCGTGCCCTTCTTCGAGAGATCCGGGAGCGGGTGCGCCTCGTCGTCGCCGAAGTACGTGAGGGCCTTGCGGCTCACGTTCACGTCGAGGACCGCGTTCTGGATGCGGACGTCCCCGCAGTCGTGCACCTCGCCGGCGATCGCGCCGTTGCCCGCGGTGATCGGGCCGCCGATCGCGACCTGCGAGATGACGCCGTAGTCGTCGGCCGCGAGCGCGCGCACGTCGTGCTGCCACACGCCGGCCTGCACCTGATCGTTGCGGATGAAGATGCTGTAGTCGTAGAGCGGGGCCCAGAGATCGCCGCTGGTCTTCACGACGAGCTCCGTCTCGGTCGGGACGTTCGGGTACTCGTAGATGCACTCGTAGCGGGCCGGATCGCACGTCTCTTCCATGCTGGAGACGCCCGTCACGGAGCAGTCCTTGTCGGTCACGACCGCGGTGCCGATGAGGTCGCCGACGTCGCCGTCGTCGGCGCCGCCGCGCACGACCTTGTGGAACTCGATCGTGAGATCGTTCGAGGAGCAGCCGTGCGAGAAGATGACCGCGGTGCCCTTCACCGTGACGTTCTGCGAGGCGCCGGGCTTCGCGGGGTAGCTGCCCGCGTCGAAGCAGCTCGTCTGCGGATCGCCCGTGCCGGAGTACTCCATGACGGTCGACGAGCGCAGCAGGGCCGCCGGCGGCTCCTTCAAGGCGACGCCGCACGAGTTGTACTTCTGCTGCGCGGTCACGATGGCGCAGTTCACGTCGCCGGCCTGCGAAGCGCAGTAGTCCGCGTTCGCGATCGGCGTGAGGTTCGCGGAGCAGTCCGCGGCGCCGCCGGTGCTGCCGCCCGTGCCGCCGCCGCCGGAGCCGCCGGAGCCGCCGCCTCCGCCGCACGCGCCGAGCAGAGCGATCGCCGGGACCAGGAAGCCAAGAAGAAGACCGTTCACACGCATCGTTTCACCCATGTTCGGTTGACCGTCTCGCTCTCCGCGCTCAGCATCGCTGCCGCGTGCACGAGGGCCGGAGCATAGATCAGGAGCGCGACGATCGGGCAAGGCTCGACCAGCGCATTCGCCAGCAAGCGCGGGCGCTCGGCTTCGACGTGGTGGCGGTCGCCCGCGCCGACGAGCCGATCGACACGGACCACCGTCGCTACCAGGAGTTCGTCGCGGCGGGGATGCACGGCGACATGGCGTTCCTCGCGGACCAGGCGGCGTCGCGGCGCTCGCTCGACTGCGAGGACATCTTGATCGGCGCGCGCAGCGTCGTGTGCCTCGGCAAGCGGTACGCGCGGCCCGACGACGGCGCGGACGGGATCGTGCCGCTGATCGCGCGGTACGCCCGCGGCCGCGACTACCACAACTTCGTGAAGAAGCGCCTGCGCAAGCTCGCCGTCTTCGTCCGCCACCTCACGCCCGGGGCCGAGGCGCGCGCCCTCTGCGACACGGAGCCGCTGCTCGAACGCGCGTGGTCCGCGCGCGCGGGGCTTGGTTTCGTGGGCAAGAATGGAATGGTCATCACGCCGGGGATGGGCAGCTACGTGATGCTCGGCGAGGTCGTCACGAACCTGGAGCTCGTCCCCGACACGCCGATCGCGGAGCGCTGCGGGAGCTGCACGCGGTGCCTCGACGCGTGCCCGACGCAGGCGTTTCCGAGGCCTTTCGTGCTCGATGCGCGAAAATGCATCAGCTACCTGACGATCGAGGCGAGCGGCGCTCCGGCGGAGGAGCTGCGCGCGCCGTCCGCGGAGCACCTGTTCGGCTGCGACGTCTGCCAGGAGGTGTGCCCGTTCAACCGCACCGCGCCGCCGCCGATCGAGCGCACGCGGGATTTCGCGCCGCTGGAGGAGCACCGCGCGCGCACGCTCACCGATGTCGTGACGATGGATGAGGCCACGTGGGACGCCGCGACGCTCGGCACGCCGCTCCGGAGGCCGAAGCGTGCAGGCCTTGCACGCAACGCCGCACTCGTTGCAGCGAACCGCGCGCGGGCCGGCGCCGCGACCGAGGACGATCGCCGCTGCCTCGAAGCCGCGTCCGCGCACGAAGACGCTGCGGTGCGCGAGGTGGCCGCGTGGGGCCTCGCGGCGGCACGCGACGGCGACACGAAGGACACGTGAGCGCGCGTCGGCACGCCGCGTGCGCCGCGCGACCGGCCATGATGGACGGATCGCTTCTTCGCTTTGGGGCTTGTTTTCTAGGGTGTTTCGTGATCGCGCTCGCGGGCTGCGGATCGGAGACGGACGCGCTGCCCTCCGGCCAGGCCGCGGGGTGGGACGCGGATCTGCGTCTGCCCGAGGCGGTCGACCGCTCCGCGGATCCCGACGTCGTCGAGATCGATCTCACCGCGAAGGTCACCGATCTCGAATTCGTGCCCGGCACGAAGACGCCCGCGTGGACGTACGGCGGCGCGATCCCGGGGCCGCTCATCCACGTGAAGCGCGGCGATCGCTTGATCGTGCACTTCAAGAACGAGCTGCCCGAGGCGACCTCGATCCACTGGCACGGCGTGCGCGTCCCGAACGCGATGGACGGCGTGCCGGACATGCCGACGCCGCCCGTCGAGCCGGGCGCCTCCTTCGACTACGACTTCACGCTGCCGGACGCGGGCCTGTTCTGGTACCACCCGCACGTCGACTCCGCGGCGCAGGAGGGCTTCGGTCTCTACGGCGCGCTCCTCGTCGACGATCCGGAGGAGCCCGCGGATCTGGGCGATCCGCTCGTGCTCGTGCTCAGCGACATCGGCGTGAAGGACGACGGATCGCTCCTGTCACCGACGAGCGGCGGCGATCTCGGATCCGTGTTCGGCCGCGAGGGCAACATGATCCTCGTGAACGGAAAGCGCGTCCCGGAGCTCCGACCGCGCGCCGGACGCCGCGAGCGGTGGCGCATCGTGGACGCCGCGCGGAGCCGCTATTTCCAGCTCGATCTCGACGGCCGGCCCTTCGTGCGGATCGGCGGTGACGGCGGCCGCGCGACCGCGTCCGAGACGACCTCCCGCGTGCTGCTCGGCCCCGGCGAGCGCGCGGACGTCCTGCTTACGCCCGCGGACGAGGCCGACGAGGAGCACACGCTCCGGTGGATCCCGTTCGATCGCGGCTACGGCACCGCGGATCTGCGGCCCGTGGAGGACGTGATGAAGATCGTCGCGGCGGATCTCCCCGTCGACAAATCGGGCGCCATCCCGGACGCGGCGCGCGCGATCGAGCCGCTCGCCGTGGAGGGCGCGACGCCCGTCGATGTCCACCTCACGATGGATCAGCAAGGCGACGTGATCACGCTCGGCATCAACGGCGTCGCGTACACCGAAGACACGCCGCCGCTGCCCGCGAAGGTGGGCGAGACGCAGCTCTGGACGCTCACGAACGAGATGCCGTGGGCGCACCCGTTCCACCTGCACGGCTTCTTCTTCCAGGCCGTGAACGAGGACGGATCGCCGGTCCTGCCGCTCGAGTGGAAGGACACGATCCACGTGCCCGTCGACGGCGCGCGGCGCTTCGTCGTGAAGTACGACGATCGCCCCGGGATGTGGATGTTCCACTGCCACATCCTCGATCACGCGGAGCTCGGCATGATGGGGATGGTCGAGCTCACCGAGTGATGCGGACGCGGCCCGGTTTGTACTAGGTTACGCGGCGTGAACAGCCCCGAGGAAAGCCGAGACACGCTCGCTCTCGTGCACGAGCTCGCCGAGCGGGCGGCGCGCCTGATCTCCGACGCGCGGCACCACGACTCGGCCCTGTATCGAAAGGCCTTCCGCGCCGGCGTGATGTACGGGCCGGAGCCGTTCGTGCGGTACAGCCCGCTCTTCTTCGGCCTCTTCTTCGGCGCGGCGATGGGCGACGTGCGGCGCCGCGTGATCCAGAACCTGCGGCGCGCGTTCGGCCCGCGGCCCGCGCACGTGGAGCTCGCGCAGGCGGCGCAGGTGTTCATGAACTTCGCGTGCAGCCTCACCGACGCGTTCGCCGTCGCCGAGGGACGCCGCCACCTCCTCGTGGCCGAGCGCAAGCACGACGAGAACTTCATGAACGCGCTCGCCCTCGGAAAAGGCCTGATCGCGGCCACGGCGCACACCGGCGGCTGGCAGGTCGCGGGCGCGATCGTCGGCAAGCACCACCCCGACGTGGAGATGGTGATCGTCATGAACCGCGAGCGGGACGCCCGCGCGCAGCAGGTCCAGGATCAGGCCCGCGAGCGCGCCGGCGTCCGCTTCATCCACGTCGGCGACGGGCCGCTCGACGCGCTGCCGATCCTCGCGCACCTCCGCAAGGGAGGCGTCGCCGCGGTGCAGATCGATCGGCTTCCGACCGGAATGCGCGGTCGCAAAGTGAGCCTCTTCGGGGAGCCGTGGATGATCCCGGAGGGCCCGCTCATGCTCTCCGCGCTCTCGGGGGCGCCGATCGTCCCCACGTTCACGCGGCGCCTCGGTTACCTCGCGTACGACATCGACAGCCTCCCGCCGATCCAGGTCCCGCGCAGGCCGACGGACGATCAGCTCACGGCCGCGGCGCAGGCGCTCGCCGACGCGATGGCCGAGTTCGTCCGCGCGAACCCCACGCAGTGGTTCCATTTCGAGATGGATCAGCGCCGCGCAACTTGATCCGGCTTCAACTCGCGCCGAACGGTGGTATTGAGCCCGCCGCATGGCACGCATCCTCGTCGGTCTCGCCGCCCTCACCGGAGACATCCGCAAGGTCGTCGATCGTTTCGACCTCGTCGAGGTCCGCAAGTCCGCGGGGGCGTGGCCGCGCGAAGCGACGCTCCGCAGGTGGCGCAAGGACGCGAAGCCCGCGTTCGTGTTCGCCGTCGTGATCCCGCCGGAGGTCGCGACGCTCGCGGACGACGTCGAGGCGAAGGAGTCCCTGGCCGAGACGCTCCGCGTGGCCGCCGCGCTGGAGGCCCGCGTGATCCTCTTGCAGACCCCCGCGGACGTGCGCCCCACGACCGCGAACAAGAAGCGCATCGCCGCCTTCTTCGAGAAGATCCCTGCGGAGGGCACGGTGCGCTGCTGGGAGCCCGCCGGCGTGTGGGAGCCGGCCGACGTGATCGCGACCGCGCGCGCGGCGAAGGTGCTCCCGGTGCTGGACGCCGCGCAGGAAGAGCTCCCGCCGGGGCCGATCGTGTTCACGCGCCTCCGCGCGCTCGGGAAGGCCGCGGCGAGCCCGCGCACGATCGCGCGCCTCACGAGCGCGGTCCGCGGTCGACGCGAAGCCTTCGTCGTCGTGGAGGATCCGAAGGAGGCCGCGGCGGTGCGCGCGGCGCTCCCGTCGTCGGTCGCGAAGGTCCGCTCCGCGTCGAGCGGCCCCATCATCGTGCGCCCCAGCGTGGCCCCGCTCGTGGCCGAGGACGAAGAGCAATGAAACGTACCCGCGCAGCGGTGAGCCTCCCGGCTCTCCGCGACGCCGCCGCCGCGGCGAGCACCGGCGCCGCATCGGACGCGGCGCACCTCGCGCTCTCGGCGGGCGGCTCCGCGATCGACGCGGTCGTGGCCGGTTATTTCGCGGCCGCGGGCGCGGACGAGGGCGTGCTCCTCGGCCCGTGCGCGGCGGTCGTCGCGAACGTCGGCTCCGGCGTGCGCGTGTTCGACGGACGCTCGCTGCAGCCTGGAAAGGGCGCGCCTCGCCCGCGCGGCTTCATCGAAGAGCAGCCCGTGCCGGACGCCGCGCGCGTCGCGGTGCCGCGCTCGGTGCCGATGTTGTTCTTGCTGCACGCGTACGGCGGCCGGTCGAGCCTGTCGACGCTCGCTCGCTACGGCGCGGACACGGCGTTGGACCGCGGCGCGAAGGAGCGCGCGAAGGTCATCCGCCGCGTCGGCGCGGCCGGCGTCATCGGCCTCCGGACCGAGGGCGTGCACGAGGCGCTGCTCGCCGCGGCCAACAGCGTCGCGGGCGGCACGCTCACCGAAGCCGATCTCGACAGCGCGCTCCCCGGCGACTCCGACGGCCGCGTGCTCTTCCGCGGCGACGGCGACGCGGCGGTGACCGCGTGCCCGTGGATCGAGGAAGGCGCGGGCGAGGACGACACCGCGTGGACGGTCGACACGGTGGTGGCCGCGGATTTCTGGGGCAACGTGGCGACGATCACGTACGCGCACCAGCCGCGCGCGGTGTCGTTGCCGACGGTGGAGCTGTCCGCGCCGCGCGTCGCGGTGCCGGTTCGTCGCGGCGTGACGCGCGTGACGCCGGGCGCGGTGCTGCGCTCGCCGGCGCCGATCGCGGTGGCGCGATTCGGTCGGGAGCTGGCGCTCGCGTTCGGTCTCTCGGGCGCGTGGGAGCGCGGTCAGAAGGCGCTGTTCGCGGCCGATCTCGACGTCGCGCCGCTGAGCAAGCTCGTCGAAGGCGGCGCGGTGGAGGCCGCGCTCGGAGACGTGGCGCGCGCGCATCGTGCGACGCGCGCGGTGGCTGCGGTGCGGTCCGTCCGCGCGACGCGGCCTCTCGTGGTGGTCCCGGGGGCGCTCTAAGGCCCGGGGCGGAGGCGCGATATGGTCGATCTGAACAGAATTGCCGGTTTCTTGAGGGAAAAGCGCGACGTCATCCTCGCCACGGCCGGCGAGACGATGGAGCGCGCGCACCTCCCGCACTACCCGCATCCGGGCCAGCGGGAGCCGATGGACCGCCTCACGGCGCTCTACGACATCGTGCTCGGCTGCGCGACGGATCACAACCTCTCGCCGATCGCGTCGTACGCGCACAAGATCGCGCGCGAGCGCCACGCCGCGGGCATCCAGCTCAGCGAGGTGCAGACGGCGATCAACGTGCTGGAGGAGTCGATCTGGCGCGCGATCCTCTCCGACGTGACGCCGGATCAGCAGGGCGAGACGCTCGGCGTGGTCGGCACGATCCTGGGCCAGGTGAAGGACAAGCTCGCCTGCGCCTACGTCGAGATCGCGACGCACCACGCGACGCGCACCCTCGACTTCAAGGAGCTCTTCCACGGCGTCGACGAGGGCCACGAAGAGCCCGAGACCGACTGACCACCTCGGGGGGGAGCTTCACGGCCGCGTGCGTGCTTGTACGGCGGTCGTGCACGTGTGCAAGAAACGACAAAAGCGCGAATACCCCCCAGAAGAGGGCATCGCGCCTGTCACCGACGAAGACTGGGGGTCAGTCGCTCAGGATCTGTCGATCAGAGAGCGACGCCGTGCCGCCGGGCGTACGCCATCAGGCCGACCTTGTCGATCGTCCGGATGTCGCGGGTCGTGAGCTCCAGGCTCACGAAGCGGCCCAGCTCGGGGACCCAGAGACGGCGGGTCTGGATGTTGACGTTGTGCCAGCGCTTGGTCTTGATGTTGGAGTGGGACACGTTCTGTCCCAGCATCTTGCGCCGTCCGGTGATCGCGCTCTTCGCCATGGCTAATCTCGTGGAGTTGGCCGAGCCAAAACCCGGCCCGGGGGCGCGCAAAGTACCCGAGGGGTATCGGATGTCAAGCGTTTCGTAACGCCGCCCCTTCTTTCCATCTCGCGCTCGCGGGCCCGTGAGGAAGAGAGGCGATGCTTCTCATTTCCAGCGCGCCGCGGATAGGCCTCGATCGACGGGGCCCGCTGCTGCGCCGCACGAGGACGGGGCCGGCCTGTCGCGAACGTGGGGCCTCGGGGCGACGGGCGGCGACCGCGAATCAAGAAGAGCGGATTTTGCGGGCAGCGCGCGCTCTCCGTGCTTGGCGCCGCGCGTCAACCAGCGTAACGACTTCGGACGATGGCACGGGATCCTGCGGACGGGTTCGATGGGACGAGGGCCCTCGAGATGGCCGTCGGGGCGCTCAACGGGCTCGTCGGCGACTACCTGCATCGCACCAAGAACGGGCTCGCGACCGAGATGGAGATCGTCCGGTGGGCCGCGCCGGCCGCTCCTTCGGAGGCTGCGGACGCCACACCCGCCGTGCGCGTGGGCGAGGGGAGACTGCCTGTCACGAGAGAGGGCCTCGCGGAGGCGCTCGCGGGCGCTCGGCTCTCGCCGCGGATCGCCGTCTTCGTGCACGGGCTCATGAGCACGGAGGACATCTGGCGCGGCGCACCCGGGGAGTCGTACGGAGAGCTCCTCGCGCGCGATCTCGGCGTCGCCTCGTTCGAGGTGCGGTTCAACTCCGGCCTTCGCATCTCGCAGAACGGGGAGCACCTGGACGCGCTGATGGAACAGCTCGTATCCAACTTTCCGGTGCCCGTGGAGGAGGTCGCGATGATCGGCCACTCGCTGGGCGGGCTCGTGATCCGCGCCGCGCACCACGCGGCCAGCGAGCGTGGCAGCTCGTGGCTGGGGCTCTGTCGGCGGGCGTTCTACCTCGGGTCTCCGCACCTCGGCGCGCCGCTAGAACGGTTCGGAAATGTGCTGACGTGGGCGCTCAAGAAGATACCGAATCCCATCACCGAGCTCATCGCGGACATCGTGAATCTGCGGAGCGCGGGGGTGAAGGATCTCCGCTACGGCAACCTCCGGCGCGAGGACTGGGAGGGGGCCGACGCGGACGCGCTGCTCCAGAATCTGCGGCATCCGGTGCCTCTCTCGCCGAACGTGCGGCATCACCTCGTCGTGGGGTCGCTGTCGCGAGATCTGGAGTCGGCCGTGCTGTTCGGCGACATGCTCGTGCCCGTCCGCAGCGCCGCGGGCCGCGCCGTCGCGGCCGATCGTTCGCCCGTGTTCCCGGCGGAGCACGTGGCCGTGTTTCCCGGGTTCCACCATCTGCGACTGGCCCACGATCCGGAGGTGTATACACGCCTCCGAGCGTGGGCCGAGGAGCCTCTCCGATGAAGCGTATTCGTGGGTTGAAGTCGCTCGTCATCGCCGCCGTCGACCACGGCTCGCAGGCGATCGAGAAGGTCCAGCTCGAGGTGGCCAAGACGCCCTTCGATTTGCTGGAGCAGGTGCCGAACCTGAAGCTCCCCGTCGCGGGCGCGCGCCTCGTCTACAACACCAGCGTCGCGTCGACGCACCTCATCATCCGCACGGTGAACAAGGTCGTCGGCGACACGCTCGACGTCGTGCTCGACCAGGTGAGCAAGGACGACGCCCCCGCGGCGAAGGCCGAAGAGAAGGCGCCGGAGCCGAAGAAGGCCGAAGAGAAGGCGCCGGAGCCGACGAAGGAAGAGAAGCCCGCCTGACTCGGCACGACCCAACAAGCCAGTTGCCCACCCCCGGTCACGCGCTGTCGCGCGCGCCCGCCCCTCCCAAATCTCTCGCTCCGCTCGTTCAGGGAGGGGCCCCTTTCCTGGGCAGCACCTCTATTTCTGTGCGGACTCGCGCTCGGCCAACGTGAGGTCCTCCGCGAGGCGGTGCACCACGGAGGCGACACGGTCCGGCGGACTGGCCGTCAGCCACACCGAGAGGTCGCGGGAACGGGCCATGTCGGCGAGCGCCGGGGCCACGCGCATGGGCTCGTTCGTGAGCACGATCGCCCTCGGATGGCCGTGCTGGAGGTCCGTCGTCAGCGCGTCGCCCGGGGTCAGATAAGGACGCAACGCGCCGGCCACCTCTTCGGGGGAGAGGGTCGGATTCGGGCCCTTCTTCTGCCAGAGCGTGCCGGTGATGCGCACCGGGCCGCCGCCGAGCCACTCCGTGGTTCCGCCCGCGCGCTGCGCGAAGACTCCGTACCTCCGCGGGACGCGGGAGCCCTCGAAGAACAGGATTTCGGACGCGCTCACCGCGCGATCGTCGAGCCCGCGCGCCGCCGCGACCGCCGCCTCCGGCGTGGCGTACCGCGCCCAGAGTCGCTCCTTGTCCGGCGGCGGAGGACGGGACGCGAGCGCCTTCGGCCACGCGTAATTCTCCGGCACCGTGGAGATCTCCGCGGCCAGGAATGCGCCGTGTGCGTTCGCGATGGCCCGGAGCTGCTGCACGCGCAGATCGACGATGCCGCTGTAGCTCTGGGGGCTCGGGAGGTTCTTGCCCCACAGCGGCACGGAGCCGTAGAGATCGAGGCCGCGGCGCTCGAAATACGAGATGTCCTCGACGGCGAGCCGGGTGTTCGCGGCCTCCAGCGACCCGGCGTCCCGGAAGCGCATGCCGGCGACGATCTCCACCGGGCCGTGCACGTGGATGCCTGAATACACCACGCGGCCGCCGCGCTTCCACACGAGGGCGCGCAGCGAGGGGAAGTCGTCCTCCAGCGTCATGTCGATGTGGAACATCACGCTTCGGCCGACCCGGGCGATCGACTCCGGCATCATCTCGCCCGCCTCGACGGAGAGGCCCTCTCGTTCGAGGAGCGCCTTCCATTCCGGGGAGAACGGCTCCAGAGACTGCCACCCAGGCACCAGCTCGTCGAAGCAGGTGCGCGCGTCCTCCACCTCGTCGAAGCGCCCGACGAGCACGCAATCCCCGCTGTTGTTCCCGGAGAAGCCGCGCCACACGCGGACGCCTTCGGGGAGCGCGTCGCCGGGGAGAGCGGAGTCCGGCCGCGCGCCATCCGCGGGCCGCGCGCAGCCGGGTTTGCAGGCCGAGCCGAGGAGGCGCGCGCGCTCCCGGGTCCACGCGTCGATCACGTCCGCGGCCGTGCGCACCGGGACGCCGTCCGACTGGAACGAGCACGCCTTCAGCCTTCGATCCGAGGTGATCGTGACGAAATCGAGGCCCGCGCCGCAGTCTCCGCCGGCGCCCTCGAACAGGCGCGGCACCGGATGGAGCCTGTCGCCGAAGCACACGGACAGGCGCGCTCGAACCGGGCTGTTCAGAATGGCTGTCGCGAGGGCGCGCTCGTCCGCGGCGGTGAGGTGGCTCGCGAGGTCGCCTCCCACGTACCGCAGCACCGCCACGTCGCGGCAACCGGCGCGGGACAGGCGCTCGAACAGCGCCGGCAGCCGCGGCACCACCTCCGGCGTCGCGAGCACGTTGACGCCGAACACCACGCCTTCCTCGCGCAGCTCCTCCAGGCGCTGCGGCCACGGAGTCCCGTCGTACACCGAGACGCGGATCTCTCCGACGTGCGGCGCGAGGCGCCGGATCCGCGCGCGATCCAGCAGCGTGCCATTCGTGGTGAGGTGAATCGCGAGCGGCGTCTCCTCGCCGAGGCGCGCCACGAGATCGTCGAACCCGGCGAACGCGAGCGGCTCCCCGCCGCCGAACGCCACCTCGAGCACGCCGCGGTCCGCGAGGCCGGACAGCATCGAGAAGGCCTCTTCCGCGGTCCACTCGCCCGGAGAGGCCTTGTCGCGCGAGCAGAACGAGCACGCGAGGTTGCAGCGATTGGTGATACCGAACAGCACCACGCGCGGCGCCCGCCGCACCAGACTGCGTGTCTCCGGCGCGTCCCACCGCACGTTCCAGCCGCTCTTCGGGTGGAACCACAGGAGCGAGCCGTCCAGCGCGTGAGGCCGAAACCCGTCGCGCCGCAGGCCCGCGAACCGTGGAGTCGCTTCGAGGCTGTTCATCTCAAGGACAGGCCGGGTCCGCCACCGCGATGCACTCCGTCACACCGGACGCGTGCGGGCAGTGCTTGACCTGCGCGGCGGTGTCCACGCCGGGCTCCTTGCTGAGGATGCCGACGGCCGCGGAGGAGAGGTGGTAGAGGCGACACTGGATCGACGGGTCGTTCGGCGTCGCCGCCGTCACGTGGTAAGGCGGGCACTCGATCAGCGGATCGCACTCCGCCGTGCAGTCCGTGGGGCTCTCGAACGTGGCCGGGCAGATCACCGCCATGCCCGCACAATAAGCGTCGCAGTTGGAGCCGCACGTGCCCGCGCCGCCGGGGCCCGCGGCCGCACAGTCCGTATCCTCCAGCATCGTGGTGCTCTGCAGCACCTGAATACGGCACGCGATCGAGTGGCCGCTCGTGTCGCCGGGCGCGCCGGCCGGGAACGTGGAGCAGAGCCCGAGGCACGAGTCCACGGAGGCGTACTGCGCGTTCGGCCCGGTGCACAGCGTCTGCACCAGATCGCAGTACGCCGCGCAGGTGTTCGGCACGGAGGCGTCCGCGTCGGATCCGCCGTCCGCGAGGCTCGAATCGTACTCCCGCTCTTCGTACGAGATGATGTCGCGGCAGCCGCCGAACAGGGCCCCTGCGAGGGCCGCCCCCAGGATCAGCGCCGCCGCAAAAGACCTCTTCGTTCGCCCTTTCTTCATCACCACTCACCCCCGGCGCGCACGCCTGCGACGCCATTTCCAGCCATCGGAGAGAGCCACGCCGTCGTCCGGACAGGGGCCTTCGAGCCCGCGGAGGCGGCGCGCGGCGTCGGCGCGACGAGCACCATCACGAGGCCGCCCGCCGCGAGCACCCCGCCCGCGACGAGCATCGTCGTCGAGACGTCCGCGAGCGCGCCCACCGCCTTCGATTGATCGACGACCAGCGGATCGCCGCATTTCACGTCCGGACAGGACTTCTTCACGTCGTTGTTCTGGGCCATCGCCATGCCGCCGACCACGAGCCCGCCGAGCACGGCCGCGATCCCGGTCGACCCGAGCACGTAGCCGAGCGATTGAACGGGCGGCGTCCGGGGCCGAGGCGGCGGCGCCGTCGGGGCCAGAGTGGCAGTCACGGAGGGCGCGCTCGTCGCCGCCTCTGCCGCCTTCTCCGCGGGCGCGTCCTCCAGACTCGGCACCTCGATCGTGCGGGCGCCGGAGCCCTTCGGCACCTCGACGATGGCTGTCCACGGCTTCTTTCCGGGGGCCGTCGCGGACAGCGTGTACGTGCCCGGGTCCACCGGGACGGCGGAGCTCCAGACTTCGGCCTTCACCGGGACGTCGTTGCGGGTGATCGTGAGTCCGGGCGGCGCCGAAGGGACCGAGATCGTGAGCAGGAAGAGCGTGTTTTCCAGCTTCGCGGCGCGCTCGCGGGCGGTGCGCTCGCGGTCCGCCTGGCCCGCGGTCTTCGCGGCGGAGGCGGCCTCTCGGAACGTGGACCACGCGCTCGCGGTGCGGCCGATGGTGTCGTAACAGTCGGCCAGGAACAGGAGCGTTCCGACGCCGGGATCGAGGCGCTGGCTGCGCTCGAAGCGGCTGCAGGCCTCGGCGAATTTCTTCTCCCCGAGGAGCTTCTTGCCCTCTT
Source organism: Polyangiaceae bacterium (assembly GCA_046351455.1). GTDB lineage: Bacteria > Myxococcota_A > Polyangia > Polyangiales > Polyangiaceae > JADJRH01. The sequence goes on from JAXLYM010000017.1 coordinate 128,090, forward strand.
CGAAGAGCGCGTCCGCGGCGGTCTTGTCCTCCGCCGACTGCGCGTCCGCCCGCCCGGGGGCCGACGCGGCCGTGGCCATCAAGACGAAAAGCAACGCGGAGACTGCGGTGGATCGTCGTCGCATCGTGGGAGGCAGCATATCCACCGAAGGGGGCTGTCTGTCACTTGCGATCGCCGAAGTCGGTGAATTTGGGGGTCGCGGCGGGCGCCGCGGACGCGGTCGCGGTCGGCGCGGACGAGGCCTTCGGCTTCGCGGTCGGCGTCGTGGTCTGGGACGTGGAGGCGTGCGCGGACGGATGCGCCGAAGGGACGGGCGTCGCGGTCACGCTCGGCGGCGTCGCGGGGACGAGCGCGGTGGCGGCCGTCTTCGCAGGCTCCTCCGCGGTCGCCGCGACGACGGTGGGCGTATTCGGGGAGCGCGCCGTCTCCGAGGTGGCGGGGCCGCTCGTCGCGACGTCGGCGTGCGGAGGCTCCGCGCCCTTTTGCCCGCGCGACATGACGAGGAACGCGATGCCCGCGCCGAGGGCCACGGCGGCCGCGATCGCGAGGGTCTTGATCACCGCGGACCGCTGCGTCGAAGCGCCGGAAGCGCCCGTCGTGGCGAGGCCGCTGTGCGTGAGGCCGGGCTGGCTGCTGCTGCTGTGCACGGCCGGCGCGAGGCTCTGCGCGGGCAACGTCCCCGGGTTGGGCGGCGTCACGCCGGCGCTCGCGTCGCTCTGCGCGAGCGGCGGATCCGACGTGATCGCGCGCGGCGGAGGCGCCGGGTTCGGGTTCGTCTGCGGGCGCGCTCGACCGTCGAAACGGCGGAAAAACAAGGGTGCGGTGCGTTCTTTCGCCTCCGCCGAGAGGCCCACGAGCATCGGCTCGCGCACGGTGGTGCCGCCGGGCAAGAGCGCTCGGATCGCGGCGTCCACCTCTTCCGCCGACTGGAAGCGATTCGCAGGATCCGTCTGCAGCAGGTGATCGAGCAGCGACGCGACCTCGATCGGGATCCACGGCGCGAACTGCTGCACGGGGGCGGGCGGCTCCGTCCACAGCGCGAGGATCATGTCGCCGATCGCGGACACGTGATCGAACGGCGTGCGCCCCGCGAGCTGCTTGTAGAGGACCACGCCGAGCGACCACAGATCCGCGCGCTGATCGACCTTCTTCACCGAGCGCGCCTGCTCCGGCGACATGTAGAGCGGCGAGCCGAGCAAGCTGCCAGTGCGCGTGAGGTTGCCTGTATTCGCGGCCTCTTCTTCGCCCGGATCGCGGATGATCTTGGCGATGCCGAAGTCGAGGATCTTGACCACGCGCTCGTCGCTGTCCGGCGCGCGCTTCGCGAGGAAGAGGTTCGCGGGCTTGATGTCGCGGTGGATGATGCCGGCCGCGTGCGCCGCGCGGAGCCCCTCGCACGCCTGCGCGGTGATGCGCAGCGCGACGTCCGGATCCAGCGGGCCGGTGCGCCGTAGCACGCGCTGGAGGTCCTCGCCTTCGAGGTATTCGAGCACCATGTACGGCTGTCCGCTGGTCGGATCCGTGCCTGCGCCGAGGCATCGCGCGATGTGCTCGGTGTCGATCGATCCGGCGGCGCGCGCCTCGCGTTCGAAGCGCGCGACGAGGTCCTTCTGGTGCACGGGCACGCTGGCCTGGATGATCTTGACGGCCACCGCCTGTCCGGTGCCGACCTCCTCCCCGGCGTACACCGCGCCCATGCCGCCTTTCCCGAGGAGCCGGTCGATTCGGTACTTGCCGTCGAGGATCGTGCCAATCAAAGGATCACCTCAAGCGCCGTGGCCGTCGTGACTCTATCACCCCATCCGAGAGGCCGCGAGTCACTCGTAAGATCAGTTGTCCTCGGCGCCGCACACGAGCCACCCGAGGAGCGTGGTTCGTTCTTCTTCGGTGAGCTGCGGGGCGTCGGGCGGTGGCATTTTGCAGGCGTATACGCGGGTGAGGACCGTCGTGCGGCGGGCGTACACGTCGGCGTAGTCGCCGAGCGGTGTCGTCGCGGCCTGGCCGCCCGCGGTGTGGCACGTGAGGCAGCGGCTCTTGATGACGGCTGCGACCTCGCTTGTATACAGCGGCTCCGGGGATGGGCAGCTCTCCGGGAGATCGTTCGGACAGGCGCCGCCTCCGCCCGAGGAGGTCGACGCCGCGCCGCCTCCGCCCGAGGCGCTATCGGGTGCGATGCAACCGTTCGACGTCGACGTCAGGACTGCGACTGACAAAGAACAAAAAGCCGTGCCCACAAGCGATCTCGTCTTCACTGTCCGCTCCGCGAGAGGAGAAAGAAAGGCCGTATTCTGCTTTCCCCCCGGGGCCGCGCCCGCGAGGAGAGGTGCCTTCACCGCTCCCGACGGGGGGGCGAATTCACCATCCGCTTCGGAATAGCATGATCGAGAGGCCCGCGCCGAGGGGCTGATTCCTCGTCAGCGGGGCGACGGGGACGTCGCTGTACAGGCTCCATTGAAGGCGCCAGTCGAAGTTGAAGGAGTAGCCGCCCGAGACTCCCAGCCTCGTGCTCTCGCGGCCGCTCTCGGGCTCGATCACGCCCTGCGTGCGCGACGGGGTCTCCGCCGTGTAACCGAGCGTCACGGCGCCGATGAGGTTGCCCTTCTTCAAGAACGTGGTGCCCACCGCCGCGAACGCCGACAACGCGGGGCCGCGCTGCGTGTGGATGTCGCCGACGACGCGCGGGCCGCGCCACACCGCGGCGCCCGAGAGGTGCGCGAACGAATTCCCGAACGTGCGCTCCACCGAGAGCTGCGCGCCCGCTTGCACCGCGCCCGTGCCCGTCGCGTCCGCGGCGAGCGAGCCCTTCGCGTCCTCCGGCGAGCGGCCCGTCGGGATGGTGAGGCTCCACGCGAGCGCGATGCCGGGCCACCTCCGCGACTGGCCCGTCTCCACGAAATCGTACCGCGCGCCGAGCTGCACGTCCCCGAAGCCGCCGCCCACGTCGCGCAGCCGCGGCACCGAGCGGTACGTCTCCACGATCGGCAACACCACCGTGAGCTGACCGTGCTCCAGCACGCGGATCGATCCGGCGATGTCCTGCTCGAAATCGTACTCGCTCGTGCGCGCGGGCGACGCGATGTACTTGCCGTCCGGTCCCATCGACGCCCACAAGCTCGTGCCGCGGAAGCCGACGCCGATCACCGCGTCCTCGTGCGGGGCCAGGCGCGCGACGCCGATCGCGGACGCCGCCGCACAGCACGCCTGCGCGCGCGCGACCGCCGGCGTCGCCGCGATCACCGCGCCCGCGGCGATCGCGATCCACGCGACGAAATCAGGGGATCTGGAACGAGACCTTCGCACTGTCCTCCACGGCGCCGGTCGTCTGGAGGCGCAGCTCCCAGCGGCCCGGCATGAACATCTCCACGTTCGTGACGAGGTAGCGTCCATCGCCGTCCGGCGCGACCGAAGGCTTTACCGACGCGCCGTGGCCCATGTCCGGCATCCACGGGAGCGCGGTCAGTTCGAGGCCGTCGACGGGCGCGCCGGCCGGGGTCGCGACGCGCAGCTCCACGTCGGTGAGGCCGCGTCCGGGAGGCTGCGTCGGCGCGGTCCGCACCTCGATGACGAGCTTGCCGGCGTCGCCGTTCACCGTCGCGAACGCCGCGCTCGGGAACGAGTCGGCGCCGGTCGAATCGCTCTCACCGCCGCAGCCGGCCGCGAGCGCGAGCGCGGTCACGAGCGCCGCGTTGGCCGCAAAACGAAGGGGATTTCGGAACAGCATGGGCACGAGCCTGGCAGACGCGGGGCCTCGGCGAAAGCGTCGGCCCCGCGAAAAAGTCACGGGACGTTGACGTAGAAACCGACGTGGCCGTGCGGCGACGCCTCCATGTCCATGCAGTCCTCGAAGAAGTGGAAGCGCGCGGTCCACTTGCCCGCCTTGTCGAACTGGATGGGGCCGACGTGGTAGACGCCGCCGCTCTCCTCCATCGGCATCTGCGCGGTGTTCGGCGCGGGGTGCGTGTCGCTGAGGAAGGCCTCGATGTCGGGCGCGGCGCCGGTGACGGGCTTGCCGTCCGCCTTCGTGGTGATCTCGATCATGAAGTGAAGGTCGGTGTTCTGCGCGACCTGCTCCATCACGCTCCACTTCACGTGGTACTTGCAGTCGTCGTCGTCGCCCTCGTCGTTGTAGAGCACGGAGTACGGCTCGTCCGCCGTGGCGCCGCCGGTCCCGCCCGTCCCGCCGGAGCCCATGCACATCGACGGATCGACGGTGACGGTCGCTGTGCAGTGCGTGTCCGCGGGGCCGCTCACGGGGCCGTTGGCCATCGCGCCGCCCGCGCCGCCGCCGCCCGAGCCGCTGCCGTCCCCGCCGCAGCCGGTCGTCGCAAGAATTGCGGTGAGCGCCCAGCCCGTGAGGAAGAGGGCCGCCGGGATCGATGAGAAAGCTCGCATGGAAAGCCTCGTTTCGTTGTCGTGCGCGGCGCGGGTGAGTGCGTCGCGAGGCGCACCGTAGTGCACGCGATGCGCCCCGGCGGTGCGGCGTTTTGCCGCTGCGACAACGTGACGCAGGCGGCGCGGCCGAGCGTCGTTCGGCGTGGTAGCGTGCCGTTCGCATGCGTCGCTTGGTCTCGATCGGGATGCTCGGGGTCGCGTCGATCGCGCTCGCGAGCGGGTGCGGACAGCCTTCGAATTCCGGCTCGGGAGAGTGCGTCGCGGATCTCGATCCGGCCGCGTGCAGCCCGCTCTATCCGCCCACGTTCGACAATGTGTACGCTCGCACGCTCGCGAAGACGTGCGCGCTCTCGGGCGGGAGCTGTCACGCGGCGGAGGGCCAGGCCGGCGGCCTCTCGTTCGAGTCCGCGGACGCGGCGTACGAGCACCTCACGAGCGGGACGAAGCCGCGCGTGATCGCCGGAGACGCGGCGTGCAGCCTGATCGTCGAGCGAATCGAGGCGACGGACGATCGCGTGATGCCGCCCGGAAGCCCGCTCTCCGATGCCGAGCGGTGCGCCGTCGAACAGTGGATCGAGAACGGAGCTCAGCGATGACGACGTCGAACCCCACGAAACGAAGCCCAGGCGCGATCGGGATCGCGATCGCTCTCTCCGCGGCGATCCCGGCGCTCGTCGCGAGCTCGTGCGGCGGAGAGACCGGCACGACGCCGGAGCCGGATCCGCCGCTCACGACGGAGCAGCTCAAGGACCCGATGAGCTGCAAGAAATGCCACCCGGATCATTACCGCGAGTGGTCCGGATCCATGCACGCGTACGCCGGCGACGATCCGGTGTTCCTCGCGATGAACGCGCGCGGTCAGCGGGAGACGAACGGCGCGCTCGGCGACTTCTGTGTGAAGTGCCACGCCCCGATCGCGGTGATGGAGGGCGCCACGAAAGACGGCCTCAACCTCGCCGAGCTGCCCCAGAGTCGGCGCGGCATCACCTGCTATTTCTGCCACTCGGTGAGCGAGGTGACGGGCACGCACAATAACCCTCTCACGCTCGCGGAGGACGGCGTGCTCCGCGCCGGCATCGCGGATCCGGTCACGACGACCGCGCACAAATCGGCTTATTCGAAGCTGCACGATCGCAACACGCCCGAGTCGTCGACGATGTGCGGGAGCTGCCACGACGTCATCACGCCCGCGGGCGCGCACATCGAGCGGACGTTCGTGGAGTGGCAAGACACGTTGTTCTCGCACGCGAGCTCGCAGCTCTCGTGCGGGCAGTGCCACATGGATGGACGCGACGGGCTCGCGGCGGACGCGCCGGGCGTGAAGGTGCGCCGCGTGCACGCGCACGGGAACCCCGGCGTCGACGTCGCGCTCACCGAATGGCCGGAGATGGACGCACAAAAGCAGGCGATCCAGGCCTCGCTCGACACGACGCTGCTCGCGGAGCTGTGCGTGCGCGGCGCGGGCTCGCCGGGCGCCTCGATTCAAGTGGTGCTCGACAACGCGGGCGCAGGCCACAAATGGCCGAGCGGCGCGTCGCAGGATCGGCGCGCGTGGGTCGAGGTGATCGCGTACGCGGGCGACCAGATCGTCTATCAGAGCGGCGTCGTGCCCGAGGGAAAGAGCGTGTCGGAGATCACGGATCCGGACCTCTGGTGGGCGCGCGAGTGCATGCTCGACAACAACGGCAAGCAGGTGCACATGTTCTGGGAGGCGGCCGATTTCGACGAGAACACGCTGCCCGGCGCGGTCACCAACAACATGGCCGATCCGCTCTTTTACTCGACGCACGTCGTCCGCACGTACCCGCGCCCGAGCTCGATGCCCGCGACGCTCGACACGCCGCCGGACCGCGTGACGATGCGCGTGCGGCTCGTGCCGATCGGGTTCGACGTGCTCGACAGTTTGATCGCGAGCGGCGATCTCGACCCCGCGATCAAGGCGAAGATGCCGGTGTTCGAGCTGACGCCAACGGCGATCGAGTGGACCGAAGACAAGGCCACCATCAAGTATCCCGATCAGGGAGTGGCCGTCTCGTGCGTGACCGCGGGGCTCCAGACGGGCGCGAACAACGCTGTGCCCGCGCCCGAGATGAGCAAGTGCCCGGAGTGAAACGTACCGCCGACTAGCCTGCGACGCAGAACGTGAACTTCACCTCTTCCGCCATGCCGCCCGCGGGCGTGACCTTGAGCGTGACCTCCCAGATCCCCGGCATGAACAGGTTTACGGGCGTCAGCTCGTAGGTGCCGGGGTCCTTCTCGGTCCCGGTGGGCTTGATCGGGCTCGTGTGGCCGTGATCGGGCATGTACGCGGTGGCCTCGATCGTGGCGCCGGCGAGGGCCGCTCCGCTGCCGTCCGTGAGCTTCACCGTCCATGTGTTGTTGCCCTTCGCGGGCGGGGCCGGGTCGGCGTCGACGAACGTGATCTTCACCGCGCCGTCCGCCGAAGACTCGGAGAGGCCCACGGCGTAGACCTGCGCGCGCGTGTCCGTCGCGCAGCCGGAGGTGTCCGTGGTGGTCGCGGTCGTGGTGCCGGACGTGCCGGTTTCGCCGTCGCTGCACGCCGCGAGCGCCGCCGCGCCGAGGAGCAGCGGGAGGAGGGGCCGAATCGCACAAGCAAGCCATCGGTGTCCGTTCATGCCGTTACTCTACTCCTCGCCGCGGGCCCCGCAGCCGGAAGGATCTGCACCGTCAGAGAACGAACAGGCGCCGCCGTGAGTACGCTCGCACCCCCGAGGGCGGTTGCAGGCGACGCGCGCGTGGATTAGGCTTGTTTTGGGGCAAATTCGAACGAATGGGGCAGTTGGCCTCCCTCTTGCGAGCGGGCCTCTCTCACAGTCCGACCGTCCCGGTGCGCCTCCGTTGGCCGCGCCGGCGGGGCGGGGTGCGCCTTTTTCCCCATGTTCGAATAGCCTGTCGAATCATTGTCGCGATCCTGGCGCGGACCCAATGAGTCGCCGGGCCGAGGGAGCCAATCCATGCGAAGGAATACCATTGCCCGGTTCGGGCTGGCGTCGTTCTTTGTCCTCGCGGCCGCGAGCTGCGCCGAAGAGCGGCCGCCCATCAATCAAGTCCAGGCCAACGCGCTGGACAAGGCCTTCTTCGTGGGAGAGGACCTCGCGAGCACGGCCGATGATCCGGAGTTTTACTGGCGCAATTATGTCATCGACGGCTCCACCAGCCAGTCGCTCGTCGGCGTCGGCTCGTGGAGCGGCATCGACCGGATCCGCTGGGAGGTCACGGAGAATTCGCTGATCGCCCGCAAGGCGTACGAGATCAACGGGGGCCACTCCGAGGGAGGGGAGGGCACGGCCGCCGCGCACAAGACCGATCAGGGGGCGATCGTGGCGATTTATCGCATCGAGTCCCACTTCGATATCCGCCGATCGTACAATCCGGCGACGGGCGAAGAGTCGAACGTCATCGTCGAGAATTCCTCGGATCAGCCGTGGTATGCGCGCAAGTACATGCGCGTCGACTGGTCGAGCAACCAGGTCGAGAACCCGATGTGGGAGGACATGTTCCTCGGCAACGTGATGGGCTCGATCAAGGTAGCGCCGATGACGTACACCGGCTCTTCGCCGAACGGCGCAGATGCCCCCCATTTCGAGCCGGACCAGGGGTATTTCGACGTCACGCACCATTATTCGATCGAGCCGGCGGAGACGGCCTCTCCGTTCGGGGATCTGGCCGGGAAGGTGCCGACGTGCTTCGTGGTCGGGCTCTTCACGGGATCGGCGACGTACGACTGCAACCCGCAGGAGGCGGTGGTGCGGTCGTCGTATTACCGGGTGCGGCCGGACGACGACTTCGAGCCGCTGGAGAACACGAAGTCTCCGCTCGACGTGGTGGGCAATCCGGGCGGCATCGGCTCCAGCGAGAGCGTCGGCATCGTGACGCCGGGACAGCAGGGGTGGGACCCGGGATACGGCTACGTGGACAAGCTCTATCACCGCTTCGCGCACGTCCACAACATCTGGCAAAAGAGCCATCAGGAGGCCGCGTGCACCTCGGAGGTCGACGCCGACGCGAACGGCACGGCCGACGCCTGCGAGAACGCCGTGACTGGCTACAAGGGAGCGAGCGGCTCGCAGTGCGATACGTTCGTCGGGAAATGCACGATCCCCTACCGGGATCGGGAGATCAAGACGATCGGCTACTGGGTCAACAAGGAGATGCCGGACGATCTCCAGGCGCCGAAGGACGCGAAGCCGGGCGAGCGCGGGGCCGCCGAGGACTTGACGTATTCCTGGAACCAGCTCTTCTCCGCGGCCGTCGGGAGCGCGCGCGAGGTGGAGTGCCGCCGCACGGGGGACGGCGACCGGGCCAGTTGTCATGCGCAGTTCTTCGAGCCCGAGAAGGTGATGGTGAGCTACGGCGCGTGGCTGACGGACCAGGCGAAGGACCCGAAGCCGGTCATCACGCTGTGCCACAACCCCGTTCGGGAGAGCGATCCGCGCCAGCCGTGCGGGCCTGTCGGGGACGAGGCGCGCGTCGGCGATCTCCGCAAGAACTTCCTCGTGTACTGGCCTTATGACTCCCGCGCTCCGTGGGGCGGCATCGCCGATTGGAACGCGGATCCGCTCACGGGCCAGATCATCGGCGCGGCGGCGTTCATCATGGGACGCAGCGCGACGTACGCGGCGGCGCAGCAGCGCGACATTCTGCAGGTGGCGATGGGGGACGTCACGCCGGAGGAGATCACCGACGGTGAGACGGCCGCGAACTACGCTCATTACCTGAAGGACGGGTACACGCCGGAGGGGCTGACGACCGAAGAGATCGACCGCCGCGTGAAGAACGTGGACGCGGACAAGGCCCTTCAGACGATCCACCCGGCGCCGCTCGCGGGCAACACGGTGGCCGAGAAGTACCAGTCGTTCGTCGCGATGCAGCACGCCTCTTCGGCGGATCCGACGCAGCAATCGACGGCGCAGCTCGAACAGGACGCGCTCGTGGCGCCGCTGCTCGGCAGTCGGTGGGAGGCGGATCTCGTGGACTCGCACTGGCTGATTGGCGCGCTCGGCTACGATCCGAAGACGAAGGTGAACGACGCGGTGCTCGACGTGGCGTCGCCGCTCCGGGGCATGGATCCGGGGCGAATTCACGACTTCCGCGACCTCGTCGAGGAGAAGATGCGCCTCCACGGCGTGTGCTTCTTCGACTCCGAGGCGCCGGCGTTCGGCAGCGTCGACATGGCAGGACTGGCCGGTTACTTCGCGGCCAAGTATGGCAATCTGGACAAGCAGGCGAGGGGAGAGGCCATCTACAAGGACCTCGTCCGCGAGGCGTTCAAGGGTATCGCGATCCACGAGATCGGCCACTCGCTCGGCATGCTGCACCAGTTCGCGTCTTCGTGGGACGCGCCGAACTACGACCCGCAATACTGGCAGCTCCGCACGGCGGAGGGCGCCGCGGACAAATCGTGCGACGGACAGCCCCGCTCCGGCGACACGGACTCGTGCATGGGCCCGCGCTACCTCGATCCGGAGACGTCGGACGAAGAGGGCCTCGCGGGCGAGTCGCGCCCCGGCATCCTGTATTTCGCGAACACCAGCGTGATGGAGTACCAGATCGAGCGCTTCGGCGAGACGGTCGGTCTCGGCACGTACGATCAGCACGTCATGAACGCTCTTTACGGGCGCGTGCTGGAGACGATGGATGACGGCGCGCACGGCGGGATGGACCTCGCGGAGCAGAAGAACTTCGCGCCTCGCATGGAGTCGCAGCTCGGCGAGGCCGACCGCATGACGCGCGTGTACCCGGGCTTCGGCAAGAGCGCGTGGCCGACGCACTACACCGAGATCGCCCGCAAGATGAAGGTATTCGACCCCGCGCGCGACTGCCGCGACGCGACGGACGAGGAGAAGGAGCAGGCTGGTTGGCGACTCGTGCACGGCAAGGTGTGCGCGCCGACGCCGCGGGATCACGCCGCGTGGCGCGACTTCGTGAGTGACAGTCTGCCGGACAAGGGTGGAGAGGCTCCCTTCTGGCACACGACCGCGGACGCGAAGAGCGGCGGCGAGCGCGTGCGCTGGTTCTACCGCTGGGGCACGAACCACAACGCCTATTTCCACACGAACGACAGCGACGCGGGCGCCGACCCGTACGAGGTGACGCGCAACACGATCCGTAAATTCGATCTCGCGTATCCGTTCGCCTATTTCCGGAGGCAGAACCGCGAATACCAGTACATGGGCCTGCCCTCGGCGGTGGCGGATCGGTACTTCGAGCGCATGCGCAGCTACCACTGGATCGTGGCCAATTCGACGGCGTTTTACCGCCAGTTCGGCGACGCGGTGTGGGACAAGATCTCGAACGACGACGACTGGCACCGTCCGTACCTGGTGGCCGAGCAGGACATGCTGAACCTGCTCCTGCGAGCGGTGCTGATGCCGGAGCCGGGCAACTACGGGAATCAGAGCATGGTGGGGCAGACCAAGCCGATCCTCGATCTGGTGACGCAGGGCACGGTGAAGGTGCGCGTCGACCTCGTGGACGGGCGGTACGTGGGAGAGGACTACGACTCTTCGCCCGAGGGCGGCGGATCGTGGGATTACCTCCACTGGATGAACCACGCGGGCTTCTCGACGGAGAAGGCGCTGGCGCTGCGCGCGCTCGTGGACGGGCGGCCGAGCCTCTTCACGATCAGCCGTCAGAACTTCCTGGACGGCCGCGGCGTGAAGATCAACTTCCGCAACGATCTGGCGCCGGCGGTGGACCGCCTGCTCGGAGGCCTCCTGGCGGAAGACTGGGAGTCGGTGGCTCCGTGGGTGTCCGCGGCGGACGGGAAGAACGGGACGCCGCGGCTCCTCGATATCGCCTCCAGCGCGCCCGTGCGGGACGCGAATTCGGCGATCCTGTTCCCGAACGTGGGGTATCGGCAGGAGCTCGCAGGGTCCATGTTCACGGCGGTGTTCTCGCGGCTGGCCACGGACATGACGCTGGTGAACAAGATGCGAATCTGGATCGACGGCCAGGTGGGCAGTCTGAACGTGCCCGAGAGCCAGCAGGTCCGCTTCAGCGACCCGGCGAGCGGTTACACGTACATCGCGCGGAAATACGGGACGGAGACGATCGACGGCAAGGCCGTGGACAAGGGCATCGCGTCGCGCATGCTCCAGCACGCCAACGACCTGCTCGTCGCTTCGTACGAGGTGGAGCTCGACGCGAATGGCCAGCTCGTGGTGGACGCCTTCGGCTCGCCGGTGCTGAAGCTCGACGCGGACGGACTGCCTGTCTTGAAGGACGCCGACACCGGCAAGATTGGAGAGCTGACATCGTACATCGGCATGCTCGACGCCACGCGGCAGATCGGGCACTCGCTCGGGTACGGTCCGCTCTCGGGCGGGGAAGACGAATAAGCGATTGACCACGACGCGGCCTTGATTCGATGGGCAGGGAGGGGCCAGGGGGCGGCCCGTGCGAATCGATGGCGGCTGCGCTCCGCAGTGGGCGCCGGGCCGAATCTCGGGTAGGCGTGGCGCCATGGACCAACGACCGGCCGACCCGTATCGCCTGCTGGACCCCGAGACCCTCCTCGATCCGTATCCCCTCTACGCCGAGCTCCGAGCGAACGAGCCAGTTCATTACAGCGAAGCCTGGTCCTCGTGGATCGTGACGCGGTACGACGACGTGCTCGCGGGCTTTCGGGATCCGCGCCTCTGCTGCGATCGGTCGTCCACGTATGCGAAGGCGCTGCCTGCGCCCGTGATCGAGCAGCTCCGGCCCATCCTCGACAACCTCGGATCCTGGGCGCTCCTCGTCGATCCGCCGCGCCACACGCGGCTGCGCGGGCTCGTCAACAAGGCCTTCACGCCGGCGCTGGTGCAGGCGCTGCGGCCGCGGATCGTGACGCTCGTGGAGGCGCTCCTCGATCGCGTGGAGGCCGCCGGCAAGATGGATATCGTCGCGGATCTCGCGTCGCCGCTGCCGGTCTCGGTGATCGCGCACATGCTCGGTGTGCGGGAAGAGGACGGCGACAAGCTCAAGTCCTGGTCCAACGCGCTCGCGCGCTTCATCGGCTCGGGTCGCCCCACGCCGGAGGCCGCCGCGGCCGCGCTGCGCGGGGTCGTGGAGATGGAGGCTTATTTCCGCGACATCATCGCGGACCGCCGCCGCGCCCCGCAGGACGACCTCATCACGGCGCTGGTGACGGCGCAGGAAGAGGGCCAGATCCTGAACGATCGCGAGCTGCTCTCCACATGCTCGATGGTGCTCTTCGGCGGCCACGAGACGACCACGAACCTCATCACCAACGCGGCGGCGATCCTGCTGGAGCGGCCGGAGCAGGCCGCGCGCCTGCGGGAGGAGACGACGCGAATGCCCGCGGCCGTGGAGGAATTCCTGCGGTTCGACTCCCCGGTTCAGCGGATGGGGCGCATCGCGGGAGAGGACCTCGCGATTCGCGGGGCGTCGATCAAGAAAGGCCAGCTCGTGTGGCTCATGATGGGATCGGCCAACCGCGATGAGGGGCAGTTCCCCGGGGCCGACACTCTGGATCTGGGCCGCCGCGACAACAAGCACCTTTCGTTCGGGATCGGCGCGCACTACTGCGTCGGCGCGGCGCTCGGCCGGATGGAGGCGGAGATCGCGATCGGCTCTCTTTTGCGGCGTTTCCCGTCCCTCCGCGCGTCCCCGGAGGCGCCCGTTCGCATCCGCTCCGCGACGCTGCGAGGCTACGAGTCGCTGCCCGTGCTGGTTTGACGGCGCGTATTGAGGCGCCGTTCCGCTTCCGCCTCGCGTAGGATGCGGGCATGCCGCACGATTGTCATTCGGGTGCACGAACGTTCGTCGGGTTGGCGACGGGCCTCCTCTTCGCTGCGACAAGCCTGTTCGCCTGCGGATCCGGCGAGACCGGCTCCGGCGGATCGACCACCTCGACCGCGTCGACCGGCGGGACGGGCGGCGCCGGCGGGGCGCCTTCGTGCGCCGATTACTCGATCCCCGCGCCGCCTTCGGGGGCGTGCAACGGCAGCGTGGCCCTGTGCGATCGCCGCCTCGACGAGGTCGTCTTCCCCACCACCCACAACGCCATGTCGAACACGGATGAAGGCTGGCTCGCGCCGAACCAGCCTCATCCCGTGGTGCCCCAGCTCCGCGACGGCGTGCGCGCGCTGATGCTCGACACGCACCTCGACTCCGACGGCGTCCCGAGCCTCTGTCACGGCAACTGTGCCTTCGGAGAAAAGCCGCTCTCCGAGGGCCTCGCCGAGATCGCCTCGTTTCTCCGATGCAACCCGCGCGAGGTCGTCGTCATCATCTTCGAGGCCTACATCACCCCGGAAGAGACCGACGCCGCATTCAAAGAGAGCGGCCTCATCGATCTCGTGCGCGTCCAGCCCAAGGACGCGCCGTGGCCCACGCTCACCGACCTCATCGCCAAAGACGAGCGCCTGATCGCCCTCACCGACGACCCGTCCGGCACCCCCGATTACTACCACTACGTTTGGGATTATGCCTGGGATACGCCTTATGCCGCCGAGACCCCCGCCGACCTCAAGTGCGAGGTCGGTCGCGGCGATCCGGCGCACTCGCTGTTCATCTTCAACCACTTTTTGACGAACCCCACAGCCGACGTCAAGCTGGCCGAACAGGTCAATCACAACCCCTTCTTCATCGACCGCGCGGAGGCCTGCGCCGCCCAGATGAACGATCTGCCGAACTTCGTGACGGTCGATTTCTACACGACAGGCGATCTCTTTCCTGTGGTCCAGAAGCTCAACGGTCTCTGACAGGCTATCGGCTGGAGCGCCCAACCACGGCGGCGCGCCCGGCGGCGCGATCTGGAAGGTGCCTAAGTGACGGCGTGACCAGCCTCACCGGGCGCCGGGCAACAGCGCATGTCCGAGCGTCAGGATACGCCCCGAGGCGCGCTCCAGAGACGCCAGCACGACCGGGGGGGCGAAGCCCGCGGAGGTCCACTCGACCGCGAGGCCCAGGAGGACGCCGCAGAGCTCCGCCGCCGCCAGAAAGCGCGCGTCGTCCCGGCGCAGAGCGGCGATGAACGACGTCGTCGCCTCGCGCAGAGCCGCTCCGGAGAGCGAAGCGTCCACCGCCACCACAGCGCCCCCGGCCTCGCGATGAAGCGCGATCTTCGGCGGGCCGCTCGGAGGCCACGTCGCCCCCCGCACGAACGCGAAGAGGCCGTCCACCCCCGCCCGCGCCGTCGCGAGCACGCGGGGCAGCTCCGGGCCGTCCGCGTCCGGCGTCTCCTCCGGATCGATCCCGAGGACGTGCGCCGCCTTCGTGAGCCGCTCGGGTAGCTCGTGGAGCGCCTCCAAGGCCTCCGCCAGAGAGGGCTCCTCCGACGGCTCCTCGGCCTCGTCGTCCATCACGCGGCGGTGCTCGTCCCGCGCAGGCCCAGGAGCATCTTCACCAGCGTCACGCGGCCCGCCGTCGCGCTCTCGGTGGCCGCCGCGTGCAGCTCGAACAGCGCGGAGAGCTGGCCGTGCTCCGCCTCCTGCGCTCGGAAGTTCACGGTGTCATGGTTGGGCCGCACCAGCGTCGCCGCGACGAGGACGAGCTCTCCGCTGTCCGGCTTGAAGTCCTCCCATCGAATCTTGCCCGTCTCCTTGTTCACGGCCTGCTCCAGCGTGCCTGTGTACGTCGTCACTTCCAGGTTGGTGATGTCCGCGATCCCGTCCGTGAACTTCTTCAGCGTGTCCTTGAGGCTCATCGTCGCTCCTTCGACGCCCACCATAAGCGGAGCGCGGCCGATCGCGATGGCCGATTGCGGTCACCAGGTGGCTATCTTCGGTCATCGCGCGCCGGGCGCTCCGACTTAGAGTCCTGTTCTCTTCGAGGGACGCCGCACGGCAGAGGCGCGAGGGCGATCGGCTGCCGCGCGGCCAGCTCACGACGACGAAGGAGTCAGCTTCAATGGGTAGCACGCTGAGCACACCGGTCATCACGCACGATCTCGTCACGGCGTTCGTAGCGAACAACAGCAAACGGACGATCCTCGTCTGCTCGTCGGGGGACTACGCCCACTGGTCCAGCAACACGGCGGTCGGCGGCGAGCATACGCCGGAGACGCCCTCGATCGTGCAGTTTCAATCGAAGCTGTGGGTGGCCTTCAAAGCGGACAGCGACAACCACGCGCTCCTGATCTCGTGCTCCTCGGACGAAAAGGGCACGTCCTGGTCGGCCAACACGAAGATCGGACAGGCCACCAAGTGCGCGCCCAGCCTGTGCGTCTTCAAGGGCAAGCTGTGGGTCGCGTTCATCGCGGACAACAGCTCGAACAACATCCTCGTGTGCTCCTCGGAGGACGGCGTCCGCTGGACCAACAACACGGTGGTGGGGCAGACATCGCCCTTCGCCCCGAGCCTGTGCGTCTTCAATGACCGGCTCTGGATCGCGTTCGCGGCGAACAACGACCAGAACGCCAACGCCAAGGCGACGAGCGAGAACCCGAACCCGCAGGTGCGCGACGTCCTGATCTGCTCCTCGGAGGACGGCGCCCGCTGGACCAACAACACGAAGATCGGACAGACCACCAAGGCCGCGCCGAGCCTCTGCGCCTTCCAGAACAAGCTGCGGCTCGCCTTCGTGGCGAGCAACCAGGCCAACGAGCTCTTGATCTGCTCCTCCAGCGATGGACAGAGCTGGTCCGGCAACACGAAGATCAACCAGGCGTCGCCCTTCACGCCGAACCTCGCGGCCGTGTCGGACAGGATGTACGTCGCCTTCGTCTCGAACAACGACAAGCGCGATCTCCTTTGTTGCACGACGACCGACGGCACGGGGTGGTCCGGCAGCGTGAACATGAACCAGGACTCCGGGCACGCGCCGGCCCTCACCGCGCGCGAGTCGGTGCTGGGCACCGTCCGGCCCAAATTCCAGGTGATCACGATCCTGTACGCGCCGCCGGGCGCCAACGGCGGAAAGGGGACGTCGCAGGTGGTCTATGCGAACGGGAGCTCGGCCGGCACCACGCATTCCATCAGCGACAGCTTCAAGGGGAGCGTGGAGATCACCGCCCGTATCGGTGACGACAAGGCCTGGAGCGGCGGCGGCACGTTCAGCTACTCCAACACTTCCACGGACACATCCACCCTCGACGTGAAGAAGAGCGAGACGAAGACCATCACCGTCACCGGGCCCAACCACGACGGCCTCAACCACGACTACGACGTCTTCTACGTGTGCACCAACCCGCTCTACACGATCACCAAGACCAACGGCTTCGACGTGCGGTGGGAGCTCGGGATCGACGGGTCGGAGATGAAGACGCTCACGCTGTATGCAGGGTGGCTCAACGGCAAGCTCTCGCGGCCGAGCCAGATCGACGACATCCTCCGCTCGGCGAACCTCACCGAGGAGGATCTGGCGACGATCCTCGCGACGAACCCGTTCGGCCAGGACCACGACACCGGATCGACGGCCATCGACACGACACGCTACGTGGACACCGGACAAGGCTACTCGTACCTGCCCGCGCCCGAGGCCGGCGCGACGCCGCCGACGTTCTCGGATCGGTGGGAGAACACGATCTCGACGAGCCAGTCCCACTCGACGCAGCTCCAGTACACCGCGAGCGGGACGTTCACGCAGGGCGTGACGGGGCTCTGGTCGGTCAAGGAGACGGCCGGGTTCCAGATCACGCACACGAACACGCTGGGGACGTCGAGCTCCAGCACGCAGAGCGCGTCGTTCACGGTCGGCGGCCCGTCGAGCGATTACAAGGGCACAGGGGTCTATCTGAAGGTCTATTGGGACACGCTGTTCAACACCTTCATGTTCAAGCTCGCCGACGCCGCCGCCACCTACGGGGGCAGCGTCACCGACCAGAACGGCCAGCCGTACGCGAACCAGACCGTCAAGCTGGCCGTGGCCGGGAAGACGTATACGACCACCACCGACTCGAACGGAAACTATCAGTTCGCCGGGACGCCGTCCGGCGCCGCCACCGTGTCGGTCGGGGGTAAGTCGCTCGCCGCCGTGAAGAAGCAGACGATCAAGGTGGGAGATTTGCGCTGACGATCAGTCCGTGGCGACGTCGAGGGGGACGTTCACGACGCCGTTCGGGGCCGGGAGGGTGAAGTCGACGTTGCGCACGATCGCGTTCGTGTGGTTGATGGCGTCCTGCTCCGTCGGATAGACAGGCACCGAGACACGGTAGATGCCGGCGTGCGCCTCGAACTGGTTGTGGCACGAGCAGCCTTCGCTGGTCATCGAGAAGGTGTACGTGTGGCCGTCCCACGTGGACTCGCTCGGAGCCATGCTCGTGACCTGGATCGCCCCCTGCGGGCACGCCCCACACTCGATGCAGCCCATCGACTCCGAGCAGTCCACCGTGCAGTCTCCATGGATGGAGAGCGGCGTCGCGAAGCCGTCGTCGCACGTGTAGATCGAGAATTCGGTATAGCAGTCCTCCGAGAGGTAGAAGGCCGCGTCCAGCGCCGAGGCCGTGAATTGAAGGACCACGGAGTAGGGCGCCTGCTGCTCGGTGATGACCTGGCACGCGGGCGGGATATCCGTGGTCGTGGTGGTCATTGTGCTGGTGGTGCCGCCGGAGCCCGCGGTGCTGGTGCCGCCGCCGTCTCCCCCGGAGCCGCCGACGACGTTGCCGCCACAACCGATCACGAGAGAGGCCACCGCCGCGACGGCGAGAGAGAAGAACGTCTTATTCATGATGCTTGCTTCATCCTTCTTCGAACGAGCGCCGGTGTCCGGCGAGCTGTCATCGAGCATTGCAGAACGTGTGCCCGTCCGGCCGCGGCGCGCCGATCTCGGGGGTTTTTCAACATCCGTGTCACGTTGAGCCGCAGATTCGGGCGGCCGCGCCGCACCTCCGGCCGCCCGCGTGAGGTGGATCCTGCGGGATCCGGTCAGTTGGCCGCGTCGAGCTGGATGTTCACGATCCCGTTCGGGGCCGGCAGGTCGAAGTCGACGGTGCGCTCCACCCCGTTCTGATGGGTGTTCGCGTCCTCCAGCGTCGCGTAGACAGGGACCTTGATGCGGTACTTGCCCGCGTGCGCGACCCGCTCGTCGTGGCACGAGCAGCCCGACTGGTTCTTGCCGAAGTCGTAGAGATGTCCGCTCCAGGAGAGCTCTTTCGGCGCCGCCGATGTGATGGCCGGGGGGCCGCCGGGGCACTGTCCGCAGATCGGGCACTCGGTCGGCTGTGTGGTGCAGTCCGCCGTGCAGTTGTCGTCGATCGCCACCGGCGCCACGTAGCCGTCGTCGCACGTGAGGAGCGAGAAATACGGGATGCAGTCCCAGTCGACGTACAACGTGGTCCCCTCGGCCGCGACGGTGAACTGGAACGTGACGGGATAAGGCCCCTCCTGATCGGTCGCGACCATGCACGCGGCGGGGATCGTGTCGCCGCTGTCACAGCCGATCACGAGAGAGGCCACCATCGTGCAAGCGAGGGCGAAGATACGGTGTTTCATGGGGTGCTGTCCTTCTTCGAGCGCCGGAGTCCGGCCGAGGCACACAAGGCCCTTCGGCGCGGCGCGAAGGGGACGCGTCGGCCTTCAGGGCCAGCGGCAATCGGGGTTGCAGCTACAGGTGTTCTCACCGACGCTGCATTTCCCGTCTCCACAGCGAATGCAGAACGCGTGCCCGGCACCCTCCGGCTCACACTCATCGAGTCGGAGGATGGAGCCTTTGTACACCGGCGCTCGAATCAGGCCTGCGCAACAAGGAGTATCCGGGCCGGCGTCCGGGCCGCCGATGATCTCGGTGCCCTCCGGGAGGCAGACAGGCGTGTCATGTGGCACAGCCGAGGAGACGGGGCGCGCGGCGGCCTCGGGCTCGAGCTCCGGGCTCATGAGGCCGCTCGGCCCGCAACCGGCGAGGATTGCCGCCACGAATACCGGGGAGAAAAGGCAAAACCGCTTCATTTTGCGCCACGACGATAGCGCTGTCCGAGGCGGTCGGCGACGGGGTCGCCCACTCTGATCGTGCTGTCTGTGTTTCTAGCGCTCGACGATGCGGCGGCGCTTCGGCGGGGCGTCTCCGCCGGGGGCGGGGGCGGGGGCGGCCTT
Source organism: Polyangiaceae bacterium (assembly GCA_046351455.1). GTDB lineage: Bacteria > Myxococcota_A > Polyangia > Polyangiales > Polyangiaceae > JADJRH01. The sequence goes on from JAXLYM010000017.1 coordinate 147,478, forward strand.
CTTCCAAGGCTTGCGTGCGATGTCCTTGGGGGCGGCCTTCGGCTTCGCGCGGGGGCCGGGCGCGTGCTCGGGCGCGGCGTCCGCGGGCTTCGGGCGGCGGGGCTTCTTCGGCGCGATCTCTTCGTGCGGCACCTCGGCGCGCGGGGTCCTCCGCTGCGGCGCCTCGTCACGCGGCGGCTCGGCGTCGCGCTTCGGCTCGAAGCGGGGCCGCTCCGACGGCGGCGCGCTGCGCTCCGTGCGCTCGAACCGATCGCGCTTCGCGGGACGGCGCCCTTCGAACGGCGGCGGCCCATCGGCGCGGCGGCCTTCGAATTGCGGCCTTTCTGCGCGGCGCCCCTCGAACGGCGGCGGCTCGGAGTTGCGGCGGCCCTCGAACGGCGGCGGCTCGGAGTTGCGGCGGCCCTCGAACGGGGGCGGCTCGGAGTTGCGGCGGCCTTCGAATTGCGGCCTGTCGGAGCGGCGGCCCTCGAAGGGAGCAGGCGCGCCGAAGCTCGCGGGGCGGATGCGGATGCGCGGATCGCGCTCGTCGACCTGGCCCGCGGCCTGCGCGAACTGGTCCGCCACGTCGGAGGCGATCTCCACCGTCGACGCGATGCGGCCGATGCGGATCGAGCCGACGTCGCGGCTCTCGATGCCGCCGCGGCGGCACAGCATCGCGAGCATGCGGCGCGTCTCGGCGCCGTGCATCTCGCCCCACGTCACCTGGAAGAGCGTGAACGGACGCGACGGATCGCGCGGCGCGCGCGACGACGGAGGCGGCGGGCGATCCGATTCGTACACCGGGGCCGCGCCGCGCGTGGCGCCGGTCGGGTTGCGGCGCGACGGGCGCGCGACCTCTCCGGGCGGATCGATCGGGCGCACGTGCCGCGGCTCGGGGCCGGTCGCCTGCCGCGCGCGCATGAGCAGCCGCGCGATCGTGCGCTCGACGTGCTCGCTCTTCGCGAGGCGCTCCGCGAGGGCCTTCGCGCGCTGGTCGATCTCGATGACCGGCTTCTGCGGGGCCTTCTCGGAGGCGGGCGCGGCTTCGGTCTGCGCGGCGGCTTCCCCTTCGTTCGCGGTGGTCTCGCCGCTGTCCGGCGCGTCCTGCGCGAGCGCTTCCAGTTCGGCGGCCTTCGCCTTCGCGGCGGCGCTCGCCGGATCGTCGCGGAGCAGCTCCGCGATCAGCGCGTCGTCCTGCGCCTTGCGGATGTCTTCGGCGCTGGGCACGCGCTCGAAGCGGTATTTCACGCCCGCTCGGTGGAGCAGGCGCACGACCTTGCCCATGATCGACGGCGGCACCAGCGTGGAGCTCGTGCCCTTGCGGCCGGCGCGCCCCGTGCGACCGCTGCGGTGCGTGTACGTGTCGGCGTCGCCCGGCGGCTCCGCGTGGACCACCCGCGCGATGTCCTGCACGTCGATGCCGCGCGCCGCCACGTCGGTGGCCACGAGCACGCGGAGCGCGCCGCTCTTGAAGCCCGCGAGCGCTCGATCGCGCTGGTTCTGCTCCATCTCGCCGGAGAGCGAGCTCGCAGGGAAGCCGGCCGCCGCGAGCGCGTCCGCGATCTCGGCGACGTCGGCGCGCGTGCGGGCGAACACTAGGATCTGCTCGTCCGGGTTCGCGAGGAGGATGTTCACGAGCGCGCTCAGCCGATCGCGCCCGTCCACGAGGTGCAGCACGTGATCGATGTCGGCGTTCGCCTCGCCGAGGCGCGTGCCCTCGACGTGCGCCGGATCCGTCTGCACGGCGTCCGCGAGCGATCGGACCTCGCGCGGGAACGTGGCGGACACGAGGTGCGTGCGCCGCTCTTCCGGCGTGTGCGCGAGGATCGCGTCCAGCTCTTCGCGGAAGCCCATGTCGAGGAGCCGATCGGCCTCGTCGAGGACGACCGCGCCGACCTCGCTCGCGTCGATCGCGCCGCGCTCCAGGTGATCGAGCATGCGGCCCGGCGTGCCCACGACGATCTGCGGGCCGGACGCGAGGGCGCGGCGTTCGTCGCGCGCGCTGGTGCCGCCGGTGACGGAGACGACGTGCGCGCCGACCTCCTCGTAGAGCCAGGACAGCTCCTCTTCGACTTGCTTCGCGAGCTCGCGGGTGGGCGTCACGACGAGCGCGAACGGGTGAGCGATGCCGCCCATGCGGGACGCCTCGCGCGCGGCCAGATCGCGCAGCGCGAAGCCGATGGCGACGGTCTTCCCCGAGCCGGTCTGCGAGGTGATGCGCAGGTCGCGCCCCTCGTGATCCGCGTCGAGGACGGTCTCTTGAACGTTGGTGAGGGAGGTGAAGCCGCGTTTCTTGAGCGCGGCAACGATGGCCGGCCCGAGCGCGGACGGGAAGTCGGGCTCTGTCACGCGCGGCGCATTAGCAGGGGAATCGGCTCCGCGTAAGGAGGATCGCCCGGCTTTCCGTCATCGCGAACAAGTTGCGGCGGGCGCCACTGGGAGGACGGAGTCCGGTCCGCGGAGGCGGAGCTCCGCTTGGCGGAGCGGAGACCGTAGCGGAGCGGACGCAGTCCTCGACGTTGCGGCGGGCGCCGCTCCCCTCCCTTCGCGAACGAAGAGAGCGATTTGGGAGGGGCAGCCGACCGAAGGGCGGCTGGGGGTGGGCACCGTCCGTGCGCTGGACGCAGCCTCTTTTACGGGGCGCAGCGGGTGATCTTCACGCTGTTCATGTGGATCGGGGTGAGCGGTTTGTCGTTCGCGTCGGTCTGCACATGGGTCATCGCGGTGACGACGCTCACCGGGTCGCACTCTCCGAAGATCGTGTAGCCGGTGTCGAGGGCGGGCTGCGCGGTCTCGCAGATGTAGAACTGGGAGCCGTTGGTGTTGGGGCCGGCGTTGGCGTACGCGAGCGTGCCCGGCACGTGCGTGAGGCCGGCGATCTCGTTCTTGAACTTGTAGCCGGGGCCGCCCGTGCCCGTGCCCTTCGGATCGCCGCCCTGCGCGACGAAATCCGGGATCACGCGGTGGAACGTCAGCCCGTCGTAGAACGGCCTCCGCACCCACTTGCCGGTGCTCGTGTCCTTCCAGGCGCGGCGGCCGCGCGCGAGGCCGATGAAGTTCGCGACGCCGATCGGCGCCTCGCTCTCGTGGAAGGTGCACGTCAGCACGCCGAGGTCCGTGTCGATGATCGCGCGCAGCGGACCGGGGCCGTCCGGCAGCTCCGCGAGCGCCTCGTCGAGCGTGAAGTCGCCCGCCTCCGGATCGGTCGCGTCCGGGAGCACCTCGTTCGGAGGCGTCACGTCGTCGCCGCACACCGCGCCGCCGCTGCTCGTGGTGCCGCCCGCGCTCGTGGTGCCGCCCGCGCTCGTGGTGCCGCCGCTGCTCGTGGTGCCGCCTGCGCTCGTGGTGCCGCCCGCGCCGCCCGTCGACGTGGAGCCGGACGAACCGCCGCTCCCGCCGACGCTGCCACCGCAGCCTAGAAAGAGAGCCGATCCAGCGAAGAGGAAGATCATCGCGCGCCGCATGTCGCCGAAGCTATCACAGAGCGCGCGCCTGTCGGGCCGACACCCGCCGCCATGGCGGCGCCACCCCCGAGGCCCCCGCGACATCCCGAAAATGCCGGGAATCGAAGCCGATCGCGCTCGGCCCGCGGCTTGCGAAAGGGGCCCGCGTTCGCCGCGCGCGAGGAGCTCTGCGGCGACGGGAAGGTTGGATTCCGAGATGAAGAGCACGTTCGCGTGGATGGGTGTGGTGTGTCTCGTGGTCGCGTCGCTCGCAGGCTGCATCACGGGCGAGAGCGAGACCGGCAACGACAGCGGAGGCGAGACGTCCGCGGGAGAGCGCGACGGCGCGATCAAGGGCGCGTCGTCGGGCGCCGCGTATCCGGAGGCCGTGCTGATCGACATGATGCAGAACGGTAAGCAGGTGGCGGCGTGCTCCGGCGCGCTGATCGCTCCGCGCTTCGTGCTCACCGCGGCGCACTGCGTGCGAGAGCCGTTCGCGTACCGCGTGGTGTCGCCTGCCGCGAAGCGCGCGGTGATGGCCGACGCGGTCGCGGCGTACGACGACTTCGAGAACGGCGGCCTCGTGGATCCGCGATCGCGCGACGTGGGGCTCCTGCACCTGGAGCAGCCGATCGTGCTGCCGAGCTACCCGGCCCTCGCGGAGGCGCCGCTCGCGGACGGCGCGCGCGTGGTGAACGTGGGGCGCATCGACGACGGACAGATCTCGTTCGACAGCCTCTTCGCGAGCGCGGCGGTGCGCGTACACGACGGCGCGGACATCGGCTTCCCGAATGCGTACCGCGCGGCCGAGAAGATCGAGTCCGGCGACTCGGGCGGCCCCGATTTCGTGGCCGGCAAGAAGCAGCACGTGATCGCCGCGGTGAATTCCGGCGGCGGCGCGGGCGTGGAGCTGCTCGCGCGCGTCGACCTCGTGCGCCCGTGGATCGTCGCGTGGATGAACCAGCACGGCGGCGCGTCCAGCGCGGGCGGCGCGTGCAAGCACGACGTCTGCAGCGCTGGAAAAAAGCTGGATCCGGCGTGCGCGGACCCGTGCGCCTCCGCCGTCTGTGAGCAGGACGAATACTGCTGCGCGATGACGTGGGACGATCAGTGCGTGAGCGAGGTCGAGCTGTACTGCCGCTCGTGCACCCCGTAGCCGGGGGCCGCTCCCCGATCCGGAGCCGGTCGTCGTGCGCGATTTCCCGGTTTTCACCGCGATTTCGTGGTCGGGGCGCCTCGGTTTTCCGGTGCCCCCGGCCGGGCTTGCTCGCCCCTTGCGGCGCCCCTCCGGATCGTCGTATCGAAAAAGATCGGGCCTTCGCATCTCAGCCGCTTGCCCTGCGAAACTCTTTCGGGTAGAGGTTGGTTGCCTCGCCCGAGAGGCCCGCGCAATTGGGGGCAGAAGGTCCGGTCACGGTCTCTGCAGCTTTCTGAGCGCGATGTTTCCCGGGTGCGGTTGCGGATTTTTTCGCGGACTTCCCTCTGATCCCCTGCGGCGCATTGGATGGTTGTTTTTGCTCTGACACGGCGCCGCAAACGAGACGAGAGAAGCAATGGGTAACCGGCTGTATGTCGGCAATCTGTCTTTCCAGACGAACGCCGAGACGATCCGCACCGCCTTCGGGGCGATGGGTGAAGTGACTGATGTCCACGTGGTGACCGACCGCGAGACCGGGCAACCGCGTGGATTCGCCTTCGTGACGATGGGCTCCCAGCAGGAGGCCCAGAAGGCGATTTCGGAGATGAACGGCACCATGCTCGAGGGCCGCATGCTCCGCGTGAACGAAGCCGAGGAGCGCCAGAATCGTGGCGGCGGCGGCGGGTTCCGTGGGGGTGGCGGCGGCGGCGGCTACGGTGGCGGCGGCGGTGATCGCGGTGGCCGTGGCGGCGACCGTGGTGGCCGTGGCGGCGACCGTGGCGGCAAGCGCTGGTAATCCCGCTTCACCTCCGCAGTAACTGACATCGACGCCGTGCTCTCGAAAGAGGGCGCGGCGTCGCTGTTTTGTGTCTTCGGATTCGTCGTGGGCGTCGCGCCACCCGCTCCGTTTCAGCCTGATTTGAAGGCGATCCGGAGCAGGCGTCGCGCAGGTCGTGTCAGCGGCAGGGGTCCGCAGCGGCCGTTCCGCCGCCGTCGACCGGCATGCCGCCGATCGCGCTCCCCTTCAGCTCCGCGTTGACGAACATCGTGCGGCGGTTCTGGGCGCGACCGTCCTCGGTCGTGTTGTCGGCCACGGGGCGCGTGTCGCCGAAGCCGACCGGCAAGAGGCGGTTGCACCGAACGCCCTTCGCCACGAGCCATTTCGCGACGGCGTACGCGCGGAGCTGCGAGAGCGTCATGTTGCTCGCGGGCGTGCCGACGTTGTCGGTGTGGCCCTCGATGCGGAGCTTCGTGATCTGCGGCTTCGCGTCGAGGTAGTCCTTCACGACCTGCAGGACCGCGTCGCTCTCGGGCTTGAGGACGTCCTTGCCCGTCTCGAAGAGGACCGGCCCGGGCAGCTTGAGCGCGCCCTTGCTGTCGGTCTCGAAGGTCGTCTGCGGCGCGGGCGTCTGGGTCGGCTTCGTGGAGGCGACCGGCTTCGGCTTCGCGGGGGCCGGGGCTTTCGGCGCCGGCTTCGGCTTCGCGTGGCCGCCCGCCTCGACGCCCGCGCGGGCTTCGATGACGCAACCGGCGAGGGCCGTGGCGGTGCCGAGGATCAAGGTGACGCTGAGGACGTGATGAGCGAGCTTGCGCATGGGTTTCCGCTCCAGGGATTTCCGAGGGTGGGTGAGGGACCACTTCTAACAGCACTGCGACTGTGGGTGGGAGCCGCAGCACCGAAATGCGGTCGGTCGGAGCCGGATGCGGCCGTGAAGAAGTGTGAGACCGCGCGGAGGAGGCGTTGCTTCCGGCGGGCGCGTGGGTAGATCGCCGCGGAATGTCTTCCGCAACAGAGTCCGCGGGCCCATCCAAGGCGCCGCGCGTGGTGTCGCTTCGTCGTGTGCTTCGCCTGGCCCGTCCGGAGGTGGGGAAGCTCGTCGTCGGGACCGTGTGCCTCGCGGTCGGCAGCAGCGCGAGCCTCATCTTCCCGAAGGTGATCGGCCGCATCGTCGACGAGGCCGCGGGCAAGACCGGCAGCGTGGACACGCTCAACAAGACGGCGCTGGTGCTGCTCGCGATCGCGGCGGTCCAGGCGGCGGCCTCGGCGGCGCGCTACGCGCTGTTCACGATCGCGGGCGAGCGCGTGGTGACGCGGCTCCGCGCGGATCTGTTCGCGCGGCTGATGGAGCAGGACATCGCGTTCTTCGACGAGCGCAAGACCGGCGAGCTGACGAGCCGCCTCGCGTCCGACACGACGATCCTTCAAAACACGGTCAGCGTGAACATCTCCATGGGGCTGCGGTTCGCGGTCTCGGTGCTCGGCGGGATCGCGCTGCTCTTCGTGACGTCGTGGCGGCTCACGCTGCTGATGCTCGCGATCGTGCCGGCGATCGCGCTCGGGGCCGTCGCGTACGGGCGGCGCGTGCGCAAGCTCTCGCGCGAGGTGCAGGACTCGCTCGCCCGCGGCAGCGAGGTGGCGGAGGAGGCGCTCGGCGGCATCCGCACGGTGCGCGCGTTCGCGGCCGAGCCGCACGAGGTGGGGCGCTACGAGAAGGCGGTGTTCGCGTCGTTCGAGCTCGCGCGCAAGCGGGCGCTGACGGCGTCGACGTTCATGGGCGTCGCGTCGTTCGCGGGGTTCGGCGCGGCCGCGGTCGTGCTGTGGCGCGGCGGGCAGTACGTGGCGGACGGCTCGCTCACGACGGGCGGCCTCACGTCGTTCCTCGTGTACACGGTGCTCGTCGCGTTCTCGCTCGGCGGCCTCAGCGATCTGTGGGCCGACTTCATGAAGGCGACGGGCGCGGCGGAGCGCATCTTCGAGCTGATGGACCGCGCGCCCGCGATCCCGCCGAACGAGGGGGAGACGCTGCCGAAGGTGCACGGCGAGGTGACGATGGAGCGCGTCGCGTTCGCGTACCCCACGCGTCGGGATGCGCCTGTTTTGAAGGGGATCGATCTCACGATCGCGCCGGGCGAGGCGGTCGCGATCGTCGGTCCGTCGGGCGCGGGCAAGTCGACGATCGCGTCCCTGATCACGCGCCTCTACGATCCGGACGCGGGCGCGGTGCGGCTCGACGGCCACGATCTGCGCGCGCTGTCGCCGGCGTTCCTGCGGCGGACGGTGGGCGTGGTGTCGCAGGAGCCGATCCTGTTCTCGACGTCGATCGCGGAGAACATCCGCTACGGCCGACCCGACGCGACGGACGCGGAGGTGGAGGCGGCGGCGCGCACCGCGAACGCGCACGCCTTCGTCACGAAGTTTCCGGAAGGGTACGCGACGCTGGTCGGCGAGCGCGGCGTGCAGCTCTCGGGCGGCCAGAAGCAGCGCGTGGCCATCGCGCGCGCGGTGCTCAAGGATCCGCGCATCCTCGTGCTCGACGAGGCGACGAGCGCGCTCGACGCGGAGAGCGAGCACCTCGTGAAGGAGGCGCTCGATCGGCTGATGCGCGGCCGCACGACGCTCATCATCGCGCACCGTTTGTCGACGGTCGCGGGCGCGGATCGCGTGTGCGTCATCGACGGAGGCCACATCGTGGAGAGCGGCCCGCACGCCGAGCTGATGGTGCGTGACGGCCTCTACCGCCGCCTCGTCGAGCGCCAGTTCGTCGCCGCGTGAGAGCGCGCGGTGGACGGAGGGGGTAGGCTCCGGGGATGTACGTCGTCGCGATCCTGAAGCTCGCCACCACGATCGAAGCGGAGGCGGCCGCGCTCGCCGCGGATCTCGGCACCACCGCGTACGAGGAGCGCCTCAAGCTAGCGGCGGGCCTGCCGGCCATCGTGCTTCAATCGGCCGACGTAGGCCTCGCGAAAGCGCTCGCTACGAAGGTGCGCGGCCGCGGTCACGGCGTGCTCGTCACCGACTCGGCGGAGGTGGTCGCGAGCTCCGACATGATCGTGGTGCGCCGCTTCGCGTTCGAGGCCGACGCGCTCGCGCTGCGCGGGTCCGAGGAGCGGCTGCCGTACGAGGACATCGTGGCCATCGTGCGCGCGATCCACCGCACGCGGACCGAGACGCGCACGGAGAAGAAGGACACGAGCTTCAGCTTGGGGCGCGCGCTCGCGACGGGCGGCCTCGTGCTCACGAAGACGACGACGCGGGAGGAGAAAGCGATCGCGCAGGACCGTGACGCGATCCTGTACCTGTTCCGTGCGAGCGGGGAGACGCCGTGGATCCTGCACGAGCGCAGCGCGGACTACTCGGCGCTCGGGAGCGCGCTGGCTCCCTCGTCGGCGCAGAACTTCCTCGCGGTCACGGCACGCCTGCGCACGCTGGCGCCGAACGCGATCTACGACGAGCGCCTCACGGCCCCCGGCAGCGCCCCCACGCGCCTGCTGCACGTCGCGAAGCCCGGCACCACTGCCTCGTCGACAGCGAGCGGCGTCGATCTCATCGCGCACCTGATCGCGCAGTGGGCCCGCCGCGAAGCGATGCGCGGCCTCAGGTAGCCGGCCCGCAGCTCAAGCCAACATTGGCGTGAAAGGGGGTCGCAGGGTCTAGCCAACATTGGCGCGGCGACGATGCCGTCTTCAAGCCAACGTTGGCGTGAGGACGCCTCGCGGTCGTCGCGCGCTCTCTCGGGTTTGTCGAAAAATGAAGGCGATCAGCGATCTCCTTTCTAGCCAACATTGGCGTGAAGGAGCCTCGCCGGCGCTAGCCAATCTTGGCGTGGAGAGGTCCGCGGTCAGCGCGCGGAGGGGGCGGGGAAGGGGAGCGTCAGGCCGCGCGGCTGCGGCGGCGGCGCGCGAAGGCGAGGGCGATCGCGAGGAACGAGAGCGCCTCGCCGGTGCGCGACGGGGCGCCGCTGCTCGTCGTGCAGCCGCCGCCGAAGAGCGAGAACTTGTCGGACGTCTCGCCGCTGCCCGCGCCGGCGCCGGTCGTGCTGGTGTCGCCGCCCGCGCCGCCGCCGCCGCCCGTCGTCGACGTGGTGCTGCCGCCGCCCGTCGCGCCGCCGCTGCCGGTCGTCGTGCCGCCGCCCGCGCCGCCCGTCGATGCGCCGCCCACGCCCGAGTCCGTGAGGCAGTGCCCCGCGATGCACAGGCCCGGCTGATCGTTCTCCGTGCACGGCGTGAAATCGAGCACGCTGAAGCTCTGGCACACGCCCGCCACGCACGCGTCCGCGGTGCACACGTTGTTGTCGCTGCACATCGCGCCGTCGGCCTTGTTCGGATACGTGCACACGCCCGACGCCGGGTTGCACACGCCCGCGAAGTGGCAGATGTCCGCCGCCGGGCACGGGGTGTTCGCGTCGCACTTGGCGTCGACGCACTTCGAGATGCTGGAGTCGCACACCTGCGTCCCGAGCGCGCAGTCCGGCGTCTGCAGGCAGAGATCGTCGGAGCCGTCGTTCGGATCCGTCTCGCCCGCGTCGATCACGCCGTTGTGGTTCTTGTCCTCGGCGCCGTCCTTCACGCCGCCGTCGTCGGTGTCGGCCTTGTTCGGGTTGGTCTTCGTCGCGCCGAGATCGCCGTCGGGGATGCAGTGGGCCATCCCGGGCACGGGGCAGCCGAAGCCGAGCTCGGTGCCGTCGTAGAGGCCGTCGTTGTCGCTGTCCCAGTCGGCCGCGTTCACGAGCCCGTCGCCGTCATCGTCGGCCGCGGGGTTCTGCTCCTTGCCGTCCACGACGCCGTCGTCGTCGCTGTCGTTGTCGGTCGGATCGCTGCCGATCGCGATCTCCTCCGGATCGCTGAGGCCGTCGTTGTCGCTGTCCACGAGCATCACGTCGTCCGCTGCGTGGCCGACCGTGGGATCGAGCTCGCCCGGATCGAGCACGCCGTTGTGGTTCGCGTCCTCCGCGCCGTCCTTCGCGCCGCCGCCGTCCGTGTCCGCCTTCACGGGGCTCGTCTTCGTCGCCCCCGCGTCGCCGTCCGCGACGCAGTGCCCCGCGGCCGGATCCGTGTCGCCGAGCAGGCGGTTCTTGCCCATCTCGGTGCCGTCGAAGATGCCGTCGTTGTCGCTGTCCGGATCGAGCATGTTGAGGAGACCGTCGCCGTCGCTGTCGAGCGTCGGGTTCACCTCGAGCCCGTCGAGCACGCCGTCATCGTCGGAGTCGCCGTCGGTCGGGTTCGAGCCCTGGAGGATCTCGAGCTGATCGCTGAGGCCGTCGCCGTCGCTGTCGAGCACCGCGCCGTCGTCGCCGGAGCCGGCCGGGTTCGTCTCGCCGGGGTCCACCGCGCCGTTGCCGTTCACGTCCTCGGAGCCGTCGTTCGCGCCGCCGCCGTCCGTGTCCGCCTTCGTGGGATCGGTCTTCGTCAGCCCCATGTCCGCGTCCGCCACGCAGTGGCCCGCGCCGAGATCCGTGTCCGGGTTCGAGCAGTCGAAGCCGAGCTCCGTGCCGTCGAAGAGGCCGTCGTTGTCGGCGTCCGGATCGAGCACGTTCGGGATGCCGTCGTTGTCCGCGTCGCCGCCCGGGTTCGGCTCCAGGCCGTCGATCACGCCGTCGTCGTCGCTGTCCTGATCGTTCGGGTTCGAGCCGATTTGAAGCTCGATCACGTCGGACAGGCCGTCGCCGTCGGAGTCGACGGGCGTGCACACGACGCCGTTGCCCGTGTAGAGCGGCTTGCACGTGCACGTGAAGCCGCCGACGGTGTTCGCGCACGTCGCGTTGACGCTGCAGTTGTTGAGGCCGGGCGTCGCGCACTCGTTCACGTCGGCGCACGTGACGCCGTCGCCGGAGAAGCCCTTCTTGCACTTGCAGACGTACGAGCCGTCCGTGTTCGTGCAGGTCGCGTCGGCGCTGCAGTCGTTGAGCGCCGGATCCGAGCACTCGTCGAGGTCCGTGCAGCCGTACGCGGAGACGGTGCACGTGCCGTCGCCGATCGGGTTCGCCGGATCGTTGTTGCACATCGGCTGCCCCATGTAGCCGCTGGGGCACGTCGCGTTCGGGTCCACCGCCGCGAGGTCGCAGTCCTCGAAGCCCGTGTGCACGAAGCCGTCGCCGCACGTCGGGAGCTGGCAGAAGTTCGTGCAGCCGTCGTCGTTGCTCTGGTTGCCGTCGTCGCACACCTCGCACAGATCGAGCGTGCCGTTGCCGCACGCGGGCAGCGTGCCGGCGGCCACGAGGAACGCGAAGCGCCCGTCCTCGTTGACGTTGGAGAGGTTCACGAGGTCGAGCACCTGCCCCGTGTGCGAGTTGGGCAGCGCCACCGCGTTGATCGTGTCTCCCGCGTCGATGCCGGCCGTCGCGGGCGTGCCGCCGAGGCCGCCCACGCCGTTGCTCGCGTCGCCCGTCGTCCACTCGAGCTGCTCGTAGCGGAACTCGATGTTGAAGGTCGCCGCCGCGCCGCACACGGACTGATCGTTGTTCGTGAGGACGATCTGGAACGAGTTCAGCTTGTCGGTCTTCTGGCTGTAGTACCCGACCTGATCCCAGGTGAAGATGAGCTGCTGCGCGTCGGTGTCGATGCACATGTGCAGATCACCCTGGTTTCCTCGGAGATCCACGTCGGCGAAGTAGCCGGCGATCGTGGGGATCGTGAGGCCGGGGATCGCGTCCGGGGTGTACGTGCTCACCGACTGACCGAACGACAGGTTGCCGTTCACGTTCACCCAGAAATCCGTGTACGTCTGGATGAAGGGGATGCCGTTCGGGAACACCTGCGAGACCACGGCCGCGTCGACGTGGTAGCTGCCGTCGTCGAGGTTCGAGGTGGACTCGATGAGCGGGTCCAGGATGGTGTCCTGCATGCCCGGCGGGCACGGTCGCAGCGCGATGGCGCTCGCCGCGGACGGCGCGAGGATCGCGGCCGCGGCCGCCGTGAAACCAGCGACGAGCACGAGCCACGCGGGGCTCTTCCGATGACGCGGGGGCGGACGATCTCCGGGACGGCGAGGGCGGGCGTTCTTCATGCGGGCATCCAAGCTCGGAGCCCGAGGCGCGCCGGGGGAAGGACGCGAGGACTCCAAGCTCGCAGCGTACCGGAGGGGCCGTCGCGGATGAAAGCGGCTCGCGCGGCGATCGAGCGGTTCCATCGGGGATCGCGCGCCCGAGGGATTGCCCCGTTTTGCCGCTTCCTTGCTCGCGGCGCGGCCGGACGAATATGCTCGACCACGTGCAGAGCGGCCTGCTCCTCCTGGTCGACGCCGATCGCCGGGTGCAGCGCGGTGTGACGCGCGTTGCTGGTGAAATGGGCGTCGAGGTCGTCGCGTGCGACTCGGCGCGCGCCGGCTTGAACGCGGCTTGTGCGCTGGAGCCGGCCGCGATCGTGACCGAGCTCGAGCTGCCCGACTTCGACGGCTACTGGTTCGTCGCGCAGATCCGGCAGCAGCCGACCGAGGTCGCGGCGTGCCCCATCGTCGTCGTGACGCACGAGATCGACACCTCGTCGCGCGCCGGCACGCTGAAGGCCGGGGCCGACGTCTTCCTCCAGAAGCCGATCGCGCCGGCCGATCTGGTGGCGCAGACGCGCGCGCTCGTCGACATGGCGAGCCGCGTCCGCGATCGTCGCGGCACGCCGCCGGGCGTCCTCGGCGCGGGGCTCGCTCCGGTCGCGCTCGCGGCGCCGCACCTGCTCCCTCCGTCGGGCGGCCTCGATCGCTTCCCGGCCGCGACCGTGCTCGTCGCGCTGGAGCTGGAGCGCCGCAGCGGCAAGGTCACGCTGCGGCCCCCGTCGTCCGCGGCGCCTCCCGTCGAGATCGAGATCGCGTCCGGCCTCATCGTCGAGGGCCGCACGAACGGCAAGAAGCTGGATCCGCTCGCGGTCGTGCGCGTCGCGCTGTCGTTGCAAGAAGGCTATTTCGAATTCGTGCCGGGGCCCGATCGCCCGGCGCTGCCGACGTTGGAGTTCACCGGGAAGCTCTTCGCGCTGGCCGCCATCGAAGCCCCGCCGCGATCGCGTCGCCACGCGGCGCCGCCGCCTCCGCCGCCCGTCGAGGTGATCGAGCCGTCGCTCGTGGACGAGATCCTCTCGGAGCGCCCGCTGCCGAAGCCCACGAACAAGGCCGCGACCCGTCCGCCGCCCGCGAAGACGGAGCCCGCTCCCCCGAAGACCGAGGCGCCGCCCGCGAAGACGCCGCGCGAGTCCGTGCGCCCGCCGAACGCCCGCGCGAGCCGCGCGCCGAAGATCGCGACGCGCCCGCCGCCCGTGAAGGTGCCGCCCGCGCGCGTCCCGTCGTTCGAGCCGCTGCCCCGAAGCCCGAGGCCGCCGCCCCGAAGCCGCCCGCGCCGAAGCCCGAGGTCGCCGCCCTGAAGCCGCCCGCTCCGAAGCCCGCGCTGCCGAAGCCGCCGCCCCCGAAGCCGCCCGCGCCGAAGCCTCCGCTCGCGAAACCACCGGCGACGCCGCGCCCCGAGCCGGAGGACGACGACGTGATCGAAGCCGAGAACGACGGCTGACCCGCACGAAACGCGCCCCGTTTCTTGGGGTCCGAAGCCTCGTCAAGGTACGCTCTTTCCCGTGGATCGCCCGAACGCCGAGGGAACCCGGGCCCCTCCGGACCGAGAGAGCGGCGCGTCGTCGCCGGCAGGCAAGCGCCTCCGGATCGTCACGCGCTGCAGCACGCTCGACGAGCTGATCGCGACGTTCGGCCCGTACGCCGAGGAGACGTCGCTCTTCATCGTCACGCCGAAGCCGCGCGCCGTCGGGCTGCAGCAGCAGTTCGTGATCCAGCTCAAGGACGGCGAGACCGTGATGCGCGGCGAGGTCGAGGTGATCGAGTCGATCACCGATGGCCGCGGCCCCGACGGCCGCAACGGCATGCGCCTCAAGCTGCTGCAAGGGGACGACGCCACGCGCGACGTCCTCCGCAAGCTGCACGAGCACGCGATCGCGAAGCGCGCGCAGACCGCGATCACCGCGCGCCCCCCGCCCGCGGACGACGCCGCCGAGACGCAGCCCATCAAGGCGCGCCTGCTCGCGCCCGAGGCCCCGAAGCCCGCCGAGCCCGCGCCGAGAGCCGCGGAAGGCGCGACGAAGCCCGCGCCGAACGAGGTGACGAAGGCGTCCGCCGTGGCGCTCGTCGATCGGAGGGACGCGCCGCCGACGCTGGCCCCCGCGAAGGTGTCCATCGAGGAGCCGCCGCCTTCGCGCGCCGCCGCGGAGCTGTCGGGCGATCGCGCGCCGGGCGGCACGTACCAGCTCCCCGCGAACCCCTTCGAGGGCATCACGGCCGAGGCGCTGGAGTCGTTCATCGAGTGCACGCTCTACGAGGAGCGCGTGCCGCGGCCTTCGGAGCAGGATCCGCTCGACGCGCCGCCGCCGAGCCGCACGGGAGCGGGCCTGTCGTCGTTCCCGATGTCGGTGGTGAGCGCGCCGCCCACGCTGGCGCCCATCGGATCGCCCGCGGTCCCGCCGTTGCCCGCGCTGCCGCCGCCGCCGCCGTTGGGTCCGGGCGCGATCCCGCCACCTCCGCCGACGTTCGGCCTGGCGCCGCCGCCGAAGTTCGGCCCTCCGCCGGAGCCACTTCCCGCGGCCGCAGCGCCTCCGCCGCGCGCCTCGCGGGCCGGGTGGATCGCCGCCACCGCGATCGTCTCGTCGATCGCGACCTTGGGCACCGCATACATGCTGTGGGGTCGCTCCCCGGACACCGGATCTGCGCCCGCCGCCACCGCGACGACCGCGGCCCCGGAGCGCACCGGCGCGCCTCCTTCGATCGCCGCGACGACCACCGCCGCCGCGACGACCACCGCCACCGCGAGCGCGGCCCCGTCGATCCCCGCGGCCAAGCGCGAGTGCAAGGCGAACGTCCGCTCCTATCCGCAGGGCGCCACCGTCGCGTGGAACGGAGAGCCGATCGGCACGACGCCCCTCGCGGACGTCCCGGTCCCCTGCGGCCCCGCGAAGGTCATCTTCGATCTGACCGGCTACGAGCACGGCGAGCGCAGCGCGGGCGCGGTCGTCGGCAAGACGGCCGGTGTATTCCTGCGCCTCGTGCCCACGCTGGTCCCGGTCGAGGTGACGTCGACGCCGCCGGGCGGCCAGATCCTCGTGGACGGCCGCACCGTGGGCCGCACCCCCGCGGTCATCTCGATGTTCGCGATGCGCGAGGCGACGGTGGCGATCGCCTTGCCTCGCTACAAGCCGTGGTCCCAGAAGGTCACGCCGGAGCCGCCGAAGGGCTCCGTGCGCGCGGATCTCGAAAAGAAGTGATCGCGTGAGACGGACTCGGCCCTTGGACGGGCCGGGGGCGGGGACTCGGCCCTTGGATCAGGGCAGCTCGCAAATATAGTTCTGCGGGTCTCCGCACGGGATATCGTTCCACAGCCCGCCGGCCCAGTCCGCGAGGTGGCCGCAGTCCTCGGAGTCGCCCGCGTTGTTCGGCTCGCCCGCGTTCCAGTCGAGGAAGTTGAGCGGCGTGCCGTCGGTCCACACATAGACCCCTTCGGCGCTCTGATCGTTGACGCCGATCCACCACTGCCCACCGGCGGTCGAAGAGGCGCCGGCCCAGGCGGCGTCCTGCGTGGCCTGATCGTGAATCGAGAGCAGGTGTCCGCCCTGGCTCACACAGTCGGCCTCCGCGCTGTTGTAGTCGGTCGCGTGGAAGCAGAAGGCCAGCGTGCCGCCGCCCGGCTTCGGCTGGTTCACGCACCCGGGGCACATCGGATCTTCGTCCACCTGACCATTGCAGTTGTCGTCCTGGAGATTGCACACCTCCGGCGCCCCTGGATACTTGTTCGGGTTATTGTCGTCGCAGTCGAAGCCGCAGCCGGAGGCCCCGTCCCCGTCGTTGTCGATGCCGGTCGGGTCCGCGCAGACGAGCCTGTTCGTCACGTCGTTCGGCCGCCCCAGCAAGAAATCCCGCGTGTATCCCATGTATGCGAGGGCCGTCCCGCTGTCGACCTCCTTGCGCGGATCCTGGTCAATCGCGGAGGAGAGCAGGGCCTGCAGCTGGTCCACCCGCGCGACGAGCCCGAGCTCCGTCACCTTGGCGATCACCTTCTGGAAGCTGTCCTTCAATTGCATCCGGCACGCGAGCGATCCGAGGCACATCTGCTCCACGCGCCCGTTGCCGCCCCAGAGATCCAGGTAGTCCGAGAACGTCTGATCGATGCCCCACGGCTGGAACGCCCACCGCATGTCCGGCCCGCGGTAAATCAGATAGTTGTTCTCGTAGGAGGCGTATCCGTCCCAGTGCCCCATGAAGAGCTCGGTCGCGGCGAAATCCGTGTACCGCTGGAAGTCGATGAGCTGCCCCACGTCGGAGAGGAACGTGTCCGGGTCGTTCATCCCGTCGAGCGCGTTCACGAAGTCCTGCAAATCCGCGTATCCGACGTCGGCCCCGTTGTCCTGATCGAATTGAAGGAAGCTGCCCTGATAGAGATCGACGCCATAGGCCCCTTCATAGAGGCTCCCCGTGTCGTCCCCGTACCAGTGCTTGAGCAGGACGTGGTTGTCCGAGTGCTCCACCGTCGCGTAGAGCCCGTAGAGCTGCCCGTTCACCTTCACCCGCGCGTAGCCGGACCGCGGAGAGGCGATGTTCATCCCGTGGAACAGCTCATATCCGATCCGCTCGTGGATGAAGCTCGGGTCCTGCACCATGTTGTTGATGGCGAGCTTCGTGAGGCCGAGCAGCTCCTGCTTCTTGTGGTACTTGTCAGTCTTGACGAGGAAGGCGGCCTTTTGATCGAGCGTCCGGAAAGAGCCGTAGACGCCCTTCAAGTGGAGTCCGACGTCCGGTAGAGAATAGCTCTCTCCATTGACGAGGTGAACGACCATATCGCCGTGCACATAGCTGTAGGGGTCGTTCTGAAGCTGGACCTGGGACAGCTCGGGGATGGTGAGCTCGATGTCCGCGATGCCGTCGAGATTGAACAGCGCGTCGGCCGTTTCGTACGTCGGGGCGGTGTCGGTGGTCGTGGTGCTCGTGCTGGTGGTGGACGTCGTGGTGTCGCCGCCCGCGCCGCCGGTGCCACCCTCGGTGGTCGTGGTGTCGCCGCCGGATGCGCCGGTGCCGCCCGAGCCGCCGGTGCTGGTCGCGCCGCCGGCGCCGCCACCGCTCGACGACGAGTCGCCGCCGCCGCAGCCGCTCAAGGCGAACAGAGAAGAGAAGAGCACGCAGGAGACCGAAGCGAAGCGAGCAAGACGAGGCATCCCACCACGATATCGCTTTCGGCCCTCCGCCTCAACAGGCTCGCTCACCGCCCTCCGCCGCGGCGCGTCGTAGGAGAGGAGACATTGAATTGAGGTTGCATTGATCCCCACCTGGGGGCATAGCAGCGCGCAATAGAATACCTTCTCTTCCACAATCAATGAAACGGGCGCGAACGTGGCGGGTGGGGCCGCGGGCGCGGATTACTTTTTGTCGAACGTCGAGAGGTTTCCAATGAGCAAGGTTCACACCTGGGCGTGCCTCGGACTCTTTTCCCTCCTCGGCCTGATCGGCGCCTCCTGCGCGCGGAGCGGCCCCGAACCCTCGAGTGATGAGCCGCAAGGCCCTGTCACCGAGGATCCGGTCGCGACGCCGGCGCCCACGCCGCAGGCGGATGAGGACGGCGACAACGACGGTGACTCCTGTCTGGGCGCAGGCGATTACTGCGCCACCGACGGTGATTGTTGCAGCGCGGAGTGCAATGAAAACGCCTGCGAACAAGGCGTCAGCCTCGGCGGCCCCGGCGGCGGCGGCGGTCACGGAGGCCACGGAGGTCACGGCGGCAACTGCAACACGCAGGGAGAGGCCTGCAATTACGACGGGCAATGCTGCTCCGGCAACTGCTATGGCGGCATCTGCATCGGCGGAGGCGGAGGCGGAGGCGGCGGCTGCCGCAGTCAGGGCCAGTGGTGCAATTACGATGGCCAGTGCTGCTCGGGCAACTGCTACAACAACGTGTGCATCGGCGGCGGAGGCGGAGGCGGCGGCGGCTGCCGTGGTCAAGGCCAGTGGTGCAGCTTCGACGGCCAGTGCTGCTCGGGCAACTGCTACAACAACGTGTGTGTCGGCGGCGGCGGAGGAGGCGGCGGCGGTTGCCGGTCGATCGGCTCCTTCTGCAGCTCCGACTTCCAGTGCTGCTCGCACGAGTGCCGACAGGGCATCTGCCGGCCGTAGCTTGATTTGACGAGGTCGCGCCGCCGTCCATGACCCTGTCCAATCACGGCATGGCGACGGATCGCGCGGCGCGGCCTGTCTTCGGAGAGAAGGCTTTCTTTCCGCGGGGAGAGGTGTTTATTCTTCGGGGGTGAAGCTCTCTCGTGCGCTCGTCGGGGTCGGGATGAGCCTGATCCTGCTCGTCGGGCTCGGGCCCGCCGCCTCGGCGGACGTCCCGCCGCCCCCACGCCGTCCGGTCGATGACGATCCGGCTCGCCCGTACCTGGAAGAGCTGGAGAAGCCGCGACCCGACCGGAGGCCGTCTCCGGAGCCCGCCGCCCCGCAAGAGGCGCCCGCGCCGGACCAATCCGCCTTCGTGGGGCCCTCTCGATGGGACGGGGCGCTCGGCTGGGCGCTCCCCCTCGGCGCAGCGGCCTTGTTCGCGGGCGCCCTTGCCCGCCGGCGTCGCTTACAAAACAAACAGTATTCAAAGCTGGGCGCCACATGAGCGTGCAGCCGCCCTCGTTCGTCCTGATCGTCGACGGACGGTACCGGATCACCACCCCTCCGAGAGGACGCTCGGCCGAGACGTGCGTCGATATGCGCGACGGCCGGCCCCTCCTCGCGCGGCCGGTGAGCACCGGGTTCGGAGGCGAATTCACCGAATGGGAGCGGGGCGAGACCGCGGCCCGTCTGGCGCGAGGCATCGAGTCGCCGTGGGTCCTCCGCGTGCTCGCGAGCACGCCGCGCGTCGTCTATGCGGCCCCGCCCGAGCTCGCGCGGCCCGACGCGCCGCTGCCCGTCCCGGAGGCCGTGGAGTGCCTGCTCCAGGTCTGCGACGTCCTGGCGAAGGCGCACGCTCTCCGCATCTCCGCCTTCGGTGCGGATCCGGAGGACCTCCGCGTTCACCGGGAAAACGGGGCGTTTCGTGCCACCGTGATCCTGCCACGGCTCACGCCTCTGCGGGACCCGCTCCTCGCGGCCAGGCCCCCCGCCACCTTCGCGCCGGTGCGGTACGATCTGTATACAGCCGCCTCCTTCTTCCGCGATATCGTGACCGGCTACGTTCCCTGGTCGTTCCATCCGGGCCGCGGGGATTCGCCGGAGGACGACGAGCCGAGGGAGCCGCCGCCGCTGCCGGATCTCGGGGACGCACGGCTCCGGAGGGCCATCCTCGATCTCCTGTCCAGACGGCACCAAATCCCGGAGATCCCGGACGTGGCGTCGCTCGCGGCCCTGGCAGCGCCCCTGTCACGCTGGCCGGCAGAGTGGCAGTCGCGGATCGCGTCGCTGCCGCGGGTCGCGTCGTTCACGCCCGCGGTGGACTGGGATCGTCGCGTCGAGCTGGGGGAGCACGTGGTCCGCGGGCGCAAGCGCGGGCCGGATGAGTCCATCGCGTATCCTCTCGCGGCCGCCTACCATCAACGCGCGCTCGCCGCGCACGCCCGCGGCGCCACGGAGGCGGCGGATCGCGATCTCGCGCGGGCGCTCACCCTCGATCGCTGGGCCCGCTACCTCGTGACGCGCGGGCTCTTTCGCCTCGAGCGCGGCGAGGACGACGCCGCGACGGAGGACTTCGAGGAGGCCGTCCGTCTCGCGGAGAAGGCCGCCGAAGAGACCGGTCGGGATCCGTACGAGCTCGCCCCGCTCGATTTCGCGCGCGCGCTCCACACCCGCGGCGTCACCCGGTATCGCCGCGGCGATCTCGCGGGCGCGGCCCAGGATCTCGCGCGCGCCGCGGACGAGATCACGGCCGGTCTCGAGGCCGAGCTCGATCGGGAGGCCCCGATGCCGGAGTCGACCGCCGCCTTCCAGGCCACCGTGAATCGGCACCTCGCCGCGGTGAAGCAGCGCCTCGAACAGGCCCCCTCCAAAGCCTGATCGAGACTGCCACTCTCCCCCCGAACGGCGCCCACGCGCTCCGTCGCGCGGTCACTTCGCGCCGGGCGTCTCCAGATCCAGCATGTACAGCGCCGCGACCGCGACCTTGCTGTTCGGCAGCTCCTGGAGGAACGCCGCCGCCTCGTCGCGCAGGCCGGCGGCGCGGCCGTATTCTCCGAGCGCCCGGATCCGCGCGTCGCGCACCTGGCCGAAGTAGACGTGCGGCGCGGGCGGCGCGCGCACCGCGTCCCGCGCCGTCGCGATCCACGTCCGCACGAGGCCCTTCGCGACATCGGGGCTCGCCCCCGGCGCGCCCGAGAGATGGAAGGCCACGAGGTGATCGAACGCGCGCTCGAGCTTGCGGTACATCATCGACGACGGATACTCGGTGGGGATCGGCTCCAGCGCGCGCTGCTCCAGCCACGTCCGCAGCTCTTCGGAGTGGTCGATCCATTCGAGGTGCGTGTCCAGCCCGCCCGCGGCCGTCTGTCGAAACTGGTCGTCTGCCATCGGCCACGCGATCGCCGGGCCCATCTCGTCGAACCGATGATCCCAGGACGTCGGCCGGGGCGCGCGAAACAGCCGCAGCGCGAGGGCGATCCGCTTCTGCTCCGGGGCCCCTTCCATGTCGAACGCGGTCCGCAGACGGCACAGGCTCTCCGTCGAGAGGTGGAATCCGACGTCGCCTGAATACGTCTCCGCCACCATCCCGTCGAAGCGCGCCGCCATCTCCGCCGGAGACAGCCACTCTCCGAGCTGCTCCAGCAGATAGCACTTCGGCACGTTGTACTTCACGACGCCCATCTCTTCGTCGAGCGCCTTCACGCGAGCGAGCCTGTCCGCCTCCTTCGGCGCGCCCGCGGCGGGCTCCTTGTCGAGCCAGTCCTTCCGCGGATCGAAGCGCTTCCTCCGCGCGAGCGGCGGGTCGCTCCCGCCGACGTGCTCCTGCGGGGTGTCGAGATCGAAGAGCGCCATTCGCGCCCGCTCGGCCAGATCGCGCGCCGCGCCGGGGACTCCGTGCGTGAGCGGCACGTCCCCCTTCGCGTCCAGGATCGTCTTCACGAGCCCGCGGGCCGCGCTCTCGTGCCCGAAGCGCACCGCGAAGAACCCCGCGTCGCTGAGCCGCACGAGGGCGATCTCCAGCGTGGCGGGGTCCGGCGAGCCCTGGAGTCGCTTCCCCACGTCGGCGATGAAGCCGCCCAGGAGCTCGGGCCCGTCCGTCCCCACGGCCTTCGCCGGGTGGCCCCACAAGGCCTGATCGAAGATCGCCTCCGCCGCCCCGTGAATGAGGAGCTGCTCCATCGGATCCGTCGAGACGCGGAGTCGGTCGAGGAGCAGCGCGCGCCCGCCAACGCGGTTGTCGGCGATCCAGAAAGAGGGGATGTTCGCGAGCGCCCGGTACCGCAGAAACGCCCGCGACGGCGCGGGGCCCGGCTCGTCCGCGCCGAGGCGATACTCGGCCAGATCGCCGTCCTTCGCGAGCGCGATCGTGACGAGCGGGGGCGCGTCGTGCACCGCCCGCACCCGCGCGACGAGCTCGCGATCGAACACGAGAGGCTTCATCCGGAGCGCGTCGATGCCTTCTTTTTCCAGCTCGTCGTGACAGGGCGGATCCGGCCACGTGTCGCTCGTGTCCGGGAACAGATCCGGGATCGCCTCCAGGATGCGCGCGCGGACGAGCGGCGGCGCGCTGGCTGCGCGCTCCCGTTCGCGGCGCAGGAGCGCGAACATGTCGTCCGGCGCGGGGCGCCCCACGTGCGGCACCGGACCGCTGAGGCACGGCATCCACATCGGGATGGATGTCTGTGAGCCGCACCCGCAGAGAGACAACGTCAGTCCGAGGCCGATCGCGGCGCATCGGAAGAGGGCAGTCGTGGAGGTCCGCACGCGCACGACGCTATCAGAACCTCTTGCGCGCAATCTATTTGGTTGACAACCGCGCCCGTGCGGCCTTGTCTAGGCGAGAAATCCTGTGGCAATTCAGAGCGAATTCGAGCTGGAAGCGGTCGTGGCCCGCGTGATCGTGCGCCTCGAGAAGTACATCGCGGAGCGCGGCACCTGGCCCGTCATCGAAGATCAGCGCCGCGTGCTGGAGCAGATCCGCGCCGTCACCCGGAAGGGCGCGCAGCTCAAGGCCCTGCGAGAGAAGCTCCGCAAGGCCTCCGAGATCATCACGAACGAGATCGCGGGCGACGGCGCCTTGCACGAAGACGTCTGGGACATCGAGGATTACGTCGACTACCGCGCGTAGCCCCCCGCCGCGCGCTCTAAGCCTCGTTTTCTCGGGGTCTCCGTGACTGACCGGCGGCGACGAGCAGCGCCGCCACGCACAGGATCGTGGTGCCGAAGACGCCGGGGCGCGTGCTCTCGCGCATGCCCTGCAAGAAGACGAGCGGTCGCTCTTCGTTCGGGAACTCCCGGTTCGCGATGGCCCAGCACACGGTGCCGACGTCGGTGATCGTGGCGCCCGCGGTGGCGAACAGCGTCGCGATGCCGACGGCGATGATGAAGCCCAGCTTGCGCGCCTCCGGCCGGTACGCGTAGAGCCCCGCGCTCACCAAGGTCGCGAGCCCCATGAAGAGGATTGGCCACATCCCCCACCCGCCATCTTTGAAGAACTCGATCATCGTCGTCTCCTCTCGCGGCGTCGCGCCGCCTTCGAGAGCACTCAGCGCGGCGCGGCCCCTCGCGTGACACGATTTTTCTCTCGCCCCCTTCGAAAAATTGTTTGTCACGCGGCCGCGGCTCGGGCGCTCTCGGGGGCGTGGACCCGATCGACGCGACCCTGGTGGTGCGCCTCCGCGGGGGCGACACGCGCGCCCTGACCGAGGTGTACGAGCGCTACCAGGCGCGCATCTGGGCCTTTCTTCTGCGGCTCTCCGGGCGTCGTCACCTGGCGGAGGACCTCTTCCAGGAGACGTGGCTCCACGTCGCGCGCGACGCCTCCCGCCTCCGCGACGACACCGATCTGCCGGCGTGGCTCTTCACCGTGGCCCGCAATCGCCACCGCAGCTACCGGCGATGGGCGCTGCTCGATTTCACGCGGCTGCTCGAATTCAAGGCGGATCCGGACACCCTCGCGCCGCCGCCGGACCAGGAGGCGGAGAGCCGCGTCGAGGCGGAGCGCGCGGAGGCCGCGTTCGCGAGGCTGACTCCGCAGCACCGAGAGGTCTTGTTGCTCGTCGTCGGGGAGGGCCTGGAAGCGGCGCAGGTCGCGTCGATCCTGGGCCTCACGCCCGAGGCGGTGCGCCAGAGATTGCGCCGCGCGCGCGTGGAGCTTGCGGCGCTGCTACCGAAGGTGTCATCCTCCCGAGGCCCCGCCCCCGGCGAGAAAGGAGCCGCGCGATGACGACCCCCCGAGACATCGATTCGCCCGACTCCGCCTCTCGTGAGGACGAAGCGTCCCGCGCCGCCGACCGAGCGACGCGCGCCCTCCGCCCGGTGGCGCCGCTCCCCGCGGCCTTCAAGGGCCGAGTCCTGCGAGCGGCCCGCGCCGAGATGACGACGACGCAGACTCGCTGGTTGCGCCTGGAGCGCTTCACGACGAGGGTGCTCGTCCCGGCCGCGTTGATCGCGAGCGCCGTCGGCTGGATGTACCACGTGGCGCACGTCGCAGAGCGCGTGTTCGCGTTGCACGGCGGCTGACCGAGACTGCCAGTCTCAGCGCGGCCCGTTGATGCCGACCGGCTCCAGATCCGCGGCGATCAGCGCGTGCGGGAGCGGCACGCCCGGCACCGACTCCCATCGTTCGAGGGCGGCCACGCGGCCGTGTCGCTCCGTGAGCGCGAGCCACTCCTCCGCGGTGCGACGCCGGACATGGCCCCTCGGTGGCTGACCGAGGCACCGCTCGAACACCCCGTCGAACAGCGCATGAAGATCGGACGAGCTGCCTTCTTCCACGACGGCCTCGATGAGGATGAGCCGCGTCGCCGGAGAGCGCGCCACCTCGCCCAGCATCTCGTCCGCGTCGGTCGCGGCGGAGAGCGAGCTCGTGAGCAGCACGGTGTCGCAGAGGGGCATTCCGTCGGCCCCGTCGCGGCCCGCGACCACCGCGGGACAGCCCATGTGCGACAGGCGCTCGCAGAGGAGCTTGTCCGGGGCGCACAGGTGCACGACGGTGCCGCGCGCGTACGGCTCCACCCAATCGGCCAGCGCCTGGGCCCTCTCTTCGCGCAGGAGCTGGGCCCATTGACGATCGATGTCCCACTCCGCGAGCCGCGCGCGCAGGGCCCCCGCCGCGTCCAGGCCTCCGGTCGCGAGCATCGCGGCGGCCTCGGCGGAGAGCCGCTGGGACAGCGCGCGATCGAGGCAGAGATCGCCGCGCAGCACCCTCGCGAGCCGCTCGCGAAACACCTCCAGAGCATCCCCTCCGACCATGATCGTGCCTTCCCCCGGGGCGCCTTGGTTGCGAGTCATGCCCAGCGAAAGCGCGGGCGCCGGCGCGATCCCCTCGGTGCGGACTGTCATGGATCACGCGCTCCGGGCCGTCCACCCCAATCGTGTCCCCGCCGCCCCGTGACGCAGCGCTGTTCCGGTCCACGCGGAAGTGAGGTAGCTTGTCGATATGAGCGTATTCCAATCCGCCATTCTCGCGCCTGTCCCATCCCACGCGCGGGTGCTCACGTTCGGCCTCGCTCCCTCCGGCGCGGACGACGCGAGCGCTCCGCGTGCCCTCGCGCGCGTCGCGGAGCTCTCCGTCGATCCGCGCACCATCCTCGGCATCGGCCACCCCCTCGTCGCGGCGGCCCCTCGCGCGATCGAGGGCCTGCACGCGTTCCCGGCGCTCACCGGCAAGGGCCTGGTCTTCCCGTCCACGCAAGGTGCCTTGTGGGCGTACGTGCAGGGCCGTGATCCGGGGGAGATCCTGCACCGCGCGCGCAAGCTGCAGGCGTCGCTGGGCCCGGGTTACCTCCTGGAAGAGGACATCGCCACCTTCGCCTACGCCGAGGGCCGCGACCTCTCCGGCTACGAGGACGGCACCGAGAACCCGAAGGACGAGCGCGCGACGGAGGTCGCCATCGTGGCGGGCCGGGGCGCGGGCCTGGATGGTGCCTCGTTCGTGTCCGTGCAGCGATGGATTCACGATCTGGCCCGCTTCGACGCGATGACGCCCGAGGCGCGGGACCACGCGATCGGCCGCCGCATCGAGGACAACGAGGAGATGGCCTCGGCCCCCGCGAGCGCCCACGTGAAGCGCAGCGCGCAGGAGAGCTTCGATCCGCCGGCCTTCATGCTCCGCCGCTCGATGCCGTACGGCACGGTCGCGGAGCACGGCCTCTACTTCATCGCCTTCGGGGCCACGGTGGATCCGTTCGAGCGCGTGCTGCGCCGGATGGCGGGCCTGGACGACGGCATCGTCGACGGCCTGATGCGCTTCTCCCGCGCCGTGACCGGCGGTCACTATTTCTGCCCGCCCCTCCACGAAGGCCGCCTCGACCTGCGCGCGCTCGGGCTTTGACAGTGCCCACCCCCGGCCTTCGCTTCGCGAAGTCCGCCCCTCCCAAATCGCTCACTCCGTTCGCGAAGGGAGGGGATCGTTCGACGCGTCGGGGAGGCGGGCGGGGGTGCGGGTCGCGAAGAGGGCCACGTTTCGGGGGGTGACGGCGCGATCGAAGGGGGTCGCGACGAGCGCGTGGTGGCCAGTCTCCACGAGGCGCGCGGCGCGGTCGAGGACGACGGTGACCTCGACGAGGCGAGACAGCATGTTTCGCGGCAAGGAGAGGCGGCGCGCCCGCTCGAACGACTCGGCCCCTTCGCGCTCGAAACGCTCGATTTCCAGGGGCGTCGGGGGCAAGAGGCCGCGGAGGGAACAGGCCCTCTCGGCGATCTCGCGGAGGCCGTGGTGGGCCCTCCTTCGGTTGATGCCGCGCATCTCCTCGCCGGGGCGGACGCGCTCGCCGCGGGCCCGGAGCAGGTGAATCAGCGCGTGACGCGCCCTCCGCGCGGCCATCGTGCGCTCGATCGACACCTCCACGCCGACGGGCTGCGACGTGAGGTTGGAGAGGCCGAGCGTCTCCCGGCGTAGCAACAGGCCTTCTCCCTCGGCGGAGAGGGGGAGTCGCTCCTCGCCGTCGATCTTCTGCAGACAGCACGACACGAGCGCCACGTCACACCCCGCGAGCGCCGCCGCGGCGACGAGCCGATCCCCGAGCGCGCCGCACGCGTGAAGGCCGACCGCGAGATCGCCCGGCTCGAACGACAGGCCCTCTCCGACCGTCGACAGGGCATATCGAACGAGCACGCTCCGGCCGGGCGCGATCTCCAGAGCGAGGACGCGCGCCTCGGCCGCGGCCACGCGATCCGGGTTGCGCTCCAGGCCGAGGGTTTCACGCTCGAACGCCTCCGCCGCGAGGCGCGTGAAATGGCCGCTCCCGGAGCCGACGTCCACGATGCGGCCCGCGCCGCGCGCCATGGGCTCCACCGCGCCGAGCAGCGCCGCGAGCTGCGGCACCTTGCGCGCGCGAATGCCACGCTCGGCCGCGAGCGTCGCGTCGCCGCCTGCACGAGGCTCACCCTCGGCAAGAGGGGAGTCGTCCGCACGAGCCTCGAAGTCGGCCGCAGATGCGGAGTCGGTCAATCGGGGAAGGGAAGTGGCCTCCTCGATCGAGCGCGCCAGATCGACCAGCGAAGGTGGCAGTCCACGGATGTGCGCGGCGCGCGCGACGAGCCCCTCCGCCTCGCACGCAGCCACCTCTTCGTCCGACAAATCGAGCAGCGGCGCGGCCCAACCTCTGCGCGAAGCCCACGCCGGGATCCCCTCGTCCACGCGCTCGTCGAGGAGATCCCGCGATGCCAGGAGGAGGCCTTTCGCCCGAGCGAACCTCCCCAGAATGTCGTGGGGGCTCATGCGGGCGCGACGTCGAGCTCCGGATACCTGCGGAAGATGCCGCTCTCGTTGAAGGCGAGGCGCCGCGGAGACGAAAGGTACGCGGCGATCCCGGGGCGCGCGGCCACCCTGTCCGCGAGGGCGCGGAGGCCGGGGAAGTCCTTCGCCGCCTTCGCCATCGCCTTCGGAAACGCGTATTCCATGCCGACCCAGAGCTGGAACAACTCCAGATCCACGTAGGTCACCTCGGACCCGACCAGCCACTCTCCGCCGTTCGCCGCGAGCGTCCGCTCGAAATAGCCGAGGTACTTCGGGATGCGCTCCTTCACGAAGCCGGTCGCGCGGCGCACCGCCTCGGTCTTCTGGTCCTCGTAATAAAGGCCCGTCGAGATCGGGTGATGCGTGTCGTGCACCTCCGAGACGACGTCCGCCACGGTGAGCGCGAGCTGGTTCACGTGCATGCGCGGCCCCTCCTCCGCGGGCGCGAGGCCGAGGCGCGGCCCCAGGTAAAAGAGGATGTTGGCAGTCTGCGCGATCACCAGATTGCCATGCTTCAGGAACGGGGGCGCGAACGGGGCCGGGCCGTGCGCCGCGCTCTTCAGGAGCTTCATCATCGCCTTCATGCCGAAGCCCTCGCCCTCGGGCCGGCGCGCGACATCGACGTAGGGGACGCCGGCGTCCTCGAAGGCGAGGCGGACGAATTCGCCGCGACCCTGGATGGAAGGCCAGTAATAGAGCTCGTAGGCGTTCGTCATGCCCGAGGCTTGCCGCCTCTCCGCGCCGTGGTCAATGGCATTTTGCCCCTCCGCGCGAGAAGTTCCCTTGACGAGGCCCAGGCTCCCTTGGTTTGCTCGCCGCCCCATCCCGCGGCCTCGCGGGGACAGGAAACGATGACCACCAATCGATCGCGCCCTTCACCCCGCTGTCCGGCGTCCCTCGCCGCCGGGGCCCTCCTCACGCTCTCGTCCGCCGCGTTCGCCCAGGGCGCCCCCCCGCCCGCTGCGCCCGCGGCGCCCCCTGCGAGCCCGCCGGCGGCTCCGGCCCTCGCAGCGGCGTCGCCGGAACAGCCCTCCTCGGCGCCGTCCGCACAGGCCTCTTCGCAGGGCCCCTCGACTGGCACTCTCCAGCCGCAGCCGACGGGCCCCGTCCTCGTGCAGGATCCGGCGGACACCCCAGCTCCGGCGCGCGCGCTCTTCGGGCAGCAGCAGAAATACACTCCGCCGCTCCACGTCGAGCCTTGGGGCATCAAGGCGCAGGCGAGCTTCCTGCTCGGCGTCCACGTCGACCGGACCACGGCGTTTCCCGTCGATCGCGATCTGCACTCCTTCGATCCGGGCGGCATCCTCACTCCCGTCATCCGCGCGAACGCCACGATCGACACGTCCGTGGTCCGCAACAACATCCAGCTTCACGCGGAGTACGAGCACGACATCCTGACGGGGTACGCGCAGGCCGCACAGCCCATCGCCGGCTCGGAGATGCCGGGATCGCAGCCCATCGATCAGCAGCTCCGCAAAGCGTATCTCCGCGTCTCGATCGGGCCGAACCTGCATTTCGGCGGCGGCTTCATGATGAACCACTTCGGCCTCGGCCTGCTCGCGAACGACGGCGTGCAGAGCTCGTGGACGCCGGGGAGCGCGCGGTTCGCGGACAGCCGCGGCGGCGATCGCGTGCTGCGCGGCTTCCTCGCGACAGGGCCGCTCACGGACGCGGGGCTGACTGCCACGTTCGCCGTCGACCAGGTGCAGGGCGACGACGTCCTCCTGGCCGGTGACAAGGCCTGGCAGCTCGTCGGCACGATGTCCGTCGGCGCCGGCAAACCCTGGGGCGCCGGCATCTTCGTGGTGCAGCGGCAACAGGACAACGCGGGCGGCACGCGCACGAACGCCACCGTCGTCGACTTGACCGCTCGGTACGCGGGCGTCCTGCCGTGGGTGAGCTACTCCCTCGAAGGAGAGGCCGCCTTCGTGAACGGCGACACCACGCTCGGCCCCACCGTCGAGCACCCGCGCCACAAGGTGCGCCAGGCCGCGGCCGCCGCGCGCTTCTCCGTGCGTCGCAGCTACGTCGGCGGCGTCGTAGACTTCCTGTATGCGAGCGGCGACGGCAACGCCGACGACGGCTCCACGACCGCGTTCAAGGCGGACCCCAACTACGAGATGGGCCTGCTCCTCTACCGTCAGGTGATCGCGGCGCAGACGGGCCGCGGCGCGGTGACGGCGGCCAACCCCGATCTCGTCGGCGTCCCGTCCCCGGGCCTGGAGCGCGTGCCGACGCGCGGCTCCGTGACGAACACCGTGGCCCTGTTCCCCCGCGTCTACGTGCGGCCGACCGCCGGCGTGGAGGCGTACGGTGGCCCCTTGTTCGCCTGGGCCGCGACCCCCTTGCTGGATCCTTTGAATACACGTCTCGGCGGCGGCGTCCCGCACAACGCCCTCGACGGCAAGGGCGGCAATTTCATGGGCGTCGAGCTGGACGTGGGCGCCCGGTACCGCATGCTCCTCTGGGGCACGGAGCTGACCGTCGGCTTCGAGGGGGGTGTCCTGTTGCCGGGCGACGCCTTCAATGACGCGCGGGGCTTCGCGATGGGGCCGGTGGGCGGCCTCCGCGTCCTCGCTGGATACAGGCTCTGACCGGAAAGAGAGACTCCCGTGAACAGGAAAACGATTCTCCGTTCGTTGTCGTCGCTCCCGGTCCTCACCGCGGCGCTTGCGCTCGGCTACGGCTGCAGCACCAACACCGTGGAGGGCCTCGCCCCCGCGCAGCCGGCCCCGACGCACGTCAAGATGGACTTCTACCATCGGCCGCTGCCGGACATCCCGCTGCCGAACGACATCGCGACTCGCTACGACGAGACGTCCGCGACGGGCCGCCGCGTCAACGCGTCGATGGTTGCGCCCACCGCCTTCGAGTCCGACGTGCGAAAGCGCATCGATCAGCTCGACGGATGGGGCATCTTCCAGCCGATCGCCATCCCGTTCGAGGGCAACGCGCTGGACGTCAATTCGATCCTCGCGGGCCACCGCGACGCCGACTACCGCTTCGACAACGACGTGGTCTATCTCATCAACGTCGACAAGAAGAGCCCGCGCTTCGGCGAGCTGCGGCCGCTCGACGTGGGCAACGGCAACTACCCTGTCGTGCTCCAGGTCCGCGACAATTACTGGAAGAACGACCCGCGCGTCGACACGCTGTCGCTCCTCTTCGAAGAGGCGGACGAGGACACGAACAAGAACGGCGTGCTCGATCCGGGCGAGGACACCGACGCGGACGGCGTGCTCGACGTGCCCAATTACCTCCCCGGCGCGAACCCGGCGAAGGACGATCTCGCCGCGCGCGCCGACGCGCTGATGACGTTCTACGAGCGCGAGACGAACACCCTCCTCCTCCGCCCGATGACGCCGCTCGACGAGCGGACCACGTACGCGATCGTGGTCACTCGGCGCCTCAAGGACGTGACGGGCGCGCCGGTCGGCTCCCCGTACGAATACATCAACCACACGGCGCAGACGGAGGCCCTGTCGGCCCTCCCCGAAGTGCTGCCCCAGGGGCTCGCGCTCTCGGACATCGCCTTCACCTACACGTTCACGACGGAGACGGTGCAGCGCGACATGGTGGCAGTCCGCGACGGCCTCTACGGGCTCGGCGCGCAGAAGCACCTCGCGACCGATTTCCCCGCGGAGCTGGCCTCGATCGAGCAGATGCGCGACGCGGACAAGCACCCGAACGCGAAGATGCTCCACCTCATGTACGGAGAGGACTGGCTCAAGGCGCTGCCCACGATCCTGACGCAGCTCCTCGGCCAGTCGAAGGACAGCGAGGCTTACAAGATCACGATCGCGAGCTACGACTACGTGGACTACTTCGTGGTCGGCAGCTTCGAGTCACCGCAGCTCTTCGATCGCTACGACAAGGACGGGAAGTTCTTGCCGTACAACGCGCAGAGCTGGCCGCCGGACCTCGATCGGACGCCCGCGAAGGCGCGCAGCGAGACGGTGTATTTCACGCTGGCGGTGCCCCGGAAAGAGATCTCGGCCCGCAAGGACGGCAAACCCGCGCCGGTCGTCGTCGTCGGCCACGGCTACGGCGGCAGTCGCTTCGACGGCATGCAGTACGCCGGCTATTTCGCGACGCACGGACTCGCGACCTTGAGCATCGACTGCCCCTCTCACGGCATCAACGTGGACTCCACCACCGAGACCCTCGCGAAAGGCGTGCTCGGCGGCTTCGGGATCCGCGCCGCCGCGGAGGCCGTATTCAAGGACCGTGCGTTCGACCAGAACAATGACGGACAGAAGGACTCCGGCGCCGACTTCTGGAGCGCGTACCTCTTCCACACGCGCGACATGGTGCGGCAGTCGGCCCTCGATTACATGGCGCTGGCCCGCGTATTTTCGACGTTCGACGGACAGCGCACCTGGAAATACGATCTGAACGGCGACGGGACCCCGGAGCTCGCCGGCGATTTCGACGCGGACGGCGTCGTGGACGCGGGGGGCACGGCCGAGATGTACATGATGGGCGGCTCGCTCGGAGGCATCATGTCCATGATGATGGCCGGCGTGGAGCCGAAGCTCACCGCGGCGATGCCGGTCTCCGGCGGCGGCGGCCTCGGCGACGTGGGCATCCGCTCGAAGCAGGGCGGCGTGCCCGAGGCCTTCATCCTCCGCAGCATGGGCCCGCTGTTCGCCGGCACGCTCGACGCGGCCTCCGGCAACATGCACGTGGAGCAGATCGCGCCGGACCTGAACGACGCGGTGTCGCTCGACGTCGCGGACGTGAGCGGCGTCGCGGAGGGCGACGCGATGACCGTCACCAACACGCGCACGGGCGAGATCGGGTGTGGCTACGTGCTGCCCGGCGGCCAGGTGCGCGCGGCGGTGGCCTGCGACACGGGCGACAAGGTCCGCATCGACTTCTACCATGGTGTCCAGTTCGCGGACACGGAGTGCAACGTGCCCGAAGGCACGAAGCCGGTGCTCACCATCGATAAATGGGGCGCCGCGAATACGTACCAGAGCGTCGATATCGACGAGGGGGCTCCGCTCGCCGCGGTGAGCGAGGGCCTCGGCCTCCGCCGCGCGAACCCCGAATTCCGGCGGTTCCAGGGCCTCGCGCAGATGATCATCGATCCGGGCGATCCGGCGAGCTACGGGCGCCACGTCCTCGCCGAGCCGCTCGTCTTCGGCAACGGCGAACAGACCGGCACGCACACGGTCGTCATCACGTCGATGGGCGACATGAACGTGCCGGCGAGCTCCGGGATCACGTTCGGCCGCTCCGTCGGCCTCGTCGATTATCTGAACACCGACGCTCGCTACGGCCACCCGGTCAATCAGGAGCTGATCGACGATCACACCGGAGAGGCCGCGAACAACCTGGGTCGCTACAAGGACTCCGTCGGCAACAACGTGCACCTCGACGTGGAGCGCTTCAGCCAGGAGACGGACATGTGGGGGGACGCGATCCCTCGCAAAGAGAAGCCGTATCGCCTCGGGTTCGACCAGAAAGACAGCCTCGGCGGCGTGTCCGCGGCCATCTTCCCGTACACCGTGCCGGAGGGTCAGCACGGCTTCGACGGCCCCGGCGAGATGACGGATCGCTACCGCGAGCAATGCAAGAGCCTCTGCCAGACGATGGGCGGAGACGACCCGTGCGGCTGCGCGACGAAGACGACCTACGATGTCGGTAACTTCATGTTTCACATGCTCGGCCGCTACTTCGCGAGCGGCGGCACGTACCTCGACGCGGATCTCTGCATGAGCGCGAACGACTGCACCGGCAAGCCGTACAGCTGGTCCCCCGCGCCCGAGAGCCGGGACCCCGACAAGCTCCCCTGATCGCGCCCACCGAAGAACACCCCACCACCGGGGCGGGGCAAACAGCCTCGCTCCTTCCACTCTCCAGATCTCCAATCACGAAGACATTGCGCATCGCCGCCGCGGGGTTCTCGCGGCGGCCGAGCGGGTGCTAGGGTCTCTCCATGGATCCCGAGACGAGCCTCGCGAACCCCCAAGAGAACGCGCTTCAGCACGAGAAGACGAAGGACGGCAGCATCACGTTCACCGTCGTGATGATGATCCTCGCGGTGATCTGCGTCGGCATCACGCTCGCGATCACGTTCTACGACATGAGCCAGGTGCCGAGCGGCCGCTGATCGCCGCGCGGTTCCAACGTCATTCGCTCTGCTGCATCCCGAGCGGAAGGCGCCGCTCCTCTCTCGCCTCCATCCAAGCTCGTCACGTGTCTCGCGTGTCGTAGGCTAGCGCCCGATGACGCTCGTCCCCGACCTCACCTCGATCGAGACCGCGCTCCGCATCGACAAGCTCGCGCTCCGACAAACGCTGGCCTTCGCGTTCGCGACGGGCGTCCCGGTGGAGCAGTTCGATCGCGCCGTCGCCTCGATGCGGACGCCGCAAAGCTCGTGGGAACGAGCCCATTTCGAGCGTGATCTGTTCCTGCGCGACTTCGTGGAGCGGTGCCTCCCGGTGCGCGTCCTTGGCCGCGCGTTCGAGCCGTGCGTCGACTACATCGCGCGCATCGTGTCGGAGCCGCCGAAGGATCCGGCGATCGCCGAGCGCCGCCGCGACGTCCTCCGCGAGCTCGTCGCGAGCAAGTCGCACCGCGCCGATCTCGAAGCCGCGTACGTCGCGATCGTCCAGATGCGCGCGCTCATCGCCGCGGGCCGCTACGTGTCGCCGTACCTGCGTCGCCTGGAGATCCTGCGCGCGCTGCACGGCGTGTACGCCCAGCTCGCGCGCTCGTTCGAGGGCGCGACGTCCGCGCTCGCGGAGGCCCGCGCGTTCGGCCGCGACGTCGTCGAGAGCGAAGGTTACAAGCGGCTCGACGCGCTGCTCGATCACGAGGCGCACCTCGGCACCGTGGACCTTCGCGTGCGCGTCGGCGTGGACGGCGAGCTGCGCACGTTCCAGGTCGTGAGCGTCCGAGAAAACAAGGCGAACCCGTTCTACTCGTCCGCGATCGGCCGCTTCTTCTCGCGCCTGTTCCTGTTCCTGCGCGGCTACCGCATGAGCGGAGGCGAGGTGGCCGAGCGCCTCTTCGACGACGTCTTCACCGCGCTGGAGACCGCGACGATCGCGCTTTTCCAGCTCTTCGGCGACATGGAGCTCTACCTCGCGGCGCTGGGCTTCCGCGATCTCGTGCTCGCGAAGGGCCTCCCGGTGTGCTTCCCCGAGATGTCGGACGAGCCTGAAAAAGGGGAGATCGCGATCGAGCGCCTGTTCAACCCGCTGCTCCTCGAAGGCAAGGGCGCGCCGGTGCCGTGCGATCTGAAGAGCGCGGAGGACGGCTCCGTGATCTTCGTGACCGGCCCCAACTCCGGCGGCAAAACCCGTCTCTTGCAGGCGATCGCGTTCGCGCAGATGCTCGGCGAAGCGGGCCTGTTCGTGCCGGCGAAGAAGGCGAAGCTGCCGCGCGTGCGGGGCCTCTTCGTGTCGCTCGTGGAGGAGTCGCGCGCGGATCAACCGGAGGGCCAGCTCGGCATGGAGCTGCTCCGCATCCGCCGCATGTTCGATCAGCTCGACGTAAATAGCCTCGTTTTGCTGGACGAGCTGTGCTCCGGCACCAACCCGTCCGAGGGCGAGGAGATCGCGCGCCTCGTGATCTCGCTCTTGCCGGAGCTGGGCGCGAAGGTCTTCGTGACGACGCACCTCCTCTCGTTCGCGCAGCGCTTGTCGGACGAGCGATCGCTGCCGGGCCTGGAGTTCTTGCAGGTGGAGCTCGACGACAAGGAGCGCCCCACGTACGGCTTCCTCCCCGGCGTCGCGAAGACCTCGCTCGCGCAGAAGACGGCCGCGCGCCTCGGCGTGACGCGCGAGGAGCTGAGCGAGCTGATCGCGAAGAAGCGAAAACGCCTCAAAAACAAGCCGATCGTCGCCGAAAAAATGTAGAGTGCGCGGTCGTGAGCACTTCCCCTCTCCATGCACCCTTTCATTTCCGTAACGGCGTGACCGCGAAGAACCGCGTGTGGCTCGCGCCGATGACCAACCTGCAGAGCCACGAGGACGGCACGCTCTCCGACGACGAGCTTCACTGGCTCTTGCGCCGCGCGGACGGCGGCTTCGGCGTCATCGAGACGTGCGCGGCCCACGTCGCGAAGGACGGGCAGGCCTGGGACGGTGAGCTCGGCATCTACTCCGACGACATGCTCCCCGGCCTCACGCGCCTCGCGAGGGAGCTCACTTCCCGCGGCGCCGTGAACCTCGTGCAGATCTTCCACGGCGGCCTGCGCGCGGACCCGAAGCTCACCGGCGAGCCCGTGTGGAGCGCGAGCGCCGTCGAGGACGCGGGCGTGATGCCGCGCGCCGCCACCGAGCACGACATCACGAGGGCGATCTCGAGCTTCCGCGACGCCGCGGTGCGCGCGCACGCGGCGGGCTTCCAGGGCGTCGAGCTGCACGGCGCGCACGGCTATCTGCTCGGTCAGTTCCTCTCCACGATCCAGAACCAGCGCACCGACGACTGGGGTGGATCCTTCGAGAACCGGGCGCGCCTCCTCCGGGAAACGACGCGCGCCGTGCGCTCCGCAGTGCCGTCTTCGTTCGTGGTCGGCGTGCGCCTCTCGCCCGAGGACTTCGGCCAGGCGCGCGGCCTCGATCTCGACGAGTCGCTTCAACTGGCCAGTTGGCTCGCGGAGGACGGCGTCGACTTCCTCCACGTGTCCTTGTGGCAGACGGCGCGCAACACGAAGAAGCGCCCGGAGGCGCACCCGATCCCGCTCTTCCGCGCGGCGGTGCCGAAGGAGGTGCCGATCGTCGCGGCGGGCTACGTGTGGACGCGCGCAGACGCCGAGTCGGCCCTCGCGCTCGGCGCGGACGGCGTGGCGCTCGGCCGCAGCGCCATCGGCAATCCCTCATGGCCCCTCGACGTCCAGGACCCAGCGTGGGAGCCGCGCCGCCCCCCCTTCACCGTCGCCGAGCTGATCGATCGTGGCCTGTCGGAGAAATTCGCCCGCTACATGGGCCGCTGGAAGGGTTTTGTGGCCGACTGACCCTCTCCATGACTGGCACTCTGGAACGTGCCAGTCCGTCCTCACCGGCGGCGCCGGCGCCTCCCGAAGAGCGAGAGCACCGCGAACAAGCCCGCAGCGATGGGCGGCGCCGCGTCCGGCGCGGAGGGCACCGAGCACCCGCAGCCGCCGTCATTGCCGTTCTTCACGCCGTCGCACCCGTTCTCGGGGTTCCCGTCACAGTCGGAGTCGAGGCCGTCGCCGCAAATCTCCGCCCCCGGCATCCCCGGGACGGCGTCGCACACGACAGCACCGTCCGCGCCGCACACCGTCTTCCCGTTCGTCGCGCACGCGCCGACTCCGTTGCTGCACGCCGCCCCGAGATCGAGCCCCTCGTCGATCTTCCCGTTGCAGTCGTTGTCGAGCCCGTCGCACACCTCCATGCCGGAGGGCACGCACACGCACAGCCCGTTCTGCGGATCGCACACCGGCGATAGCCCCGGACAGTCCTTGTCGCCCAGGCACTGCACACACACGTTCGGCGAAGCGTCCGTCTTGCAATGCGGCGTCTTCGCCGGACAGTCCGCGTCCGAGGCGCACTCGTCCACGAGCACGTCCGTCGACTGCGAGCCCGCCTGCGCCGCGTCCCCGTCGGTCGGCACCGTCACCGGCAGCGCGCCCTGGAGCCCCGCCGCCGTGATCTTCGCCTGATTCGGCAGCACGCCCGCGAACGCCTTCTCGATCTGCACCCGGAACTTCACCGTGACGCTCTCCCCGACCGCGATCCCGCCGCCGGTCATCGCGTCGGCCCCTGTCCCGACTCGGCACGTCACCGTCCGAGAGAAGGAGTCGTACTCACACTGATCGTCCCCGGCCGCGTCCGTCTGCGGCCCCGCGCCCGGCCCGTCCACGATCTCCAGCGTCCCCGCGACGTACTCGGCCCCTTCCGGCACGAGGTCCTCCACCACCGTCGCCGCCGAGTCGTCGTTCCCGTCGTTCTTCGCGACGATCGTATACTCGATATGATGCCCCGAGAGCGTCGGCGCCCCGTCGAGATCCTCCGCGCTCTTCGGCGACCCCATGAAGTCCGGCTTGAAGGCCGGGATCGACGTCACGAAGCCCGCCAGATGGTACGTGTCGCCCGTGCTCGTCGCCTCGACCTGCGCCGACTCCTCCCCGGCGACCAGCGTCGACGTGATGTCGACGACATCCATATCCATGCCGCTCATGCTCTCCGGCGTCCCGGCGAGCTCCGGCAAATCCCCCACGAGACAGGCAGTCTGCCCCAGCGTCGTCCGGGTGCCGTTGAAGAAGTTGTCGACCGGATTGAGCCCGTTCGACAGGGGCGCTCCGTTGAACGCGAGCGAATCCCCCTTGAGCGTCCCGTCCCCCTCGAACGCGACGACCCCGAGCTTCGCCTGCCCGAACGCCGGCGGCACGAGCAATCCCTGCAAGTCGACGTCCGTCGGAGCCCCGTTCGCCACGTAGTCCAGCCCGTCGAAGAGAGCGAGGTTCCGGGGCGGATCCGTCGCAAGGGTGTAGAATACGGCGACCCACCAACCCGCGAATCGAGAGTTGGAGTCGGCGTCGGCGAGCTCCAGCGACTTCACGTCGGACACGCGGTAGGCGCCGGGGCCCTGCGCCTTCACGATCGAGGTGACGTCCGCCACGGCCTGGTACGAGCTGTTGCTCGAAATGAAGGCGTCGATCGCGTCCACGTTCTTCGTGAACCCGTCGGGCCGCGAAAAGACGATCTGCAGATCCGGCGACCCCGAGATCGAGGCCCAGTAGAGGAACGCGTGCGTCACCGTCGCGCCGGCCGGCAAGCTGAGGATCGCCGTGCTGCGCGCGTCCGCGAAGCCGATCGAAACGTCCGCGAGCGCCTCGTCCGAGCCGGGGTCCTCCGAGCGCCAGAACACGTCCGGCGCCGTGTCCTCCACGTTCGTGCCGCAGTCGCCCACGGTGCCGACGACCGGCTCCGGCGTGCCCGTCCTGCACTCCTGCGCGAGCGTGTTTCCGAACAGGACGAAATCCCCTTTTTGCTCGACCTGAAGCCGAAGCTTGGGGGCCGCGTGCGTGGCGAGAGGCGCGCAGAGGACAGCGGCGGCGCAGGCAGTCGCGAACCATCTTCGGCTCATGGAATAGCTCCCTTGTGAAGCCGGCATGGTGCCATGAACGGCCCGCAAAAGCAGCCTCGCGGAGGCCCGCTATCCGTCGATACCGGACCAGGTAGCGGCCTGTGGGCCCGCCGCCTTCTTCACGTCGACGACGAACCCGGTGAGGTGCGCCATGCCCGAGATCGGCTCCAGCCGCGACGGCCCGTCCGCCGCGAGCAGGTTCACGTTCACGCCGCGCGTGCGGCTCGCGACCGTGAGCCCGGTCGCGTGCTGGTGCCCCCACCCGTGCGGGAGCGCGACCGTGCCCGGCATCAGATCGGCCAGCAAACGAAGGGGAAGGCGCACCGTCGCGGTGTCGGATGAGACGTCGACGAGATCGCCCGACGCGAGCCCCGCGGCCGCCGCGTCGTCGGGGTGCATGTAGAGGTGGTTCGTGCTGCGCTCACCCTCCACGAAATCAGGGTGGTTGTGCGTCCACGAGTTGTGCGTCGTCACGGCGCGCTTCGTGATCAGCTTCAAACGCCGGCTGTTTCGGATCTCGCGGTCGAACGTCTCGTCGAGCGTGGCGCGCGCGCGATCGACGAGGAGCTTCGGCGCGAGCGCGACCTTTCCGCTCTCGGTGAGCACGCGCGCGCCCAGAAAATCCTTGCCCGCGTGCGGATCGCGCAGCCGACCGTGCTCGTGCGCGAGGAGCTTCTCGAAGCCGCCTTGTCCGGTGATCCGCAGCAGCAACGACAGCAGCGCCTCTTGCGGCAGCGAGGGGCTCTCGCCCGGATGACGCCGCGAATGGATGGCCTTCGCGAGCTCCAGCGCGCGCTGCGCCACCCGCGATCCGAAGAGCGGCGCCCCCGCCGCGCGGCACAGATCGATGTAGATCGTCGCCTCGTCGCGCTGCTCGCCGTCCGGCTTCACGAGGGCCCGCG
Organism: Polyangiaceae bacterium; assembly: GCA_046351455.1. Classification (GTDB taxonomy): domain Bacteria; phylum Myxococcota_A; class Polyangia; order Polyangiales; family Polyangiaceae; genus JADJRH01. The sequence goes on from JAXLYM010000017.1 coordinate 186,644, forward strand.
TCGCCTGCAAATACGGCTTCGGCTGCAGGCCGAGCATGAGCGGGAAGATGAACGGCAGATCCGGCCGCTCCAGGGGCGACGTCGCGGGCAAGACGTAGTGCGCGAGCGAGCCCGTCTCGTTCTTGAAGAGGTCGACCGTGACGAGCAGTTCGAGCTTGGAGAACGCCTCGCGCAGGCGCCCCGCGTTGGGCATCGTGATGAGCGGGTTGCCGCCCGTCACGAAGAGCGCGCGCACCTGCTTCGGCCCCGGCGTGAGGATCTCGTCCGCGAGCACGCCGCCGGGGAAGGCGTCGTTCACCGAGCGCATGTCGCCGACGCGCGATCGATCGTCGCGCATCAAGGTGCCGGTTCGCCTTCCGAACGCGGGGAAATCGATCACGCCCTTGCCCACGAGCGTGCCGCCGCGCCGGTCGAGGTTGCCGGAGATCGCGTTGATGGCCTCCTGCAACCAGAACGCGAGCGAGCCGTTCGAGCCCATGTTCACGCCCGTCGACGAGTAGAGCGCCGCGCCGTCCGCGCGCCGGTACGCCGTCACCATCTCGCGCAGCTTCGCCGCCGGCACCCGTGTCACGCGCTCGCACCGCTCCGGCGTCCACGCGGCCGCCAGGTCCGCGAGATCGTCGAACCCGGTCATGTGCTCGCGCACGCGCGCCGTCGCGACGCCGCCCTGAGCGAGCAGCTCGTGCAGGAACGCGAGGTAGAAGAACACGTCCGTGTCGGGCCGGATGAACACGTGCTCGCCCGCGGCCTTCGCGCTCTCCGTGCGGCGCGGATCGACGAAGAACACGCGGCCGCCGCGCGCCTCGATCGCCTTCAGGTGGCGCGACGGATTCGGCACTTGAAGGAAGCTCCACTTGGACACGACGGGGTTCGCGCCGACCACGACGAGGCACCCCGCGCGCTCCAGATCCGGGAACGGCTGCGTGAACGGAAATCCGTACATTTCCCGGGCGACGGCGAACTTGTTGGCGCAGTCCTGCGACGCCGTGGCGTACATGCTCCGCGAGCCGAGGCCCGCCATGAAGCCCTGCGCGAACACCGGGTGCAGCACGCTGAAGCCCGCCGCGGTGCCGACGTACATCGCGATCGCGTCCGGCCCGTGCTCCTCCTTGATGCGCCGCACCTTCGCGCCGATCTCGGAGACCGCGTCGTCCCACCCGACGCGCGACCACGCCGCGCCGTCACGTTTTTCCGGAAAACGAAGGCGATCCGGCGACGCGTACATGCGGTGCTGCTGGAGGCCCTTCGGGCAGGCGAACCCGCTCGTCGCGACGTGCGCCTCGTCGGGCCGCAGCGCGACGACCTCGTTGCCCTCGATTTCGGCTTCGAGACCGCACAGGGCCTCGCAGATGCGGCAGAACGTCGTGGCGGTCTGGGACATGGAAGCGCGCGAACATACTCAAGCTCGGCGCGATCTGGGGAGGGGCTTTATCGCCTCCTGCGCAAGGTCAGGGCGAAGCTTCGACGCTGAGCACGCGCACGGCGACGTCGACGTGGTGACCGCCGGCGCCCGCGAACGAAGCCTTCCCGCGACCGCTCGAATACGAGAAGGCGAGGTCGTCGCGCGTGTCGCTCTCGGGGGCCTCGGCGCGGACGGTGGCGCGCAGCTCGATCGTCTCGGTGCCGGCCGTGACGGCGCTGCCCTGGACCGCGAACGTGCCGCCCTGGAGCATCGGCAGCGTGCGCTTGAGCAGGCTCACGAGGGCCTTCGGCGCGTCCTCGGTCGCGGGCTCCGCGGACGTCACGTGCCCCGTCGCGTCCACGTGCACCCGCGCGCTCATCGTGAGCGTGTCCCCGAGGGTGACGCTGCTCCACACCGGATCCGCGCTGCAAGCCGCCGGGATCGCTCGCGTGAACGCGCGCCCGAGATCGCGCACGGCCGCGGCGCCCTCGCTGCCGAACGTGCCGCCGGGCCCGCTGCCGGCGCCGGCAGAGCCCGCCGGCGCCGCCGAAGCCACCGGAGCCGACGACGCCGCGGCGGACGCGACCGGCCCGGCGGACGCAGGAGCCGCAGGAGCCGCAGGTGACTTCGGCAACTTACCGAATTTGAGGGGCCGAATTGGCCGAGAGGGCTTGTCGGAAGGGGCCTTGTCCGACGGTGCCTTGTCGGGGGCGCGCTTTTTGTGAGAGGCCTTTCGGGGCGCCTTCGCCTTCGGAGGGGCCGCCGCGTCCCGCCCGGCCGCCGCGCCGGCGCCCGCCGAGGAAGGCGCCGGCGTCGCGAGCGCGGGAGTCCGAGGGGCCGAGTCGGACGGGGCGGAGGAAGGTACCGAATTTGCTGGAGGTGCCGAATCCGCGGGAGGTGCCGAATCCGCTCCGGGGGAGGGGACCTTCGGAGTCGGGCTCTCCGTCGCCTTGCTCTCGGACCCTCCGCCCACGGTCGCGGCGCCTTCGCCCGGCCCGGCCAGCGACACCTCGATCGATGTCCCGGTCCATCGATCGTCCGCAGGCCCGCTGGCAGGCGTCGCGCGCGCGAGGGATCCTGCGAGCGGCCGGAGCAAGAGCAGCGCCGCAGCGTGAGCCAGGATCGAGACGACGAGCGGAGCCCGCATGAAGGTCACCGAAGCCATCGTAGCGGAAACACGCCGACGGTCGACGCGCGATGGTCCACCGCCCCCGACATCGTTACCGCGCGCGAGTTCCCGAAGCCCGCGACAGGGCGCAGATCTCCCCGGGCAGAACGCCCGGTCCGCGGCGAGGTGCCTTCTCCTCTTCACGAGAAGGTGGGCAGTGCGCGCCCGAACACCGCGTATCTGAAGGGGCGGTTGCTTTGTCAAAATAAGCTGTCTTAAAAAAGATGTCGGACCAAAAAGGCACCTTGCAAACACCTCTTTCTCTGAGCAACCTGACCAAGGTTGCCCGACTCAACCATGGATAAAACACTCCTCGATAACGGCATCGAGCGGCTCGGGAGACTGACCCCGATGCTTGGATTCAACCCGGAGGAAGAGCGCCGCATCTCTGGCATCTTCCGCGCCATGGCCTCGGGGTGGGGCGAGATCCCGTGCCGCGGCCGACCGCGCTTTCCGTCGGACATTTGTGACGACTCCTCGCCCTTCGAATTCTCCGTCGCCTTCGAAGGAGCAGCGCCGGAGCTGCGGATCCTCTCCGAGACGTGGGCGCCCCGGCCGACGATGATGGCCAACTGGCATGCCGCTCTCGCCTTCACCGAGATGCTGGCGTTCACTCTGGGTCTGTCCCTGGATCGTCTGAGGGCGGTGCAAGACCTCTTCGCGCCCACGCTGGTGACTCCTCGGTTCTCTCTCTGGCACGCTGCATGTTTCAGGCCCGGCGCGCCTCCCGAGATCAAGGTCTATCTCAACCCCTTCGCCCGCGGACCGGCCCTGTCGCGGAGGCTCGTGGTCGAGGCGCTGGAGCGGCTCGGCTTCCGCTCGGCGTGGCGCTTCCTCCCGGCCGAGAGCGTGTCCGTCCGCACCATCTACTTCGGCATGGATCTTCCGTCCTCCGGCGGCGGGCGCGCCTCGTCGCCCCCGCGCGTGAAAGTGTATACAGCCTATCACGGCTCGGATCCTGCGCAGATCGAGGCGGATCTCCGCGTGGCGGGCGGATACGTCCCGGGCCGGATCACCTCCTTCTACGAGGCGATGCGGGGAGACGGCGCGGGCCGCCGCTCGCGGGTGCCGCCGCGGCCGGTGCAGACGTGCCTGTCGTTCACCGAGCTCTCCGCCCCGCCGACGACTGGCACCCTGTACTTCCCGGTCCGCGCGCACGCCGACAGCGACTTCGAGGTGCGCGAGCGCGTCCTCGCGATGATGGAGCCCGAGCGCGGGGCCCTCTACGATCGGGTGCTGTCGGCCTTCGCGGATCGCCCGCTGACCGACGGCGTCGGCATGCAGTCGTACGTCTCTCTCCGGCAGGCCCCCGGCCCGAACCGCCTCACGATCTACCTCGCGCCGGAGGTGTTCTCGGTGGCCGGCCGCGGGCGCCGCGTGGACCAGGACTCCGGCATCGTCGCGCGGCCCGACATCGAGGCGCCGTCGCGGCCCTCGGAGGCGCTCCTCTCGGCCTCGGGGGAGGAGGGCAGTCGCCGGCGCCGTCCGCCGTCCACGTCGGCCGAAACGGCGTGGCAGAACCGGCGCTCCGGGTGGTAGAACACCGAGTATGCGCTCCATTGCCATCATCGGATCCGGCATCGCAGGTCTGCTGACCGCGCACGGCCTCGTTCGGGCGGGGTATTCTGTCACTCTCTACTCCGATCGCACCGCCGAGCAGTGGCTCCACGAGTCGACGCCCACCGGCACGGCGGGCCGCTTCGAGGGCGCCCTCTCGTACGAGCGGGAGCTCGGCCTCCACTACTGGGAGCACCTGGCGCCGCGCACGACAGGCCTCCACGCCGTCTTCTCGCTGACCCCGCCGAATCGGCTCCTCAACTTGACCGGCCGCATCGACGGCGCGTTCCTGTCCATCGACGTGCGCCTGCAGAGCCATCGATGGATGCACGATCTCACGGCGCGCGGCGGCCGCATCGTGATCGAGCCCGTGACGGTGGCCCGCCTGGACGAGATCGCGGCCGAGCACGATCTGACGATCGTCGCCGTCGGCAAGTCGGACCTCTGCAAGCTCTTCGAGCGCGACGCCGCCCGCAGCGTCTACGACCGCCCGCAGCGTCACGTGGCGATGCTGATCACGCGCAAGCGCTCGGCCACGCGACGGCCCGCGCTGGCCCCGGTGGACGTGCCCGATCAGGACCGCTTCGGCCTCCGCAAGGACGAGGGATCCGCCGACATGCGCTTGCCGGGCATGCACTTCGTCGCGGCGAAATTCAACGCCCTCGGCCCGCTCGGAGAGACCTTGTTCTCGCCCTTTTACCACAAGGACACAGGCGAGAGCTGGAACCTCATCATCGAGGCAAAACCAGGCTCCGCGATGGATGTGTTCCTCGACGTGAAGAGCGGAGAAGAGGCCTTGTCGCGGTTCCAGCGCCTCTTCCGGGAGCACGTGCCGTGGGACGCCGATTTCGTGAGCGACATGGTCTTGTGCGACCCGCGCGCTTGGCTCTCGGGCGCCTTCGCGCCGACGGTGCGGAGGCCGGTCGGTCGCCTGCCGTCCGGCCGCCTCGTGACGGCCGTGGGCGACGCGGCGATGGCCTTCGATCCCATCGGCGGACAGGGCGCCAACAACGGCACCAAGATGGCGCGCCACCTCGTTTCGAGCATCGTCGCCCGCGGGGACCGCCCCTTCGACGCGGAGTGGATGACTGGCACCTTCGACGCCTTCTTCGCCGAGCATGGCAGTCCTGCATACACCTTCAACAACCTCCTCCTGGAGCCGCCGAGCGCCCCCGCGCAGGAGCTCCTGATCGCCCAGTACGGCAGCGACGGTCACCCGAGCGGCGCCCGCCAGAAGCTGGCCGACATCTTCTCTCGCAACTTCGAGGATCCGCGCCGCTTCACGACGGATCTCCTCGACATCGCCTCCACGCGCCGCCTCATCGCGCGGACCTCCGGAGCGCCCTGGTGGCGCGCGGCGGTCCGCGGCCGACTCGGCATCGCGAAGGGGCAGCTCCGCCAGAAGCTGGGACTCCACCCGGGCCATCCGCTCGAGGTGACTTGATCGAAACCTTGAAAGGAGAGATATGCGCGCGGCGATCGCCTACATCCAGACCAGAACAGACACCTTCCGTCGCGCGCTCTTCTTCGAGCACCTGCGCGACCGCCGCATCCCCGTGAGGGAGCGGCTCGCTTTTGCGCCCGCGGCCGCGCCCTTCGTGATGGCCTTCGCGGACCTCAACAACATCGTGTTACGCAGCCTCGGCGCCGCGGATCCGCTGGACGCGCTCCTCGACGAGCACGCCCAGGAGGACGGCACGCACTACCACCTTTACCTGGAGGATCTCGCGACGCTCGGCTACGACACGAAGATCCGATTCACGGACGCGCTCGACTTCCTCTGGGCCGATGAGCACCGCGCCGTCCGCAAGACCTGCTATGTCCTGACAGCGCTGCTCGCGGCCTCGACGGCGCGCCTCCGCCTCGTCGTGGTGGAGGCGATCGAGGCGACCGGCTCGGTCGCGTTCGAGGCGTTCCGGGAGCTGTCGGACGAGCTCTTGATGACGGAGGGCGTGGAGCTCTCCTATTTCGGTCGCCGCCACCAGGCGCTGGAGACGGGCCATCTCATGGTGTCGCCGGAGGTGCAGGGCGAGCTCCTCGGCATCGCCCTCTCCGACGAGGAGATGACGGAGGCGCGCCGCCTCGTCGACGTGGTGTTCGACTGCTTCGAAGAGATGATGTCGGAGGTGTTCTCGTATTCAACCGCTCATGAGCCGAGCGCGCGCGCCTTCCCGCCGGAAGGTGCGACCGCGCCGCCAGAGTAAGAGCGTGTAATTGACACGGCCCGGTCGAACGTGGGAGGCCGCCGCGAGACGGCCTCTCTTCACTCCCACGTCGCGACGAAGCGGACCTCCCGTGGCCCCGGCTCCGTCAGGGACCATGGAGTGCATGTCATCGTCGCGTTCTTGAGGCCCATTCCGGTGAAGGAGACGGCCGACCAGCCGACGGTGATCGGCCCGAAATGGTCGTACCCTTCGACCCCGCGCGCGAGCAGGACGACCCGGCGCGCGTCGATCTCCTCCACGATGCCCTCTCCGCCCTGGTGATCGCGCTTGTAGAAATCGGGGAATTTGCTGGCGAACATGCGCGGCGTCATCACCCGTAAGAGGAGCTTCAGGAACGTGGTCGCCGCGTAGTCGCCGATCCGGCTTCCGCAGCGGACGAGCGCCTCGTAAGCGGCCTTCTCGGTCGCCGGCTCCGCCGCGCGGGCGATCGCGTCCCACAGCGAGGTGAGCTCTTCCCGCGGGCGCCACTCATGGGGTTTGACGCTCAGATCGTAGCGCCGCACTCGCTCCAGCACGTCGGGCGGGACGCGCTCGCAGAGGAGCGGATCCTCCCGGATGAAGCGACCCGTGAACTGAAGCATGTGGCCTCGAATGAATGCTGCCACCACCGGACCTCCGTTGCCTTGATCCCTTGAAATACCCCTGAAAGCTTTCGTCGATGAAAACGAAAACATCTCTCTATGTCAAGCGACGCACCCGCAGAACGTGGCCGCCTTCCAGGCACGCGACAAGCTGCGTTCTGCTCCCAGCATCTCGGCCGTCAATGAACGCAGAGGTCGTCCGCACGAGCGCAACCGGCGCGCGTCAATAGACGCAATGGCGTGACTTCACGGCAGGTGCAATTTTCGATTGACGCTATCGTCGCCTTCCGTATAACCGATTGTTACCCTCGGGCACCTTTTTCAACGACCCTCGCGCGGCTCCTCCGATGGAGACCTGGGCAAAGCAGGGTGACCAACGATGGGGCTGCGGCGCCTTCGGCGTCGTTAGGCAGTGGTCTGCGGTGAGTTTCCCGCGGCGTTGCGGAGAGGTGTAAGATGAGCTTTATTTCGCGAAGGGGGATGTTGAAGGGTCTTTTCGCGACAGGCCTCGTGATCGGAGGCTTCGACCCGACGCGCCGGAGCTGGGTCTCGGTGGCGGAGGCAGACTGTAAACAGGGTGTATCGCCGCTCCCGACGCTCGACGGGACGCTCGCGATGGACACCGCCGCTCGCGCTTCGCACGCGGACGACTTCGGTCATCTCGTGCACCGCTCTCCGTTCGCGGTGCTGTACGCGGCCTCGGTGGACGACGTGGCGAAGATGGTGCGGTTCGCGCGCGCGAACGACCTCCGCATCGTCGCGCGCGGGGCCGGGCACACGGCGTTCGGGCAGTCGCAGGTCGACGCGGGCATCGTCGTCGATCTCTCAGCCTTGAATACGATCCACTCGATCTCCGACGATCGCGCCGACGTCGACGCAGGCGTGCTGTGGCGCGACCTCTTGACAGGGGCGCTCGCGGTCTCCCGGACTCCGCCGGTGCTCACGGACTTCACGGGCCTCACGGTCGGAGGCACGCTGTCCGTCGGCGGCGTCAGCGGGGCCAGCCATCGGGAAGGCGCGCAGGTCGACAACGTCCTCTCGCTGGTGGTCGTCACGGGGACGGGGGATGTCGTCACGTGCTCGCCCGAGGAGCGGCCGGGGCTCTTCAACGTCGCGCTCGCCGGTCTCGGCCTCTGCTGCATCATCGTGCGCGCCGCGGTGCGCCTCGTGCCCGCGCGCGAGATGGCGAGGACACACCGAGTATTCTACACGGACGTCCCGACGATGCTCGCCGACATGCGGCGCCTCACGGCCGAGGGGCGCTTCGATCACCTGCGCGGGAACGCGTCTCCCACGGAGACGGGATGGGCCTATTTCCTGGAGGGGACCTCGTACTACGATCCCGCGTCCGGCGCGGGCCTGCCGCCTTCTCCGTTCGCGGACCTGTCCTATCTCCCGGGCAGCGAGGTGACCGAGGACCGGAGTTACTTCGAATTCTGCGACGCCGTGTGGCAGATCGTGGGCCTGCTGAAGACGTTCGGCCTCTTCTCGCTGCCGCACCCGTGGCTCGATCTGTTCGTCCCCGGCTCGGAGATCGACGCCTTCGCGAGCGGCGCGATCGCGGCGCTCCCCCCGGAGGAGCTGATGCCGGGCTCGCTCGTGCTGTTCTACCCGTTCCTGAAGTCGAAGCTGGAGAGGCCGATGTTGCGCGTCCCGGACGAGGAGGTGTTCTTCCTCTTCGACGTGCTCCAGACCGCGCCGGACACGCCCGCGTCGAAGGCCGCGGCGCTCGCGCGGAACCGTGACCTCTACGAGCAGAATCGGGATCTCGGAGGCACCGAGTACACGATCAGCGCGGTGCCGATGTCGCGGTCGGACTGGCGCGCTCACTTCCAGCCGGTGTGGGGGCGGCTCGTCGCGATGAAGCGGCGCTTCGACCCGGACAACGTGCTCGGCGGCGGCCTGCGCGTCTTCGATTGAGCCCCTCGCCACCGCGGGGCGGCGCTTTTTTCGAAGGCGGTTCTTGCGCTGGGGGCGCGGCGACGCTATCCCGCGGCGCCCCGAGGAAGACCGCTTGAACGACAACCAACCTGCCATTCGCCCCGCCGCCGTGCTCGTGGCGGTGCAGCTCCCCGAAGTCGACGACACCGAGCACGCCGCGGATCTCGCGGAGCTGGGCCGCCTCGTGGACACGCTCGGCTACGAGGTCGTCGCGACCGTCACCCAGCGAAGGCCGGCCCTCGCGGCCGCCGCCGTGCTCGGAGAGGGCCGCCTCAAGGACCTCGCGGACCTCACGGGCGGCAAAGGCGTCGTCCCCTCCGGCGCCCCCGCGAAGAAGGACAAGGCCCGCGCCCGCCGCGCCGCCGCCGGCAAGGACGAAGCGGACGGCCACGAGGAGAGCGACGAAGGCGCGGAATCGGACGCTCGCAAGCCCACCCACGTCATCGTCGATCACGAGATCAGCCCGAGTCAGGCCCGCAATCTGGAGCGCGCGACCGGCGCGGAGGTGCTCGACCGCACCGGCGTGATCGTCGAGATCTTCCACCGCCACGCGAAGAGCCGCGAAGCCAAGCTCGAGGTCGAGATCGCGCGGCTCAAATACGTGGCCCCGCGGATGCGGGAGACGGGCGGCGGCGGCGATCGGCAGCGCGGCGGCATCGGCGGAAAGGGCGCCGGCGAGAGCGCGCTGGAGCTGGATCGCCGCAAGATCCGCGACCGCATCGCCGAGCTGAAGGAAGAGCTGGAGTCGATCAAGAAAGAGCAGGACGTCCGGCGCGAGCACCGGAAGGACGCCCAGCGCGTGGCGCTCGTCGGCTACACGAACGCCGGGAAATCGTCGCTGATGCGCGCGCTGACCGGCAGCGACGTGCTCATCGCCGACAAACTGTTCGCCACGCTCGACACCACGGTGCGCGCCCTCCACCCCGAGACGAAGCCGCGCGTGCTGGTCAGCGACACGGTCGGCTTCATCAAGAAGCTCCCGCACGATCTCGTGGCCTCCTTCCGCTCGACGCTGGACGAGGCGCGCGAGGCGTCGCTGCTGCTCTACGTGGCCGACGCCTCCGACCCGACCTTCCGCGCGCAGCTCGACGTCACGCGGGAGACGCTGCGCGAGATCGGCGCGCACACGGTGCCGAGCCGCCTGTTGCTCAACAAGGTGGACCGGCTCGAAGAGGGGGAGCGGCGCGCTCTGCACAGGCAGTATCCCGACGCGATCCAGCTCTCCGCGAAGAGCCCGGACGACGTCGCCGAGCTCCGGCAGACGATCGTGACGTTCTTCGAACAGGCCATGATCGAGGGCGAGGTCGTGGTGCCTTATACGAAGCAGAGCCTCGTGAACGAGGTGTTCGCCTCGGCGCGCGTGCTCTCCGAAGAATACGACGAGGCGGGGCGCAAGATGCGCGTGCTCGCGCAGCCTTCGACGATCGCGCGCCTCCAGAGCCTGCTCTCTCGGCAGGGCTGACATTCCTGTCGCGGAGCTCGCGGCGCCCGCCGCGTGAGCCGTATCGAAAAGAGTCATTGTCCCCGCGATCCTCGGGGCGAAGAGGCCTCTTTACGACTGGCACGCTGGATGCTTGATGTTCCAGCACGGCGAGCGTGCACTGGACGCCGCGCTCGAACGAGGCTTTTATGAGGATGCGATCGAATCGAGGCTCTCTCGCAGCCACGAGGCGGGCGGCGCTCGGCTTGCTGGGGCTCGTCGGCCTCGCGGCGGGCGCGGCGGGCTTCGCGTGCTCCGCCGGCGACGCGGCAGAGGGCTCTGGCAACTACGAGGGTGGCTCGGGCGGCTCCTACGGCACCGGGGCCACCACGGGCTACGGCGGCACCGGAGGCGCCCCTCCCGAGACGGAGCTGGAGTCGAGCTACGGCGCGCCCGTGGCGACTGGCAAGCTCGTGTGGGTGGCCAATCCGGACAGCGGTCGAGTGGCCTTCATCAACGCCGAGACGCTGGAGATCAGCGTGCTCGACGCGGGCAACGGCCCGGAGTTCATCGCGGCCGTCCCGGACGCGAAGGACGACGTCACCATCGTCTTGAATACGCTCTCTCTCGACGCGACGCTCTTCCGCGCGAGCGGCAGCACCGTGACGGCGGAGTCCTTCGAGGTGCCGTCGAACGGCAATCAATGGGCGATCTCCTCCGACGGACACTTCGCCATCGCGTGGACGGACGCGCGGCTCGTGAAGAGCGCGGACCCGATCGACGGGTACCAGGACGTGACGGTGATCGATCTCACGGCGACGGACGGCTCGTCGTTCCCGCTCACCGTGGGATACCGGCCCTCCGCGATGGGGTTCGACGCGGCGTCGAAGCACGCCTTCGCGGTCACGCAGGACGGCATCACGGTCATCTCGCTGGACGGGGCGCCCGCGGTCACGAAGAACATCAAGCTCGCGAACAACAACAGCGAGGGCGCCGTCACGCAGGACGTGTCGATCACGCCGGACGGGGCGCTCGCGCTGCTTCGGCAAGAGGGGCAGTCGACGGTGGGTGTCTATTCGCTGGCGACCGGCGAGCACGTCGACGTGGCGCTCTCCGGCCCCGTGACCGACGTGGACCTCTCGCAGGACGGGAAGGTGGCAGTGGCCGTGGTGCGGGAGAAAGGCGAAGTGTCGCTCCTGCCCATCCCCGCGATCGCCTCGGATCCGGCCACGTTCGCGACGATCACCGTGCAAGGCGCCGTCGTCGGCTCGACCTCGCTCGCGAAGGAGAGCCCCTCCGCGTTCCTGTATACGAACGCGGTGGAGTCCACGATCCTGACCGTGCTGGACACGAGCGACGCGCAGAAGGCGCCTTCGTACTTCAAGCTGTGGGCGCCAATACAGTCCGTATTCCCGACGAACGACGCATCCCACGCGGTGATCCTGCACACGCCGGGCAGCGGCGGATCGTCGCAGTATCCGGCCGCGATGAGCGTGTTGCCGGTGGCGGCGGATCTGCCGGCGAAGCTGCAGGGGCTCGACGGCGCGCCGGTCAGCGTGGCGATCTCGCCCTCGGGGCACCGCGCGCTCGTGGCGACGGGGGACGAGACGGACAAGGCCTATCGACTCTACGTGACGGCGATGCCCTCTCTGGAGGTGACCAAGATCACGCTCGCCAGCCAGCCGATCTCCGCGGGGATCGTGGCCGGCGCGGACCGCGGCTACGTGGCGCAGAAGCACCCCGACGGCCGGATCACGTTCATCGATTTCAAGACGGGGGAAATCCGGACCATCACCGGCTTCGAGCTCGGCTCTCAGGTGGTGGACGGGAGCGGAGAGTGACCATGCGACGCACCTTTCTGATGGCTTGTGTGGGCATGCTCGCGGCCGGCTGCGGCGAGCGTGACGATCGATGGGAGCAGCCCCTCGACTACAACTCCCAGGTGCAGGTCCACGGCATGAGCGCGGGCGTCGCCGTCGTGGATCCGCTCGCGGAGCGCGTGATTTACGCCTCCCCGGAGACGGCGGAGGCCCTCTCGTGGAAGCAGGTGGAGATGGACCGCGGCTATGCGGCCTCGCTGCCGAGCGCGGCGGGGGACCGCCTCGTGGTGCTCACGCGCGGCGACGTCCCGCGGCGCAGGGCGGACGACGAGGGGCCGAGTCTGTCGGTCATCGATCTTTCGGTGAACCCCGTGCTGGACGAGAACGGCGCACCCCAATCGACCCGGTACGAGCTCGCGGACCCGCTCTCGGGCCTCGCGCTGGATCCGAAGTCGGAGTTCGCGCTGGTCTATCCGAGCGCGTCGGACAGCTCCTTCGTGCAGAATCCGAACGAGCTGGTGCTCGTCAAGCTGAGCGCGCCTCCGTCGGAGTCGAACCCGATCCCGACGACGCTCCGCAGCTTCGGCGGCCGGCCCGAGGGCTTCACGTTCACGCCGGAGCTGAATCTGCCGGGCGGCAAGAGCCGGCTCCTCGTCGTGCGGACGGACCGCGACGTGGCGCTCATCGACCTCGCGGCCCCGGAGAAGCCGGAGATCACCGTGAAGCTGAGCTCCAGCGGGAACAGCCCGCATCCCGTGGGCATCGCCGTGGACGACGGCGCGCCGGAGGATCCGAACGACGCGCGGGTGGCGATCCGGCTGGAAGGCGACTCCAGCGTGATCCTGCTCGATCTGCTGCCCACGCCCGCGGACAAGGCCGCGACGTCGCCGCACGCGTTCCTGCCGGCGCCGAACATCGTGGACGTCGGCGGCGTCCCCGGGGACGTGACGTTCGGCAAGACGGACGGCGGCCTCAGGCTGCTCGCGACGGTGCCCACGCTGAGCGCGCTCGTGCTCGTGGAGCCGGCGACGGGCGTCGCGACCAACGTGTCGCTCGGCGCGCCGTTCGATCACCTCTCGATCGTGACGGACGTCGTGGGGCAGACGACGAAGGGGAGCGACGTGGCGCTCCTCTGGTCCACGATGAGCCCCGAAATAGCGTTCGTCGCGCTCGGCTCCACCGTGGGAAAGCCGTACAAGGCGGTGGAGAGGCTCAGTCTGGACAGGCCGGTGGAGCGCGTGATCGACGTGCCGGCGCCGAACGATCACCTCAAGGTGCTCGTCACGGACGGCGGGACGAGCTTCCTCGTGCTCAACATGCTGGCGCGCACGGCGTCTCCGCTCGCGTCGAGCACCTCGAATACGCAGATGACGGCGTCGTCGGACGGACAGCGTCTGTGGATGTTCGCGCCCGGCGTGGACAACCTCGCGGTGGTGGGCGTGGACAATCTGCATCCACGCAACCTCTACCTGAATTACCCCGTGACCGCGGCGTTCGACGTGGCCCGGAAGGACGGCGGGCGCGCGGCGATGGCGCTGCACGGCGTCGGGAGCATGGGGATCTCGCTCCTCGACGCAGAGGCCCCTTCCGTGGACAAGACCACGGAGTACGTCGGCATCCTGCTCGGAGATTACCAATGAACGGCCAGAGAGTAGGCGTTTCGGCCCTCCTCGCGCTGGGGCTCAGCGCATTCACGTGGGGCGCCCTCGCGCAGGACAAGCCTGTGACGGAGGACGCGCCCGCCGGTGACAAGGCGCCATCCGTGGACTCGAAGGCGCCCGGTCCGGACGCGCAGGCGCCTTCCGCGGCCCCGCAGGCGCCCGCCGCGAGCCCGAAGGCGGCGGTCACGGACTCCAAGGTGCCTGTCGCGCAGAAGGCGGCGGCGCCCTTGGTGGTGTCCGGCTTCGGCGTGATGGACGGGGAGGACGAGCGCCTCGCGCCCGAGAGGCCGCGTCGCGTGTGGACCCCGGTGGAGCAGCACTGGACCCTCGGGTTCGGCTTCCTCGGCAACAACGTGCCGGGGGAGGGGTTTCAGCCGTATTCAACCAATCGGACGCTGCCGATGGCTTCGGTCTTCGGCACGTTCAGCCCGTGGTTCTCGCGCCCGTTCTCGATCCACCTCGCGGGCGAGTGGAACTTCGGAGAGGCGACCGCGACCGCGCGTGGGGCCGAGTCGTCGCTCACGGTGAACCGCCTCGCGCTCGGGCTGGAGGGCCGCGTGGAGCCGATCTCGCGCATGCGGCTCTTCCTGCGGCTGATGCCGGCGGCGATCCACGAAGAGGCCTCGCTCAAGGACGCCTATCTGGGCAACCACCTGGAGGGCGCCGCGTGGACGTGGGGCCTCGACATGACGGCGGGCGCGGCCGCGCGCGTCGGCGCCATCGGTCACCCGGACGGCCCGCTCGCGAGCTTCTGGATCTCCCTGGACCTCGGTTATCGTCTGTCGGGGACAGCCACGTTGAAGCTGCGCCCCACGGACCTGACCGAGGACGATCAGACGCGCACCTTCGGCGACGTCCCGATGCCGCCGGTGGATCTGTCCGGGTTCATCGGCAAGGTGGCCTTCTCCACCTCGTTCTGACGGTCAGTCCGTCTTCCGATCGTACAGGGTCGTGGGCTTTCCGCCGCTCGGCGGGATGCGGCGGAGGCGCGCGCCGTCGTTCTCGCGGACGTAACTGCCAGTCTCGTCCGCGAGCACCGCGCTCGGAGAGGTGAGATCGCCTGTCAGGATCTCGGCCTTCCCCGAGCTCCCTTTCGCGCGCGCGAGCTCGTTGGTCCCCAGCGCGAGGAGCCACAGATCCTTGCCGTCGGCCGCGAGCGCCGTCACGGACAAGGACGTTCGCACGGCGATGGACACGGGCCCTCCGGAGACTGGCATCGACGCGATCGCTGGCTCTCCGCCGGCCGGCCAGAGCACCGCGTCGCCCGTCACCGCGAGCGCCGGCACCTCCGCGCCGCGGCCGCCCAGGTACGTGGCCGGAGAGCCGTCCACCGGGACGCGGACCACCTCTCCCCATCCGCTGCCGACGAACAGGCTGCCTCCCGCGAGCGTCATCGCCTCCGGCTTCACGAGGTGGTGCGCGAGGATCGCGGGCGCGGACCCGTTCTTCGGAGTCTTGAAGACGTAGCCGGTGGTGCTCTGCTCGTGGCCCTGAACGAGCCAGTAGACCGCGCCGGCGTCCACCGCGACCGCGACCGGGCGGAACAGGCCGTCCTTGAGCACCATGTATTCGCCGCCGCTCTTCGGGGCGTATCCCACGGCGCCGGGATCGCCGTACCGCTTGCCGATCGTGGTGAAGTAGACGCGGGCCTCGTCCACCGCGACGGCGAGGGGGCCGGCGAGGCCGCTCGTCACGATCTCGGCCTTTCCGCCGGCCTTGGGGGCGCGCAGGATCGTCCCTGCCTCGGTGTCGGCCCAGTAGACGTGCGTGCTGTCCGCGGCGAGCCCGCCCGGCGCGGCCATCCCGAAAGAATACGAGCGGCCGAAGACGGCGAGCGGCTCGTCGTCGCGCAGCTCTTCCGGCGTCTCCTTCGCGGGGACGGTCTTCAGCTTGCCGCCGTCGAGGAGCACGAAGCGCGCGTTCGGCTTCGCCAGAGGGGCGTGCGCCGGCGTCTCCAGCCGGAAGTACAGGCGCGTCTCGGTGGAGGCGATCCCGGCGACGTCCTCGGTTGTATACAGATCCTTTGCGGCGACGGTAGGGGCGGTGTCCGGTGCGTCGATCGTCACGGAGAACGTGTGGCGCGCGCGCTCGGCGGCGGGATCCTTCTTCGAAGCGCCTCCGAATCCGGTCCCGGAGCCCTTGCCGCGACCGAGGGTGCCAATCGAGCCGAGCCCGATGGACTCCCCCCGCGCCACGGTGCCCGCGGGCTTCGCGGGCGCCTTGCCGGAGGTGCCTTGTTTGGGAGAGGCGTCCTTGGAGGTGCCTTGTTTGGGAGAGGTGTCCTTGGAGGTGCCTTGTTTGGAAGAGGCGCCCTTGTGGACGCCGATCGTCCCGAGGCTGCCGCTCCCGCCGAGGCCGCCGAGGCCGAATCCGCCCCACGCGTCGTCCTTGCCTTTCGACGTCACGATCGCGACGCGACCCCCGTCGAGCAGCCGATACGCGAGCGCGCCCTCGACATCCACCTTGCGGAACGCGTCCTTCGTCCCGATCGAGGCCGGGCGGCGCACCCACAGCGCGCGTCCCCCGTCGGAGCGGAGATCGCAGGCGATCGCGAGCGTGCCGTCCTCCTTCACCTCGAACAGGCGCGCGTCCTTGGCGCACGTGACGGTGCCCTCCGCGTACCAGCGGCCGTCGCGCCCCGCGAAGTACACCGCGCGATCCGTCGCCCCGCTCTTGCAGAGGAGCGCGGCCGTCCCGCGCGCATTGAACAGGTGCTTTTCATCGCACCCGGGCGGCGCGTCCATCACCTGCAAACCCAGCGTCTCCGCGTCCGTCCGGGCGATCCGCGGAGCGCGGGTGAGCGGCCTGTCCGCGCGACAATCGTCCGTCTTCCATTGCGTGACCACGTCGCCCGCGTCGCACGTCCCGTCGCCGAGGAAGCCCCACGCCGTGCGCGTCCGCGGGATGCTAGGAGAGCGCGCGTCGAGGAGCTGCATCGCGCCGGTCCGCAGGCCGATACCGCCTCTTCCGAGGGCGCCGAGCACGCCGTCCCCGCTGCCGCCGCCTTTCCCCTTCGGCGGCTTCGCGGGGCAGAGGCCTTGTTCATCGATGCGCGTCGACGAGGGGCTCGGCGCCGCGGGCTCCCGCAGCGTCAGGAGGCGAGACGGCACGTTGCCGCCGGCCTGCGACCAGACGCCGAGCATGCGGCTCCAGCCGTGCTCCAGTCTCCACGTGTCGTCGCGCTCCTCGCCGGCGTTCCAGGTGCGTCCGTCGGTCGCGAGCCGGGCCTCGCAGCCGTCGCCTTCGCCGAGGATGCGCGCGCCGATCCGCCGCAGCGATCGCGCCGGGAAATGCGACGCGTGGAACGTGCGCGCGCCGTCGTTCGAGATCCACACGGCGCGGCTCCGAGCGTCGCCGTCCGCGTGCGAGAGCACCGCCACCACGCCGTCCGGCCGCGCGACGATCTGCTCGGCGGACTCGCGCGCAGGCAGCGGCGAGGCTTGGAACGAAGCGCCCCCGTCGCTCGACACGAACGCGAACGCGCCGCCCGCCGCGACGATGCGGCCCTCGGTGACGTCCCACGCGACGGCCGAGGGGATCGACACGATCGGCTCGAAATTCCCTGCGTCCGTGACCTTCGCGAGATCGTTCACGCGGAGCAGCGTGCCGTCCGAGCGCGCGGCGTAGAGCGCGTCGGCCTCGTCGAGCCCGACCCAGAACGTGCGCTGCGGCAGCGCGATCGGCCCCGTCACGCCGCGATCGAGGTGCGCCACGTAGAGCGCGTCGCCTCGACGAAGGATGGCCGCGCGCGCCCCCGCCGCGACGGTCTGCTCCCAGATGTTCGGCGCGTCTTCGTCGAGCGCGGGCTCCACCCATTTCGCGAGCGACTCGTTCGACGGCGCGACGACGCCGCGACCCGCGAACGGCCCTGTCGACGCGGCCGTGCGCGAGCGCGATCCGGCGAGCATCACGATCGCGGGCGCGTTCGGGAGCGCGGGCGGAGTCACCGAGGCCGCGGTGGGCTGCGGCGCGGGCGTCACCTTCGCGGGGACCGGACCGCACGCAGAGGCCGCAAAAATAAGGGATCCGCACGCGAGAAGGAGCGGGCGTCGGGCGAAGGGAAAGAGGGCTCGTCACATCGGCGGGCCGGAGGATATGCCCGAAACGCCTCGGCCGTGGTATCCGCGCGCCGGCATGGCGAAGCTCTACTTTCGACACGGCACGATGGGCAGCGCGAAGACGATGAACCTGCTCGCCGTGGCGCACAACTACCGCTCGCAGGGAAAGCGGGTGACGCTCCTCAAACCGCGCCTGGACACGCGCTTCTCCGACAAGGGGATCGTCTCGCGCTCGGGCCTCAAGATCGAGGCGGACGTGCTGCTCGATCGCGACACGGTGCTCGATCCGGAGCACTTCGTGGGCCTCGCGTGCGTGCTCGTGGACGAGGCGCAGTTCCTCTCCGCGAGCGTCGTCGAGCAGCTCCGCGGCATCGCGCTGCGGCCGGGCGTCCCGGTGATTTGCTACGGCCTGCGCACCGATTTCCAGTCGCGCCTCTTCGAGGGATCGCGCCGCCTCTTGGAGCTCGCGGACAGCATCGAGGAGGTCAAGGTCACGTGCCAGTTCTGCAACCGCAAGGCGATCCTCAACATGCGGTTCGTCGACGGGAAGCCCACGCTCTCGGGCGATCAGATCGTCCTCGGCGGTGACGAGAGCTATGCGCCGGCGTGCTTCTCGTGCTTCCAGGAGCGGCTGCCGCTCGTGCCCGTGGCTCCGCTGAAACAAGGCGCGCACGGCGGCTGATCGCGCGGCCTTTGTCTGACCGTGGAGGGGGCGCGCGGCGCGCGGCGAGGCTTGACCGGGATCGCCCGGAGGCGCAAAGCTTCGGCCCGTGTCCGCGTACCGGAATGCGCCGATTCAGCAGTGGCGAGTGGTGTACCGCGTCCCCCTCCGGGAGCGCGTCGGGCGCGCGGCGCTGCTCGCGCTGTTCACGGTGCTCGCGGTGATGGGGCCGGTGCTCCTGCTCATCACGCCGTTCTGGCGGGAGGCGTTCGTGCTCGCGTGCGTCTCGTTGATGGTGAGCGTGACGGCGACGGTGTTCCTCGCGATTCATTGGATGGCGCACGCCCCGTTGACGAAGGACGCCGCGATCGACGCGGTCGCGAACGAGCGCCTGCGCCCGTCGCGGTGCCGCGTGACGATCGGCGGAGAGGCCTGGTCGCTGCCCGTGCGTGACGCGGATCTGCACGTGGGCCAGCGGATCCGCGTGACGTACCGCCAGATCGCATCCGTGGAGGCGGACGATCAAGGGCGCGAGGTGGTCGAGGTGAAGGCGCTCGAAGAGTGACCGTTCACGAGAGAGTCTTGCACCGCTCGGGACGGGCCTATATCGTGCGGACCTCCCCTGAACGGCGCGCGCATGGACTCCCTGCTTGGCGCGCGACGAGGCTCCGATGTCGAACGAGAATCGCGAGGAAAAGATTGGCGCTCACTCGATGTGCTTCGAGGCGCCGGACGTCGTCGTCCTCACCCTCACCGGCGATGTGGCAGGAGAGGAGCAGCTCCGGTTCGCCCAGTTCCTGAAGGACATCCCCGGCAAGGTGTATCTCATCGTGTCGGCGGGCGGGCTCGGCTCGTTCACGACGGCGGCGAAGAAGGCGATCAAGGAGGTGCCGCCGGCGCGGGCGGTCATCATCCACGGGGCCTCCCGCCAGATGCAGCTCGTCCTGTCGATCCTCAACAAGGTCTACATGATGGTCAATCTCGGCACGGACATCCCGCTGTCCTTCGTGGCCAACGACGGCGAGGCGCGGAAGTGGGTCGACTTCCACCGCACCACCCGACCCGAGAAATAGCTCTCATTGAATGTGCGCCCAGCTCACCTCTTCGAGCCGGCGCAGCGTGGCCGCGATCCCGGTGTATCGGAATTTCAGCGCCCGCAGTGAGCCCAGGTTCCCGTCGACGATGCTCGCGAGCAGCGCGGCATAGGAGCGGGCCGACTCCGTCCCCGAGGCGTCCGCGCACGCGCGGAGAGCCGCCCGTACGTCCTGAACCATCTGATTGTGGCGCTCGATCAGGCGCTCGATCGCCTCCACGCGGGACCAGCCTCGCTCGCGGACGAAGGCGTCCACCAGGTTGAGGTCGTCGGGGGACGCGCCGTCGGGGCGATCCCGCTCCACCGAGCCGAGGTCGTTGGACAAGAGGACGATGTCCGTCGCGAGCGTCCGCGCGGCGGCGAACGACGCCACGGAGAACGTGGTCGTGTCGAGCTGGAGCAGGATCATCCAGTGATCGATGTACGGATCCATGAAGATCGTCTTCTGCCGGAACGCCCAGTGCTCGTCCACGGAGAGCGGACGGGCCTTGTTGTGGAGCTCCTCGGCGCGGGCTCTCAGATAGCCGTGGTAGGAGCGCGAAAGGCTCTCTCGCAGCTCCTCCGTGCAGGTCGTCATCTCGCGGAATTCGTCGAGGAAGGCCCGCATGCAAGGGGTCAGTCGGCCCACCGTCCACGGCTCCGTCCCGGAGAGCAGAGAGGGCAGCTCCTCGGCGGGCGCGTCATCGATGTAGAAGAACAGCAGCGTGAACAGCGCCGCGACCCGGTGCTGGCGGGCGGTGGCGAAGGGCGGAGAGCACAGCTTCGCGTAGACGCTCGCCACGACCACGAGGCGCGCGCTGCCCTGGAGCCGGGTTCCTTCGAATACGTTGTGTGCGCGAACCCACCGGAGCGTCTCTTCCGTGAGCTCGCGCGTGGGAGGATCGGTGAGGATGGCCGCGAACGGGGCCAGCTCGTCGGCGGTCACGTCTCGAGGGCCCGCAGCGCCATGACCGCGAACACCGTGGACAGGAGCGGGATGTTGAACACGATCGGCCGCGGGCCCACGACGTCCGGGATGGACACCACTTCACCCGTCTCCGGGTCCTGCTGGGAGAGCAGGTAATTGAGCCCGCGCGTGAAGTGCGCGCGGTGGACCGGCATGTCGAGCAGCTTCAAGCTGAGGAGCGCATACGACGTGCTGAGCGCGTCACTCGGGCTCGTGGCCGTGTGGCCCCAGCCGCCGTCGGGGCGCTGCGTCGCGAGGAGGTAGGTCGCCGAGCGGCGCCGCGCCTCGTCGAGCTCGGGCCCGGTCACCAGCCGCGAGCACACGTTGAAGGCCCAGCTCACCCGGAAGATCGAATAGACCTCGCTCAGGCTCCAGCTTCGCTCGAAGGTGCCGTCGGGGCTCTGGTGCGCGCACAGGAACGCGAGGGCGCGCTCGATGCGCTCCTGGAACTCGGGGTGCGCTTCGATGCTCATGGCCTGGATGAGCGCGATGTTCGCGGTCATCGTCGCCTCGGACTCGCCCGCGACCTCGTACGTCGGATATCCGCCGTCCGGCCGCTGCCGCTCCGCGAAGTGGGCGTGCGCCGCGTCGATCTGCTCCGCGTAACGCTCCTTGTCGACCTGCAGGAGGAGCTGCGCGCACTGCGCCGACGTGTCGGTGTCCGTCTGAATGACGCCCTCGCTGAAGGCCCAACCGCCGCTCGGCTGCTGCTGAGACACGATGTATTCGGTCACGGCGAGGAGGTCGGCTCGGTCGATGTCCTCTCTCTCGA
The DNA here is from genome assembly GCA_046351455.1 of Polyangiaceae bacterium. GTDB lineage: Bacteria > Myxococcota_A > Polyangia > Polyangiales > Polyangiaceae > JADJRH01. The sequence continues at coordinate 207,949 of JAXLYM010000017.1, forward strand.
CGAGCGCGAGGCCGGCGAGGCCGGTCGTCCAGAGGTTGAGGTTGTCGCAGAAGGCCACGCCCCCGTTCTCCCGCGTCATCCGGCGGAGGAACGAGAGGCCGGGCTCGAACGAAGGGCTCGCCGGGCCGAGCGCGAGCAGCGCCACGATCGTGAGCAGACTCTGCTGCTCCCAACTGCCGCCCTCGGCCTGCATCCGCTCCAGGAAGGCGATGTCGTTCCCCAGGCTCGACTCCGAGGCTCCCCGGCGGCGACCGTGGATGATCTTGAGCGCCGCGAAGTAGATCTCGCTGAAGAGGTGAGTGACCTCGTCCAGGAAATTCTGGGGGTCGAACGTGACAGACTCGTACGAGATCGCCGAGACCTCCGCGAGCAACGTGCCGATGAGGGCCTTCTTGCGGCGGCGCGCGTGCTTCAACCCCTGAAGGAGCCGGCCCTGACCGGCGCTGAACACCGGATCATCGCGCCGCGTCTTTCCTCCGCGGGAGATGAGCAGGACCGCTTGAGCGACGGTCGTGCTGAGGACATCGGCGTTGGTGACGTGACTCACGAGGAAGTCGCGCAGCCGCTCTTGCCACACGAAATCGAGGCCGTGCTTCTGCAGAAGGTGCAGTGTGAGCGCGGTGTCGAGGACGCGGCCCTCCATCGGAGAATGGAAGAGGAAGCCCTCCTGATTGGGGGCCTCCACCCTGTGGGTCAGGAGGTATTTGACGGCGCGCTCGCGGGCGAGCGTGGCTCGCGCGCGATCGAAGCGCGGGAAGGTCGGCATTCTCTGAGGTGAGGCTCCGGCGCCGGAGTCTCCCGTCTGGGACCGCGCGGACCGGTCACGCTCCGGAGCAACCTCGCGTGTCCGGATAACGCTCGTCTCACCTGGTTCATCGCGCGATTCTGTGGTCGCCTGCGACTCGCTGGCTGCGAGCGCGGCCGAAGTGCCTTTCAGAACGCTCATACGAGCCTCCTGACACCGACGCTACGAGGCTCCTCTTTCGTTGGCAAGAACGCGGATGATGAAAGGCACACGAATCCAAAGATTTGTGCGACTGCATCGCACCCCTGCCGCGGGCACCGGGTGTATTCGAATCAAATTGGAGCGATACAGTCGACGCGGGCGAGCGCGATCCGGTCCTGCGTCGCTTCGTTCGTCTCCCACGCGACGAGGAAGCTGAGGCCCTCCGGCGAGGGCAAGAGCTCGATCCGGCCCGTCGGCCACGCGCCGTTCGTCGGTATCGTGAGCGATGGGCCCAGCTTGCCGTTCGGCTCGGCCACCTGAATCACGATCGCGGGCGCCGCGGGATCGATCGTCTCCACGTGCGCGACCGCGAGCGCGTCCCCCGCGAGCTGCGCGGCGCCGACGTACGGCCACTCGACACCCTCCGGCGAGACCGCGAACGGGCCCGGGATGCCGTCGACGAGGTAGCCGCTCGTGTTCAACGGCGCCGCGAGGATCGCCGGCATCTGCTCGCTGGTGCTGCCGTCGGTCTGGTACACCACCCAGCCTCCGAACGACGCCGGCGCCATCGCGAGGAGCTGAATCGGCTCCGTCTCCTGGAACGAGTCGCCGGCCCACACGTCGAGCGAACCGCCCGGTGAAGAGGGCGCTTCGTACCGCATGATGGCGACGCGCGTGGCCTTCGCGGGCGTCATCGGCAAGCAGATGTCCGCGAGGTCGCCCGGCATCGAGACGGCGCTCAGGAAGCCGGTGCTCTTCGGGGCGGCCGCCGCGTGCATCTTCGAGCTGATGCACACCGTCGGCGGCTCCGACTGCGGGAGGCCGTTCGGCGTGAAGCTCCCGACCTCGATCTTCTCGTCGTTCTCCTGGATGAGGTACTTGATCGCGCCGATGGAGACGCCTTCCACCCCGGCCACGTAGAGGATGTCGCCCGATCCCAGGCTGAGGAACGGATCGCTCGTCAGGCTGAATTCGTCGAGGGTCATGAGGTACGGGACGGCGCCGGGCACCGCGACGAGCGCGAGCGCGTTCGTGGGGCCGGTGCTCATCGCGAGGTCCTGCACGACGAACCCGGGCGCGGCCATCGTCGACTCGATCTTCGGAGGCCAGCTGGTCCACGGATCCTTGATCGTGGAGAACCGCGCGTGCTGGCCGTCCGCCTCCGCGTAGAGCGCGCCGAACATGACGGTGGTGGTGCCGGCGACCGCGCCGAGGCCCGGCCTGCGCGCGACGCCGTTCGGCGTGGCGATCACCGGAGGCTGCGAGAGGAGCAGCGAGCAGAGCGTCTCGGTGCTCGTCGGCGTCGGCGTCGTCGTGGTGGTGGCGCCGCCTGCGCCGGCCGTGCTGGTCGTCGTGGAGCCGCCGGACCCGCCGGAGGATGCGGTGATCGTCCCGTCGAGCGCGCTGCGGGAGCCGCACGCGAGGAGCGATATCGATAGGGAGGAGACGAAGAGAAGAGAGGGGAAGCGTCGGGACGTCATGGAGGCGCCATCATGGCGCGGCGCCCCGGCGCCTGTCTCACTTCTTGAGCTTGCCGGCCGCGCGGTACGCCTCGAGCTCCGCGTTGCCGCCGATCAGCGTGCCGTCCACGAACACCATCGGGAACGTGGGGAAGCCGGCCCACAGCTTGAGGGCGAGGCGCTCTTTCCACTTGGAGGCGTAGCCGCCGTAGGAGAGGAACGTGAACGGGACGCCCTCGGCTTCGAGCTGCTTGCGCGCCTTCTTCACGAAGGGGTTCGTCGCCATGCCGACCACCACGATGTGGTCCTTCGCGACGGCGGCCGCGACCTCGTCGACGATCGCGCGGTGGAAGTTCGCCACGAGATCCGCAGCTTCTTGAGAGACCTTGTCGGGGGAGAGCGTGGGTCGTGCCATGGGCGCGCCTTTTAACGCATCGCTTCGGGGCGGGAAGGGGGCCTTATCGTTTCTTTACACAGAGGCCCCTCCGCGGCGGCTTCATCGACGCGTGACAGGGCGCGCCAGTGAAGACGTGGTCTTTCCCGCGCCCCCCAAAAAATCTCAAAAGAGCAGCTCCAGAGCTGGTTCACGTCGCGACGAGCACGGGCAGACAGACGCTTCTTCGTGGTTTTACAAGGAGTCTCAGACCCCGGCCGACGTTGATGTCGCGGAAGGAGCCGGATCGCCTTCCAAACAAGGCGATTCGTGCAGCGCGGCGGCACCGATCGCGGAGCGCGAGCGGGCGACCTTGGACCAGCGTTGGACCAGCGACCCGCGGGCGGAAGTGATCGCGCGGCTTTCTGCCGATCTCGCCCTACTGGCCAGAGCAGGTGACATGGAAGGAGTGGTGTTGATCCACGAGACCATCGCGCGCCTCCTCAGAAGGTGACCACGCAGGGGGGTTGAGCAAGCCCCGCGGGCGGCCTTCCCCCGATCGTCCCGACGTCGCGAACGCGCACCCCACGTCCTGCGCGACGTTCGGTTAGCATCGCCGCCCCATGGGAGCGGACCTCCCCGCCTTCAGGGCGCACCGGGAAGGCTCCAGCGCTTCGAAACGGCCAAAAAATCTCTTCTTGACCTCGCTTTGCGAAATGCTCGGTTTGGCGTGGCCCGATCCTCCGAGCGGCGATCCTACATGCGATCGGCACGTGCCCGAGTGCGAGGTACGCGAGCGCGATTCACAAAGTAAGAAACACGTCAAGCGGATTGATTTCTACAACGAGAGCTTTCTCCTCGACACGAAGCAGGCGACCCATAACGGCGCCAAGGAGTTCGGACACGGCAAGGGCGACTCCAACGCCTGGTACATCGCCATGAAATGATGCGCACGGGCAAACGCTTGGCAACGCACGGATTCTTGCAAAGCCCGCGTCGATCTTGGTGGCGTGCGACATCGGACAGTGCTTCGAGATCTACCAGTGCTTCGACGGTCCGACGGCGCTTCCAACCGTGCAGACGAGCCGCGATGGAAGCGCAAGAACTGCTCGGCGATGCAACGTTCGCGAGCGGGTTTGCGCTGGATGATCCGGCGTGGGACGCATGCGGCGGGGATCGTCTTCGAGGGGATGCAGCGGCGTCGCTCCCTCGAAAACGGCGAAGAAGACCGGGATCAAGAAGCGCGTGTGCCGGCAGTAGGTCGCGCGTGCTCTGCATGGTCCTCGCTTACGTGCGATGGGATAACCGCCAGGTGCGGAGCGACGAGCGGTCCGCGGTGACGCGGGCGGTGAGCTTGCTATAGTGAGGGGACGCGGCATGATACTCTCGCCGTAGCGGACCTTGGCTGAACCGGAGCAAGAGACAAACGTCGAAAACCTTCTGCGCCACTACGCCGCGGGCGAGCGGGAATTCAACCGCGCGAACCTCAGAGACGCGAAGCTCAGCAGTGCGAACCTCCGCCACGCGATCCTCAGCGGCGCGGACCTCAGCGGCGCGGACCTCAGCGATGCGGACCTCAGCGGTGTGACCTTCAACTGCGCGGACCTCAACGGTGGGAACCTCAGGAGAGCACACCTCAGCGATGCGAAACTTAGCGGCGCTGAGTTCCGCAATGCGTGCCTCAGCGGTGCTGAACTTTGCAGGGTGGACCTCCGCCACGCGAAGCTCAGCAACGCTGACCTCGCTGGTGCGGACCTCAGCGCCGCTGACCTCGCTGGTGCGGATCTCGCTGGTGCGGACCTCAGCGGCGCGAATCTCAATGGCGCGAACCTCAATGGCGCGAACCTCCGCCACGCCCAGCTCAGCGGTGCCAAGCTCATCAGCGCGAATCTCGGCGGTGCAGACCTCGGCGGCGCGGACCTCCGCGGTGCGACCCTCTTTGCCGCGAATCTCAACAACGCGAACCTACGGCGCGCGAAGCTCGTAAAGGCGGATCTCCGCGACGCGAATCTCAGCAACGCGAAGTTCTTCCGCACGATTCTCAGGGGTGTAGACGTAAGCAGCGCGAAGCTCAGCGACGCTGATTTCCTCGGTTTGATCTTCGGTGCGGATCTCCGCAGCGCAATCCGCTTTGGTGTGAGCCACCGCGCGATCCGCCGCCTCGTGCGCGGTTTCGGTGCGATTCGCCGCGTCGGGAGCCGTTTCGGAGGGATCCCCCGCGATTCGGTCAGGAAGGAAGACATGCTACAAACCGAACCGATGAATTGGATTGATGGGGTTTCCGCGCTGAAGGCGGCGTACAATCTTGAGGACCCGGCAGCATGCAATGTCGCACTTCGAGATCTCACCATCGAAGCGGTGCAGTCACCCGATAAGGTCCGGGTGAACCGTTCCTTGTTGATACTCTTAGATCGAGTTGGCGACACGGCACATACAGAGAGCACCGCGGCCGATTTATGGCTTACGGGTGGAGTGGGCTTCGGGGCGCTTGTTGGCGCTGGGGGCCCGATTATCGGAGCGGTGTTGGATGCCATCAAGTGGGGCGCGTTCTGGGTAAGCATAGTCGGCTCCGTCGCTCTAGTTTTAGGTATTCTAACAATCTTTCTCGCCGTGCGGATCGCACGGCAAAGGAGCCAATGGAAGGCAGTAAAAGCTAAGGCTGATCGGCTTAGCGAGATTCTTGTTAATATCGCTACCATGTCTGCACAACAACCTAACCAGGCATCTAATGCCACAGTTGCTGACACAAGCGATCCTGTTTCCGGGGCGAAACTTCGTATCCAATCTGAGGCACAGCAGCGAATCAAGCTTAGTTCCGCGCCGCCAAATCCTGCATCGAGTGCAGATTGGGGCGAATCGCAGCACGACGAAGAACTGATGTCCGACGCCACTCGAAAGCTCGGTGAGCCATGACAAAGCGCACGCGCCGTCTTCTGCTCCTGCTCGCGACCACTGAGATTACTGCGAGTTTGCTCGCGACTGCGGTCTATGTGCTAGCGAGACAGAGCGAAAAGGTACCCGTTTGGGTTCACATCTTCCTTTCACTTGTGGGGTCGTTAGGTTTGCTGCTTGCGTCCGGGGCACTGGGAACCCTACTTCTCCGATCGCCCAGCAAAGATCCTGGATGAGAGCCAATTAGAACATATGCGTAGCGCTTGGGCGATGCTCGCCCTTACGGTCGGCGAGGAAGTGAAGGACGGTGAGATTCGCCCCGCTCGGACACTCCGGGAAAGCTGCCGCGTAGGAGGGTAGGAGTTTGCCTAGCTGCCCCGCTTGCTTTGTCTTCGACGAAAAGCGGCGGTGAAGATCGCGAAGGGAAACTTGTCCGCGGTGCCTTCAAGGGCTTTTGTTGAAGGGAGTGAAGGAGTCGCCGATCCAAGACCGGGGAGGGCCTTCTACGTGGTGCCGCGGGGTGGGAACAAGTCGCGCCGTTGCAGCGCTTCGGCGTCACGTGGAGGGTGTGAAAAGAGAATTGGGGAACCTAGGAAAAGGCGCGGGGCGACATGCGGAGGACTCTGCTACGACCGTCGAAACTCCGCGGCCGAGCGCCGCATCATGGTCACACGCTCAGAACCGCACGGAACGCATCGACGACTTGGATGCGCGCGTTCCTCTTTGCATAGGTGCGGCCGTACGCGCTACGCGCCCACGTTCGATAATCACGAGCTGTGGGGGTGGCCCCTCGAACGGCTCGCGTTGCCGTCAGAACACGTCCTCGACGACTACCCCGGCCACGTTGACGGCGAACCCCGGCACGCGGAAAGGCCACGTTTCCGGGGGCGGGGCGCCAAGCTCGAACTTCACGTGCGCGGGCTCCACCACGACATCCTCGACGACATGGATGAGGAACGGCCAACCCTCGTCCCGACCGATCACGCGAACGCGCTTTGTCGGCGGGCGCTGCGGCTCGGTCGTCGCGTCCAGCTTCGCCGCGTCCGGGTTCGTGGCGTGCTCGCGAACAGACTCCTTCTCACGGGGCGCGATCTCGGGAGTGTGCCGAGGCGCCTCATGCTCGTGGCGGTCCGCGCGCGGCGGAGTGGGGCTCACGTCGACGGTGGTCACCGTCACCGCGATCGGCGCGTGCGACGGCTCGATGGTCGTCGCCTGCGTGTGCGGCGCGGTCGTCTCGTGCTCCTTCGGTACGCGTGGAAGCCGCAGGTGCGACGCGTTCGTCCGCGAGCTGCGTCGCGACACTCCTCCTTTCACTTTCCGCGCGAACGCAAGCAGCGTTGAGCCGACTCCACTGGCAGCGTCGAACAGCCAGCGAGCCGCGTCCTTGATGCGGCGCAAGCCGGCGCGCGCGGCGGCCCGAATACGTCCTTCGCCCGCCGGCGCGGCCACAAACACGGAATTTCGATCACGCGCGGACGCGTCGACGGAGGCCGCAACAGTCGATCTCATGAGTGCCAATCTCCTCTGTGGGGACCCTCAGACTCGTAACGCTCGCTCGCAGACGGAGCCACGGATCGCGAGCCCGATCGCGCAGAATTGGGTTGCGGTAGGTGCGTAGGAGGCGGTTTCGACCGCAACCCAAATCGACCGCCGGAGCCGCGTGAAACGTTGACAAGACGGCGAGCCGGACGCATCGCGCGCGACGCTGCGCCTAAGAGCGGGAGTACCGAATCCGCTCCACGATGTTCGGCGCGTAGGCCGCGC